>CP152425.1:0-1499781 GCA_038960095.1 Candidatus Symbiodolus clandestinus
CGCGCAGCAGGCAGAAGCGCCAGCGGAGGTCAATTACCATTAATTACCTTAACGCCTAATGAAATAACCCATTTTCGGCTGTTATTTCCCGATCGCACCAGTGTGGCTAAGGTTATTGCTAGAATGCATGATAGCCAAACTGGAAAACAACAGATCATTGAGATCCCTAATCCAGAAGCTCCGGTGATTTCAGCCGCTGCAATCCATACTGAGCGGCATACTTACGCCACTGCTGAGTTAGCCACAACAGCAGCCCAAGCCACATTAGCTCGTTTAAATCGAGAAACTGCCAATGGCACGTTAGAACTTCATGGCCGTGCCGATTTAACAGCAGAAAAATTCATTAAACTCAGCGGATTTAAAACAGGAGCGGATGGAATTTACCTCATTGAATCCTCAACCCATTATTTGACACAGCACAGTTGGACCACTTCAATAATAATTTCAGCTGATCAAGCTGGAAAATCACAACTTGGACAGTCATTAAAATCCAAAAAACCTCATTTATCAATTGAAGTTCCCGAATTCCCCTTGAGTTAGCCTTGATCTATTCCTAGCTTTTTGATTCAATAACCATGAGCGGGCCAATAGCCTAATGCTTAATCAAATTTTTTAACTTATCGAAACAAACTCGGCACTGACATTACAGAGACTGAAATTCAGTTAGATTTCAAAAGAAGCTACTTAGCTTTATAATTGCTTTTCTACTCTCTGACATTTTAAGATTTGGTAGGCCGTCAGTCTTGACATCACAAAACCCTGCTACAAATGGTAGATTTGTTCGCTGAGTTTGATATCAAGGTACGAGAGGTTTGATCGCTGAAAGCCCAGATAGTCAGCGACAAAAATTCCCTACTAAAAATAGTTCAGAAAGGCAGAACAACGCCAAAGAAAGTGGATACCACCGCAAGAAACAGGAAGTCGGTGTTAAAGGATTTATTCGGATGACTATCACATTATACCTAGTATATTATCTACTCATGCGGAGCGAGCTTTAACTGCACGGCACAGATAGGCTGTTACTGATGGAGTTATTTTTTATAATCTTTTATTCGGAGAAAGTACTGTGAAAAAACAACTTTTTGGGGTACTCTGCGGCGTTTTTTTGCTAAATATGTCAATCCCCTTACTGGCCGATTCCAAGCCAGCAATTTCTCCAATAAAGAAGCAAAAATCCACAGCAAAATCAGAAAACTTAACTCCAGAGCAGTTATACCGACTCGGACTAGCTAGCCAGGATGGCAAAACTGCATATAATTTTTTTTTGAAAGCAGCTAAAGACGGACATACAGCTGCTCAATTTGAGCTTGGAGCTATGTATGAACATGGTCATGGAATTACTCAGGACTATCGCCTAGCACGAGAATGGTACCTCAAAGCTGCTAAACAAGGATATCCTGAGGCTCAATTTAACCTTGGAGTTATGTATTCCAATGGAAAAGGGACTCCTCAGGACTATCCACTAGCACAAGAATGGTACCTTAAAGCCGCTAAACAAGGAATTTCTCAGGCTCAATATAACCTTGGTACTATGTATTACCATGGGCAAGGAATCCCTCAGGATTACCAACTAGCGCGTGAATGGTACCTTAAAGCCGCTAAACAAGGAGATCCTCAGGCTCAATATAATCTTGGGATTATGTATTCCAATGGAAAAGGAACTCCTCAAGACTACCAATTAGCGCGAGAATGGCACCTTAAATCTGCTAGGCAAGGGGATGCGTCAGCTCAATATAATCTCGGGGTTATATATGAATGTGGTTATGGAGTTGCTCAGGACTATCACCTAGCGCGTGAATGGTATCTTAAAGCTGCTAAACAAGGAATTCCTGAGGCTCAATGTAACCTTGGGTCCATGTATTTCAATGAAAAAGGGACTCCTCAGGACTATCACTTAGCGTACGAGTGGTTTCTCAAAGCCGCTAAACAAGGGAATTTTATAGCTCAATATAACCTTGGGCTTATGTATAAAAATGGTTATGGGGTTAACCGGGACTACAAGCTAGCGTGTGAATGGTTCCTTAAAGCTGCTAAACAAGGGGACGCAGATGCTCAAAAAAAATATGAAGAACTGGAACCACTTTTTAGCCGGTGACCAAGCCTTGTCTCTAGGCTGCCAACAAACCACTCCTCTTCCTGAAGAAGCAATCGATCGTCTGCGTATGCATTAGTTTATGGTGATTCAGGTCTAGTGGTTTTTAACGGTACGGCACCGATGAACCGTATTTATGCTGGCTAGGTTCTAGGTTTAAGTCGCCGATAGATACCTGTATTTAGCCAGTAATCGTGCAATGGTAGAAGGATGAACTCTGAATAGACGAGCGGCATCTGCGGCGGTTTTTTGACCTGACGTGACTAATCCAATAATTTCTCTTTGTTGCTGAGGCGTTAGCTTAGGCATTCGACCACCGACTCGTCCATCTTTACGTGCGGCATCTAAGCCGTTTTTGGTGCGTTCTCGCAGCATGGCTCGTTCGAATTCGGCAAATGATCCAACAATTTGCATCATCCGCCCAGCAGCAGGAGTAGCAGTGTCGATGGCTTCAGTCAGGCTTTGAAAGTCAGCCCCCGCTTCTTCAATTTTTTCTAAAGTCAGCAGCAAATCTTTGAGCGAACGCGATAGACGATCTAATTTCCATACTATAACCACATCACCTTTACGCAGCTGTGATAACAATCGATGTAATTCAGGACGATCCCAACGGCCTCCTGATGCTTTTTCTTGAAAAAGCAATTCACATCCTGCTGCTTTGAGGGCAATGATTTGAGCCTGGTTATCTTGTTCTTGGGTTGAAACCCGAGCATAGCCGATACGCATGCTTGCAATTTTCTGTTGCCATTTAGTTTTATTTTGCAATAGAATTTTGCAACACGCAAGCCCTAGTATTAACTAGCATCCCTCGATGATTGCACAAACGACCGTTTGCGCAATTCCAGCTTCGTGACCGGCCACCATGCACAAATGGCACTATAAATGGAAACGAGCTGAAGCGGCTGTCTATCGTGGGGTGACTCAGCCACGTATAAATAACTTACTCCGCGGGCGTTTATCAAATTTATCACGCGATGCTCTAGTGAACATTGCAGCATCAATAGGTTGTAAGGTGCATATGAAATTAGAGGAGAAGCTGCCCAGGCCTCAGCGGAGCGCAAGGAGCAACGCGACTGAGCACTTAACGGGTGGTATAGCTGATTGTAGCGACTCTCGAGCTCTCGGCAGGAGTGGTGATGGGTTTTAAAATTGTCGATTTGGTGAAGGAATAGCTATACTGTTCGATCCTCTCTGATTTGAGCACACAAGTTTATTTGTATTAGTCACGACATAATCTGACATGTAAGAAAAACTCATCCGGCACTACATTTTTTAATGGGTCTGATTTGTCTGACGTTTCAAGGTTCGATAAATTGTCGGCCGTGAAACAGCAAAGAGTTCAGCAAGATCACCAATGTACGCATTAGCACTTATCAGCTATCATGAGTAACAGAGTATTATTGGGTTACCAATAGCAATTGCTCCACCATTTTCCAGACCTCGGCAGTTCTCCGCTGGGGTTTTTTATGCCCCATCCCGCGAGTATTGGCACGTCCCACTGACCTTTCCGGACCTCGCTCCAAAAACCCACTACCCACTCACCCCTAGTTTTTGCTCTCTAAGCGCCCATATTCTCCAAAAGCAGAGAGCAGAGAAATTTCGAAGTCCGGAAGCGCGCTAATTTTTATCCCTGAAAAATCAATCAATTAATTACAGACTCAGCGACTCGGTTGATTCACAGCATTGCCTAGCAGGCTAAAATGACTAACCTCAATACCTGCGTATTACCATGAAGAAGTTCACCCAATACCATTGAAGGAGATCGTTTTTCCTGAAAAATGGTATGAGCAATCTCCATTTCGCGGCTGAGGGTGCCGCTGATGCCAAACCCGCTAATGCTGTTGAAATTTCGCTGACAAGGTCATGCAGTCACTGCTATTCCCGACTCACTGACCCAGTTCAATCTGCAAGGGACTATGGATGCTCATTGCAAAATAGTCTGTAGCCAGTGACTAATCCGTTCTTTTAAGCTGGCCAACCAGCTCTTGGCTTTTTCCTCTTTGAGCTGCTCTGGACAGGGAGGATGAGTTGTTGGTCCATTAGGGCGTAGTAGGTCACCGGGATAGTGGGGATGCCCTAGGCAGAGTCGGTCATCCAGACCAAAAGCCTTGACCACTGCCACGGCTTCAATGCACCACTGGCCAAAATAGCTTCCCCAATCATCACTGTCCTCGTAATTTCGATACCAGTAGGGTCCACACTCCTCTTGGCGCCGCTTGAGTTCACGATACCAGTGCTTGACAAATGTCGCTAATTTTCTCGCCTGCAGATTGGCAGGGGCCTCGACGGCAGCGAGAAGACGAGCATAGGGTTTGGGGTGGCACAAGCGAGTTCCTATCTTTCTCTCTGGTTGGCGGGTGGCGATAATCTGGTCCAGTAGCCTATCTTCTCCCTCATTGCCAATAATCGCCAACAGCCGCTGCCATTGGTCATCAGGAATGTTGAGCGTTAACGCTAAACCAACCAACCAGAAGGAGATTTGGTACCAGTTCAAGAAAGGCCCATTCCAACGTCCTCGATCTCCACCCCCTCGGCCGATTTCAGCGAATAAACTATTCGACAACTCCCAATAAGTCAGTATCCCAGGAAAATATTGACTCAGCTCACTGATGGCATCACCACGCGAATAGCGCAATAGCATCAGATGCCAATGGTCGCGCGCTAGGTCAAAGAGATTACAAGCCCTATGAAATGGTACTACTGGATTATTCTTTAAACCATGAATGGTTTCAGATATAGTGCTTTCTTCGAAATTAATCCAATGGTCCCAGTAGGTGTTATTTCTCTGGCAGTCACGTCTCATAACAGTTTCTCGAGAATGTTTGACACCTGTTGCTCTGACGGCAGGGGCTTACCATCTGGACCCAATAACTTGATACCCACCTGCTGCTGTTTATCAGTATGAATTAACCATTTCTCTACCCTGCCATTCTCTTCGGCTTTCTTAATAAGCTTCAGCTCATCTCTGCCCACTGCCTTATGCAAACGGTCGAATCCACTCCCCTCTCCTCTGATCCAAGTATCACTCATCTGTAACCCATCTTTTTTAGTGAGATTTAACTTTGAAGTACCTGTTTTAGCTTCAATGATAATATAGTGATCGATTTCATTAATTTGAATTTTGGTAACCAGGTCAATGCCGCGTTCCCCAACTTTTAAAGGCTGGCTGATTACCTTAGAGCCCGGCAGCAGACATTCTATCTCTTTTCGAGCCAGCGCTTCCCCGAGTAGCCCCTTGTCTTGACTCATCATCACAGCAAATTGACGTGCCCGAGCAGCCAGCGGGGTTTCGGGATTCACCAGCCCGATTAAGGCCTGAGCAAACTGCTCGGAACTAATGCCGATGGTTGACTGTAGGGCTACTTCCAGGGCGATACCAGGAACCTGCTTAGCGGCAGTGGCTGCCAATTTGCCGGCCTCTTTGACAACCCCAGAAGTTCCCAGCTGCTGTACTGCTCTGGCCGCCTCGCCAACTTTTTCTGCTACTTGGGCGCTCGCAGCAGCTGCGCTATTGCCGACCGCACGAATCGCGACGCCAGCATCCAGTGCGACACAGCCTTTGGCGGCGCCGTAGGCTCCGGTGACCGCGGAGATGGTATGGGCAGTGACTTCGCCAATATCATGACCTAACTGAAAAGCATTGTCCCGGCCACCTTCTTGTAAGGCGGTGGTGATTTGGCCTGTTGCTGTTTATTATCCGCTTCCCTAGCTTGACTTTCCAAGAATGTCCCCACCTCACGGGTGAGGGCGTTGCTGCCACCAACGTTAATATTTGATATAAATGTTTAGGTATTAGCGAGGTTCCAGATTGTTAAAGAACAATTCAAAACATCAAATGTCTGCAGTAGTTCTGCAAACTGTAGATAACTACACAAAGTTATCGGCAACGGCTAAATGCCAGTCGCAGGGCGGCACCTATTTCAGAGGGTGAGCTATGCTCAGATATAACAACATGGTCAGTTTCTTTAATACCTGTACCACTCCAACCCTCTAATCGGTCATGGTTACTCGGTAAAATAGTGATTAAACCAAATTTTTTTTCAATTCCGCAAGTCTGCATATCTTTGAACATTGCTCGGCGGCTCTTGTAGCCATAGTGCGCCATAATCTCTGTAACCCATTGCTGATACCTTTCAGCGGTTTTTTCGTAACTAAACAGATCTGGGTCATCCTTTGGCAGCAGAAAACGGCTATGTGCCAAGGCGTCCAAGAGCGTATTTCCTAGCGCTAAATCATCGACGTCTAGACCTAACATATGTTGTTTGCCTTTTGGATCTCCATGACTACTTCTATATCCAGAGCTAGTTTCAATAAATATAAACTCCTTATTTTTATAGGCTGATGCCCAAGACTTCTTAGTAACCTCTTGCATGATAGTGTCTTTATATTTATGGCCTTATTAAAGTAATTTCTACATGGATTCCGTTAAGCTGTGCATAATCAATCCCTCTGTTAATCTGCGCCCATTGGGCTAGCGTGGTGTTTTGAGGAATGGCTAGCTGTAGTTCACGACGCACAATATCTACATCCATAACCCTAGTACGCATCCGAAAATCTTGCTGAAAATCAATGATCGGATCAATCATATCTCGTTTCATGGTGTGATATATTTGTTTCGGATTAGCAATTTTGGCAGCAGTGGTAGTATCTAGGCTTTTGGCACTGGTTGCCACACCGGTAGTCTTATCATAAAAATCATAAACTTTAAAACCGGCAGGAAGCCTGGATTCTGCCGAAACCTGAGTGGCATAGTAATTTTCCCAGGCCAGCCCGCGCTCCTGGATGCCGGCATTCCAGTTAACTCCCGTCTTTTTTTGAGAAACTACACGGTGTTTGGTGGCGCCAGGGCGTAACCCTTTTTTGACTACTTAAATAACTTTTTTAGTGCGATTGAGGGTGTCTTTCGACAGCTGTGCAGCCTTGGTGCCGACCTGGCGGGCAGCGTTACTGGCATCCATGGCATGTAGGGCTTTGGCGGCTTGAATGCTGCCGGTGCCTAGCTTAATGCCGACTTTACCCAGTGCGATGCAGCCTTTGGCGGCGCCGTAGGCTCCGGTGACTGCCACGATGGTATGGGTGGTTAACTCGCCAATATCGTGTCCTAATTGCCAGGCATTGTCTCGACCGCCTTCCCGTAGCGCGGTGGTGATGTTATCTATTTTTTGCACTAAATAGCTGTGAAGCTGTTCCCCGGCTTGCGCTCGCACCTCTGGGTCACTGATTAGGTTACGGATTCCCTCTAATCCAGTAATCGGGTGACGAATCAGTTCTACCAGGCCAGAGATATTTTGTATACCGGCGTCGATAACACCATCAGCGATCCCACTCATGGTTATTAAGGTTTGCTCACCGCTGATAGCGCTCCATTTGGCCAAGGTTTTTAGCTCTTCCCCTAATGTCTCAGCCGCATTTATCTCTCGGCGCATCTGTACCTTCTGCTGGCTGGCTAGCCAGTTATTGTCAACCGCAGTACTGGTGGCACTGCTGGCGGCTGCCGGGTTCAAGTCACCGGTCATGGTGGCGATGCCAGTGACTAGGCTAGTGATTAGATTGCGTTTGGCTAGCTGCTCTCCCTGGGTTTCTTCAGGGTGGCTATCGCTAAATAATTGAGTTAGCAATGAACTCGCAGCAGCACCGGCAGCGCTGCTCAAGGCTGCTTGCCCGCAAGCCGCGGCACCTGTGGCGGCAATTAAGCCATGGAGTGTGGCATGCAGGGGAGTTCCTTCCTTTAGGCTGCCTTCGCTGACCAGTTGCCCTAAGTAACCGGCACCTTGTTGTTGCAGGTAATTAACGACAGCAGACTGCATAAATAGTTGGTTGCTGGCGCTTAGGTTCCCACCAGCGGCAGCCATTAGGGCGGTGGTAATTTGTCGATAGGTACCGCCGGCGCCCCAGTGTCGGTTATCCTGTAGGGTCTGTTGCAGCTGTTGAAGGCGCTGAGAGTCCTGCTGGGTCAGGGGTTTGGCCTGCTCCTGCTTTAACGCCTGTTGCGCTTCGGTAACAGTCCTGGTGAGATTCTCCAGGAAAGTACCCACTTCGCGAGTCAGGGCGCCGACTATCTGGAAGCCGGCTTCGATTTCCTGTTGATTGAAGATGGGTTTTAGGGCGTTGCTGCCATCTTGGCCGCTGATGACACTACTCTCTAAAGCAGCAATCACTTACTCAGGGGTCTGGCCAGTTAGGGCTAACTGGCCAGCGGGATTGGTGATGGTGACCGCTTGGGCCGCATTGCTGATGCCGCTATAAGTGGTACTGCTGGCTGAATGACCGGCATTCATCACTACCGGCATTGTGGCACTCAGGCCATGCTGGCTAGGGAGCTGACTGCCAGGGACCTGTAAGGCGCCGGTAGAGGCTTGACCTAATTGGTTTTTTCCCACGCCAGTTTGTGGCTGGTTTTTCGATTGACTGAACCCGATGCCCAGTCCAACACTGCTGGCGTTATTGTCGTCGCGGTTTTCTATCGCTTTTTGGGTTACAGTACCAGCAACGATTTGAATACGGTCGTGCTTGACCGCTTCTTCATTCCCTGCCATTCCTGCACCGCTCAGGTGAAGGTTTTTTTCTACCCGATATTGGATACGCCATCCGCGGATTCCAGCCCCGCTCGCTGCTGGACGCTGGCGTAGTCGCTGCGATAGTGATTATTATTGAGGTTGATGCTGCCACTAATACTGTTGGCCCCGGCGGTTAAGCTGACCCCCAGCTGCTGTTGCTGCCCTTGCTGGTAGTCAGTGTCTTGCAGGCTTTCAACGGTTAAATTACGAGCTTGCCCCTGTATCTGCCGGGCTTTAATATCCCCTTGGATTAAGGTATCACCACCACTTTGCAGGATAACCTTTTGGCCGGCGCTCACTTGCGTCAATTGATAGTGAGTGCTATCCCCTTGGCGGTGGCCTTTGCCGACACTCAGGCTGGTGGTTATTCCATTACCGCTGCTGCCCAATCCAACCCCAAATGAGTGGCTACTGGAGCTTTGATGGCTTTGCTGATGACTCTGACTTTGACTGGCCAATAGCTGTAGGTCTTTAGCAGCGGATAGCTGTAGCTGCTCGGCCGCTTGGATTAATTGCTGGGCATTCTGAGCCACACTGAGTTATACCACACTGGTATTACAGCTCTGATGGTCTAATTAATCTCATAGAATTGGAAGCTCTACAACGTTCGCAATTCATGAATCTTTCTATTACAAAAGGATCATCATTAGAACGAATATCATGAACCTTAAGGTTATCTTTACCACAGTTAGGGCATGGCACTAAGTAGTTTGGATTAATAGCTAATGCTTTTCCGGCATCAATCCATTTTTTTGCATTAATCATTTAATAGACTCCAGGGCACTGACAGCATTACTTGCGAAATCAGCGGCAGATTTTGTCTCTTGAGCAGCAAGGGTTTTAGAAACCCCAGATGATGATTTGCTTGTTTGTAATCTATATAGTTCGTGAAGAATTGTTTTTCTAAATTCTTGAATTGATGTAAAAGCCTCGTTACCGATCAGAAATCCATTATCGCCAAACATGGTCATACCTGATGCAGGTAAGCTTGGTTCATATTGAATAATACGATTTCCAATCTTTATGGTAATCGGTTTTCCTGTTCCATGAGCATTTTTAATTTTAGAAATTTCTGGAGAATTTAGAATACACTTGGCTTCACTAATTATTTTAGATTCAATTTTATTAAATTTAAAAACAGAGTCTTCAATTACTATATTGGAAGAGAAATCAAGAGGGAAGCTAATTCCCTCAATGGGTTTTTCAGAAGTGTTTATAGCAGCAAAAGAGTTTTTTCCAATAGCTTTTTCGGACCTGCTCAGGGAGGTAGAGAGATTTTTCCTTGGGACATGGGAATGTGTGCTTACCCCCGAAGAGGATTTAGATACTTTCTTAAAACACTGTGCTCCTTTTTCAGCAACCGAGGATGCCTGCTTGGCTGCGCTGGATTTAACAAGCGCTTGAGCGACTTTAACCGTTTGTTTGACAGTTTGGCTAACGCCTGAACTCACGTTGTTAATCGTTGACTTAGCAGCATTGGCAGTCGATTGTACCCCTGTTTTAATAGCGCCAGGTAAGCCAAAGGTTTTAACCATTTCCGCAGAGTTAATACTTAACTTGATGCTGGTACCGGTAAGGGACTTACCAGCGTTTAAAACACTTCTAACGGAACCGCCTAATAGGGTAACGTCCATTCCCAGCCTAGCGGCTTCTATTCCACCTTTGAAGGAGCCAGCAATTCCTGCTCGCTCCAATTCATGGGTCATTTTATTGTATTGGGCATCGAGGGCCTGCTCTAGTAGTTGGGGAAAATCACATAGCGATTCCCAACTGCCCAGGAGTTTCTTAAGCCCTGAGCAGGTATCTATTGGATGGCGTACGGCCTGAGCAATATCACAGCCAACCTCTACCAAAGCAACCGGAGTGCCTGCAATCACACCGACAACCACGCTGCCATTTTGCCCAGCACTAACCAGGAGCCATTTGATTTCTTTGGCAGTTTTATCAATAACATTTGGACAGTTAGCTAATTCCTGATTTTTTTGAATTTCCTGTTTTTGACTGAGATAGTTATTTTCCATCTCTAGGATTGCTGCCGTATTCGCTAGTATGGCATCACCCCCCAGGGCTTGGGTGGTGCCGCTGATGATTGAGGTGACTAAGTTGCGGCGGGCTTGGCGCTTGTCGAGGGTAAGGTCTTGACTGTTTTCACCATAGGCAGCCTCAAACAGGTTGTTGAGAACCACGCTGCCGCTGGCACCCAGGGCGGCGGGGATGACATTCTGACCTTGGATGGCTGCTCCGGTTCCGGCGAGGAGTCCTTGCAAGGCGGTGCGGGCGGTTTCGCTGTTAAGGCTGTCGGCCAGCAATTTGATTTGTTGGGCACCGAGGCCTTGTAGGGTGTTGACCACCGTGCTCTGTAGCAGTTGACTGGCTGAGCCGGTGACATTGCCGCCAGCCGCTAGGGTGAAGGCGCTCATCAGCAGTCGGCCATTGCCGCCCATCTCCCAGTGTCGGTTATCGTGTAAAGTCTGCTGCAGCTGTTGAAGGCGCTGAGAGTCCTGCTGGGTCAGGGGTTTGGCCTGTTGCTGCCCCCAAAGTTAATACTTGATGTGAATGTTTCAGTATTAGCGAGGTTCCAGATTGTTAAAGAGCAATTCAATACATCAAATGTCTGCAGTCGTCTTGCAAACCTAGATAACTACAAAAAGCTATCGGCAGCGACTAAACGCCAGTTTCAGGGCGGCACCTATTTCTTCTGGGTTGCTGCTGTCGGGAATAATAATAGGAAAAGGGCCTTTGCTAGCGCTAATACTCCATCCTTCCAACTTCTCATGCCAACGAGGGAAAATAGTGATACTTCCCTGGATTTTTTCAATGCTACAGGAGTGCATTTCTTTAAATAGCGCTCGGCGACTTTTGTAACCATATGCTGCCATCAGTTCGGCTACCCACTGCTGGTATCTTTCCATCATTTTTTGATTACTAAACAGTTCAGGATCTTCTTTCGGATGGACAATTCGGCTATATTGTAGCGTGTCTAAAACAGCATCCCCTAGGGTCCTATCATCAGCATCTACTGGCAATCGATACTCTTTTCCCTTGGGATCAGCACGGGAACTTCCATAGCCAGAATAGGTTTCAATACTAACAAACTCATTATTTTTATACACTTCTGCACAGGCTTTATTTTCAACCAGTTGTGTCATAAATAGGTACTCTTATGGTTTAAGTAAGGTTATCTCAATATAAATGCCATTCAGCTGTGCATAATCAATCCCCCGATTAATCTGTACCCACTGTGCTGGAGTGGTATTTTTAGGGATGGCCAGCTGCAGCTCTCGATGTAATATTTCTGCAGCCTTAACGGTTCTTTTACAAAGAGTATGTTCTCTAAAATCGATAATCGGATCAATCATGTCTCGTTTCATGGTGTGATATATCTGTTTCGGGTTAGCAATTTTGGCAGCGGTAGCGGTATCCAGGCTTTTAGCGCTAGTAGCTACTTTAGTGGTTTCGTCGTAGAAATCATAGACTTTAAAACCGGCAGGAAGCCTGGATTCTACCGAGACCTGGGTGGCATAGTAATTTTCCCAGGCCAGCCCGCGTTCCTGGATGCCGGCATTCCAGTTAACCCCGGTATTTTTTTGAGAAACTACGCGGTGTTTGGTAGCGCCAGGGCGCAACCCTTTTTTGACTACTTCAATAACTTTTTTAGTGCGATTGAGGGTGTCTTTCGACAGCTGTGCGGCTTTGGTGCCGACCTGGCGGACGGCTTTGCTGGCATCCATGGCATGCAGAACTTTGGCGGCATTGATACTGCCGGTGCCTAGCTTAATGCCGACTTTACCCAGTGCGACACAGCCTTTGGCGGCGCCGTAGGCTCCGGTGACCGCGGAGATGGTATGGGCAGTGACTTCGCCAATATCGTGTCCTAATTGCCAGGCATTGTCTCGACCGCCTTCCCGTAGCGCGGTGGTGATGTTATCTATTTTTTGCACTAAATAGCTGTGAAGCTGTTCCCCGGCTTGCGCTCGCACCTCTGGGTCACTGATTAGGTTACGGATTCCCTCTAATCCAGTAATCGGGTGACGAATCAGTTCTACCAGGCCAGAGATATTTTGTATACCGGCGTCGATAACACCATCAGCGATCCCACTCATGGTTATTAAGGTTTGCTCACCGCTGATAGCGCTCCATTTGGCCAAGGTTTTTAGCTCTTCCCCTAATGTCTCAGCCGCATTGAGCTCTCGACGCATTTGTGCCATTTGTTGGCTGGCTAGCCAGTTATTGTCAGTCGCAGCACTGGCGGCGCTGCTGGCGGCTGCCGGGTTCAAGTCACTGGTCATGGTGGCGATGCCGGTGACTAGGCTGGTGATTAGATTGCGTTTGGCTAGCTGCTCTCCCTGGGTTTCTTCAGGGTGGCTATCGCTAAATAGTTGAGTCAACAGTGAACTCGCAGCCGCTCCAGCAGCGCTACTCAAGGCTGCTTGCCCGCAAGCCGCGGCACCTGTGGCGGCAATTAAGCCATGGAGTGTGGCATGCAGGGGAGTGCCTTCCTTTAGGCTGCCTTCGCTGACCAGTTGCCCTAAGTAACCGGCGCCCTGTTGTTGCAGGTAATTAACGACAGCAGTCTGCATAAATAGTTGGTTGCTGGCACTTAGGTTCCCACCAGCGGCAGCCATTAGGGCGGTGGTAATTTGTCGATAGGTCCCGCCAGCGCCCCAGTCTTTGGCAATCTGTTGTGCTTGGGTTGCTAGTTCACCCGCATTATGGATTAACGCTTGGCGCTGGCTGTCGGTTAGCTGATTGCTAAAATCCTCGGCTTGCTCGGTGAGCTGTTTGGCCTGTTGTTGCCCCCAAAGTTAATACTTGATGTGAATGTTTCAGTATTAGCGAGGTTCCAGATTGTTAAAGAGCAATTCAATACATCAAATGTCTGCAGTCGTCTTGCAAACCTAGATAACTACAAAAAGCTATCGGCAGCGACTAAACGCCAGTTTCAGGGCGGCACCTATTTCTTCTGGGCTACTGCTGTCTGGAATAATAACAGGACAAAGATCTTCTCTGTCGCTCCACATTTCTAGTTTTTCATGCCAATTAGGTGAAATAATAATTTCTCCTTCTAATTTTTTAATCTCGCAGGAGTGCATCTCTTTAAATAACGCCCGACGGCTCTTATAGCCATATTCTGCCATTAGTTCGGCAACCCACTGCTGGTATCTTTCCATTGTTTTTTGATTATTAAATAGTTCAGGATCTTCTTTCGGATGGACAATGCGACTATAGTTCAGCGTGTCTAAAACAGCATCCCCTAGCGTCTTATCATCAGTATCTACTGGTAACCGATACTCTTTCCCCTTGGGATCGATACGAAGACTCCCACAACCAGAATATGTTTTAATACTAATAAGCTGCTTATTTTTATGAATTCCTATATTTTTTTCATTCTCAACTGATTGATTCATAAAGCATTACTCTTATGGTTTAAGTCTAGCATCCGCGACCGCTCCCCTAGAACCGTCTGGTTGGCAGAGTAATGTCCGCGGTTGTCTTTAACCTGACTGCTATGACTTCGAGTGGCGGCGACAAAATCAACCCCGGCTTTCACGTGTAACAACTGTTTGGCGCCCAGCAGCTTCCCTTGGTGGTCAACGTCTTGCTCTGCCTGGATTTGCACGCGATCGCCGAAAATTATCCCCTGGTTGCTAATCCGTTGTGCCTTTACGGCCAAGGTGTTTACTGTCCGCAAGCTACCGCTATTAATTAACTTGCCACTAAGCTGCAGTTCCATTTGATGACCATGGATCATGGCAACTGCAGAGGGAACTTCAGTATCCGTGATAACCGCATAGAGTTGTGGGATGACCACCCATCGCTGGCTACCATCGGCCAGAGTGAATGATTGCCTAATCGGCCAGATCACTGACTGCTGTAGCTGTTGCATCTGCTCGGCCGTCAGTTGTTTTCCAATCTTAAATCCCGGTTGCTGGGCCAGTTCTTTGCCGCGTAGTACCAGGGCTAGGCACTGCTCGGTATCGTGGCGAAAGCCGGTTAAAAATCGCTGGCCGGTGAGTTTCTGCACCTGCTGGCGGACCAGTTGCTGCAGATAAAAAGTGTCGCCTAGCCAGGGAGGCAGTTTGGACGATGGGTTGACGATTACCGTAAAAGTAGCGATAGAGTCATCTGCGCCATCTATATAACCAAATAACCGCGGATCGGTTTGCATCAGTGGGCCCTGCGGGTTTTGCGTATTAACCGAAAACAGCCCGCCGGTGGGCAGGATTGGCAACTCTTCAAGGGTCATTATGCGCACGGCTAGCCCATCAATCTGTCGATGGATGATTTGTAATGCACAAACGCTGAAATCAGTGGTGCGCCGAGCCAGTTGACCGCCTGGACTATCTGGTTTGCTGCCTTGTTTTTCGATCACCACCCCTAAGGAAATCGGATGGTCTTGATAAGTGTAATAAGGGCCTTCTCGGTGGATATGACCTAATCCAAAAAGGCCACAGCGGGTATCCAAAACAGAGTGACCGCGCCGCTCAGTCACTCGCTTCCCCTCACCATCGATATTCTCCAGGCCCTGTAGACTGCCCTGCAGTTTCACACCGTAAATGACCTGGCTTTGACGATTGTAAAAATGTTCTCCGTTGATGGTTAACGTACCACCCACCAGCAGCTTAGCCGGTTCATGAGTCGCAATGCGGGTTTCCGAGACGATGGTATCGTATCCATAGTAGGTAGAACCACAGCGATGTCCGCCCGAGCTCCGACTAACCTCTACCAAGTGGGTACTAAAATGAATATCTTCATGGTTACTCTCCTCGGCGTTGAGTTGCATATTTCCCTGAACATCGATCGTCGCTGAGAGATTGTTGAAGACTTTTGCTGGTCCGACTGCCTGCTGCTGGTCATCCAGTGTTTTGCCAATGCTCAAATCACCGCCACTATAGAGCAGCGCTTGGTCTCGGTTGATGATGATACGGCTGGCACCGATGGTTAAGCGCTGACGGGCTATCAGTAAGGTGTCCCGCTCTTGTACCTCTTCCGGTTCTTGCTTCTGTGAATCGTTATAAAAGTAGGTTGCTTCAATCCGTAGATCATCCGCATAAACCTGACCATTGCTGCCATTAAAAACCGTCCGTGCCCGCATTAAGCCATGGCACAGCTCTATTGAGCCGTGGTTACTGACGTCACCCCCAGACCATAAAGAAACATCGGCGCTCTCTTCCCAACCGCCGATAAGTTCCATAGTAGGGGCTTGAATTTTGCCATCTTTATGGTTATGAATGGTACGGGCGTGAAGGAGTATTTTCTCTCCGGCCTGTACTTGTCCTTCGTTATAATATTCATAACAGTCGCTGACGGTTAAGCACTTTTCTGCTTTTAAAATAGCTGCTCCCGAAGCTTTATCCTTGAACCAATTACTGATGCTATGCGCCTGACAATCAACCTCTTGTGCAGCAATCGTGCCGCGATTTTTGAGATGCGTTTTTACCATCAGGTGCAGTTGCTGGCCTGCCAGCAAATCCCCTTCATTGCGACAATCATCGCCGGCGATTACCTCTAGTTTTTTTGCTGCTTGAATTGCCGCTGCTTCCCCGTTTATCAGCTGTTCTTTCAGCGCCAAATTGATGTGTTCGCCAGTGATCTGTCCCTGATTATCTACAGCATTTGCAGCAATTTGACACTGATTTCGTGCCTGCAGGATTCCGCTGCTGTTTAGTTTTTCAGTGAGTGATAGCTCAATTTCATTGGCGGTTATCAGTGCTGTGCCTTGCGGTCTAAGGAGTTTGTGGCGCGGATACAGTTTGGGAATTAATTCCTCAGTGACTTCTCCAGTCTCTAGCGTAATCGGCTGTTGAACCGGCCAAATAATGTCTATGGTTAAGCACTGCTGTTGTTCTGCGGTCAGGGCATGGCCAGGGATTAAATCCAGCACTTTAGCCGTCTCAGCTCCCTGGTTCAATAGGGCGAAATATTGTTCGGCATCATTTCGATAGCCGGGAAAAAGGCAGTGGCCAGTTAACGTAATCAGTTGTTCGCGGATTAGATACTGTGCGTATCCAACGTCACCACACAGGGAAGGTAAGGGCAAACTAGGGTTTACTAACGCTGAAATTCCAAGCGCCCCTCGATAGTTAAACAGACGGGGGTCGCTGCTAACTAAGGGTTGCTGTGGATTATCACGGTTTATCCTGAATAACGGTGGCAGGGATAGTGTTAACACAGCCGATTTTTTCGATGAGTCGAGGGCTGTTTTCGTCCATTGAGCTATTGAATAGCTGGATGATAGTGGGCCTTGATTCTGTTGCTCAACCGCTATCTTCAGCAGATAACGGCTGTTTTCAACTTCTTTTTGATAGCTAACTGGGGATTGCCAAATCCGTTTAAACTGAGTGGTTCCCAAACCATTATCCCTAACCCAATCGGTATAGGTGAACTGGGTGGTCCCTTGTTCTGTGGTCACTCGGTTGCCGAAAGCGTCGATATGGTTAATCGATTTCATCGAGCCAGACAGCTGGCCACCTACGATGACTTGGCTTTTATCATTAGTTAAGATTCCCGTGAGAGAGAGATTTTGACCCACCAACAGTTGGGCGGGGGATTGTCGTTGAATGACGGTTTCGCTAACCGTTCGGTGGTAATCGTAGACCGTATAACGGGCATCAGTGAAATTACGCAGTGTCTCATCATTAATCGGTACCCGAACCGTATCACCATCGCGCTGCATTTGTCGGTAACGGGTTGAGCTAATTGCTACTGATTGTGTGCTGAAAAATATATCACGGTTATTGACGGTGGCCACCTGAAAGTGCGCTTCACCCTGGACATCGATGGTTGCTGAAAGATTATCCAGCAAGGCACTGGTGCCGTTCAGCCGCTGCTGTTCATCTAGCTGGCCGCCAACTGTCATCGAACCATGACTGATTATCAAGGCACCCTCTCGATTCACTATCTTCTGGGCGCCGATAGTCAGCTGTTGGCGGGCAGCAATCATCGGTTTGTGATCGCTTTTTTTAGGCTGGTTGACCAAAGTTTCGGTGGCCAGTAACACCTCATCACCATAGAGCCTTCCACCCTCGAGATTACTGAGTTTATTCGCTCGTATCGCTGTCATCTGCCCATCAATCAGCCCCTGATTAATGCATTCTCCTGGATTGCTGGTCAATAGCTGTGTCTGTTTGGCTTCGATGACCCCTTTGGGGTGATTTTCAATTACTGGGGCTTGCAATTTGATTTGCTGAACGGCTTGTATCTGCCCTTCATTGCGACAATTATGGCCGGTGATGACATCCAATTTTTTTGCTGCTTGAATCGCCGCTGCTGGTCCGTTTATCAACTGTCCTTTCAGCGTCAGATTAATCGATTCGCCAGCGATCTGCCCCTGGTTGGTTACAGCATCACCAGTGATCTGCAGCAAACCTTGGCTGATAATCGAACCGTGACGGTTATCAAACCGAGCGTGTGGATTGGCCAGGGTGACATCTGATTGGGCAAGAAGCTGTCCCTGCTGATTGCACAATGCATAACGGCTGGTGATGGTAATGGTGCCGACGTGAGACTGAACCACACCGTTTGAGTTACAAAATTCATGACAGACAATATGGATGGGACCGGTGGCAGCAATCATGCCATTGGTACTCTGTAGTTGGCCACAGTAGATAGTGAGAGCCCCATCAACAATGATTTTTCCCTGGCGGTTATCCAGGACTTCACAGTGCACCTCGTAAGGGCCGCGTTTTTTTAGGTGTTGTCGATAGTTGTTAAACGCAGTCGTGCCGATGGGCCTGGTCAATCGAGCCGTTGATGAGGAGTGACCCGGTGGAGTGGAGCTTGGCGTAGCAGTAGTAGCCGTTGACGATAACAAGGGACGTAAGGCGACATCCATTACCGCCAAATCACCCTCTTCGGCGGCAGTATCGCTGCCGGAGGAATGATGGTTATCCCAGAGGTGACGGTGCGGTTTTTGCGCTTGCAGATTAGCGGGTAAGTGATTGGCGAATGAATCCCTTGGTTTTTGCATGAAGAGCCCTACCACTCATTATAGTCTTTCCATGTTTTTCCAGTATTTTATACTTTTTGCTGCGAGTCAATTAAAATTTAAGGGATATTTGCTGTCTACCATCCAGCTTATGATGATTTTAGCCTTGCCCGCTGCTCTTCCCAAAGCAATGGAGTGTTGGATGCCAGCATGAATAAGGTGACGGTAGCTGGTAAATTTTCATCTAGAATAGCCGCCACAATATCGGGGGCCAGTGTGGTGAGATTAACCATCCGGCTGACATAGGCGTTATCCTTGCCGACCTGTTTGGCTACTTCAGCCAAGTTGGTCGCCCTGCCTGACTCCAATAAGGCTAGCCAGTAATAGCCACGAGCCAAGGCTAACTGCAGTGGCGTCGGTTTATCCAGATTACTTTTTAACACGTTGCCATCTGGCAGAGTGACCACTTTGTGCCAGCCGCGGCGCTTGATATGAATCGGTGTTGATAACGTCAAACGGCCATCGCTGGCCACTAGTAGCTCTGTTTCACCCCTGCTTTGGATGGTTACCCGATTCATGCAGCAACTCCTTAGCTAGGGGATAATGGTTGTTGCGTTATTTCGCCAACTAAGCCTGTTAGCCCTGTGGAGCGCAAACGCACCTCTAAACTGTCCGCTGAGACTATCACCTTTTCAATTAATAATTTAAAAATCCTGGCTTGCTCGGCAGGAAACAGTTCTGCCCAAATGCTATCCAGTTTCGTCATGGCCACTGTCACCTGGGCTTCATCCAGTGTTGGCTCCTGTTGCTGTGCCTGTGCTAATAGAGGTGATATTAAATTGGGGGAACATAATAGACTACGAAGCTGCTCGAACATGGCTTTCTCTAATTGAACAGTTGGCAGTCTCGGCACGCCGGAAGCACCCGCATACTCTTTAGCATCTCGTTGCGGAATATAATAGCGAATGACTGTTAATTACTCGCTATGCCCCCGCCGATTATGTAGAAACCGTTAATACTATTGGCTTGCCCTTTTATGCTAAGCAGGAGCGACTGCGATTAGATAAAGGGATCGAGCTCGAAGCGCAATCTAATCCATTGAATCTTTGCACAAAACCGCGGGCCATCATTAAGCTGATGGCTAAATGATTGTCCCAACCTTTCGTGAATTGATTGCTGCTCAGGATAGTCGCTTGTTTGATCTACTGTCTGATAGTGTGGAAATTAATGGCCAAACCTGTCAAGGAATGTTTACTGCACCTTGGCTTGCACCGCAATTAGGTCAAATCACCACCGGAATTATCGAACCTCATGTAGTGATTCGTGATCAAGATGCTTTCACCGTTACTAAGGGATCCCGAGTAAGTTTTAGTGCTCTGGATTACACCGTAGTGGGTATCGAGCCTGATGGAACAGGGCTTACGGTATTGCTCTTAAGGCCTATTGATTGAATGAAGGTTTATCTATGAAAAATAGAAACTTATCACTGTTTACTACGGTATGATAGAATAGTCTTAATAGTTTTCAGAGAAAAAATTTATGTTGGCTAAACTATTAGACCCAAAAAATGATGTCGCCTTTCAAAAAATCTTCGGTAGCGAACAGCATAAAACCGTCCTGATCCATTTTATCAATGATATCCTGGAGTTCAAAGGTGATAAAAAAATTGAGCAAGTTGAGTTCCTAAAAACTATTCAGGATCCTGATATCGCTATTAAAAAACAGAGTGTTGTTGATGTACTGTGTAAAGACCTCCGAGGGACCCAATACATCATTGAGATGCAGGTGGCCAAAACCAGGGGCTTTGAACAGCGTGCTCAATTCTATGCTGCCAAAGCCTATGGTAGGCAAGCCAATCGAGGCGATGGTTACCATCATTTAAAGGAAGTTATCTTTATCGCCATTGCTGATTACATCATTTTCCCGGATAAAGCCGCCTATAAGTCGGATCATGTTATTTTAGATAAAGTCACTTATGAACATGATTTAAAAGATTTTTCCTTCACTTTTATCGAACTACCAAAGTTCACTAAGAAGCCTGAAGACCCCCTTAGCAACATGCTAGAGCGTTGGTGCTGTTTTTTTAAGCATGCACCACAAATTTCAGTGGCTGATTTAAAAAAATTAGTCGATCATCCCATCTTAGAAGAAGCTTATCAGGCGTTGGATCAGCACTATTGGAGTGAAACCGAATATCTCGCCTATGAAAATGAATCTAAGCGTATTCGAGATCACAAAGCTATGTTAGATGAAGCTGAATATAAAGGCGAGCAGAAAGGTCGGGAGCAGGGCCGACAAGAAAGGACCTTTGAGATAGCTAAGAAACTATTAGCTACCGATATGCCTATGGTGCAGGTTAAGCAACTCACTCAGTTATCTGACGAAGATATCGCTAAATTACAGGGTAATTAGTTTAGATATTTGAGAAGTTCAAAGAATACCTGGTTAACTTTGCTAAATAAATTTTTTCTACGTAGGTCTTATTTGTAGAAATTTAGACTTGATGTGACAGTTACCGGTTATGTATCGGGTGTCTGTTAGATCAAATCCGGTTCAGATTTTTTCCGTCCAGATCTTTTTGCCTGATCTGCCCTTGAATTAATGCCCACCTTATTTTCAAATATGAAACTTGAGAATGAGGACAAGTTGTCAAGTCAACAATATACTCCTGAGTTTAAACGACGAACCCTGGAATTACTGGCAGAAAGCGGAAAATCGGTTCCCCAGCTGGCTAAAGAGTTAGGGATTAGTGAAAATACTTTATACGGCCAAATCGGATACAGGCTTTACCCGACAACCCCGGAGCTCTGCGCAAGCGTTAGAGTTCAGGCGATTAAAGAAGAAAATCAGTGAATTAGAAGAAGATAAACTGATTTTAAAAAAAGTGGCTGCGCTCTTTTCCAAGGAAAGCAGGAAAGGTTCGCTATGATACTTAAACAGCAAGCTTTCCATCCAATTAAGCGGTTATGCTCTTTACTGTCAGTCAGTAGACGTGGTTTTTATGCTTGGCTTAATCGTCAACCTAGCCAACGTGAACAGGAAGATAAAGTCTTAAGTGAACGTATTCTGGCGCTATATCTGGCTAGTCGAAAAACCTATGGCGTTAGACGAATCAAAGTGGATTTACAGGCTGAGAATCGCCACTAACGCCATATTTGATTACATAGAAGCATTTTATAACCGTCAGCGTAGGCATTCTACACTGGCTTATCTTTCACCTATGGACTATGAAACTGCAGCCTAAACTCGGTGTGCACTTTTCCAGAGCAGATCAGTTTGATGATTGGTTTGTTACTATGGAGATCAGAGTTACCGCTTGTTTTTGATTAAAGGTTCAACACCCTCTATCAAAACCGGTAATGCTCTTCTTTTCAAGCTCTAATGTCAGATTATGTCGTGACTAATACACCATAGCTGGGTCGAACTCGATCCACCATACTTCACTGCGCTGCAACAACCCTATCCCCAGCAAGCGTGGCGATCCATTCCATGGCTTCAGTTTCTCGCGAACCTTATCGGCAGACAGCTCTATAACCCTCATCGAGCGACGTACCCTCTACAGGCGGCCTCACCCGATCCTCAATAAATTGACTTATCCTCCGTCTTCCAACCATCCAATATAATCCTTCATAGACCGCTTCATCCAAAGTAACTGTCATCCGCTTATGCATTTTAAGCTTCCTTACACGCTATACCTATGACCTATAATCTGAGTTCGGGATAAGCGATAATGCACCACCTATAAGTTGATTGCTCTTTAAAAATGACGCACCCTGAAAACATTTATCTGCTCAGCTCAACTGAAAAATTGGGTACCTTAACTCCTTTACAGACTTGTTTGTACTATTGGCAACAGGGCCTCTTATATTACCTCGGCAAATGCTTCCAACCGTACCTACGGCCAGGTTACTACACCGATAGGTTGCCACATTAACTGTCCCGTAGATAAGTTAGGCTTTGCTGCTCCCGCTTCCGTCACTGCAATACCTGGAATGGCAATCAACTGTTCATCGTAGTAGAGTGCTGGTAATCGAGATCTTAACCAGGGAGGAACGCCACGCTCTTGATAGAGCTTTTTTAAAGAGCGTTGACCTCGGCCAAATACACGAAATCTTCCTGAGATCCCAAAGCGCCAGGTTACCCGTTGATCAGGTTCGGGAAGTCGAACCCAGTCGCTATGCATGGTCTCAGATGCGCTTTTATCCGGTTCTACTCGATGCCAGCCAACCCTGCCCAACTCCCCGGGTAAGGTGATCGACTGTTGCCAATCCTGCCAAACCCATTGAGCCGGCAATATAGCCATGGGGGCTATCCAGTAGAGACGTTGTCGATAACGCCGAACTTGCCACCCATTGATCGTTAATTGCGGATTGGCATCCCGTCGGCTGAGCGCTACTCGATCCCATAACTGAGTTAACTGCTGATGGTTGGGAGTAGGCGCCCCCACCCGATGACACCAGCGCCGTAATAACGCTTGCCGCTTCAAAACTGATTCAGTTAACAAAGGCCCAATTGCCAAAGAGCCTTGAGTATCCATGAGTGAAACTAACCTAGGTAACAGCAGTTCATCCAGTAGTTGCTCCTGTTCACCACATAGCCTGGCACTGCGTGCCACCGTAGCAGTAAACTGTGGCCAGCGTACCGATAAGTTGGGCAAAATTTGTTGCCGAAGAAAATTGCGATCAAATTGGAGCAGCTGATTGCTAGGATCTTCAATCCAGGTTAACTGGTGCTGCTGGGCATAGGTATGTAGATAGCTACGAGATACTGTCAACAAGGGACGGCATAACTGGCTACCAGCAAACGGTTGCGCCGCAGGCATCGCTGCCAACCCTGCTGGCCCACTGCCACGCTTTAAAGCCAATAGCAGGGTCTCACATTGGTCATCTTGATGGTGTGCGGTTACGATTACCTCTTCATAGGTGACTCGCTGAGCCAAAGCTTGATATCGCGCTGTGCGGGCAGCGGCCTCTAAACTCTCTCGAGGCCGTCGAATAACCTGGACGGGTAGGCATTCGTAGGTGATCTCAGCACCCTCACAGCACTGTTGACAAAAAATGGCCCAGGCATCCGCTTGCGCTGACAAGCCATGATGAATATAGATTGCACGGACAGATCGTCCCGAAAGATGCGTTCGCCACCGCTGCAATAGATGCAGCAATACTCGGGAGTCTAAACCACCACTTAGGGCTAAGAGTATTTGGGTGTGCCCAGCCAGCGACTGCTCTACGGTTTGTAGGAGTTGCTTGGTGAGGTTTGTCACTCAGTTTGCGCCTAGAGTGTCTAAACCGTTTACCCGATTATGCACTGCCATAGCGCATCAACCGCCGCTCACGTTGCTTCAATAGTTGTGAGGCCTCTAGAGCTGTTAACTCAGTAAGATCGGCCAACAGCTGCTGCTTCAACGCCTGGGCAGTCGCTACAAAATCCCGATGTGCCCCGCCTAGCGGTTCAGGGACCACAGCATCAATCAGCTGCAACTGCTGGAGACGTTGAGCGGTTAATCCCATCGCTTCAGCAGCGATGGCTGCTTTATCGGCACTTTTCCATAAAATAGAGGCGCATCCTTCTGGGGAGATCACAGAGTAGATACTGTATTGCAGCATATTAACTTTGTCACCCACACCAATGGCCAAAGCACCTCCGGATCCACCTTCACCAATAACGGTAACAATAATCGGAACCGACAGTTGACAAATTTCTTGCAAGTTTTCGGCAATGGCAACAGCCTGCCCACGCTCCTCAGCACCAACGCCGGGATAAGCACCCGGTGTATCGATAAAAGTAATAATTGGCAGTCGAAAACGTTCAGCCAGCTTCATTAACCGTAACGCTTTCCGGTAGCCCTCTGGTGACGGCATTCCAAAATTACGCTGTACTTTTTCTTTGGTGGTTCGTCCCTTTTGATGACCTATCACCATGACTGGCTGTCCCTCTAAGCGTGCGACACCTCCGATCATTGCTTGGTCATCTCCGTAAAGGCGGTCGCCCGCTAAAGCATCAAATTCGGTGAATAGATGTCCGATATAATCTAAAGTGTAGGGTCGATTAGGATGCCGGGCTAACTGAACGATCTGCCAAGCATTTAATTCACTAAAGATCTTCCGCGTTAACTCAATGCTTTTTTGGCGTAACCGCTGTATTTCATCGTCTAAGCTCAGTTGATACTGCTCATGCTCCTGATGATCCAACACTCGTAAGGCCTCTATTTTTGCCTCTAACTCGGCAATCGGCCGCTCAAATTCTAAAAAATTCAGATCCATATCACTCTGTCAATCAAATTATGATTTCATCCGCTAACCGGTAATCATGCATTTTGCCCCAAATCGATTGAGAGATCGATGAAAATCGATTGCTGTCGACTTTAGATAACCCACTGAATGCCATCGCTATTTACCTCAATTTAGGATTATTAACTAAAAATTTTTTTGATGACGGGGATTTCAAGTTTTAAAATCAGTGTTCGCAGAATGGGTTCTGATCCCAAACGGCCAGTAAACTCGGATTGAGATAATTTTTTCAACTGATTTAGGTATATTATAAGCCTAGATAAGGAGATTCTGTAGAGGGAAACATCATTAAAAAGAGTGGTTGTTACCGGAATTGGTCTGGTATCACCTTTAGCTGCTAATAGTCACATCGCTTGGGAGCGATTGATAAAGGGAAATTCAGGCATTAAAGCTTTGCCTTCGGCATTATACGGAGATACTCCTGTAAAGATCGGTGGCCTAGTGCCTACTTTAGAAAAGGATAAAGCAGGTGGCAACCATTATTGCAACCAGTATGGGGGGGGGGGGGGGGGGGGGGGGGGGGGGGGGGGGTTCATACGGTTACCCAGGCAGTAAACAGAGTAGCTACCCAGGGAAGCAAAAGATTATCACCATTCACCATGCTCTCATTTTTGGCTAATCTCGCTGCTGCTCATATCTCTATAAAATATGGGTTTAAAGGAATAATCGGTGCGCCGGGAGCAGCGTTCGCTGCTAGCCTTCAGGCAATTGGTGACGGTTATAACAGTATTTTAAACCAGGATGCGGTGATCGCTGTAGTTGGTGGCAGTGACGCTTGTATCAATCCTGTTACACTCGGTGGATTTAATGCAGCCAGAGCGCTGACAACACCGTTCAATAATTCCCCGGCTAAGGCCTCTTGCCCTTTTGATAGTTCTAGGAGTGGCTTTGTCATAAGCGAAGGCGCTGGCCTATTAGTTCTGGAGGAGCTAGCGCATGCCAAAAAAAGAGGGGTTCCCATTTTAGCCGAAATAAAAGGTTATGGCACAACATCAGATGCTTGGCATATTACCTCAGTGCCTAAAGATGGTGAAGGCATAGCAAGAGCGATGACGATCGCTTTGAGAAAAGCGGCGCTTAATGCTAAGGATATAGATTATATCCATGCGCATGCCACCTCAACGATTATTGGCGATAATGCCGAATTAGCTGCGCTAAGAACCGTGTTTTCAACATATAAGATTTATATCTCATCAACTAAGTCTTCTACCGGACATCTGTTAGGGGCGTCAGGCGTTACTGGGGCTAGCTTTTCTATTAAAGCCTTGAATGAAAATATCCTTCCACCTTCTCTTAATATTGATAATTTAGATGAAAAAGCAGAAGGATTAAACATCATTGCTAACAAAGCCATTTTAAAAAATATTAATTATGTGATGGTAAATGGATCGGGTTTTGGCGGAGTGAATGCCTCTGTAATTTTTAAATCTTATGAAAATTAATATTTATACTTAATAGTAAGGCTATATGAAATTAAGTCTACCATTCAATTCATTGATTTTGTTAAAATATATAGGGTAGATTTCAAAATTAATAATAAGGATTCACTAAAAAGTTATTTGATATGACACTCAGTAGATTCCACTCTCAAGAATTTTAATGCATGATTAAAATAATAAAGCGAAGCAGTAGACTCTCTAGCTACTCAGCGGTAGACTGGCGCCCTTGATAATTGAACCGTCAATTTAGTTAACGAGAGCACCATGCAGATCAGCTGTGATCGCCCCCCCTACGACTTACCCAATAAGCCGGCAGTATTAACGGTTTCTCAACAGCAGCATTATCATGATCTTATCAAACGGCTATTAAAACAGCGCAATGCGGTCATGGTAGCACACTACTATACCGATCCTAAACTACAGGCATTAACAGAGGAGATGGGGGGATGCGTTGCTGATTCCTTAGAAATGGCCCGTTTTGGCCACCAGCACCCAGCGGATACCTTAATTGTGGCCGGGGTACGGTTTATGGGTGAAACGGCTAAAATTCTAAGTCCCGAAAAGCGGATTTTAATGCCTACTTTAGCAGCGGAATGCTCACTGGATTTGAGTTGTCCGCCTGAAGCCTTTAGCCGTTTTTGCCAACAACACTCTGACAGGACCGTGGTTGTCTATGCCAATACGTCCGCGGCGATTAAAGCCCAAGCTGACTGGGTAGTCACCTCTAGCATTGCTTTGGAGTTAATCGATACCCTAGACAGCCGCGGAGAAAAGATTCTCTGGGCACCTGATCACCATTTAGGCAGTTATTTACAGCGACAAACGGGGGCAGATTTACTCTCTTGGCAGGGTGTCTGTATTGTTCATGATGAATTTAAAATACGGGCGCTACAGCAATTAAAGGCTTTGCATCCACAAGCTGCTACCTTAGTACATCCAGAATCGCCCGCTGCGGTGATTGCGCAAGCTGATGTGGTGGGCTCGACCAGCCAGTTGATAAAAGCAGCTCAACAACTGCCGCAACAAACTTTAATTGTGGCCACCGATCGAGGCATCTTCTATAAAATGCAGCAAGCCTGCCCAGAAAAGCAGCTCTTAGTGGCACCCACCGCTGGCGAAGGCGCTAACTGCCGCAGCTGTGCCCATTGCCCATGGATGGCGTTAAATAGCTTACCGGCAATAGCCGAAGCGTTAGAGGGTGATGGGATTGCGCATGAAGTCCACGTTGATCCCCAGCTTCGGGAACGGGCGTTGCAGCCTTTAGAGCGTATGTTAGCGTTTGCTCGACAGCTCAGGCATTAAATGTATTTTTGGGTAAGGGAAAAAGAGCTATTTACCGAGCCTCGCTGCTTATCGAGTGTGCTGCTTTCGGTGACGGATCAGACGCTGGCGTCGTCGCTGCTGGGCTAAGGTCAAAGCATTACGCTTACCCGCGTAGGGATTATCTCCCTGTTTGAACTGTAAAGCAATGGGTGTTCCTACTAAGGACAGTGCTTGCCGATAATAGTTGCTCAAGTAGCGCCGGTAGGCTTCTGGGAGTGCTTCCACTTGATTGCCATGAATCACCACGGTAGGGGGATTATGGCCGCCTAAATGAGCAAATTTCAGCTTAACTCGACGCCCCCGAACCCGTGGAGGCAGATGGTCACTTTGCGCCTGCTGCAGGATACGATTGAGTTCACGGGTCGCCATTGGCCGCATCGCACTGGCATAAGCTTCAGCAACGGAAGCAAATAAGCGGCCAACCCCCTGCCCTTTTAGTGCAGAAATGTAGTGAATTCGTGCAAAGTTGATAAAGGCTAAACGGCGCTCCAATTGCTGTCGCAGCTGCAGTTTGTCCGATTTACTGAGAGCATCCCATTTATTAACGACAATCACCAAGGCGCGGCCTCGTTCTAGAACAAAGCGCAATAATGAGCAATCTTGGTCACTGATCCCTTGACTGGCATCGAGCACCAAAAATACTACCTGAGCTTGCTCGATGGCTTGTAGGGTTTTAACAATCGAGAATTTTTCGATGATCTCTTCTACCCGCGATCGCCGGCGTACGCCCGCCGTATCGATAATCGCATAGTGGGTTCCTTGGTGCTCGAGTGAAATCATCACGCTATCACGGGTCGTACCCGGTAGATCGTAAACAATCACACGCTCTTCGCCTAATAGTGCGTTAGTCAGCGATGATTTACCCACGTTGGGTCTTCCTACAATCGCTAGCTGTATCGGCTTTTGAGCACTGCCCTTCAGTAGACACGATCGGGTGGTAGCTATCCCTTCATCGGCTTCTGTTGCTAGGCCAGTGGTATTAACGGCAGCCGGTGATTCGGGTTCATTATCAGGACTCAGTGTATCGGGTACAGCAGGTAGGCTGTTGATGGTTGCCTGCATCAAAGTGCTGATTCCTTGCTGATGAGCTGCTGAAGTGGCCAATAGAGGAATATCAGAGCCTAACCGATAGAAATCAGCGGTGGCAATCGCGCTATCGAGACCCTCAACTTTATTCACTACCAACAAAAAAGGCTTATGCTGCCGCTGTAAACTTTGGGTAATCGAGCGATCAGCAGCGGTTAAGCCCACCCGACCATCAACGACCAGCAAAATCAGATCGGCCTCTTGAATAGCCTGTTGTGCTTGCCAAGCCATTTGCACATCCACGCCTTGGATGGCTGCTTGCTCCTCTAAGCCACCGGTATCAATCACCATCAGGAAGCGCCCAAACCATTCAGCAGAGCCATACAGTCGATCGCGCGTTAGACCTGGAAAATCAGCGACTAAAGCAGCTCGGCTATGGGTTATTGCATTAAACAGCGTTGATTTACCCACATTGGGGCGCCCAACCAGGGCGACGACGGGTGTCACCATAACTCCTTATTAAAGATCTTGTTCCGATGAAAAGGAGAGTTATGATAATGCTTTTACTGAGATTGTCTAGCCGTGCGTGTCATTGGATCGAAAAACAATCAATTATTGAGAGGATCGTTGCCACTATTCGGGAGACCCTGAGACTCTGGAGAACTCGTCATAGAGCGAGTGGTCGGTCGACGACGAGAGGTAGACTGGTCACCCATACTTGCTTCTGCCATGCTCTGGGAGAGTTGATTGACTGGCTCAGAAACTGGGCTCGGTGGTGGATTGGTTGAAGATGATTGTGAATTTTTTTTCCCAAAGAAGCCTATGATACGTTTAATAATATAACCTAATACTGGGAGAATCATAACGGCACTTACCGTGTTTAAAACCGACCAATCTTGCTTAGGCGGTTCTAAATGGATCCCTGGAAAATTTTCATTTAAAATATTCACTTGTTCATTGATAGGCAACGATGTTAAAGTTTGTATATCAAGAATTAAATTGTTTTCAGAGTATTCAGAAGAACTAACAATTGCATAATTTTCTAAAATATCTGCATAGATGTTTTGGTTTTCATTTTTTGAAGTAAATAGTCTATTGAACATAATTGAACCTTTTTAAATTA
Source organism: Candidatus Symbiodolus clandestinus (assembly GCA_038960095.1). GTDB lineage: Bacteria > Pseudomonadota > Gammaproteobacteria > Enterobacterales > Symbiodolus > Symbiodolus clandestinus. The sequence continues at coordinate 29,779 of CP152425.1, forward strand.
ATGACAATAAATCTCGCGCATTTATTATTTATAATTCTTTATTGATATTTAGTTAGCCAGGCAAAAGTTTTCTTGTTCTAGATTATCAACTAATTTTGAGTTTCGGGCTAGACCGCCTTTTATTCGGGTACAATTGTTTATTTGTTCGGCTAATTCTGGAATACATTCAGGCGTACTATTGATCGCTTCTGTAAGCTTTCTTACGTTATCAGAGGACGATAATAGGGGTTTTACAATATCAGTTAACATGTGATTTACCATTTCAGAAAATAATTCTTTTCTATGCGTATCGTCCAAATTAATTATTTGCTTTATAATGTTAGTATAGTTAATAGTATAATTGTCAATAACTGTGTTATGCCTACGATTACTCTTAACATAAAGAATAGCACATAAAATAATAAGGACCATAAAAGTTCGTTCAATCAATGGATCACTGATTTTATCTACTAAAGAATGACTTGTGATAAAAATTTCATCAGGCTGTTTTTTAGCAGTTTCTGGCAGGTATTGGATAATACTTGATTGTAAAGTTTTAGGAAGAGTTATAAGGTAATCATGACTAATCGCTTGGCATATATTTCCCATGCTTTCAGTAGAATATATTAATCTGCGGTCATGCTTGTTATTAATATTTATACATGCCTTAAATATTTTTCTATTTTCTCCTGCTATTGACGGGTTTTTTGATAACGGTAACTCTTCATTAGAAGAAACAACCGATAGCATAAAATAATTCCTGATAAAATTTCTGAGATTCATATTTACCCTGATAAATTATTTATTAATCGGATTAAAATCTACATCTGGGTTATTTTTCATGAGAGCATCTGCATAGTTTGGAGTAATAGTTTTTTGAGATTTTATATCCGAAATAGATTCGAAAGGTTGATTTTCAATAAACCCTTCTACTATTTCTCTTGCCTTATCATCAGAAATATATTTAGGACCATTCATAGTCTTCTGAAAGATTAATTTCCTAAAATCCCCTACTGTTTTAAAATCACGAATATGCTTCAGCTCTCTACCATCATTACTAACAATCGGCTGAATTTCCCGAATAATTTCTGAGCTTGCTGTTGTAGTCACTTCTCTTGGGTTGTTATTTTCGTGAGAAAAACTTTCAGGTGATGAGGTATGAAGGTTTAAATCATCTTCTTCGTGCTCAATTTGGTAACCGCTAGAGAGTGAAGGTCCATTTTCTTTTTCCTGATCAAAAATTTGAGACGCCATCTCACTACTGCTTGATGTACCGGCCTCAACCAGAGCATTAAATTTATCCTGTTTCGATTCTTGTTCCGATGAAACGCTTTCTGTCTGGCCAGCGGGTGGACTGGGAGCGGCTTCCTCACGGTCCATTGGATGACCTGATTCGGACTGAGCTTGGTCATCTACAGCCATAGGGGGAGTGCTGGTTCTCCCCATACGCGTTGAAAGGTTATTAACCTCGACTATCATCTCGTTAGAGTCACTATCCTGACCATTGATTTTTTGTGCCCGCAATCGCAGCCTGTATTGGCCGGGTTGTTGAGGTAGCTGTAATGCCAACTTCCCCTCATCAGCCTTCACAGAATAGCCACTATCAGCTCGGATAAAGCTACCCTCGCCAAAATAATTCCACTCGGTGGCTGAACAGCTGCTGTTAAGGGCAATATTAAGCGCTAACGATGCGCCAGGATCCCCTTGTGCACTAGCTGGAATGGTTAATTGGATCGTATCCTCGACTGGCTTAGACGGTGCGTCCGGGGTATTAACCAACCGTGCTCGCTGCTCCAGCACCATCTGTGAACGGCGTTGGATCACTGCTAATCGGTTGGCCGCCGGAGTGTAAACAACCGCTGCCAAACCCGGATCGATTTGTTGTGCTAAGGGGACTCCTAAGCGGTAAGTCAATTGGATCCTATACTGGTGGCTCAATTTTCCGCCACTGGCCCATTGGCAGCCATAACTGGCAGTGACTAGCGGTACAGGGATATAGTCGATGGCAAGGGTTAAGGCAGTGGGGCGCAGTGATGGTTTAGCGTTATCAAGAGAAACCAGTGATTGGCCCCAATAGTGTTCAAACAATGTATTGAGATATAGACAAGGCTGCTGCCAGAGCTGCCGCTGTAGCCGCAGATCGAAACCGCGAGCAGCCCGTCTTTCCCAGGACTGCTGGTTGTCTTGACGCCACTGACTCAGCGGTAGATAGCCATTAACCGTAAAGCGGTAACGCTCGGTTTGACACTCTCCAGCGAATCCCAAACGATGATGTGACCCTTGTGGGCAATAATCATAAAATAGATGATTTCCCCACCAATAACTTTTATCAGCTGGCCAGTGGCGACTCCCAAAACCCCAGCTATAGGTAGTCTGCTTTTGGTGGTGCTGCACCCCGGGTTGAATCAGAAAAAGTTGCTGGTGCGTTTGATAAAGGGGAAGTAACAGGGATAATTCCAAAGAAAGCCATGGTTTTGTCGTAGAATTTCCTTGTAGTACCACATTGGCATTTCCCCATTGATTGAACCAGGCAGTCGCTACCTGCGCCAATCGTTGTCTGGCTTCAGTGGGTGTTAATTGCCGGGGGAATAGCGAACCTGAAATCCATGAAGCTGGCGATATTAAGGTAGCGTGGTTAGCTGCCAGAGCACAGGGCTTACCCAGTACCGGTAGATCACTGACCAGCGGTTGATTCAGTGGCTGAGCAATAAGCGATGGTAAAAAAACCAATGGACTTAGCCACAATAAAGGAATTAACAGTGGCTTTCTGGGATTATTCATTATGTTACCCTTTACTTTTCGGAGGGCTTTTAAAGTTAAGCATGGCCGAATTCCTGATAAAATTGTTATGAAAAAAAACCATTCACAGAGGAATATAGGTTTTTTTCAGCTCTTGTCAGCATAATATTAAGCGCGTGGCTTTTAAGTGTGATATTGCTAATACTACTAGGATAGTTAACAATTAGATTAAATAAAATTTTCCCGGCTAATTTAGTGGAAGATATTCTAAATAGATAATATTTGGATATTTAATCAAAAAATTAGCAAAAATACAGCATAAAGCATTGGTAAAATAATGAATTGATTATTCAAAAACATTGGACGCATTAAGGATCTACTTTTGACATGCTAAGCCCGTTGGAAGGTCAACCAACATTGGAGCGGTGCTATTGTCATGGGCAACCGGAGTATCGGCATCCCATACCACTAAGAAAACTCGCTCTATTAAGGTGGGATTATTTTGGCGAAATCGCTTTAATGCCCTATGAAATTCTAATAAAATACCGCCGTTAATATCCAATCTGTTGGGCTGATCGTGTTAGTCCCTGGAGCGGTTGTAAGCCCCAGCACCTCATCTTAAGGCAAGTTTGGTTGCTGCAAAAGGGGAATCTGCTTACTTTAGGGAAGGGAGTAGCCAAAAAGTTACTAAGGTTTGCTTAGGATGGATCAGTGGTTGCCTAACTACTTGAATCAATTAAGAGAAAATCAGCCATGGTGTTAGAGTTCCAACAGCGGCGCCGGCAAGTTTTATTGAAAATGGCACCGGCCAGTGCGGCACTGTTTTTTGCCGCAGAATTAACCGTTCGCAGTCGCGATACGCACTATTTCTTTCAGCAAGATAGCGATTTTTGGTATCTGACCGGTTTCTCAGAACCAGGCGCTCTATTGGTTTTGCTGAAATCTGCTTCAGGAGAAGGTTGTTGTTTGCTATTTAATCAGCCCCGTGATTCCTTAGCGGAAAAGTGGCAGGGGCGGCGGTTAGGCCAGGCAACTGCCTGTCAACAGCTAGGCGTTGATCAAGCATTTTCTATACAATCCGTGCAGAAGCAATTACCCGAGTTATTGAACCGATTAACCACGGTTTATCACGCTCCAAATCGTTATCCTGCGGCTGACAAGATGTTAGATCGAGCGTTGGAACAACTACGGACTGGCAAAGCACCCGCCTGGCAGGCGCCGATTACCATTACCGATTGGCAGCCTTGGTTGCATGAGATGCGCCTGATTAAATCAGAAACCGAGCTTGCGTTAATGCGGCAAGCCGCAAAAATTAATGTTGCCGCGCATCAGCGAGCCTTACAGAGTTGCCGTCCTGGACTATTTGAATATCACTTGGAGGCAGAACTGCATTATGCCTTTGCCCAGCAAGGCGCTCGCTATCCTGCTTACCCTTCGATCGTCGGTAGCGGCACTAATGGTTGTATCCTACACTACACGGAAAACAGTGCTCCCTTATGTGAGGGTGATCTGGTATTAATCGATGCTGGGTGTAGCTATCAGGGCTATGCCAGTGATATTACTCGCACTTGGCCGATCAGCGGTCGTTTTACCCACACGCAGGCTGCTCTATATGATCTGGTCTGGCAGATGCAGCAAGCCGCCCTACAGCAGCTAGGGCCTGAAAAGACGCTTCGGCAAGCCGATCAGGCGGCCATTGCTCAGCTGGTCCCTGGATTACTGCACTTAGGACTGTTAAAAGGTAAAGTGGAGCAATTGATTGCTGAACAAGCTTATCGACCCTTCTATTGCCATAACCTGGGTCACTGGTTAGGTCTGGATGTTCACGATGTCGGAGATTTTCAGAGCAGTGCGCTTGATCGCCCGCTACAACCTGGAATGGTGCTAACCATTGAACCAGGGATCTACATCGATCTCGACGCTGCTGTGCCGCCACCGTATCGTGGGATTGGAATTCGTCTTGAGGATAACCTGGTTATCACCGCTAGCAGCTATGAACTGCTGACGGAAGGCTTGATTAAGCAGCGCTCTGAGATTGAAGCGGTGATGAGTCGCCGTTAAATGGGAACCTCTTATCAAGTCGTTATTGTCGGTGGTGGCTTAGCGGGCAGCTGTTTAGCGCTCACCTTGAGTCAACGGTGCCAAGGAGCCTTGAGCATCGCTTTAATTGATGCTTTGCCTATTGAGCCTCTCGAGGCGAAGAGGGATGATCGAGCGATTGCTTTATCCTATTCCAGCTGTCAACAGTTAGCAGCGCTGGGCCTAGAAGCCACCATTGCGGCAGCGACTGCCATTGAGTCTATTCAAATTAGTGAAGCTGGGCACAGTGGATTTGCTTGTTTGCAGGCGCCAGAGCAGCAGCTTCCCTGGTTGGGTAAAGTGTTGCCGATGCCATTATTGCGCCAGCAGCTGGCTTTACGGCTGCAGGGCGCGAAAGGAGTGACTATGTATGCGCCACAGACGGTACAGCGTTTAACACTACAGCCTCAGCAGGCGCAGCTTGAGTTGGCCACTGGTGAGGCCATCATTGGCGATTTAGTGGTGATGGCTACGGGAACCAGTAGCCGATTATTATCCTCAGCGTTGTGTTATCAAACTTGGGATCATCAACAACAGGCGTTGATTGCTACCCTAATGACTGCTGAACCTCATCAAGGACGGGCTTTTGAACGCTTTACTCGCGGCGGCTCAGTGGCTATTGTTCCAAAAAATGCGGAGCAGTGTGGTTTGATCTGGTGTCAAGCCAGTGCTCGGCAGCAAGCCCTGTTAGCGCTGCCAGAGGCCGATTTTTTACAGCAGCTGCAGCAACAGTTTGGTTGGCGCTTAGGAAGCTTATTACAAGTCCATCGTCGTCAATGTTTTCCATTAATTACCCAAATAGCACAACGCCCTTTTGGCCACCACTGGGTAGCCATTGGGAATGCAGCACAGACTTTACATCCGATTGCTGGCCAGGGGTTTAATCTGGCTTTACGAGATGTCCAGCAATTAGTGGATAGCTTGTTAGAAGCTGGATACCAGCAAGATTTAGGCAGTTATCGACAACTGAATCATTACTGGCAACGACGACAGCCCGATCAGCAGCGACTACTCGCTTTTACCCGCGGGTTACTGCAATGGTTTGATACACAACAACCTGCGATGGTACTCGGGCGCACGCTAGGATTACGACTTTGGGATAGCACTCCTCTGCTGAAACGATCCTTTTTACCTTGGCTATCAGGAGCGTCCAAACGATGAGACGCTATGATGTTTTTGACTCGGTAGATGTAGTGATCATTGGCGGTGGAATCGTTGGATTAACTTTGGCCAGTTTATTGGCTCAGCAGAGATCTTTACGTCTAGCACTCATTGAAGCGAGCCCACCACCGACAATCCTTGCAGAACCCTCACCGTTGGTATCAGCTTTGAATCATGCCAGCGAGGCATTATTACAACAAACCGGCGTTTGGTCATCACTATTGCCAGAAGCCAGCTCCTATCGACGGATGCAGGTTTGGCAAGCGATAGGTGCCGGCGAATTAACCATCTCCTCAGCAGCACTCCATTTACCCTATTTAGGGCATATCCTTAACAACCAAATGCTGCACCAGGCACTCTGGCAACAGGTACAGCAGCACGCTAATATACAGCTATTAGCATCCAAACGGCTGCAGGCCATCTATCGGGATGAGACACATGCCCGAGTGACTTTAGAAAATGGCCGAGTGATCACAGCAAAGCTGCTGATTGCTGCAGATGGTAAACACTCTTGGATTCGTCGACAGTTGTCGATCCCACTCACTTTTTATGATTATGGCCAGCAGGCGCTGGTGGCCACCATCAAAACGCAGTTACCCCATCAACAGACGGCTTATCAGCTATTCCATGAGGACAGCATCGTCGCACTGCTGCCTTTAGTTGACCCCTACCACTGCTCACTGATTTGGACGTTGCCCACTTGGCGAGCACATCAACTGCAAACAGTACCCTCAGAGTTGTTTAGCCAGCAGCTGGCGGCTGCTTGTGATCGACGGTTGGGTGACTGTCAACTGGTTAGCACTCGACCGATTTTTCCTTTGCGCGCCCAGTATGCTCGGCAATTCGCTGGACAACGCGTTCTATTACTGGGTGATGCAGCGCATACAATTCATCCCTTAGCAGGTCAAGGGTTAAATTTAGGACTGGCCGATGTTGCTCTATTGATGGAGGAGTGGCAGCAAATACAGCGCGCGGGCTTTGATATTGGCGTTTATGCTCATTGGCGTCGCTTTGAACGTCAGCGTAAATATGAAGCGGCAAAACTATTGGCAGTTACCCATGGGGTACAGCGGTTATTTACCGGTAACCAACCCTTAACTCGCTGGTTACGCGGCTTCGGTTTACAAACGATTGATCGTTGTACTTGGCTAAAAAACTTTTTAGTTCACCAAGCGAACGACCGTCGTTCGCTTAACCATGGATAAATGCTGTTTGCGAATTACTTCTGCAGAGCGCACTGATTCATGGTGGCTACAACCTGGGTTACTGAAAATCACGCTGCCAGCGCTCGATGATTCTCTCCATTCTCTTTGAAAGATCTTGTAGCTATTGCTTCGCTGCACAGCCGCATAAGCAGTTGTTAAATTGCGAATACGGGTTTCGCGCCGCTGATCCCGAGAATCAAAAGCTTTAGTAAATAGCTCGTAGGTGTAGCTACCGTCATCATAACCTATGCCTTCTGTGCGTTCTTGGGCGGCATTCACTGATAATCGATCGTAAGTAATAGGATCAGATTTTTTCAGAGCTTTTAAAGCGCGAATAACGGATTTTCCGGCACCAAGTCGATTAGGATCCCGGCTGACTTTACTGTAGTGCTTTGATAGGAGGTTGTTGGCGATGTTCGAGCAGGATATGCGGATTGCGTAACACCGGTTGATCCCAGTAGTGCTCTAACAATAAGCCTGCTTAAGTTGGAGCCAGTTGCTTTTTCAAAGAGCTATTGACCCGATAGATTAAGGTGATACCGTATTGATGATTCGTTTGTTGTGAATGAATCCGTTGATACCGGTAATATAGGGTGAGTAGAGGTACCGGAGTGTAATGAATGCCGCGGTAAGTAAATAACCCTGTTTTTGACAAGCGGTGAGTGTTGTCAGATAACAGCTCTCGTTTAATCAAAGTGCAATATCACCGCTGCTGAACCCAATAATCCTTGTAGCTCACCAATCAACGTGTCAGAAGGATAGATCTGCCACGCTTTTCCTAAGCGAAACTGTACCTGCGCCAATGGTTGCTGGTAATCTACCTTAATTGGCACCCCCTGAGGTTGGTGGGCAGTTTGCAAAATAGTCTCTAACTGCTGAAAAAAAGTGGAAGTTATTTTCTGAGCATGGATTCTTAAAGTTAAACCGCGTAGCTGCTGCGCCCGAACCTCTTGAAGCTCCTGGAATCTCTGCGCCACCATTCTCACCCGCTCAGTGCGTCGGTCAATACTGACACTCCCAGCCACAATTAATAGCCGATCGCGCTCCAGTAGGGGCCGATATTTTGCCAATACCTCGCTAAAAAGCAATACCTCTAAGCGCTGCGTGCCATCTTCTAAAACCAGCAGTCCCAGCTGCTTGCCCTGTTGACTGGTGACTAGGCGGAAACTGACGACTAATCCAGCTGTACGCACTAACTGATCCCGGGAGGTCGGCTTGACCTGTGCTAGGCGGCAATCAATAGAGCGTTCAAGCTCAGTTAAGTAGGCCGTGATCGGATGCCCACTGAGATAGAGACCGAGCGTTTGCTTCTCATAGGATAGTCGCTGCTGCATTGACCAGTCAGCAACCTCTGGGTAACTGGTCGCTGACTGCGCACCGACTATCTTAAACATCTCTACTTGCCCTTGCTGTAATGAGCGTCCTTGCTGTTCAGCACCCTTTAAGGCGCTCTCTAGTGCAGCCAATAACCTTGCTCGCTGGGGAGATAAACTATCTAGTGCACCAGCCATAATCAATTTTTCTAGGGTACGCCGCTGTAGTCGCTGGCTGTCAATCCGTGCACAAAGATCGAAAAGATCACGGAAGGGTCCCGTCTGCTGACGGACAGTAACTAAGGACTCTACGGCACTACGCCCGATTCCTTTAATGGCACCTAGCCCAAAGCGTAGCTCTTGACTTGAAATAACAGTAAAACCATAATCGCTACCATTAATATCGGGCGGCAATAGGGTCAACCCTAATCGCCGACACTCCTCGATTAGACTCACTACTTTATCGGTATTATCCAGATCAGCGCTCAGCACAGCAGCCATAAAAGCAGCAGGATAATGGGCTTTTAGCCAGAGAGTTTGATAAGAGACTAAAGCATAAGCGGCTGAATGTGATTTATTAAACCCATAACCGGCAAATTTTTCAACGAGATCGAAAATTTTGATAGCCAGTGTGCCATCAATGCCACTACGCTTAGCCCCCTGCTCAAAAATTTCCCGCTGTTGGGCCATCTCTTGCGGCTTTTTCTTACCCATAGCGCGTCGTAATAGATCAGCTTCGCCTAGTGTATAACCGGCCAATACTTGCGCTATTTGCATGACCTGCTCTTGGTAAAGAATAATCCCGTAGGTAGGTTCCAAGGTTGGCTTAAGTGATAGGTGTTGATACTGCTGATCCGGGTAGGCAATATTTTCCCGGCCATGCTTGCGATCGATAAAGTTATCCACCATCCCCGATTGCAGAGGTCCTGGGCGAAATAGCGCTACCAAAGCGATCAAATCTTCAAAGCAGTCCGGTTGTAGCCGCTTGATTAGATCTTTCATCCCTCGGGACTCTAACTGAAAAATAGCAGTGGTCTCGCCAGTTTGTAGCAGCTGAAAGCTTAAGGGATCATCTAACGGAAGCTTTGACAGCTCTATGATCGCCTGCTGCTGAGAAGCTAAGTGAGCATTAATGGTCTGTAGAGCTGATTGAATGATGGTTAGCGTACGAAGCCCTAAAAAATCAAATTTAACTAATCCAGCCGTCTCAACATCATTCTTATCAAATTGAGTCACTGGATGCTGGCCTTGAGGATCATAAAAAAGTGGCGCAAAATCGGTAATGGCGGTAGGGGCAATCACGACACCACCGGCATGCTTACCCGCATTGCGAACCACTCCCTCCAATTTACGAGCACTGTCAATCAATGCTCGTACCTCCTCATCCTGTTCATAACACTGCTGGAGCCGTGGCTCAGAGCCCAATGCCTTTTCCAGTGTCATACCTAATTCAAAGGGGATAAGCTTAGCAATGGCGTCAACAAAGCCATAGGGATGGCCAAGTACGCGCCCAACATCACGGATCACTGCCTTAGCTGCTAAGGTACCAAAGGTGATAATCTGTGCAACGGCATGGCGACCATAGCGCTCAGCAACATGTTCAATGACTTCATCACGTCGATCCATACAGAAATCGATGTCAAAATCTGGCAACGAGACTCGATCAGGATTCAAAAATCGCTCAAACAGTAGATCAAAGGCGATGGGATCTAGATCGGTGATCTGTAAGGCATAGGCAACTAAGGAACCAGGCCCTGATCCCCGCCCTGGCCCTACTGGGATCCCCTGGCGTTTAGACCACTGAATAAACTCCATCACGATCAAAAAATAGCCTGGAAAACCCATCTGATTAATAACCGCTAGCTCTCTAGACAGGCGCTGCTGATAGCGTGCCTGCTGTTGTCGGCGCTGTTGCTCATCGGGAAAACCCTGCTGTAATCGCTGCATTAGACCCTGCTCTGCTTGCTGAATTAAATAGGCTTCAGTACTCATCCCTCCAGTTGGAAAAGTGGGCATGTAGGGTTCGCCTAATCGCAGAGTAACGTTACAACGTTTGGCAATTTGTACGCTATTCTCTAGCGCTTCTGGCAGATCAGCAAAGCGTTCACACACTGTTTCAGACGGGCAAAAATATTGCTGTGGCGTATAGGCGCTCTGCTGACGTTGATCAGCCAATGTCCTTCCCTGGTGGATAGCCACTCGGATCTCATGAGCTTCAAAATCTTCAGGCTGTAAAAAACAGGCTGGATGGGTAGCAACTACCGGTAAACCGGTTTTTCTGGCTAAGGAAAGCACGCTTTCTAAATAGCGAACTTCATCAACCTGGCCAATGCGGCTGATCTCTAAATAGTAATGGTTAAAAAAATAGCGCTGATAGAAATCAAGACATCGCTCTACTCCAGCTCTATCATCACGCAATAGCAGGGTGCCTACATCGCCTAAAATGCCGCCAGAAAGTAAAATTAAGCCCTGTGAATGCTCAGCTAGCCATTCACGATCAATCGCCGCTGCTCCTTTGATATGGCCACGTAAATAAGCACGAGAAATTAATTGCGTTAAATTTTGGTATCCCTGCTGCTGGGCCGCTAGTAGGGTAAAAGGGTAGAGCTGCTCTCCCAGCTGTGGATCATGGAGTAGACAATCAGCCCCAATAATCGGCTTAATTCCCGATATCTGGGCCTGCTGATAGAATTTAACCAGTCCAAAAAGATTGTTGCTATCCGTCAGCGCCATGGCAGGCATTTTATAATTGGCCGCCTGTTCGACCAACACCCCAACCTTGGCTAAACCGTGCGTGAGCGAGTACTCACTACAAAGTCGTAAATGAATAAATTGGGGCTTTATCCTCACGTTAACAACCGCTGTGTTTCTTTAACCGATCAACGGATAATGGCTGCTGCAGACAGCTTTTAACCGGGGCAAAACTCTGCCGATGATGAGGCGTTGCTCCCCTTTGTTGCAATTGTTGTCGATGGTAAACGGTCGGGTAACCCTTATGTTGGGCAAAACCATAGTTGGGATAGCTTAAATCGAGCTGCTGCATCTCGTGATCTCGAGTTACTTTGGCAATAATCGATGCCGCACTGATCGCAGCGATTTGAGCATCGCCTCCAATCACTGCCTGCACCGGCATCGGCAGTCGAGGACAGCAGTTGCCATCAACCAGCACTTGCGATGGCAAGAGAGATAATCCCATAACCGCGCGCTGCATCGCCAGCAGAGTCACCTGTAAAATATTCAGCCGATCAATCTCTTCCACATCCGCTCGCCCTACCTGCCAAGCCAGCGCCTGCTGGACAATGGCTTCAAAACAGCGTTGCCGCTGGCGAGCAGTTAGCTGCTTAGAGTCGGCCAACCCACTGACCGGACTCTTGGGATCCAGGATGACAGCAGCCGCAATGACTGGCCCTGCTAAGGGGCCTCGTCCAGCTTCATCAACACCTGCTATCAGCTGGTTATTTCCTTGCTGTTGTTGAGAGAACACTTATTGCCTATCCACTAACTGTAATACCGCTTTAGCCGCCTGCTGGCTAGCTTGCCTTTGTAGCTGCCGATGCTGTTTTTGAAATTGCTGCTGTAATCGCTGTGGATCACTGGTTAACTGAGCTTCCAGTGCAGTTGCTAGCTGTTGAGGAGTCACCTGATCTTGCAAAAACTCTGGGACCAAGTGTTGATTGGCTAACAGATTAGGCAGAGCGATATAGGGAACCGTTACCAATCGTTTAGCCAACCAGAAGCTCACTGGGTTCAGCCGATAAGCAACTACCATGGGGCAGTGAGCCAGCATTGCCTCTAAAGTTACCGTTCCCGAGGCCACTAAGGCGGCGGTGGCGGCTGTCAATGCGCTGCGAGCTTGTCCTTCTAATAGGGTCAATGGTAGCTGCGGCGTAGCCTTATCACGAATTGCCATCAAGCATTGGCGCTGTGATTCTGCCACTAGAGGAACAACGATAGTTAACGTTGGTAATTTTTGGTGTAATAAAGCAGCTGCTTGTAAGAAAGGGGTGGCTAATCGATTTATTTCGCTAGCACGGCTTCCCGGGAGTAAAGCTAAACAGGGGCCCTGTTGGGGTAACTGTAAACTATGGCGGGCTGCCGCTTGATCAGGCTCTAGGGGCATCTCATCGGCCGCTGGATGGCCAATAAAATGGCAAGCCACTTGAAAACGTTCACAAAAGGCTTGTTCAAAAGGTAACAAGGCCAACACTAAGTCGATGGCTCGGACAATTTTATGGATCCGCTGGGGCCGCCAAGCCCAGACTGAGGGGCAAACATACTGGACCGTACGAATCCCTTGCTGCTTTAATGCTAAAGCCAACCCAATATTAAAATCAGGCGCATCAATGCCAATAAACAGCTGGGGTTGCCATTGCGTGAAGCGCTGTATCAGTGAACGCCTTATCTGCCATAGGCGTGGTAAATGCCGCAGCACTTCAGCTAATCCCATCACTGATAGCTCAGCCATATCAAACCAAGTTTCACAACCTACGGCTTGCATCTTTGACCCAGCAATGCCCATGAAACAGGCGTGGGGGATTAGATGTCGAATCTCAGTAATTAATTGCGCACCCAATGCATCCCCAGAGGGCTCACCAGCAACCACTCCTATCCGCAAGGCCTGTTTCATCACCCGTCATTCATCGGACAAAGCCTCGTTTCGATCGTTTTAAAAAATCGATGAAAGGCTGTAGCACAGGATGCTGCTTTGCCAGCTGCTTGATCTCCATTTTGATATCCTTCAGCAACTGATTACTGCGATAAAAGATTCGGTAGGCGCGTTCGATGGCTTGAACTTCTGTCGCGGAAAAACCATATTGTTTCAGCCCTTTATTATTCAACCCATAAGGTGAGGCATGATTGCCTTGGGCAATAATATAGGGCGGGACATCTTGAGAAACGCCAGAGCAGCCGCCAACCATCACATGCCGACCAATGATACAAAATTGATGAACTGCTGACATACCACCAATAATGGCATAGTCATCAATTTCTACATGACCGCCTAAAGTAGCGTTGTTAGCCAAGACGCAGTAGTCTCCAATAATACAATCATGAGCAATGTGAGTATTCACCATCAACAAGTTGTTATGGCCAACGGTGGTCACTTGCCCCCCTTGCCGCGTCCCCCGATGGATAGTTACATGCTCGCGGATCCGGTTGTTATTACCAATGACGACCTGAGTCGCTTCCCCTTGATATTTTAAATCTTGATTACATTCACCAATAGAAGCAAATTGGAAAATTTGGTTATCACAACCAATCGTCGTGAGTCCGTTGATAACAATGTGCGAATGAAGAGTAGTACCTGCACCAACCCTAACATTTTTTCCAATATAACAAAACGGGCCTACCATCACTCGCTCATCAAGCACGGCCCCGGATTCAACAATACTACTAGGATGAACAACAGCAGTTGGGTGGATCACGCGGTTAACTCTCCCGTCTAGCACACATCATTTCTGCTTCACAGACAATATCATTGTCAACCGTTGCTACCCCTTTAAACCGTGCTATTCCACGCCGTTCTTTTAAAAATTCAACTTCCAGAATCATCTGATCACCAGGAATGACTGGTCGTTTAAAGCGTGCATGATCGATAGCTGCAAAATAGTAAAGCTCACCAAGCTGTAAAGAACCTGCACTTTTAAAGGCCAACACCCCGGTTGCCTGTGCCATAGCTTCTAAGATTAATACCCCAGGAAATACTGGATTTTCCGGAAAATGGCCCTGGAAAAATGGTTCATTAAACGTAACATTTTTAACTGCCCTAAGTTGCTTGCCTTTCTCAAATCGAAGAACTCGGTCAACCAATAAAAAGGGATAGCGGTGCGGTAATAATTCAATAATCTCTTGAATATTTAATACAATATCTGGAGTAGACAAAATACGCTTCCTGTGTTGTAAAAACCAAAAAGGTTGCCATCAGCAACAACAGATATAATCAGCTGATCGCTATTAATTAAGCGCCTGAGCGTTATGTTATTTGATAATCTGCTCCAAAGCCTTGACCCGTTGGTAAAGTTGGTCAATTTTTAACAACTGGGCGGTTTTTTTCCGCCAAACTGCATTGCTTTCCGCCGGGATTCCTGATGAATAGACCCCCTTCTCGGTTATTGAGCGCATCACCATGGCCATGCCAGTCACAGCAGCGTAATCACAAATCTCTATCGCGCTGTTCAATACGCTAGCACCACCGATTCGACAATATTGTCCAATTTTAACTCGTCCAGCAATGATCACCCCACCCGCTATTGCAGTATGAGCACCAATCACGACATTATGAGCAATATGGCACTGATTATCGATAATCACGCCATCTGCCAGCTGTGTATCTTCTAATGTCCCACGGTCAATCGTGGTACCAGCGCCGATATCGACTCGATTGCCGATGGTAACTCTCCCTAATTGCGGAATTCTAATCCACTGATTCCGATCATTGGCAAAACCAAAACCATCGCTACCAACCACTGTTCCTGAATGAATGCGGCAATCGTCACCCAAAGTAACGTTGTGATACAGCGTTACTTGTGGCCAAAGACGACATCGATGACCTATTTTCACCCGCTCGCCAATTGTGCAATGGGCACCAATAATAGTTCCATCACCAATCTGCACCCCGGATTCAATGACTGCATAATCTTCAATAGTGATATTGTCACCTAATGTAACGTCAGGAGCAACCACTGCTGTGGCCGAAATAACTGGTCGTGGCTGTGGTGTCGTCTCTAAACACTGAGCCACTTTAGCGTAGCACAGGTAGGGGTTACGGGTTACTAAAGCATTACCCGTCCAATAAACCTGATCACTCTCTGCTAAGATCACGGCACTGGCCTGGCAATCCGCCAGCTGATTTCGATAAGCTCGTTCTGCTAGAAAAGTGATATCCCCTAATCGGGCGTGGCGGACTGAAGCCACCCCTGTAATACTGATATCACCATCTCCGATCACGGTTGCTCCTACTCTCTCAGCTAGTTCTCTTAGTGTATGAGTAGCTGTCATTTCTTAAGCATTCCAATGATCTCTTGAGTAACGTCACTAGCTTGCCCTGGGTAAATCGCTATCCTAGCATCTAATACCATTTCATAGCCTTTCTGCTTAGCCAAACGCTGAGTTGCCTGCTGAATTTGCTGCATTAACTTCTCACCAACCTCTATCTGACGCTGCTGTAACTCTTGGTCATATTGCTGCGCTTTACCGGCTCGCTGTTCCCCTAAACTGACTATCTCTTTCTCAATGGTAGTCCGTTCACTGGGCTTCATGATGGCTGCATCACGCTCCAACTTTTTCTGTTTTTCAATAATACGCCGCTCAATCAGTTGTAGCTCAGAATTGCGACCATTAATTTCGGCTTCCAACTGACGAGCAAACTCCTGCTGCTGAGGCAATTGCCTAATAATTTGATGAAGATCAATCAATGCTATTTTACTGGCTGTGACAGCTTTACTGGTTGCGAAAGCTTCTGTTGGGATAGTCAATGACAATAGGCAAGTTAACCCTATGATCGATAATTGCTTTTTCAAAACTCCTCCTAGTTAGCCGAAGCAAACCGGTAAACTTGAAAAGTTCACTGGTTTAAAATTCTGTACCGATAGTAAATTGAAAAGGATCTCTTTTATCTCCTGGATACTTCTTGATGGGGAACCCATAACTGAATACCAATGGCCCCATTGGGGAAAACCATTGTAATGCTATTCCGGTAGAAACCCTTACCCGATTAGCTTGCCCATAGTGATGAATCGAATCCGGTATCGTGCTATTAACCCACCGCTGGTTAAGCAAGCCACTTGAATTCCAACGGGTATCCCAGAGAGTTCCTGCATCAATGAACCAAGCGGTACGCACCGTTTGGCGATACTTTTCCAGAAAGGGCGTTGGGAAAATAACGGCTAAATTGGCCGCTAGTAGTGCGTTGCCACCCGCTCCAGCCTCTTCGTTCAACTTATACTCCCTATTAGAATCTATATAAATAGCCTGAGGCCCTATGCTGTATCCAGAAAAACCGCGTAATACCCCAAAATCGAATGATAAGCGTTCATAAAATGGCAGCACTTTTTTTCCTAAGCCATCGGCATACCCTGCCGTCAATCGTGTCTGTAAAATCCATCGACGCTGCGACTCTAGCGACCAATACCGCGTCCCGGTGAAATTTACCTTATAAAAAGCATTGTCTGAACCTGGTTTTACCCATTTGGTCTCTAAGCTAATTTTGCTGCCTGAATTGGGAAGATGTCTGCGATCAAGGCTATTATAAACCCAGCTGGCAGTCACTGGATAATCCTTCACTGCAAAGTTAATCTGCTCATTGCCACTATCCGACTGACCCAATGCTGCGAGGTATTTGTCATGACCAAACTGCCGCTTGACATTTTTTAGTCTACTGTTATCAAAAGCAATACCTAAGTTTAAATAGCTGTTTTCAGTCATCGGGAACCCAAAATTCCCACTGATCCCATGACGTTTTTTAGTATACGTTGCTAACTTTTCTTTTTCCGCGCTAGTATCATCATAATAAATAGAGCTCCCTAAGCTGATATTATCTATTGTAAAATAAGGTTCAGTTAAGCTTAGCAATAATGATGTGGTTGAACGACTCCTATCTCCCTGAAAAGTTGCCGATTTACCGGTTCCTAATACATTATCTTGTTCAAAGCTCAAATTAAACCCTAAGCCACTGTCGGAACCATAGCTACCCCCTAAACGAATACTACCGGTGTTTCGCTCTTTAACAATGTACGTGAGATCGACTTGGTCCACTTGCTGAGGAACACGTGCTAATGCAACTTCAACGCTTTCAAAATAGCCTAACCGATTTAATCGAGATTTACCCAACTCAATCTGTTCACTGTTTAACCAAGCCCCTTCCATTTGACGTAACTCACGTCGTAGTACCACATCCCGGGTGACGGTATTACCTTCAAAATGGATACGCCGTACCGTACAACGAGGTCCAGTGTCAATATGAAGGCTTAGTTGGATTGATTTGGCACTGTCATCAACTTCTGGTTGACTTTCTATCGTTGGATAGGCGTAACCATAACGTCCAAGGAGCGCTTTAATCTGCTCTTCTAATTCAACAACTTTAGTATGATTATAATGATTGTTAGTTTCAATTTTTATTAGTTTCTGTAATTCAGCCTCATGACCCGCTAAGTTACCCAGCAAGGAAATACCTAATAGCGTGTAAGGTTCACCCTCTTTAAGATTAATAGTGATATAGATTGATTTTTTATCTGGGGTTAAATTAACCAGTATGGATTCAGCAAAACGAACATATCCTCTTTCCAGATAAAAATTACGCAAAATCTCTAAATCACCCGCTAATTGCTGTTTTTGATAAGAACGATTACCCAATACATTCCACCAGGGTAGTTTATCGCGTAATGTAAAATCAGCTAATAACTCTTTTGTTGTAAAATGGTTATTACCAACGACGTTAATCTGTTGAATTTTCGCTGAAACCCCTTCAGTGAAAATTAGCTTGAGTTCAGCCCGATTACGCGGCAACTCCGTTACCTCCGCTTTGACTTTGGCACCAAATTTACCGGTTGTGTAGTAGAGATCTTCCAAAGCATGCTCTAGATTCGCCAGTTGATTCCTATCTAGCGACTCACCGACTCGGACGGCTAGATGCTCTAAATGTTTCTTAAGTTGATTATTAGAGAGCACTTGATTACCGCTGAAGTTGATGCTGACAATCGTAGGACGCTCTAATACTGTCACTAACAGTTGGTTACCCTCTCTGGCTATCTGTATCGCTTCATAATGACCACTGGCAAATAGTGCCTGTATTGCCGTACTAATAACTTTAGGTGTTACTGTATCCCCTACCGTAATAGGCATGCTCAGAAGGGCTGCTCCCTCGGTTACCCGCTGAAGTCCTTTAAATTGAATCTTTCGGACAATAAAATCATCCGCGCTAACCGTAGTAAAGCTGCCGAATAACAGGGATGCCAACATTAACTTTTTAAAGGCCATTTAACGCTCTTGTATTTAATCAATTCATTAAGCTGTGCCGCAGATCATTCAACAGCGCAACGCCCATGAGTAGGAGTAAGATTAATAAGCCAAAGCGATAGCTGATCGCCTGGACCCTGTCGGAGGCTGGTTTTCCACAAATCGCCTCAATCAACAGAAATAGCAGATGACCACCATCTAATACCGGCAACGGCAGTAGATTAACGATACCTAAGTTGATAGAGATTAAGGCAACAAATGCTAAAAATGCTGATAATCCAAAGGCAGCCGCTTGACTAGCCCCTTTAGCAATAGCCAATGGCCCACTCAGCTGCTTTAGGCTAGCTCTACCGGATAACAGTTGACCAATAGAGGCGGTAATAATCCGAGTTATCTCCCAGGTTTTTTGTGCTGCGCTTTGCATTGCGATTAATAAGGAATTTTTTTGCTGTCGCCAAGCCTGTTTAGGAATAGGTAGTATTTGGGGTGCTAATCCGGCATAACCGATGCGCTGCCCATTGGATAACAGCTTCTCCCCAGGAGTGATCGACAGTACAATAATTTGGTCCGCTCGCTTAACCTGTAGGATCAGGGGTCGCCGAGGGTGGCTCTGAAATTGCCAAACCACCTGCTGCCAATACTCAATAGGCTGCCCAGCAATACCAAGCAAGCGATCGCCCACCTGCAACCCGACATCAGCGGCCGCTGAGCCCGGTATTACGCTAGCAATCACTGGTAAAATCTCAGGGTATTTGGGGATAATTCCTAAACCTTCGAGAGTACTCTTTGGTGTCCAACCAGCTGGTCCTTGGGGGAGTAGCAACTGTTTACATGCTTCGCCCTCGCTAGAGGGTAACCGCACGGTAACCACGAGTGGAGTATTCTCCGATTGAGTGGTTAATGCCTGATTTACCGCGTCCCAATCAGGTGTTGGACGCCCAGCCACTTCCAAAAGTTGCATTCCAGGGGTCACGCCCGCCATAGCGGCCATCGATTGAGGCACAACGGTACCGACTACCGGAGGTAGTATTAATTCTCCTTGCCAAAAAATCCAGCTGTAAGCCAAAAATGCTAACAGAAAATTAGCCAGAGGGCCCGCAATAACAATCAGAGCCCGCTGCTTCAATGGACGATGATTAAATGCCTGCGCTCGATCTGACTCAGCAACCGGATGCTCTTGTTCATCCAGCATCTTTACATAACCACCCAAAGGAATAGCAGCTATGGCATACTCTGTGCCCTTTTGATCAATCCATCGCCATAACAAAGGCCCCAAACCAATTGAAAAACGCTCTACCTTTACTCCACACCAGCGTGCGGCTAGGAAGTGGCCGAGCTCATGGATAATGACTAAGGGTATTAAGGCTGCCAAAAAAGCGGCGCTATTGATCACTATAGTATTAATCACTGATAGATCCTTAATTGATAATTGCTTATTGAAGCAGTCCCAGCCGTAACCAGGCAAAAACCGGAATAGCGACGGTTAGACTATCAATTCTATCCAAAATTCCCCCATGACCCGGTATTAAATTCCCACTATCTTTTAATCCACTCATGCGCTTCAACATGCTTTCCGTAAGATCGCCTAGCACCGCACCCAAGGCAACCACTAAAGCCACTGCTAACCACAATAGTATGGGTAGTTGACGCGGCAGCGGACCATAATGCCACCAACCATAAGCGGTTACTAATGCCAATAGCAAGCCACCGATTAAACCTTCCCAAGTTTTTCCAGGGGAGACTTGTGGTAACAGCTGGTGACGGCCCAGGGCGCGACCGATCACATAGCCACCAATATCCGTGCTCCAAACCAATAGCATACCTGTCAGCAGCCAGCTAGCTCCTTCCTGACAGTCACCGACAGAAAATCGCAAGGCCAACACCCCTGCACCAAATGGGAGCAAAGCACCGAAACCAAACAATAAGCGCCATCCTTTAGCCGTCGCCCATCCAACCAACCGCCGTGGATAGGCAAGGAGCAAACCGAGGGCTAACAGCCACCAAACCAAACCCAAGCGCAAAATGAAAAAAAGTAGGCGCTGATAAGTGATAGCAGGGGCTATCAATTTTAATACCCCGAGCCCACCTAGCAATAGTGCCATTAAAACCAGATATCCTACTCGAGATTTGAGGGTAACCACTCCAGCTAACCTGGTCCATTCCCAAGCTGCCAATAAAAAAACGACCGCAGTTATTAACAAAAAGCCCTCTGCTGGCAATTGATAAAGCACCCCTACCAACAAGGTAATGGCTACTATACTACTGACAACTCGCTGTAATAGCACTAAAATCTCCTAGCAACCGGTTTATTAAGGATTCCACCAAAACGTCGCTCACGTTGGGCAAAGGCTTGTAAAGCCAGCTGGAAGGCCTTACCATCAAAATCAGGCCATAAGCACTCGGTAAAATAGAGTTCGGCATAGGCCATTTGCCATAGTAGAAAATTACTAACGCGGTATTCACCGCTAGTGCGAATCAATAGATCAACCGCCGGCAGCTCACTGAGACAACAGTGACGGGCAACCAATGCCTCGTCAATCTGCTCCGGCATAATCTCCCCTTGGCAAATCCGCTGCGCAATCCGTGCCATCGCTTGGGTGATATCCCAACGACCGCTATAGTTGGCCGCAATATTTAAGCGTAACCCCTGTTTATCAGCGGTGACCGATTCCGCATGCTGGATCTGCAGTCGTAAACTTGGACTAAACGCTTGTCGATCGCCAATCACTTGCAGACGGATATGATAGCGATCCAAATAGGCCAGTTGGCGCTCTAAGACCTGAAAAAATAGTTTTAGCAGAGCATCCACCTCTTGCGCAGGACGCCGCCAATTTTCCTGACTAAAAGCATACAGGGTTAAAGCAGGCAGCTGTTTTTCAACGGCGAAACGTATCGCATGATGGACCGCTTTGATACCGGCTCGATGCCCTGCTATCCGGAATTTTCCCTGACGTTCAGCCCAACGGCCGTTGCCATCCATAATAATCGCCACATGCTGCGGCAAAGGATTTTTCATCGTTAAAGATTGTTGTGAAACCTCTGGTTCAAACTCGGGATTTAACCTAGTCAATCTCGGGATCATCGATGGAGCTAAACCCTGTTCTAAACTCACCATAGGCCTCTTTAACGTTTCCAATATCCTTTCCATTACCTCAATGTACCCGCTTCATTTGAGGTTTTGTTAACCGTTTCTCTCCCTAATAAGGAGAGATCTACTTCAATGACAACTAATTTTTCACTCAAGGGGTGGATTCAAGATTAATGCTATACTCCTGTCAAAGCGCTGGCAATCGATTGGGTCAGAATACCCTTCCCTTTCCAAAAATGCTGATCATAACACCAGAACCTACGGGAAAAAACCATTCAAGCTCATTGATAGCGTGATAACTGCTGCTTAGCCACTGCACGAGCTTGTTGATCAATCTGTAGAACTTCTGCAATGCTCTGTGGCTCAGCCGGTTGGTAAACTGACAGCACCTGTTGATTGAGTTCAGCAATGGCTGTAAAACGCAAGCGCCGCTGCAAAAAAGCGCTAACAGCGACTTCGTTAGCGGCGTTTAATAATGTGGTCGCTGCTTGTCCAGCAGCACACGCGGCTATCGCCAATGATAAGCAAGGATAGCGGGCAGCATCGATAGGTTCAAAAGTCAGTGGTGGCAATTGCAGCAGATCCAGTGGCTTGGCACCACTCGGTAAGCGCCGAGGATAGGCCAGTGCATAAGCAATGGGTATCCGCATATCGGGTTGACCCCATTGTGCTAATAGGCCTCCATCGCTAAAGCGGACCAGTGAGTGAATTAAAGATTGAGGATGTAATACAATGGCCAATTGTTGAGGATCAGCGTTGAATAACCAGCGAGCTTCAATATACTCTAACCCTTTATTCATCATCGTTGCAGAATCGACAGAGATCTTTTTCCCCATCGACCAATTTGGATGCGCACAAGCTTGTTCAGCCGTAACATGGGCCAGATCCGCTAGCGCACAATGGCGTAATGGTCCACCGGAAGCGGTCAATATTAACTGTTGAATGCCATAACTCTGCAAGCTAGCAACACCCAGTGCTTGCTGTAAAGGAGCGGGAAGGCATTGAAAAATAGCATTATGTTCGCTATCCAACGGGATAATCTGTGCTCCGCTTTGCCGGGCTGCAGCCATTAATAAAGCACCACTGGCCACTAAACTCTCCTTATTGGCCAGCAGTACTCGCTTACCGGCTTGAATGGCCGCTAAAGTGGGTAACAGTCCACAAGCTCCCAAAATGGCTGCTATGACCTGATCGGCTTCAGGAAGCACCGCCAGTTGACAAATCGCCGATTGGCCCGCCAAAACTTCAGTCGGTAATCGTCGTTGGCGAAGCTGTTGCTGCAATTGTTGCGCCGCTTGTGGATCCATTAATGCCGCATAACGAGGCTGATGCGCTATGCACTGCTGCAACAATGCTGCCTGCTGAGTCCCAGCCACTAAAGCCAAGATCTGAAAGTGCTGTGGATTTTCTGCTACTACTGCTAAAGTACTCTGCCCGATAGAGCCTGTTGACCCTAGAATAACCAGTTGTTGAACCATTAGCGGTAACGCAATCCATGCCCTAGTGCATAACAACCAGCACCATCAACCGCAGCAATCACCGTTACCGGTAGTCGACCCATTGGCCGATTGAACAGCGCTGGTCGCTTTGAATCTGTCAATAAAGTCTCCATAGCGGCTTTAAGATTTAAAGATATTTGATTGACTGAACCTGGATCCGTTTTATCAAAACGCCGGCTGCCATAGATAACCATCATGGCATCAACTTTCTGCCGTTCAACATAAGCGATGCTGTAGGGAGAGGTTGTCGCAAGCACTACGATCCGCTTTTTCGCTTGATAGGCGCGATCAACAATTTTTTTAAGCATTGGTGAGGGAGCAACGAGATCATGGAGCATTAAGATAACAATTTCCGTTTTTGCTAAAGCTGTTGATAATTCAGTGGGTAGCCGGTTATCCGTCCAATTAATCACCGCGGTTTGCAAACTGATTAGTTTCTGACTAAGGCATTCCACAATCCTCTGGGCGGTTTTGTTATGATCAACGGACTGCGAAAGCAGCAGTAACTTTGGCCGTTGACGGCAATCTATTGGTAACACGCCTCTATTCTCAACAACGGTTACCGCTCGACGTGCCATCGCTTTTGTAACCTTCTTATGATCTGGGCAACCCACTACCGAAAAGGCTTGCTCGATGCTTGATGATTGCGGCGACACCCTTCTATGGAGTTTGCTAAATATTATCCGCTGTAGCGCTTCATCAACCTGCTGCTTTAGGATTGGATCGCTGACCATACGCTTTTCAAGCGTTACATACAACTGTTCCAAGGCAGCCACATCCGTTGGATTCCTCACCAACAGAGGCATGACAGCGATATCAATCCCAGCCAGTAACACCCTCTCTACCACTTCAGTCGTCTCAAAATGATCGGTGATCGCTCTCATACACAGGGCATCAGAAAAAATCAGACCAGAATGGTAGAGATCCTGTCGCAAGAACTTCTGGATAATCACAGGCGATAAGGTGGCTGGAAGGGGTATTGCAGCCCCGCTTTTCGACAGTACTGTTGTCGGATCTAAAGCTGGCGCAGCCACATGAGCACTCATCAGGGCGGCAACACCACTCTTTATTGCCTGTTGAAACGGCAAACGATCGATAGCCAGCCATTCTTCACGGGTATAAGGGATAATTGGTAGTGCGCTATGAGAATCTACACTGGTATTACCGTGGCCAGGGAAATGTTTAGCAACTGCCAGCACACCAGTTTTCTGCAGGCCGCCAATATAAGCTTGAGCCATCTCAGCAACCATTTGTGGATCACTACTGAATGAACGCACTCCAATCACTGGATTTTTCTGGTTAACATTGACATCCACCACCGGTGCAAAATTGACATTAAATCCCAATGCTCGCAACTCTTTACCAGTAATCTCCCCCGCTGCCGCCGCCAATTTCAGATCTCGAGTCGCTCCTAATGCCATATTTCCGGGCAGTTGAGTCGCCATTGGTAATCGCTGTACTGTCCCCCCCTCCTGGTCTAGAGCAATCAGTAAGGGTAAACGAAAACGGCTTGCCTGAAGCTGCTGGTTAAGCCGATAAACTTGCTTTGTATCCAGACAATTTTCGCGAAATACAATCAGCGAACCAATAGCATAGCGGTTGATAACCGAGGCTAGGGATGAGGGCAATACAGTCACTGGTTGCGGTTTTTCGGCCGGAGAATCACTCCATAAACGCAAATCAAGCATAAACAACTACCCCAGTTTTTCCCGATTACTGAGGTGATTCACCAGCGCTTGTGTCGCCTGCTCTGGCTGCTGCCAGAGAGGCTGTAACTCCGATAAGGTCCATGGCTTTCCGTGAAATGAGGGCATAGACAGTGTCAACGGTTGAGCGAATGAAGCTGGCTGGATACTGTCGACCTTCTCGTGCGATCCAGACCTTGAACAATTCACCAGCAGCAGAACAGCTACTAATTTTAATTGACAATAAGGGCTCAATCTCAACACCAGCGACCATATCCTACTCAATGGTCGGAAAAACCCTGTTAACATAATGACTTTTCGTTCTATTTTACAAATTACTTAGTTGGTAGATGTACTAGCTTAGATACCATCTTACCGCTTATACATCGGGTGTCTGTTAGGTCAAATCTGGTTCAGATTTTTTTCCGTCAATTAATGTATCCATGAGTGTCCGCCCACAACTCATTTTGCTTTGATGAGTTCGTTCATTATTGTAATGTCATAACCAAATGTCCAGATCAGCTTGAAGTTCTTCTTCTACCTGTCTAAAATCAGTATAGTCCACCACCTAAATCTCCTTTATCAAAACCGGTAACGCTCTTCTTTTCAAGCCCTAATGTCAGATTATATCGTGACTAATACACATAATACACATAAAAACCTTGGAAAACTGGAGGCGTCCATATAGATCTCCTTCGATGTTATTCACCGATCTTCTTCATGTTAATACGCAACTAAAACCCTGCTGACGTAATAACTGAATTTCCATAAATTGCTCGAATTTGATCATAGGCCTCCTCATCTAAGAGAAGGCAGGTTTACATGACTGGATCAAATTTCAAATTGTTGATTGTGGCTCAATTTTGCGCTGTTGCTAACACCTCTGCCCGATTTTTCTAGCTTTTGCAGTGCATCGCTTCAGTTTTGTATAGGCCATTAATGGCTTCAGCTGGTGCATTGTCATAAGAATCTCCTACACTACCTGTCAACAGTGTCTGTGCTCCTCAGGGCTCTTTGGTAAAGGATGGGGGTTGGGAGTGAGTCGGCGTCAGAGAGATGGCTGGTAAATCCGTAGCACTCTCCCCGGCCTGTGACAAGGGGATGCTGGCAGATAGCGCCTGCACCATCTGAGGGAGAGACTGGCTACAGGAGGGCTGCGGTTGTAATAGCTGTGTCATTTGAGTAATGGCCTGCTGACAGGCCGGTTCATAAGCCCAGGGGCTAAGAACATTGACTAAGGCGCTTAACCCGGGGGCCGTGAAGTTAAAACGCTCTACCCCTTGCGTATTGAGATAGCGCGCAACAACTGCACCCACCTGCTGAGACCACGGTTGTTCGGGGTATTTCCTAACAATATTGATAAAGTCCAAGAAATCCTCGGCCGTAGGGTTGTCACCCACTACAGAAGAGAGGTCACCCGCATCCATCAGATTGGCGACAGATTGGGCCTCAGGATCATTGAACCCCGGAAATCTCATATACAACCGACAAGCGATGGCTCGTTGCTCTGGGTTTGCGGAGTGCTGGAGTGCCTGGATTCTGGATAGCATTAGGGCCTCCAGCTGGAACTGTTTCGTAATAGTATCATGAGCTCCCTGCTCCAGCAGAAACTGCAAAACCTCTATCTCTTCCAGCCGCGCGGCTTGTTGTAAGACGGTATCCTCTTGGCCACTGCTGTCCTGGGCATTGATATCCGCTCCTTGCGCCAAGGCCTCTTGGATAAGGCTAATCCGCTGCGGTTGCGTGATGGTTTTGGGCCACATCGCGGCAAACAGCATGAGATTCGCTGTTGATGGCTCGGTCTGCCCGGTGGCTAATAACTCGATAACCGGTTCGCGGTCTGGCTGTCCAGCCGCTCTTCGCTGCAGCGCTAACCGCAGCGGAGTCTCCTGTTCTTTATTTTTACTCTGGGTATCGGCCCCCTGTTCCAGCAGAAACTGCACCACCTCAGGCTCTCCTTGCAGTGCTGCCTGATGTAATGCTGTATTATCTCGACCGCGGTTTTGCGCGTTGATATCCGCCCCGTCCTCCAAAGCCTTGCGGATAATATCAATGCGCGCCGGTTGCGTGAGGCCTTGCTGTAACAGGGCAGCCATTAAAACCGTATTGGGGTTTAATGGTGTCGGCAGCGTTTGCGTTAACTCGCTGATAAGGTGGTGAGCCAGTTCACTATCAGCCGCGATAAATCGAGTAAAAAGTGCCCAGTTTTCAATTTGACCCCTCCGCCAATCCGTTTTCATCGCCAGCGTTATCGGGTCCTGTCCCGCTCGATTTTTAAGGCGAGGGTTAGCACCCTGCTCCAGGAGAAATTGCACCACCTCGGTCTCTCCCTGCAAGGTGGCCTGATGTAATACCGTATTGTCTTGGTCACTGCTGTCTTGGGCATTGATATTAGCCCCCTGCTCCAAAGCTTGCTGAATCGCGGTGATTCGCTCTGGTTGAGTAAAATGATCGCACGGGCGGCGCGGCAGTAGCGCGTTAAACAGCACCATATTGGCGCGTAACCCGGCCGGCAGTGCTTCCATTAACCGGGTGACTAACTGCGGATTTTTAAAATCCCGGCTCACTTCCCGCTTGAGGGCTAACATCACCGGCAGCTCCCCATGCGCATTCTTAATCTGAGAATTAGCGCCATGCTCCAATAGAAAGCGCACCACCTCTTCCTCTTCCAACAACACCTCCTGATGGAGTACTGTATTGTCTTGGTCACTACAGTCCTGCGCATTAATGTCCGCCCCCTGGTTCAAGGCGTGCCGAATAGCGCCCATCCGCTGCCGTTGATTAAAATACTCGTAAATGCTGCGCTGACGGGTGACAAACAGCCGACTATTCGCTCTTAAAGGCGCTGGCAGCGTCTGCTCCAGCAGTGAGGTGATCCTCTGATGCTTTTCAAATTCAAGCGTCCCGCCCATGGGCCTCTTCAGCCATGACATCAGGGAAATCTCTTGCTTGCGGTTTTTAATCTGAGCATCCGACCCGTGCGCTAATAGAAACTGCACTACCTCGGGCTCTCCTTTCAGAGCCGCCTGATGGAGTACCGTATTCTCCTGGTCACTGCTGTCCTGGGCGTTGATATGCGCCCCTTGGTCCAAGGCATTCTGAATCGCCATGATACGCTCCTGTTGCGTAATACCTTTGCGTAGCAGAGCCGCAAACAGTACTATATCAGGCCTTAAGGACTCCGGTAGCGCCTGCATTAATACAGGCACCATCTCTGCCGCTTTCTGTCCTCTTTTGAGTGCTAACATCACTGGCAGGGCCCCTTGACGGTTCTTAATCTGAGCATCTGCGCCTCGCTTCAATAGAAATTCCACTACCTGGGGTTCATTGTTCTCTGTGGCTAGATGTAATGGGGTGTTGTCGTTATAGTTATGATCTTGGATATTGACGTCAGCTCCTTCATCAAGAACTTTCTGAATCTTCTTTATGCGAGCTTTCTGGTCGATGCCTACCTCCAGCATTGTAGCAAGCAAAATATAATTTTTGCGTTTCTGTTCCCTTTGTTCTTGCTGTTTTAGCTTTTTTAACCGCTCCTGGCTGCTATCACTGTCGCTATTAGATGATTTATGGAGATTAGTTGGAGTGGTATAACCCTGCGAGTCTTGATTCATCACATTACTCTCCCTTGAGAGATGCCATACTGTATTTAATACAGTCATCCTAAGCGGGATAAATCTTTTAAGTCAAGATTATTTAGGCGAGTACAATATGATAAGTTTCTTAATATAACTTATTAGATTATTATTAAATAATAAAAGCAAATATCACTTAAAATATATAAAAGTTATATATAGAAACTATTTTTAATTATCTCATTAAATAATGCGAGATAGATCCACAAAATAAATGCTTGCTCTTGAAAATGGACACTAAGGATATTGTATAATTATTCTATCCAATACACGCTGACTACACATCCCCAAACTCAGTTGCAATTATAGAGAGCGATCTATTACTGAAGGCATCTAGTCAGCATAGAACCTTCCTCTTAAACTTTAAAACGCCTAACGGCATATCTAATAGCAGTGAGGTCCAACATGTTACCCACTCACCAACCCTATACAACAGCCGCTTACCCATCCAATGTCTCACAGTTAATACCTCTGCCAGCTACAGGTAAACGGTCTCGCCGTTCTAAAAGTGATAGTGATAGTGACAGTGATAGCAGCCAGGAGCGGTTAAAAAAGCTAAAACAGCAAGAACAAAGGGAACAGAAACGCAAAAATTATATTTTGCTTGCTACAATGCTGGAGGTAGGCATCGACCAGAAAGCTCGCATAGATGAAGATTAAAAAACTCCTCGATGCAGGGGCTGATGTAAACTTTCAGGATACTAACGATAACACCCTATTGCACATAGCTGTCCAAGATAATGAACCCCAAGTGGTGGAATTTCTGTTAGACCACGGTGCCGATATCTCTATTAAAAATAAAGAGGACAAACGAGCCATTGATTTATTAAGCCACAAAAAGAGGAAATCCAATCCCGGCCAGTCAACTGCCAATCTTTGGGATAGTGCGCTGATTGCTCGTTTAGAGCCTGTTGCCTGTTGCGGCTGTGCATAAACCGGTGGCCATTGCAGGGCCTTCAGGGTTGTCTGCAGGAAGGTCAAGTGGAACCTCTGAACCTCTAGAGTACGCGGCAGGCGGATTAAAGCACTCTCTGCATGGCAATATCTATCAGTTACAGCTGCTCATTCTGTTTATGAAGCGCGCTCTAGATAACAACTACGACTTTCTTCTGGCCACGGAGATGAATGCCGCAGAGAAGTTTGATGATGTGGTGTTTCGCTATACTGAGCAGGGGGAAACACACTTTCGCTTCTTACAAGCCAAACACCGTCAAGAGGAAACTCAGCGCCTCACGCTCCGTGACCTAACGAATCAGAGTGAAGGCGATTTTAGCTTATCCAAGTATTTTGCCTCTTACCTCAAGATAAAAGATAAGAGCGAGTTTCAGGGTCACCAAGATTTCATTCTCTGCACTAATATCGATTTAGCAGTTGAGGAATTAAGAGGGGAAACATTCACTGTTGAAGAGATAAAAGTTCAAGATAGTTTTATAAATATACAAGACTCAACAAAAACCCCGCATCGGTATCGATTAACAGTCGATAAGCTCAGCGATTTTTATAAACAGCTTAAAGTCAATCCAGAAGCACGTCAATTAGCTACGGTTTTAATGGAACGTCTAGAAAAGGGTGGGAAATTAGATTTAACCGTTGATATTTTTAAGCGCTATCATCACGGGTTAGTAGCAAACCATATTATTGATATGCCAAATAATAAACTCCACAGTGATTTTGTCTCAGGCCATAGATTGTCTCCTTCTGCACAAAGTTTTCGTGAAATCTTTATTCAAACTGCTTTAAAAAACAGAATATATCAGAACAATCCAAACAAGCTTTGGGATGCATTCAAAAATAAAAAACTCTCTATCTCGAAAAATTTTGGTTCAGGAGATGAAACTTCCCCGTTTCCCACCAACTCTGCCATCGCTGCTTCAGAAATAGACGCGTTCTTTAAGCAGTTCACGCTTGCTGTTAATCAGCCCAATGAAAATCAATTGCGCACGGTTCTAGCCCGTGAGATAGGCCGCAAGATTCAATTTAATCTACTTAATAGTGAATTGGCAGCTGACCACATTCAACGCCAGATGTTGGATTGGTTTAAAGAGAAAGGGGGGAGATTTTTAACTAAAAAGGAGGGGGAAAACTATTTTGCGCAGGCCTCAGCCAGAATCAACACCCTGTTGTCAACAGGCTGCAGTATAGAACAGGCTGCCAAGCTAGCCAATTATGGTATCCACTTTAGTCAAGGTGCTATCACCGCACTCCAAAACTCCATACAGCCGAATTCGCGCGTTCTCCATCTGATAACTGCAGAGACGCGTTTAGAGGCGCTAAAGGTGTACCAACTCCTGCAAACGTCCGAGTATCAGCAGCGGGATAGTGTACTCTTTACCGAACTCAGTACCCTGTCTTTGAAGAAACTACGCCAACAGCTATTTAAGGCTTTTAATGCCGACAAAAGCCACCCCTTGTTAGTGATTGAGTGCTCCAGTGAAACTGTCAAGGGTGATATAACAGAGATAGTAGATCAGTTCGCGCCTATCCTGAAGAGACATCCGCAGAAGAAATTGATCATCATTGCTCCCCAAACACATCCGTTAGCCGAGGCTTTTAACGAACATCCAACCCTGTCTTACCACAGCGTGGTGGAAGCGCCCACCTTTAGCGAGTTAGCGGCAAAGACGCAACAGGCTCTGTTAGACAAAGAGGTCCTATTTCAAGGACATCGCGTCACCCTGCAGCAGCTGCTCCCCAGTGATTTTCCTAAGGACACTTTACCGCTGATGGACCTCATAGAGAGCAGTGAAGAGAAGCCGCTGCCGATTGGCGCTGCGCTTCCCCCTACACCCAGCGAGGTTGGTGAATCCCCCCGGGAATGTCGGAGACTATTTTTTTAGAATCAAGCCGCTTTATCGAGCTCAATTTGTTGTTGATAATACCTTATTTCTGCTTCGACTGGGGGTATGTAACCGATGGGTCCCAATAACCTCTGCTGATTAAACCAAGCAACCCATTTCAAGGTAGCCATCTCTACTTGAGCACGGGTTTGCCAGGATTGGCGATGAATGACTTCGGATTTATAGAGGCCATTGATAGTCTCAGCTAATGCATTATCGTAAGAATCGCCAACACTACCTACAGAGCATTCAATGCCAGCTTCTACCATCCGTTCGGTGTAGCGGATAGAGACATACTGACTGCCGCGATCACTGTGATGGATTAAGCGCTCCCCTTTGAAGGGCCGGCGAGCATACAGGGCCTGTTCTAACGCATCTAGAACAAAATCGGTTTTGGCCGAGCTAGAGACTCGCCATCCCACGATATAGCGGGAAAAAACATCAATAATAAAGGCTGTATAAACAAATCCTTGATAAGTCGTACAAAAGGTATAATCAGCAACCCACAGCGCATTAGGCCGGTCAGCCTGGAAATTCCGGTTAACCAAATCATCTGGGCAGGGAGCAGATTGATTAGAAAATGTGGTTTTGACCCCTTTACCTCGTCTTATCCCTTGCAATCCCATGGTACGCATCAGACGTTCCACGGTGCAACGGGCTACCGTAATGCCTTCACGCTTCAGTTGATGCCAAATCTTAACAGCACCATAGACTTTAAAATTAGCATCCCAGATTTTGCGGATCTGCTCACTTAGTTTGATATCCTTTACCTGCCTTGCCGGTAACAGCGACGGCTGCTTTTTTCTGGCGGCATGCAGATAGTAGGTGGATGGGGCAATCGGTAATACTTTACAAATTGGCTCGACCCCGTAAACCTCTCGATGCTTATCGATAAAGGCTGTCATGACCGGCGATGGCGGTCGAGCTCCGCCTGGGCAAAATAAGCGCTGGCCTTACGCAAGATCTCATTGGCTTGACGTAGCTCACGATTTTCACGCTCCAGAGCTTTAATACGTGCTTTTTCCTCTGAAGTTGCTCCTGCTCTTAACCTTTGATCTCGCTCTATCTGCTGCAACCACAGAGCTAACGTTTTAGGATGGCAGCCGAATTTTGCGGCGATAGAGCAGATAGCTGCTCGACGATTCTCATAATCAGCCTCATGCTCTAATACCATCTTAACGGCTCGTTCACGCACTTCAGGTGAGTAATTTTTTGCTGGTCTTTTTTTCGTTTCCATAACTCCATTCTCTCATACATTTGGAAAAAATAGAGTCTCCGATAAAACCAGTGTGATTCAGTCCAGCCATAGAATTTTTTTCATGGTTGACTCAAATTTTTTACAAAAATCGTCCACAAGACCGTTCCGTTCGGTAAGATTATCATGGCGTGCTACTTTTCAAGCCTGGTTACCATCAAAAAACTCTAAAACTTGATCTTCTTATTCCGAGTTCAGGTTATGATATTGAAAAATTGTTTATTTTAAGTTACAATGCTATTTTAACTTGGTTTAGTTTAACCTAAAATAAACGAGAGGAGATTTTAATGTTTTCCCTTGTGAGTATCCTTGTTATAACAGGCGTAGGTTGCGTAGCCGCTAGATACGCCAAGCAAGCCTGGTATCCCTCAGTACCGAAAGTCCCTGATGTTTTGACGACTAAAAAGGAACATCTAGCTGGGCTTGAACAGAGCATGGCAAATATCGAAGAATCCTTAAAGGATAAAAGGCTATCGTCAGGTACCAGATTAAACCTTACCGGGCAGTCTAAAATACTCCAGAAGGCGCATCAACGGTTAGCAGCGGAGATAGAACAAATAGAACTTAACGAATTGCTGAGCCAAGCTAATAAGCTTATCACATCAAATCAGAGCCAGCTCCATAAGATGGTGCGCACTCAACAACAATATCGCCAACAGGCCAGTCAAACCCTGGCAGATTTAGGTAGAGTGTCGCAAGCGATTGCTGGCGCGAAGCGTCGTCCTGCTGTTGAAGTTTCATTGCCCTCTGGTGCGAAGGACAACCAACCTATCTTAAGTTGGTTATCCCCTTATTTAGGATTTTTTAGAGTTTAGTGCTTCTACGCAGCGGTAGTCCATTCAATGGGCTGCCGCTTTAGCCTGGATGCAGATCTATCCCCGTTAACCGTATATGGGATATTCACCACCCAAAGGATCTCGATTAATGAACAGCAGGCAACCACTGCCATCTTTGACTCTATAGAGCCATTTTATAATCGCCAGCGCAGACATTCTACGCTAGGTTATCCTCACCTATAGATGAAGTAGGTGTGTATTTTTTCCGGGATAGATCAGCGGCACTATGATGGTACCCAATGGTTGTAGCGACGTTCATGACCAATGGTTGATAGCGGACCATGCCCCGGAATAAAGGTTACCTCATCTCCCAATAGCCATAACTTCTGTTGAATTGAGAACTGTAAAGTGGCTGCATCGCCTCCAGGCAGATCCGTGCGACCCACGCTGCCTCGAAACAGCACATCGCCTACCCAGGCTAGATGAGCAGCCGCACAGAAAAATACAAGATGCCCAGGCGTATGGCCGGGACAGTGTAGAACGGAGAGCTGCTGTTCTCCAAGAATAATGGATTCTCCTTCGGCTAACCAACGAGTGGGTCGAAAAGAGGTAACTGGGGGAGTTACGCCCAAAAGCTGACACTGCAGCGGCAGTGCATCTAGCAGTTCAGCCTCTGCAACGTGAGGACCTATCATCGGCACCCGATAATAGGCTGCTAATTGAGCAGCAGCCCCCACATGATCAACATGACCATGCGTTAACAAAATCTGAGTTAAAGTTACCTGTTGGCGGGTAATCCCCTCAATTAACCGCTCTGCTTCACCGCCCGGATCAATCAGGGCCGCTTGCCGCGTTGCTTCACACCATAGCAGGCTACAGTTCTGCTGAAAATGGGTTACAGGAAAGATCTGATAATGCATTGGCTACTCCCTGTGCAGAAACATTCCAGGTATACAATTTCCACCTTTTCACTCATAGTGTATCCGATTAGCTGCTATCCGACTACTGCTATGGAAGAAGGTGTTTCTGATGCAAAGCCGCGTAAACCAACTACCTGCACCTGCTCGCGCTGTTGAAACAGCTTGCGTACCAATTTATAGGTAGTCCCCTGCTCAGGATGAATATTTTCAGGTGCGGCAATCAATAATTGGGTCTGTAGCCGATCACAAAGCTCAAATAGGGTGCTAATCGATTGGCTGTCTAAACGAGCGGCTTCATCAAGGAACAAAAGTCGACAGGGCTGATTATCTTTACCCCGTAGCCGAGCAGACTCCTCTTCCCAGCTCTGTACTACCATCATTAAAATAGCCATCCCGGTGCCAATCGCTTCACCAGTCGATAAGGTACCGCTTTCTGCCCGCAACCAGCCTTCACTGTCACGAAATATCTCGACTTTAAGATCTAAATAGTAACGGTAATCTAGGAGTGTCTCCCCCAAGGTCACCATGGATTGCTGACTAAAGGCTTGAGGTGTCAACTGCCGGTAAAGGGTGGCTAAAGCCTCTGAAAAGGCAAGCTGACGGTTACTAAACAGATCTTGGTAAGGGGCTTGGGGATCCACTAAAGCATTGAGTAATCTCTGATGACTATCATGGACCGTTACCACCAGACGCACCCCCCGAACTTGCCCAAACGTAACCTGTTGCAACCCTTGGTTTAATAGTTGAATGCGACTCTGCTCTCGTTGAATCGTTTTATGAATAATTGAAGCCACTCCTTTAGTGCTCAAGGTTAGGTGGCTTTCACGTAACGTCAACTCTTCCGTTAACCTGGCTAATTCAACTTCCATCTGTTCAATTGCCAACAGGGGGTCATCCGTCCGTAAGATGTCTTGTCGAATTCGCTGCTGTAGATGTTGGTAAACTTTTTGATAAAATTCCAGTTTTTTGAGCAGCGCGGAAGCTCCCTCTGAGGCTCTTAATGCATCCCGTAAACTATCATTATCAGCAACCGCTTGCCGTAGTGCCCCCAATGCCCTATCGGAGATCGAGCGCAGTTCATCGGCACTTTGATAGGCAAAACCAGATTGCTGTAGCGCGGATGCCAAATGATTCGTGCGGACAAATTGTTGCACCTGGCTCCAGCGCTTTTTAGCCGCTACTAATTGCTGGCGCTGCTGCCTTTGCTGTTGCTGCTGTTGTTGGCAGTTTACCTGGAGTTGGGACAATGTCTGTTCAGAACAAGCCAATCGCTTGGCTAACTGTTGACGGTGCTGCTGGTTTACTTCAATCGCCTGCTGTAACGACTGGCAGCGTTGCTCGGTTTGTGTCAAGGTTTCTGGTCCATCCTGTGGAGATAAGTCAGCAAGCTCTTGTTGCAACTCCTGCCGCCATTGCTGTTTGATCTCTAAAGTACTGGTTAAAGCCGCCAACGCCGCCTGCCATTGTCGCTGCTGCTGTTGGGCTTGCTGCTGTTGCTTCTGGGCTTGTTGGCGTGAGGCTTCTACGGTGGCTAGGTGTTGCCGTAATTGCTGGTTAAGGCCTTGTAGATCTTGATCACCTGCCTCAACCGGGATGTCGATAAAATGGTCGGCTCGCTGAATGACTTCTGCCAGTGCAAAGCGCTGCCGCTGCAACTGTCGCTGTTGTTGCTCTTGCTGCTGATAAGCAGCTTGTAACCGTGAAGGAGGTTGTGGAAGCTGCTGTAAGTTTGGCAGTTGTTCACTCAGCCTTTGGATCGATTTTGCGTTCTGTTCAACCCATTGTTTCGCCTGACGAGCCGCTACCACTGATTGCTTGACTGTGCTTACCTGCTCACTGATATTCTGATCGAGTAGCAATGGGACTAGTGGCAGTAGCGGTTCCAACTGCTCTTGGGCTTGTTGCAGTTGCTGTTGTTGTTGCTGTAACTGTGTCTGGCGCTGCTTTAGCTGCCGTTGCTGCTGTTCGAGCGCTTGAAGCTGCTGTTGACCCTGTTTTAGAGATGGCTCTGGATCTTCAGTAAACGCTATCGCCAAATGGTCACTGATAAACTGATTAAAGGCTTGCTGCAGTCTCTCCCCTCGCTGAACCACTCCAGTGATCTCTCGATAATCAGCCTCTACGGCTTTCTGCTGTAAACGTAATGCTTCTAGCCGCTGCTCGCGCGCGCGACGACCAAAAAGAGGCATTTCAGGTAGGCGTGAATAGCGCCACTGTCGATCCGTTAACTGTACCATCACACCGTTGGCGTAGCGGTGAGCTTCAAATAACTGTTCATTAAATGCCTGCGGATCACCTTCAATCAAGTAAAGATCTTCCACGGGGCACTCTAAAGCCAACAACCGTTGCTGAGCTTTGGCTAAATCAGCCACCACAATTGCCTGCCGAGCGGGTCCATACAATGCTGAGTAATAAGGCGCCTCTTCTAGCGAGATCTCCTCATAAATCTCAGACAGCAAACTTCCCCCCAACGCTTCTGCTAAGGTGTTCAGTTCACTCTCTTCTACACCACCGGGTTGCTGCAAAACGGTTATCTGCTGGGATAAGGCTTGCTGTTGTGCTTGCAAATCCGCCTGCTGGCGCAGCCATTGCTGCTGGCTTTGCCGAAGCCTTTGCAGTTGGTCACTGATCGCCTGGCTGTCGGTTAATGGCTGTTGGCATTGTTGACTCAATGCCTGTAAGGCTTGCTGGGCGGCTAGCCAAGTGGGGGCTCTTTGCTGCTGGTGTTGCTGCTGCTGAGTGAGTTGGCGGATTTGCTGCTCGATCTCAGCATGCTCGACCGATTGCAAGGAGAGCTGTTCTACCAATTGTTGCTGGATTTGCTGCTGTTGCTGCCGCTGCTGCAGTAGCTGTTGTTGATTGGGCAGTGTCTTTGATGGTAATGACTGCTGTTGACAGAATCGCTGCCACAAATTCTCGGCCTGCTGCTGCTGTAATAATCGCTGCTCTGCTTCAACCTGCTGTTGCTGTAACCAAGGCAAAGTATCGGCCAGTCGCTGCTGATCGGATAGCTGTTTTAGAAGCCTACCGGTTTGTTCATAAGCTTCGGTGGGTTCAATAGATGCCTTGCCAACTAATCGGCTGATCTGCTGGCAAGCCGTTGAAAATTGTTGAGCGGCCGCTTTGGCAACACTCAGCTGTTGCGATACGATCAGCAGTTGTTCGGTAGCCGCCTGCAGAGCCTGCTCAACTGATTTCTGGTGCTGCGGAGCATCCCCTGGTTGTAATTCTGGTTGCTGGCAAACCGTTCGGGCCTGTTCCAGTGCTTGCATGGCTTGCCGATAACGGACCGCCCGTACCTGCTGTTGATCCAGTGCTTGCTGTTGATCGGCTAATTGGTTCCTGAGACTATCCAGCTGTTCGTTACAGCGCTCTACCTGCTGATCGGCTTGTGCCAACTGCTGATCCGCTTCTATCAGCTGTTGCTGTTGCGCTGTTAATTTCTCCTGTAACGCCAACTCCTCTTCCTGACAACGAGCGATCTTAACTTGCTGCAGGGCAGCCCATTGCGCCTGCTGGTATTGCTGTTGCCATTCGCTCTTTTGCTTCTGCTGGTCTAGTAACTGCCGTTGCCATTGGCTGATCTGCTGTTGCTGCTGCTCGCACTGCTGCTGAAATCCTTGCAGGGCGTGACGGTCAGTAAGCTGTTGTTGCACCTGCTCTCGCCGTTGATTGCGCTGGCGCATATAATCTGCGGCTACATAGTGAGTCACGTGTAGCATCAGCTGTTTAAATAGATCCCTATCCGCTT
The DNA here is from genome assembly GCA_038960095.1 of Candidatus Symbiodolus clandestinus. Lineage (GTDB taxonomy): Bacteria > Pseudomonadota > Gammaproteobacteria > Enterobacterales > Symbiodolus > Symbiodolus clandestinus. The sequence continues at coordinate 67,652 of CP152425.1, forward strand.
GAGTATGTCGAATCGCCGCTAAGGTCAGTCGATTCTCTCGTAAAGCAGCCTCCATATCTTGGAAAGCTTTACGGACTCCACCATTATCTGGGAGTAGATAATCCCGCAGAGATCGGGTAATCGCACTAGAAATTCCCCCGTAGAGAGAAGCTTCGATTAATCGATAAAATTTTTGGCGATCCGCTGCCGCCACCAGACGCTTGGGGATCACGCCTCGATCAAAGAGTACCGCATGATAATCAGTGATAGAGTTAAAAACTTTAAAGTAAACGGTGCTCTTTTGAGCGGCCAGCCAGCTCTTAATGGCGCTGAGTGGCCGTATTCGTACTTCAGCTTTTTCTGGCAGCTTCTCGGTAAATAGCGCCAAGATATTTTCAGACCAATCCTGAAGCAAAAAGGGCTTCAGATCGATTTTACCCTCCCGTCCAGAGATCTGTTGTAATCGCACTCCGAACAGTAGCCGCTGCTGTTGAGCGTTAATCACTTCAACCACGGCGTAGCAGTTCCCAGGGCGTAATTTACCGTAAAGCCCTTTATCACGAGAGCCTAGTGTCGTGCCTGCTTCGGTCGTATTACGAAAATGTAATAAGGTTAAATCGGGAATCAAGGCGGTTATAAAAGCCGCCATGGTGGTTGATTTACCAGCTCCATTGCCGCCTGACAGGGTAGTCACCAGGTTGTCGAGATCAAACGTTCGGGCAAAAAAACCATTCCAATTGATTAAAGTGAGTGAACAAAACTTACCCCTAACTAACATGGCTGTCCCTCGATCAGCCACTCACGCTCCTCAACGTGAGCAACTTCATGCTCGTCAGGACGATCCGTCGTTTCAGCAGCTCCATAGCCTGAAAAAGCGGGTGGAATCACGGCTTCTCCTTGACGTATCAAGCGTTGTTGAGCTTGTTGTGGATCTTCACCACTGCGTACATCGGCAGCAAAGCGAAAAGCCACTTCGGTAATGCGAAAATAGTCCCCTTCCTTTGCCATCACTACAACGCCTATGCGTTTCAGACGGTTGAGAGCAATTTTTACCTTTTCCATGATTTTATGACGGTCTCGATCAGAGCCGCTGGCGCGGGCATTGACCCAGCCCAACAGCTTTTGCTGATCCACCAGGGTAAATAGTGTCTGATAAAGATCGGTAAGGGTAAATAAGCCCTGTTGGTTAAGCCGCTCTGGGCTTAAATAAAGATAGCAAAGCAACTTACCGACTAACATCTCCCACTCTGATAACAGGGCACGAGCAATCAGTGTAGATGCTTTGGGGCGCAAATAGAAAAATCCCTCAGGAGCTCGAATCAGCTCAACCTGATACCGTCCGTAAAACTGCGATAGTGCCTCCTGATGATCAAGCAACAGGGGATACCAATCGACTAACTCTTGGCTAATATGACGTCCTGAACGTAAAGCGCTATCCAATGCCGGAAATTGTGGATGCCCAATCATAGGCCACCAGGGTTCAACCGGTGGATTTTCAGTAGTGATCGATGACATGAGCCTGTACCTTAGCACCATAATGGTTGACCGGCTGCCAAGTAGCTGGTTTTGCCTGGAACTCCGCCTGGGCCAATCCGAGTTGTACTGCTTGTTGAATAAAGAGTTGTGCGACCGCAAAGTGCGCACAGCGAGGTAAAGGAGCTAAATAGTGCTGCAGTAACTCAGGCAGATTCAGTGGTTGTTTATGCGTTTGATAATCTTGCAACAGCTGCTGAATCGGCTGTTGGTGCTGCACATCAAGCGCATCAATGGTTTCAAACAGCAAATCAGCCGGTAGCTCTCCAGTCACCTCTGTAGGCGTTTCTGGTAGTTCGTCCCGAAGATCCAGTAGCCGTTCCGCTTGCACCACGGTTAATAGCCAGGGGGAGTCGAAACTCTGCTGAATCGATTGTCGCAAACGTTGTGCCAATACCCGATTTTTATCTAAATCGATGGCGGTACGGATAAATTGATGGACATGACGATCATAGTGGCTCCAACGCTCAATCGCTTGCTCTCCCCAACCCATTAATCGATCGAGGGTGATCTGCAGTGTTAGTACCTGTTGCTGTATAAAAACCAGTGCTGGCTGTTGACTGACCACCTGGTGAATGCGTAACAGATGGCTTTGCAGCTGATCGGCCGTCGCCTCTAAGGTATCTTGCAGCTCTCGCAAGGTTTTCGAGGTTTCACTCAATAACTGCTCACAGCTGCTGATAGCGGCTTGCCAATCCTGATTTAGCAACTGAGCGATGGTCTGCTTCACCATTTGCTGCTGCTCATCCATCAATCGTTGACTCATATCGATATTATCGAAAATATCCGCCACCGAATAATTTAACAGTGCAAACACCTGCTGCCGCCAGTGGCGCTCATCACCCCCCTGCTCAGCCGCTTCAGCCGCCTGCTGGATCGCCTGCGCAACTAAAGTCAGTTGCAACGATAACCTCAGCGTTGAAAACTCGCGTTGGCGCATAAAATGGTGACTTAAGGCAATGCCTAAAGTGCTCAACCGATAGCGAGCAGCCTCAACCATAGGATCAGTCAGAAAGCGGTTTAACAGCCGCTGCTTAACCAGATCATTAATCGCTTGGTTAGCTCGAGCAACCAGTAACTCATCGGAACAACCGAAGCCTTGAGCCACTTGGCGAAAACGGTCAATTAATGCTGCTTCACTAAGCTCATCCTCCAGCTGCTGCGGAGCAGTAACCGCAATCGCCAATAAAAAGGCGATTTTTTCCGCTGACAAGGTTAAGCTAAGATCCTGCTGCTTTACCCACTCTACCAGCCCTGGAACGTTCTGTTCAGCCAGAGGATTCATCCACCCCCCTGATACCAACCTGACTCAGTTGCCGAAGTGGTTTTTGCACTAAATAATGCAGATAGCGGCCTAACGATACAAAAGCCGGTTGCCGACAGTAGTGTTGTTCTAAAGCCACAATGGCTTGTGGATCAAAGTTTTGTTGCACGCTGGGTTGCCAATAATCCGAAAATACTCTGACGCCACTTTTAGTAAGCGTAGTCAATGATAACGCTGTTAACCAATGGTCGATCTGCTCCCCAGTGAGTGGGTGAGGCGGTTGTAACGAGCCTGAGCATCGACGCTGGGTTGTCGTCAGTCGCTGTGGATGAATATTCCCCAGCAACAGATTACGAAACAGCAGACCATGCGCATTATAAAACATTAGGGAGAGGATACCACCTGGACGTAAACAGTCGCTCAAGGGTTGCAAAGCACTAACAGGATCAGCCAGCCACTCAAGGACGGCATGACAAAGCACCAGATCAACCGGTTGCTTCACCACCTGTGGTAACTGCTGTAGCGGCTGCTGAATAAACTGCATTTGCCGCAGAACCCCAGCCTGTTCAGCCGCCTGTTGTGCACGCTGCAGCATCTTTTCCGAGATATCACAGACGATAAGCTGATGGCCTAATTCAGCGAAACGCAGTGCTAACTGCCCCAGCCCAGCACCGGCATCAATAATTCTCAAGGGAGCAGGAGGCAGTTGAGTTAACACACCGCTTAAATCTTCCCATAACACCGCTTGGCGAATCGTCCCTTTCAGCGTGCCATAGATATGATCCTCAAATTTATTGATGAGATCATTAAAATTACGATCTGCCCGATCGGCTTCAATGCCCACACACTTGATCCCTTATCCGCTAATGATAGTTGGCTAAGAGGATGCCCCTGATAGGCACGATTGCTCTCATTTTGCAAACGTCTATCCATGAGTGCATCCATCCGTCGACATAATAATTTTTGTGGATAATGGCGTCAATTCAGAACATTAAATAAACCGAGGTAAAATCTTAAAACAATGCGTTTGATCTGGGAATGGCTAGCGGCTGTAACCCCTATTGCCAGTTACAGCTACTTTAGAAGAAATTTAAAATAGATAGCGCAAGCCAATCTGCCCGCGATGAGCTCCATTTTTAGGTTCGAATTCTAGTTCTTTTGTTGGTGTCCAGCAGCTCCAACGATAACCCACTTCGAGTGCTAACTGCTCAGTGAATGCATACTGCCCACTGAATGCTAATCCAACAGTGACTTGCTTCTCGCTAATATTTTCAGTATTTGATAATGTTGTCTTCTTTCCCGTTGAGCGCTGGTCAATTTTTGATGTAGACTTCTCTTCCCAGGAGAGTTTATCATAACTGCCTTGCAAAGCGGCCCGCACGCCCAACTGCTGATTAAAGGCCACTTTATAGCCCAACTCTACCCTAGGCGCTAGACCAGCTTTTATATTGGTTTCAAGCTCCATTTCCGTAATATCAGTAACAGGAATTGTTTTGCTATAAGGCTGCTCTACGCCTCCTGCTGTTATGGTAACTGATTGTCCCTGTATTGGGTTAGCAATGGTCTTGGGCTCTTCTATCTTAGTATTTTCCTTGAAATTAATTAGCTGGCCAGGCCGGCTGATGCCCCCTAATAGATAGAAACTAGAGTTCTCGTCACAGGGAAAGTAATAGCCTAATCCGGCAAAAAAACTGAGTTGGCGATTCTTTAAGTAGTGAGCACTGGCTTCAATAAAAAGCTGGTTATCAAAGTCATAACTGCCATGAACATACCCCCCTAGACTTGAAGCCTTCAGATCCTCCCCTGCATCAACCAGAGAACCGATCCAGCCATCTCTATCCATCGTTGCTCCACCTGAGAGGAAGCGATAGCCATTGATATCAGCCTCAGCGACTGGCAATGTCAAAGTCCCTAGCAATATCACTGCTATTTGCTTAGTCTTCATAAATATTATCCCTAATGGTTAATGCGAATTAAAAAACTGAAAAAATAATTTTACTAGAAAATATACCATTATTGTAATTATTTTCAACTAAAATATTTAAAATTTACTCATTTTTAATTAATTAACTTAAAATTAACTATTATTTCATCTTTTAGAAATATATACGGTTACCGATTGAACCAATGAGTGTTTTCAACAAGATTTTTATTTCTATACAACCTTTGACATTAAATAATTTATTTATACAATATATTATATTACCTATTAGATATTATACAGTTACATAATTTTATATTTGCACAAGTTTCACAGAGTACTAAAAGGACTGCAATAAACCATGGACCACAATAAAACCACAAAGGAAACAGAATTAACAGCTGCTAGAAAATCCTCTCAACAAGCCAGGAAAGATTTTTGCCGTAGATTTATCGTTCAGGATAACCTATCAGATGCACGTTCTGTTATAAGAAAAGATCCAGCATTGATTGATTCTCCTGATGCTTCGGGAGAAAATATGTTGAATTGTTCTATTAGAAAGGGAGACACCTTACTAACACATGGATTAATTAAGTTAGGGGCTAACGTTAATGCCGTGAATGGCAATAACCATACACCCTTGCAGACTGCTGTCAATGCCGGTAACGCCAAACTTGTTGAGATATTGAGAGAAAATAAGGCAGTTATCCGAGTTACCGATGACCGGCAAAACTTCAAAAAATTCCGGCTGGTTACAGCATCTTCCTCAGAGTCATCGATCTCCTGTGCAGATAGTGATAATCAACTATTGGCAGCGTCCCCTTTAACCCCTCGGGATGGGAAACGAGAAGCAGTTGTATTACAGGAAGCTAATCAATCACCGGATATTAAGCTTGGAGGCAAATCCACACCTGTTCCAAAATTGTCACTAAGATCGATTAATCCTAACAATAGATTGGAGGAGAGCAACAAAACTTATGCCGATTCCTCTCAACCAAGCTTGGGCTTTCGAGCATTAGCAACTTCTAGAAGTTTACATAACCTTCCTGAAAATCCTCTACCTTTTGGAAAATCTCAATCTTTTGCCGTCGAACCTGAGAAAAAATTTCCTATAAAGCACTATCTAAAAGGTGTAATAAACAATATCGAGGAACCACATAGAGAACAATATAGTAATACACATGAGGAATATGGAGTAGCTATCAGCCGGCTGAGGGAAAGATTAATGATAGAAAAACCGCTAGCCAGTCGTCATCCCTCCAACGAATCGTCGACTGCCTCTTTAACAAGCTTCGATTCTACCGTTACCGGCGATGATCATTCGACTTTGCCTCTTTTATCGAGCATCGACTCTTCAGTCAGTGATAAGACGCCATCGCTTTTCTGTCGCTTGAAAAATACCGAAAACCTTATCAGGTTAGAAGACCATCAAGGAGATGATGCAAAACCTGATAGCCCAAACCAGCCACCGGTTAATCATTTAGAGCTCCCTTTGGCCTTCGCAGCCGATAAGCTAGCCGCCAGCGTAGCATCCTCTACTAATGCTGCCGAAACTGGCTGTGAAATCTCATCTCCTGCCGTGGAACTGCAGGTTTGCTGTTGCCCATCGTTTTTTTCCCACAGGTCATCAAAGCTAAAACCATCCTGATAATCCAGAAACTGACCAGTCTTTTGTAAACGTTGGTCAGTTTTCTGTTCTTTTCCTCCGATTCAGGTGAAAAAATTCCCTATCAACCGGCAGATGATATACCCTCTAAAATCCCCAACTATTTGACAGTTTTCCATAAATTTAGAAGCTACCGATGACTGCTGACAACCTAAACTCACACGCTCTAGTTCCACCCCAACCCACCACCTACCAGCGGCAGGCCTATCGGCCGCCAGACTATTACATCACAAACATTGCCCTGCACTGTGAATTACATCCACAAAAAACCCAAATCACTGCACATAGTCAGCTGGTCCGTAATACTCCTTATCGTCGCTCTCTGTGGCTGGATGGCCGAGAGTTGATACTGCAGCGACTAGAAATCAATGGCAATCCATGGCGCCACTACCAATGCTATCCCCATGGATTGTGGTTAACTGAACTCCCGGAAGCTTTTTCACTAACCATTATCACAGAAATTTCTCCGATTAATAACACATCGCTCATGGGTCTCTATCAATCGGCAGACACCCTTTGTACTCAGTGTGAAGCCGAGGGTTTCCGCCGTATCACCTACTATTTAGATCGCCCGGATGTCTTAGCACGCTTTCAAACTACTTTAATTGCTGATGCCCAGCAGTATCCCGTATTGCTCTCCAATGGCAACCGGCATGCTCAAGGGCAGTTAGCGGATGGACGCCACTGGGTAGAATGGCACGATCCTTTTCCCAAGCCCTGCTATCTATTTGCTCTAGTCGCCGGTAATTTTGATCAATTGCTAGACCATTTTGTCACCGCTTCGGGACGTTCGGTCACTTTGGAATTTTATGTCGATCAGGGTAAACAACAACAAGCTCGTTGGGCCATGACTGCCTTAAAACAGGCCATGCATTGGGATGAACAGCGCTATGGCTTAGAGTATGATTTAGAAATATATGCTGTCGTGGCAGTGGCTTTTTTTAATATGGGCGCGATGGAAAATAAAGGACTTAATATTTTTAATGAGAAATATATCCTAGCCAATCCTCAGTGTGCTACCGATGAAGATTATCAAAACATTACTCGAGTGATTGGGCATGAATATTTCCATAATTGGACCGGCAATCGCATCACTTGCCGGGATTGGTTTCAATTAAGCTTAAAATAGGGTTTGACGGTTTTCCGAGAGCAGTGCTTTATGGCTGATCTTCAAGAGCGAGAAGTGCAACGTATTGATAGTGCCCGCTTAATTTTCGGTGCCCAATTTGCCGAAGACCAAGGACCGCTTGCCCATCCGATCCGACCTGAATCGGTGATGGAAATTAATAACTTTTATACGGTCACCATCTATGAAAAGGGTGCGGAAGTGATCCGTATGCTCCACACCCTACTGGGTGAGTGCCGATTTCAGGCAGGATTACGTCTTTACATTCAGCGCTATGATGGGCAAGCAGCGACATGCGATGACTTTCTACAAGCGATGAGTGATGCATCTGGAGAAGATCTACAGCCCTTTAGTCTTTGGCATAGTCAATCAGGAACCCCTCAGCTTACTATTGCCGATGACTACGATCCGATTCATCAAAGGTACCAACTGCAAATCTGTCAGCACACTGAACCAACTCTCGATCAGACAGAAAAATTTCCCCTGGTGATTCCAATTGGCATCGCCCTTTACACTGATCAGGGTGAAGCCTTACCCTTAATGGTTCAAGGTCAGACTCAGCCGCCACTTTGGATCCTTCGGCAAAGCGAACAAACCCTTACCTTTGAGCAGTTGTCACAAAAACCGATTCCAGCACTACTCATTGGTTTTTCTGCTCCAGTCGCTTTACATTACCCTTATCAGCCGGAACAGTTAGCTTGTTTGATGCAGTATGCTGACGATCCGTTTATTCGCTGGGATGCCTGCCAACGCTTGGTATTGGAGGTCATCGATGACAACATACGGCGCTGGCAACGATCACAACCGCTAGAATGTCCCCTTATTCTGCTCAAAGCCTTCCAAACAGTATTGGCAGCTGAGAATCTCAGTCCGGCGTTACAAGCACGCTTGCTCACCTTAGCCAGTGAAGCTGAATTGCTCGAGGCATTGCAGCCAGTTGATCCCTTTGCCCTATCCCAGGTACGCCGCTACATTTTGCAACAATTAGCACAAGAGCTAGATACCGAGTGGCTGGCTCTCTATCAAGCCACAGCACCCACTCAAACTTATTCTCCTGAACCCACGGCTATGCAGCAGCGAGCACTATGCCACTGTGCTTTACACTACTTAACCTTGCATAAGGCGGTTGATCTCCGTGGGATCAGCGCACTCTCACTAATCATGACACATTATCATCAAGCCGATAATCTAACCGCGCAACTGGCTGCTTTAAGCAGTGCAGTAGTGGCTCAATTACCCTGCTATCTCACTCTATTAGCCGATTTTGAACAGCGCTGGTCACATGAAGGGATGGTAATGGATAAATGGTTCACGCTACAGGCGATCAATCCTGCTAACGACGTTATTGAAAGAATACAAACGCTACTGCACCACCCAGCCTTTAGCTTACACAACCCTAATCGAGTTCGAGCCTTAGTGGGGAGTTTCTGTAAACAGAATATTGCGGCGTTTCATGCCAGTAACGGGAGAGGTTATCAATGGTTGAGTGAAGTTGTGCAACAAGTCGATCCGCAAAACCCGCAGCTGGCCTCGCAACTGATTGATCCGCTATTGCCATTTCATCGCTATCCAGCCAAACAATCCCGTTTGATGCGGCAACACTTACAGCAATTGGCAGCCTTACCTAACTTATCTGACGATCTCCTGGAGAAGCTTCAAAAGGCCCTGACTATTCACTAACTTTTAATATCAAAATTGCAGCAACTAATAAAAAGCCATGCGTTCATACGCATGGCTTTCACTAAAACAATTGCTAACTAAAAAGCGTAACGTAAGCCCACGTTCACCTGATGACCAGCTTTAGGAGAGACATTGCCTAGCTTCAACATCTTGCTGATAGTATAACCGGCCTCTGCTTGCCAATTAGCACCAAGTGCATAGTAGCCTTCAATACTACCTTCATGACTTAAACCCCGCCTTGTCTCAGAAATAGATTGCACTTCTAGAGCGCTCAAATTAAATAGCTCCCCTTCAAGCTTTGATCGATCATAGCGTACCTGGTAAGCCAGTCGTACCTTAAAATCATCGGTAAGTTTAATTCGAGATCCTATCTCTATCGCTGGTGCTATTTTACTCTTAACAGTCAATTTTGATTGGATAATGGCATCCACTTTTTTTGCTTTATCTGAAATTAGCAAAGCATCTGTTGTGGAAGCCCATGCTATCAACCCTGCCAATTTTTCTACCCGTTCTGCACTATCTATGCCATTCGCTTGACATCCCTCTAAAATACTTTGATTATTCGGTAGCCCATCAGTAATCGGATTAATAAGCTGGGCGGGAACGCCGACTTGCTGCAGAAATCCACTCACCTCATGTACAGACTTGTAACGTGCATAATAACCAGCAGAAAGCGCAGAATAACCCTGTTTAATTCCTTTTTTACCCACTGCATTCAAACGCACTTCCCGCGGCAAATCGGGTTGACTTAATCCAGCTAAAACATAAAAGCTAGCGTTCTCACCAATCGGCATATAGTGGCCCAAACCGACAAAATATCCCAAAGATCTGTTGTTAAAACCACGTAACCGCATTTCCGTAAACAAACCATTCCCGAGATCATAACTGCCCCGTAAATAGCCACCCATCGTACTCTTTTTCAATACTAAGGATTCATTGTTCAGAAAACCGTCAACTGAGTCGGCAAATTTTTCAGTTAAGGGATTAGCCCATCCACTGTTATCCCGAACTGCACCCATAGATAGACAAGTATAATCTGCTGCCTGATCAGCTATCGCTACTGGAGCCATTAATAAACCACTAAGCATCAGTACCAATTTTCTATTACTTTTCATAAAACTCCACTTACCACGAGGCCCAAACTAATTTAAAAAAATATTAACAATTTTATAAATAAATGGTTACTAATTAGCAAATTAATCATTGTAATTTCGAACTATAACTCAGAAAAAGTACGTAATGTCTCACAAAAAACACTTTTTGTGACCTTGATCAATTTTTTTACAAAAAATTAACTTAAAGGCATCTATTTAATCCACGACACTTCCCCGGCAGCGGTCCATAGTTGCAGGATTTTCTATTTTTTAAGCTAAATCAAGCTTAGCCCGCACTTTTAAGGTGATTTTTTTGCTTCAATAATGGTTTAATATTATCTAGCCAACCACTGATTGAACTAAGGAGCAGGCGTTGATGGCTTCCAACGATATCCTCTCTTCTACCCTATTTGAAAAAATTCCGCAGCGAGTCAAAGAAAAATTGCCGACTGCTGAAGCAGCACAGGTGATCTATTTCGCCGAAACTCTATTTAGTAACCTCCCTCTGGAGGATTGGTATCAGCGCAGTGAATGTAACCTTTACGGGGCATTGATCAGCCTATGGCAGCATCTACAAGCCACAACGACCAATGCTTTGTCGATCCGTATCTACAATCCACAAATTGAGCAGCACGGCTGGCAATCACCACATACTCTGGTTGAAATTATGTTGCCTGATCGACCTTTTGTCGTCGATTCGGTACGATTGGTTTTTGAACGGCTACAGATTCCCATTGGTTTAATGTTGCATGGCCCATTCCCGGTTGTTCGTGATTCTCAAGGGAATGTCATCGGTTTTGATACTCAAGCAGAGCAAGTAACCTACTACACCATCTGCCAAGTTGAAGCCGGTAGGCTATTAACTGAAGAAGAGATGCAACAGTTAGAGCGTGAATTACGACCCGTTATGAATGAGGTGATCCTAGCAGTCGATGATTGGTCACCAATGCGAGAACGTCTGCAAGCGATTTCTGAATGCTTTAACCAACAGTCTTTACCGGTTGATCCTGCTTTACAACAAGAAAGTAATGAATTTATTCAATGGATCCTGGCAGGCAACTTTATTTTATTAGGTTATCAACGGCTACTGCTGCATCCCGTTAATGGCGATTACTGCCTGCAACCTGAAGTAGGAAGTGCACTGGGTATCGCTCGACGTAGCAATGAAAAGCATCGAATCTGCCTTGCCGATTTTCCGGAAAGTGCTCGTCGAGAAATGGGACGACCTAGCCTACTAATCCTTACCAAATCTAGCCATCGAAGCCGCATTCACCGAGCGGCTTACCTCGACTATATAGGTATTAAGCGCTTTAATGAGCAGGGCCATGTGATTGGTGAAGAGCGCCTGATTGGTCTTTATACCTCATCAACCTATGTGCAAAGTGCTCAGCAAATCCCCCTAATTCGCCATAAAGTACAACGAATTTTACAGCAATCTGGCTTAAGAGCCAGCTGTCATGCTTATAAGTCGATGATCAACATCCTAGAAAGCCTACCGCGTGATGAGCTGATTCACGCCCATGAAGAGGAGCTGACTGAGGTAGCTGTTGGGGTCTATCAAATGCACAATCGCGATAGCACGCGGCTGTTTATTCGACGCGATCCCTATGGCCATTTCTTCTCTTGCTTAGTATTTTTACCAGGGAAACGCTATAACAGTCAGCTGCGAATGAAATCCCAAGCTATCTTGCAACAAGCTTTAAACAGCCAGCAACCAGTTGAATATCATGTGCTTTCGGCAGGTGAACGATTAACACGGGTGCATTACATTGTTTGGGTTAATGACAACAATATTGAGGTCAATGTGAAAGCAATTGAACAAAATCTCATTGAAGCGGCCAACACTTGGGAAGATATGCTGCATAAAGCTCTACTAACCCATTTTGGTAACCTAAATGGGAAACAGCTAGCACAGCAGTTTGCTAATGCCTTCCCGCGTGCTTATCAAGATAACGTTCTCCCAAGTGCTGCAGTGGCCGATATTGGGCAGTTAGAAAGGCTTTCCGAGCAGTCACCCCTTGGCATGTTATTTTATCGCCCACAAGAACTACAGACTGATACGACGCTAATTAAATTAAAGCTATTTAAACAACATGAGCCCCTACCACTGTCTGATATTATGCCGGTATTGGAAAATTTAGGGCTCCGTGTCATTGGCGAAACTCCTTACGCCATTCATACGCCTGATGGCCGCTGCTTTTGGATCCTCGATTTCCATATGACACAACAAGCCAATGGCCTGGATTTAACGCAAGCACAAGCTCGCCTACAAGAGGCATTAGAAGGTATTTGTTTTGCCCGCTATGAAAACGATGGCCTTAATCGACTGGTCTTGGCTGGACTGACTGCACGCCAAGTGGTGGTATTGCGTGCCTACGCCCGTTATTTACGGCAAACGGGTACACTCTTTAGCCAGCACTACATTGAACGGGTTTTAACTCGACACAGTGACGTTGCACGCTTATTAGTAGAATTGTTCGAATGCCGCTTTAATCCTGAAATCACTTATGATGCTAACCAACAGCAACAGCTCAGTCGGCAGATTAATCAAGCGTTAGAAGCAGTTGCCATACTAGACGAAGATCGAATTATTCGTCGCTATCAGGAGATGATCTTAGCTACCGTTCGGACCAACTATTTTCAACAGCTTCCTGATGGCTGCCATAAGAGTTGGGTAAGCTTTAAGTTACACCCTGAAACACTCTCTGATATGCCACTGCCCTTACCTCGCTTTGAAATCTTCGTCTACTCTCCGACCGTGGAGGGCATTCATCTACGCAGCGGCAAAGTAGCCCGTGGTGGCCTTCGCTGGTCCGATCGCCTAGAAGACTTCCGCTGTGAAGTCCTGGGATTGATGAAAGCTCAACAGGTCAAGAATGGCGTCATCGTACCCGTTGGCGCTAAAGGCGGGTTTATCTGCAAAAGCCTGCTACAGGATCAAGAGCAGGATAGAGCCAGCCAGATCGCTGAAGCAAAACGCTGCTATCAAACTTTTATCCGTGCCTTGCTTGATGTTACCGATAATATTGTTCAAGGACAAATTGTTGCTCCGCCCCAAGTCATTCGCCATGATGAAGATGATCCCTATTTGGTGGTCGCTGCTGATAAAGGAACGGCTACCTTTTCTGACTTAGCCAATGCCATCGCTGAAGAATACCAATTTTGGTTACGGGATGCCTTTGCCTCTGGCGGCTCTAATGGTTATGACCATAAAAAGATGGGTATTACTGCGCGTGGCGCTTGGGAAGCTGTTAAACGGCACTTTCGAGAGATCGGCGTTGATTGTCAGACAACTGAATTTACTGCCATCGGTATCGGCGACATGGCCGGCGATGTTTTCGGCAACGGCATGCTACAATCACCCCACGTCAAGCTAATCGCAGCTTTTAATCACCAGCACATCTTCTTTGATCCTGAACCCGATGCACAACAGAGTTACCAAGAGCGGCAACGCCTGTTTAATTTGCCGAGTTCCAGCTGGAGCGACTATGACAACAGCCTGATCTCTTTGGGCGGAGGGATATTTAGCCGTTCAGCAAAATCCATTCCTCTATCACCACAAATGCAGCAATGGTTGAATACCCGCGAAGCTGCATTGTCACCTAATGCATTGATTCATGCGCTGCTGCAGCTACCGGTTGATCTGCTATGGAATGGCGGGATTGGCACTTATGTTAAAGCCACTTCAGAAAACCATATCGATGTCGGTGATCGTACCAACGATATAGTGCGCATCAATGCCAAACAACTACACGCTAAGGTGGTTGGCGAAGGTGGTAACCTAGGGCTTACCCAACGTGGCCGAATCGAGTATGCACTGAAAGGTGGCCGCCTTAACACTGATTTCATTGATAACGTCGGTGGTGTCGACTGCTCAGATAACGAAGTCAACATCAAAATCTTGCTGAATGCTCTGGTGGACAGTGGTGAGCTGACGCTGAAACAGCGCAATCAGCTACTTGAGGAGATGACCCAAGAGATAGCAACGATTGTCCTCAATGATGCTGACCAACAGGCACGGGGAATTTCAGTTACCGAGAATCGAGGAAGTGAAGTTCTCCGTGATATGGTCCGCTTGATCCATGCCTTAGAAAATAGCGGGGATTTGAATCGAACCTTAGAGTTTTTACCGACTGATGAGGAGCTGAATGAGCGCCAATTGGACCACCAGGGGCTAACTCGCCCTGAATTAGCCGTCTTGGCTGCTTATAGTAAAATGGTACTTAAACAGGCTTTGGTTACCCCAGCGATTACTGAAGATCCGGTGCATCATCAAGAGTTACTGAACAATTTCCCACGAGTTCTGCGAACCCGGTTTTCCATGGCAATGAGTCAGCATCCACTCCGTCAAGAGATTATTGCCACCCAATTAGCTAATCGCGTGGTAAATGAGATGGGAGCAGAATTTTGCTTACGGATGCAGGATGAGACCAGTGCTTCTTGGGTTGAGATCGTTAACGCCTATGTAGTCGCACGAACGGTATTCGATCTTGATACCCTACTCACCGATATCGAGGCATTAAATAACCAAGTACTGCTTGAGATGCAATATGCTCTCTTAGTGGCTTGCCAACGTTTAATTCGCCGAGCGACTCGCTGGTTCTTACGCAATCGCAGTCGCCATACTTCTCCAACAGCAATGATCGAATTTTTTCGCCCTGTCTACCATTCTCTTTCCGCCCAATTAGCTGACTACTTAGCCCCTGAACAGCAGCTAAGGCATCAAGAGGAAGCAGCTCATTATCAAGCCGCTGGCGTGCCTGATGTGCTGGCGTTGCGGATAACCGAAAATGCCCGTCTATGTGCAACTATGGACATTGCGGAGATTGCCGCGCAGCAGCAGCGTGAAGTATCTACCGTCGCCACGCTTTATTTTAGCTTGGGCATTGAATTGCATCTCGACTGGTTTTTATCGCAAATCCAGTTGCAGCGAGTAGAGAACCATTGGCAAGCCTTAGCGCGTGCCTCATTGCGTGAGGAGTTACAATGGCATCATCGGTGTTTAACCGCTAAGGTATTAGCGACCTGTTCCCACAATGAAGAGACCGTAGCTTCGCTATTAATAACCTGGATCCAACAGAATGAAGCACAATTGTCTCGCTGGAATAAAATCTTAACTGAATTTAAGCTGGGTTCAGCACATGAATTCGCTAAATTCTCCGTTGCCATGCGCGAATTGACTTTATTACATACCAACAGTTAGTTAATCTATGGGTGCCTCGAATCTAGAGGTACCCTAGCTCTTCTAGCAACCAATCACTGCTGTTCTGGAGGCTGAATGCTTTATTCATTGTTAAAACCGCTGCTATTGCAATTGAATGCTGAGTACGTACATGAATTAACCATTAAAGGATTACGGAAAATAAATCGAACACCTTTGGCTTGGCTACTGCATCAGCGAGTGGCGATTAAGCCGGTTACTTGTATGGATTTAAATTTTAAAAACCCTATCGGCTTAGCAGCAGGCTTAGATAAAAATGGAGATGCTATTGAGGCTTTTGGCGCCATGGGATTTGCTTTTATTGAAGTCGGCACTGTCACTCCACGGGCTCAGGAGGGGCAAGCACAGCCTCGCCTATTCCGTATTAAAGAGGCAGAGGCTTTAATTAATCGAATGGGCTTCAACAATCATGGGGTTGATTATCTAGTTGAGCGCTTACAGCAGGTTCGTTATGACGGAATTATTGGCGTCAATATTGGCAAGAATGCGGATACGCCCATTGAACAAGCACATGATGACTACCTTCTTTGCCTGCAAAAGGTCTATCCTTATGCTGGCTATGTTACACTCAATCTATCTTCACCCAATACTGCTGGATTGCGAAGTTTGCAATATGGTGCAGCATTGGATAACTTATTAACCGTTATCAAATCACAACAAACGGCCCTGCAGCAGCAACATGGGCGTACTGTTCCTATTACCGTTAAAATTTCTCCCGATTTAGAAGAATCAGAAATTGTACAGATTGCTGACAGCGTTATCCGCCACCAAATAGATGGTGTCGTTGCTACCAACTCTACGACAGACCGTCAGCTAGTACGCGGTTTATCCCACTGTAGCGAAGTGGGTGGATTGAGCGGCCGGCCATTGCAGCAACGTAGTACTCAAACCATTGCCAAATTAGCCAGTGAGTTACAAGGTAGGGTGCCGATTATCGGTGTCGGAGGGATTGATTCATTAACGGCAGCGCGAGAAAAATTACAAGCAGGAGCCTCACTATTGCAGATTTATACTAGTTTAATCTACCACGGCCCGGCACTGATCAAACAGATTATTAACAATCTCTGATAAGTCGACAATCAGGAGAAATCAGCCTGGTTCTTTTAACAGCAAAATGAATTCCCTGCTTTTTGATTGCTAAATTGGTCGAGTGCTAGGAAATGAGATAATGGGCGCTGATCGGCTACCTTGCGGCAAAATTTAATAATCAACACCGCTTCTCAGCACATTTTTCAGAGCTTGCTAAAGAAATCTTGGGTTCTCCAGCTGAAAATATTATTATTAAAAACCTAAGTTATAGATAGAAAATTCTGTCTGCTTTGTTAAAGGGCAAGCCAGAAGTACTGGGCTTACCCCCCAACTTTTTAATCCGTAGGGGAAAAGGAAAACCAAGCGTTTTTAGCGGTATCCCTTATCCTCACAAAATTAATGATGAGTTTCGATTAAGCGGCTGGCGCAGAAATAACTTCAACGTTTTCTGCTTTTTTACCCCGCTTATCATCTATCTGATCAAAGGTGACTCTTTGTCCCTCTTTTAGCGTTTTAAATCCATCGCTTTTGATGGCAGAGAAGTGTACAAAGACATCAACTCCACTTTCTGATTTAATAAAACCGAAACCTTTACTTTCATTGAACCACTTAACGGTTCCTTCAGACTTAGACATGGGTGTTTCCTGAACAAAATAAACTTAAAAAGCCCGTTGGCGGCGAGCTGTCTCTAACTTATGTAAACATAAGCCAACTACAATCCTAGCAGTCCCAACCAATAAATACACGCTTTATTTTTTCAGCCAGATGAAAAATACCACACTATCGGCTCCCCTTTTTTTCAAAACTAAGCAAAACAAGCCGTTGACAAGCTTAGCAGCTAACCACAAACTCTAGAGCCCGCTGAACTACCGACAAATCTGCCAACGGCTGAAAACTATGTTCACTGAGGTAACGGCGCCATCGCCGGGCGCCGGGCCATTGATGAAATAATCCCAATAAATGGCGAGTCATGCTATGCAAAGGGGTACCCTGTCGCAATTGCTGCTGAATATAGGGATAGAAGGCTTGAACCACAGTAATCGGCTCTCGTTCAATCGCTTGTCGATCAAAAAGCGCTCGATCGACCTGGGCTAACCATTGAGGATAGTGATAAGCTGCCCGTCCCATCATGATCCCATCTACTTTTGTTAGATGCTGTTTGGCTTCATCAATACTTTGTACGCCTCCATTGAGAATGATGGTTAGTTGGGGAAAGTCTCGCTTCAAGCGATAAACCCGTGAATAATCTAAAGGGGGTATCTCTCGATTCTCTTTCGGACTTAACCCCGATAACCAAGCTTTACGAGCATGAATGATAAATGCCTGGCAACCTCCTACCGACGCAACAGTATCAATAAAATCGGCCAAAAAAGCGTAACTATCCTGCTGATCAATCCCCAACCGAGTTTTTACTGTCACTGGAATGCTTACTTGCTCCCGCATGGCCTGTATACAATCAGCAACTTGCCGGGCGTCAGCCATTAAACAAGCACCAAACCGCCCCTGTTGTACTCGATTCGAAGGACAGCCCACATTAAGATTAACCTCAGCGTAACCCCGCTGTTCTGCTCTCTGAGCACAGATTGCCAAGGACACGGGATCACTGCCTGCCAGTTGCAAAGCCAGCGGTTGCTCTTCAAGGCTATAGGCTAGTAAATCCTGCCGACTATGTAACAACGCCTCTGTGGTGACCATTTCCGTATAAAGCAGCGCCTGCTGGCTTAGTAATCGGTGAAAATAGCGGCAATGGCGATCCGTATAGGCCAGCATCGGTGCCACGGAGAAACGACCTAAGAAGGTGTTCATGTTTTGGACGGTTTAGTCTCTCAACCGATGCCTTTTGAGAACTTTTGCTTAACCAAAACTGAGGGTTGGATCCTTTTTTCCACTATTGGCTTTAGGGTTTGGGAGATCAGTAATACTGCCCTCAAACAATTCAGCCGCTAATCCAATCGATTCATAAAGGGTTGGATGAGCATGCACCGTCAAGGCAATATCAGCTGCATCACAGCCCATTTCAACGGCCAGGGCAATCTCTCCTAGCAGCTCACCGCCGTTGCTTCCAACGATAGCACCGCCCAACAGTCGATTACTCTGCTTATCAAAAATTAACTTAGTCATTCCCTGCGCACAATCAGAGGCAATCGCTCGACCAGAGGCAGCCCAGGGGAAAGTAGCCGTTTCAACAGCAATCCCTTGTGCCTTAGCCGCTTTTTCAGTTAAACCGACCCAGGCAACCTCCGGCTCTGTATAAGCAATTGAAGGGATAACCTTGGGATCAAAGTAGTGTTTCTTGCCAGCAATCACCTCAGCCGCTACATGACCTTCATGAACCCCCTTATGGGCTAACATCGGCTGGCCAGCAATATCTCCAATGGCAAAAATGTGTGAAACATTGGTACGCTGCTGCTTATCCACTAAAATAAAGCCCTGCTCATCCACTCGAATACCCGCTTGATCGGCAGCAATCGATAATCCATTCGGTTGACGCCCAACGGCAACCAACACCGCATCATACCGCTGCTCCTCAGTAGCACCACTACGGTCTTTTAAAGTGACCACAATGGCCTCTAGCTGAGCTTCAACTGCAGTGACCTGAGTGCTCAAGCGTATGGTAAAGCGAGATCCTGCTTGTTTGCTATAGCGCTGAATAATATCCTTATCAGCAGCTGGAATCAGCTGCTCAGCCATTTCTACCACATCAATCGTTGAACCTAAGGCTTGATAAACGGTGGCCATCTCTAAGCCAATAATCCCACCCCCCATGACCAAAAGTCGCTTGGGAATTGTCTCTAGCATTAAAGCACTGGTAGAGTCCCAAATCCGAGGATCTTCTTGAGGAATAAAAGGTAAGCAAACTGGTCTTGATCCAGCAGCGATAATCGCTTGCTCAAACTGAATGGTTGTCTCTTCGCCTTTTGAGGTCTCTACCGTTAACTGATGGCTACCGCTAAAGCGGCCTATTCCTTGTAGCACCCGCACTTGCCGTTGCTTTGCCATGCTGTTCAAACCAGTGGTTAGCTGGTTAATGACTCGTGTTTTCCAGTCGGCAATTTTGGCTAAATTAATCTTCGGTTCATCAAATAATACCCCCTGCTCCGCCATCGCTTTGGAGTCATTTATCACTTTAGCGATATGAAGTAATGCTTTTGAGGGAATACAGCCCACATTTAAACAAACCCCGCCCAACTTGGAGTGCCGCTCAACCAATAGCACTTCCAAACCGAGATCGGCGCAACGGAAAGCGGCCGAATAACCGGCAGGCCCGCCGCCCACTACAACCACTTGTGTTTTAATCATTTGACTCATTCGTCACCTCAGGGGGCCTATCGTGATGATTGATAATTCATGTTATTTTGCTAATATCCTAAATACGCACCCTAACCCTATAGCAGCAGTCGGCGGGTATCTGCCAACAGGCGCTCTAAGGTAGTCATAAACCGTGCACCCTCAGCGCCATCAATGACTCGATGATCATAAGAGAGCGATAGTGGCAACATTAGCCGAGGAATAAATTGTTGGCCATTCCATTGCGGCTGCTGCATCGCCTTTGATACCCCTAAAATAGCTACTTCAGGGGCATTGATAATCGGCGTAAAGGTCGTGCCTCCAATGCCGCCCAAGCTAGATATCGTAAAGCACCCTCCCTGCATATCAGCGGGTGTTAACTGTCCCGCGCGGGCACGCTGAGAGGTTTGGGCAACTGTCTGTGCCAGTTGCCATAATCCTTGCTGATCAACATCACGAATGACCGGAACCACTAAACCATTCGGCGTATCGACAGCAATACCCAGATGCACATATTTTTTCAAAATTAATTGCTGGCCATCGGTGGACAGTGAGCTGTTAAAGCGAGGAAAACGTTGCAAAGCTTTAGCCACTGCTAACAGAATAAAAACTAACGGCGTCAATTTAATACCTAGTTTTTGCTGCTCAGGTTCGTTATTTTGCTGCTGGCGAAAGGCTTCTAACTCAGTAATATCGGCACTTCCCCCCTGGGTCACATGGGGAATTTGCACCCAATTTCGATGTAAATTAGCGCCAGTGGCTCGGTTAATTCGACTCAAATCCTGCCGTTCGACATCGCCAAATTGACTAAAATCCACCTGCGGCCACGGTAGTAACTGTAATCCGCTAGGCCCTTCTGTGGATACTCCTGGAGTGATGTTTGCCGCCCGTTGCAAAGCACTTTTTACATAAATTTGTAGATCTTCTGGGACAATCCGCCCTTTAGGTCCACTACCGATAATTCGCGAAAGATCGATTCCAAATTCTCTGGCCATTCTCCGAACTAAAGGAGAAGCATAAACGTAAGCTGAGTTATCAATCACCGTTTCCATTGAGATTGGAGACTCGGTGGTTGAAGTTACCGGCAACTCTGCTACCAAAGCGACCTCTTTTTCTGTAGCAACCGTCAAGGAAGCTGGGGCCACTACCGGAGCCTTCTCGGCTTCAGCTGCGACAGCCTGAACATCACCGCTTAGCTGCAAAATTGCCGCACCGGTGCGTATCTTATCACCGACTTGCACGGTCAAATCTTGAATACAACCGCCTGCTGCCGCTGGGATCTCCATAGAAACCTTATCACCTTCTACGACAATCAACGGCTGTTCGACAACAATCTGATCGCCAACAGCCACGAAAATTTGCATCACTTCAACCGCATCACTGCCAACATTAGGAAGGTAAAGGGTTTGTGTACTCATGCCAGCCTCTTATGCATATAGCGGATCGATCTTATCAATATCTATTCCATAACGGGTAATTGCCGTAGCCACTATTGTCGGCGCTATTGTACCTCGTCGAGCTAAGCAGCCCAATGCAGCCACCACAATATGATAAGGATCGACTTCAAAATGGCGGCGCAAATTCTCGCGACTATCTGAACGACCAAAACCATCGGTACCTAGCACGCAGTAGTCGGTCGTCGGCAAATAACCACGGATCTGCTCCGCATATAATTTCATATAATCAGTCGCTGCTACGACGGGACTATCATTCAAAATTTGAGCCACATAAGGAACCCGTGGCTTTTCTGTCGGATGCAGCCGGTTCCAGCGATCACAAACTTGGCCATCACGTGCTAACTCAGTAAAAGAGGTTGCACTATAGATATCACAATGACAACCATAATCCCGCTGTAATAATTGAGCCGCTTGTTGGACTTGCCGCAAGATAGCCCCCGATCCCAACAGCTGAATGCGAGCCTTTTCACCAGGCAACCGCTCCAACAGATAGAGTCCACGACAGATTCCCTCTGATGCATTGGGCGGCATCGCTGGCTGTGCATAGTTCTCATTGAGGGTAGTGATGTAGTAAAATTCGTTACACTGCTCGCCCAGCATGCGCTGCAGCCCTGCTTGGATAATCACCGCCACTTCATAAGCATAAGTCGGATCATAAGCACGACAGTTGGGAATAGTCAGGGCTTGAATGTGACTGTGGCCATCTTCATGCTGTAACCCTTCACCATTTAAGGTGGTACGGCCAGAGGTCCCTCCAATTAAAAAACCACGTGCCTGCTGATCGCCAGCAGCCCACAAAAGATCACCAATCCGTTGAAAACCAAACATTGAATAGTAAATATAAAAGGGTATCATCGGATAATCAAGGGTACTATAACTGGTGGCAGCCGCTAACCAACTGGCTGCTCCGCCCAACTCACTGATCCCTTCTTGCAATACCTGTCCCTGACTATCTTCTTTATAGTAAGCGAATTGTTGGCGATCGGCAGGGGTATATTGTTGCCCCTGTGGATTATAAATCCCGACTTGCCGGAATAAACCCTCCATACCGAAGGTTCGTGCCTCATCAGCGACAATCGGTACCACTCGTGGGCCGAGTACCGAGTGTTTTAGTAAGGTATTGATCACTCGAACAAAGGCCAATGTCGTAGAGATTTCCCGGGTTTGCGCCGTCAATAGCGATTGAAAATCTTCCAGGGGTGGAATCATTAGCTTTTGGGTAAATTTCGCTAAGCGCGTCGGCAGATAACCCTGTAGCATTCGCCGTCGTTCATGTAGGTAGCGATGGGCCTGTGGATCTTGCTCTAAAGTCACATAAGGCAGTGACTCAATCTGCTGCGGATCCAGAGGAAGGTTGAGGCGTTGGTGAAATTGGCGAATAGCCGCTAGATCCATTTTCTTAACTTGGTGAGCGCTATTTTGCCCCTGAGCACTTTCGCCCATCCCATAACCTTTGATGGTCTTCGCTAAGATCACCACCGGCTTGCCTTGAATCTGTTTGGCTTGCTGAAAAGCGGCAAACAGCTTATGGGAATCATGGCCTCCACGATTGAGTGCCCAGATCTGCTCATCACTCATACCTGCCACTAAAGCTGCTGTTTGTGGGTATTTACCAAAGAAATGGCGGCGGACATAGGCACCATCTTTAGACTTAAAGGTCTGGTAATCACCGTCAAGCGTCTCGTTCATCAGTTGGATGAGCTTACCGCTGCGGTCCCGTTGCAACAATTCATCCCAACCGCTGCCCCAAACCACCTTGATGACAGCCCACCCAGCACCTCGGAACTCGCCCTCTAACTCCTGAATGATCTTACCGTTACCCACCACCGGGCCATCTAACCCCTGTAGGTTGCAGTTCACCACAAAAATCAGATTATCCAATCGATCACGAGCAGCCATAAACAGCGCGCCACGAGACTCAGGTTCGTTCATCTCGCCATCCCCTAGGAAGGCGTAGACTGTCTGCCCGGTAGTCTCTTTTAGCTGCCGATGCTGTAGGTATTTTAAAAATCGTGCTTGATAAATGGCGCAGACCGCTCCGAGGCCCATTGATACCGTAGGGAATTGCCAAAAATGGGGTAACAATTTAGGATGTGGATAAGAAGGTAACCCGTCACCGGCCACTTCTTGTCGGAAATTATCTAGCTGGGCTTCATTTAATCGTCCCTCTATGAAAGCACGGGCATAGATCCCCGGTGAAATATGACCTTGAAAATAGATGATATCACCGCTATCGCGTTCATTCTGGGCTCGAAAAAAGTGGTTAAAGCAGACTTCATAGAAAGTTGCTGATGATTGGAAAGAGGCGATATGTCCCCCTAGTTCAAGCCCCTTGCGAGAAGCCCTAAGCACCATCATGGCCGCATTCCAACGGATAACTGCCCGGATACGCCGCTCGATTTGCAAATTGCCCGGATAATCAGGCTCCTGCTCAACAGCGATAGTATTGATATAATCCGTGGTTAATGCAGACACTCCGGCAGAAATCGACAGTGCCGTTCGTTGTTGCAATTGATGTAGTAAAAAATGGGCGCGATCTAAACCCGCTTTTTGGATTACTGCATCAATAGCTTGTAACCATTCGTGAGTCTCAATAAGATCCTCATCATCCTGCATTCTTTCCGCCATCGGTTTTTCCTTTAGCTATTTGAGTCAATCAGGATATAGCTCACCGTATGCCTTATGCACGCCTATTTAATCATCAAAGCAGCTGCTGAATTTTGGCAGATGCAAACCACCCAACAATCAATTGATAGCTTATAGCTCTACTCAGGCAGTTACTTCTCTAACGCAATCGATTCAGAGAACAGCTTGAATGCTATGGCTTGCTAATTGGTTTGACTAGGCAAGCAAAAAATTCGGTTGCACGGTAGCAGAATCTCTTGCAGTTGTCCAGTAGAGCTAGCCGTTAAGGATCTGCTGACTGACAGACTTCTAAAAGTTGGTACGGTGAGAATAGCCCTTTTTCAGAGAGTTTTTGTCCTATCATCCCACTGTCATCTCTTGCAGGACCTCTACCAATACTTGAAACTTTCGAGTTATCGACTACAGATACCGTCTTACCGGTTATGATGCAAGTGCTATTTTTGCATCAAAGGGGATGGCCGCACAGATGCTGATTTTTCCCCCTTTATAACGGGATAGTAGGCGTTCCCACTGTGCTTTCACGACTTCATTACAAGAGATAGCTGTCAGGGCTGGCATATAGAATGCTCTTCTGCGCTCCATGTAACCCACTTTGGATATCCGGCTTCGCCCTTGAACAAACCAGACTCACCCTGTTTAGGGTTAAGCCCGGTAGTGAGCTATCATTTTAGCATCCCCTGGTCTGTCTTATTGCGGTTCAACTCACTTTAGCCGAAGGCATGGATTCTAGAAGGATTTTCCATGCTGACTTTCAGACCTTTATCAGCCAGGAAAGTGGCCATTAGTTTTGTACTTGTTTTTATCGATCTAAACAGCAACCTCGAATTTTAGTTTGGAAACATCAACACCTATGGAGCCTTTGTTCATTAAGAGATACTCCTAAAGCAGAAAATTAGAGCTATCGTCAGGTTCTTTCTTATCAATACGTGCTCGTGGCACAAGGTACCGTTCGACCTTGAAGACGATAGGAAACATGCCATCGGGGTTTAATCCGCCTTACAAGCTTTAAGCCCAAGGTTAGTTACAAACTCACCGGTGGCATCCCAATGATCAGATACTGTTGGCGAATTAAATGGCTTACTATAGAGTTCTAATGAGGTAATCATAGAGGCTATCCATTATGTCGTTACAAACCACATCGAACCAAGAGATTCCTCTGCAGACGGTTGAAGTTGCAAGAGCCGCTTTTCCTAAAGGTCATCCTTATATAACATTGCGGGATGAACTGGGTACCCTTTATAGTGATGAAGATTTTGTCAAGCTGTTTTCGAAGCGTGGCCAGCCTGCGATATCACCCTGGCGGTTAGCACTGATTACCCTTATGCAGTTTCGCGAGAACCTTTCGGATAGGCAAGCTGCTGAGGCAGTACGAGCCAGGATTGATTGGAAATATTTATTAGGGCTTGAGCTTTCTGACCCCGGTTTTAATTTTTCAGTACTTTGTGAATTTCGCATGCGCCTGATTGTAGGAAGCGCTGAACAGCAACTTTTAGAATTGCTGTTGGATAAATGTCGTACTCATGGATTAATAAAGGCTAGGGGACAACAGCGAACTGACTCGACGCATGTTTTAATGGCTGTTCGTGAATTAAAGCGGTTGGAGTTGATTGGAGAGACCTTAAGAGCAGCTCTTAATGAAATCTCTAAAAAAGAGCCCCAGTGGCTTAAAAGCGTATCACTGCCTAGTTGGTATGACCATTATACCAAACGGATAGAGGATAGCCGACTACCGCGCAGTGAAAAAGCACGCAGCCAGTATGCACAAATGATGGGTGAAGATGGTTTTAGATTACTTGCATGGATTGACACGCCCTCTGCTCCTAAAGCACTGGGGAAGTTGATGAGTATACGGGCCTTAAGAACTGCTTGCATAAGGCATTATGAGGTCGTGCCGAACAGTGAGAGAGGAGCTCGTATACGCTTTAAGACAGATAAAGAAGTAACCCAAGCAACAGAAGAAATTGTGTCCCCTTATGATCTTGATGCACGTTATCGCAGCAAAAGGGGGAAGCATTGGGTGGGTTATATGGTGCACCTCAGCGAAAGTTGTGATGATGAAACAGTACATTTAATCACTCATGTAAAGACTACACCTGCTAATAGGCATGATATAGAGAGTACCGAGAGTATTCATCAAGCTATGGCTGAAAAAGAGCTGTTGCCAGCCCAGCACTTTGTTGACTCAGCTTATATTTCAGCGGAACTTCTGGTTAACAGTAAAATAAATTATGGTATTGCTTTAGTTGGCCCCCCTCGAGGTAATACCAGTTGGCAGAAACAGGTTAAAGGGGCTTATACTCGAGAACAATTCTTAATTAATTGGCAACAACGAACGGTTCACTGTCCTCAAGGGTTAAAATCAATCAGTTGGAACGATCGCTTTATTAAGGGTAAGCTCTATCACAAAGTTTCATTTTCTAAAACAGCCTGCGCTGTTTGTAAAGAACGGCGCCGCTGTACTCAAGCTAAGGAAACCGCTCGCAGGTTACGCCTGCTCCCTCAAATACAGCATGAAACACTACAGATAGCCCGTCAACTCTCGGACAGCCGTGAATGGCGTCGCACTTATGCACGACGTTGGGGTATTGAGGGGACTTTATCGCAAGGTATCCGTGCTTTCGGTTTACGTCAGGCGCGCTACCGTGGTTTAGTAAAGACGCAGCTGCAGAATCTTGCTACAGCTGCTGCTATCAATATCCAACGGCTCATAGCGTGGTTACATCAACAGCCTCGTGAGGTAAAACGAATATCTCGTTTTGCTCAGTTGGCAGTAGCAACTTGAGAGGTTACTTAATAATTCGCCAACAGTATCCGATCATTTAAGATCCCACGGGTGAGTTTATAGCTAACCTTAAGCTTGTACTTAGATTAAACCATGATGCATATTTCCTGTATCCCAAGGCTGATGACGGGAGCAGAGCATTATTCCAAGCGACAATTAAGCATCTTCGTCATCCAGGATATGCCAAACACGGTGAACGTTGCGTTGGCAAACGAGATTGGCAAGCTAAAGGAAGAACGATGGCACTGTTAATAAAATCACTTAAGGACTTTCATAACTGCCAGCAAGAAGAAGACAAAGAAGTTCATATCCAGCTTATCGAAACGTAGGGCCACTCTTTTATTTTGTTTGATATAGCCAAAGAACTGCTTGATCTTAATACGGGTTTTATAGCGTGTAATGGCCAAGCCAAACCACATCGTTACCCATAACTATCAACAGTTTGCAAAAATCGCTATCTTTTCAAATTATAGGGAAGCCTATATTGCTGCAGTGACGGTATCGGAATTACTTACCGGCGTTCATTTAGCGACAAATCCTGTACAACGCATCCATCGCTCAGCATTTGTGGAATCTATCATCGCACAGATACCCGTGCTTGATTTTAATCAAGAGGTGGCCAGAGTCTATGCAGAATTGTATGCATTTTTCCTCAAACCTCGCAAGAAAAGAAACATTAATGTTCATGACTTGCTGATTGCTACCACAGCCATAACACATGGCTTTGCAGTGCTAACCAGTCGTGTCGATGACTTTAAAAAAATTCCAGGATTAATCGTAGAAAACCCAGCTAAGCGTTCTCAATGATCAGTTCTAGCTACTGCGTATAAGTATTTGGAGCTTGAAGTTTAACGTGGTAAAGAGACCTCTCCTCGTAAAAGTTCATTAATACTGGTCTTACTACGAGTTTTGGCATCAACTTGCTTAACGATCACTGCACAGTTAAGGCTATATCGACTATTATTTCCTGGTAAGCTACCAGGCACCACCACTGAACCCGCTGGGATTCGGCCATAAATCACCTGGTCACGAGCTCTATCGTAAATCGGTGTACTCTGTCCCAACATGACCCCCATGGCAATCACACTGCCTGCTTCGACCACCACGCCTTCAACGATTTCTGAACGAGCGCCAATAAAGCAGTCATCTTCAATAATCGTTGGATTAGCTTGCAACGGCTCTAATACCCCACCGATCCCTGCACCACCAGAGATATGAACTCGAGCTCCAATTTGTGCACAAGAGCCAATGGTGGCCCATGTATCGATCATACTGCCCGTTCCCACGTAGGCACCACTGTTAATGTAGCAGGGCATCAAGACGCATTGCGGCGCAATATAGGCTCCGTAACGCACCGTTGCCGGGGGGACTACTCGGATCCCGGATCCTACAAACTGTGAATGGTCATACCCGGAAAATTTTAAGGGAATTTTATCGAAGCAGGGACTACCAACACCTGCCATAACCTGTGCGGGATAAATGCGAAAGGCTAACAGTAACACCTGTTTTAACCAGCTATGGGTAACCCATTGATCACCCACTTTTTCGGCTACTCGCCAAGTACCTTTATCCAATCCAGCCAATGCCTGATCAACCGCTGCACGTAACTCTGCAGAGAGGGTATCCACTGTCAATGGTTGACGCTGCTGAAAAGCTTGTTGAATAATTGCCGCTAATTCCATCATGGCTCCTCTGTTAAACGTCCAGCTTGCTGAGGTCGATTCGTCGTCGCGTATTCCGCTTTAAGGGTGGCTAAATATCTGAGGTATGCTCTCTTCGGCACGCCAAGTCAACACTTCACAGCCGGTCGCAGTGACTAATACGGTATGCTCATACTGCGCTGATAGACTGTGATCTTTAGTCTTAGCCGTCCAGCCATCCTTCATGGTTTTAGTCGCTGCCTTACCGGCATTGATCATCGGCTCTATCGTAAAGGTCATCCCCTCTTGCAGGGTTATACCTTTATCATCCGCTAAGAAATGTAGAACCTGCGGGGCTTGATGAAAAGCTTGACCAATGCCATGCCCACAATAGTCGCGAACCACCGAAAAGCCTTCTGCTTCGACAATCCGCTGAATCGTTCGTCCAATCTCTTTTAATCGAACAAATGGCCTAACCATCGTCAAGGCTTGATATAAACTCTGTTGGGTGACTCGACACAAGCGCTGCGCCAGCACGCTGGGGGATCCGACGAAAAACATCTTTGAAGTATCCCCATGAAACCCCTCTTTAATAACGGTAACATCAATATTGACAATATCGCCGACCTTCAGCAGCCGTTCACCCGGGATACCGTGACAAACCACTTCATTAACAGAAATACAGACTGACTTCGGAAAGCCGCGATAACCTAAACACGCCGGACGGGCATGCTGTTGAATAATATACTGATGACAACGTTGATCCAGTGCTTCGGTAGTCACGCCTGGAACCACATAGGGAGCGATCATCTCCAAAACTTCAGCCGCCAACCGGCCAGCAACCCGCATCCGCGCTATTGCGTCTGCTGAGTTAATAATAATATCCATGCCACAGCTCCGTGATGAGTTCAATTAAGCAATTTTGACCATCTGGGTGGGCATGATAGCTGATCAGCAGCTGCAATACGACTGCTAGCCAGTAAAATCCATTATTGTCTAGGATGTCAAGTAAAACCGGACACCCTTGCCCACGGCAGGCTCTGCGACAGAACCAGTTATCAATAACGTGCTCTTCTATCCAAATAGTCAGCGATCCACGACCGACCAATGCATCGTTGTAGCTGCGCCAGTTCGTTATTTTCCTGCCACGCTGGTTAGTCTGTTGTCGCTTCTTTCACTGCACATCCTTGTATTCATCTCTTAACCGTTAAATTTTCTCTCCGAATCCGGGTTTATGCAACAATGCCCCTTAGCACTTATTAGCTATCATGAGTAATTAGAGTACCATCGGGTTACTAATAGCAGTTGCTCCACCATTTCCCAGGCCTCAGCGGCTCTCCGCTGGGGTTTTTTACGCCCCACGGACACTGTTGCAAATAGATTGTCCATAGGTTATCGTGGTCTAATTTTCAGCTTTAATAAGCTAGCATGGAAGCATTTAGAGATCAGCACTTTCAAAAAGAGATCATCTAAAAAAATCTGGGGTACTGAGCAGTAACGGGAAGGATTGACAGGTCTGATGCAGATGAATCAAATAAAAAAGCGAATGGTTGAATAATTCACTTTAACATTGAGCAAAGCTATACAACCGCTAACATCAGAGAAAGCCTCATTATGGAAATAACTGCGATGCCTCTCTCTATCAAAACAGCAGTAACCCGTTAACATTCCACATTTACAGATAATAAGATAACGAGGTTTTTATGTATAAAAATAGATATTTTGGCGGTTGGAGCCAGACGTTATCTCAGCCACCTCTTAAAGAGTTTAATACAATGATGTACGGTATGGTAACCAATCTCCCTGAGCTGACAACTGGAACTAAAGCTAACCCTGGATGGAGTCCTGAAAATTCAGTCAAGCCGGAGTCTCCTGATTACCAAGGTAAAACTTTATGGACTTATGGCGGTGGTGGCGCCGTGCCCTCTGATCAACCGGCTTCAACCCAAGAAGTGGAAAGAATCGTTTCCACCACCATAAAAAACAGGTGGGATGGCATCGATTTTGATGATGAGAGCAATATGAATATCAGTTATCTCACGCAAGCGATGAGTAGCCTAAAAAACTATCAGAAAGCAACTAGCTATGGATTTATTGCTGGATATTGTTACAATCATCCAAAAACAGTTAATGGTGAAAAATTAACCATAAAAGTTAAACAAATTATTGACTCTGGGTATTGCGATAGATTAGTTCATTATTGTTACGCCGCATCCATGTGGTCTATGGATGACATTATTAATAATGTCAGGCCCGGTCTAGAAAAAAGTATACACTACGGCATGCCAAAAGAAAAAATAGTCCTAGCTTTGACTACCACTGGTCTCACTGATGAAAAATTAAACTATTTTTTAGAAAGTATAGTTAATATGCAATTAGGTGGTTTATTTGTTTGGAATTATCATAAGCTGACTCCTGGGCGCATAAAAGTGATCACTGATAAACTAGCATTAACTGAACAAGCACTATAAAGCATTGTTACGAATAGGAAGTAAGTATTGAATTTTCAGTGGTGTCATAAATTAACTGGTATATTATGATTGCTATCGAAACAAGGATCTTTTCAGATGGCAATCATAAAGGTTAAGTGTCGTTACTGTAAGCAAGCGGCAGTGGTCAAAAATGGAAAGGCGCCAAATGGACTGCAATGATTTCACTGTCGTGCTTGTCGGCAATAGTTTCAGACAGAATACTCCTATAATGGCCGTAAGCCAGGAATTGCTGAACACATTGTGGATATGTCGTTTAATGGGTCTGGCGTTAGCGATACCAGCCATGTCCTAGAGTTCAGCAAAGACACCGTCATACGGCGCTTAAAAAATTAGCACCTACCCAGGCCAATAGTCAACAGCAGGTTATCGATGCTGAATAAGGGGGCTAGAGGGTTTTATTAACTCATTATTGCAGCTGCGACAAGTTCCCTTGCGTTCTCCAGATTATAGCAGAACAGCAGGCGAGCTAAGACGGTCGCCGTGTCGTATCGACCACCAAGTAAAGGGCCAGTTAGCCATCTGGTGCTCGATGTTACCGGTCTTGAGGTATTTGGAGCCGGCGAATGGCACCAGAAAATATCTGGGTTAAAGAAGCGTCGAACTTGGCGCAAGTTACACATTGCTTATGGATGCTAACTCTCACCAGATAATCGCTGCCCAGGTGAGTGTTAACCGAGTGACTGATAGTGAAGTTTTGCCGACTCTGATTAATCCGCTACAGCAGATGGGGCCTATGATACCAAGACTTGCTATAAGGCTTTACAGCATAAAGGGGTTAGAATCGCCATACCGCCTAGAAAAAATGGTGTGCTTTGAGAAGAGGAGCATCCCAGAAATGAAGCCGTTAATGCCCTTAGAGAGGGACAACTGGCGCAGTGGAAAATAGATTCAGGCTATCATCAACCCTCAATAGCTGAAACGGCTATTTCACGATATAAGCGGTGCCTATTTAGGGATTACCATGCCCAAGTTGGTGAAATGCTGGTGGATGTCAAGTTATTGAATAAATTTACAGCAATAGGTAGCCGATGCGTAGTCAATTGGCCTAGATGCTAGTCTGGGAAGGCAGACTCTTTGTATGGCTTGAATTTACTCAACAATACCGCCTTGCAGCAGGAATACCCATGGGTTAGCACATCCTCGTAGCGCCTGGACACCTCCAGGAGTTGCTAAGTTGCCCAATCTCCCACTTCCGGTATTACTCGACGGGTTTTGCACCCGCTGAGTGACTGTGCCTTTGCACGACGCACTATTAGTCACGACATAACCTGACAGCCACTCATTTTTAGGTTGCGATTTGCTGTCAGGCTACGTTGAGGCTGTTTACCTTAGTCGTGCCAAATTTTTTTGCCACCTCAAAAGGCCTGAAATGACGTCCGATCACAGTACATTTTATCTTGACGAGTTCACGGTTGGTAATAATACATTCAATCATCTAAGCCTTTTTGTCACTCATCAAGGGTTGAAAACCGTAGTTGTGATCAAATCAGTAGAATCATGTGCCAAAATATGATATAAAACGCCCGCCAATGTGATTGCGGTGATTGCTAATTTACCGTATGAACGCCGTCAGTATCTATTTAGAAAATTTTCTTTGGCTATCCCACACAAGTTTCATTACCGATGCCGGGGTGCTGCTGCTGTTAAGTAGTCGGTTATCGGGAAGCTTGGAGGCTTAACCCCACAATCGTTATAGGTAACTCAATGACAACCACCATTACTGTTCCAGATCTATTAAAAGCCGGTGCCCATTTTGGCCACCAAACCCGTTATTGGAATCCTAAAATGCGCCCTTTTATCTTTGGTGTGCGCAATAAAGTGCATATTATTGATTTGGACCAAACGGCTGACCGATTTAATCAAGCTTTGCAGGCATTACGATCGGTTGCCACCCGCAGAGGTAAAATACTCTTTGTTGGCACCAAAAGAGCGGCCAGTGAAGCGATTAGTGCAGCCGCCCAAGCTTGCGATCAATACTATGTCAATCACCGCTGGCTGGGTGGGATGCTGACCAACTGGAAAACCGTTCGCCAATCGATTAAACGGCTCAAAGAGTTGGAAACGCAAACGCAAGATGGAACTCTGGATAAATTGACCAAAAAAGAGGCGCTGATGCGCACCCGTGAGCTGCAAAAACTGGAAAATAGCCTGGGCGGTATCAAAAACATGGGTGGTCTTCCCGATGTGCTGTTTGTCATCGATTCTGCCTACGAAGATATTGCCGTGAAAGAAGCTAATAACCTCGGAATTCCAGTGATTGCTATCGTTGATACTAACGCGGATCCGGATGGTGTGGACTATATCATCCCGGCTAATGATGATGCGACACGAGCTATCAAGCTCTATCTAGATGCTGCTGTTCATAGCATCAATGCAGGACGTGAGCGCGACCTGAGTGTTCAAGCAGAACAAGATACCTTTATTGAAGAGTTAGAGTAATCAAAAAGCTTGCCTGCCTATCGAATAATCGGTAGGCATTCTCAATAAACCATTATCGACTGACTCACGCCACTGTGAGTTTATTCAATTCGTCAAGGAGCCCATTATGGCTGAAATATCTGCCCATTTAGTCAAACGCCTACGAGAAAGAACCGGGGCTGGCATGATGGATTGTAAAAAAGCTTTGATTCAAGCTAATGGTGACATTGAATTAGCGATTGATGCCATGCGTAAAGCAGGACAAGCCACCGCTGCCAAACGGGCCGGCCGCAGCGCTACCGAGGGCCTACTCATCGTAAAAAGCAGTTTGAAACAAGATTATGCGCTGTTGCTTGAAATCAACTGTGAAACTGATTTCGTGGCTAAACAGGCCGCTTTCTTAACCTTTTGTCAGCAAGTTGCTGAGCGAGCGCTGGTGGACAAAATTGAAGCGGTTAGTGTACTGCAGGCTGCTTGTGACTCAGAACGAGTCGCTCTAGTCGCCCAACTCGGTGAAAATATCCAGATCCGTCGTTTAGCCACGGTGCAGGGTGGCTATGTCGGTCACTACCTCCATGGCCAACGTATCGGTGTGATTGTCGCCGCTCACAAAAGTGATCCAGAACTGATTAAACAGATTGCTATGCATATTGCGGCTAGCAAACCCGAGTATATTTATCCAACGGACATCCCTGCTGACGTCATCGAACGAGAACACCATGTCCAGTTGGCGATTGCCCTACAATCAGGAAAACCAAAGGAAATTGCTGAAAAGATGGTTTCCGGGCGCCTATCAAAATTTACCAGTGAGTTGACACTCATTGAACAGCCCTTCTTAATGGACAGTAACCAAACGGTGGGTGAACGTCTTAAAGCAGCTGGGATTCAAGTCACTCAATTTACTCGCTTTGAATTGGGAGAAGGTCTGGAGAAAGCTACGATTGATTTTGCTGCCGAGGTGGCGGCTGCCGCACAATTGAATCCGTGATAACCCTTAACCCCTCGTTTACCCATCGACTCGACACAGCAGGTCCCTGCCGTGTTGCTGGCGATCCCATTGGAATCTACTTATGAGCGCTTTAGCCAAACCTGCCTACTCCCGTGTTTTGATTAAGTTTAGCGGAGAAGCTTTGCAAGGAGAAGAGCCATTTGGCATTGATCCCTCCGTGCTCAACCGGCTAGCACAAGAGCTCAAAGCCCTGATTACTTTGGAAGTGCAGGTGGGGATTGTTATCGGCGGTGGCAATCTATTTCGGGGAGCAGGGTTAGCCGCTGCTGGGATGAACCGGGTGGTGGGCGACCACATGGGGATGTTGGCTACGGTGATGAATGGCTTAGCGCTACGGGATGCTTTGCATCGTGCTCAAGTCAATACTCGTCTTATGTCAGCCATTCCTTTAAATGGTGTCTGCGATAGCTACAGTTGGGCCGAAGCGATTAGCCTATTACGAAACCAACGGGTGGTAATTTTTTGTGCTGGAACCGGCAATCCCTTCTTTACCACTGACTCCGCCGCTTGTCTACGAGGGATTGAAATTGAAGCAGATATTGTGATTAAAGCCACTAAAGTGAATGGAGTCTATGCGGCTGATCCGCTGCAATTTCCACAAGCCACTCAATTTACAACCTTGAGTTACCAGCAGGTACTCAAACAAGAGCTGAAAGTGATGGACCTAGCGGCTTTTACTTTGGCACGAGACCATGGTATGCCAATTGCTGTCTTTAATATGAATAAGCCGG
Organism: Candidatus Symbiodolus clandestinus; assembly: GCA_038960095.1. Classification (GTDB taxonomy): domain Bacteria; phylum Pseudomonadota; class Gammaproteobacteria; order Enterobacterales; genus Symbiodolus; species Symbiodolus clandestinus. The sequence goes on from CP152425.1 coordinate 102,628, forward strand.
GTGCACTGTTGCGAGTCGTTCTAGGTCAAGCCGAAGGTACGCTTATTTCCTAAAACCAAAGGGCATCCTGGATTGCCAATCATTTCCTTAGCGAGTGGATTGATTTTTCGGATCTAACGCATCTCGCAAGCCATCTCCGATAAAGTTAAAGCAAAGCAAGGTTAGCACTAAAAAACTACCGGGTCCTAACAGGGCCCAAGGGTTAACCTCCATGCCACGAGCCCCTGATTGTATCAGGGTACCCCAACTGGTCATCGGCTCTCGCACCCCTAAACCAAGAAAACTTAAAAATGATTCAAAAAGAATCATATAAGGAACTAGTAGTGAGGAATAAACCACTACAATGCCCAAAACATTCGGCACCAGGTGCCGAGTAATGATTGCTGCCGAAGAAGCACCACAAAGACGAGCGGCTAAAATAAACTCTTTTTGCTTTAAGCTCAAAACTTGTCCTCGAACGATGCGTGCAATGTTTAACCAAGAAACGGTACCGATGGCGACAAAAACCAATAGAATATTGTTCCCTAAGCAAGTGGTTAATAAAATAACCAGAAAGATAAAGGGTAATGTATCCAATATTTCTAACCAACGCATCATTACCTGATCAATCCATCCTCCGAAATAACCGGCAATCACCCCATACAGGGTACCAATAATAATTGCAATCAAGGCGCTCACCCCTCCCACCATTAATGAGACACGCCCACCCATGGCGGTTCGTACCAATAGATCACGCCCTAGCGCATCGGTACCAAAATAATGCCTCTTGGCCAGATCAGGTAACTGACGCATTTCATCCCAATTAATCGCATCATAGGCAAAGGGAGAAAACAGCGGAAATAACAGCACAAAAGCAACTAATAAAATGAATAGTAACAGACTAACCACAGCCAGGCGATGACGCATAAAACGGTAACCCGCATACCACCACAAACCATGGGCGACCAGCCGTTTATCTGGCCTACGACGGAACACTGGCTGCCTCCTCCTCTACTTATTGATGAACCACTGCACTGATTACTGTCGATAACGCGATGGTTGTTGTGCATGCTGAATTAAATAGAGATCTTTGGTATAGATCCGTGCTGGCACCTCTTTGCGCTCTAATCCCTTGACATAGGGCTTTACCAATAAACTTCTGCTACCATGAAACAGCGGGAGCACAGGAACATCTTTAGCTAATTGCTGTTCCGCCTGCTGGTAGCAGTATTGGCGATCACTGGCAGTAGCAGCGGTTAAAGCTTTCTGCAACCACTGATCAAAACCGCTCTCCAGGCGACACGGGCTGCCTGATAATTATCCTCGCGGGCAATTTAATAGGTAGACTTTCCATTCCTGTTGTTCAAGCGTGACTTCAGCCTCTAAAGTTTGTTTCCAAAATTCACTGACGGCTAGCGCCAGCTGCCCGTTAATCAGCACTGGCTTGCCAACGTTGCGCGACCCCTGGGACCACTTGGCCATCAATGCCAAAATTTACCAGCCCTTCTAGACAATCACGAATAACATTAGCCTTCGACATCCCAGCACTTTTATGGGGATCGAGTGACTGTACTTCAGCACCAACATTGATGATTAAATGTTGTGTCGCCGCTAAAGTCACCCCGGAAGGTAATTGGACAGCCATCGCTGGAGCCACTAACAGCGCAACCGAAAAAAAACCACCCTAGTAACCACGCATAGTATCGGTTTCTCCATAGGTAGTGGGCCAATGAAAATTGCTTACGCAAGTACTTGGTGTTTTCTGATTCAATATCGAATGCTTTACCGATTTATCCGATTATAACCCTATATTATAGATAATACGTACTATTTTATTCTTAAACTAATCAATCCCCACAGTCATCATAGGACTACTACCGGTAACCGGATGGCACGGTTGGATGCTTAATTAAATAGAGATCCTTAATATAAAATATCCCTAAAGGATTTCGTTCACTGAGCCCACCAACGTAGGGCTTGACCAATCGGTGAGCAACCGGATGAAACAGAGGGATTAACGGGACATCGATAGCCAATTGGAGCTCCGCCTGTTGATAACAGTACTGTCGCTGATGCTCTTCAATGGCAGCACTGGCTCGATCTAACCAGTCATCAAACCGGGTACTTTGATAAAAGCAATCATTTTCAATATGTTGTGATCGCAATTTATGTAACATACAGGATGGATCATCATAATCAGCGATTCGACCATTACGGGCCATATGATATTGACCCGACAACCGACTGTGTAAAAAGACCTTCCACTCTTCACAGATAAAGTTAACCTTGACGGCACCAGTCAAGTGCTGTTTCCACTGTTCGGCCAACGCCACCGCAATCTGTTCATGAAGCTCTGATGTACTATACAGTAGGGTAAACTGCAGCGGGTTATCAGCATGATAACCCGCTGCCTTCAGCAACTGTCGCGCGTGCTGATAGCGCCGTGCCTCTGGCCAATCTACCCATGGCGGGGTAGTTGTCCATCCGTTAATATCCGGCGGGGTTAACGTATAGGCCTCCCGTTCTCCCTGGCCGATTAACTGCTGCACCAATTGTTGACGATTTACCGCCATCGATAACGCTTGTCGCACCCGGCGGTCTTGGAAGCGCTGACAGCGACCATTAAACTGATAAGCATAAACGGCCGACAGTGGGAAATAGTGCAGCTCGTCAGGATACTGCTGCCGCAGTTTCTGAAAATGGATTAATGGCAACCGAAAATCGGTGATATCAATTTCCCCGGCTTGATAACGGCGTATATCCACCACTTCATCAGAAATTGGCAAAAAAGTGGCAAAATCTATCACCGTATGGGCATTATCCCAATAGTGGGGGTTACGCATTAGCCGTAATTTCTCATTGACTTTCCACGCTTGGAGTTGATAGGCGCCATTACCGACGAAATGAGAGACCGCATACCATCGATGATCATCCACGCCATTGCCATACTGCTCGACAGTCGCTGCATGCACTGGATAGAAAGCCGCCACTGTTAACAGTTTGAGACAATAAGGAACTATTCGCTCACACTGTAGCTGCAGTGTCTGTTGATCGATAGCCCGAACCCCTAAAGTCTTTGGCGGTTGCTGACCGGCGATCACCGCCGCACCATTGACTAAACCTAAATCAATCAGATAATGGCTATAGGGCGATCGGGTACTGGGGGCAGCCAAACGCCGCCAACTATAGATGAAATCATCTGCCGTTAGTGGATCACCATTGGACCAACGGGCATTAGGTCGCAAATAAAAGGTCCAGGTTTTGCCATCGGCACTCTGCTGCCAGCGCTCGGCAACCCCAGGAGCAACTTGTCCACAGGAGTCAAGATTAACCAATCCTTCAAACAGATTCCGCATCACATTTTTAGCCGGAACCCCATACAATTGATGCGGATCTAACGTCGCAATCTCCTCACCATTATTGATCACCAAATGTTGTAAAGGCGCTAACTCAACCCCTATCAGCACTTCAGCAGCCTGTCCATACGGAAACCTGCTTATCAACCACACTCCTAAAAAACTCCAGAAGAAGATAAATCGACCATCAGCCATTGGATACCTCACTATTTCATCGATTAATATCTACCCCCCTCAACGCGGACGGGTCCGGTTACTGCCGGTAGCGTGAAGGAACTTGTGGATGTTTAATCAAGTAAAGATCCTTGATATACACAACCATCATTGGATTGCCATCGCTTAATCCCCCTACATAGGGCTTTACTAGGCGGCTAAGTGATTCGTAGTAAACCGGCGTGAGTGGAGCATCAGCGATTAACGTCAACTCTGCCTGCTGGTAGCAATGATTTCGTTTACTGGGGGTAGCCGCTTGCAAAGCTTGATCTAGCCAGTTGTCAAAAGCACTGCTTTTGTAAAAACAATCATTAAAACTGCTATTGGAACGCAATAAATTCAACAGAGCAGCCGGATGGTTGTAAACAGCTCGATAACTAAATCGTGCTGCTTGGTACTCACCGGTACGGCAGCTGGCTAAAAAGACTTTCCACTCTTGTCAATCTAGGGTTACTTCCGCCCCTAATTGCCGTTTCCAAATATCACTCACGGCAATCGCCTGCTGCTCACGAAGCTCAGACACATTGTAGAGTAGCCTAAAACGTAACGGACGATTTTGATCATAGCCGGCCTCTTTCAATAGCTTTCTAGCAACTGCTAGCCGTTTTTCGGCAGGCCAAGCTACCCAAGTTGGCAGCACCCCGGTAAAATTTTCAACATTTTCCGGATTGAGCAGATAGGCAGCTTGCTCTCCTTGCACCAAAAACCGGCTAGCTAAATTTTCACGCTCAATAGTCATTGCCAATGCTTGACGCACCCGAACATCATTAAAGGGTGGACGTTGTGTATTAAAGCGGTAGCCGTTTACCAACAAAGAAGGAAAATGCCGTAGCTCTTGAGATAGTGTCTGTTGCAAGGTTAGATAATTTTCAGTCGGTAATAAATAGTCAGAAATGTCGATCTCTCCTGCTCGATAACGTCGAACATCAGTAACTTCATCAGTGATTGGTAGAAAGGTGACTCGTTCAATCACTGTGTTCGTATTATCCCAATAGCTAGCACTGCGGGTTAATACTATCTTTTCATTAACCACCCACTCTTGTAATCGATAAGCACCGTTGCCAACAAAATGAGGCACGGCATACCACTTATTATCATCAACCCCATTGCCATACTGTTCAACGGTGGGTGGGTGGGTGGGTGGGTGGGTGTAATGGATGGAGTGAACTATCCGCCAGCATTTCTACTAAAAAAGGGATTGGTTTCGCTAGCTGCAGCTGCAGGGTGTGGTCATCCATCGCACAAATACCCAAAGCGCTAGGCGGCTGCTGGCCCTGGATCACCGCCTGACTATTCAGCAGTTGCATATCAGTCAAATAACTGGCATTGGGCGACTTAATCGCTGGATTGGCCAGTCGTTGCCAGCTATAAACGAAATCCCCGGCCGTGACTGGATCCCCATTAGACCATTTGGCGTTAGCCCGTAAATAGAAGGTCCATTGCCGATAATCAGCACTGGCTTGCCAGCGTTGCGCAACCCCCGGAACAATTTTTCCATTAACATCAAAGTTAACCAATCCTTCCAATAGATTACGGATAATACTGCCCTCTGGTATCCCTAAGCTCTTATGGGGATCCAGTGATTGCACTTCAGCACCATTATTAATCACTAAATGCTGCTGGGCCGCTAATTGAATACCCGGTGGAATATGCGCTGCCTGAACCAGATTAATGGTGCTTAGCAGCGCTAATACTCCCCCTAATACCCATTGATGATAAATGATTAACCGGCAATGTCTCATAATAACTCCCTCCTCTACTATGGGAAATGCATGCTGGATTGACTACCCTAAAACCACACTCTTAATTAAATGGGTTAATAAAAATAAATAATATAATCTTAACGTGCTAACTGGATTGATTTTTGGGATCCAAGGCATCCCGTAAACCGTCGCTGATAAAGTTAAAACAAAACAGGGTTAGGACTAAAAAACTGCCGGGTCCTAACAGGGCCCAAGGGTTAACTTCCATACTGCGAGCCCCTGATTGTATCAGCATCCCCCAACTGGTCATTGGCTCTTGCACCCCTAAACCGAGAAAACTTAAAAATGATTCAAAAAGAATCATCGAGGGGATTAACAGCGAGGCGTAAACCACCACAATTCCTAAAACATTTGGGATTAAGTGCCGAATAATAATGGCTGCCGAGGAAACCCCGCAAAGATGGGCGGCTAAAATAAACTCTTTTTGCTTTAAACTCAATACTTGCCCGCGGACAATTCGCGCAATATTTAGCCAAGAAACGGTGCCGATGGCAATAAAAATCAATAAAATACTGCGTCCTAAGCAGCTGGTTAATACGATCACCAGAAAGATAAAGGGCAGCGCGTCCAAAATTTCTAACCCGCGCATCATCACCCTATCAACCCATCCCCCAAAATAGCCAGCCATCGCACCATACAAAGTGCCGATGATAATCGCCATCAAGGCGCTTATCACCCCTACCAGTAATGAGACACGCCCACCCATGGCTATACGTACCAGCAGATCACGCCCTAGGTTATCAGTACCCAAATAATGTCCGCTAGCAAAGTTAGGGTGCAGGCGCATAGCATTCCAGTTAACCGTATCATAAGGAAAAGGGGAAAGTTGAGGGAATAGCAAGATAAAAGTGATTAATAGGGTTAGTAAAATCAGGCTAAGCACTGCCATTCGATGTCGAAGAAAGCGGTGACCGACATACCACCATAAACCATGCTTAACTGTCTGAGCAACGGGTTGATTATTGATGCGAGTTAGTATCAGTCGATTAATCCACATCGATCAACGGCTCACTGATAACGTAACTTAGGATCTAGATAAGCATAGAGAATATCAACCGTAGCATTAAATAGGATAGTGACAACCCCTACCAATAGAGTCGCTCCTAAGACTACCGGATAATCTCGATTAAAAGCCCCATTCACCAGCAGTTGCCCCATACCGGGCAAACCGAAGATAGCTTCTATCACCACCGAGCTGGTAATAATACTGGCCAAGGCCGGTCCTAAATAGGAGATCACCGGTAACAACGCTGGTTTTAAGGCGTGGTGGCAAATAATCTGCATCAAAGGCAGCCCCTTGGCTTTGGCCGTGCGAATAAAACTGCTGTCTAATACCTCTAACATTGATCCACGAGTTAACCGAGCAATGGTTGCCACATGGCTCAAGGCTAAAGCAGTAATCGGTAAAATCATCCGCAACGGCTCACCACCATTCCATCCCCCGGCGGGTAACCAACCGAGCCCTATGGAGAAAATCAGCACCAACAGCGGTGCTTTCACAAAATTAGGCAGGATCACTCCAATCATCGATAGGAACATCACACTATAATCTATCCAGCTATTTTGATTCAAAGCAGCAACAATACCGGCGGATATCCCAGCCATTACCGCGATGATAAAAGCGATACCCCCTAGTTGTAAGGAGACCGGAAAAGCGGCAGCAATCAGTTGGGTGACCGTGTGGTCTAGGTATTTAAATGAATAACCAAAATGCCCTTTCGACAGCGATCGCAAATAGCGCAGATACTGCTTAGGCAGCGGTTCATCAAGATGATATTTGGTTTCAATCCGTGCTAATACCTCAAAGGAGTTGACCTCTTCCGTGGCAAATGGACTTCCCGGTGTTAGTCGCATAATAAAGAAAGAGAGGGTAATCAGCACAAACAGGGTCGGCAACGCCTCCAAACAACGCTTTATTATAAATTTTAACATACACACTTCTCAGATTAATAGGTACTCCCCCTCAACGCTGATGGATCCGGTTACTGCCGGTAGCGTGAGGGAGCTTGTGGACGTCTGGTCAAGTAAAGATCCTTGATATACACAACCGCCATTGGATTGCCATCGCTTAATCCCCCTACGTAGGGCTTTACTAGGCGGCTAAGTGATTCGTAGTAAACCGGCGTAATAGGAACATCAGCTGCCAATACCAATTCAGCCCGTTGATAACAACGACTTCTTTCGTTTTGCGTGGTTCCTTGCAACGCACGATCTAACCAATGGTCAAAAGCACTGCTTTTGTAAAAACAATCATTAAAACTGCTATTGGCGCGCAATAAATTCAACAGAGCAGCCGGATGGTTGTAAACAGCCCGATAACCAAATCGTGCTACTTGGTACTCACCGGTACGGCGGCTGGTTAAAAAGACTTTCCACTCTTGGCACTCTAGGGTTACTTCCGCCCCTAATTGCTGCTTCCAAATACTACTCACAGCCATCGCCAGCTGCTCATGAAACTCAGACCTATTGTAAAGCAACCTAAAACGTAACGGACGATTTTTATCATAGCCTGCCTCTTTCAATAGCTTTCTAGCAACCGCTAGCCGTTTTTCAACAGGCCAAGCTACCCAAGTTGGCAGCACTCCTGTAAAATTTCGAACATTTTGCGGATTGAGCAGATAGGCAGCCTGCTCTCCTTGCACCAAAAACCGGCTAACTAAATTTTCACGCTCAATAGTCAACGCCAAGGCTTGACGCACCCGAACATCATTAAAGGGTGGACGTTGCGTATTAAAGCAGTAACCTCTTACCATCAAAGAAGGAAAATGCCGTAGCTCTTGAGGGTGTGTCTGTTGCAAGGTTAGATAATTTTCAGTCGGTAATAAATAGTGAGAAATGTCTATCTCTCCTGCTCGATAACATCGAACATCGGTGACTTCATCAGTGATTGGTAGAAAGGTGACTCGTTCAATCACGGTGTTCGCATTATCCCAATAGCTAGCACTGCGGGTTAATACTATCTTTTCATTATCCACCCATTCTTGTAATCGATAAGCACCGTTACCAACAAAATGGGGCACGGCATACCATTTATTATCATCAACCCCATTGCCATACTGCTCAACGGTGGGTGGGTGTAAGGGATAGAGTGAACTGTCCGCCAGCATCTCTACTAAAAAAGGGATTGGTTGCGCCAGCTTCAGCTGCAGGGTGTGATCATCAATCGCATAAACCCCCAAAGCGCTAGGTGGCTGCTGGCCCTGGATCACCGCCTTACTATTCAGCAGTTGCATATCAGTTAAATAATTGGCATTGGGCGCCTTAGTCGCTGGATTGGCCAGTCGTTGCCAGCTATAAACGAAATCTCCTGCCGTGACTGGATCCCCATTAGACCATTTGGCATTAGCCCGTAAATAGAAGGTCCATTGCCGATAATCAGCACTGGCTTGCCAACGTTGCGCAACCCCCGGAACCATTTTCCCGTTAATATCAAAATTAACTAACCCTTCTAATAGATTACGGGTAATATTGCCTTCTGGCATCCCTAAACTCTTATGGGGATCCAGCGATTGCACTTTAGCGCCATTATTAATCACCAAATGCTGCTGGGCAGCCAATTGAACACCGGGTGGGATATGCGCTGCCTGAACTGAACCAGTTGTGCTCAATAGGGTGCAAATACCCCATAATACCGCTATCCACCTATAAAGGAGTCTTGACTGATAATAACCCATAGCTGCTTCTTAACCGTCTTATGATCTATTATTTTTTAACAGGTTGTTATGCATTAGGTACCCCAATGGAGCCATTTAACGCTGTCTACTGCCGATAACGCGATGGCAATTGTTTATGTTGAATTAAGTAGAGATCTTTAGTGTAAATCGTGTTCATTGGATTGCGTGGACTCAACCCTTTTACATAGGGTTTTACTAAGCGAACATTTACGCAATGAAATAGTGGAATAATCGGTACATCTTTTGCCAATTGCTGTTCTGCTTGCTGATAGTAACGGTACCGCTGTTGCCGATCAGTCGCCTGTACCGCCTGAGCCATTATTCGGTCAAAAGTTTCACTGTGATAGTGGGTGTCATTTTGACTGCTATAAGACAAATATACATTCAGCAGAGCCGAGGGTTCGCTATAAACCGCCTGTGCGCCAATACGACACATCTGAAACTCGCCATCCAAACGACTGAGCAGATAAACCTTCCACTCTTGGCAATCTAAATTGACTTGCACACAACCCAACTGCTGCTGCCACTGACCAATCACCGCTAAACAAATTTGCTGGTGAACCTCCGAAACATTAAATAAAAGCCTGAATTTCAGTGGATGCTGCTCATCATAGCCCGCCTGTTTTAATAACCGCTTAGCTTCCTGATTACGCCGTGATTGTGGCCAAGCCGCCCATTCCGGTAGCGGGGCAGAAAAGCCCCCCATACCCACTGGATTTAAGGTATAAGCGGGAGTTTCTCCCTGGCGCGTTAATTTTGAAACCAGCTGCTGGCGATCCAATACCAGGCTCAGCGCTTGGCGTACTCGACTATCTTGAAACTGTTTCATCGCTTGATTTAATTTAAAACCGTAAGTCGACCAAGAAGGTGCTAGATAGAGCTCTTTAGGCCGCTCTTGCTGCAAATGCTCCCAACGCTCTAACGGCAAGCGGGCATTGCTAATATCAATTTCCCCTGCAAGATAACGGCGTATATCGACGACCTCATCATTGGTTGGTAAATAAGTAACTCGGTTAATCACGGTCTGCGGATTATTCCAATAAGTGGGGCTACGGCTAAGTACTAATTTCTCATTCACCACCCATTCGGTTAAACGATAAGCGCCATTACCGACATGATGCTTTACTGCATACCACTTATTGTCATCTACCCCATTGCCATACTGCTCTACCGTCGGGGTATGCAGTGGAAATAGCGGATAATAGACTAACATATCGACTAAATAGGCCACCGGCTGCGTTAATTGCAACTGTAACGTGTGCTGATCCAATGCCGAAACCCCTAATTTCTCCGCTGGTAACTGCCCCTGGATCACTGCTTCGCTATTCAGCAGCTGCATATCCACTAAATGGCTGGCCTTCGGCGATTTTGTTTTCGGATCAGCCAAACGGCGCCAGCTGTAGACAAAATCTTTCGCCGTGACTGGATCGCCATTGGACCATTTCGCATCATGTCGTAGATAAAAAGTCCAGGTTTTTAGATCAGCTGAATGCTGCCAATGAGAGGCCACACCTGGGGCTGTTTTTCCTTCGGGATCCATCACCACTAATCCCTCCAACAGATCTCGCATCACATTGGCTTCTGGCCATCCGGTGGTTTTATGCGGATCCAATGTCTGTACTTCCGCCCCATTATTCATGACCAACTGCTGTTGTTTAGCCAACGGCACGTTAGGTGGAACTTGAGCGGCCTGAACTTGATTAATCCTGGTTACCATTGCCAATATCCCCCACAATAACCCTAAGCATCGATAGTGAAATATCATCAACTAACTCCTCGCCATTGATTCTCAATTAACGCTTCAGGCCACAAGCAGTGGCCGCCCTGCTGTTTTATCTCGGTTAATCGCTGGTAGTGACGCTGTAACTCGCTTTCGCTGGCCTGCAAAACGGTTAATGGTCTAGCGACCGGGGTTGAATCGGTGGTAACGACTCGGGTCGCTGGCGTTGCTGGGGAAATATTGAGGCTATCATTATCAAAACTGAGAGTGGCCTGCCCACCCGTCATTAGTAGATAGAGCTCTGCTAATAGCTCAGCATCCAGCAAGGCGCCATGGAGGGTGCGCTTTTGTAGATCAATTTGGTAACGGCTGCACAGGGCATCTAGACTGTTTCGTTTACCGGGAAAGCGTTGACGGGCTAATGCTAAGGTATCCACCACGCCACCGCAGAGCTGCTGCACACTCACGGCAGTTGAGCGACACTGCTGGAATTCATAATCGATAAACCCAACGTCAAAGGCAGCATTGTGAATAATCAATTCAGCACCACGAATAAACTCAGAAAATTCATCCGCAATTTCCGCGAAGGTCGGTTTATCCTGCAAAAAAGCGTCAGTGATCCCATGCACAGCAATGGCGGCTGGATCAATCAGGCGATTGGGGCGACAATAGAGATGAAAATAGCGTGCTGTCAACCGACGATTGATGATCTCTACGGCACCGATCTCAACAATGCCGTGCCCTTGATGACGGATCCCTAAGCGATTCATCCCGGTGGTTTCCGTATCTAGCACAATCTGCCGCTGCATGCTGTGATACCTCTTTGCCATTTTTTATGGCATATTATATTTTTTAACCCTAGATTATCAGTTTAACAGATGTATAAGCAGATAGAAATTTTTACTGACGGAGCATGCTTAGGGAACCCCGGTCCCGGAGGATTTGCCGCCATTTTGCGTTACCAGCAGCAGGAACGAGTCATTACCGCCGGTTACCGATTAACCACCAATAACCGCATGGAGCTGCTGGCGGCCATTGTCGCCCTCGAGCACCTGAAGGAACCCTGCCAGGTGATGTTGACCACTGATAGCCAATATGTCCGTCAAGGGATCACCCGCTGGATTCATCAATGGAAACGCCAAAGCTGGCAGCGCGCCGATCGCAAACCCGTCCTCAATCGCGACCTCTGGCAGCGCCTCGACCCACTCTGTCAAGGGCATCAGTTGCAATGGCATTGGGTCCGTGGCCATAACGGTCACCCTGAAAATACGCGCTGTGACGCCTTAGCCAAGCAAGCTGCCGAGCAACCAACCCTTGAAGATACCGGATATACAGGGGTTCAATAGTGGTTTGCTCTTTTAACTTATCCTCTTAAGTCCCTGCACCCATCCCGACCGATTTATCCGGCCATAAGGCAGGAGCAGGGAATATTGCCTGAATAGGCTGCAGCGGGGTAATTTGCTTACGAGCAATAATTAAGTATTGACAACCTAGCGGGAGTAAGCAGCGCTCCAGCCATTTATTGGCTGTCGAGTGATTGCCGGGGATAATCTGAAAAGTTCGGCAATGAACTATTTGATAATCGAGTAATGCTAACCAATCTAGTACTCGCCCTAAGTTGAATAGCTGGCACCAATAGGGCTGTTGGCGCCCTACCCAGGGTAACCGTCTCCCAATCCCAAGCCAACTGAGTGCATGAAAGCCACTCAGCAGTAACCATCCCTGATCGGTTAATAGCCGATCCGCCTCTTGCAAAAGCTCATAAGGGTGATCACTATAAGAGAGAGTATGCGCTAATAAGCAGGCATCAAACCAATGGTTAGGATAGGGTAGTGGCAGCTTATCCATCGCTGGCGTTGATTGAACCTTGTTTTCTGACAAAGGATAGATCACTTGATGAGGAACCTGGCAGCCTGGGCAAACCAAATCGCGGCTTAACTCACCCCATTTAAGCAGCTGCAGCCCGGTGATTTTAGGCCACCAAGGCGCTAGTTGAGCTTGTAGTGCTTGTTGGTAATACTCGCCCCCCGGAAGCTCTTTCCAGTGGTGGGGCATGCTTAAAGGTTGCCAGTTTTCCATAGGATTGCTTGCCTTAACAATGGCCCCACGCTTGCTATACTATATTACTGAACTATTGACTTCTAAAGTCGGGCCTATCGGTTACCGGTAGCCAGACACCTGTTGTGTGTAAGTTGGCGCTAAATGACGAAATTACTCTCTATTCCAGCACTTAAAGATAATTATATCTGGCTGCTGCAATTGCCTCAACAACGTGCCATTATTATTGACCCGGGTGATGCTGTGCCGGTGCTTCACTACTTAGCGCAGCAGCCACTAACACCGATTGCGATCCTGCTAACTCATCACCATGCCGATCACACGGCTGGGGTTAGTGCACTAAAAGCTGCCCATCCCCAGATGATGGTCTATGGACCAGAAGAAACGGTCGACCAAGGCATCACTCAGCTTATTCGCGCTGGCTTAAGTTTGACTATCGGTGAATTACCTGTACAAATTTTGGCAGTTCCCGGCCACACGCTTGGGCATGTTGCTTACTACTTCTCTTCAACTCCCCAAACCCCTTGGCTATTCTGTGGTGATACCCTATTTTCTGCCGGGTGTGGTCGGCTATTTGAAGGAACCGCAGAGCAGCTATTTGGCTCCCTACAACAATTGGCTGCCCTCCCTAGCAATACCCGGATCTGCTGTGCCCATGAATATACGTTAGATAATTTACGTTTTGCCCGTCAAGTCGATCCATTAAATCCTTATCTACCCCGTTACCAGCAGCACATCATCCGTTTACGAGGACAAATGCGCCCTAGCCTGCCCACCTCATTAGCAACCCAGTTACTGATAAATCCCTTTTTACGTTGTCAACAGCCCGACCTACAGCAGCAATTGGGCATGACTTCATCACCCAGCGCACCTTTAAACCTTTTCACCGAATTACGTCACCGAAAAGATCATTTCAAATGAGTTTTTGAAAACACCAGCCGCCTTATAACCACACCAGGCTAGCCTGGTGTGGGCTGTTTATGCCTCAAAAAGAGAGGCAGGCGTTCCAACTCGAACAAAAATTATGCCATCTTTATACAATTGATAGATCAACAAAAAAATCTCCTCCTAGGTGACATTCTCGATATTCACCCCATTTACCCTTTAATTGTTCATGCGTAACCCTGAACGTACATTAGAGTTCTTATTGCCAGCGCAAAGCCTCCTCACTTACAATGCCTGTTTCATTTTAAAAACATCACCCGCTGTCAGAAAACCATGCAAAACTTGCTTATAATCCTTGCTTGTATTCTGCCAACAAGCTACTCTGACTGTTGGTCTAAGAAAAATGCATCGACTATTCTAAAAACTGTCATCGTCCCTAGTAACCGTCGACAAACCGTACCCGCGGTTTCGCCTCAAAAAATCACCGTTAATGATAGCTTACCACTCCATTTCTGGCAGTTACTCCACCATGAGCTGCGCTGGCCAATTCCCAACCATCCCTTGATCAAACAGCAAAAACAGCGCTATTTGAATGATCACTACCATTTTCATCTAGTCACTCAACGAGCACAACCTTACCTTGCCTGGATTACAATACAAATTAAGCAGCGACAATTGCCAATGGAGCTAGTATTGCTGCCCATGGTAGAGAGTGCCTTCAACCCGCACGCGCACTCTGCCAAGGGGGCTGCCGGACTCTGGCAAATCACTCAACAAACTGGGCAGCATTACGGTGTGCCTAGCAATGCTTGGTATGACGGGCGATGGGATATTGTACAAGCCACTGAAACCGCATTAACTTTATTGACCGATCTCAATCGACGCTTCAATGGTGATTGGCTACTCACCTTAGCTGCCTATAATGGCGGTGCAACACGCATTTCTCAGGCTATTAAGGAGCGAAAACGCCAGGCCCCTCAAGAGAAAATTAATTTTTGGTCCCTGAAACTGCCCCCCGAAACCAAAATGCATGTCATCAAATTACTAGCCCTCAGCTCTATTTTAAGGCATCCTCAACAGCACGGCATCTCTCTGCCAACCCTTGATCCTTTACAAAGTCTGGTCTATTTAGATGTGGGTCAACCTTTCACTTTATCGCAAATATCCAGCCTAACTGACCTGCCACTAACTTGCCTTAAGGCATTTAACCCAGGATATCGCCAAGCGACAACTGGCCCTACAGGTCCTTACCACCTTCTACTGCCTCAGAATCGAATTAACCGCTTTAAGAAAGCTTTGGCACGCACAAAAGGTCGACAACAGCTGCTTATCGCTGATATTATCAAATCTACCTGAAGCCCTGCTCTCGCCGCATTGATTGCTACGGAATTGCTTCACGCAAGCTCATGCTGTAAAAACAATTTACTCAGTAGCCATCGAATGGGACAGTGGTTCTTATTAATTGATAAAGTAGGTAATATGACAGGGCAGTTTGGTACATTGTACACAATACGAGCCCCCGATTGCTTGGCTTTTAAGTCAGTGAATAAGCCAAAAACCGCTGGTTATCTCATTTTTAATACACTTTTTACCGAAAAATTTTATTGTGAGCAAATTCCTTAATTGTAGATATCATACCCGAAAGAGCGTTTACTATTATGCCTGAACAACCTATCTATCTCTCTTCGCCAGCAGTTCTTCCCATGACTGAAGCCTCACTTCCCCCAAAACAGCTTTTGCGTGATTCTGTTACGCAAGCTTTAAAGAACTATTTTTTACAATTGAATGGCGAAAATGTTAATAATATTTACGAATTTGTGTTAACGGAAGTTGAGCCCCCTCTGCTGGATATGGTGATGCAATACACCCAAGGTAACCAAACACGAGCAGCTTCTCTGATGGGAATGAATCGCGGGACTTTACGTAAAAAATTAAGAAAATATGGATTGAATTAACTTTCCGATGAAAATTAGTTTAATCGCTGCTATGACACCCGAACGGGTTATTGGAATTGACAACCACCTGCCTTGGCATCTGCCAGCGGATCTCGCTTGGTTTAAGCAGCACACGCTTCATAAGCCACTATTGATGGGACGTAAAACTTACCACTCCATCGGACGTCCGCTGCCACATCGTCATAATATTGTGCTAAGCCATCAACCTATCGCTAAACCAGGTATTACCTGGGCAAAGAGCCTGCCTGAGGGCCTTGCTGCCAGCGGTAATGCCCCTGAGTTAATGGTTATTGGTGGTGGCATGCTCTATCAACAGTTACTGGAACAAGCTGATCGCCTCTATCTTTCGTTAGTCGATGCTCATCTGGCAGGGACTACCTATTTTCCAGATTATACTCAAAGCCCCTGGTTTATCCGTCTGAGTCATTACCACCCTGCCGATACACGAAATCCTTATGGTTGTCGTTTTCTGATCCTAGATCGCCAACGCCTTTAGATTTTACTCCCTTTAAGTACTAAATACCTTTAACTATCTGCTGGTTAGACGGTTGAAAAAAATAGCGTTGGTCTTCCCAGCGGAGTAAACTCAAGCGACCGCCCCAAACGCACCCTGTGTCCATCGCATAAAAATCTGACGGTGTCCCCTGCCCCATTAAAGCAGCCCAGTGACCAAAAATAACCTTCCAACCCTGTGCACAGGGTAATGGCAACTGAAACCAAGGAATTAGCGGTTTGGGGGCTTTTGCTACTGTCTGTTTACATTGTAGTGCTAACCGACCATCAGGGTAGCAAAAACGCAACCTGGTCAATACATTAATACTGTAACGGTACTGCTGTAAGCTAGGAAGTTCACTCGACCAATCATCAGGTTGATCACCATAGAGGCTAGCTAGCCATTGGGGGTAATCTTCACGCTGTAACTGCATGGCTACTGTTTGAGCACATTGCTGCAACGTCTGATAATCCCATTGAGCGCTCAATCCAGCGTGCACCATGAGTAACCCGAGCTCTTCTTGCTGTTGGATTAACGGTTGATGACGCAACCAATCCAGTAATTCCTCACAATCAGGTGCTTGCCATAGCGCTTCCAATCGATCTGAAGATTTCTTCGGTTTGATTCCAGCCGCTACTGCCAATAGATGCAGATCATGGTTACCCAGTACCACGCGAGCAGCCTGACCTAAGCGATAAATAAAACGTAGAGTCTCCAGAGAGTTCGGCCCTCGAGCAACCAAATCACCCGTCAACCAGAGGGTATCACGCTTAGGGTCAAAATCAGCTTGCTGTAATATTGCCTGCAACTCATTGTAGCAGCCGTGAACATCACCGACTAGCAGTGTCGCCATGCTTAACGCCTCTGTATCAACAAATTAAGAGATTAACTCCTCTTACTCAATGCAATGCAATCCATGCCGTACGGGTCCTTCCGATACCCGTTTTCTCACTGTAACCTCGCTCTGATTAGTAGGGTTACGGGAAAATCCTTCATATAACCGGCTAGCAGTGGAGCCATTTTCCCCCATATCCAGGGCTTACGCATCAAAATCCTGCGCTGTAATTTCCCGACAATTAAACAGCAGATGAGCCATATAGCTATCATCCCATCCAGTCCTTTTACGCCTGCCGCGCAGACTGGCTTTCTTAACTTGGCCCGTTGTCTGTTGGGAAAATCATATTTGTGTTGGAATTATCAGAAATTGCTTTTCTATTAATACTAGAAGATAGCTGTTCAGTAGCACTTGAACTAGACATTCTCTGAGCAAGCATCCCATGGGAAGGGCTGGGTTCCATCTGTTGTGGTGAAGTGGGTGATCCTGCACTGTTAGGCGACAATCTGTCTAACTCCTCATCAGATAGGTGAGTGGCTTGTTTTACAATATCCAAATTAATACCCAAACCTAGCAAATTTCCAGCAACTTGCTGTATGCCTTGCTGTATACCTTCTGCTCTTAAAGTATCAGCTAATTTCCCCATAATTTCCCTCTCTTGAGGTATTACCTCACATAATTCATTGACCACTTCAGCGGACGTTTTATCACCGCCATACACTCTAAGTATATACTCCAATAGAGACGATCTAAAATCAGCAGACCCAGTCTCTTGTGAATTAAAACCGGCAAGCTCTAGGTGTTTTTTTGCTTTCTGAAGAAATGCATCGGCTGGCAGCTGAACATCTTTCAGTAACCACTCAACTATAGCTGCATGACCATGCCTGCCAATCTCCTTATCATCGACAATTGTCAAGTCAACCACAACAATCTTCGGGTATTCCCGCTTAAGATATTCAGCGCCCTGTTCACTTTTATACAGCCTTTCGAGCATTGATTTGTGTGTATGGTTGCAGTTATTAACTGGTTTTTTGGTCCTGTGTGGTTCATGATATAGGCATATGGGTATCATTATCGGCTGGCCAGCTTGTCCTTGAGCTATGTGCTCCTTCATCAGCGCCGCTGAGTACTCTAACAACCTTGATATTATTGTTTTGTCAAAGCTGGACTGATGCTCAACAAGAATGTAACAATCCCTTTCTTCAAATTTACCTCGATAGACAATATCATCAACTAGTTTGGGTATATAGAGTCGTTGGTGCTCATTATTGCTTAGGCTAAAACCCTCTAACACCTGCCTACTAAAATCCATATCTGCCAGATGAGCAGCAAAAAAATCTACAGCAATTTCTTTATTTTTGAAGGCGCATTTAATAAATTTGTCATGCGGTTGATGGTGTCCTCGCTCGTCGTTAGCAGGATGCCTCGAGGAATCAGTATCAACTACCGTTAACTCTGGTCTAGCGAGCTGAGTTTTCGCCCGTTCGGGGAGTCTGGAATTGTTATCATTTTCCATGAAAAATTTACCGTCCTTAGTTATATTCCGATTAGGAAAACATTAGATCAAAAATCTAAGTATTTGGCAAGTTCAGTCGCGCTCTGCAGCCGACAGGAGCGAACGGCGCGGCATCAGTTAGTTTTCTATCCTCAGGTACTGATACAAGGTTTCTCGACTTACGCCGAACTCTCTCGCTAATTTTGCTTTCTGTTCCCCCCCCTAGCAGCCCGTTGTCGTAACTCTACTGCGCGTTCGGGAGACAATGCTTTTTTGCGACCACGATAGGCTCCACGCTGTTTGGCCAAAGCAATCCCTTCACGCTGTTGCTCATGAATTAAAGCACGCTCAAATTCAGCAAATGCTCCCATTACTGATAGCATCAGGTTTGCCATGGGTGAGTCTTCACCTGTAAAGGTCAGGAGTTCTTTGGCGAATTCGATACATATTCCCCGCTGAGTGAATCCCTGCACAATCCGGCGCAAGTCGTCGAGATTACGCGCTAAACGATCCATACTGTGAACGACTACCGTATCACCTTCTCGTACGAAGGTAATCAGTGCGTCGAGCTGTGGGCGCTGAGTGTCCTTACCTGATGCTTTATCAGTGAATACTTTATCTACCTTGATATGCTCAAGTTGGTGTTCCGGATGCCAGGGGTTACGCATCAAAACCACCCTATGTAGCTGTCCTACAATTAAACAATAAATGGGACAGATAATTGTCATCCCATCCAGCACTTTTGCGCCTGCCACGCAAGCTGTCCTTGTTGCCAGAATCGCCCCTAACAATGTTTAGTGATATCTTGCGCAACAAACAAAACGTGCGAGCGGCCGTCTTATCTTGAATGCGGGCATCATCTTCCCGAAAGGTTACATCCAATACCCAATGTAAGCGGTTTTCTATAGCCCCGTGTTTCCTTACGGCGGCAATTTACGCTGCCGGAGAATCCACGCAGCTACTCAGATAGTAACGCAGCGTACCAGTTGTTTGCTCTTTATGATTGATGCTACGGATGGACTCAATCAGAATAATATTGGTAATGCTTGGCCAATCTTGTAGGATAGTTAGCTCCTTTGGAACCGGCAATACCCAGCCTCGGCTGGCGTACTAATCTACCATACGTATCATCAAAGGCATCGGCAGCAAAGTATTCCAGGATAAACGGTAAACTTCTACTGAGTCGAGTTTATGATATCTTAACGGTTCTTTTGACAGCTCTCCTTTATAAGGATCAAGCGTGCTATCTTTATCGTTGCTTTGACTGCTGTTTTTATTTAGAGCAGGCGGCATAGTTGGCTTCCTTAAATGAAAATATTTTATCGAATCGTTTAGCTGAAATAACTCGCTACGCTCCCTGCCCACGACACACTGCCGCTCAAAATTTCTTTAAGGAGTTGGCTAAACGACAATACTGCTCCAAAGTAATACTTTCAGCCCGCTCAGTCGGATCAATAGCAAGCGCTTTCAGTTGTTCACCAGTAAATAGAGCCTGTAGGCTGTTACGTAAAGTTTTCCGACGCTGAGAAAAAGCAGCCGCACAAATTTTTTGTAAGCAGCCAAGGTCGGCTACTGGGTAAGGCGGTTGCTGGTGAGGAATTAAACGAACCACCGCTGAAGTCACTTTGGGTGCCGGTCGGAAAGCTTCGGCAGGCACTAAAAATAGCAGCTCTACGTCGCAGTAATAGTGAGTTAACACCGTTAGTCGCCCGTACGCTTTGCTGCCAGGTGATGCAGTAAGTCGCTGCGCCACCTCCGCTTGCAACATCAATAACATATCTTGAATAGCCACCGATTGTTCTAGTAATTTTAACAGTAATGGTGTCGAAATATTGTAGGGCAGATTTCCTAAGACACGTAACCGTACGCCTTGTTGCTCGGCCAAATCAGCAAAATCAACCCTGAGAGCATCTTGCTGGATAACGGTTAGTAACGATTCTCGACTCGCCCGCTGCTGCCAATGGTTTGCCAATGAACGGTCCAGCTCGATAACGGTTAACCGTTTTGCACGCTGTATTAGAGGTTCAGTCAGCGCTCCTAAGCCTGGGCCGATCTCTACCAAAGCATCCTGAGACTGCGGATTAAGGGCTTGCAGCATCTGCTCAATCACCCAATCGTCTTGCAGAAAATGTTGGCCGAAACGTTTACGAGCTCGGTGGACAAGCGGTGCTAACATGGAGATCACTCAGTAGCTGTTGATTGAGTTAAGGTTAATGCCAATTCAACCGCGGCTTGTAAGCTGCTGACATCCGCTTGACCGGTACCAGCTAAATCCAAAGCGGTCCCATGATCAACTGAGGTCCGCAAAAAAGGCAGTCCCAGGGTCATGTTAACGGCTTGGCCAAAACCTGGTGATTTGAGTGGAATCAGCCCTTGATCATGATATAAAGCCAGTACAGCATCGATCTGTAATCTCTGCAGCTGTTGGGGTTGAAATAGCGTATCAGCCGGCAAAGGGCCTGTTAAGCGAAGGCCTTGTTCACGCAGCTGCTGCAGCGTAGGGATAATGGTATCGATCTCTTCTCGCCCTAAGTAACCACCTTCTCCAGCATGAGGATTCAAACCACAGACAGCTAAATGTGGCTTAGGTATCGCAAACCAGCGTTGTAGTCCAGCAACCAGTAGGGTAATGCTATCGATGAGTCGACGAGGCGTCACCGCTGCCGGAACTTGCGCTAACGGCAGATGTGTCGTCGCTAAAGCGACTCGCAAATGGTTACTCACAAAAAGCATCAACGTTTGCTGACTACCAGCACATTGGGCTAGGTATTCCGTATGGCCACTAAAATTGAAGCCCGCGGCATTAAGCACTGCTTTGTGAACTGGCGCGGTCACCAGTGCAGTAAACTCACCCCGTAGACAACCGGTCGTTGCTTGGGCAATGCTTTGCAAGACGGTAGCGCTATTATCCGGATTCAAGTCACCAGGCACGACCGAAGCCGGCAGCGATAGCGGCTGAATGGTTAAGGTTCCTGCGGGTTGCCGGCAAGAAATTTCGCTAGGCTGGTAAGGTAACAAGGTTAAAGGCAGTGCCAACTGTTTAGCTCGCGCGTTTAACAGTTGTGGATCGGCGATAACGATCAGTTCAATCGGCCACTCTCGTTGCGCCAACTTTACCAACAGATCAGGACCGATTCCCGCTGGTTCACCGGCAGTTAGCACCAAACGTTTTGGTTTCATGATGCCGGCTTTAATACCTTAATATAGGCGGCTGCTCGCTGTTCTTGTAACCAATTATGAACCTCCTCAGCCATTTTACGCTCCCAGAGTAAACGCATCGCCTGTTCACGGCGTTCGGTATCAGAGGTTATCGCTTGGCGGTTCCCTAATCGCTCAATCAGGTGCCAACCAAACTTCGTGCGTATCGGCTGACTCACCCGATTAAGCGGTAGTTGCTGTAGAACCTCTGCAAACTTCGGTTCATAAATGGTTGGATCAGCCCACCCCAGATCACCCCCTTTGGCAGCAGAACCCGGATCTTGCGAATAGCGTCGAGCTAATTCGCTAAAGGTCTTCTGTTTTTTATTGATCTGCTCAGTGAATTTCCGTAATTCTGTTTGGATCTGTGCATCACTTTTAATCGGAGAAAGTTTTAACAAAATATGCCGCGCATGCACCTCTAACTTAGTCTGCTGTTTTCCTCGCCAATCATCCACGCGCAAAATGTAAAAACCAACGCCGGTACGAATCGGTCCAATGACCGCTCCTTTACGGGCCGATTGTAATTGTTCGGCAAATAATGTAGGTAAGGCTTCTAAGCGAGTCCAGTTTTTTTGATTATTCATCAGGGCTTGCGGTTCAGCTGAATAGGTTAATGCCAGTTGGTTAAAATTACCTCCTTGCTGCAACTGCTTAACAATTTGATCAGCCAGCTGCTTTTTCTGCTGTATTTGGAGGACTGTGGCTTCTTCTGGTAATGCTAATAGGATTTTACTGAGTAATAGCTCGGTGGCTTCCTGGGATTTTTGTGCTAATTGTTTAGCTAAGCTATCTATCTCCTGAGGTAAGATATTAACTCGCTGCTGGACCTGATGCTGACGCACCTTATGGATCAATAGCTCTTTGCGTATCTGATCACGATAACTTGACCAAGCAAGCCCCTCTTGAGCTAACTGATTTTGATACTGTTCAGGGGTTAGCCGATGCCGAGTCGCTATCTCGGCAATCGCCTCTTCAAGCTCTTTATCCAGTACTTGTAACCCTAGCTGGACTGCCAATTGCTGATGTAAGCTCTCCATAATCAGCTGCTCGCAAATCTGCTGACGTAAAGTAGCTATTTCAGGCAATGTCTGCCCGCGTTGGCGTGCCTGCCGTTGAATAATCTGCAGAAAGTTATTAATCTCACTCTCTAAGATCACTCCTTTGTTAACGATAATCGCCGTTCTATCGAGAAGTTGTGGTACCGCAAAACAACCCATCGATGGAGCCAAGCAAAGCAGAGCAATTGCACCGGCTTTCCAACACTTCATAAAAATATTCCTTAAGTGGCAAGGCACCCCGGCCCTGTGGTTAATATTATGCTCAATGTCTTCAGGTTTCAGAACCACCAGAGCGTGGAAACCTATTATTTTGTCAAGAATAAGGGAGGTTGATAAGGAAAAATTGAACTTTTTAATAAACGATGGTTACCTAAATCGTGAGCACCAGGCTTCAACCCTTGCAGCTGCAGGTGTAAAGTAAATTTAGCCTCAGCAGTGACTGTTGGTGACTTGAACTCGCGTTGGTAGTTTAGCCCAATAGCCCAGCAGCAGCTATTGTATTGTACACCCAGTTGCTGCTTAAGCGTTTGACGATTATGTAGATTGTAGTAATAGCTAGCGACCATCATCCATCGTTGGTTAAACAACCAGCTGCCGGTACACCCTAACTGCGCAATGCTCGAGGTTTGCTCAGAGTTAAGCCCGGTCATCTCTTGGATTGCTTTTTTCGCGGCAAACTGGCCATTGAGTTGAATCATTCGATAATCATCGAGACGGTATTCTAACGTCGTTTGTGTGAATAGTGGTCTTTGAAGGCTTTGAAGCTGAACAGAACCATGAAAAGAGCAGCGATGACTCAATAAACCAGAACCGGAAACTATCCAAGAATTAACGCCATTACCGGGAAAATTGTCTTCATCAGCAATACCTGTGCGTTCCCGACTCAATGGCAATCGGTAGCCCAAGGAGAGCGTCCCTCGTTCACAGAATCGACGATCAAACCAGCGCGATGTCAACCCTAAAGATAATTGATTGACGCCATTAATGCGATCAAGACCACTCCACTGTTGATCGGCAAATAAGCTATGGTACCCAGGTTGCATTCGCAGGCTATCGTAATTGGCTAACTGACTATGGTCTCGGTAGGGACGATATAGGTAGCGCAACCGAGGCTCTAAACTTTGATAACCAATCCCATCACCACCCAATGAGCGATTCCATCTCCCGCTATGCTCAAAAGTGTATTGAGGCACTAGTCGCTGCTGGGTTTTACGGTTACCCTGCACAATACCCAGTGATTTAGCATTATCCTGCTGATAATAGGTAGTCAACAGTTGTGCCGATACCTGGCTAGCTCCCCAAGCGCTCTGCCACGCGCGCTGCAATTTGGGGGCTAAATGCAACCGACTTGCCTCAGGTTTTGAAGCGTTACAGCTATTGAATTGTGATAATTGAGTAAACAGCTGAAAGTCCCCACCGGCTACGCTACCAGGGGGAGCAAAAAATTCAGTGCTCCATTGAGGCTGTAATCGGTATCCTGTCGGTTGATCGGCTGCAAGATCAGATCGAAACCATTGAAAATTTCGAGTTAATAGTTGGCTCCTCCAGTAGGGTTGACGATACTCTAACTGATACTCCTGGGTAGCATAGTTGTCAGTCACATGCCCATAGAGGGATTTGAGATCAGAAAAATAGCGGTTATCACTGACTTGCGTATGCCTAGCCTGAAAATGCCAATGCCGTTTAAAACTTCCCTGATGTTGCCAATGAAATAGATAACGTGAATGCTGTAATTGCTGGCTTCGATCGCTGGGTAGATAGTCATAAGCCACCGTGCCGAGCCCTGGCACCAACAGATAGCGTCCAGTCAACTGCCACTGCAGCCCTCGGCGACCCATATAGTGGGGTGTGATAGTAGCATCTAAATGAGGCGCAATATTCCAATAATAGGGCAGCGAACACTCAAATTTCTCTTTGAACGGTGATGTTTGACTCAAGGTAGGCAATTCAATGGTTGGGTTTAAAAAGCCCGAACGGCGTTGATTGCCGATGGGTAATTGCCAGTAGGGACTATAAAAAACCGGGACTCCCCGCAACAGCCAGCGAGCATGCCAAATGGAGGCAATTTGCCGCTGATTATCAATCACTATCTTAGCACCTTTAACTTGCCAACTCCTGTCTCCAGGCGGGCAAGTAGTAAAATCCCCATCTTGAATCACCCGCAAATGCTCTGATTGTTCAAGTTGTTTAGCCTGCCCCCTGCCTTGACGCCCGACCCACTGATATCTCACACCTGTCATTAATAACTGTTTATTGTCTGGCAAGTAATGAGCGTAATCTGCCCATAAGTGGATTAAGGGATCTTGATAATGCACCTGTCCGCGTGCCTGCAATATCCGTGGCAGTGTATTATTAAGCCATAAACTGTCAGCAAACAGACGCCATTGCCCTTGCCAAGCGCTGATCTCTCCACGGAACTCCGCTTGATATTCACCTCGTACTGTTCCCTGTTGAGCGGTGATAGTCAGCGGTAAATCACTGCTGCTATCAATCACCGATTGATCACAAGCTTCAGGCACACCAAACAGGCACTGCGCTGCAAAATCAGCTTGCCCCCCCGGGCATGCCACCACGCGTGCTGCCACTAGCAGCAGGAGTAACCATCGCTTCACCCACCGAGAGTTATCACAGCACTTCGTTAATAAGGTAATCAAAGGTGGACCCGAACAGAAAAAATAGGAAATTTCGAGTATCATACTCTACCCTAAGGACAAGAACCCACTGATCCAAACCATTTATCACTTTTATTTAACAGGACAATCATGCAATTGCTGGGGCTAATTTTAGGCTTTTTTCTGGGTAGCCTGGTGCTAGGGCCCCTAGGTGCCCTATTAGGTGCTTTTTTAGGTTACCATTTTATTTTAGGTTTAAAACATAAAAGTTTCTCTCAACCATCAACGAACGATAGCCTGATATTGGTTAGAACACTATTCACTACCCTAGGTTACCTCAATAAACTCAAAGGCCGGGTGACTGAGCAGGATATTCAGATTGCCGAACAGCGGATGTATGAGCTACAACTTAACGATTCAGCTTGTGTCTCTGCACAACAAGCTTTTTGCGAAGGTAAACAACCTCACTTTTCACTGCGACAACAGTTGCGAACTTTCCAGAAGGTGGCCGCAACCCGGCCGGATTGGCGACAGATTTTTCTCCAGGTGCAACTGCAGGCAGCACTACAAACTGGCTTACACCTGGCGTCAGTACAGCAGGTGCTGCAATTGTTTATCGAAGAGCTCCCTCTGTCACCACGACAGCTACAACAGCTGCTTAGCCTACTCGCTGATCAAGGAGCATTCAGCCAACAGTCTCAACGTCATCACTACCATCACTTTCGTTGGCAAGGAGCAGCCCAAGAGCATTTTCAACAGCAACGTGCCTATCACCAAACCGCCACGAGAAACCAAGCACTCAGTTTAACCGAGGCCTATCAAATACTAGGAACACAACCCGATGATGAGCCAGCAACCATTAAACGAGCCTATCGAAAATTAATGCTACAACACCATCCGGATAAATTAGCTGCCAAAGGGCTATCTAAAGCTCAGATGGAGCAAACCAAACAGCGAGCACAAAAAATTCAAGCAGCTTTTGACCTGATCAAGCGGCAACGAAATTTCAAGTAGTCCCCAGCTGACTAGGTAGAATAGCGTCACTGGTTTAAAATTATCCTGATAGGTTTATAATAAAAATCTTTATCATCAGATAACAACCATACTGTTAGTGATGAAAACAAAATCTTGCCAAGCGTTATCAGATATTCCTATACTACTTACCCAATGGTTTTTTATAACCTTTGCCAAAAAAAGAGGTCGTGATGTGCATATCAACCGGTAATAGGTATCAAGTGGCTCAAGAATTCCAAAAGATACTATCTTTGTCATTGCTCCCTCTGCTGATACAAATGATCCACTGCTTCTATGATGAAACTTTCTCTTGTGAAACCACCATACGACAAGCTCATCACACCCTATCCAATGCGCTACCCATTGAGGGGATTTTACCTGAAAAACAACTCGAGCAGCATCATAGCATAGCATTATCTTTGCTCATTCCCCAGTAACTCCTATCCAGACTGATTTCCAATCATCGGTCAGCCTATAAAATTTCCTGCGGATTGTGGTCATAAAAATTGCAGAATCAACTCAGTGAACTGGATTTATTGCTCAAAAATCGGGCCATCCATTGAGTTGATACCTGGGTTTTGCTATCCTGGCCCTTTTATCGCGATAGGATAGCAAGAATGAGTACCCTAGCGCCTCTTACCGAACAACAACCCACCTTAGAGCAGGCAGCGGCCTATGCGCTGACGCTAGCAGCTGCCCGCAGTGATCAAGCTGCGGTACATCTAACTAAAAGCAGTGGACTAACCGTTAGTAGTCGCCTGGCTGCCTTAGAACGCTTGGAGTTTAACCAACACGGGGCACTCAGCATAACAGTCTATTGTAATCACTGTAGCGGCACTGCTTCCACCACGGATTTAACAACCCAAGCTATTGAACAAGCTGTAGGGGCCGCCATAGCGATTGCCCAGGCAACCTCTGCTGATCCTTATGCTGGCTTGGCTGAACCAGCTTTTTTAGCATTCGAGGCTTTGGAACTTGATCTCTACCATCCCTGGGAACTGACCGCGGATGAAGCGATCCAGCAGGTGATACAGTGTGAGAAGATTGCTTTAGAAACCGACCAACGGATTGTCAACAGTGAGGGAGCAACCCTAGAAAGCTTCAGCGGACTCACTATTTATGGTAACAGCCATGGCATGCTGCAAAGTTATCTCAGTAGTCGGCACACCCTCAGCTGCTGTGTTATTGCACAACAACAGGGACAACAGCAGCGGGATTATGCCTATACGGTCGCCCGAGATCCACAAGGGTTACGGTCATTAGAATGGGTAGGTCATGAAGCGGCCCAAAGGGCAGTTTCCCGTCTAGGTGCTCGGCAATTAGTAACTCAGCAAACACCTGTGCTGTTCTCCGCCGATATGGCACCTTCTCTTTGGAAGCATTTGGCACAAGCTCTACAAGGTAGCAACCTTTATCGCCAATCTTCCTTCCTCTTGAACCGATTAGGAGAGACTATTTTTCCAGCGTGGCTGTCAATTGAAGAGCGGCCTCATCAACCTAAGGGATTGCATTCCACCCCTTTTGATGCTGAAGGAGTCAGTACCCGTTCGCAGCCAATCATTGCCCAAGGACAGTTGCAAAGCTACCTACTCAGCAGCTATTCGGCTCGTAAACTAGGCCTACAAACCACTGGCCACGCCGGAGGGCTCCATCATTGGCAAGTGAGTCACCAAACGGCTGATTTGGCTACCCTGCTAAAACAGATGCAGCGCGGCTTGTTGGTCACTGAATTGATGGGCCAAGGGGTTAATATTGTAACCGGCGACTACTCTCGGGGTGCTGCTGGTTTTTGGGTTGAAGGGGGAGAGATCCAATATCCCGTTCATGAAATCACGATTGCCGGCAACCTGCTAACACTGTTTAAAGAGATTGTTGCTATCGGCAGTGATTTAGAAACTCGCAGTTCAATCCAAACCGGCCCCGTTCTAATTTCTTCAATGCAAATCGCTGGTTCTTAAAAATAAGGGAACTTTTCATGGTAGAGAAATTGAAATACCGTGTACATCCCGCAGATCACACGCTTTTAAAGAGAATGGGGCGCATATTCTAGCGCCCTATGTTGTACTTGAACCCGCCTACCGGCTTGCCGAAAATGCTCGGCAAGCTGATTAACAACATACACCGAACGATGACGACCCCCGGTGCAGCCGATGGCTACGGTGACATACAAGCGATGCTGTTGTTCCATCACAGGCAACCACTGAGTTAGGTAATCAGTCGTTTGCTGAATGTAGGTAGTAACCAGTGTTTGTGTTTGTAGAAAGGCGACTACGGCTGGATCATCACCGGTCAGTAGCCGCAATGGACGCTCCCAATAGGGATTAGGTAGAAAACGGACATCAAATAGATAGTCTATCTCTCGGGGAACCCCATATTTGAAGCCAAAAGATTGTAAAATCAATAGCAATTCTGTGCTTGATTGATCCTGTAAATTATCGCGTATTCTTCCAGCTAGCTGGTGTACCGACAGCTGGCTGGTATCAATGACTAAATCGGCTTTAGCTCGTAAAGGCACCAATAAGATCTGCTCTTCAGCAATTGCCGCTTCTAACGTGTTATGCCGATGTGCCAAGGGATGGCGGCGACGGGTGTCGCTATAGCGCTGCAACAGAGTCCCTTGATCCGTCTGTAAAAATAGAAACCAAGGATGAATTTCACAGGGAAGCCCTTGAAGACTATTTTCTAGTGCCTCCAAAGTAGCTGGCAAATTACGCACGTCTAGGCTAACGGCAACTGAAGCTCCTTGATTAGCCAGTAGCTTAACAAAAGCTGTTAATAAACTAATCGGGAGGTTATCGACACAGTAGTAGCCCATATCTTCCAGCACATGCAGTACCACTGATTTCCCTGCCCCTGAGTGCCCACTCACCATCACTAAACGCACTGCTCCTCCTTATAATCGTCGATCAATATCATCTGAATACTAATCCACTACTTCAATTTAAGCGAGCACGCTGTAGATGATATAACTTAATTTTGTATTTGGTTAATTGACGGGCCAACTTATCTAATAAACGATCAATGGCGGCATTCATGCTACTTTCTTTAGCGGTTGCATGTAGATCTTCGCCATTGGCTTGTAAAGTAGCCTCAGCAATATGTCGAGTTTTCTCTATTTTCAAGACTATATGGATTAAGGTTATTGGAGTGAAAAAACGAGACAGTCTGGGGAACTTAGTATTAACGTAATCACGTAAGGTGGGTGTAATCTCGAAGTGTTGTCCTGAAAGATTAATTTGCATCGTTGACTCCTTAAGTAAATCCCAAGGTACCTAGTTTGACAACTTACAATGTCTATTGAGTGTTTCTCAGCAATTTCCTCCCTAAAAACTCCATTTGACTATCAGCTATTTAACGATAAAACAAGCGGTGCTTATAAACGAAATTCTTCCCCTAGATAGACCTGCTGCACGGCTGGACTATGCAGAATTTCCGTTGGGGTTCCCTGGGCCAGCACCTCCCCTTGAGAGACGATATAAGAATGCTCACACACTGTTAACGTTTCACGCACATTATGATCGGTTATTAATATACCAAGCCCTTGCTTTTGAAGCTGCTTAATGATGCGCTTTAATTCAATCACCGAAATCGGATCAATACCCGCAAAAGGCTCATCCAATAATATAAATTGTGGATTAGCCGCCATGGCCCGCGCTATCTCTACCCGCCGTCGTTCGCCGCCCGATAGCACCTGACCTAATTGATCACGCAAATGGCTCAATTGGAAGATTTCTAACAAATCTTCTGCCTTCAATAAGCGCGCTTGGTGGTTCAAATCATTTCGTAACTCTAGTACCGCCATTAAATTATTGAACACCGATAAGCGCCGAAAAATCGATGCCTCTTGGGGTAAATAACCAATACCCAGCTGCGCTCTAGCGTACAGTGGTAGATGGCTGATATCTTGGTCATTAAGAATGATTTTCCCCGAATCACAACGAACAATGCCAGCCACCATATAAAACGTTGTGGTTTTTCCAGCACCATTCGGGCCTAAGAGGCCGACAATTTCACCCCGCTGCACCGTTAAGCTAACGGCTTTCACGATCGAGCGGCCTTGATAAGACTTCGCGAGCTGCTGGGCAATTAATTGAGCCATCATTGCTGTCCACACGCCGGCTTGGTTTTTTTCTGGAATTGCTTAGGCTGCAGCACCATTTTAACCCGGCCATTGGCTGTGCTATCGGCTTGAACCTGTTGCTTGTGCAGATCATAGGTGATTCGGTTACCATCCATCTGGTTATCTCCCATCTTCAGCATCGCCTGCTGCTGCAAAATCATCATCCCTGTTTGAGCATTATATCGCAAACAGCGACCGGAACCGCTAATGATTTGTTGATTATCCAGTTGTTGGTAGAAAGTTACCGGTGATCCCGTGGCTTCTACCCGCTCCCATCCGGGTTGGTTGTTAGTCCGAGTGACCACTGCCCGATCGGCTCGAATCACCATTGAACCCTGAGTAACGACCACCTGCCCACTAAACACCATTCGATGATCATTAAAAGCGATTGATTGCTGTTGGGAAACAACCGCTATCGGCTGTTGCTTATCGCTGGTCAGTGCCCATGATTTGTTTGAATACACTAGCCCTAATAGCGCAACTATTATTGCTTTACGGCTGACCATCATAATGGGTCCTCACTGCATTCAATACGGTTAAGACACGCTGATTAAAGTTACCTTGCAGCCCATTGCCCTGAGTGACCCAATGCTCTCCATAAAGCAGTACCGGACAATCTCCGCTTAGAGCTCCACTGTCTAGATCAAGCTGCAACTGTTCGGTGCGCACACCCTGTAACAGGGAGCGCTGCATTAAGCTGGTCCCGACAATATCTCCTTGTAAGATCAACTGCTGTTTTTTTAGCAAGCGTGCCTGGTGAGCCTGTATCAGCCAGCTAACCTGTGGCACAGCCAATAACTGCAGCTGAGGTTCTTCAAAATCAACCTGCTGCTGTGATCGATAATAGCGGGCTGCCACTGCCGTTAACCGATAGGCTGGATTGCCTTGTTCATTGTAGCGTAATACCGTTAAATCAGTTATCCGATGCGGTGCTAACTCTCCTTGGCAACGCGATAATGAACCCGTATCCACTGAATTCAGCAGCAACCACGCCGCTAATCCAGCGGCGATCAGGGTTAATACTATTGTTAACTGCCATTTCACGGTTGACTGCCGGTTGCGATCGACGCATCGTCGCCTGGAAACTGCTGATTAGCCAGCAGTAATAGATCACAAAGTTCGCGAACCGCCCCCGCTCCTCCTGGTTTTCGCGTTACATAATGAACGCGCGATAATAGCCAGGGGTGGGCATCTGCCACACAGGCCGCTAAGCCAACTTCGCAAAGCACTGGCCAATCAATGAGATCATCCCCAATATAGGCAACTTGCTGGGGTAATAACTGCCCCCGCTGCAACAATTGATGAAAAGCCACCGTTTTTTCAGCTTGATCTTGGTAAACCCATTCAATCCCTAATTGAGTAGCCCGATCACTGACCATACGTGACTTGCCACAGGTGATAATCGCTACCCGAATATTGATAGCTTGTAACCGCCGGATGCCATAGCCATCATGAACATGAAAGCTTTTGATCTCTCCACCCTGGCTATCACGATAGAGGTAGCCATTGGTCAGCACACCATCCACATCACAAATTAATAGGCGGATCCGCTGAGCACGCAGCAACAGTGCGGCTGGGATCGGGCCATAAATCGTTTCAAGCCAATCGCTCATTAAACCACTCCTGCCTTTAATAGATCGTAGAGTTGAACAACACCAATTAACTGCTCATTTTGCATAACCAGCAAAGTAGTAATCTGCTGCTCTTGCATGAAATTTAAAGCTTCAACCGCCAATTGATTTGCTTTGATGTGTTGACCACGCGATGTCATGACTTCGCTGATTCGAGTATGGTTCAGATCCAGCGACTGATCCAGCACTCGCCGCAGATCACCATCGGTAAACACCCCTTGTACCGGTTGCTGATCATCACCAATAATCGTCATTCCTAGACCATATCGGGTCATGGCTAATAGCGCCTCGCGCAATGAGGTTTGGGGGGCCACAATAGGGACAGCATTCGCTTGACGCATCACATCTCTAACCTGCAGTAATAGCCGCCGCCCTAGGCGCCCTCCCGGGTGTGAGCGAGCGAAGTCTTCTTGCGTAAAGCCTCGTGCCCGCAGTAAAGCTACCGCTAATGCATCGCCAAGCACTAAGGTAGCAGTGGTACTAGAGGTGGGTGCCAACCCCAGAGAACAGGCCTCTTGCAACTGACCAATATCCAAGTGAATATCCACAAACTGAGCTAAAGTACTCTGTCGATTGCCAGTGATGGCAATGGTCGGTAATGATAGCCGTCTAAAGCCGGCCAGTAGATTTAACAGTTCCGGGGCTTCACCGGAATAGGAGAGCAATAGTAGGCAATCCGTGGCACTGATCATTCCTAGATCACCATGGCTGGCTTCGCTGGGGTGGATAAAAAAAGCGGGCGTCCCGGTACTGGCCAGAGTCGCTGCGATTTTGCACGCAATATGTCCTGATTTGCCGACACCCAGCACCACAATTTTACCGCGGCAATGGTAGCACTGTTCACAGGCTTGAATAAACGCTGGCTGGGCAATGGTCTGCCGAAGCTGCTGCAGGCTGTCCAATTCAACCGTCAGCACCTCCTGCCCCCATTGCTGGAATTCAAAAGATGTCACGAATCATACTCACTATTTATTTTGTAGAAGTTTAGACTGGATTGACGATTACCCGTTTTTCGGGTTAAGCCTGCTCTTCTACATAAAAATTTAAGTCAAGCGCAGGCTGACTATTTCTTGATAGGAGAGCTCAGTAAGCGCTTCAATATCACTAACATTAGCACCTTTATGACATCTTTTTAGCGATAGCATAGCGCTCATCGTTTCTACCAAACTGCTCGCCTTACTGTAAGCCATGCTGTTCAAATCTTTGTGCAAGGATCATTACATCCTCCTGGGAATTAGGGACTGCCCGAATAAAGGCCTCTATGAAAGCTTGTTCATCAAAGACTTCACCCACCTTACTACTATAATACATCAAAGTTCTAGCTAATTCACTGCTTGGATCGGCAGTAACCCAAGCCTTAGCCAGAAAAACCGCATGCTCCAGTAGGTCTCCCAGATATGCTTGAAGACCGCCTCTAATAGTGCCACACCCTTAGGAGTGAGGATAGCCCGAGCATAATGCCCACTAAGCGCTGAAACAACTGGATGAAATTGTCACGCTAAAGCATACTTAATGGCTGTTATAGGCGGATATAAAAGGCTTTCTAGCCCGGGTTGACACAACTGGCTGATAAAATTCATTGCGCCGGTGTTGACCAACATTTATCTGTACTATGTATTGATCTGTGATTTGAAAAGCGCTTTACCTGGGGCTGTATAGGTCGGACGAAGATGATGCGTTATGCCAATGGCTTCGTGACCTGTTTTATCTACGAAGAAGATGCTAAGCAGTTTTAAATAGACATCATGAGGGGTTGACGCTCCTTCGACTAAGTTGTTTGATTCTTTAGCCTTCGACATTACAACCCCTATTTGAGCTTCACTGGCAAAATACAAGACAACAAGGACTTATCGGCAACCAAATACCCACCCTTAACCACCAATAAAAAACAGCGCGAGGCATGGAATTTGCTCTGAGGCTGAATTCTAGCCATAAGCTTAGTAACTTAATCCAGCATTTTTAATAAGCTAACCACCATAAATAGCCTGCGAAACTGCCTAACATCAGCACTGCTGTCATCCGTTGTTGGCTGGGTTGCTGCCAACAGAACAGCACCAATAGTAACGTAGCACCTAACATCACCCAATAGTCCCGGATAAACGCGTGGGGGTCAAGGGCACCGGGCGCTATCCAGGCCGGTAGCACCATGACTACTAGGCTATTAAATAGATTGGAACCAATAATATTACCTAACACCACCGCGGGCTGCCGCTGGTATACCCCGACCACCACGGTCGCCACTTCAGGCAAACTGGATCCCAGTGACATTAGGGTGATGCCAATCACTAACTCGCTAATACCCCAAACCTGGGCAATTTGGGTAGCTGGCTCAACCACCCAGTGTGCTCCGAGCGGCAATAGCCCTAAGCCCAAAGTGGCGTTTAATAGTGCTTTAGGGGTTGTCGAGCTCGTAGTAGCTGCCACAGTGCTGGATGGCTTGCTAACTGAACGCTGTTTAGCGTGGCGCCAGACACTCCAGACGATAAATAGTAATCCAATTCCACTGAGAGCCCAACCATCAAAACGCTCCAGACGATAGTGCGCCAACGGCCAGCCGAGTAACAGAGTGACCCCCAGCAGCCAGATAAGATCCCACTGCCGCAATCGTGCTGGCACTGCCAAAGGCTGCAGTATCCCAGCGATGCCGAGGATCAACAGAATATTAATAATATTGGAGCCTAAGAGGCTACCAACAGCAGCATCACGGTAGCCTTTAAGGGATGCCATCAGCACCATCACTACTTCAGGCAGCGAAGTCCCAATGCCAACCACCGTCATCCCAATCACTAAGGGAGACCAGTGGCAGCGGTGAGCCAATGCCACCGCCCCTGCCATCAGCCGATCAGCCGCCCAGAGCAGCAGGCATAACCCACACACCAACTGACTGATAGGTAACCACATACCACACCCCTAGCACGCCAGCCCTCTGGCTACTCTCGTTACTATAACAGTTTCCCCACAGCATCGAAATCGCTATCTCGCTGGTACAATGCTATTTGCTATCAGGGGCCTAATGTAAAGGGTGTAATAAAACTAGGGGAATCACTGGATATCGTTATCCGGCAGCTGATTATCTAGGATGACTAACCAGCAATTATTTGCACTCATGACCGCATGCTTAGTAAGCCGGAACCCGGCGATAGCAAACAAAGTTGCTTATGCTGTTATTGACCTAGCTTGTATTCGAGGTACTCAGGGTGACCATTTAACGGCTATGCGTGCTCAACAAACCATTAAACAAGCTACTAAGAATGTAGATTTTGGCAAGAATAACCGTTGAGCCTGGCCTAAGAAAAGCCTATTATTCCTCTCAAGTACTGACAATAATCGATATTGCCCTCTACCAGGAGATTGTAGATGCCGAAAAAAACTGTCCCTCTGGTAGCATTACAACATGTCACTTTTGAGTATCCTAATCGTCGTATCCTTGAAAATTTAAGCCTAACCATTCCTACAGGAAAAATTACTGCGATTATAGGGCCTTCGGGAACCGGAAAGACCACTCTGATCCGGCTTATTGGTGGGCAACTCTATCCTCAGCATGGGCAAGTGCTTTTTAAGCAACAGGATATCCCCAAACTCTCTCGCCAACAGCTCTACACGGTCCGTAAAAAAATGAGCGTGCTGTTTCAATCGGACGCTCTGTTTACCGATCTCAACTTGTTTGATAATGTCGCTCTTCCATTGCGTGAACATACCAAGCTGCCGCCACCACTGATTCATACGTTGGTAATGATGAAATTGGAAGCGGTCGGCCTGCGGGGGGCTGCAAAACTTATGCCTGCTGATCTATCAGGCGGGATGGCTCGGCGAGCCGCTTTGGCACGCGCCATCGCCCTGGACCCGGAGCTACTACTGTTTGATGAACCTTTTGTTGGTCAGGACCCGATTACTCTCGGTATGTTAGTGATGCTAATCCAGCAACTCAATCTTTCCCTAGGGATTACTTGTCTAATTATCTCACACGAAATTTCCACTCTATTCCATTTAGCAGATTATGGCTATCTGCTTGCTGATAAGCAGGTGATTGATCAAGGAACCCCCAACCAACTACGCCATTCTAAAAATCCCAAAACTCGCCAATTTTTAGAGGGAAAGGCTCAGGGATTAGTGCCTTATCACTATCCGGCAGGTGATTACCATAAGGCTCTGTTTACCACATGTTAAGTCGTCTGATTATCCAATTAGGAACCCAAGGCGTAAAGCTTTGCAGCGCTTTTGGGCGTTCTGGGCTAATGCTAGCTTATGCTTTAATCCGTCGTCCACAGCCAGCCAAACAATGGCCACTGATCCAGCAACAACTCTACCAACTAGGCCTACAATCTCTTTTAATTATGGCTTTATCTGGGCTATTTATCGGTATGGTCCTTAGCTTACAAGGCTACTTGATACTATCTACCTTTGCAGCTGAACATAGCCTCGGACAAATGGTAGCCCTCTCTCTGTTACGAGAATTAGGCCCAGTGATCACTGCCTTGCTATTCGCTGGACGCGCGGGTTCGGCCTTAACAGCTGAAATTGGCTTGATGAATGCCACCGAGCAATTGGCTTCGCTGGAGATGATGGCGGTCGACCCCTTACAACGATTAATTGCGCCTCGATTTTGGGCCGGACTAATCAGTCTGCCGCTACTTACGCTGCTATTTATTGCCGTTGGTATTTGGGGCAGTGCTATGATTGGTATTGATTGGAAAGGAGTTGATGCTGGCCATTTCTGGTCATTAATGCAGGCCAGCGTACACTGGCACTATGATGTTCTCAATGGCTTACTGAAAAGTGTTATTTTTGCTATCACGATTCTTTGGATTGCTCTGTTTAATGGTTATGATGCTCCACCGACTGCTGCTGGTGTCAGCCAAGCAACTACTCGAACTGTGGTGCAATCTTCTTTAGCCATCCTCGGATTGGATTTTTTATTAACCGCCCTGTTGTTTCAATAGTATTATCAGGAGACTATCACTATGCATTCCGCAAAATCGGTCGAAATTGGCGTAGGGCTATTTATGCTAGCGGCGATAGCGGCTCTGCTATTTATTAGCCTACGAGTAGCGATTAACCATCCTTTCCAACAAGAAGCCAACTACATACTTCATGCTACTTTTGATGATATTACTGGTCTAAAGGTGCACTCTCCCGTCAAAATCGGCGGTGTTATCGTCGGTGAGATAACGAAGATTACCCTTGATAAACATCACCGACCTTTTGTGCGTTTGGCTATCTCACAACAATACCGGCAATTGCCTAACAATAGCCGATTGGCTAGCCGAACTGCCGGCCTATTGGGAGAGAAGTATCTAGCCATTATTCTACCCGGATTTACTGAGCCTGAAGTTACCTACCTTAAAGCTGGCGATACCATTGAAGATACTGACTCTTCCATTGTTTTAGAAGAGTTGATTGGACGTTTCTTTTACTCCCGGAAACACTCGTAAGGTCTGAACTATGACGTTAACCAGTTATCCCCTGTTTTTTCGCGCCCTCTTCTCAGGCTGCTCTCTCCTATGGCTAGTAGCAACCTGGCCATTGAGGTGTCAAGCGTTAATCACCAGCAATCCCTATCAATTAATGCACCAAGTGGCTGAACAAACCTTCCAACGGTTACGAAGCGAGCAGTCTACCATCGCTCAAGATCCTAACTATTTACGGGTAGTTGCTCGCCAAGAGTTAATGCCCTTTGTCCACACACGCTATATCGGAGCACTGATTTTAGGTCCTCTTTTTACTACTTTAGAGACTTCCCAACAGCAGGACTACTTTCAAATCCTTGAAACCTATTTGGAATACAATTGTGCTCAGCTGTTAGCCCGCTGCCACAACCATCGGTATCAAATTGAGGCAGAAAAACCGTTTGAAAATCGCAGTCTAGTTGCTGTACGTTTGTATCTCTTGCAACAGGCAGCCAATCCACTCCGGGTCGATTTTAAGTGGCGAAAAAACAGTAAGAGCCAACAATGGCAATTGTATGATATCCTGGTTGAAGGAGTTAGCTTAATAATGACCGAACGACAGGAGTGGTCTAGCTTATTCCGCCAATCAGGGTTTGACGCTTTAATTAAGCAACTGCAATCCGATGCAAAACAGCCTATCCAATTACCATCATAAAACACAGTAATTAAGTATGTCAGAGAAGCTACGCTGGGAATTCGTTAACCAACGATTGAAATTACAGGGAGTTCTGGATCATTCAACCGTCCCTGCTGTATGGCAGCAACAGCAGCAATGGCTTTCTCGCATCAAAGAGTGTTTATACGTTGATTTAACCGCCTTAAGCCGTATTGACTCTGCAGGGTTAGCGCTGTTACTACAGATCGCTGAAAATGCCCAGAAAGGACAGTTAGCTTGTCGGATGATCGGTATGACGGATGAACTGCTATCATTAGTAGACATTTATCATCTACAACCGATTATAATCCCCTATTTTGAATCGAACAATGGACTAATAGCCAACCATGATAACGGATGAGATCCACCAGCTACTAACTGATATTTTAACTCGCGATCAACCCCTAGAATTGCTACGAGTTATCCAAGAAAATGATAACCACATTAAGATTGTTGTCGTGAGCCTTGTATTCAATGGCATGAGCCTAGTTAAAAAACAGCAAATGATTTACCAGCCCCTACTTAATCATTTTGCGAAACAGCAGATTCACGCACTCACTATTAATACCTTTACCCCACAAGAATGGCAACATCAACGGCGGCTCGCCTAATCACCCCCTATATTGATACGAATATGGAAAGTTTTCACATTGATGGTGGACACCCTTTGTCTGGAGAAATTACCATTTCCGGGGCAAAGAATGCTGCACTACCGATTTTGTTTGCTACGCTGCTAACAGAAGAGCCCGTGGTCATTCATAACGTCCCGCAGTTACGGGATGTTTATAGTGCGTTGGAATTGCTAATTAGCCTAGGCGCTCAAGTCAATTTTCAACGAAATACGGTAACCATTAATACTCACTCTGTTAATCAATATCGACCACCTAACAAGGTGGTGAAATCAATGCGTGCCTCAATTTGGTCTCTTGGCCCCTTAATGGCACGTTTTGGCCAGGGAGAGTTAGCACTGCCAGGAGGATGTGCTATCGGCGCCCGGCCGGTCGACCTGCATATCAATGGCTTAAAGCAATTGGGAGCACAGGTTGTCATCGAACAAGAGCTGCTTAAGGCATGGCGTCCTCGGCGACTGCAAGGCGCTAACATTGTATTGCCTTTTGTCAGCGTTGGTGCCACAGTAACCATTATGAGTGCTGCTACCTTGGCTCATGGCACTACCATGATTATTAATGCTGCTCGAGAGCCTGAAATTATTGATACGGCTAATTTCCTTAACCAATTAGGTGCTAAAATTTTTGGGGCTGGTACTCCCCAAATCACCATTCAAGGCGTTGAAAAATTAGGAGGCGGTAGCTATCAAATTATCCCTGATCGTATCGAAACTGGCACTTTTTTAGTGGCTGGCGCTCTTTTGCGAGGGGACATTCTCTGTCGAAATACTCAAGCTGACTTATTAGAGAGTGTGTTAGTCAAACTGCGAGAGTCAGGAGCTCATATCAGCACGGGCACTGACTGGATCCGCTTACAGATGGTTGGCCAAAGGCCTCGGCCAGTTGATCTACAAACAGCACCGTACCCAGGATTTCCAACCGATATGCAGGCCCCTTTTACCTTACTGAACATGGTCGCTCAAGGTACCGGCGTGATTACCGAAAGCATTTTTGAAAATCGCTTCCAACATGTTGCCGAGCTAGTTCGTATGGGAGGGAAAGCTGCTATTTCAGGCAATCAACTCGTCTGCCATGGTGTAAACCAGCTAACGGGGACATCCGTTATGGCTACCGATCTTCGAGCTTCTGCTACTTTGGTTCTGGCAGGTTGTGTCGCTAAAGGCAGCACGGAAGTTTATGGTGTTGACCATGTTGACCGCGGCTACGAGAATATTGAGCATAAATTACAGCAATTGGGAGCTAAAATTGAGCGCATAGGCGCACAAACCTCAATGGATAGGAAGTTCGGTCACACTAATTGATATCTGATGCTTGTGTCCTTGACGAAGGACTTGGAGCTCAACTTGCTCCCCAGGGGGAATATTAGCAACTTGCGTCATCGTTTCTAGTGCAGTGATAATAGATATGCCATTGACTTGTAAGATAACATCACCGGGTTGGATCAATCCTAAAGTATCTTGACGCTCCACTGACTTAACGAATAAACCATTTAATGGCCATAACCCCAATTCATTGCGCTGTTTCACTGATAATTCCATTAATTCAAACCCTAGATAGCCACGAACCACTCGACCTTCTCGAATAATTTGCTGCATCACCTCTAAAGCAATTTTAGCCGGAATCGCAAAACCAATGTTTCCTGAGCTTTCGATCCCTTGTTCATTCAACAATAAGGTATTAATGCCAATCAGCTCACCGAGAGTATTAACCAAAGCACCCCCAGAGTTTCCTTGATTGATGGCAGCATCTGTTTGTAAAAAACGCTGTCGGCCGATACTGCCAGGAGTTACGCGAATGCGTTCCGTAGCACTAATAATCCCTTGGGTCACCGTTTGCCCCAGGTTAAATGGGTTACCAATGGCTAAAACGATATCCCCGATTTGAATCGGACGCTGCAAGTTGCCAGGAATGACTGGCAATTGAGAACCATTAATTTTTAACACCGCAATATCAGTTAGCTTATCAGAACCTACCAACTGTACTTCTCTAAATAACCGACCATCTTGCAGGGCTACGGTAATCGTTGACACCTGCTCAACGAGATGGTGGTTGGTAATAATATAACCATTTGGCGTAACAATAACACCCGAACCAAGCCTTAGTCCTTTTGATAGCCGGCTTGCTAACAGATTACCATACACATTAACTACGGCTGGCCCAGCACGCTGCACAGCAGCGCGATAGCTCTTAGGCTCGCTGGCAAAATCAAAAGTTTTACCAATCCTTTGAACGTCTCTTAGCTCGTTAATGCCTAGGAGTAATAAAGCAGCCAGCACACCTTGAGCCAGGGTTCGCTTCAATACAATCAACAACAGATTGCCTAATCGCTATCGATTGAATAATGGGGCATTAATGTAAAATTAAGTAGATCAAAGCATCTCCGCGTTGAATTTTTAGCGCTAACGCCTCAGGCTTATTGGCTAACAAATTGGACAACTCACTCACACTGGTAATGCGCTTCTGGTTGACTTCAACAATCAGATCACCCTCTTGTAAACCGTGCTGTCTGGCCAAAGCACCTTTATCAATTTTGGTAATCTCGACACCTTTGGTTCCTTTAATGGTGTGATTACGAAGTCCAACCCCTTTCAACAGAGGGTGTAGCTCGTCCCGTTGACTGTTAATTTGTGTTGGCTCGACAAATTGTAAGCGCACACTAACCTGTTTTGGCTTACCTTCTCGAATTAAATCAACTGGGAACAATTGTTCAGAATTTAAAGTCACCAACTTAGCTCTTAATTCAGGGAAACTCTGCACCGGTTTACCATTCACGCCAACGATGATATCGCCAGCCTTGATGCCAGCCTTGTCCGCCGCCGATCCCGGGATCACTTCACTGACAACAGCTCCTTGCTGAACGCCTAAGTTCAATGCTCGAGCAACACTGCTGTCTAAGCTGTTGCCGGTGATCCCAAGCATAACCTGCCGTACCCTACCGAACTTAATAATCTGCTCGATAAAACTTTTTACCATATTACTGGGGATAGCAAATCCAATGCCGATATTTCCTCCGTTAGGCGCCAAAATAGCAGTATTAATCCCAATTAATTCCCCTTGTAAATTAACCAGGGCTCCGCCTGAATTTCCACTATTAATCGCGGCATCGGTTTGAATAAAATTTTCAATGCCATCAACGCTCAAGCCAGAACGCCCAAGGGCTGAAATAATCCCTGAGGTGGCCGTTTGTCCAATGCCAAAGGGGTTGCCTACGGCAATGGCAAAATCTCCCACCTGTAATTTATCGGAATCAGCTAACGTAATGGCTTGTAGATTCTTTTGGTTATTGAGTTGGAGTAAAGCGATATCAGTTTGTGGATCTTTGCCAATCAATTTTGCCTCTAAGCGGCGGCCGTTGGCTAACAAGACTCCGATCTTACTAGCTCCTTTGATGACATGATGATTGGTAATCACGTAACCTTTTTCAGCGTTTACAATAACGCCCGAACCTTGTCCTCGAAACGGCTGCTGCTTAAACTGCTCTGTTGGAAAATTGGGCCCAAAGAAAAAGCGGAACTCCTCTGGTAGACGTTGTCGCTCTACTTGCGTTCCTTCCACTTCAATACTAACAACTGTGGGAAGCACCTTTTTTAGTACCGGTGCTAGGCTGCTTAAAGCTGGACTATGGCTACTATTTGAAATGGATGCAACGGTTACTGGTGTAAAGCCTCCAACCAAACCCAATACTAATGATGCCGCTAAAGCAGTGTTGTTATTTACTCTGTTCATTTCTATTTTACCAATGCTGTTTATCGCTAAAGATAGGGAGATTTTATCTAACCAATACTGCCATTAGGGATGGCTATAGTTTAGCTGACTACATCTTAGGATTTCTGTGCTTTAGGACGCAATAAGTTTGATGCGGGCTCCGAATAATCACAAGGTGCTTCGGCTTTTATTAGGGTTGGCTCTCTTCCATTAGTTGTATCAACACTAATATTATGCGGATACGATCGCTGCTCAGGCAATAGCATCTGATTATTGGCCAGTAATTGCTGATATAACCCTCGATACTCCTCAGTTAACTGCTCTAACAAGGCAATGTTCTTTGAAAAATGGGCTGCTAACTCGCGATGACAGTGTTCTAACCGCTCTTGTTGCTGCTTTAATACCAATCGTGCTTTTTTTTGTTGACGTAACTGCCCCCCTGCCAGACGCATCATTGCTGCGCCAACCAGGGTACCCAATAACAGCACCGCAATGTGACTTATGATCACTCTCACCCCCCTTAAACCAACCTGCACCTAACCCTGTATAGGCTACCCAAGCGCACGTCCTAAACCGCCTATATTATCTTTATTTTATCACCTTTATTTTTACACGCTCCCCATCTAAAGAAAAGCGATTCCTTTTATATTCCCGAGAATGACAGGTTGTCGCGGTGCATCTTGGATTAATCTCGTGGCATTTAATAGGTACCGCTAAAAAAACCTATCGATCTTCGCGAGAGAGTTCTTTATAATTAGCTTTCTCCATCTATAGAGTTTTATTAGGTGATAAGCAAAAATCCTTAGCTGACCCCTATCGCTAACCGATTTCTGTCCCTGGTCGGAAATCGTAAAACGGTGAGCTGGGCAATCACCCGTAGTTGGATATTGACTTGATAACTTGGATAGATACATTTCATGAAAACTTTCGTAGCTAAACCAGAAACTGTACAGCGTAGTTGGCACATCGTTGACGCAGAGGGTAAGATCCTAGGGCGCCTGGCAACGCAAATTGCGCATCGCTTACGGGGTAAACATAAGCCGGAATATACCCCACACACTGATACCGGGGATTATATCATTGTTATCAATGCTGAAAAAATCAGTGTTACTGGTAAAAAAGCCTCTGACAAGATTTATTACCGCCATTCTGGTTATATTGGCGGGATAAAGCAAGCTACCTTTTCAGAGCTGCAAGCTCGTCACCCACAGCGAATCCTTGAAATTGCTGTTAAAGGCATGTTGCCAAAAGGGTCGCTGGGTCGTGCCATGCTTCGAAAACTAAAAGTCTACGCTGGATCTGAGCACAGCCATGCTGCTCAGCAACCTGAACTCTTATCTTTATAACTGACCGAGATAATTTAATAATGGTAGGCAATTACTATTACGGTACTGGACGTCGCAAAAGTGCGGCTGCCCGGGTATTCATCAAGCCTGGAACTGGCAATATTACGATTAATCAATGCTCACTGGAGCAATATTTCGGTCGTGAAACCTCTCGTATGGTGGTTTGTCAACCGTTAAATCTGATTGATAAACTTCAGAAATTTGATTGTTATATCACTGTTACTGGTGGTGGTATGTCTGGGCAATCGGGTGCTATTCGCCATGGAATCACCCGAGCACTGATGCAATATGATGAGTCGTTGCGCCCTGAACTGCGGCAAGTTGGCTTTGTGACCCGCGACGCTCGTAAAGTTGAACGTAAGAAAGTTGGGCTACGTAAAGCACGCCG
Source organism: Candidatus Symbiodolus clandestinus (assembly GCA_038960095.1). GTDB lineage: Bacteria > Pseudomonadota > Gammaproteobacteria > Enterobacterales > Symbiodolus > Symbiodolus clandestinus. The sequence continues at coordinate 146,860 of CP152425.1, forward strand.
CCGGCCTCAATTCTCTAAACGTTAATCTGTTCAAAGCGGTAATGTATCACAGTTATCCGATAACAGTTACCGTTTGGGACCCTTTATTGGTTACCTGATTCAATGCGCTGCCCTAGCAATTTAGCAGTGGCAGCGTGGATTTCTGTTCCTTGGTATAATACGCCATATAATTGTTCTGTTATCGGCATCGCTACTCGGTGTTGCCGAGCCAGCAGGTACACTTCTTTGGTATTACCAAATCCTTCCACAACTTGCCCAATTTCCTTTTGCGCATCCTCTATCGATTTACCCTGGCCTAATAATTTGCCAAACCGTCGATTGCGAGATTGATCATCCGTACAGGTTAATACCATATCTCCTAAAGTAGCCATATCTACAAAAGAGTGTGCACAGGACCCTAAAGCAACTCCCAAACGGGTCATCTCTGCCAACCCACAGGTAATCAAAGCAGCCCTAGCGTTCATCCCGTAGCCGATACCGTCAGAAATCCCAGCAGCAATAGCTACCACATTTTTGACGCCCCCGCCTAATTGAATACTGATTAGATCTTGGGATCGAAAGATTCGCAAGCTTGGATTACTCTGTAGTAATCGCTGTAAATCATCAGCAAATGCTTGATCAAAAGCAGCAGCAGAAGCCGCTAAGGTAAAAGCAGTTGGCAAACCAGCCGCTAACTCGCGAGCAAATGATGGCCCAGCCAAAGCTGCCATTGGTACCTGCGTGCCTAAGTTATCACGGATAACCTCCTGCAGTAATCGCCCGCTCTCCACTTCAAGCCCTTTGGTTACCCATGCTAAGCGATAACTAGCGTGCCAATAAGGAACTAACTGCTGGAGCAGAAGGCCAAATACCGCACTCGGCACTGCAAGCAACTTATCCCGACCACTGGCAAGCGCTTTAGCTAAATCCGCTTCAATCCGTAACGATTCTGGAAAAGGAATGCCAGGTAAATAGCGTTCATTACAGCGTTGGCGTTGTAATGTGGCCATATGGTTAGGTTGATGCCCCCAAAGCACTATCGGATGTTGATAACGGGCTAAAGTAACTGCTAAAGCAGTTCCATAAGAGCCCGCTCCCAATATAACCATGGTCGCATCCCTATCTAACACTCTGATATAGTCTCCTGATTATTGGTAGTTTCTGCGGCCGTTTTCTGAGCCTCCTGCTGCATGTGATGCATAAACAGTGCCTCAAAATTCACTGGAGCCAGATCAAGCTGTGGAAAAGAGCCGCGTGATACCAAGCTACTAATACATTCACGGGCATAAGGAAATAAAATCGTCGGGCAATAAGCGCCTAAGCAGGGAGCCAAAGCATCCTCTGGGATCCCTTGAGTACTAAAAATACCAGCCTGTTGCACTTGGCAGAGAAAAGCAACGGTCTCGCCAAGCTTGGCTGTTACCGTGACCTGTAACACTACTTCATGCAGATCGGTTGCTACTTCATTGGTGGAAGTATAAAGATCAAGCTTGATATCTGGCTTCCAGGTTTGCTGGAAAATTAAGGGTGTACTGGGCGATTCAAAGGAAATATCTTTAGTATAAATTCGTTGAATCTGGAACTGAGGTTCTGAGGAGGAATGTTCTGACATAACAATAGCGCCTTTTATTACAAAAAAGAGGATAAGTTGCTGCGTAGTAGATTTAAGAAGCTAAAATCTAGCTGAGTAGAGCAGCCAACAGCTGCTTACTGTCAAGTTCAACCAGATCATCACAACCACCAATATGCTGTTTACGGATAAAAATTTGTGGCACGGTGGTGCGACCACTGCGGGAGACCATCTCCTGCAGCTTATTATCATCGGCATCCTTGATAACAATTTCCCGAACGATGGCATCATATTGAGCTAACAGCGCCTTAGCACGAGCACAGTAAGGACAGTTTGGTCGATCGGCTCGAGTATAGAGCTCAACCAGTGGTGGTTGCCGTTTTTCCTTCTGGATGGTAAGCGGTAATTGTTCACGGTTCCAGCCGATAATGCCATCTCGCAAAACGAATGCTTGCTGAAAGCCTTGTTGATAAAGTAGCTTGGCGACCGCCATAGCCTGCACACCATCTTCTGATATCAGAATAATTGAGCGTGCCTTATCTTGCGTTAATGCTGCTAACTGTCTAGTTTTAATCGCGTCAAAGTTGATATGTCGTGCATGAGCCAGATGCCCTTGGTTAAAAATTTCTTGCGAGCGAACATCCCAGATCTCTGCTTTTTCTTGATTAATCAGTTGAATAGCCCTTTGATTATCCACCACTTGAATGGATGAGAAACGGCTTTTCATAAAAGTTATTGCTGTAAGACAGAACAGCAGCAACCATACTAGCGCTAACCAGCTGTTACCACAGATAAAGTGTAATAATTGTTGCATAATGTTGATTGCCTTTGAACTTATGATGGGCTGAACTAGCGTACAGACAGAATGAACTATGGTACCATGCTTAATAGGCTATTGGGTACCCGCGGAGCCCTGCAACTTCTCAAGGTATTCCTTAAGATATCAATTACCACAGCTATTAGCTCACTAATACTACTAGCTTAAGGTAAACAAGGGATCTGTACCATGGATAGAGTAACTACTCACTTCATATCCTGACTCTAAGTTAAACCGGACACTTATGAAAATTCTGATTATAGGGCCAACCTGGGTTGGTGATATGGTGATGTCACAAACGCTTTACCGCTGTTTACAACAGCAGTACCCCCAAGCCACCTTGGATGTCCTCGCGGTTGATTGGTGCCGTCCTCTATTGGCCCGCATGCCAGAGGTCCATCGGGCTCTACCGATGTCAATTGGACACGGGCAATTAAACTTAGGACTACGGAAAGCGATGGGGCAACAGTTGCGATCTGAGTGTTATCAACAAGCCATTGTGCTGACTAACTCTTGGAAATCTGCTTTAATTCCTTGGTTTGCCAAGATCCCTCAGCGAACAGGCTGGCGTGGCGAGTGGCGCTATGGGCTGCTCAATGATCTACGGCATCTGGATCCACAACGTTACCCGATGCAAATACAGCGCTATGCAGCCTTAGCTTATCCAAAAGCTGCTGCTAATGGGATGTTTCCCGAGATGCTTCCTTGGCCGCAACTAACAGTGACTGCAAAAGCAATTGAACAAACAAAAATGCAGCTAGGACTACCCACCGAACCTAAACCGATTGCCTTGGCTCCTGGCGCTGCACAAACTATCAGAAAATGTTGGCCACCGCGGCATTATGCCACGTTGGCAGTGAAGCTATTACAACAGGGACATTGGTTACTGTTATTAGGTGCGGCCCGGGATCAAAAAGTTTGTGCTGCTATTCAGCAACAGCTTCCTGATACTCTGAAACCACGCTGCTTTAACTATGCCGGTCAAACTTCGCTGAGTGAGGTGATTGATCTATTGGCGGGCTGCCAAGCAATCGTCAGCAACGATTCAGGATTAATGCACGTTGCTTGCGCACTGGGGATAGCCGTGGTTGCCCTATTTGGCCCCACTGAACCCAGTTATACGCCCCCGTTAACTTTGAACCGCCGAATCCTAAGAGCCCCCCCGCTCGAGGTTGGTGAACCCCATGATCCTCGTGACCAAGGATATCATCCTCGCTTGATCCACTTAGCACCCCAACAAGTCTTTGCCGAACTGCAAGGCCTTCTAGCTACTGATGAGACAATATGCATATCTTAGTGGTTAAAAGCTCCTCCTTAGGAGATATTATTCATACCTTACCGGCTATTACTGACGCACAGCAGCAGATCCCTTCGCTCCGCTGCCATTGGGTCGTTGAGGAACCTTTTTGTGAAATCCCCACTTGGCATCCGACCACTGATCGTGTGATACCAATTGCTCTGCGCCGCTGGCGAAGGGAACTACACCGTCAACAAACTTACCGCGAATGGTCGAAATTTAGCCAACTATTACGAAGTAGTCCCTTCGATGCAATCATTGATGCTCAAGGACTGATAAAAAGTAGTTTTTGTATCACGCGATTAGCCAATGGGCCAAAACATGGCTATGATCAAGCTAGTATTCGAGAATTTCTAGCAAGTTGGTTCTATGACCATCGGTATACTGTCCCTCGAAATCAGCATGCGATAGAACGGATTCGCCAATTGTTTGCATTCAGTCTTGGTTATACTCAACCCATCTCGACCGGAAATTATGGAATCAGCCACTTTTTCCAAGTAACTCAAGCTAAACCCCTTACCCCCTATCTCCTATTTATCACTATTAGCAGCCGACCACAAAAACTTTGGCCCAATGAATATTGGCGTCAACTAATTGCTTTGATGTCTAAGAGTGGCTTTTTGATTAAATTCCCTTGGGGAACCGAAGAAGAGCGACAGCGTGTGCGACAGCTAGCCGACCAGAGTCCTCATACCGAAGTGTTACCGAAATGCTCACTGTACCAATTGGGCTGTCTGATTAAACAGGCGAAAGCGGTGGTCTCCCTTGACACCGGGTTAGCCCACCTCACCGCAGCCTTAGAGGTACCCAATATCGCGCTATATGGGCCTACTGATCCTCAATTAGCGGGTGTCTATGGCAAAAAGCAGCAAATCTTTTGGGCTGAAAAGAGCCGGAAAATGTCTGAAATTCAACCCCAGCAGGTCTTTGAACGGCTAATGTCAGTACTAACAGATACCCATAACCACTAACGATTAGGCATGACTCGATTTTCCCCCGAAACAATGCAATAGGCTGAAATCAAGGATGCACTCTAAAATTGCCATTATTACCCATCGCTCCGATCATCGTGGTGGTATGGAACGTTATGCACTCGACATTGCCTATCAACTGGCAGATGAAGGGCGATTAGCAGCACTGATTACAAAATCCCACTCTAGCACCGCTAGATTAAAGAATCCTCTACCGATTAAATCGCTCGGGCTGCGATGGTTACCGGCTAAACTACAAACGCTGCTGTTTTCTTTTTATTGTTACTGGTATAAAAAACGTCATCCTGAAGTCATTTTATTCGCTTGTAGCAAAATATTTTGCTCGGATATTATAGCTTGTGGCGGTACTCACTGGGGTTACCTTAATAGTCAGTCAAAAAAACCCACCTGGTTGGATCGGATAGAAATTTTCTATGAAAAATGGGCTTACCAAAAAGCTATCTGTATTGTTGCCCATTCCCCGCAAATGCGACAAGAGCTGATCCAGTGGTATGGCATTAACACTGATAAAATTATTACCCTTTATCCCCCAGTTGACCAACAGAAATTTCACATAGCAAGCAATAAAGGCGATCGGAAAAATCTATTACGACAACTTAATATTGAGATCGATAATCGCTGCGTTTTTTTATTCCCCTCTTCCGGGCATAAACGTAAAGGACTAGAGATACTTTTAAAAGCCTTTGCCTGCTTTGAAAAGCAGGCCATTTTGCTGATCGCCGGCAAAAAACCGCGATTTGAACAGAGTAATGTTATTGCCTTGGGTTATGTTTCTAACATGCCTCCTTGGTATGCCGCTTGTGACTACACCATTTTAGCCTCAACTTATGAACCCTTTGGCTTGGTAGCACTAGAGTCTATCCTGTGTGGCACTCCGATATTACTGTCACATAGTTGTGGCTGTAATGCGGTATTATCTGAAACCGTTCGGATCAATTTTCATGCAGAAGATCTCGAGGAACTCAAAGCGGTATTAGCAAAAACCATCAATAATCCATTTAGGGTTGATGACCCACTAAAATATATTAAAACCTCTATGGAAATTAAAAGTCATCTAACAGAAATATTTAGTTATTTTAATAATAAGCATGCAATAGGATATTATGATTAATCACTATTATCGTCAATTAATTTATAAATGGATAACTATTGAAAATAGTGTAACCGCTTTCTGTTTCCTGTTTTTTAGCTTGGTCTTTACTGTACAGCACAGTGCCAATATTATTTTAACCTGCTTGCTGATTTTAGGGGTTGTTAAACTCTTTTTAGACAGGAGAAAGCTGTCTCTCTCAAAAATTGATCCCATACCGCTGCTGTTTTTAGGGGTTTTTTCAGCGCTGCCGTTAGTCATCATGCTACAAGTCCTATTTTTTCCCCAGGTGGCTATCAAACAATTAGATGCACCCTTAAAGTTTCTCGCCTGCGGTTTGTTACTATTTTTATTCAAAATTATCAAGCCTCGTAAGCTAGTACTTAGTAGCTATGGCTGCTTAATCGGCGCCTTTGGTATGGCAGTATGGAGCTGGTTAAGCACCCATTATAGTGCTTATGCCTTCACACCCCTTCTCGATCGAGGGAGCAATAATTTTATTAATCCGATTGAATTTGGTTGCTTCTCCCTTTTATTTGGCTGTATATCATTGATTTTACCAGTATCGATAACTCATTCTGCTGGCCTGAAACGACTCCTATTCTTACTCAAAATCTTGGGTTTTATCTCTGGAATTACAGCAGCTATTTACTCCGGGAGCCGTGCCGCATTTGCTGCCTTACCTTTGCTGTTGTGGCTACTATTTATCCATAAGCGATCTCGACCTAGCTTATTAGTAACCTTGGGTGGCCTTTGTTTAATGATGTTTATCATAGCAGGCCTGTTAACACAGACCCGACTGCTGAATAGGATCTTCGAGGGGATACATGATCTCAATGTTTACTCTACCGACAGAAATACTTCCATAGGCGCCCGCTTTCAAATGTGGCAGATTGCTTGGTCAGCATTCATCGAGCAGCCTATACTTGGTATTGGCCGTGGTAGTTACGGAGATTTACTGCTTTGTGGAAAGTATCAACAAGCAATTGCTGTCTTTTTATTCGGTTTTCGACATGCCCATAATGAATACCTTAATGCAGCCGCCGAAATGGGGATTTTAGGCTTGCTAGCCACACTTCTGGTACTTCTGATTCCAGGACTATTTTTTTATAAACATCGCCACACAACAGCAGCCACTACCCGTTTTGCAGCAACTGCTGGTCTAATGATAGTTATCGGGCATGCCACCTTCTGCTTATTTGATGCCCTATTTTTAATCAGTTGCCAAACAACTTTCTATAGTTTATCGGTAGTGATACTCATAGCAGTCATTGTCAATCAGCAAGCTAACCCCGCTCAAAACCAAAGAAAAAGTGTTACCATCTGTAGCTTTCCTAAGCTATCTAGCTAAAAAACCCTTATGTTTTTTATGAAAAGCCTGCCTAGCTGGCAATGATCCAAATAAAATCTTTTTTGCGATCTTCACCTCGGAGTTAACCGTTAACTCCGTACTGTAACCTGATACAATACATCGGTCGTATAATGGTTGACTCTATGGAGCAGTTGGCATTGAATGTCTAACACCCTGACACAACTTAGCCAGCAGTTAGGTAGGCTACTGCTAAGCCGTGGTTGGCAAATTGCCTGCGCTGAGTCCTGTACCGGAGGGCAGTTGGCTGCCACCATTACGAATACTCCGGGTAGCTCCGCCTATTTTTCTCATGGTTGGGTTACGTACAGTGATAAAGCTAAGCAACAGCTTTTAGGTGTTCGAGCGACTACCTTAGCTGAACAGGGGGCTGTCAGTGAAGCAGTCGCTCAAGAGATGGCCATAAATGCTCAATGCTTAGCAAACGCTACCGTAGCGATTGCCATCACTGGTATTGCTGGCCCAAGTGGCGGGAGCAACCAAAAACCAGTGGGACTTGTCTGCTTTGCTTGGGCGATAGATAATGCCCCCGTTACTTCACAGCAACAGCAATTCTTAGGAGATCGCACGACCATACGCCAGCAAGCCACTGAACATGCCTTATCTATATTATGTCAGCATCTTAAGTGTATTCATGGTTAGCTTGAGAGTACCCCTAAGAATAGTAAACTACGAATGCCCGGACCTCACTGGAGTTTTAAACAATGGATGATAATAAGCAACGAGCATTAACCGCTGCACTCAGTCAAATTGAAAAACAATTTGGCAAAGGTGCCGTTATGCGTTTAGGCGATAGCAAGGCTTTAGATATTGAAGCCATTTCAACCGGCTCCTTAGGCCTAGATTTAGCATTAGGCATTGGTGGGCTTCCTACCGGACGAGTTGTTGAAATTTTTGGTCCGGAATCTTCTGGTAAAACGACATTAACGCTCTCAGTGGTTGCCCAAGCACAACGTAAGAGCAAAACTTGTGCTTTTATCGATGCCGAACATGCCTTAGATCCCATTTACGCCACTAAATTAGGCGTAAATGTCAGTGATCTCTTAATTTCACAACCAGATACCGGCGAGCAAGCACTAGAAATTTGCGATGCTTTAGTTCGCTCCAATGCCGTCGATGTGATCATCGTTGATTCGGTTGCAGCATTAACCCCTAAAGCGGAAATTGAAGGTGAAATGGGGGATTCACATGTGGGGTTACAAGCTCGCTTAATGTCACAAGCTTTACGCAAACTCACTGCCAATATAAAAAACGCCAATTGTTTGGTGATCTTTATCAATCAAATCCGCATGAAGATCGGCGTCATGTTTGGCAACCCGGAAACCACCACCGGGGGTAATGCCTTGAAATTCTATGCTTCAGTCCGCCTAGATATTCGCCGAGTTGGCGCAGTTAAAGAAGGTGAAGAAATTACCGGCAATGAAACTCGTGTTAAGGTAGTTAAAAATAAAGTTGCTCCGCCATTTCGCCAAGCTGAGTTTCAAATCCTTTACGGCAGTGGCATCTCCAAAGAAGGAGAATTAATTGATCTGGGTGTTAAGTATAAATTGGTAGAAAAGAGTGGTGCTTGGTATAGCTACAACCACAATAAGATTGGTCAAGGGAAAGCGAATGCAATGAAATTTTTAGCTGATCAACCAGAAATTGCCAGTGTTTTAGAAGGCCAATTGCGTGAACTACTGCTGAATAACCAATGGAACGACTCCAACCACCCGCTTAATACGGATGGCGTAGAGCCAAACCTTGCAAACTTGTAAATATCGACTCCGTTTAGAAGTGCTCAGATTATTCTATGAATCCAATAGCGGCTCTTATCCCTACTAAGGCCGTTATGGCTTTAGCGGACGGTGGCACCGACTTGAACGTTCATTTACCTGCACTCTAATGGCTTTCTCAATGTTTACAGGATTCTTAAGGGAATTGCCGGCATGCTCTGCCCATTAATAGAGACACGCAGCCGCTTAAACTTTCAGTCTAACCACTATGCTGATCCCTCGGCTACTGGATAGTTACCATTGAATAATGCATCCTATGAAAAAAACAGGCACCCAAAACATCCGTCAAACCTTTTTGGAATTTTTCCAAAAAAAGCAACACACTCTGATTTCTAGCAGTTCACTCATTCCTGCCAATGATCCTAGCTTGCTATTTACTAACGCCGGGATGAATCAGTTTAAAGCATTTTTTCTAGGCACTGAAAAAAGCCCCTATCCTTGTGCAGTCACTGCTCAACGCTGTGTGCGCGCAGGGGGCAAGCATAATGATTTAGAAAATGTTGGCTATACCGCACGGCATCACACTTTTTTTGAAATGCTGGGTAACTTTAGCTTTGGCATTTATTTCAAACAACAAGCCATTCAATGGGCATGGGAGCTACTCACCAGCAAAGTCTGGTTTGCGATTCCTCCTGAAAGACTTTGGATTACGGTCTACCACAGTGATACCGAATCCTACACAATTTGGAATCAAGGAATTGGTGTACCTCAAGAGCGTATTGTTCGTATTGGCGATAATCTAGGCTCACCTTATGCTTCTGATAATTTTTGGCAGATGGGTGATACCGGTCCTTGTGGTCCCTGCAGCGAAATTTTTTATGATCATGGCTCTTCGATGGCTGGAGGTCCGCCAGGAAGTGTCGATGCCGATGGCGATCGATTTGTCGAGATCTGGAATATTGTTTTTATGCAGTTTAGTCGGCTTAAGGATGGAACCCTGCAGCCCCTACCTACCCCTTGTGTTGACACCGGGATGGGCTTAGAGCGAATAGCAGCTGTACTACAGGGTGTTTGCAGCAACTATGATACTGATCTATTCGCTGCCTTAATCGATGCTATCGCTGCCAAAACTCAGACTACAGATACCACGCAGCCCGCGGTGCGCGTTATTGCCGATCATCTGCGAGCGGCTGCTTTTTTAATCGCTGATGGCATCGAACCCAGTCATGAGGGAAGAGGATATGTTTTAAGGCGAATTATCCGCCGCGCTATCCGCTATGGCCAAAAATTAAGCACGGAACCCTTTCTCTACCAGTTAGTAGAGCCCTTAATTGTCATTATGGGTGAAGCCGCTCAAAACGTTGCTGAGCAAAAAACAGTGATTATTCAGCAACTACATACCGAAGAGCAGCAATTTACTCAAACTTTGCAACACTGTTCAGAATTATTAGTTAACCAGTTAGCGACTCTACAAGGCAATCAGCTCAGTGGAGAAGCTGCTTTCAAACTCTATGATACTTATGGTTTACCGCTAGACTTGACCATCGAGATCTGTCGTGAACACAATGTTTCTGTGGATATTGACGGATTTGAACAAGCAATGAACGCCCAGCGGGATCGAGCCAAACAGGCTAGCCAATTTAATATGGGTTCTAACCTAGACATTCAGGTAGACAGTCCCTCTGAATTCCAAGGTTATGGATGCCTACAGCTCTGTGCGACTGTTACCGCTCTATGGTATCAAGGGCAGGCTGTTAACAGCATTTCTGCCGGGGAAGAAGCGATTGTTTTCTTACAAAAGACCCCTTTCTATGCCGCTTCTGGGGGCCAAGTCGGCGATCAGGGGGAGTTGATTGGGCCTCATCAATCACTGTTTACCGTCAAAGATACTCATCGCTATCATGAAGCGATTGGGCACCATGGCTATCTATTTCAGGGTAAACTATTAGTTGGCGATACCTTAGAGGCTCGAGTCGATGAAAAAAAACGGCAAGCGACTGCTCTGAATCACTCGGCAACGCACCTGCTTCATGCCGCTTTACGCCAACAATTTGGTGAGCAAGTCAGGCAAAAAGGCTCACTGGTTAACGACCGCTTATTGCGTTTTGACTTCTCCTACCCGCACGCCTTATCGCTAGAACAGCAGCAGCAAATAGAACAGAAAGTCAACTATTTTATTCGCCAAAATCAGCCTATCCAAACCACAGTGATGCCACTTTTGCAAGCAAAATCGCTGGGAGCATTGGCCTTTTTTGAAGATAAGTATGGTGAACAAGTTCGCGTATTGACCATGGGTGACTTCTCAACTGAGCTCTGCGGAGGGACCCATGCCACTCGAACTGGCGACATCGGCCTATTCCATATCATTACCGAATCCGGGATTGCTTCGGGTGTACGGCGTATTGAAGCGGTTACCAGCGAACTCGCCTTACAGCAATGGCAGCAGCATCAACAACAGTTGATTCAAATTGGCTGCTTAGTCAAAGAGAGCAATAACCAGAAATTAGTCACAAAAATACAAGTTCTATTGCAATCACAGCAACAACTAAAAAAACAGTTGCAGCAGCTGCAAGAAAATTTAGCATTACAATGTGTTAACAATCTAATAAATAATGCTATCATCCTTAAAGATGCCTCAGTGATCATTGATTTTATCAAGGACGGCGAAGTAAACCTTCTAAAGTTTATGGTTAATGAATTGAAACAGCGGTTAGGATCAGCAATTATTCTACTAGCAACGGTGGTAAAAGGGCGTGCCCATTTTATCGCCGGTATTACCCATAATTTAACATCACGGATCACCGCCCCTGATCTGCTCAACTACATGACCCAGCAACTGGGTGGTAAGGGTGGCGGACGGGCAGAATTGGCTCAAGCAGCCACAGACAACGTTGGCAGAGCTCACAACGCTCTCGCTTCCGTTACTGATTGGCTAAACACTAAACTGTAACATCTTATTATCACTCGGGAGAGGATTATGCATTGACGCCAACAAATTTTAAAAAGTTTCTTACAAAATGTGTAAAATAGAATTTTTAAGCAAATTGTCCCACTCTGTTATGAAATGGTTGTATAGTCATAGTAGAGAGATAATAGGATAACCATCAGTTTTAAACTGAAGAGCTAGTATATTTCCAAGGAGCAAAGAATGTTGATCCTAACTCGTCGAGTTGGTGAAACCTTAATGATTGGCGACCAAATCACCGTGACCGTCCTCGGCGTGAAAGGAAACCAAGTACGTATTGGCGTCAATGCCCCAAAAGAGGTTTCAGTTCACCGTGAAGAGATTTACCAACGCATTCAGGCAGAAAAGTTACACTCCGCCTCTGAACTATCACAACCAACCCATCAGGGTTACGAAGGCTGATAACTCATTAGCATCTCTACGCCCTGGATGCCCTCTTATTGTCAGGTAATTGTACAAAATAGGCAAAACTCTCCACCCATGGCATGCTTCGGGTGGAGCTAAGCAGGACGCTGATTATTGCTTTAGTACTCTACTATTCCTGAGCATACCTCAAAAGCCCTAGCACGTTAGGGCTTGCTATGAAATAGCCTCGTACACGCTGCGATAGCATAAAAAGCGTTTGACTTATCCTGCCAACCCAGTATGATGAGCGCCACAGCAGATCGGGTGAGGTGGCCGAGTGGTTGAAGGCGCTCCCCTGCTAAGGGAGTATAGAGTCAAAACCTCTATCGAGGGTTCGAATCCCTCCCTCATCGCCACGATGTTGGTTGTATGAAAATAAATTTTTGCACCCGTAGCTCAGCTGGATAGAGTACCCGGCTACGAACCGGGCGGTCAGAGGTTCGAATCCTCTCGGGTGCGCCATCTTTCATATCATCGATTACCCTACTTAGAGGCAAGGTAGCCGCGCAAAATGACTTAGGCGGTACTAAATTGCTCAATTCAATAACAACCGCTGATTTTGCTTGGCTGAGTACAAATTCGGAACTCCTACAACATTTGCAGCGTGGCCTTGAGCGAGAGACTCTGCGCATTACCCATCAGGGGAAATTAGCACAAACCCCACACCCAACCTCTTTAGGTGCAGCCTTAACCCACCGTTGGATTACCACCGATTTTGCTGAGGCACTGCTAGAATTTACGACACCAGTTTACACCAATGTCGACGCCTTGCTGCAATGTCTGCAAGATCTCCATAGCCATAGTCTCCGCCAGATGCCACAGGAATACTTCTGGCCATTCAGCATGCCTGATCTCCCAGATCCCCAGCAACCCATTGCTTTAGCAAATTATGGTAATTCACTGCTAGGCCAATTTAAACAGCGCTATCGTCAAGGATTACAACAGCGCTATGGAGCTAACATACAGTGTATTGCCGGGGTCCACTACAATTTTTCGCTACCCTTAGCTTTTTGGTCACGCACAGCTTCAGAGGAGCAAAAGGTACGCAACGATGGGTACTGCCGCTTAATGCGCAACTACTATCGCCTGGGTTGGATTATTCCTTACCTGTTTGGTGCCTCGCCTATCATCAGCCACCGTTTTTTACAAACCTGTGAGACAGCACTGCCGTTTATCCCGATCACTCAGGAACTGTGGAAATTGCCCTATGCCACCTCATTACGGCTTAGCAGTATTGGCTACCATAACTGGCAGTTACCCTTCTATCCCCCATTCAATCACCTCAGCGGCTATTTGCAGGGGCTGCAGCAGCTATTGCAAACCGTGTGGCCTGCTCAATGCCAACCACGTTATGGGGAATCGGATGGAGGACAGCAACTCAATAATCGATTGCTGCAGACTGAAAGCGAGCTTTACTTTCCTATTCGCCCTAAAGCACTGGGTCGTACGGGTGAACGCCCTTGGCAGGCTCTACAGAACGTCGGAATTACCTATGTTGAGATCCGTGCTCTTGATATTAACCCATTTTCTGCGGTAGGTGTCACCGCTGATCAGCTACGCTTCCTCGATCTATTTCTGGTATGGTGTGCACTGGCCGATCATCGGCTGATGACTACTACCGAGTTTATCCAGTGTCAGCAAAACTGGCAGCGTATCTGTATCGCCGGGCTTCAACCCGAACAAACTGTTACTTTAAACGGTCAAGTTCACCGTCTACTCGACGTTAGCACAATGCTATTAAGGGAACTACAGCATCTAGCACCTCTGTTTGATCAGCATAATACTGACAACCCCTACCAAACGCTTTGTCAACAACTAGCCATTACACTGATGGATCCGAAGTGCACTCTGGCAGCACAGCTATCGATTCTGATCGAACGTGAGCAAGCGGATAGCCTAGTGAATTTAGCACTACCATTAGCACAACATCATCACAGTCTTATCCGGCAGCCACTACAGCAGATCACTGAGCAGGCTCTCGCCGCCGAACAGCAGCGCTCTTTAGCGGAACAACAAGCCCTAGAAAATTCAAACAGGATTACTTTTGAACAATACCTAGCCAAAAAATTGGCCTTTTGATATCCTCGCAACCAACCTGCATCGAATTTGGGGCCTGTTGAAGTTTCACATGGGCAGCCATAGATAACCACAAGCCATGGCTAGCATGCTTTGTGATCTGCCCTTGAATTAATGCCCACCTTGTTTTCAAATATGAAACTTGAGAATGAGGACAAGATGTCAAGACAACAATATACTCCTGAGTTTAAACGACGAACCCTGGGATTACTGGCAGAAAGCGGAAAATCGGCTCCCCAGCTGGCTAAAGAGTTAGGGATTAGTGAAAATACTTTATATGGCTGGCGTCACACGGCCAAATCGGATACAGGCTTTACCCGACCCAGAGCTCTGAGCAAGCGTTAGAGTTCAGGCGATTAAAGAAGAAAATCAGTGAATTAGAAGAAGATAAGCTGATTTTAAAAAAAGTGGCTGCACTCTTTTCCAAGGAAAGCAGGAAAGGTTCGCTATGATACTTAAACAGCAAGCTTTCCATCCAATTAAGCGGTTATGCTCTTTACTGTCAGTCAGTAGACGTGGTTTTTATGCTTGGCTTAATCGTCAACCTAGCCAACGTGAACAGGAAGATAAAGTCTTAAGTGAACGTATTCTGACGCTATATTTGGCTAGTCGAAAAACCTATGGCGTTAGACGAATCAAAGTGGATTTACAGGCTGAGAATCGCCACTAACGCCATATTTGATTACATAGAAGCATTTTATAACCGTCAGCGTAGGCATTCTACACTGGCTTATCTTTCACCTATGGACTATGAAACTGCAGCCTAAACTCGGTGTGCACTTTTCCAGAGCAGATCAGTTTCCCGTGCACCGTATCGCCTTCTCAATCTCCAATCCTTGAGCATTTTTCCGCGCTGAAGCTATCAACTCGGTTAGGAATCAACGCTCATCCACAGTTATTTTAGGTATTTTAAGCAACCATTCCATGGGTCAGAGCTTTGGAATCTACCGATCGTTGACCCCCCTTTTCAATCTCTAGAAGGGTGCTCTTATTCCGTTAATCCAGCGGGACTCGGTATTTTATCGAGCAGTTTCCCAATATTTTGCCCATACGCTTCTCTCTTTAAAGGCATCTGCTAAGTTGCTAACTATTGCAACTTATGAGACGAGGTACCATGTTTAAGCAGGCGGGATTTACTCTGGTAGAATTGATGGTTGTCATCGTCATTGTCTCTCTATTAGCAGCGATTGGACTACCGAGTTACCAACAATACACTCAACGGGCGGCAATGACCGACTTGCTACAAGGCATGCTCGGATACAAAAGTGCTGTTGAACTCTGTGCTCTGGATCTAGGAAACCATGCAAGTCAGCTCGTCTCGACGCAGTGTTCACAAGGGAAGAATGGCATCCCTGATGCTTACAAGAGCCTCGATAAGCATCATGGTTATACGCAAGCGATTACTGTCGATGCCCACGGTGTGATCACTCTGGCTGGACAACGCTCTCTACAAGGCTTAACCGTAACCCTGGTTCCCAGTATCACTCCTCTAGGAACAATTCAGTGGCTTAAACAGTGTCAAAGTAACAGCGCTTCTTTGAACCATAGTTGTCAATCGACCTTCAAATTTCCAGATGTTACAACCGCGATGACGGCCTCTACCACACCAACCGATAGTACTGATGCAAAATAAACCAGCGACGGTTACTGCAACCCCAGATGTCTCCTCCGTGCTCTCGACAGACAGCATACCATTGGCTGACTGGCTTACCCTTAGCTTACGCTATCAAGTGATACCGCTACAGTTTGATGAACAGACCATCTACCTAGGAGTTTCTGAACAAAGTGACCGAGAAGCCGTTTCCGTATTCCGTTTTGCTACTGGCAAGGCAGTTATCACCCAATATTGGGATCCTCAGCGCCTGCAGAAAGCTCTCCTACAGCTACAAATTCAGCCAAATCTAGAGCAGCTACAGCGGTTAATTACCGATAAAGTTGCTACCGAGCATAGCTATCCTACGACTATTCCCATAGAAAGTGTGGCCTCTTTAGAAAACGAGCCATTAGTACGCTTTATCGATGACACCTTACAGCAGGCTATTAATCAACAGGCCTCTGATATCCATTTTGAGCCAGGTGCCGAACACTATCGAGTTCGCTTTCGTATTGATGGGCTCTTACAGATGAACCCTCATACCCCACCAGTGGCCCTGGCCGCCCGCATAGCAGCTCGGTTAAAAATTATCAGCGGTTTAAACATTGCTGAGTGCCGACTACCCCAAGATGGTCAATTAATGCTCCAACTTCCCCATAATTCCCAAAAAATTTCATTGCGTATTTCTACCCTGCCCACCCGTTGGGGAGAGAAGGTGGTTCTGCGCCTGCTTGACAACCAGCAACCTCTGCTGACACTTACTCAATTAGGGATGCCCTTCGCCATAGAACAACAGTATCGGCAGGCCTTAGGAGCTCCTCAAGGGTTAGTCCTGGTAACTGGCCCAACGGGCAGTGGTAAAACCATTACTCTTTATAGTGGATTGCAGTTGATTAATCGTCCCGAGATCAATATTTGCACCGTAGAGGATCCCATTGAAATATCACTACCCGGGATTAATCAGCTACAGATCCATCCGAAAATTGGCTTAACCTTTGAACGCAGCCTGCGAGGGATTTTACGCCAAGATCCCGATGTGCTCATGATCGGAGAAATTCGGGATCGCGAAACGGCATTGATTGCGATCAAAGCTGCACAGACAGGACATTTGGTGCTAGCCACATTACACACTAACAGCGCCGTTGCTGCCATCACGCGACTACTGCAGCTAGGGGTAGCACGCTACCCATTGGCTTCAGTCCTTCACCTAGTAATCGCCCAGCGCCTATTGCGAAAATGCTGCCAATCCTGCCATGGATTGAGGCAAATAGTGTCCAATGCCTGTCAACAATCCAAAACACTAACGGATGAGCCTCACGCTTGCCCAGACTGCCACCAAGGTTATCAAGGACGTGTGGCTATTTATCAGGCATTGGGGATAACTCCAGAAATCACTGAAGCCATTTTACAGAATGCCAATGAGACTGTGCTGAAACGACTGGCACAACAACAGGGAATGCAAGCTTTATCCGTTACTGCCCAGCAACTCATCCAGCAAGGTATTACCACCCCTGAAGAGCAACAACGGGTCTTGGGGCAAAGTGATTAACGCACATTACCTCTATCGTTGGTCGGCACGCAACCAAACCGATGCCTTAAGTGAAGGAGAGATAACCGCTCGATCTCGCCAAAAAGCTCGACAGTGCTTACAGCAACAAGGGTTCTATTTCGTAGATCTACAATATTTAGCCCGCGTGCCTCCCAATAGCCGAAACGCCTCTAGCAAACGGCTACAATTTACCCAACAATTGGCTTTACTGTTAACTCATGGATTAACACTACCGGAAATTTTTTCTCTATTCATCAACAATGAATCTTCCATCGCTTGGCGCTGGTTATGGCAGCAGTTAAGCCAAGAAATAGCTAAAGGTTCCCCCTTGTCACAAGCACTTCAGCAATATCCCAGTCTGTTTCCAAAACTTTATTGTGCCTTAATCCGTGTTGGGGAATGGAGTGGCCAGCTAGAGAACTGCTGTCAGCAATTAATCCAACAGGAGGAAAAGCAGCAACAACACCAGCAGTCGCTACGAAAAGCTCTACTCTACCCACTATTCACCCTCACCCTTACTCTACTCATCACTCTATTCATGCTGATAGTTGTCATACCCTGTTTACAAACGGTTTATCAAGCCAGTCACCAAGCTCTACCACCCTTGACACAGGGACTTATCCAGTTATCTCAGTGGCTAAACCAGAATAGATGGCTGCTATTAACTCTCCTAATAGGACTACCATTCAGTTATGGAGCTGGCCGCCGCTATCAACCTACCTGGCGAGCCAAAGAACAATCTCTAATTTTACAGATTTCCATTGTAGGCTCGTTGATCAAACAAATTTGTTGCGCCCAGTTTACACGCACTTTAGCGGTAACACAGAATGCTGGTTTGCCAATAGTATTTGGCATACAGGCTGCCGGTGATAGTAGCAGTAATTTTCTTTATCAACAGGCAGCTCATACAATGGCAAAAGCGATCCAACAAGGTCATTCATTGCAACAAGTTTTCCACCATCCGCTATTTCCAGCGTTCATCTCCCAAATGGTAGCGATTG
Organism: Candidatus Symbiodolus clandestinus; assembly: GCA_038960095.1. Classification (GTDB taxonomy): domain Bacteria; phylum Pseudomonadota; class Gammaproteobacteria; order Enterobacterales; genus Symbiodolus; species Symbiodolus clandestinus. The sequence goes on from CP152425.1 coordinate 165,279, forward strand.
GCGAAGCCAGTGGTACCTTAGAGCGTGCCCTACTAACCATTTCTGAATACTATGAACAGCAGGTCCAGCAGAAAATGGCCTACCTACTCACTTTACTTGAACCGCTGCTGGTCACGGTGATTGGTATCATTATTGGTATAATCATCATCGCGCTTTACCTACCTCTCTTTCAGTTAGGTCAAACCATCCATTGATATTCGCCTTTTCTTCCTAATTTAATCCTATGAAGATGAAAATTCCTATTGAACAACCGCAATAACCCTGGTAAGGAAGCCTCGACTTGAAGGACTCAGTTTTACAACCTGCTGAGTAAAAAACCGAGTGGGTTTGCATTGATCCCTAACCGAGTCGATATTAGTCAACGCCCTCCGAGTGATTAACTACGCGATAGAGTTTCCCGCCTATAGCCAATGACGGACCAGCAATGGGCTGCGCAAGGAGGGAATTTTCGTTATTGAGCATTGGTTAGGGATGGTAAACGTGCTTTTTGTTGACCTTTGAAAAAGGTAATTTTGCGAATTTACCATTATTGATCAATGCATTATATAGACCTAGCCATGTCAATAGACCCTATTTATCTAAAATAAAATCGGGAACTTGGTTACTCAAGGGGGAAGGGGAACGAAGATGAGGATCCATTCCCCTATTCCTGGGAGCGATACCATCACCTTGTTGAGCTCCTATGGCTTGCACCAGTCCTTGCTGCTGCCGAAGCTGCGCTTCTATTCATCGCCGATAAAGAGTACTCTTTTCTGCTGGTAGTCTAAGTGTAAAGGGTTGAGCCGGAGGTGCACCTACCCTAGGAGCATTGCTAGACTCGGTTAAATTCGCTATTTTCCTGTGCATACCCGGTTACCTATTAGCTTAATTAAAGACAGACAATAAAAATTTGATGATTCCTGATCCTATACTATGCTTTATATAGAATAAATTATAGCATAAAATGCTATAGCTATTTTCCTCTTTCATACACATTTTCAGCATGCGTCATATAATTTCCGTTCTGGATAAGTAACTGTGTAAAGCTGCTTTATAATTACCAGCATATTGCCCCGATAAAATATTCCTTTAAGATTATATAACCCAATAAAGTAACGTAAGTTTTGAATAAGAAATAGCTGGCATTTTTTGCTAACCAGTGAGTATAAAAAATAAGATAGTACCTCATAGGTAAGATCGACTTACCAGCAATGAGATACCAGGTTAACAGCCAGAGAAAAATACATCTGTCTTAAAAAATATCACACTTGTTAGGTAAATCAATACCAACCCTATCGTCATGGAATATACGACTACACCTCGACAGCTCACGCATTAATAGAGCGTCGAAGGCGCCCCGTTTGGAAGAGTGCTAAAATTCATGAACAGCACCCTAAAATTATCGCTACTGGTCTGTTAATGGGTTGATCGCCTGAAAAACTATGGCTAAGGATGAAGCTAGCGATTCCTAAGCTATAACCGACCCTATTTTTATGAGTTATTTTTTTCGATAAAATAGTTTTTAGAGTGATAATCTTTAATCAATAAACAATGTCTGTACTGATGGTCCATTGACCCATCAATGCTTAGATAGATTGAAAAAAATAGTTGCGCTGTTCAACCAATCAGTTACTATCATAGTAATCCTCAATTATTTATCATCAGTATGACTATTATCATTGCGGTTACTGGGGGGATCAGCAGTGGCAAAACTACGGTAGCTGAACTGTTCACAGCACTCAAAGTGCCAATCATTGATAGTGATCAACTGGCACATCAGTTGGTTGCCCGAGGAACAACCGCCTTGGCCTCAATTGTTGAACAATTTGGCCAAAAAGCCCTACTGGCTAACGGGAGCCTGAGTCGTTGCTATCTACGCCAATTGCTAATCAATGATGCCTCCGCTAAAAACTGGATAGAGGAGCTGCTGCATCCTCTAATTTATCAAGAGAGTTGGCGTAGACTCAACAACCTAACTGCTCCCTATGTGCTGTGGATGGTACCACTATTGATTGAAAAAGGTTGGCAAGTGGGCACCCAGCGTGTACTGGTGATCGATTGTGCCGTTAAACAGCAACTAGTCCGTTTGATGCAGCGTGATCAGTTAACCTGTCAGCAAGCAAAGGCTCTACTAAGATTACAGTGCAAGCGCCGATATCGGCTTGCTGCTGCAGATGACATTATCGATAATAGCGGTTCATTTTCAGGACTGCTGCCACAAGTCACCCAGTTGCACCAAAATTATTTAGTCTTAGGGGCAGCGCATTAGCAAGGTAGCATACTTATGAAGCAAGCTTCATCAACCACTATTTTTGAATATCCCCTCAATGAAAAAATACGTATGGGGTTACGTTTAGAATATCTATTACAGCATCTTTTTAGTCCGAATCCTTGTACCACTGATTCCCAATTACTATTTTTTCTACAAACGCTTAGTGTTTTATTGGATATTTTAGAGCGTTATGACGCTCGCTCAGATTTACTCAAAGCATTAGAATCGCAACAACAAAAATTGTCCCATTGGTCACGTCAACCTGGCGTGGATTTATCGCGCCTTGAGCAATGGCAACAGCAGTTGAGTGATTCGCATAATAAATTGCTGGCTGAAGCACGGTTAGGGCAGATACTACGCGATGATCCCTTGCTCAGTGCTGTTCGCCAACGCCTTTTATTACCCAGCAACAGTTATCCGTTCGATTTACCACTGCTACATGGGTGGCTACAACAACCAACCACGCAACATAATCAACAGATAACCACTTGGTTGAAATTTTTGAAGCCTTTACAACAACCTTTACAGCTGCACTTAACCCTGCTGCGGCAAACGGTGACCTTTGTTCAACACCAAGCCGTCCAGGGTTTTTATAAGGGTCGGACCGATAATGGTTTTTTGCTACGCCTACAAATAGCTAAACACTTGAAATTGTACCCACAAATTTCTGCCCATAAAAACTATTTTGTTATCTCTTTTTTTACGGAAATCGATCGTGCTGAAAAGCTACCTGAGCAGTTCTTCTTCGGCTTAGCCTGTATTTAACTTCGCTGTAATACAAGCGATTAATTGAAAGACTGATATGAATTCACCCTCTCTTGTTCCCTGTCCTACCTGCCATCAAGTGGTGGTGTGGAACCCACAAAACCGTTATCGTCCTTTCTGTAGCCAACGATGTCAGCTGATTGATCTAGGTGAATGGGCCACTGAGCAAAAAAGCATTCCCGGCAAGGAGACACCAACATACTCAGAAACCTTACTTGATCAAGAATAATCATGCGTTGGCTTTACACATTAATTTTCTATTTGATACAACCACTGGTGCTATTGCGACTATTATGGTGTTCTAAAAATCTACCCAATTATCGGCAGCGCTGGTTGGAGCGCTATGGCATTATCCGCCACCCGGTCCCTTCCGGGGGAATCATGATTCACTGCACTTCTGTGGGTGAAATCCGAGCAGCAATCCCCTTAATCCGTGCCTTAAGTGAATGCTATCCCGATTTAGCCATCACCGTAACCACCTTAACAGTGACTGGTTCTGCGCAAGTGCAATCCCTATTAGGGAGCTCGGTTTACCATAGCTATTTACCTTATGATCTACCCGGTGCTGTTAACCGTTTCATCGATCACCACCGCCCTCGATTGGTGATTTTGTTGGAAAAAGAGCTGTGGCCAAACCTATTGCACACGCTATCCCAGCAAAAGATTCCAGTCATATTGGTCAATGCTTGCCTATCATTACGCTCTTTAACCCGGTATCAACGTTGGTGCAACCGCTTAATCCGGCAAATGGTTCAGCAGTTAACTCATGTGGTAACCCCAGACACGGCAACCGCTGAACGCTTTATCACTTTAGGCTTGCCAGCAACTGCAGTAACCATATTAGGTAATTTAAAGCAGGCGGTTATGCTTTCACCTATCTTACTGGCACAAGCGGCAGCGCTTAAGCAAGCCTGGGCAGACGGCCGGTTGGTGTGGATAGCCGGCAGTACCCATGCGGGCGAAGAGGAGGCGGTTTTAGCGGCACACCAGCAGCTATTGAACACTCTACCAGCTCTGTTATTAATCATAGTGCCTCGGCATCCAGAACGCTTTGATGAGGTCGCCCGTTTAATCCAGCATTATCAACTAACTTTTTTAAGGCGCAGCAGCGGACAACAGCTGACTACTGATACTCAAGTGTTATTGGTAGATATTTTAGGCGAGTTATTACTGCTGTATGGTGTGGCTGATGTAGCCTTCGTCGGCGGTAGCTTGCTGCCACACGGTGGCCATAATCCTTTAGAACCGGCAGCCCACGGGCTGCCGATCCTGATGGGTTCACATAACTATAATTGTCAAGCTGTGTGCCAACAGCTACAACAGATGGGTGGATTGACCATTATCCAACAGCCAACCGACTTACCTTCCCAATTGTTACCATTATTACTAAACCCACAACAGCGATATCAGCAAGGGCAACAGGCTCGTCAGCTACTATCATCGTCTTCTGAGATCTTAAAGCCATTGCTGCAGTTACTAAACCCCTATTGTCAGCCTCCTCTGCCCCCAGGCACGATTAAGGAAATATGACTATGTATTCTTTTATTGTTCGCTGCTTTTTAATGATTGCCCTGCTAATACCCAGTATTAACAGTTATGCCGGACCATTAGAAACTCACGCTAAGAAATCCGCTGCTCCTCTCTATTTTTTTTCACAACTACAATCAGTTTCTCAAAATGCTGTTGATTATCTCTCTAAAGATCTTGCCCCCTCAAAACGGCTATTATCAGAAGCTGCTCAACAGCAATTAACGGATACCTTTTTACAACACTATTTTTCTCCTTGGCATTCACAGGGCCATTTTTCTAGTCTAGAAGAAATTAAACAGCAGCAATTGGAGCTACTAAAGGAATTTTCACAACAACCCAGTTGGGGGGCTAATCACTACCCTATCGCCCCCACTGTGATAACAGCCATCGAACAGAATTTAGATCTAGCGCATTTTCCTAACCGACGGCTACCCGCTATCACCCTGCAAAGCGGTAACGTCAAGCAACTCCCCACCTCAACGCTGCTTTTAGGGGAACCAGGAACGCCAGGAAGCGGTTATCCTTTCGATAATAATCAAGAGACCTGGATCAGCAGTAATACGCCGGTTCTGATTGTAAATACCACTGAAGATGCCGCTTGGAGCTTGGTGCTGCTCGGTAATACTTTTGGCTGGTTACCCAGCTGGCAACTAGCCGCCATTGATGAAAAATTCAGGCTTCAATGGCAAACTCCACCTCAGGGACATCTAACTATTAGTACCCTGCACTGTCCTCTGGTAGACAACCAGGGTCAGTTAGTGACAGTTGCTGAGCTAGGTGGCCTCTATCCGGTCATTGCTGAGAGACCTGACCGCTGGTTACTCTATGCAGCCACTCGAGATCGGCAAGGTGCGGCTGTACTCCAGCCCATTACTATTAAAAAAGCAGAGGCCAGCCGGTTTCCATGTCCACTAACCCCCTCGTATCTAGCTACCACCATCAATCAGTTGGTCGGTCAACCTTATCGTTGGGGTGGACTGGATGGATCGTATGACTGCTCTTCTATTTTGATAACTCTATTTCAACCGTTTGGCATCTGGTTACCTAGAAACAGTGGTGATCAGGCAAAAAGGGCCCAGCACTTTATCGATTTAGCGGACTTTGACCGCCAGAAAAAGCTGGAGCTTATCCAAAAGCGAGGGATTCCCTTCTTGACGCTAGGTTGGATGCCTGGTCACATTGTGCTCTATCTGGGACAGAAACAGAATCCCCATCTGTTTCATAGCGTTTGGGGTTTGAAAACCATTGATGCTGAGAACCAATCGACTGGTCGCGCTTTAATTGGACGAGCGGCTATTATGCCCCTGCAAGTGGATGCCGACTATCTCAACATTCCCATCACATTATTAGATAAATTACAGCGTTTAATCATCGTCACCGACAACAATTACCCGATTCAAAAGTGACTGGACTACTTTGGTGCTTCAACCGGTAAACTTAATAGCCAATGCTTTAGCGATAGCGGGTGGCACCCAAGCAGACACCGATCCTCCATGTCGTGCCACCTCCTTAACCCGTGAAGAGGAGACAAATAGCCACTGCACGGCGGGGGGTAACAACAGCGTTTCTACTTCAAGGCGTTGCTGCTGATTCAAGTTCGCTAAAGCCAACTCCCGTTCAAATTCACTGCTGTTGCGCACTCCACGCAATAGCAGTGCTGTTTTCTGTTGGGCTAAACAGTGGACTAATAGTCCGGTAAAGCTAATGATCTGGACATTCACCAAATGCTGAGTAACACTTTTAGCTAATTCTACCCGTTCCGCTAGCGAAAACAGCGGCTGCTTTTCGTTACTCTCAGCGATCGCCACGATGACTGACTGAAATATTCTGGCTGCCCGCTGAATAACGTCAAGATGACCGTTAGTTAAGGGATCAAAAGTTCCCGGATAGAGGATGGTCGTCATGATAAAGAGGATGTTAGCTAGATTAATAGAGAATATATGGAGCGGGAAACGAGGTTCGAACTCGCGACCCCAACCTTGGCAAGGTTGTGCTCTACCACTGAGCTATTCCCGCATTAGATAGCCAATGATCACTGAATGACTCCTGCCCATCAGTAACCTTAGATGCCTGCGCATTATACGGCACTGTAGCGACAATACAAGAGGATTGCTCTAAAAAAGTGATACCCCGGTTTTAGCACCCCTACGGATCTTGCTTGGGTTGCAACCAGTGTTGGCGGTAGTAGCTGAGCTCAGCAATTGACTCATGAATGTCGGCCAGTGCTTGGTGTGGGCTCTCTTTCTGCCATCCATTGAACAATTCCGGTCGCCACCGTCTGGCCAACTCTTTAAGCGTGCTGACATCAATCGCCCGGTAGTGAAAATAAGCTTCCAGTTGTGGCATATAGCGCCGGAGAAAACGGCGATCTTGTCCCACGGTGTTACCACACATCGGCGACACACCTGGCGGAACCCAAATCGATAGCCAAGCCAATAGCTGTTGTTCCACCACCGGTTCAGTAAGAGAACTCTGCTGGACACGCGTTACCAAACCACTGGCAGTATGGGTGCGGGTACACCATTCATCCATACTCGCTAAGACGGTAAGAGGTTGCGCAATAGCCACTGAAGCAGTTTCCGCCAAAGGGTTCAGCTGGCTATCCGTAATAACCATGGCGATCTCTAAAATACGATGCCGCTGCGGATCTAAACCGCTCATCTCTAGGTCAATCCAGATCAGATTATCATTGGCTATCACGTCGTGTTATCCTGCCTCAGTGGGTCACCGAATTAAATTGGATCTTATACTACCGGATTACTGTCAGGATGATAGCATGCTTTACCAAGCAATTCTCAAGATCTGTTATTCGATCAGTCAATGAGTAGCATTATGTGTACTAGCTTAGACTTAATCTGACAGTTACCGGTTATGCATTGGGTGTCTGTTAGGTTGAATCCGGCTCAGATTTTTTTCCATCCAGATATTTTTGCCATCAATTAATGTATCCATTGGCGTTCGCCCACAGCACATTTTGCCTTGATGAGTGTGTTCGTTATTATATCTCATAACCAAATATTCAGATCAGCCTGGAGTTTTTCTAGATCCCCATATAAATGTTTTCGGAACGTAACCTGATAGAACTCCTGAAGGAGCATCTTATGAAAGCGTTCACAGATACTGTTAGTTTGTGGAGACATTGCTTTAGTTTTTGTGTGATCAATATCATTAATAGCTAGATAAAGCTGGTAATCATGCTGGTCTGTCCTTCGACAAAATTCAGAACCTCGGTCAGTCAGTACTCTCAACATCGGAAGCGCTTGAGCCTGGTAGAAAGGCAATACTTTGTCATTCAGTAGATCAGTAGCAGTGCTCAAAGTTTTAATTGTATATCGCTTGCAATGAACTACTTTTAGAATAGGTATCTATAAAAGTCTGTTGATAAGTATGGCCAACTCCCCTCAAATTACCAACGTAAAAGGTGTCTTGAGCGCCCAAGTAACCTGGATGAGCCGCTTCAATTTCACCATATTTCGTCCACAGTCTTCTTTTCTAGGGTTGCAATTTGTGCCTCAGGCGTCCTTCCCGACTTTAGGCAGCGAAGGATGTCAAGATACTCAACCGCAGGGGTGAAAAACTATGCCACTGTGGCAACTTGCTTTTTATAGTCGGTTGTATAATGGGTGATAAATCGTGCGGAAGGATCATCCACCTGAACCCAACGAGGCATCCAGTAGGCGGGCATTAACTGGTGAGCTAGGTTTGGAAAATTTTTTTCCAATTGATATCGATAATAAAGTGCCTCTTTGGTTTTTGGCGGGCAATGTGAAAAATTCTGAACAGCCGTTTGCAATTGATCGACCGTCACTTTAGATTGAATATGTTCTTGAATCACCTGGAATAGAGATTTTTTAATAGAAGCCACCCCATCGCTCAATGCCTCCTTATGTCTCCATAGGATCTCTTCAGGTAGCAGAGCTTGTCCATCAAAGGCAGAACGCAGCAGATATTTTTCAATTCCTTGATTAGGTTGACGAGATTTAGGGGATAGGCTGAGGTAATATGCAGTGAATTGCTGATCTAAAAAGGGCAAACGGAGTTCTAAACCATGAGCTGCGGTGGTTCGATCAGCACGCAAGCCATCATAAAGATAGATGTTTCGTAAAAGTCGTATACTCTCATGGTGTGCTGCGCTTGCATCGGGAGCATCTCTAAAGTAAATATATCCCTGTGCTAGCTCATCAGAACCTTCACCGCTAAAGATTACGGTGGCCTCAGTATGGTTTTTAATATAACGGGCTAATAAGTACATGGCCACTGAGGCACGAATAGTCGTGATATCGGCAGTTTCCACACTATAAATAACGTCGTCCAATACGTTGGCGACATCCATTTCATCAAAAATAATTTCATGATGTTCTGTTCCAAGATATTCAGCCACTTGACGAGCAGCTATGATATCCGGCGAGCATCCCATGCCGATAGAGAAGGTTTGTAGGGGGTAACAAAGGTGAGTTTCCTGTCCTAGTTTAACTAACAAAGCGGCAATTAGGCTTGAGTCCAGTCCACCTGAGAGCAAACAGCCAATTTTACGTTCCGACATCATGCGTTTCTTAACAGCTACGGTCAGCAATTGGCGGATATTTTCTGCGATTGTGTTTTGGGCAAGGATGCTCTCCCGAACAATAGAAGTAAATTCAGGTTGACTGACACCAATACTGTAAAATTCTTTTCTGGCAATCAGTTTTGCCCGACCCGTTTGGCTAAGATCATAACTTTCATAGTAACCCGGTGCGAAGGGTTGTAACACCCAGTTATTATCTGGAATCGAGTTTAAGAGGGGTGTCAATCCTTTGGCTTCACTACAAACTCCCAGGAAGCCTGAATTGGATTGTAGAGTAAACAACGGTCTTACACCAAAGGGATCACGAACGATATAGAGTCGATTTTTTTCAGCATCTATTAAACAAAAAGCAAATTCTCCGTCGAGTTGCTTAATACAGTGGGTAATGCCGCCTTGCGCAAACAGATGTAAAATGACTTCCACATCACAGTAGGTTTCTTGATTAAATTTCCCATCAGCGAACAGCTCTTTATAGTTATAGATTTCGCCATTTGCAATCAATGTTAGGTGTGGGTAACGCTGCAGCCGCATGGGCTGCATTCCGTTGAGCCTATCTATAATAGCCAATCTGTGAAACCCAACAACCAGTGAATTTACTTTAGCATCGGCTTCTAACCGCCAGGCATCAGGTCCACGATGCATGATTTTATGGAATGCCTGGTAATGATAATCTAACGTTGTTTCTGACGTTTGGTCATAGAATAGCCATATCCCACACATGGTAAACGAGCCTTACTTATAGATTGAGAAAACCCTGATCATACCTAAATTTAGAAATTTCTCAGCATAAATTACGCTGGATTCACACAATAAGAGCAACACTCCCACCAATATAAACTTCCAACGGAGTGAGTCCCCCTAAGACAACGCTTGGGGGTCATATTAAGACAAAACTCCCTATTCCTTATCTCGGTTTTATCCAGCGGTTTAAAATCAGTTCCTTTAGGCCAAAAACGGCGATTGCTCATCGATTTCACAAATGATCGCCGTATGACAGTGTTTCTGCTAATTCCCAGGACCCTACTGGGGTCCCTAACTCACGAACCATTAAAAGCCATATCCACAATAAGCTCAAAAACCCCCCTGGTTTTCGCCCATTGTAACGATAGTTCAGCTGGAAATAGCGCTGGCAGGAGCAGCAACGAAAATGTTGTAATTTATTGGGGGGCCTTGCCATTTTTGACAACCTTATTTAGACCACAGTAACAACAGTCCACCAATACTTCTGCCATCTCGGGACTTCCTTGTTTTGATGCCAATCATAACCAAGCAATTCTCGCAAGATCTTTTACCTGAGCAGTCCATGGGTAGCATTATCAGATCCCAATCCAGTTAGCAGTTTGATAGCGCCGACGACCCAGGTTAAACAGCGCCAAGGCACCCAGCAATAGTAGCAATGAGCTACCTAGCGCTAGAACCAGCCAAATGATATTTCCCGTATTGATTATTGTAGAGGTAGGTGAGCTGTCATTAAGATAGGGGTGACATAAATAAGTATTCGTTCTTTGCCATTGAGCAGTGCACTCACCGGGAATAGCGACATAAACATCAGCAGCCGACTGAGCGCAAATGCCAAGTGGTTACCTGATTGTACAAAAAAAGCGGATGTCCCAGCAATAATCAAGGTGCTCAGCAGCGCAATCGCCGAAGGGATCACGGCTAAAAGCAACTTGATCGCCAATAATCCACCCTGCTGGTACCCTAAATAACTAATCACTGCTAATCCTTGCAGCAACTCAGCGAGTCCCATAATCGCTAGCGAATTATTAAAGGTAGCCATTAATAGTAGAGGATGCTGGGGAGTCGCTAAAAAAGCATCAAATTTTCCGCAGGCAATGTAATCTCTGAGATCATCTAAGCCCCCCAGTAGCAGATTGACCATTCCCCAAGCAGTCACCAAGACACCACTCATGATTAAAAAGGGTTGGCGGAGATTCCAATCAGCCGATGCACTGAGTGAGGCCATCAGATAGATCCCATAGACAAATAGTAGGTTATTGAGTACAGCCGCTAGTAAAGAGAGACCAAGCTCAAAGGGGCGGGTTACGTAGGCACAAAAATTCCAAGCAATAGCTTTGAGTAGTACTCGCATCTTTATCTATCCCCCATAACTTTGGTGGTAGCGTCTGACTAATTGATAAGTGATCAAAACCAGCAAGCTTAAAACCGCCATTTGTACTGTTATTCGTATCCACCACTGTGCTGGCGTTAGCTGATAAAAATGCCCCTGCAGACACCAATAACCCGGCTGAAAAATCAGCCATTGCCTCGCTGATTGCAGTCCCTTGTAGTGCGGTCCCTGCAATAATTTGGGTTAACCCAATATACAAAAGTAACCCTTGGCGCCCCCAGGTAGCACTGGGTTCAGCTAATGTCAGTAGTAATCGACTCCACAACCAGAACCAAAAGGCGTAGAACAAACAGAACGCTAAAAGACCGCTGCGACTACCACTCCACTCGATAAACCCTAATCGAGCCATTTTCAGGTAAAAAAACATGTTATCTTCCTATGGAGCAGTCGTTCCCCTATTGCCTTGAGTGAATAGTGTTTTCACCACGGTTTCTAAAGAAGGGGGTTGGATTTGAATATCCACAATGTCTGAGCCAATCGTCAGCAAAATCGGCTGCATGGCCTCTACCAAAGACATTTCGGCAGTATCCACTACCAACTGTAATCGATAATCATCCAGTGGTTGCATCGCCAAGCGCTGAAGCAATTTCGCTGCGGATCCGCTGTCCCAGCGATAAGCGCTTAGTCCGCTGTAGCAGTAAATCCCCCAATCCCCACAACTCAACCAACTCAGCAATTCGTCGTGTCTGCTCTTGGCCGGTGATCCCGTAAATTTCCGTGGTCATGATAAGGCTTTGCTGAAGGGTTAGGTTGCTCCAAAGTTGGCTACGAGTTCCCAAGATCAAACCCAACTGCTGATTAGCCTGAAGCGTACCGCAAGGTTGGTTAAACAGAGAGCAGTGACCGAATGTCGGCGTTAAAATGCCGCATAGTAACTTAATCAGAGTACTTTTTCCGGCACCATTAGCCCCCAAAAAAGCAACCGCGCTGCCGGCTTCAATAGAAAAATAATGGTAATAGTGCATCAAAATCAGCAACAAGGATTATTGTGAAGCAAGCCGTCATTGGCGTCTGCATACCCTGTAAATTTTTTGACATTTCCCCAGCAAACTTACCCTGCTGAACGCAAGATAACTGATTATGTTCTTGAACCAATGAATAAACACCTGGTTTTATACCATTAACATTATAAATAATACAATAGATCTTAAAACCGGACAAAACATTTCCTATTGTTGATAAATCACTATCTTGAATCCCTTGATAAAAAATAACTTGACTGAGAGGTTTTTTTCAAATTTTCTTTTCGTTCGTCTATTCAGTAATGCTTGAAAAAAATCAAGGGGCCTTGAAACTTTTCTACTCAAAGGTGAATAAGTTTTTACTTTATAAATACTATGCTGAATATTTTCATCTGTAACTTTTAACTTAGACAGCGGATTTTTATCATAATAAGCGCGTGAAGAGATATAATAATCAACTGATCGATACCAACCCTTACCAATCCAACGTTTATAACCTTTTATAATATTGTTATTTTTTGTTTCTAAGTTAATTTTTTTAATTAACTGTTTTATCAAACTAGAATCATCCAAATTTTTATAAGAAAGCTGTTGTATGGTATCAGTTTCAGCATTCTAATAAGGTTATCAAAATTTTCAACAAACCATTGGTCATCGGTAATATCTGATGGGCCCAGAAAATTTACCGCGGGGTGAGTCACAATAGTGGACAAAACTTACCTCCTTTGCAACCTCTAGAGTAGGTTCATCAAAAGTAGGATGTAAAAACATCCTACTTTAACCCTTTTTAGCAACTATTTTAAACGCCGTTCTTTCTCAGGTGGGTTCTCATAATAATTAATAGTCAAATTTACTTTTGAGTCACTATCCTCTTTCCTTTTCATGTTGTAGCATTGCCTTCACACACACAATCTTCTCTTCAATTTTCCAGCTAGGCGATTTTTGAATAACCTTTCTGATTTTATTCTTTATTTCCATACTATCCTCCTAATAATCAACATATTTCCTATAAAAATACCCACTTATTCAGTCTACGCCCCATAATAAAATCATAACATGCAAATTTTCATGAAAAATGTAACCAGCTGTTACTACCGCTTTGAGTAGAGTTGTCACTTATTCTGTTGGATTAGAGCTTCGGAATGTATTGATGGTACTGTAAAGACTCAGGAGTAGTTGACGGGTCTTAGGTAAACCTCAGTACGGGACAACCCTAAGCGTCGCGCTGTCCGTTAGGAGATAATTTCCCTTTAGAGCGCATACTATATGGGGAATATTTACACCTGATCCGCCAGTAAAAGCTTGATAATCGGCGCATTGGTAGGAGGAAAGCTATCGATTTGCAGCGCCTGCTGGTCAACCCAGGCTGAAGGTTGGCCTTCACGGCCATAGGGCTCACCTTGCCACTGCTCTACTAAAAAGTAGTTCAGCTGGAGATGCTGTTGAGTGGCTACCCCTTCTAGCGTCTGCAGTAGCTGTGCCTGTTCAACCTGAATGCCTATCTCTTCGTTAAGCTCGCGGATTAAAGCTGCCAAAGGAGTTTCACCTGCCTCTAACTTGCCGCCTGGAAATTCCCAGCAACCGGCTAATTCAGTATGCTGACGGCGGCGAGTGATAAAAATTCGCTGTTGCGGATCACGAATGATTCCTACCGAAACAGCGGTCCGTGGCGATAGCACGTTGGTGTTGGGTATAGGAATATCTCTCATTGTAACCTTAATGGCGACTCTCCACCGCTAACGATAAGCCTGGGAGTTGGCCATGACACTGCTTATATTTCTTTCCAGAACCACAAGGACAAGGGGCATTCCGTCCCACTTTGCTCTCTAAGGACTCCATCGTTGGCATCAGACCATCAGCACTGTTGGCAGGCGCTAGCGGTTGCCAAATCCGTTCAGCGGTTTGCTGCTGCTGGGCTAATAAAGTCAGCGGGGGTACTCGTACTTTGCTAACACTACTCATAGCTTCAAAACTAAATTGTTCAAGCAGCTGGGTAAATAACTCGAAGGATTCCCGCTTATACTCCTGTTTAGGATCTTTTTGTGCATAACCGCGTAAATGGATTCCTTGGCGTAAATGGTCCATGGTGGCTAAATGCTCTTTCCATAGGTTATCGAGTGTCTGCAATAAAATACCTTGGGTAAAGTGCTGCATGGCTTCACTGCCCATTGCCTCGACCTGCTGCTGATAATGCTCGGTTGCTTGCTGAACAACGTAGGCCAGTACTGACTCCGCACTGGGGGCTGCCGTTTGTGCTAACCATGCTGAAAGAGGCAGAGTTAGGTCAAAGTCATCCCGCAAACAGTGACTGAGGCCGGAAATCTCCCACTGTTCCATTAGGGTTTGCGGTGGGACATAGCGGCAAACGATGTTCTGAAACACTCGATGGCGCAAATCACTCAGCAATTCACCCATATGATGGACATCTAATAAAGCGTTACGCTGGCTATACAGCGCTTGCCGTTGAGCATTCGCGACGTCGTCAAACTCTAACAGCTGTTTACGAATGTCAAAATGGTAGGTTTCTACCTTACGTTGGGCATTGGCAATCGCCCGGGTTACCCAAGGATGTTCAATCGCTTCGTCAGGCTGCATTCCTAAGCGCTGCATCATTCTACTCACCCGCTCTGAGGCGAAAATGCGCATTAAGCCATCCTCCATTGAGAGGTAGAAGCGAGAGGACCCCGGATCGCCTTGGCGCCCGGCACGGCCACGTAATTGATTATCAATCCGCCGCGATTCATGCCGCTCAGTACCAATGATATGCAATCCACCTGCCGCCACCACTTGGTCGTGACGCTCCTGCCAGGAATTTTTGATGTCTGCTATCGCTTCTGCGGTGGGCTCGGTTAAGGCATCAACCTCAACCTGCCAATTACCCCCAAGGACTATGTCAGTCCCTCGACCTGCCATATTGGTGGCAATCGTCACCGCTTTGGGCCTGCCTGCCTGGGCGATAATATCTGCTTCTTGCGCATGGAATTTAGCATTCAGCACCTGATGTTCAATCTCTACTTGCCGCAAGGCTTGTGATAACTGTTCCGATTTTTCAATCGAGATAGTCCCTACCAAAGTAGGACAATTAGCCGCTACGCTCTCTTTTATCGCCTCAATAATTGCTTTAAATTTCTCTGCTTCCGTAAGATAGATCACATCAGCGTGATCTTGGCGAATCATCGGCCGGTTGGTCGGCAATACCACCGTCTCTAGCTGATAGATCTGTCGGAATTCAACCGCTTCGGTATCTGCGGTTCCGGTCATTCCAGCTAGTTTTTCATATAAGCGAAAGTAGTTCTGTAAGGTGATTGAGGCTAATGTTTGGTTCTCATTTTGAACGGTGACTCGCTCTTTGGCTTCAATCGCCTGATGTAGTCCCTCAGACCAGCGCCGTCCTGGCATGGTGCGCCCAGTATGTTCATCAACAATGATGATTTCATCATCCTTAACAATATAGTCTACGTTGCGGGTGAATAATGTATGGGCGCGTAGTGCGACATTGATATGGTGTAATAAAGCAATGTGCGTGGGGGCATAGAGCGATTCCTCCGAGTTGATCAGGCCTTTTTGCATTAATAACTCTTCAATGCGCTCCTGTCCGCGTTCAGTCAAATGGGCTTGCTTCGCCTTTTCATCCAAATAAAAATGGCCATCACCTTGATACTCTTCGCTATCCTCTCGAGGCTGCCTGTTTAGCTGGGTAATTAGGGGATCAATCGCTCGATAGAGCCCTGAACTATCTTCGGCAGGCCCAGAGATGATCAGTGGTGTACGCGCTTCATCAATTAAAATCGAGTCGACTTCGTCGACGATTGCATAGTACAGAGGCCTCTGTACTCGTTGGTCCGCACTAAATACCATGTTATCGCGCAGATAATCAAAACCAAATTCATTATTGGTCCCATAAGTGATATCAGCCGCATAGGCTTGCCGTTTGGCTTCTAAAGTCATACCCGCTAAATTGACGCCGACTGATAATCCGAGAAATTCAAACAACGGCCGATTGGTATCGGCATCTCGGCGAGCTAGGTAGTCATTCACCGTCACGATGTGAACGCCTCTTCCCAGTAAGGCATTCAAATAGGCAGGTAGGGTAGCAGTCAGGGTTTTTCCCTCACCGGTGCGCATCTCAGCAATGCAGCGCTCATGCAGCACCATACCACCCAGCAGCTGTACGTCAAAATGGCGCATGGAAAATAGCCGTTGGCTGGCTTCACGAACTAACGCAAAGGCTTCAGGGAGCAGCAGCTCTAAATGCTCTCCCTGCTGGGCTCGAGCACGCAACTTTTGGCTGTGTTCTTGTAATTGCTGGTCCGATGCCGATGCTAATGAAGCTTCTAATGCATTAATCAAGGTTACGTTTTTATAAAGTCGACGTAAGATACGGTCATTCCGGCTGCCAAATAGTTTGGTTAAAAATTGGATAATCATTAGTTCCTATCACTCGCTTGTTCCGGTTACACTACCCTATCATTGATTGACTTATTTGCCGTGCCATTATCACAGGGTAGGGTTATGACACCGGACAGTGGCCCAAAGCCATTCGCTAGCTATCTCCAGCAAGCTCCTGGATTGGTTACCATACAACAAAAAACACAACAGTTACAGCGGGTGAATCAGCTACTGGCTCTCCTGCTTCCGCCACCACTACCGCTTTACTGCCGGGTTGCTAACTATCGACAAGGCATTATCATTATCGAAACTTCTAGTGGTAGCTGGCTATTGCGCCTACGTTATGAGCAGATGAACCTAATCACTGCTTTACGCCAACAGCTACTGCCTGCCTTAGTGACAATAGAGTTTGTCGTTAATCCCCAATTGGCCTACCGGCAATCAGATTCACGGCATCAACGATCCACGCATTCAGTGCCGGCAGCTAAGGTGATCACGCCATGCACCGCACAAAAACTTCAGCAATTAGCTGAATTTGCTCCCGCAGGGCTGCGTAATATCCTACTACAATTAGCCATGCAAGCCCACCATTTACCAGCAGACAGGTCAATGATGAAGATCCCGTTCGATGATTAAGCCAAGCCAGTTGCTATCGCCTGGTCTTGATCCGATAAGGAAAATAAGTTAGCGGCATCTAAAGGAGCTAATTTCCAACTATGACACTGCGATAATAGGGTGCGCAGTAGCCGATTATTTAAAGCATGGCCTGGTTTAAAAGCCTTTACTGATCCTAAAATCTGTCGGCCGCCCATAAATAGATCGCCTACCGCATCGAGGATCTTATGGCGAACCAATTCATTAGGGAATCGTAGTCCCTCTGGATTCAATACCTGTTGATCGTCGAGAACCACCGCGCAAGCTAAATTGCCTCCCAAGCAGAGCCCTTGTGCTTGTAACCGTACAATATCCCGCATAAATCCAAAAGTGCGTGCTTGACTGATCTGTTGCACAAAGCTTTGGGTAGAAAAAGTAAAATGATAATGCTGAGTACTTTCATCAAGGGTAGGATGATCAAAATCAATGGTACAATCAACGCAAAAATTTTTTTGAGGGTGCACTTCAACCCATTTATCTCCCTCTTGCACTTTAACAGGCTCAGTGACCCAAAGGAATTGTTTTGGCTGATCCAGCTCTTCAATCCCAGCTTGTAATAGCAAACTAACCCAAGGAAATGCACTACCATCTAAAATAGGAAGTTCTGGGCCATTGACCTCAATGATAATATTATCAACGCCTAACCCAGCCAATGCCGCGTTCAGATGCTCTACCGTTGCCAGGGTAACACCCTGAACATTCTCTAAACAGGTACACAAGGGTATAGCATTAACCCGCCAGGGATCATTCAATAACTCTGCAGGCGGCTGAAAATCTAGCCGATAATATCTGATTCCATGGTCTACGGCTGCCGGACGCAAGCTTAGTTTAACTGCTTTTCCGGTGTGTAGGCCTATGCCTTCAACCGATAGCGACTGTTTGATGGTCCGCTGTCTTAACACAATCAATTCTCATTATCCTGATTGATAACTTAATAGTAACGACTACTCCCGATTATCTTTACTAATCAGCTTGTTTACGTAGAAAAGCTGGAATATCTAAGTAATCCAGTTCATGATTGGCTACCGCCTCCGTTGTTTGTCTAACCACCTGCTCTTCGGCTACTGCGGGTGAAATTGGCGTCTGAAAGGCTGCACGTTCGCTGTTATGACTAGACGTTGTCTGGGTATTCACTGAGGTGATTTCTGTCTGTCTATCGGTACCGATCCCCGTGGCAACCACCGTGACTCGCAACTCCTCTTGCATCTGCGGATCAAGAGCAGTCCCGATCACGACGGTTGCATTATCTGAGGCAAAGGCTCGCACGGTATTACCCACCGTCTCAAACTCATCTAAACGGAGATCAAAACCAGCGGTAATATTAACCAATACCCCTCGTGCTCCAGAGAGGTTGATGTCTTCTAGCAAGGGGCTGGAAATCGCCATTTCTGCTGCCACTTCAGCCCGATCTTCACCCTTGGCGACTCCCGATCCCATCATGGCATAACCCATCTCCGACATTACTGTGCGTACATCAGCAAAGTCAACGTTCATTAACCCCGGACGGGTAATCAATTCGGCAATGCCCTGAACAGCCCCTTTGAGAACGTCGTTAGCAGCGCTAAAAGCATCTAGCAAAGAAATACCGCGTCCAAGTACTTTTAATAGCTTATCATTGGGGATGGTAATTAGAGAATCTACCTGTTTGGAGAGAGCAGCAATCCCCTGTTCAGCAAAAGCCATTCGCTTTTTTCCCTCAAAACTAAAGGGCTTAGTCACGACCGCTACCGTTAAAATACCCAGTTCCTTAGCGATTTCAGCCAGTACCGGTGCCGCACCAGTTCCGGTGCCACCGCCCATACCAGCAGCAATAAACACCATATCAGCTCCAGTTAACAGTGAAGCCAGTGATTCTCGATCCTCTTCTGCAGCATGGCGACCTACCTCGGGGTTAGCACCTGCACCTAGCCCTTTGGTAATATTAGTGCCAATCTGCAAGGTCTGTTCAACCGTACTGCTGCGTAATACTTGAGCGTCGGTATTAACCACAAAGAATTCTACTCCCTCGATGGTACTCTTAACCATCTGTTCGACAGCGTTACTACCGCCGCCGCCAACGCCGATGACTTTAATCACCGCCTCGCTGGATATTTCAATCGGTTCAAACATTGCATTTCTCCATGTTATTGCTGTCTATTGCGCGGGTTCACTTCATAACACTTTGCAAACAATTTGGTCAATATTGTGCAACAGTTGCTTCATTTAAAATTCCCTTTTTAGCCATCCACTCAAACGTTTTAACCAGTGGTTAATGAAATGCTGTCGACGGTGCGCGGTCTCACCATCTAATAGCGCTGCCTTACTATGCTGCAACAATCCAACGGCGGTTGCATAATCGGGTGTTTGTATATAATCAGTTAAACCGGTAACACCGAGCGGCTGACCCAGGCGCACCTGTAGATTTAGGTTCTGCTGAGCACAAGCCACTAATCCCTCGATTTGGGATGCTCCGCCGGTTAATACAATCCCTGCAGCCAACTGATGCTTTCTACCCTGCTGGCGTAGCCGCGCTTGCAGCTGTTGGAGAGCTTGATTCACTAACTGTAATAGCTCTTGGTAGCGTGGCTCAATGACACTGGCGAGAGTTTGCCGCTGTAGTTGACGCGGAGATCGTCCCCCTACGCTCGGCACCTCTATTCGCTCCTCTTGATGAACTAAAGCACTTAAAGCACAGCCATAACGCACCTTAATGGCCTCAGCTTCCGACAATGGAGTTCCAAAAGCGTAAGCGATATCTCGGGTTACGACATTGCCAGCGTAAGGGATTACCTGACTGTGACAAAGTGCACCCCCCATGTAAACAGCAATATCCATGGTTCCACCCCCGATATCAACCACGGCAACCCCCAACTCCCGCTCATCCTCAGTGAGTACCGCCTCGCTAGCCGCTAACCCAGAAAATACCAGCTGTTCAACGGCTAAACCACAACGCTCTACCGCTTTAATGCTATTTTTGGCAGTATCATGATGGCAGGTGATCAGATGAACGTGCGCCTGCATCCGCACCCCGGAAAGCCCGATAGGACTTTTAATACCCTCCTGATAATCAATCGAAAATGATTGAGGCACCACATGAAGGATCTGATGCTCCTCGCGGATTCGTACTGATTTAGCCGTGTGAATCACACTGTCAACATCTTCACGGGTCACCTCATCATCCGCTATGGCTACCATACCTAACTCATTTTGGCAGCGAATATGCTTACCCGATAAGGCTAAGCAAACTGACCCAATGTGACAGTCTGCCATTAATTCCGCTTGATCGACGGCTTGCCGAATTGATTTTACCACCGATTCCAAATCATTAACGCCTCCTCTATCCATCCCCTGGGAAGCACCGTGACCGACACCAATGAGATTGACCACTCCACCTGCCAATAACTCGCCCACTAAAACAACGACTTTGGAAGAGCCAATTTCTAATCCTACTAATAAGTGTCGGTCAGCCTCTTTACTCATGTTTTATTCCAATCATTATGCTGCCTTGGTTCCCAACGAATGGCAGCACCCTGTTGATACCGTAGATCAACCACTGCCACTAACTCTGTTTTTCCTATTGTTGCTGGACGCTGCTGCATAAGTAAGGGGTAAAGTACTAGCAGGCGCTGCATGGCTTGGTACGGATCCTGCTTACCGATTAAGCAACGCATGGAATGATTGATGGTTAATTGCCAGGCTTGGCGGCGATTTTTTCCAATGGCAGTCACCGACAATCCATAAGGGACCAATTGTTTTGTCAATTGATGCCAAGTGGCTAAAACCTGCTGCTCACTTCCCTTTGGCCCTGCTAATTGTGGCAGCTGTTTAATTAGCCAGGGTGGTAATGGGGCACTGAACGGTTCCCCATGCTGGTTCAGTAGCCGTTGCTGCTGCCAACGAGCCACCGCTTGATGTTCTATGCAATGCACTAATAGTCGATTCGGCCACTGCTTACGGATTTTAACCTCGGCAATCCAAGGTAATTGCTTGAGTCGCTGTTGAATCACCTGTAGATCTTGAGCGATAAAACTATCAAACGGTTGTAATTCCTCTAAAACTTTCTGGATCGCCTGCGGTTGCGCCTGCTGTAGCTCACCGACTAGCTGCCACTCCGATAATGGCCAATGTTGCGAATGATATAACCAAGCTTTCAAACGATAGAACCCACCGAGCAGGATGATACTAACACTGATCCAGCTCAACCAGCGCCACAGGGCCATTATTGGCCTTAGTGTGCTAGCTGAGCGCCTTCTGCCTTGGCTAGCCATGATGTTCTCCTGGTAATTCAGAACAGTGACTGCTACCAGGCTCTACCTGTGGCAATCCTTGCACAGCGATTTGGCGTGCTAGCTGTCCGATGTTGCCAGCCCCTTGCATCAATAGTAGATCACCACCCCGTATCACTTGCGCTAATATTTTTGGAACAGCCGATAAATCCGGAATCAATATTGGATCCACCCCCCCTAAGCTTCGGATCGTTCGACAAAGGGCTTGACTATCGGCACCGACAATGGGCGCCTCACCGGCCGGATAGACCTCTAGCAACAATAGACAATCCACCTCGGATAATACCGTTACAAAGTAGTCGTAGAGATCATAGGTTCGACTGTAACGATGAGGTTGAAATAGCATCACCAACCGCCGGTTTGGCCAACCTGCACGAACAGCTTGAATGGTCACCTCAATCTCCCGGGGATGATGACCATAATCATCAACCAGCAAAACAGTCGCTTCCTGAGCCATCGGCCATTCAGCCAGTAATTCAAAGCGGCGTCCGGTGCCTTGGAAATTGGTTAAGGCATTTACAATCGGTTCATCAGCAATTCCCGCTGCTGTCGCGACTGCCACTGCCGCGGCTGCGTTTAGGGCATGGTGCCGCCCAGGGAGATTTAAGCGAATCGGGAGTTTTTGCATCCCGCCATTTTCAATAAGACGCCGATGTAAGTTGAAAGTTCCCTGAAACCCCTGTTGCTGATACAGTTCAATATAAACATCCGCTTGACTGCAGAAGCCATAGGTAATGACTCGCCGCTGAACTCGAGGTAGTAGCTCCCGAACTCCAGGGTCATCCAAACAAAGCACCGCTTGCCCATAAAAAGGTAAGTTGTGGATAAAACGCAAAAAGGTCTCTTTCAGCTGTTGAAAGCTGCCTTGATAATTTTCTAAATGGTCAGCATCAATATTAGTAACCACCGTCACTAACGGCTGCAGATGTAAAAAAGAGGCATCGCTCTCATCAGCTTCGACAATCAAATAGCATCCACTGCCTAAGCGCGCATGTGTCCCAGTGGCTTTAACCACACCCCCATTAACAAAGGTAGGATCAAGCCCTGCAGCCTCATAAATACTAGCAATTAAAGCGGTTGTGGTAGTTTTTCCATGGGTGCCTGCCACGGCGATACCGTGGCGGAATCGCATTAATTCAGCTAGCATCTCTGCCCGTTGAATCACTGGGAGCCGCGCCTGGCGAGCAGCTATAACCTCCGGATTGTCGGCAGTAATCGCACTAGAGATCACAACGACATCCGCCGACCGGATTTGTTCTGCTCGATGTCCGTAGTAAATGGTGACGCCTAACTGCTGTAAACGTATCGTTACCGCATTCTCAGTTAGATCAGAGCCGCTAATGGAATAGCCTTGATTGGCTAACACTTCGGCGATACCCCCCATGCCAGAACCTCCAATCCCCACAAAATGCAGGTTATGAACGGGGAACCTCTCCGGTGCGATGGGACAAAAGCGGATTATGTGCGGTGGCTGCATGCTCTATTTCCTTTGTTTGAACTTTCAACAACCGCTTGTAAACAGTCGGCAATTTGTTGTGTGGCCCCTCGGCAGGCTACCGTTTGCGCCTGCTGCGCCTGTTGTAATAACTGACTTCTATCTAAGCGTTGAACCCTCTCTGCTAACCGCTCGGCAGTGAATTGCGGCTCTTCAATAATCTCAGCAGCCCCCACTCGCTGCAGAACCTGTGCATTCAAAAGCTGCTGCTGATCGGCGTGTTGGTAAGGTATAAAAATCGCCGACAGTCCGATGGCCGCTAATTCACTGACAGTCGCTGCCCCTGAGCGGCCAATCACCAAATCGGCCCAACGATAAGCCTCTTGCATATCTTCAATAAATTCACTCAGTCGATAGGGAGTTATCCCGACAGCCCGATAAGCTTCAGCCACTGTCGTTTGCCGGCCTCGACCCACTTGGTGCCAAATTATGCTATGAGTGCCCAACTGAGCAGCGACTGCTGGCAACAGGTGGTTAAGGATCTGGGCCCCCTGGCTCCCCCCCAGAACTAACAGACGCAAAGGGCCTTGACGCCCGGTAAAGCGCACCAATGGTTTTGGTAGCTGTAATAGCGTCTCTGGTAGCGGATTGCCAACCACTTGAGCACGGCGATGGGTACCGGGAAAAGCGGTCAAAATCTGGTTGGCTCCATAGCTCAACAGTCGGTTGGTTAGCCCCAATACGGCATTCTGTTCATGGATGACCAGCGGCACGCGCCACAAGCAGCTGGCCAGCCCACCTGGCCCAGCAACATAACCGCCAAACCCGAGTACGACATCGGGACGGAAATGTTTGATAACCAAAGCTGCTTGATAAACGGCTCGACCAATTTGCCAGGGAGCCGTCAATTGTGTACCGATCTTCCGGCCGCGCAAACCGGAAATCTTAATAAACTCAATCGGAATACCCGCTTGCGGGACCCACTCTGCCTCGAGTCGATCGATGCATCCAAGCCAACGAACTTCCCAGCCCCGCATCAACAAATGGCGTGCTACAGCCAACCCAGGAATAATATGACCCCCAGTACCACCAGCCATCAACAACAAACGCTTAGCTGCCATAACGCTCTCCGGTTCGTCCTTGATTCTGTGCACAGCGGCGCTCAAAATCGATCCGCAGTACCATGGCTACTGACAGTAGCATCACCAATAAATTGGAGCCGCCATAGCTAATCAAGGGTAGAGTTAACCCTTTAGTCGGCAACGTTCCTACGGTAGCCCCGATATTGATAATAATTTGCAGACTCCACCAGACAGCAAATGCACACGCCAAGAATCCCGCGTAGAGTTGTCCGGCTTGCCAGGCTTGTCGACCAATCCATAAACCGCGAGCCACCAATAGACCCAGTAACCCAAAAACCACCAATGCCCCAGCAAAACCTAACTCCTCGGCAATAATGGCAAAAATAAAATCGGTGTGGGCGGCGGGCAGATACTCTAGCTTCTGTACTCCATTACCCAAGCCTTGTCCCCAGTATGAGCCGCGACCAAATGCCATTAAAGATTGGGTCAACTGATAGCCACTGCCGTAGGGATCTTGCCAGGGATCAAGAAAGGCAGTAACACGTCGCAGGCGATAGGGCGCGGTGATAATTAACAATCCTGCCGCTAACACCCCGGAAGCAACCACCGCTAATAGTTGCCAAACTTGAGCACCGGCTAAAAACAGTAAAACCAGTGAAGTGATAAACAACACAATGACTGATCCTAAATCAGGCTGTGCCAAAAGCAGCAGTGCCAACAGAAGCATAACTGCCAGTGGTTTACAAAAATCCCAAAAGCGCTGCCGAAGCGCTTGCGCTTTGCGCACTACATAACCTGCTAAATAGCAAGGCAGCGCTAATTTAGTTAGCTCCGCTGGCTGTAATCGCAAAGGCCCAATGGCTATCCAACGTGCTGCCCCGTTAATTGAGGGGCTGATCAGCAATACCAAAAGTAGTAATGAGATGGATAGCAGCAGTAACGACGCGCCACACCGCTGCCAGAAACGAATAGGTAGCTGTAATACTATCAAAAATAGTGGTAGTGCTAAACCACTATACAAAAGAGTTCGTTTGCTGTAGAAGAAAGCGTCCTGCTGTAGCCACTCACCTAAGGGCATGGTCGCCGAGGTGATCATTATCCAACCTAAAATCAGTAATCCCAACGTCAATGCCGATAATAACCGATCATAGTTTGGCGCTGCCAGATTCGTTGCCACAGAAGGGGTTGATGGTGTAGACACAGTCGGAATACGAACCGTCATTAGCCTAACCTCCGAGCAAGTTGAGTGAATTGCTCTCCCCGTTGTGCGAAATTGCTAAATTGATCAAAGCTGGCGCAAGCTGGTGATAACAGAACAATATCTCCCGATGCAACCCTCTGCGCCACCAGTCTCATCGCAGCCTCTAGCGTAGAGATTTTTTCCACGGCTGCGGGACGTAATGCAGCCAATTGTTCAGCTGCTTCGCCGAAGCAGTAAAGTTGTAGATTATCGCGTTGTAAATAGGGAACCAGTGCTTGGTAATTGCCTGGCTTACTACGACCACCTAGCAGCAGATGTAGCTGGCGATGGGCGGGCAATCCTTGAAGAGCAGCCAGGGTGCTTTCGACAGTCGTCGATTTAGAATCATTAATCCAAGAGACACCTCGTCGTTGCCACACTGGTTGACAGCGGTGCGCCAACCCCTCAAAGGTGATCAGTGCCTGCAAAGCAGGTTCACGTGGGATCCCTACTGCATCAGCGAGTGCCAAGGCAGCTAATGCATTGGCATAATTATGCTGCCCCAGCAACTTCAAACGGCTGACCGGCAGTAATCGCTGATCCTCATGAATAAGCCAAATTGCATTTTGATGGGCTTGCCAACGGTAACTGCCCTGAGTGCCAAAAGTTCGGATAGTGGCTTTTGGCGCTAAAGTTAAGGGTTGGGTTAGGAGATCATCACTATTGACCACACAATGAGTTGCCTGCTGATAGATCCGTTGTTTGGCCTGTTGATAGCAATTCATTCCTTGGGGGTAGCGATCTTGATGATCAGGAGTAATATTCAGTATCGTGGCGGCGGCTGCTTGCAGACTGTAGGTACTCTCTAGCTGAAAACTGGAAAGTTCAACCACATAGAGATCATAAGCAGATTTTAATAGGGATAAGGCCGTCGGGCCTAAGTTACCGCCGGCACCCACTCTCAATCCTGCCTGACGGGCCATTTCAGCGACCCAAGCAGTGACCGTACTTTTGCCATTAGTACCCGTGATAGCAACTACTGGTTGTTTGATCTCACGACAAAACAGCTCTATTTCACTGATCACTGGAATTCCCGCTGCTATAGTCCGCTGGATAGCAGGCTGACAACGAGAAATTCCCGGACTCAGGATAACTAACTCAGCCTGCAGCAGCCAGTCTAACCTGAGATCCCCAACATGGTAGCTACCTATTGGTGACAGTTGGGCCAAAAGTGCTTGCTGTTGCGGCCGAGTGTCAATGATTTTCGGTTGAATATGTCGCTGTTGGAAAAAATCGAGACAAGCCTGACCGGTAATACCAAAACCGACTATGACCACCTGTTGTGGATAAGAGTGTTCCATCATCAACGTACCTTGAGGGTCACTAAACCTAGCAACACTAAGACTAGAGAGATAATCCAAAAACGAACAATAATTCTGGGTTCTGGACAACCTTTCAGCTCATAGTGATGATGCAGCGGCGCCATCCGAAAAATTCGCTGGCCACGCAGCTTAAAAGATCCAACTTGCAAAATCACCGATAATGTCTCGGCGACAAAGACCCCTCCCATCAGCAACAACAACAGCTCTTGACGAACCAACACCGCTACCGTGCCAAGCGCCGCACCTAAAGACAATGAGCCAATATCTCCCATAAAAATTTGCGCGGGATAGGTGTTAAACCATAAAAAACCTAACCCAGCGCCTACCATAGCGCTACACACAATGACCAGTTCCCCAGCATAACGCACATAAGGCAGATGCAAATAATGGGCAAAATGAATGTTACCGGTCACCCAAGCCAATGCCGCTAATCCGGCCGCCACTAAAACAATCGGCATAATGGCTAGTCCATCTAGACCATCGGTCAAATTAACCGCATTGCTGGTCCCTACAATGACGAAGTAACCCAATGGCAGATAGAACAGTCCCAACTGAGGCATGAGATTTTTAAAAAAAGGGACAACCAATTGTGTGGTACTATCATCTGGGTTTAAGCTATAAATCAGCAGTACGACACTGAACGCCAACAGTGATTGCCAGCTATACTTCCAACGAGCAGCCAACCCTCGGCTATGACGTTGGCTGATTTTTAAGTAGTCATCGATAAAGCCGATTGCTCCAAAACCTATTAGAATCGCCAGTAAGCAGACAACGTAGGGATTGGTTAAATCACTCCAAAGTAGTATGGCGCTCACGGTAGCGATTAAAATAATTACCCCGCCCATGGTTGGGGTGCCTGCTTTGGTGGCATGGGAAGCCGGACCATCATCCCGGATAACTTGGGCCATCTGCAATCGCTGTAATCGAGTAATCAGCAGCGGTCCAATCCACAAGGTTACCAGCAGTGCCGTTAATAAACTAATAATCGCCCGAAAGGTCAGGTAAGAGAATAGATTGAAACCGCTATAGTAGTGAACTGCCT
The DNA here is from genome assembly GCA_038960095.1 of Candidatus Symbiodolus clandestinus. Lineage (GTDB taxonomy): Bacteria > Pseudomonadota > Gammaproteobacteria > Enterobacterales > Symbiodolus > Symbiodolus clandestinus. The sequence continues at coordinate 192,911 of CP152425.1, forward strand.
TGTGTGCTAACCAGACTAGCATGCGACACGCTCCTGTAAGGCACTTACCAAGCGATCTAACTTTGCTCGCCGTGATCCCTTGACTAATAGAGTAATAACAGGTTGCTGCTGCCACTGAGCGGTAACAGCGGCCAGTAGATCTTCAAAATCAGTAAAATGCTGCCCGCCCACAGCCCGGCTGATCAAAGCACTCATCAAACCAAAACTAAAAACCTGGTCAACCGCAGCGCATTGCAGGGTATCAGCCACTTGTTGATGGCACGCTACCGATTGATCTCCCAGCTCCGCCATATCGCCCACCACCAGCAGTCGATAGCCAGGCTGTTGGTGTAATACTTGGATGGCCGCTTGCATCGAAGCGACATTCGCGTTGTAGCTATCATCGACCAGCCACTTCCCGGGTGCCAACCGTTGCCGAGCGAGTCGACCTGGCAGTGGGTAACATTGCGCTAGCCCCTGCTGAATCATGGTTAAATCAGCGCCTACTGCCATCGTTAGCGCCGCAGCGGCCACGGCATTAGTGATCCTGTGCTCACCGATGCCGGGTAAATTAACCAAAGTGGTCCCATTGGGCGTATGTAGAGTAAAGCGATAGCTTCCTTCTGGTTGAGCTTCAATGGCTGAAGCATAAAAATTAACCCCGGGCTGCTGAGCTAGAGCGAAGCGGCAAACCTTTTGCGAAACCATTAGCCGTTGCTGCCAGCGGACTAAATCATGGCTATCGCTATTGATAATCGCCAAACCATCAGCTGCTAATGCCGAGAAAATTTCACCCTTGGCTTGTGCCACTCCCGTTAGTAAACCGAAACCTGCCAAATGGGCAGCAGCAATGTTGTTAACCAATGCCACCTCTGGTTGTACCAAAGCGCTGCTGGCAGCAATCTCTCCAGGCGCATTGGCGGCTACCTCTATTACGGCGAATTGATGAACAGGGGTCACCTGCAATAGCGTCAGTGGTACCCCAAATTGATGGTTATTCTGATTTTGCCAAGTCGCTAAGGTGTCACCTTTTTGCTTTAAAATAGCGGCTACCATCTCTTTAACACTGCTCTTACCATTAGAACCGGTCACTGCTAGCCAGCGTGCTTTGGCATGCTGGCGACACCAGCATGCCAGCTGCCGCAATGCTTGATCAATATCAGAGACGATAATTTGCGGCACCGGTAATGGTAATCTTCGTGGCAGTAGTAGCGCTTGTGCTCCCTGAGAAACCGCCTGAGCAGCAAATTGAGCCCCATCCCACCGCTCCCCTTTGAGTGCGATAAACAGAGTCCCTGGTTTGGTAACCATTTGCCGACTGTCAGTACTCACCGCTTCAATCAACCCATCAGCACCTAAGTGTTGTGCGGATAATAATCCTGCCAATTGGTTTAAAGTGAGGGGAATCATGCTGTTACCCTTAATAGCTGTGCAACTAACTGGCGATCCGAATAAGCCACCCGTCGGCTGCCCAGCTGTTGGTACGTTTCATGCCCTTTACCGGCAATCAATACCACATCATCCTTTGATGCCTGCATCACCGCACTGGCAACAGCGGTGCTGCGATCAACGATCACCTGAATGCGACTGGGTTCCAGCGTGCCCTCGAGGATCTGCTGAATAATGTCTAATGGATTTTCATGGCGAGGATTATCGGTGGTTAATATCACCTGATCGGCCTCCTGCTCAGCGACCGCCCCCATTAAAGGGCGTTTACCCTGGTCCCGGTCGCCCCCACACCCAAAAACACACCATACCCTTCCAGTATAGTGCTGCCGCAAGGCGGTCAATGTCTGTGCCAGCGCATCCGACGTGTGTGCGTAATCAATCACTACCACAGGTCTACCCGGAGCCGTTAATGGCTCTAAGCGGCCACAAATTGGCATTAACTGTCTAGCCGTTGCCAACAATGAGGGCAACGGGTAACCTAAGGTCAATAAGGTAGCCAATGCAAGCAGCAGATTACTGACATTACAAGTGCCTAACAGTCGGCTATTTAACGAACCGCTCCCCCAAAAGCTATCCACCGTAATCGCTGTACCCTGGGCTTGATAGTTGATCGCGGTCGCCGCTAACCAGCGCCCTGGCCAGGCGACTAAATGCTCTGCCTGCAAGCTAACCGCAACAGCATCAGGCCAGTCGGCTAACCACTGCTGCCCAATGCTATCATCAGCATTAATCACCTTTTGTTCCACTGCATGTTCGGTGAATAATCGCCGTTTAGCAGCGATATAGGCCTCGATACTGAGGTGATAGTCGAGATGGTCACGGGTGACGTTAGTTAACACCGCCACCGTAAAAGGCAGTGCCGCCACTCGCTGCTGCACCAGTCCATGGGACGAAACTTCCATGGCAGTCAATGCCACCCCTTGTTGCTGCCAATCAGCCAAAGTTTGCTGCACTTCGACGGCAGAACCAGTGGTGTTCTCGCCAGGCATGGTCTGCCCAACGGGGCCATTCCCGAGCGTTCCCATCACAGAGCTTCGATATCCTAACTGCTGACACCACTGGGCAATCAGATGCGTGGTACTGGTTTTACCGTTGGTACCCGTCACTCCAATCAGTTGCATTTCTGTCTGCTCATCGGCGTAGAAGCGCCCAGCTAAGGCAGACAAATGCTGAGGCAAATTTTGTAGATAAATCACTGGAATACCATGACACCGGGTAACCACACCCTCTTCAGAAATGGTGTGCGCTTCTGCCAGTACGGCGACTGCCCCTTGAGCAATCGCTTGTGGAATATAGTGCCGGCCATCACACTGATGACCTGGCAGCGCAATAAACAGATCGCCAGCAGCCACTTGTCGGCTATCGAGAACTAGGTTAGCCAATGGGCAATAAGGTACATCGCGTAGCCATGGCTCTAATAATGACTGTAGTTCACGATTTGGCATACTATTGTCCCTGACCTTGGGATTGATACTGCCATAACGGCAGTTCAGTGATAGGCATGGCATCCGGTTCAATATTCAAGATCCGCAACGCATGGTGCATGATATGAGAAAATAGGGGCGCGGCAACCGCTCCGCCGTAATATTGACCGTTTATGGGATCATGAATCACCACTGCCAACGCTAATCTAGGTTGAGAAGCCGGCGCCACCCCAGCTGTATAGCTCACATAACGGCGGCTATAGCCGCCATTTTCGGCAATCCTAGATGTGCCAGTTTTTACCGCAACACGATAACCCGCAACCGCGGCTCGCCGGCCAACTCCATCTGGAGTAGCTACATGCTCCATCAATGATACCACTTGACGAACCAATGCTTCGGGAGCAACTCGCTCCCCGGGGACCGGCTTAGCCATCTTAGTAAAAGTAACTGGGCGTAAGAGCCCAAAACTACCTAAGGTCGCATAAGTTCGTGCTATCTGCAATGGGGTCACTGCCAATCCATAGCCGAAGGAGAAGCAGACACGTTCAATATCAGACCACTTCTCTTTTTCCAGGATCATTCCAGAGTGTTCGCCAATCAATCCAACCTGAGTAGAGACCCCTAAACCAAATCGCTGATAGCGCTCGATCAAATCTTGGATCGGCATGGCTAGCGATAATTTGCTAACGGCGACGTTACTGGATTTCTTCAGCACCCCTTCTAAGTTTAATAGTCCATAATTCCGATGGTCGCGCACCAGATGGTTTTTGACTCGCAAGGTTCCCGGAGTAGTGTCAATGATACTATTGCGAGTGATGATTCGATTCTCTAAAGCAGCCAACAATACCAGTGGCTTCACGGTAGAACCGGGTTCAAAGGTATCGGTGATTGCCCGGTTACGTCGATAGGCATGAGGAGTTTTACTCCGACAATTAGGGTTGTAGGAGGGGCTATTAACCATCGCCAAAATCTCTCCCGTATCTATATCTAATAGAACCGCTGAACCCGCCTGAGCTTTATTAGCGGTAACTGCTTCTTTTAAGGCACGATAAGCCAATCTTTGCAATCGTCCATCGATGCTCAAGTTGACGTCGTGCACCGGCAGTGATTCACTGGCTTGAACATCTTCAATAATCCGTCCCAAACGATCTTGTCGTACCAAGCGGTGGCTGGGCTGGCCAGTTAATTGCCGCTGATACTGGCACTCCGCTCCTTCAATTCCTATATCATCAATATTGGTTTGGCCTACTAAATGCGCAGCAATCTCCGCTGCTGGGTAGAAGCGCCGCGCTTCGGTCTTCAGATAGATCCCTGGAATCGACAAGGCCTGTATATAGGTAGCCACTGTAGGACTAATCTGCCGCGATAGATAAATAAACCTCCCCTGTGGGTTGGCCTGAATACGCCCAATCAACTGATCGATAGGCTTATGCAAAACATCAGCCAGTGCCTGCCAGCGCTGTTGATCTTGCTGTAAACTTCCCGATTGCAAAATTCCCCGAGGATCTGCCCAAATAGCCTGAACCGGCACACTCACCGCCAAAGGGTTACCCATTCGATCACGAATAATTCCTCGCGGATGCTGCAGCGTTTGCCAGCGTAATGATCGCCGATCACTCTCTTGTAATAAGCGGTCAGGCCGAATAACCTGTAGCCAAGCAGTCCGACATAATAGCGATAGCATAGCCAGTAGTAGCAAGCCACTAACCACGTAAAAACGCCAGGGCATCCAGCTTACTGCTTTCGTCGTTGCATTGCGGCAGATCTTGGCCTGTTTTTTAGCTTGACTTATCCTCATCATACCTGCTTAACTACACGTTCCTGTTGACTATTCAAGAGTTGCATTTTTAACTTCTCTTTAGCTAACCTCTCAATTCGATCGGCATCACTTAAGCTCTGTATCTCCAAAATGAGATTACGCCACTCACTGTCCAAGGCGCACTGCTCAGTCAATAGAGCCGCTTGTTGGTGAGTGAGTGAACGAATCTGATGCGTCATCCACACCAGACCAACTGCCGATAGTGCTACCATCAGCAACCCAAATAAGCTAATCCCCTGCCGACAACAATCTCTCCCGATTAATGATAACAGGCTGCCCGGCTTAAGGAACATCACTGTTCAACCGCTCGGCAACGCGTAATATGGCACTGCGCGCACGCGGATTATTGGTAATTTCCAGCTTTGAAGGCCGATATTTTCCTAACAAACGAAGTGAAGGCAATGGGCATCGCTGCTGCCGCTCTACTTCAGTCAATGGCAGCTTACTCGGCAACGTCACCGAAACACTCTGTTGACACATAAATTGCTTAACCAAGCGATCTTCCAAGGAATGAAAACTGATAACCGCTAACCGCCCTTGGGGTGCTAACACCGATAACGCAGCGATTAAGCCCTGCTGAATCGACGCCAGCTCCTCATTGACCACCATCCGGATCGCTTGAAAACTCCGCGTAGCAGGATGTTTATGGGATTGGTAACGCACAATCGCAGCAATTAGCCTTGCTAATTGCTGCGTTCGAAGCAAAGGTTGCTGAGCTCGATGATGCACAATGGCAGCAGCAATACGCCGTGCCATCCGCTCCTCTCCGTAACGCCATAACGCTGTGGCAATCTCCTGCTCCGAGGCACGGTTGAGCCAATCAGCCGCACAGATACCTTGTGTTGGGTCCATACGCATGTCCAAGGGTCCATCCTTTGAAAAACTAAATCCCCGCTCCGCCTCTTCCAGTTGCGGCGATGACACTCCCAAATCGAAGAGGATACCATCCAAACGACCGCCAGGTACTAATTGCTGCACCAGATCAGCCAATTGCGAAAAATTGGCCTGTACCGCAGTGACTCGATGATCATTAAGCGCTTGAGCCGCAGTGATTGCTTGCGGATCGCGATCCAGCAGATACAACCGTCCCTGTGCCCCTAATTGCTGTAAGATGGGTCGCGCATGACCACCACGGCCAAAAGTAGCATCTAGATAAGTGCCCGCTGGATTGATCTGCAGCGCCTCAATCGCCTCTTCGAGTAGTACGGGTATATGATGCTGTTTTAGTGTCATGATTATAATGAAAAATCACACAATCGCTGTGATAATGGCGTCGGATCTTGCTGCTCTGCAGCAAGATCCGCTTGAATCTGCTCGGACCAGAGTTGATGATCCCAAAGCTCAAATTTATTCAACTGTCCCACCAACATCACTTGCTTTTGTAAGTTAGCGTGTTGCCGCAAACTGCCAGCAATTAAAAGCCGTCCCGCACTGTCTAACTGGACTTCATCAGCATACCCTAATAATAGGCGTTGTAACCGGCGCTCCTGCGGCTGCAAGCTTGATAGCTTTGCTAAGCGTTGTTCGATAATCTCCCAATCTGATAACGGATACAATAGTAGGCAGCATTGATGCACATCGATGGTACAAACCATTTGCCCTTTTACTTGAGCCAGCAACAGCTCTCGGTAACGAGCAGGAATCGTTATCCGTCCTTTGCTATCTAAGCTAACCAGCGTTGCCCCTCGGTACATCAGACTACCTTTTCATCCCACGATATCCCACAACTCCCCACGATGCTATTAATGAAGTTTACGAAGAAGTTGAAAAAATTGTCAAGAAATAATATTGATTAATTTAGCTTATGCCGTAAGTAAAAATACCCAGTCGACAAATTTCTCTGGATACTTTGCCCACATTTTTCATAAACATTCTGGTTACATTAGTAATCCGACTCAAAGCGTGATACCTTAGTCTTTTCTTGGAAAAATTGCTCAAAATCTCTTACATCTTATCTCCGATAGCCTAGTGTTTTAGCAGACATTAGTAGCTAACGATTTGCTCTACCAATATTCAAAAATCCAGTTATAATAATTAAAAAATATATTTAATTCAACATCATGTTTGGAATTCCTCAGTTAATCCATTATTTAGCGTTATAAAAAATAAAAATATGAAAAAAGCACTATACTAAACAGTACGGTTTAATTTTATTATCGCCTCTTAGCAGCTGATTGAAACCAAAATCGGGTTGCCTAAAGTGGAACTCAAAAATATATGTTTAAACTAGACCTTACTACTCTGATAGCCATCAACAGCGTCAGCTGGATAGTATTATCATGGAAATAGTCACTTTAATACTCTGGCTATTGCTGCTCCTGGTAATAACTGGCCTATTGTCTAAATATCTACCGGATATTTTCCCATTACCCTTATTGCAAATTGTCGTTGGAATAATATCTTATTATTATCATGATTCACCAAAAATAATTCTAAATCCTGAAGTTTTTATGGCCTTACTGATTCCACCTATACTGTTTATAGATAGCTGGAAACTACCCAATCGTGAATTTTTTCAGTTAAAGTTCCCTATCCTAGGGTTGGCCTTCGGATTAACGGTAGTTAATATTATTGTTGGTGGTTATTTAATCCACACCTGGTTAATAAATATCCCCATAGCCGTTAGTTTTGCCTTGGCTGCTATTTTATCTCCAACCGATGTGGTTGCCGTGCTAGCGATTACTAAACGCTTACCACTTCCATCGACTACCCAGCATCTATTAGCTGGAGAAGCGTTAATTAACGATGCCTCTAGTTTAATTGCTTTAAAATTTGCCGTTACAGCAGCCATCACCGGCCACTTCTGTTGGTATCAAGCCGTGGAACAATTCCTACTGGTTGCTTTAGGAGGAGTCATCCTCGGGTGCGGTTTAGCTTATAGCTTTAACTGGCTACACCCTGCCTTGCTAAAGCAGAAAGTCTATATTGATGGCCGATTAACCCTGCTACTCTTTTTATTACAGCCCTTTATAAGCTTTCACTTGGCCGAGCATTACGGGTTATCTGGAGTTTTGTCAGTGGTTTCTACAGGTATGCTATTGAGCCAGTTGAAAAATAGCCAAATCTACTCCGCGACCATTCGTCTCCAGGCAAGAAGCTTTTGGAGTTTTCTAGAATTTACTTTAAACGGGATCATCTTTTTATTATTAGGCATTCAGCTACCGCTTATTATCCAACAAATAGTAAGCTCATCCTCGATTTCTACGACTGATAGTGTTTTATACCCCATCAAAGCAATTGCTGGAATTACCGTTATGCTACTGCTGCTTCGCCTTGCTTGGTTAATCCTCTCTTCACTGTTGGTACGCTGGCTATCGCCTGCAACCAAAGCAACCCAGCAAATGAACTGGCCGCAAATAATCATCACCAGTTTTTCAGGAATTCGTGGCGCCCTAACTCTTTCAGCGGCATTGAGCCTACCGCTGCTACTGTCTGACGGTGTTCCCTTTCCAGTCCGTGAACAACTTATTATCATTGCCCTCGGGGTTATTTTACTGACCCTATTATTAGGCACATTGATTATTCCTGGCTGTGTCCCTTTATACTCCTCTACAGCAAACTCTGCCGAACAGCTAGAAAAACAGCAGGCCAGGCAAACCATTCTAGACGCCTTATTGCATCAAATAGAGCTCGAACAACGGCAGTATATCCATCAATTTGCTCAGCATCACCCACAAACCGTCGCTAACTTTACAGCCGCATGTGAAGGACTTAAACTGATTTATAGCCAGGCAACATTCTCTGACAACTGGTTAGTAAAAAAGCAGGTATTGAACCGACAGCTCTATCGCTTGCAACGGCGTGCTCTACAAGCAGCCTACCAAGCTCTCTATCAATTGCACCGCCAAAACAAAATTAATGATACTACTCTACAACATCTAGAGAGCGAACTAGATTTGCAAACTGCGACTCTAGAGCGACAGACCTAACCAAACTCCAAAGATCTCAATTGCAATGGTTGGGTTATTCACGGACAGATCATCAAAAACCGCGGTATCCGACAGCTAAGGAGTTTGATCCCTTTGACTACGCGCTGAGTAAATGACCACCAAGGCATTCTCAAATACAGCATGGTTAGTTGCAACGGTAAAAATAGCTGGTTACACAATATGCTTTTTTAGGTCCAGACACTTGATAACGTAAACGAAACTGGGTAAAAAGGTTATTTCCAGGAAATGTATAGGTAGCCTGGTAATAATCGTCACCACAAACAGCCTGGCAAGACAACTGCTGCTCGGATGATCCAGCCACGGCCGGTTGGAGAGTTAAAACCTGTAAACATTCGATCCTTCCCAATGGGTTCACCGCCCAATAGAGGATTCTCTCTTGGATTGGATCATAACGATAATAGTAATCACGCTGAATGGCATACACCAGTCCATTATCGGTAAACCACTCGCCCTGCTCATGGTAATGCAACCCATCCTGGTGAACAGTAAAGTAAGCCCGTCCCCGTACCCAACCGGCTGGCACCATCAGTGGCATACTGCTCTCAATGTGGCGATTCCATGTCCAGTAGCCCACCCAATTATCAAAAATTATTTTTAGAGGCATACCGACTATAACTCCTCAGAGCTCCATAATAACTTTTTGTAGTCAGTTTGCCATAAAACAAACGGTTGGGCTTCATAGTGATTAGTAATAAAATTTATTAATATAAGCACCGATAACTTTTTCATGAAGTTCTACAGATTTAGAGAAACAAATCGTTCGTCTAGCCAAGCGCTTGATGTGAGTCCGCAGCGTTAGGTTGTGGCGTTCGATACGTCGCGTGAAGATCTTGCCCACAAGATGTTTAAGCGGGGAGATTTGTTGCTGATAATTTGGCCAGCCGTCGGTGGTGAAAATGCCTACCGAAAATCTCTTGAGCAGTTGTAGTAAACGCTTTAAAGGTGCACCAGGCCCTAAAAAATAGCGTGCCGATTACTTCCCTGCTGCGCCGCTTTGAACTGGTACGCTAGCGCCGGATCTGCAGCCACCCCCAAGCCATACTCGTAAGCTATCGATAGATTATAGTAGGAATCGGCATCTCCCAGCTTAGCTGGCTTGTTTAAAGTAAAGTAGCGCCAGTTGATGATCTTGCGGAACATCACAACCGGTAGCCATCAACAACCCCAGTGCATCGAGCTCTTTGGCTTCCTCTCATGGCTGTTTTTCAGTTGCTTGCAGAAAATTAACACTCGCCATCAGCCGCCCCCAAATCAATTAGTTATCACGAATTGAAAGTGCCAAAACTTCTCCAAAAACTTGCACACTTTTCAGCGACTTCTTTTCTTGGCTTGTGTTAAGGCTTCAACAGCATTGCATAACCAAGTTAATGCTTCATTGACATTATTTGCTTCTAGCTCGGTTTTTTGCAGACTGTCCTGGAGTGCCTTTATTGTTTCCAAACATTGGTAGATAATTTTTCCTGTGTCATAAGGATTTTTGCCGGCTAATTTTTGCGTTAGGTATTTTTGTACAACGTCCTGCAGTAACTTCAACCGTACATTAAGCCTTCCTAGAACACGGGGCGGAAGTTAATCGGGCAACGAACGATGGAGCCACCGTATTAGCATTCATTGATGCTTCGAAAAGGAGCGGTCTAGAGGTAGCAAAATATTTAATTAAGTATATTTTAATTAATGGTTCAGTTATCATCCAGCACAGACACCCGATGCATAACCGGTAACTGTCAGATTAAGTCTAAGCCAGTACAAATTGGAGCCTCATAAAAATACCTTCCTCTTTTTGCAGAAGGTTAATTCGTGACTTATTGATTTTGTTGGTCAGGATTTTAAAAATAAAATACAGCCCATTTAAATAGGTTCAGCTATCTCTACTAAGTTTAACCACAAAAACACTGACTTATCTATCTAACCGAGTGGATACTTTATCTGAGAAAGTGATTTGATAATCATTTTACATATCCCCATGCTGACTTCGGAACATGACCTTCATCAAAAATCTGATCAAGCTCTAACTCAGCTCGACGGTGATCCGCAGCCCGATGCATTTCAATCAGACCCAATCCTGTCAGCTCTTGATCAAACTTATCACACAAAAGGTCAACCGAATCTAACGAGCGACATTTTCGAAACTTTAATAAATAATACCCGGCACTCATAGCAACCATTCTATATAAAAATAGATTCTCTAAGTTGAAAAAATTATGTCCTATATTAGACGCTCTAAACAATCAGAGAACAACAAAGCGATCATCGATTCAAGCATATCATATTTCTTGACAGAGTATATCATCAATCCCTAAAAATTAGAAATCGCTCGCATTAGCTCTTCACTCCAGCGAAATTTATCTTACAACCAGCTAACGTAACCTAAAATATCGAAGTGATACAACAAATTCTGGCACTCATCAGCAGTACTAACATAATCACCGCAACTTGCCAAAACTTGGCCAGGCCTTATAATCTCTATTCTGTTCTGTAACAAATAGTCGTGCTAATCAATGCAAACCTATTCATTATCGGTGTTCAAAGAGGTATCCTATTACCCCAACAACTCAGCTGGTCACCCCACAAGCTTTATCTGAACAGTTGCCTCTAAGCCTGGAACTAGAGGCAATAATCCACCAATACCGCGACCAAGTGAAAGCTATCCTCAGCGGTGAGGATCAGCGCCTTCTAGTAGTCATGGGTCCCTGTTCAATCCATGATGTCAATGCAGCTTTTGCTTACGCTCAACAGCTGAATAGTTTGCAACAGCGTTACCAACAAGCTCTGTTTATCATTATGCGTACTTATTTTGAAAAACCCCGTACTGTCTCTGGTTGGCGCGGGTTAATCTATGATCCCTACTGCGATGGGAGTATGCAGATTAATCAAGGGTTACAACTGGCTCGCCAGCTATCACTGCAAATTAATCAACTTGGGCTTCCAACAGCAACCGAGTTTTTAAATAGCCTGGTTTATCCCTACATAGAGAACCTGATTACCTGGGGCACTATTGGGGCTCGTACCAGTGAAAGTCAGCAACATCGCGAACTGGCATCCGCAATTCGCTGCCCTATCGGCTTTAAAAATAACACCGCAGGGGATATCCAAGTAGCTATTGATGCTATTCGCGCTGCCAGGGAACCACAAATGCTGCTGACACAAAATCAGCAGGGAATCCCTACGCTCTATCATACCCCAGGCAATCCTTTTACCCATTTGATACTACGCGGAGGACGTCAACCTAATTATCAGGCTGAAGCTGTTGCTGATGCTTGCCGACAACTACATACCTTCCAGCTGCCCCAAAGACTGCTTATTGATTGTAGTCATGGTAACTGCCAAAAAAATTATCAACGCCAGCTAGTCGTTATCGATGATCTCTGCCAACAGCTTCGTTCAGGTTCCCTTGTTATTGCCGGTGTCATGATTGAAAGCTTTTTAGTGCCTGGTAACCAAGCAAACCGTCCTCGTAAATTTTTAACCTACGGACAGTCCATTACTGATCCCTGCCTAGGATGGTCTGATAGTGAACATGTCCTTGCCGCGCTCGCTGAAGCCATCACTTTTCGAAGCACTTCACCTGACATCCCGTGATCAACCAATAATAAGGTCTAAGTTACCCTCAAAACCTGGTAAATCCTTACCATAATTAACAAATACTTTCAATGTGACAAGAATCTGCTAAGCTGCAACCAGGTCATAGAGACTCATCGGATAGCTTTTTACATGAAATTGCTATTCGCTGAATCATTTGCCATTTATAATGACCGTTTTTTAACTATATTAGCGCCACTGGAGACATCTTAATGATAGACCAGCCTACACAAAATTCTCACTTAGGCCTGCTGGCGATGGCTAATCTACAAGCCTATCAAGCCGCTCCCGGTGAAATCTATATGAATGATGCTCAGCTTCTTCATTTTAAAAAGATTTTAGAAGCTTGGTATCAGCAGCTTTGTGCGGAGATCGATCGCACGGTTGTCCATATGCGGGATGAGGCATCCAATTTCCCTGATCCAACTGATCGTGCTACCCAAGAAGAGGAATTCAGCTTAGAATTACGCAGCCGTGACCGTGACCGTAAATTAATAAAAAAAATCGAACGCACTCTATTAAAAATCAAAAATCGCGATTTTGGTTACTGTAATGCTTGTGGAATAGAAATTGGCATTCGACGTCTGGAAGCAAGGCCAACTGCTGATCTCTGCATTGACTGCAAAACATTGGCAGAAATCCGCGAAAAACAGATAACAGGACAGCAATTGCGGGACACTCCTTCCAGAGGACGAGGTTAATTCATTCTCTTTAAAAGCCAATGTCTTTTCAAAAGGTGCACTCTGCGCTATGATGCACCGCCTAAATCCTCAGTTTTTCCGCTGTTAATTGTGAGAACGCGAATTTTTACTTATCTAACTGGCTTTTTTCGGCGCTTTTGGTCGGTAGCCGCCTCTCGACAATCTGCTAGATCCCTAACGGATCTAACTACTGTTATACCCTGCACGCAGCATCCAATTGCTGAAAAACAGCTTTCGTCTAATGCCCTTAAGGTACTTTATCGGTTACATAGAGCGGGCTACCAAGCCTATCTAGTAGGCGGTAGCGTTCGCGATCTGCTGCTTGGCCAGTATCCTAAGGATTTTGATATTGCAACCAATGCTACACCAGAACAGGTAAAACAGCTTTTCAATAACTGTCGCTTAGTCGGCAAGCGTTTTCGGCTCGCCCATATTCTATTTGGACGAGAACTCATTGAAGTTTCTACCTTTAGAGCTGCGCATCCTGCAGTCAAAAGTCATCATGCCCAGCAAGATAAGCAAGGACGGCTACTGCGCGACAATGTTTACGGAACCATCGAAGAGGATGCGCAGCGGCGCGATTTTACTATTAACTCTCTTTATTACAATATTACTGATCGAACTGTACTAGACTATACGGGTGGTTTAGCTGACCTACGCCAGGGAGTTATTCGTCTGATTGGAGATGCTGAAAATCGTTACCGTGAAGATCCGGTACGGATACTAAGGGCAATACGCTTTTCAGCTAAGCTTAATATGCCATTAAGCAGCAATACCGCAGAACCCATTCAACGTCTAGGAGCGTTACTACTGGAAATTCCAGAAGCTCGATTATTTGATGAAAGCCTCAAGTTATTACAAAGCGGCTGTGGTTATGCTACTTATCAGTTGCTAGAAAATTATCAACTATCTCCTCTGCTATTCCCTGCCATTGCCCAAGCATTAAAGGGTCCTTATGCTGATTTATTAAACCAGATGGTGCCGTATGCTCTGCAGAGTTGCGATCACCGGCTAGCAACCGGAAAATCGATAAATCCCGCCTTTTTATTTGCAGCTCTGCTTTGGTATCCTCTGTTAACCCGGGTAGAGCAACAAACTGACCCGAAAACGACAAAGGAGTATTATGCAACGGTTATGCATACTACCTCGCAGCTACTTGCTGAACAGTGTCAGATTTTAGCGATCCCACGGCGCTTTACTCTCACTATCCGTGAAATCTGGCAATTGCAGCTGCGGTTACGACGGTGTCAAATGGCCCGTGCACAAAAACTGCTATTGCATCCGAAATTTCGGGCAGCTTATGATCTATTGGCGTTGCGTGCTAAGTGTGAGGGAGAAGAACTGCTTTCACTGGCTGCTTGGTGGCAGGAGTTTCAACAGAAACAGCCCATACCAGTACCTAGCGATGAACCGCAAACCATCAAGCGGCGACGCCGATACCGTCAACACAGTAAAGGATGATTAGAAGCTTTATCGGCCTTGGCAGCAACCTAGATGATCCCCTTCAACAGATCCGTCGAGCACAATCTGCTCTATCTCAGGTGCCACAAACTCATTTGCTTGCCTGTTCACGTCTCTATTGCTCTCCACCCTTCGGTCCTCCCTATGATCAGCCTGATTATCTGAATGCGGTGGTAGCTCTAGAGACCGAACTATCTCCCTTAGTCCTGCTGAAAGCTTTGCAGGCGATCGAAAACCAACAAGGTCGGGGCCGGACTCAGCGTTGGGGCCCGCGTACGCTAGATCTTGATCTATTATTGTATGGCAACCAGCAATTACAAACTCCTGAACTTACCTTGCCTCACCCAGGCTTAATGACACGTCCGTTCGTTATCTATCCCTTGGCTGATATTGATCCCTCACTAACTTTTCCTAATGGAACCCTGCTGAGTGATTTATTGAAGAAAACAGTCGCCAGTGATTTAATGATTGTTAATAATCCATAACCTATCAGTCAATTAGCATCAATATTTTATCACTCTTGCCTAGCTTGAATAGATTTCATTAATTTGACACACTACCCCTAGCATTAAAGCTAAACGGCAGGATCGTCTTTTGAAACCTTTAAGGCCCAATGATTGGCATTTACGATACCCAGGGCGATTACTGGGAATCCACTCTGTACTGGCTGTACAAAATGGCCTAGTCCTTCTGGCGGACGTAGCTCCCTCTTTAGAGATCCCGTTATTGCAGGATGTGTTCCGGTTATTACAGCTTACGGGAACTCAGATTATCTGTACGACACCCGAGAAACTGACAACCCTTTCTCATCAGTCGCTGCTTTGGTCTTTAGGAGTTGCCATCCCTAGCTGGACTCGCCGGGTCCTCTCGTCTCCCCCGCTGGCAGAGCTACTGAACAATTCAGTGGCTAAACGCCAATTATGGCAACAAATTGCTTATTATGTTGAATATCACCCCACTGACTGCTGATGAATTAGCACTGGCCTATCCCATTGCATACGCTAGCCATCGCCATCCTTGTTCTTTGAACACTTTTCTCAGCAACCAGGGTCCGTTGTATCTCAACCTTAAGCTAGTCGCTTTAGGAAGCTTGGTGGGTTTTGCGATTACCCAAGTTGTGCACGATGCAGCCTCTCTGTTTAACCTGGCGATCCACCCTAAAGCCCGGCGCCAGGGATATGCTTATCAATTACTGCTGGCACTTATCCAACAACTCTCCTCTCAGACAGTCGCTCAGCTCTGGCTAGAGGTACATGTCAGTAACTATCCGGCACGCACGCTTTACCAAAAGCTAAATTTTACTGAAGTTTCTATTCGTTCAGGCTATTATTCTACTGATCAAGGATATGAAGATGCTATCGTCTTAGTCAAAGATCTCACGAAATAGCGCTAGGTTTTTCTATGTATCAATCATTAATTCGTGCAGAGTTACAACAAGCTTTACAGCTGCTACAGCGATTTTTGGATAGCGAACCCGCTTTACAAACGATACAAGCCGCCGCGCTATTATTAGCCAACTCGTTTAAGCAGGGGGGTAAGGTGTTAGCGTGTGGTAATGGAGGCTCACATTGCGATGCGATGCATTTTGCAGAAGAGCTGACTGGCCGTTACCGAAACAATCGACCTGCTTACCCTGCAATTGCTATCGCCGATCCTAGCCATCTCTCCTGTGTTGCCAATGATTTTGGTTTCGAGAAAGTTTTCTCCCGCTATATTGAGGCCTTAGGCACTCCTGGAGATACCTTATTAGCCATCTCTACTTCAGGAAATTCGCCCAATGTCATTCAAGCAGTAGCCGCCGCACGGGCAAAACAGATGGCGGTGATTACACTGCTTGGCCATTGTGGAGGATCGTTAGCCGGTCAAGCTGATGTGGAGATCTTGATTCCTCATATTGGCTATGCTGATCGCATCCAAGAGATGCATATTAAAGTCATTCACCTACTGATTCAGCTGATTGAGCAGGAAATGCAACCACCGTTATCAAAGCAATAAGTCATTATGCAACTATTGATTATGCGCCATGGAGCCACTGAGTCCACGACACGGCAAGATGCTGAACGTGGCTTAACTCCCTTAGGGTGGCAACAAACTGTTAATATTGCCCGCTGGTTACAGCAACACTTAATAATACCAGTCACTGCTTTGGTTAGTCCCTATCGGCGTACCCAGCAGACTTTTGCTGCATTACACAGTGTACTACCGCAACTGACTCAACAGCCGCATACCCTTGATTTAACCCCCAACGGTCAGGCAGAATTTATCGTTGAGCAACTGCAACATGATCCTGACCTGCAATTGCCAACTTTACTGCTGATTTCTCATATTCCTCTGGTTAGCAAGCTACTAAGCCAGCTCTGCTCAACGGCCATTGCACCATTATTTACCCCTGCCATGATAGTAGCGGTAAATTTGGACCCTTTGAATGGTCGAGCAGCGCTGCAGTGGGTACAAACTCCAGCCACAGCGTGAGCACCTAGCAGGGCATTGAGCCACTATTAATTGAACTTATGGGAGGCTAATTTGGATCCGCAACAGCTAGAAGAAGCCATTGAACAATTACCAACACTACTGGATCTGTTTCGTTGGGCAACCAGCCAGTTTAATGGCACTGATCTTTGCTATGGCCATGGCAATGACAGTGCTTGGGATGAGGCAAAACATATACTGCTATCTGGTTTACAGCTGCCTATCGATTGGCCCACTGACTGCTACCAAGCTCGGCTTACCCTCGATGAGCGACGACAATTGGTGACCTGGATCAACCAGCGCATTGAACAAAAGATCCCAGCCGCCTACCTGACACAACGTGCCTGGTTTTGTGGATTGGAGTTCTATGTCGATCAACGCGTGTTGATTCCCCGTTCTCCCTTCAGTGAATTGATCAATAATCGCTTTGCCGACACTCTAGAAGGAGAGCCACAGCATCTCTTAGAGTTATGCACTGGCAGCGGCTGTATTGCTATTGCCTGTGCCTACGCTTTCCCAGAGGCAGAAATTGATATCGTTGATGTCTCAGCAGACGCGCTGGCAGTTGCCGAAATCAACATTCAAGGGCATGGATTAGAACAGCAGATCACCCCTGTACTGTCTGATCTTTTCCAACAGCTCCCTGCGCAGCAGTATGATTTAATTATTGCCAATCCTCCCTATGTCGATGCTGAAGATATGGCAAATTTGCCAGCAGAGTTTCACCATGAACCTGTACTCGGGTTAGCAGCAGGCCCTGATGGTTTAGCGCTGGTTGAACCGATTCTGAAAACCAGTGCTCGCTATCTGAGTGAACAGGGACAGCTATTTTGTGAGGTAGGCAACAGCTTTCTGGCGCTGCAAGCGCGATATCCCGATCTACCGGTACAATGGTTACCTCTATCATCAGGAAGTCCCAGTATCTTTAGAATCAATCGCCAACAATTGGAAGTCTATTTTGGCCCGTAATCTAACTACCCTCCTAGATCTTCAGAGCCTCTTTATCGCCGACAAAAGGACACTTCATGGCTGGTAATAGTATCGGTGAGCTATTTCGTTTGACCACGTTTGGCGAATCCCATGGAGCAGCAATTGGAGGAATCATCGATGGCATGCCCCCTGGTATGCCATTGAGCGAAGCCGATATTCAACCCGATCTGGATCGCCGCCGCCCTGGGCGCACTCCCCACACCAGTCATCGCCAAGAAATGGATCAAATCACCATTCTCTCAGGTGTTTTTCAAGGTGTGACCACCGGAACGCCGATTGGTTTATTGATTCATAACCAGGATCAGCGTCCACAAGATTATAATGCGCTGCACAATCTCTTCCGCCCGGGACATGCTGACTACACCTATCAGATGAAATATGGCATTCGTGACCATCGGGGTGGCGGGCGATCTTCGGCGCGAGAAACTGCGATCCGAGTAGCGGCTGGAGCAATCGCCAAAAAGTATTTGCAGCAAACACTGGCGATTACGATTCGTGGCTACGTTGCGCAAATTGGGCCGATTATCGGCAAGCGCATCGATTGGCAACAGATAGAGACTAACCCCTTTTTCTTTGCTGACCCTGATCAATTCTCTGCATTAACCGCGCTATTTTCCGAATTACAACAGCGCGGCGATTCAGTTGGCGCCAAAATTGTTGTTGAAGCGAATAATATTCCTGTAGGCTTGGGAGAACCGGTTTTTGACCGATTAGATGCCGACTTAGCGCATGCTTTAATGAGTATCAATGCGGTTAAAGGGGTGGCACTGGGTGCCGGTTTTGAAGTGGTCAGCGCTTTCGGCAGTCAGCAACGAGATGAGCTCACACCGACTGGTTTTGACACCAATTATGCTGGCGGCACCCTAGGTGGCATCAGCAGTGGACAGCCCATCATAGTCCAGCTGGCACTAAAACCGACCTCCAGCATTGCCACTGCTGGCCACTCAGTGAACCTTCAGCAGCAAGCGGTGACTGTCAGAATCCATGGCCGTCATGATCCCTGTGTGGGCATCCGTGCGCTACCAATTGCTGAAGCCATGGTGGCTATTGTGTTACTGGACCACTGGTTACGATATCGCGCACAATGCGGCACAATAAGGTAGCCAATCCGGAAAATAAGTATCCTTTCGCGCTGACGCTCCGAATGTGCGATAATAATTTTATCGAAGCAGCCAATACCGGTAAACTTCAAAGAAGAGTATCGGGTATAGTGAGATATCAAAAAGGTTTATCAACATGAAACGTGTGGTGATTACGGGTCTGGGCATTATCTCCAGCATCGGCAACAATCGTCAGGAAGTCCTTGCGTCCTTAAAAACAGGTCGCTCGGGCATTACCCTGGCAACGCCCCTACAAGAGATGAATATGCGTAGCCATGTTTGGGGCGCCGTCCGTTTGGACCTCAAAGACCGAATTGACCGAAAAATGGCACGTTTTATGGGAGAAGCCTCAGCTTACGCTTACCTTGCCATGCAAGAAGCCATTGAAGATGCTGGGCTAACTGAGCAGCAGATCTCCCATGAACGCATTGGTATTATTGCTGGCACTGGTGGGGGCTCGCCCGCTAATCAGGTAGCCGCTGCTGATGCGATGCGTGCTCGCGGATTGCGCGGTGTAGGCCCTTATATGGTGCCACGCACGATGACCTCTGGGATCACCGCCTGTTTAGCCACTGCTTTTAAGATCCGTGGGATTAACTATACCATCAGTTCCGCTTGCGCTACCTCCGCCCATTGTATTGGAAATGCTGTTGAACTGATTCAACTGGGAAAACAAGATTGTATCTTTGCCGGTGGTGGAGAAGAGCTACATTGGACCTTAGCGATGGAGTTTGATGCCATGGGTGCTCTTTCGACTCGCTACAATGCCACCCCAGAAAAGGCTTCACGCCCTTATGATCAAGGCCGTGATGGCTTTGTGATCTCTGGTGGTGGTGGCATCGTATTGGTTGAAGAGCTTGAGCATGCTCGAGCTCGAGGAGCCCACATCTACGCTGAAATTGTAGGCTATGGCGCCACTTCAGATGGTTATGACATGGTGGCACCATCTGGTGAAGGTGCCGTTCGCTGTATGCGCATGGCACTCCAAGGGGTGGATACCCCTATCGACTATATTAATACCCATGGAACCTCGACAGGCGTCGGTGATATCAAAGAGCTAGAAGCGGTTCGCACGGTTTTTGGTGAAAAAGCACCCCCTATTTCTTCCACTAAATCGATGACTGGCCATGCGCTGGGAGCCGCCGGGGTCCATGAGGCGGCTTATAGTTTGTTAATGCTCGAGCATGGCTTTATTGCACCCAGCATCAATCTAGAACAGTTTGACGAAGCTGCTGTTGGCCTCGACATCGTCATACAAACTCGAAAACAGCGACTTAACACGGTAATGTCTAATAGTTTTGGATTTGGCGGCACGAATGCTTCTTTAGTGATGCGACAATTGTCTTAGGGTTTTTAAGGTTTCTCTCCCGGCTACCCGGCTCAATCGGCAAGCCCACCTCTGATGCGCCTGCTGGTTGATGCTTTGGTACCGGCTGCCAAGCAGCTATTCGCTCCCTTGGGTGAGTTGCAAATGCTGCCGGGGCGAGCGATCACCAACCAACACTGCGCATCCGTAGAAGCACTTATCGTTCGTTCTACTACCGCGGTCACACCCACGCTGCTAGCGGGCAGCTCGGTACAATTTGTCGGCAGCACCACCGCTGGCATTGATCATATTGATACCCACTGGTTACAGCAACAAGGGATCACCTTTTCCCATGCACCAGGCTGTAATGCGATTGCCGTCGTTGAATATGTGTTAACCGCCCTGCTGTGGTTGGCTCAACGAAAACAATTCGCTTTGCCTGATAAAACAGTGGGTATCGTAGGCGTTGGCCATATCGGCTCATTACTGCAGCAGCGGTTACAACTGTTAGGAGTCAACACGCTGCTATGTGATCCTCCTCGACAAGCACGGGGTGATCCGGGTCCTTTTTGGCCGCTGTCCCACCTAGTCCAACAAGCAGATATTTTAACTTTCCATGTGCCCCTCCAACGGACCGGACCTGATGCCACTTGGCATTTAGTTGACAGTGCCTTATTAGCAGCATTACCTCCTCAGCGGATCCTAATTAATAGCTCACGAGGGGCAGTGATTGATAATGCAGCGCTGCTTGCCGCCTTAAACCGTGGTAAATCGTGTTCGGTGATTCTCGATGTCTGGGAACAAGAGCCAGCATTATCACTGCCACTGTTGAAACAGACGACTTTAGCCACTGCGCACATTGCTGGCTACACTTTAGAAGCGCGTTTTAATGGCGTGTTCAGCATCTACCGAGATCTATGCCAACACTATGGACTATCGCCCAGGATCACTGATGAAGCTTTGCTACCGGTTAACCAAAAAACTGTGACCTTATCGGGGCCTTGGCACTGGCAACAACTCATACCTCTGACTGAGCAGCTCTATTCGATTGCTAGAGACGATAGTGCATTACGTCGCCTGGCCCACCGCCCCGGTGGTTTTGACTGGCTACGCGCTCACTACCCAGAAAGACGTCAATGGTCCTCACTACGGGTTGCTTGCGATAATCAACAGACTGCTGAGCAATTACAACAACTGGGTTTTCGAGCCTATCAACGATAGTATTAAACCACTTTTACTCAATTTATTAATCGTCAAATCAAATCTGAACTTCTACACCTAAAAGGTATCGGAATAAGTATAATCAAGCTCGATTCTTTGCAAAATTTGAGTATTTTGACGACCCACTACCTGCTTAAAATGAGCTTCATCCCTAATAAAAGTACCGTTATCTCTCTGCTCAAATATTTTTTCAATTGATTTTTGGCCAAACTGATACCCCTTTCCTTCAACAAGCTCTTTCATTTCAGATTGAGTTAATTGATTGATCTTTACAATAAGTTTATTTGAATTTGTGGTCGAATTATTCATCACTTGATTGCTAGCCCGATTCTCTCCTGAGTTTGTACCAGCGGATTGCTCTCGTGTCTGATCGTCACTACTTTGTTCTGATGGCTGATGACTCTCTTGTTGAGTCTGAATATCGATGTCTACTGCATTCCCTATGTCCGTTGTGATTGAAGGTTCGTTACTGATCTTTGATAGCGAGCCACTTCCTTCCTCGTTTAATTTCCTTCTCTTGTTCTCTGGCATAGGAGCGTCTGAATCCCTAACACGCTTCCTATTGTCTGCTGCTTCTCCCGGGGGAGAAAATATTAGGCTTTCGATATTGACCTCAACGCTTTTTTGCAGTGGTTGAAAATTATCCCGTTGAATATTGGGGTCTACATTCTGCTGAGTTTGAAGACCCTGCTGATTAACAACCAATTGAGCTTCCCTTCGTTGAAGTTTTGTTTCTTTTTCAAACAACTCTTGCTGCTTAGTTTCAACAGCACGCTCTCTAGCTTCTAATTCCTTCCATTGAGATTGAATCTTTCGTTCAGCAGTATTAAGTTGTGCTGGCACTTGTTGTAAATAACTTTCAACCGCATTCAATTCTTGCTCCTTAGTCTTAAGCGCAAGTTCTTCAGCGTTTAATTCCTCCTGCTGAATTTGAAAACTCCGACGATCAGCAATAAGTTGGACACGTGTTTGTTTTTGATCTTCTACATAGCTGTCAAAAACTTGCCAGTCATTTTGAAGAGCGCTCCTTTCAGTTTCTAATTTCTTTTGCTGAATGCTAAATTTTTGCCATTCAGCAGCAAGTTGTTTTCCTTTTTGTTGTAACGCTACTATATCTTGTTGCTGCATATCTGCAAAAATACGTTTTTCAGCTTCTAACCTATTCTGAATCCCCCCGGGAATGTCGGAGACTATTTTTTTAGAATCAAGCCGCTTTATCGAGCTCAATTTGTTGTTGATAATACCTTATTTCTGCTTCGACTGGGGGTATGTAACCGATGGGTCCCAATAACCTCTGCTGATTAAACCAAGCAACCCATTTCAAGGTAGCCATCTCTACTTGAGCACGGGTTTGCCAGGATTGGCGATGAATGACTTCGGATTTATAGAGGCCATTGATAGTCTCAGCTAATGCATTATCGTAAGAATCGCCAACACTACCTACAGAGCATTCAATGCCAGCTTCTACCATCCGTTCGGTGTAGCGGATAGAGACATACTGACTGCCGCGATCACTGTGATGGATTAAGCGCTCCCCTTTGAAGGGCCGGCGAGCATACAGGGCCTGTTCTAACGCATCTAGAACAAAATCGGTTTTGGCCGAGCTAGAGACTCGCCATCCCACGATATAGCGGGAAAAAACATCAATAATAAAGGCTGTATAAACAAATCCTTGATAAGTCGTACAAAAGGTATAATCAGCAACCCACAGCGCATTAGGCCGGTCAGCCTGGAAATTCCGGTTAACCAAATCATCTGGGCAGGGAGCAGATTGATTAGAAAATGTGGTTTTGACCCCTTTACCTCGTCTTATCCCTTGCAATCCCATGGTACGCATCAGACGTTCCACGGTGCAACGGGCTACCGTAATGCCTTCACGCTTCAGTTGATGCCAAATCTTAACAGCACCATAGACTTTAAAATTAGCATCCCAGATTTTGCGGATCTGCTCACTTAGTTTGATATCCTTTACCTGCCTTGCCGGTAACAGCGACGGCTGCTTTTTTCTGGCGGCATGCAGATAGTAGGTGGATGGGGCAATCGGTAATACTTTACAAATTGGCTCGACCCCGTAAACCTCTCGATGCTTATCGATAAAGGCTGTCATGACCGGCGATGGCGGTCGAGCTCCGCCTGGGCAAAATAAGCGCTGGCCTTACGCAAGATCTCATTGGCTTGACGTAGCTCACGATTTTCACGCTCCAGAGCTTTAATACGTGCTTTTTCCTCTGAAGTTGCTCCTGCTCTTAACCTTTGATCTCGCTCTATCTGCTGCAACCACAGAGCTAACGTTTTAGGATGGCAGCCGAATTTTGCGGCGATAGAGCAGATAGCTGCTCGACGATTCTCATAATCAGCCTCATGCTCTAATACCATCTTAACGGCTCGTTCACGCACTTCAGGTGAGTAATTTTTTGCTGGTCTTTTTTTCGTTTCCATAACTCCATTCTCTCATACATTTGGAAAAAATAGAGTCTCCGATAAAACCAGTGTGATTCAGTGATTCAGTTTTACATTCCTCTTTTGCTTGATTTTCCGATTTTTTGGAACTCTTTTACTATGCTTTAATGATAAATCCGCACCATGGCTGAATGCCAAAGCATTTATAGGTAACATACCACTTCTTTCAGAAGGAACTATCCTTTCCTCACCAGTTGTACTGCTGGACGGAGAACTCTGGTTAAAATTGCTAGAATCCAAGGTTTCAGATGATAAATTTACATTGATTTCAGAGGAAGTATTCCCGAAAGTCGGAGTATCAAACGAACTTCGAGTTTTAGTTTGGTTCTTCGACTCTAACGTAGACTGAGGATTAGGTGGTTCACTAAATGATTTAAAAGCATCTGTCTTTTTCTCACCTTTCACACCATTGAATGGTGTATCCGGAATAATTTCACGAAACCTCAAAATATTATCATGCGGAATACTTTCTTTGGTTTTTCTTTCCTTTGGAGGAGTCACAAAAGTAGGTATTGACCCTTCATAGGACCTTGGTGTTGTTTCATTTAAAAAATTACCCTCTGAGTTTACCGACCATTCTTCTTGAGAAAACCCTAAATTCTCAAGCTCTAATGATGAATTTGGTGGATTAGTTGCTTGTGTTGAGCAGCTACTCATTGATAACCGAGCAACTTTTGATGGAGGATCAACTGTAGGCGGTTGAAAAGGCGCTGAATTCTCCTTCGCATTCTTTTCCTGTACATCCCTTTGCTCCTGTAAACTAAGTAAAGATATTGCCTTGTGCGGAGCGGCTTTTACGTTAAAGGATTTCGAATAACCTGGCTTTTTTTTACCTGTTCTACCCTTGGGCAGTGGTTTTCCCGGCACTAACCCAGGAAACTTCGACACACTAGCACTCAGATTACTTTCTAGTAATGGGTTCTCCCCGGATCCACACCGAGGCGATTCTGATAATACCTTCTCAGGATCTAATGATGTGTGGCCTCTGCCCTTACCAACCATTTCTGGAAGGACCACGGAAGGAGCATCATCAGCAGGCATTTCTTTAGACGATACTGCGGGTGCACTTTGAGAGCTCTTTGAAATTTCCTGAAGCTGATCACAGCCTGGGTTCTCCTGCCCTGATGTGGACTGAGAATTAGGCGGTTTATCATCAGCCTGCTCTTCGGTTTTATCAAAGATACTGATATGTAAAGACACTGGCGATTTTTGGTCTCTGTTTATTGCGACCTGCTGAAGCTTTATCGACTTTTCCCGCTGCACTAATGCTAATCGATAGATATCTGATGACTCACGTAACTCTCTTACTGACTGTAGTTGCTGAGAGAATGGGACTCCTAGACGATACACTAAGCTCAGCTGAAACTGATGAACTCCCTGTCGCCCTTTAGCCAATTGATAGCTATAACCCAAATTTAAAAGAGAAAACGGTGTGTAATCAATACCGATTGACACTACAGTCTTAGCAGGCTGTTTATTTTGCAACTCATTAGCCGCTAATTGATCAGCAAAATAATGTTCTCCAATGACCCGCCAACAACATTCAGGATATCGAGACAGTCGTTGCTGCCAACACAGATCAAAACCAAACGCCGGTCGCTGCCGGTGATTTCCATTATCCACTAACTGCCAACGACTTAATGGCAGGTAAGCATTCAGGTATAGGGTACGATAGCCACTGTGCTGTTCTATCCCCAACCCCAAACGCCGATGGTTGCTGTGATACAGTTGATCGTAAAATAAGCTATAGCCCCAATAGACTGCTTTAGCAGTAAACCAGCGCTGTCCTACCCCTAAGTTAATCTCCTTATTATCGTACTGATACTGTGTCCCTCCCTGAAGGAATAGCAGTTGGTCTGCTGTTGACCAGATTGGCAATAAAACATTTATCCATCCTAAATGGGGCACTGTCTCAGTAACGCTATCTGCAAGGGTAACTTCTATTTGGCCGGAGTTATCTAGCCATCGATTTGCCCGCTGCACCAATGGTTGCACAATCTCTGGTTGCCGTCTTTTCTGCCCAGAGCCTGCTAAAACCTTTGGGGCATTAATAGTATTATTCAGCAATGAAAATTCTTGATAAGGCGCAATAGCCTCGTTATTCCCTAAAATTGGCAGTAGACTATTTTCCGCAGCCACGACTGAAGTCTGAAAACTTTTTAACCCGCAAACGACTATCAGTAAAATATTTTGGAAAGTTCTCTTACATGAGAAGCTCATTCCTTACTCCTAAAACTAGGCGTTCCAATAAACTTAACGATTGAGTGGCTCTGCTAGGATGCAGCAGCTATTCTTATCATTTAGTTTTTGAGTCTCTACTAAAAATTTGCTATCTAGATATAAACATTCATAGCAAGCTTAGTCGGCAGGTTTTCTCTTGACGATGTAACCTATGGGTAGTTAACCCTTAAAACCCTACGCTGTGTCATCCTGTTTTACCTATATTAATAAAATAGACCATAATATCGATTAGTGACACCACAGTTGCATGACTAATCTGATTAGGTAATTTTAGGATAAAGTAAGATGCATAGCGTGGCAGTTAATAGATTTTGGTCCAGTAAAAATGAACAACTTGTTTAAGAGAAACCGTGAGCTTGTTCATAATCTATCGGGGTCCTATACCCTAATGTTGAATGTAAGCGCTGACTGGTATAAAAACCTTCAATATAATCGATGACTGCTGATTTTGCCTGTGCCCTGGTATGATAAATTTCTTGGTCAGTTCTCTCTGATTTTAAGCGGCTGAAAAAACGTTCAGCGACTGCATGGTCATAACAATTACCTGCTCGACTCATGCTGACTGTCAGTGCTGATTGTTTTAAACGTGCTTGGTAAGCAGCACTCGTGTATTGGCAACCCTGGTCAGAGTGATGCATCAATAAGCCTGTAGGTTTTCGTCGAGTGAGAGCCATCTGTAAAGCATTGCCTGCCAGTGTTTCACGGAGGTGCTTATCTAAACACCAGCCGATGTTTCGACATGAAAATAAATCAAGCACGAAATCTGACCACAGGGTAACCTTGCATTTGTAATGCTTTAGATATCCGCCGACTGCCGTAACTATTACGACTCTGAGTGGCTAGTACTTTAATAGCAATTCATAAAGTGGCTTCTTTATCAGCTTGTTGACCCGATAAACTCCTCAAATAGCTGTAATAACCACTTCGACTCGCCTGCATGACTTTACACATGGTTTTTACTGGAAAAGCCTTCTGTTGCGTTTTAATAAACTGATCCCTTAGTTTGACTCGTTGGCAAAGAAGGCTGCTGCCTTTTTTAAAATAGCGCGTTCCATTCTAAGCGGTTGATTTTCTTTACGCAGTTTAACTAACTCCTGTTGTTCAGAAGTTAATCCCTTTTTTTTCGAAGGGATTGGATTCGATAGCTCTTTCAACCAGCGACTGATGTTTTTACTACTGATTCCTAAAGCTTCACCGGCTTTAGACTGAGTATATCCTTGTTCTGTCACTAATTTTACTGCCTCTATTTTAAATTCTAATGGAAAATGACCACCTACTTTGTTCATATGACACCTTAGGTTAAGTGCTATAGAGCTTATCCTATTTCTCTTAATCTAAGTGTCTACTTTTATTAAACCAGAACATCTCGTTGCATTAAGTACTCCATCCGATTACCCTTTAGGCTTAATGATTAGCTCCATGACTTTTTTGCTATCAGGATGTTTAGTTAAATACTGCCGAATCATTGGTAACACAGTATACTGCTGACTCATTTTTTAAGTTGAATCATTGACTCTTATGCAACCATATACGACCGCCAATAATTTCCAAGGGTTACTCTTCAGCCTACAGCATTACTGGGCAACACAGGGTTGTGCGATTGTACAACCCCTGGACCTTGAAGTGGGAGCTGGAACTTCTCACCCCCTCACTTTTTTACGAGCCATTGGTCCTGAACCGATGGCTGTCGCTTATGTTCAGCCCTGCAGGCGCCCTACGGATGGCCGTTATGGTGAAAATCCCAATCGATTACAACACTATTACCAATTTCAGGTCATGCTTAAACCTTCACCATCCGATATCCAGGCGTGTTATCTCAATTCATTACGCTATCTTGGCATTGATACGGCTAAACATGATATCCGCTTTGTCGAGGACAATTGGGAAAATCCCACGTTGGGGGCTTGGGGAATGGGTTGGGAAGTTTGGCTGAATGGAATGGAAATAACCCAATTCACCTACTTTCAGCAAGTAGGCGGTCTACCTTGCAAGCCAGTTACTGGTGAGATCACCTATGGCTTAGAGCGATTAGCGATGGCATTACAACAGGTTGATTCAGTTTATGATCTGCTTTGGTGTGAGAGTTCATCGGGTAAAATCACTTATGGTGATCTGTTTCAGCAAAATGAGCGTGAACAGTCAGCCTATAACTTTGAACAAGCGGGCATTGAAGCGCTATTTGAGCGTTTTCAGCAATATGAAATTGAGGTTAACCAGTTACTCCATTTGCCAACCCCTTTACCCTTACCCGCTTACGAAATTACCTTAAAAGCAGCCCACTGCTTTAATTTGTTAGAGGCTCGAAAGGCTCTCTCAGTCACCGAGCGGCAACGCTTTATTTTTCGTATTCGCACCTTAACTAAATTAGTGGCTCAAGCCTACTACGACTCCCGTCAAGCACTAGGCTTTCCTGGCTGCACCACTCCATCTTGCTGAGAATAGGTCGTATGAACACTCACTCCTTCCTATTAGAAATTACCACTGAAGAGCTTCCTCCAACAAGCTTACGTCAAGTCGCTCAACGCTTTGCTGATGAATTCTCTTTGGCCTTACAGCAAGCTGAGTTGAGTTATCATCAATTGCACTGGTTTGCTACTCCTCGTCGATTAGCGATTCAGGTCAAACAGTTAGCCCATCAACAGCCTGACAAACAGATTGAAAAACGTGGCCCTAGTTTGGCACAAGCCTTTGATGCACAGGGCACTCCAACTGCCGCGGCTGACAAATGGGCTGAACGCTGTCAAATTTCACTCAAGCAAGCAGAGATTTGGCAAACTGAAAAAGGGAGTTGGTTACGCTATTGCGCTCAAATTTCAGGAAAACTGGCTGAAACGCTACTGATCGATTGTGCTAATCAAGCGCTCAAAAATCTAAAATTAATGCCGTTGATGCATTGGGGAGAACATCCATTCCCCTTTATTCGTCCTATACAAGGAGTTGTTGCTCTACTCGATGATCAGCAGCTGCCGGGTGAAGTCCTTGGTATCGCTACTTCACGGACCCTACAAGGCCACCGCTTCTTAGGAGAAGTCACTTTAACACTTCAGCACGCCGATGAGTATCCTCAGATTTTGCTTAAGCATGGGCATGTGATGGCTGATTTTGCTGAGCGGCAACGCTATATTCGTCACCAAATCACCACATTAGCAACCCAACTGGAGGGGGAAGTCGATTTAGATGAAATGCTACTTGAAGAGGTCACTGCCCTCGTTGAGTGGCCGGTGATCTTGAGCGCCACATTTGATCGACAATTTTTGGAGGTCCCTGCGGAGGCCTTGGTCTACACCATGAAAAAAGACCAACGCTATTTTCCACTCTACGATCAGCAAAAGCAGTTATTACCGAAATTTATCTTTGTTGCCAATAATGCGCCTGCTGATCCCAGTGCCATTATTCGTGGTAATCAGCAAGTCATCCGCCCACGGCTGGCTGATGCTCAATTCTTTTTCAATAGCGACCGCCGTCAACCTTTGGAAAATCTGCTGCCACGCTTAAAAACGATGCTGTTTCAACAGCAGCTAGGAACCCTCTTTGATAAAGCCCAACGCTTACAAAGCATCGCTAGGCAGTTTGCGATTTTGATGCAAGTTGACCTTTCGCAAGCGGCGCGAGCAGCCCTGCTGGCTAAATGTGATCTTGCCAGCCACCTGGTCTCTGAATTCCCTGCCACTCAAGGGATTATGGGCATGCATTATGCTCGTCTCTCAGGAGAATCAGAGGCAGTCGCTCAAGCCATCCAAGCCCATTATCAGCCACGCTTTTCCGGTGATGTTGTCCCTCAACAACCTATCGCTTGTGTGGTCGCACTTGCTGATAAGTTAGATACCTTAGTGGGTATCATTGGCATTGGCGCCTTACCGAAAAGTGATAAAGATCCTTTTGCGTTACGACGTGCTGCCCTGGGTGTTGTTCGAATTTTAGTTGAAAACCAACTACCTTTAGCACTACCCTCTCTGATTGCTACTACAGTGCTCGCTAATCACCCATTGAGGTTGCCCAATCAACAGGTTGCCAGTGAGGTCCTTGATTTTATATTAAATCGACTCCGCTATTGGTATCAAGATCAGGGTTTTTCTAACCAATTAATCCAAGCAGTATTAACCCAGCAGTCGACCATCCCAGCAGATATTGCTGCCCGTCTTCATGCTTTATCACTGTTTTCGACTACTGAAACCGCACAAACTTTAGTCACTGCCAATAAACGCGTTACCCATCTGTTGACCAAAATAGGTGATCCTGTTGAATTACCATTGGCCTACGACAGCGCTTTACTCACGCTGGCAGCCGAACAACAACTGGCACAGCAGATCAATCATCTCCAAGAGACTCTGCCGCTGGCCATAAATGCTCAAGACTACTCAGCTGCCTTAATGCAATTAACGACGCTATCACAGCCACTTGAGCATTTTTTCAATGAGGTGATGGTATTGGTTGATGATCCAAAACTACGCCTCAACCGTCTACAACTCCTCTACGCAGCACGCCAGTTATTCTTACAAGTGGCTGATATCTCTCAATTGTAGAGGAAACCTGATAGCACTGGGTAATTAGCTACCGATAGTTTTACAGTAATAGCGTCGCTGTAAAACGACTTCGCAGATAAAAGCCCAGAGGTAATGTCATGATAACCTTACCATCCTTATCTATCCCAGCAGTCCGTGCACGCCTATTAGCTGCTTTAGGCCGCAGCTGTAAAACTTCACCGTAATGGGCTGAAATTTTCTGGCTGTTCCCCAAAACAATCTGCTCCATAAGCTCTTCCCAATCCTGTTGAAGCTGGTGTAGTTGTTGGGCATTGGGGGACCATAACAAAGGGTTACCTAATCGTCGCTCTGACCATAAGCAGCCTCGTGCCCCAACAATCGGGATCCAAAGCACATGCTGCAGCTTCTGCTTGACTAAGCTAGTCGACCAGCTAAGGCCGCTATTATTAGTTAAAGGCGCTACGCAAACAAAAGTGCTCTCTAAAGGTTTCCCTTTTACATCGACAGGAATGGTTTTTAGTTCTATCCCGAATTGTGGAAAATCTGGCTGCGGTTTGCTACCACTCATAGCACCTAAATAGTATTCAGCTAATAAACCTGCCCATCCCTTAGCATGCCGTGTAGAGCGTGGTAGCGCGATTCCTATCTCAGCAGCTAAGGTAGCTAGGGAACGTCCGGCTAAGGCAAGGGCGCGTTGATAAAGCTGCCGCTCATTTTCTGGCGGAACGCTTATGTCTGAAAATCTAGGAGTCATAACTAATCATCAGTTCTGCTTTAGCTCCGAGAGTATAACAAACTACAAATAGCTGGGTAGCTAACCTATCAACTTTAGCTATCACTTAACGTCGCTTCCAGAGCTCTATTGTCCCTGATAGGATGACCTATAATAGCTGAAATGCTCGGATTATCCACAATCACCGGCCATCTCTCCTTAAGTCGGTACTTGATAACCCACGTTTTTGCTACCCGACCCCACTAATATGCACCCTTTTAAGTCGCCGTCAAGTGACATTGTGTATAAATTACCAACTGGCCGATCTTTCGCCAACCCAACTTTTGAACAAATTTTCCTGTGGGGATAACCATTTTATAAAAAGAAAAAATAAAAATAACTCATTGTTTTTTAATAATTATTTATATTAATTTTCTTGATCAATTTGCTCAATAATCCAAGTTATTCTAAAGCTATGCGGTGATTTTTCACAGTAATATCCACAGAATAAGTGCATAACCTCGAGTGTTATAACGGTTAGTTGTACATAAACTAGCCTAAATCCATGAGTTATCCCAAGGACCCTTTGTCCATTAGCTATTTACCCGAACATAAATTGTATGTCACAATCCCCCCAAATTGCTGATTTATCAATATAGACTCGAGACTATTCTATGATAGATAGCGAAGGATATCGCAAAAACGTTGGCATCGTCATTTGCAACCACAGCGGTCAAGTATTGTGGGCCAAACGCCGTGGGCAACACTCTTGGCAGTTTCCCCAGGGGGGCGTTAGTGGTGGTGAAACAGCCGAGCAAGCCATGTATCGTGAGCTTTATGAAGAAGTAGGCTTACTTACTGATAAAGTACAAATATTAAGCTATACACGCCACTGGCTACAGTACCAAATCCCCAAGCATCTAATACGCTGGCAAAGCAAGCCCTTGTGCATTGGCCAAAAACAGAAGTGGTTTTTGCTGCTTTTAAACAATGATGAGCAGTGTATCAACCTACAAGCAACTTCTATTCCAGAATTTGATGATTGGCGTTGGGTGAGTTATTGGTACCCTGTCCGTCAAGTGATCGCTTTTAAGCGGCAAGTTTATCGCCAAGTGATGCATGAATTCGCAGCGACTGCCCTGTCTATGACTGAACCGACACGAATGACTAAGCGGCATCATCATAGCTATCCATCGAGAAAACCTTAACGATTGCTTAGCCGATGATTACGACACCTTGGCAATGGCCACACTTCGACCCCATTTTTTTTTCTATCGGCCCCCTTGCTTTACGGTGGTACGGATTGCTGTATTTAGTGGGTTTCTGCTTTACTTTAATGCAAACTAAGCGTCAAGCTCGCCAACCCAATAGTGGTTGGCAACCTACTGAAGTAGAAGCTCTGGTGCAGGCTGGTTTTATCGGTTTACTCTTCGGTGGGCGAATTGGCTATATTCTGGTGTATCAATTAGCCACTTTTATTACCGATCCACTCTCCTTGCTTCGCATTTGGGAAGGCGGAATGTCTTTCCATGGTGGTTTGGTTGGTGCTCTCATTGCCTTTGCCTGGTTTGCTCGACGAACCCAGCGCTCTTTTCTAGCGGTTGCTGACTTTATTGCCCCTTGGGTGCCCGTAGGCTTAGGCTTGGGGCGATTAGGTAATTGGATTAACGGTGAGCTGTGGGGGCGAGTGACTACCCTGCCTTGGGGGGTGGTTTTTCCACAAGCGGGTCCCTTACCACGCCACCCGTCACAGCTGTATGAAGCCTTTCTAGAAGGGGTCGTGTTATTCCTATTACTCCGCTACTACCGACGACGCACCCCATCGCAGGGACTGCTGTCGGCACTGTTTCTTATTGGCTATGGCAGTCTACGCTTTATGGTAGAGTATTTACGAGAACCTGATCCACAATTTATCGCGATAGTCTCTTCCTTCACCATGGGGCAATGGCTATCCATTCCGATGGTGATTACTGGCGTGATCTTATGGTATCGCTCTTATTGAAAACCGGCCTAAAACGAGCTCAAACATGCAACAATATCTAACCTTAATGGAACATGTTCTGCATCACGGTTGCCAAAAACCTGATCGCACCGGTGTGGGTACGCTCTCGGTTTTTGGCTACCAGATGCGTTTTAATTTGCAACAGGGTTTTCCTTTAATCACCACCAAAAATTGCCATATTCGATCAATTATTTACGAATTATTGTGGTTTTTACAAGGCAATACTCAGGTCGATTACCTACAGCGACATCAAGTGAGTATTTGGGATGCTTGGGCTGATGAACAAGGAGAACTTGGACCTATTTACGGAAAGCAGTGGCGCGCTTGGGGGACTGCTCAGGGGAAATCCATCGATCAACTGAGCCAAATCATTGAACAGCTCAAACAGAATCGCCATTCTCGACGGCTGGTGGTTTCAGCCTGGAATGTTGGAGAACTAGAACAGATGGCTTTGGCACCTTGCCACGCGCTGTTTCAATTTTATGTCGATGGCCAAAATCGGCTCTGCTGTCAACTTTATCAACGCTCTTGTGACGTTTTTCTTGGTTTGCCCTTCAATATCGCCAGTTACGCTCTGTTAACACACCTGGTAGCTCAACAGTGTGACCTGGCAGTCGGCGAATTTATTTGGACGGGTGGTGATACTCACTTATACCTTAACCACCTCGAACAAGCAAAACTCCAGTTAACTCGGCAACCTCGTGCTTTGCCTCGGTTAGCGATCAGCAGTAAACCAGCCTCTCTGTTCGACTATCAATATGAGGATTTTCAAATTACTGACTATCACCCTTATCCTGCGATTAAAGCACCGATTGCCGTATAAGCAGCCAGCAACCATTTTCTAGAATCACTCAATCATCAATAATCTTGAGATCTGGAACACTGATTCCACCTTTTCAATAACACGCTAGCACTCTAATTCATTACCCAGCATGCTAGCAGCTCTGCTAACGACGAGCCCTGGATACCCCATGCGTGGTTTCTTATTAATAGAGTGCCTATTGGCTACTAGCATCCTCGCTCTACTCAGTACAATGATGTTACGTAGTTGGCAACAACAGCAGAACTACCTCAGCCTAGAGAACACTACCCAAGCTCTAATGACTTTCCTGGCTCAGGCTCAAACGCTGGCCACCCAACAGCAGCAAACCTTAAGTGTACAACGGGAATTCACCAACCAGGGAGAGTGGTGCTTTTGGATCGGTGGATTATCGGCTCAGCACGACTGCCAAAATTCTCCCCTATTTTGGAAACTGACAGATTATCGAGTCAAATTACTAACAACGCCCACTTTTCCCTCTCCTAAATTTTATGGCCATACCGGAGCTACCCAGGCTACCCGAATAACTCTCAGTGCAGGTGCCCAGCGAATCCGAGTGGTAATTTCCAGTAAAGGGCGGCTGAGTCGTTGTAGTGAGCATGGCAATTTTGGGTCTTTGAGAGCTTGCCGATGATCCCTTTTTATGGTTTTTCTCTCCCCAGTTTATTGCTCAGCCTTGGCTTTGCAAGCCTTATCATGCTGGCGACCAGCAGTCTGATTGGCCATCTCTTACAAGTGGTTCGGATACGATATTACCATTACACACTCACTGCCACGCTACAGCAGCAACTCAATCAGATAGCCCAAGAGGTAAAACGGGCTGGCTTTCGAAATACTATTCACCAGCCTGCCGGTTTACCACCCCTCAAAACCCCCATTGTCATTGGTCATTACCCAGGGGAATCCATTAATTCCTGCTTGCTGTTCTATTATGACCGTAATCGAGATAACTTTTCCGGTTACCAGAAGATCGCAACGACTATTGGTTACCGGCTTCACCAGGGTAACTTAGAGACTCAACATGGTGTCAACCATTGCCAGGGTGGCCGCTGGGAGGATCTATTTGATAAACAGATGATCACCATACAACGCTTCCAGCTCCTCCATTCCTCGGATAACCGCTGGCTCCAGCTAACCTTGCAGGGAAAGTTAACTCAGCAGCCACAGATAACGCAACAGCGGCAGGCGATTGTTGCACTGGAAAATCTTCCCTAATGGCTTTGAAACCCTTGCAATCCCTCGAGATTGCTAGCCTATCGCAACCGCCAAAAAAGATGACTCAACATGGCTTTATTCTGATTGGTGGAACTATCCTATTGTTATCACTGGCTTGGTTGTTGCTGGTTGCCTGGGAGCAATCCCGCCAACAGGCACTTCAATCGCAATATCAGCAGCGCCGCTATTGGCAATCATTAACTGCTAGTCTCTCATCGATTGCCATTGCACCCCACCTAGTTTGGCAACCGGTGGGCCGACAATGGCAATGCCAAACGGCAGCTCACCGACAAATCTGCTTAAGGCAGCACCATGGTGATCCAACTTTAGCGCTACTGCGCGCCGGACCCCTAACAACCCACGCGACCGATCCGGTTACCTTGTATCGATGGGCCAAGATCATTCCTCAGAAACCATCAACGTCTCCTGCACCTGAAGTTACTAAAGTAACGCTGGTCTGGATAACCGGAGGATGGCTTGATAGTTGTCCCGAAGCGGAGCCTGATTTATGCCAGTAGTTATCCCTCATACTTTGAGGATAAAAGGCTTTACACTGATTGAACTTCCATTACTGCTGTTAATACTTGCCATCGCACTACCCGCTCTATTGCAATATCAGCAAACGTTACAACAACAATGGTTACAGCTTGATCGGCAACAGCAGGCCTGGGCATTGGCTTACTACTCCTTAGTAGCCGTCTGTAGTCAACCTCATGAGCCGATACCTTGGCCAACTTTACCCTCTACGGCTTGGCAGCGTCGCTGGAAACAGCGTTCACTGTCCAATAATGAATGTCAATACCATACCATAACCATAACAGCGCCTAATAATATTGAGGCACGATTAACACAGATATGCTGCGCAAATCTCCTTATTGATAACAGTGATGACATTCTGAATGCTCGTCAACCCACGCCTCAAGGCCTGGTGAAAGCTCTGTCTACTGATCGCCATGCTATACTAAAAGTTCCCTAGACAGCCCTAGCTTAGAGTACCCGCCGCATGATCCTCAAAAACCCTAAAACAATTAAGTTCCTTAAAAAACTCTCTGGTACAATCGCCCTAATATTTATCAGTTTTTTAGTCGGTTACTTTTTTAAGCCCACACACGATGGCCGCATCGCCGAAAAAGATACCAAACCGTTTTCTAATCAGTTTCATTACGCAATTCTCCCCGACAGGCAGGTCTCCGATCTAATTCACCATCACAGTGTTATAAGTTACTCTGACGTCAGTAACTTATGTTTCCACGCCAACAATCCTGACGATTCCCTTTTAACGCAATCTATTGCGATACAGGATGTCGGCCTAACCTATCACGTAACGTTACATTTTTCACCAAATTCCAGCTTATTAAGCATCCAACAAAACTATGATAAATTCTTTAATTTTAGCCGAACTATTAATCTATCAGCATTGCTAAAAATCAGCCAATTGATTAAAAAAACTGGAAAACAATTTGAACTAAGCTTGAATAAGGAAAACCTTGTTATTCTCGTTCCATTTCTGACTAACGATCCTTTTATGAAATCAATACTCATCGTAAAAAACTTGAATGGTAAAATAGACGATAACGGTGATACAAAAATTGATTTGATAGTATTGACATTAATCGTTGATTTTTTTGGAGCGTACCAACTGCCAGACTATGTAAGCACTATGAAAACTCAATCCTAACTCCCGGCAGCTGGTTCCAATAAAATTAATGGTTGGGCCACCAGGGGCGAATGCTGTCGATTTCTTAATGGGGTGCTGACGATTTTATCAGTTGTTGCTGCAGCGCCGCTATGGAAGGATAAAACTTCCATCCCTCAGGGGCAGCAAAGGCTGCTGCTGTAGCTGAGCCTGATGGTTTGCTTACCACTGTTTTACCTTTTACTTGAGATAATAAGGCTAATCCCGTGGGTTCTAGTATCGCCTGCCGGTAAAACTCTAACACCTCATCAGCCGTTAGTGCTTTAACTCGAGCAATTAATCGATCGTTAGAATCAAAATCGAATCGCTCATTTAACCAATCAGCATACCAACTATCCGCTTCATCAGATAAACTGCTTGGCTTTTCGCGCAAACCCTTTAACAACCCCCGCTGCCAAGCAGCAAATTCGCGCTTTTCTTTAAGTTTTTGCAGCTGCTGCCACGCCTGTTGATAAAAAGTTTGATAGCGTGCATAAAGCGCTTCAGGGGAGTGATTGGCACTCTGCACGGTGAACTGTAAACCTGTTTTTCCAGCCACTGTTTTAGTAGAAACATCCACAGAATACCCCAACTGCTCTTGAGTGCGTAATTGATCAAAAAACCAGGTTTCTAGTAACATTCTTAATAGACGAGCATTTGCCTGACTAGATAAACGATCATAACCACGGGGAATATACAGAGCACTCAGTGCATGGCCATCCACCATCGTCGTCTGATGTAATAACGCTTTCTCGGTTTTATGGACAGCAATGGTCGGATTACTGCCATACTTCTGTTGCTTAGTACCCGATCGATTATATAGTGTTTTTGCAAGCTGCTGCAGCTGCGCCTTACTCATATTACCGATAGCCAATATATCTACCATGGCTGGTTTAAAAAGTTGACTACGATAAGCTTCAATATCTTGTAAAGTAATAGTAGCAAGCTGGGAACATCGCTGTTCAGCAGTCGCATAACTTAGATCCCACAAACAACTGATTGGCCGAATGGCTTGTTGTCGAGGTGCCCGTTTATCAATGCTATCTAAAATCTGTTTTATTTCGTATTTTACCTGCTCTAATTGAGACTTATCGAAAATAATTTGCTGACAACGAGTTACCATTTCTTCCAGCAGCTGTGATAAATTTTGATGAAAACCCGCCATCCAAATCGCCAACCCCTCATCATTACGAGAAATTTGAATATTAACACCCGCATCGCTAGCCCAATAAAAAAACTCCTTTAAATTGATATCCAACAACTTGCTGAAAACCCATGCTAGCATATCATTTCGAACACCCTTCATAGCGGGCGGATTACGCAATAGCAAGGTTATGTTCACCTTAGGTTGCTCAGAAAAATAGTGACTAGGTGTCAACCAGGCA
This sequence comes from Candidatus Symbiodolus clandestinus, assembly GCA_038960095.1. Classification (GTDB taxonomy): domain Bacteria; phylum Pseudomonadota; class Gammaproteobacteria; order Enterobacterales; genus Symbiodolus; species Symbiodolus clandestinus. The sequence continues at coordinate 231,353 of CP152425.1, forward strand.
CGCCCACCTGGCGCTTTCCACACTAGCTCTGGTTTTTTCGGCAAGCGCTTAACAGGCATTACTGTAAAATCAGTAGGCAAGTAGGGATTCAGTTTTGGCAGGTTAAAAGTTAACGCTCGGCCTAGTTGTTGCCACTTTATGATCTGTTGTTGGGACAGTGGTCTGAGTTGATAAGGGGCCTCAACGAAATAAGCCTGTTTATCATAAGGAGCTTGCGAACTAGCCACCCAAATACGCGCCTTCTGTGGCACCATCTGTGATAAACGTCGTTGCAGATAGCCAGGTCGATAACGATCCGTTAAGCTATCCAGTGTTAGTACCTGCTCAATGGGATAATAGAGTAGGTGATCGGTTAATGAAACAACATAATGAAGATTTCGCTGAGCGCTAAAGTCAACCGAGCTCATCTTTAATTGCTGCCCCATCTCTTCAAAATAACGGTGTTGAATACCCTGCTGTTTAATTAACTGTAAGTATCGAAATACTCCTGCCAGGATCAAATCCTGCTGTTTCATCCCGTTTTCAGTCGGATGAATGTGAATACTGAATAACCCAGCATTGCCTGCCATATCAAAGTGGTAGGACACTGATAAGCCGTTAGCCAAACCTTGTTGTTGTAGCCAATCAGCCAGGGTTCCTGGCCCCCGGCCAGTAATCACTCTATCCAAATAATAATTGCTTTTACTGTGAAGCACATCTTGGCGATCGATTGGAATCACAAAGTAAACTTGTAATGCCTCATAGACGTTAGCTGGCACATAATGAATGGTTACACCCTGTTGTCTAGCAGTTGCCAGAGGTATCGTAATAGGCGTTATAACTGGCTTGTGGCTTGTGGCTAGGAATACGGCCATAGCTCTCTGCAGCTAAATGGGCTAAAGCCACCAAAGGTTGATTGCTATAAATCACGGCAACCATAATATCTGCTGAATAATAGCGGCGGTGAAACTTCTGTACTGCTTCGCGTAAACTGCCCGGTTTTTTGTCCGCTAACGTATCCAAATTCCCCACTGAAAAACGCGAAAACGGGTGGTGAGGATTTAATGTCTCTTTATTAATCTGATAGATACGCCTATAATCCTCTGTCCGATGCCCCAAGGCTTCTTGATGCACACTATGCCGCTCTTTTTCTGCCAAGTGAGGATCAAAATTAGGGTAAGCCAAAGCATCTGCTAAGCGTTCTAGGGTAATAGCCAGCCAGGGATGCTGAGCGGCTGCTGTAAAAATCGTACTATTCCCGCTAGTGCCAGCACTGTGACCTTGTACTTCAATACCTTCTGGATAGTTTTCCGAACCTAAAAACAGCATATGCTCTAAATAATGTACTAACCCCAGATAGGCATCCGGATCCTGTAATGAGCCAACCGGTAATCCAACCGCAGTCATTGAGCGGGGCGCCTGCGGATCAGAGACCAGTAATACCTTCATGCCATTATTTAGCTGTATGGCTTGATAAGCACGCTGATCATGGGGATGCTGCTGTAGATTTTCTACTAAAGGTCGCCAGCGCTGCTCGGTAGCATAGATCGGTCCCCAATAGCCTATCCCGAAAAAAATAGCCAACCCCAGTATCAGCTGAATCGGGCATAATAATCTTTTCAATCGAATCACTGCTTTTTTCACTAATAACTACCACTTGAATCAAATAATTTTTTATGCTTTTCGCGATTATACCTGCCTACCAGCAGCATTGCGAATACCTCACCCTAGCTTAAAATCTCCTAACATCATTCTACTTACACTAAGCTCGCAAAACGCATGGTGGCTTACCCTACTGTGAGTTAGAATAGATTTTATAGTTTGAGTGGCGACTGAGTTTGAATAGCCGATCAGCAGCGAGCGTACTTTCTGTTCACCATCTATCGATCTAACCAGTTGGAACTGCTACAACAGCTGGTAGCAACCCTGATGCAGCAGAACCTTTTGGATAACCCCCTTCAGCAAGAGGTTGTGCTAATACCCAATATCGGTACGGCACAATGGTTGCAGCTCCAGCTGGCGCAAACCAGCGGTATTGCTGCTAATATCGATTGCCTACTCCCCGCTACTTTTATTTGGCGTCTATTAACCCAGTTGCTGCCGCAAACGGTTGATACTCAACAGATCTTCGGTAAAACAGCCATGAGCTGGAAATTGATGGCTCTGTTGCAAGCATTACCTCCAGAAGAAGCCTATGCACCGCTTAAACACTACCTGCAAGATGATCATTTGGGTCGTAAACGTTATCAGTTAGCTCAGCAGCTGGCTGATTGCTTTGATCGTTACCTGGTTTATCGTCCAGACTGGTTAAGGGCTTGGGAACAAGGAGCATTGATCTCCCCGTTATCAGAAACTCAGCATTGGCAAGCCGGCTTGTGGCAAGCATTGCTGAGCGCTACCACCTCGTTAAACCCAGCATTGGAGCATCGAGCAACGCTTTATCAACGATTATTATCAGAGCTACACACTGATAACACTAACTTGCCCAAACGGCTATTTATTTTCGGTATCTCCACTTTACCACCGGTTTTTTTAGCACTCATCGAAGCCATCAGCCACCATTGTACAGTGCACTTGATGCTGTTAGAACCTTGTCGACACCATTGGACTGAACCGGGACTCACTCTCTCCCACACACCGAGTATCGATCATCCCCTCCTAGTCTCTTGGGGACAAATCGGTCGTGAATTACGCAGTTTATTGCTGCAATACGACATCATAGATATCGATGCTATGGTCGATCAGCAACCAAACACGTTGCTGCAAGCGCTGCAATATGAGCTACTAGAATCTCCAGATTATTCAGTAGCCACACCAGTGATAGCCCCTTGGCAAACACTTAACCCTGATGATCATTCCCTGTTGATTCATGCCTGCTATAGTCCCTATCGCGAGGTAGAGCTGCTGCAGGACATCTTACTCCGGTGCTTAGAAGAAAATTCTGAGTTATCTCCTCGAGATATTGTGGTCATGACTCCGGATCTCCCTCGCTATCTGCCCTATATCCAAGCAATATTCGGGCAAACTTCCCCAAATCGCTATTTACCTTTTCATCTGGTGGATCAACCCATTCAGAAAAATCAGTCGGTGATTGATAGCTTTCTACAGTTGCTAATGCTACCCAACAGCCGATTTGAAGCAGAAATGCTATTGTCCTTTTTAGAGGTTCCCAGTGTCAGGGAGCGTTTTGCCATAAAGGCTGAAGATCTACCAGTTTTACGATTGTGGGTTAAAGAGGTCGGGATCTGCTGGGGTCTAGATCAGCAAGATCTTGAGAAATGGCAAATAAAGACTGATAGCCGACACACCTGGAAATCCGGATTACAGCGATTGTTATCGGGTTATGCCCTATCGAGCCAAGCAGGACTATTTCGTGACCAACTGCCTTACGATATCACTGGCAATGAAGCCGCTGAATTAGTCGGTTATTTAGCTAATTTTATTGAAGTTATGGCTGAATGGCGTCAATGTTTGCGACAACCCAAAACCTTAACGGAATGGCTGCCCTATGGCCAACAGCTCCTAGAGAGCTTCTTTGCTCGTACCTCTGATAATGAAGAGACACTCAATCTGATCTTGCAGCAATGGCAGCAGTGGATCCAGCAAGGCATTGACACCAACTATTCCACCTGTATTGATGTCACTTTGCTCCATGAAGCACTCACTAACCAACACCAGCAGCTTCCTAGCCATAACCGCTTTTTAGCGGGTGCCATTAATTTTTGTACATTAATGCCGATGCGTGCTCTACCCCACGCCGTTATCTGTCTACTGGGAATGAATGATGGCAGCTTTCCCCGCTCCCACTGCCGAGGGCAATATGATCTGCTAAGCCACTCTCCCCGGTTGGCTGATGGCCAACGCAACCAAGAGGATCGCTATCTATTTTTAGAGATCTTACTTTCCGCACGATCGCGCCTCCATATCAGCTATATCGGCCATTCCATTCAGGATAATCAACCTAGACAACCCGCGATTGTCGTCAATGAACTACTTGACCATTGCTGCCGCTACTATCGTCTAGCCAGTGACCAAGCAGCTGAACCCAGCATGGCTGCCCACAACCTGCGACAACAATTGATTCAGCAGCACCCGCTGATGCCATTTAACAAACAGTGCTTTCTACCCACCAACCCCTGGCAAAGTTATGCGGTTGAATGGTTAGCGGCTGCCCAGCAAAGCAGCCAGCCACCCAAGCCTTTCTGCCCACAACCACTGCCGATTATTCCCACTGGCACAACACCGGTCGCACTGACCTCAATCAAACACTTCTATCGACATCCGATACGCAGTTTCTTCCAGCAACGCTGGCAAGTTGCTTTTCATACACCCCCAGAACCTTTAGCCATCAATGAGCCCTTTACGCTGGACGCCAAGCGTCGTTACCCATTCAATGAGGCACTGCTGGTTACCTTAATTCAGCAACACTCTCCTCTAAAACATTACCATGAGCAAGTTGCGGCTGGGAAACTCCCTTACGGGCATTTTGGCCAGGTACTCTGGCAGCAGCAGCATCAACAACTCCAATCCCTAGCGAGTCAGCTACAGCCGCTACTGCCCCTTGAACAACAAGAGATTGAGCTCACCCTAGCTGGAGTATCGCTTCAAGGGAGTGTATTCGTGACTCCAGAACGAACTATTGTACGCTGGCGAGCGGTAGAATTGCAGATCCCGCATGCCATCGAACTATGGCTAGAACATCTTCTGCTCTGCGCAACCGGTTCAGCAATCCACAGTGATTATTATGGATTAAATGGCAGCTACTGTGGATTTGCACCACTCCCCTCAGAAACCGCTAAAACATTACTCAGTGAATGGTTAATAGGTTGGCAGCAAGGGCAGCAGCAACCCTTACCCTTACTACCCAAATGTGGCTGGGCTTGGCTACAAGCCTTGTATCAACCCAGCAGCCAACAGCTATTAAGCACCTCTGAAGCTCTGCAGAAAGCCCGGCAAAAATTACAACAAGCTTGGTATGGTAATCGCCACTTCCCCGGGGATTGCACCGATCCCTATCACCAGAGATTATGGCGGCAACTCACTCCAGCTTTGATCACCTCCATGACCGATACCGCTACACGCTTCCTGTTGCCTTTAATACAATGTCGACAGAATAAGTCGTTTCGAGAAAAGGCCGACGATTGAGAATCAAACTATTTTTGAAAGATTAAAAAAGCAGTACTATCAGTCCTCAGATTTGGATGATGCTTTACGATCAATGTCCTTTCGTAATAGAACTAGTTTAATAGTCACTAAAAGTATTTTTATATCCAGCCAGAAACTCCTATTTTCAATATACCACAGATCTAATTTAAGTCTCTGGTTAGGAGAGATAGCGTTTCGGCCATTAATTTGTGCCCAGCCGGTGATACCAGGACGTATAGCAAGGCGATGTACAGCCAGGATATCTTGTAGTAGTAGCGCCCGCGGTCCAACCAAACTCATATCACCTTTTATTACATTCCATAATTGGGGCAGTTCATCCAAGCTGGTTGAACGCAACCAAACGCCAAAAGGGGTTAATCGTTCCCGATCGGTTAGCCATTTTCCTTGATCATCCGTTAAGTCTCGCATGGTGCGAAATTTATAAATGGTAAATAGACGTCCTTGTAAACCAGAACGCTGTTGCCGAAACAGCAGCGGGGAACCTAGAAAAATCCATACCCCCATAGCTGTCAATAAGAGTAGCGGCCAGACAAACAGCAACCCGATGCAAGCCGCCACCAGATCGAAAATACGTTTATGATCTATTGTCATAATAGCGACATCATTACGTAAGTGCATCACTTTTCAAGAAAAGTGATATTATCACATTTTAGGAATCACAATCCAAAATCTTAATCTAGCGTTAAAAACTCATAAGGAGTGATATGGCTATTCTAGTCACGGGTGGGGCTGGCTATATTGGCTGTCATACTGTCCTAGCTCTACTTGAACATAACCAAGAGGTGGTGGTCGTCGACAACCTCTGTAATGCATCTAAAGAGTCGCTGGATAGAGTCGAGCAGCTGACCGGTAAGCACATCGACTTCTACCAGGCGGACGTACGAGATAACAGCGGTTTAACGTCTATCTTTAACCGACATCCGATCACCGCTGTTATCCACTTTGCTGGCCTAAAAGCTGTTGGAGACTCTGTTCGCCAACCCTTAAAGTACTACCAGAATAACGTTACTGGAACTCTGGTACTGCTAGAGGCCATGCAGCAGGCCAAAGTGCATCAGCTTATCTTTAGCTCATCAGCCACTGTTTATGGCACCCCCAAACGACTTCCCCTATCAGAAACTGCATCGGTCGGTGATACAACCAATCCCTATGGCACCTCAAAATGGATAGTAGAACGGTTATTACAAGAACTTACCCAAGCAGAACCAGCATTTTCAATTATTGCACTGCGCTATTTTAACCCAGTGGGTGCTCACGAATCGGGGGTAATTGGCGAACATACACCGCATCAAGCACCCAGTAACTTAATGCCCTATCTCACGCAAGTGGCCAATAGACAATTAGAGAAGCTCTTCGTTTTTGGATATGACTATCCAACGCCCGATGGAACCGGGATCCGCGATTATATCCATGTGATGGATTTGGCTGAGGGTCATCTAAAGGCTCTTGAACAGCTTAGCAAGCAGTCAGGATACACTGTTTATAATTTAGGCACTGGAAAAGGCTACTCCGTTTTAGAAATCGTACATACCTTTGAGCAGATATCTGGACAAATGATTCCTTACGAGTTGGTACCTCGACGCGCTGGCGATATTGCTCAATGTTGGTGTGATCCCTCATTAGCTACTCAAAAGTTGAGCTGGCAAGCCACGCGTAATTTAGAAACTATGCTGCGCGACGCCTGGCGGTGGCAGCGTAATAATCCGAATGGCTATCAGAATACACCCTCTTAACCATCGTCCACTCTTATCTGCTCATTAACTGCTTCGTTGTCTTGGGCATGCAATGAACTTGAAGGAATCCCAAGCATGGTTAATAACCGCTGATTGACACGATGTACATCGAATTTTTCTTGCGCTATTCGGTAGCTGGCCAGACCCATTTCAACAATCAGCTGAGGATTTTCTATCAATTCAACCATTTTTTCTGCTAGCGCGATAGGAGAGCGCGGTGGAACTAAATAGCCGTTAACACCCTGTATGACGGTCTCCCGACACCCTGGTACATCCGTTGTTAGCACTGCTCTTCCCATTGCCATCGCCTCCTGAGTACTGCGGGGCACTCCTTCTCGATAAGAGGGCAGAACAAATACGCTAGAACGCGCAATCCATGGGGTAACATCATCGACATGACCGGGATAAATAATGTTATGTTTTTTAAGCAGCTGTGAGAGTTGGTTTACTGTTAAACCACCTGGATTTTGACTATCAAGTGCGCCCAATAAACAAAATCGAACGTCAGGATAATTTTGTTTGACCGTATTAGCAGCATCTAGATATTCATAAACACCTTTTTCTGCCAGCAACCGGCCTATAAACAGAAACGTAATTGGCTTTATCGAAGGGGCAGTATAGGGATATTTTTTTAGGTTTAAACCGATACCCCCTAATAGGTGCACTCGCTTAACTGGGATCTTAGCTTTTACTATTAAATCCTGATAATCATCCGGATTTAATAGAATTAAAGCATCCAGCTTAGGAAAAATTAACCGGTAGAGTAGCAGTTGTATGAATTTTAACAAGGTGATTTTTAGTTTTCTTTTACCCAAACTTTCAGTAAAACTGAATCCTAATCCCTCCAGCATCGCATAGCGCTTTTTTATTCCCGCTAAAGTAGCTGCGAGAGTTCCAAAAATACAGGGTTTAACAAAGTAACAAAGCACCAAATCAGGTTTGAGCCGTTTTAGTTGACGACTCAGTGCTAAGGTATCCTTGATATCTTTAAAAGGATTAGTCCCAGTTCTACTCAATGAGTAATTTACTGGAACAGCACCTAATGCTGTGACTTGGTCATGGGTTTCTATTTGATAATCTAGGGCAAAGGCATAGACCTGATGCCCTTGCTGATATAAGATTTTAATTAAATCAGCGCGGAAACCAATCACTGCATTTGCCGTGGTTCCTAATAAAGCTATCTTCATGTTGCTCCAGTAAATTCTGATACATCAAATCTTCTATTTTTTATTAACGACGTGTAAACCTGCTCCCATTGCGTGACTATTTGATCGATATTGAATTTCTCCTGGATACGCTGGCGAGCTTGCTGCCCCATTTCTCTTCTGGCTATTGGTGACAGTGCTTCGATTTCCGCCATCGCCTGAGCCAACGCCTGAGGATCTTGAATAGGCACCAATTTACCGGCTGCTCCATCATGTCCCACAATTTCTGCTGGTCCACCACTGTCAGTCACTACCACAGGTAATTCAGCTGCCATGGCTTCTGCTACTACTAACCCATAACCCTCGAACTTCGATGACAATACAAAACCGTCAACCTGCTGCATCAACTTTTCAATGTCATCTCTTACCCCGAGAAAATTGATACGTTGGGACAAACCCAAACACTGAGACTGCTTCTGTAACATGCCCAATAAAGAACCTTTTCCTGCAATGGCTAAGTGGCTAGTGGTTAATTGCGCCAAAGCTTGCAATAAAACTGGGTAATCTTTTTGCTCAGCTAATCTTCCCACTGCCAACCAACGAAATGGAGCTTGGCTTTTTTGGCATGGTTTAGGAGGGCGAAATTTTTCAAGATCAATCCCATTAAATAGGGTTAAAGTTTTTTCTCGAGAAAAAATATTTTCTCGCGTGAAACGATGGGTAGCCGCTGCACTGATGGTCGTATTCAATTGGCTTAGAGAATCAGTGAGTCGATAGGCCCAATCACGTAACCTTCCTCCCTCATAAATGTTATGGGCTGTAGTAATTAACTTTGTCTTCGGTAAGAGTAACCGGACCAGACGTGCTAAAATATTGGCATGTACCATATGTGCGTGTACAACGTCAGGAGAAAACTGTTTCAGTAAGCAACGTAAACGCCATAACGCTACCGGCAGCTGCAGCGCTGAACGCATATTCAACGAATATAACGGAATATTGGCAGCGACCAATCGCTCCTTTAACTTTAACGCTACCGATGGTGTCAGAGAAATCAGGCGAACCTGATGCCCCCGCTTTATCAAACGCTCAAGCAAAGTCACTGCCTGAATCTCTGCACCACCAATACCTAACCCAGTAATCACGTAATCGATGCGCATCTTACACTCTTTTTTGTTGTAACCAACGGTAACCGGTAAATGCTCTTTGCAAGCAGAATAAAGGTAACCAACTGACCAGCCAAAATGCTGTCTTCAAATACCATTTAAACGGAGATTTTTGTAAGTAATGGCGCGCTTGTTTTCTCTTTTGACTCAATAAACTGTAAGTAACCCTGGCTAAATGCCGGCGCTGATATTCTTGAGGATAAGAAACTCTTAGCCGTTCGCCAAACTTAGCCAATGTTAATTCAGCCAATGCTTGATGATCGGCAGCTCTTTTTATTTGTGAAGTACAGGAGGTCAAGCGTACTGGTGCATCGTCACCAATCGTTACCAGAATAAACTGGTAAGTAGGGATTCCATAATCATCTGCTAATTGCCACCAAACAATATGTTCACCACCAGCCCGGTTATCTGGAAAACTTAACCCTGTTTGTAAAAAACGCTGACGATTAAAGACAGCAGTGAAATCACCTTCTATTTCTTTGCTTAGATAGCTATTAAAATCTAACAATAGGTAAGCATGTTTTAATTTGCCATTACTGGTAGCACATTGAATCACTGGATAGTCTGCCATATCTGAACGTTTTAATATTTCAGCTAATAGAGGTAGCGAGCTTTTTACAAGAACATCATCATCATCCATCACCAAAACCCATTGTGTTTTAGCCAGTGCTAGCCCTTGCATCTTTGCCAAACAATGTCCCCTATTAACCGGCAGACGGTAATACGTGATGTTATCATGATTAAATTCAGGTGGCAGCGTTGTTGAGGCATCATCTACAACAATGATGTCTATCATTATGTCTGATGTTCTAGCAGCAATGACTGAATTCACTGCTCTAACCAGCAATTTAGGACGATTGTAGGTAGTGATAACCACGCTTAATTTCAAAAAATCACCTCAAAACCCTCGCTTGAATAGAGCAACAGTTTAATTCAATTTTCTCCAAAAAAGAATTATACAAAGCATAGCTTCTGCCACTAGTAATGCAATAGCCATCCCCAGACTACCCAATCTAGGAACTAACACTACAGCAAATACACAGATCACTACAAAGTTCATTAATAAAGCTTGAGCAGCTATTCGCTCAGCACCTCGAGGAATCAACCAAAGCATTGTTAGTATTAGGTTAAAAGCTCTTAATGGAATGATCCAAACTAACCCCCTCAATACAGGAATTGCTGCCTGAAATTCTAGACCAAAAATTTTTTGAATAATTAATGGTGCCATCCAAACAATCAGGCCAGAAAACAGCAGAATACCTATCAGTAAGAGTACCAATATTCCTACAAGCAATTTCTTTTTGACGACCTTTTTAGCAATTTGTAATTCCACTGCTTTGGGAAACACCGCATTCAACACCGGCATTACCAGGCTACTGGCTGCGCGCACTAATTTTTCTGCAGGTGCAAAAGCTCCCACCGCCTGAGGAGTACTTAGAGAGCCCAGCAAAGTAGAAGCCATGGAACCTATGATATTTTGAGCACCTTTATATAAAAATAGTGTCCAACTCTCCTGTAAAACATCTTTAGCTCCCTGGAAACTTAGACGCCCCAACCCAGTGCTACGGATCATTAATAAACTAGGAACCAAGGTATTAACCATGCCTACCACAGCTTGGATGGCTAACACGCGTTCTGCATGTTGTGGAGCGGATACTGATAGGACAATAGCTCCCAAACCAATGCTGCGAATACCCAAATCAAACAGCGCGGGGAGTTTAAGATTCCCTATGCCAATATAATACCAAATAGGAGAAAACCCGAAAGATACAGTAAATGCCGCAATCCAAAGCAACCAACGATCAGTAATTATTGATGCGCTGGAAGATCCCCATAACCAAACACTAAGAACAACTCCAACAAGCATGCTAAGAAGCAATTTCGCCAAAAAAACATCCGTAATCAATTGAGCCAATGCCTGGCGATCATCTTTCACTTTGATGACTTGACGACTAGCACTGAAACTAAAACCAAATTCCACAAAAACAGAAGCAGTCAATGCAATACTAAGCACATAGAGCACCTGGCCATACATCTGCTGACCTAATGCTCGAGCTAGGATGGGTAACTCAATCAGTGGAATTAATAAACCACCCACCTGAGAGAATATTCCCCAAACCACATTATTAACTAGACGTAAAGGCATACTGGCTACGAGCGATATATGTCATACTCACAGAAATTGCTAGAAAAACCACCCCCCATTCATTTAATTCATTACTAACAGGATGAAATAACCCAATCAACAGTGTTAATCCTATAACTGAGACTGAGCTTAGCATAACTTCAAATCGTTTAAAAAAATACTCAATTTTTTCTGTAAAGAATTTTAATAAAATAAAAAACGGATATAAAATAAATAATAGATATCCAATTAATGTTACCACGCCACCATCACATAACAATTGCAAATAGGTCATATGAATGGTAGAATATTCACCTTCTTCTAATACCCTAGTGCTGTTAAAACCACCGCCCCAAGGAAATTTTTCGATTACTTGTTTCCAAGCAGTCTCTAACATCTTCAAACGTATATTTGTCTCACCATTGACTAATCGATAACAAGTTGCAGTATTACTGCTATTACAACCTAATACCCAAGATAAAATCATTGGCTGTATTATAAAATATGTAAATAATATGATACTTAATAAATAGCAAATAGGCTTATAACTGATGTTTTTATAGCTCTTCTGTATAAAATAAAAAACTCCAACTATTACTGTTGTTAAAAATATCCATACTATCGCGGTTCTACTTCCATCTAATACCATACAAAAAAGAGCTAATTCACATGATAATAGATTTTTATACTGGAGCTGATTTAAATATTTCCAAACAGTATGAGGCCATACACAAGCGCCAACTTTCCATAAAGTTCCTGGGAAAGCAAATAACCATCCTATTCTACCATCCCCCAATATTACTAATAAATCATTTTTTCTTAAAATAATTAAGCAGAGTAAAGGAATCATAACTATATATAGTGAAAAGTTAAGACATTTATTTAATAAATCAGGGGTATTATCAATAATAATCAGGACAGAAAAAACTAAAAATAATAAAAAATATTTAATAATCTTGTATAATTCAGGATCATGATTTAAAACACCAGAAATTAAAAAGCCTGATGTAAATATAAGCCAGCCTATTAATGTTGGCATGAAAAATTTTAAAATTTCTTTTTTTTTACTAAATTTTCTATAAAGTATTTTAAAGAAATCTTTTGAGAAATAATAAGCATTGCACTTAATAGTAGCAATAAAATCAACCAATTCAAATAACTTCCTATGTAAATCTTTAGCGACCCCAACATTGAAAGCCCAACGAATAACATCATAAAAAAATTTGATATAACTTGCATTATTTATTTCCTACATCGCCAGATGCGTTCGTTCACCGAATTACTTCAGAGAGCACTGATAAGACGTGTTCTTGTTGTAACTCACGCATTTCGACCCACAAAGGTAAACGCAATAACTGCTGATTTACTTGGTGGGTAATAGTCAACTGGCCATGCACATGGCCATACTTCTTTCCACCTGGTGAACAATCGAGAGGAATATAGTGAGAAGAAACAGTAATGTTATTTTTTTTAAAATGTTTTAAAAGACGGGGCCTGTCTATTTTTGGATCCAGCAGCACATAATAAAAGTGAGCGTTATGCTGACACTCCTGTGGAATTGTTGGACGTTGTAATATACCTTGAGTCTCTAATGAGGCTAGTTGTTCATGATAATAGCGCCAACGTGCTAATCTCTCTTGAGTAATTCGCTCTGCTCCTTGTAATTGCGCCAGTAAAAAAGCAGCTGTGATTTCATTCGGCAAAAATGATGAACCAATGGACTGCCAAGTATACTTATCAACTTCACCCCGTAAAAAGCTACTCCTATCAGTGCCTTTTTCACGCATTATCTCGGAAGATTTTATCCACTGGGGATTATTGACTAAAAGAGCCCCTCCTTCCCCACAGGTGATGTTTTTACTCCCATGGAAACTGTAGGTTCCCAGATTGCCAATACTTCCTAATGCCCTGCCCTTATAATAAGCCATCACTCCTTGTGCTGCATCTTCAATCACCGCTAGCCTGTGACGGCGAGCAATCGCCAAGATGGTATCCATTTCACAGGCGACACCGGCATAATGGACTGGGACAATCGCACGGGTCCGTGAAGTGATCGCCGCTTCAATCAGTGTTTCATTGATATTAAGCGTATCGGGCCGAATATCTACCCAGACAGGAACCCCACCTCGTAATACAAAAGCATTGGCTGTAGAAACAAAAGTAAAAGCAGGCATAATAACTTCGTCCCCTGCTTGAATATCCAGCAGTAAAGCTGACATCTCTAATGCCGCTGTACAGGAAGGGGTTAACAAAACTCTGTGGGTACCAGTATGATGCTCCAACCAAACTTGACAAGCTTTAGCAAAAGGGCCATCCCCCGCTAAATGGCCACTGACCAGTGCCTGAGTGATGTACTCAAGTTCCTTACCCGTCAGGTAGGGCTTGTTGAAAGAGATAAAAGGATCTGCCATGTATCAGTTTTTCATTAGGGCCAGTTGACGTTGCAAATGAATAACCAATAGTAGCATGTCATGGCAACAGTGCTCACGTAATTTCGCTTTAATTTATCATATCAAGTTTCAAAGGCCTAGAACTGCTTCAAGCGAGCAAAAATGCTCTTTTATGCATTTTATACCGCCACCTTCAAACAAGCCACCTGATGCTGATTATTCCCTTGCAGCCGTGGTCGGGTGATTGCGCACTCCGAACCCGCTAGGGGGCAACGGGTACGAAAAACACAACCGGAGGGGGGATCAATCGGTGAAGGTAGCTCACCTTCCAGTATTGGTATCGTTTTAGTACGCGCTTTTTTTGGATCAGGAATCGGTATCGCCGACATCAGTGCTTTGGTGTAAGGATGCAGCGGGTTACTGAATATCTCCTGATAGCTGCCAAATTCCACAGCATGCCCAAGGTACATGACCAGCACTTTATCGGAAATATGCTTGATAACCGCTAAATCATGCGCAATAAACAGTAGTGCTAACTCGCGCTCTCGTTTCAATTCCTTTAATAAATTAATCACTTGCGCTTGAATTGAAACATCCAAGGCAGAAACCGATTCATCACAAATCAACAGCCTAGGATTGCAGATCAAGGCTCGAGCAATTCCGATACGTTGGCACTGCCCGCCTGAGAATTCATGGGGATAACGGTTAATCAGATTAGGCAATAAGCCCACGCGTCTCATCATTGCTGTTACTTGTATTTGCCGCTGGTCTTTGCTGAGTTTCGGGTAGAAGCTCTGCAGCGGTTCAGCGATGATATCACCCGCCGTCATCCGAGGATCCAGTGAAGCCAATGGATCTTGAAAAACCATTTGGATTTCTTGGCGCCAATTATACCATTGTCGCTGGGTTAAGCGGAGTAAATTACTCTCTCTCCATTGGACGGTTCCCGCGGTTGCTGGGACTAAGCCGACTAAAGCACGTGCTAAAGTCGATTTTCCGCACCCAGACTCACCCACGATCCCCAAAGTTTCACCTGAAGATAATGAAAAGCTAACACCTTCCACAGCTTTTAATTGCTGATACTTAGATTGCCAAAACCAGCGTCTAGATCGCTTAACGTTAAAATAAACCGTTAAATCAGTGACTTCCAGTGATTCCGGCTGATGAACAGAATCATCAATCATGGTAGGTACTCCTTAGCACGATAACAGGCGCACAAATGCTCTGACTCCATAACACGCAAAGGTGGCATCACCTGACAACGCGCATCTTTCAATGAACAACGCTCTTGAAATGGACAACCACTTGGCAGCTGCAGCAAATTGGGTGGCTCCCCTGGAATGGCTATCAACTCACGACTCTCACTATCCAATCGAGGCACGACACTCAATAGCCCTAAAGTATAGGGATGGCTTGGGCAATAGAAAACATCTTCGGCGCTTCCATACTCCACGGCAGATCCTGCATACATGACCAATACTTTATCACAGCTGCCAGCGACAACTCCTAAATCATGGGTGATCAAAATAATCGAGGTATTGAAGGCCTGTTTTAGCTCGTTCAAAAGCTCCATAATCTGTGCTTGCACAGTAACATCTAAAGCTGTTGTTGGCTCATCAGCCAACAACAGGCGGGGACGACATAAAAGTGCCATGGCAATCATCACCCGCTGCCGCATACCGCCTGAAAATTCATGGGGGTACATGGTCATGCGTCTGCGCGCTTCCGGAATTTTAACTGCCTCTAGCATCCAGACTGATTCATTAAAGGCATCTGTGGTATTCATCCCTTTATGGCGAACCAAAAGCTCCATCAGCTGTTTACCAACCGTTAGATAAGGGTTGAGAGAGGTCATCGGATCCTGAAAAATCACGGCAATTTGTTGAGCTCGAATCTGATTCCAAGCCGTAGGGGTCAGTTGCAGCAGATCCTGGTCGGCAAAGTGAATTGAGCCACTGACTTGGCTATTTTTTGCCAACAAACCCATTAACGCAAAAGCGGTCTGCGATTTTCCTGCTCCTGTTTCACCAACAATCCCTAATGTTTCACCAGCTTCTAGCGTGAAGCTGAGATCATTAACCGCGGTAACTATCCCCTCTGGAGTTTTAAAAGCAATGTTCAAATGATTAACAGTTAACAGTTTCATTCGTTTCTCCCATTGCTATCTTTGGGATCCAGGGCGTCACGCAGACCATCACCAATAAAATTACAACAAAATAGTGTTATTAGTAGGAAAAGGCAGGGGAAAACTAGCATCCACTGCTCATGCTCAATATGTTTACGTCCTTCCTGCAATAAACCACCCCAGCTAGCCATCGGCTCTTGTACCCCTAGCCCTAGAAAGCCTAGAAAAGCCTCAAATAAGATCATAGAGGGTACTAATAATGAAGCATAAACCACTACAATACCTAAAACATTAGGGACAATATGCCGAAATAGAATATGCCGAGTCGATGCACCACAAACCTTTGCCGCTTCAATAAACTCTTTTTGCTTTAAGCTGAGCGTTTGTACGCGCACAATGCGCGCAATATCCAGCCAGGAAACCATACCGATGGCGACGAAAATCAAAAAGAGATTGTGCCCAAATAAAGTGACCAGCACTATCACAAAAAAGGTGAAGGGAAATGCATCTAGGATCTCTAGCCAGCGCATCATTAAAGCATCAATATTTCCTCCTAAATAGCCGGCGGTAGCACCATAAGTCGTTCCTACCCCAACCGCAATGAGAGCACTAACGATTCCAACCATTAGTGAAATACGTCCACCCGTTACAACACGCACCAGCAGATCACGCCCTATGTAATCGGTACCGAAAGGATGAGCCCTCTCCAAATTAGGCGGCATCAGAGGAAAACCCCAATCTGGCATGTCATAAGTGTAGGGTGACAAAAACGGTGCTATCAGTAAAAATACTACCATCAATAGTAAAATCACTAGGCTGATCATAGACGCTCGGTTGGCTATAAAGCGCCGAAAGGCATGTTGCCATAAGCTACGACCTTGAATTTCCAAGGTTTGCTCTACGACCGTCACATTGGAATTAAGCTTATGCTGAGTCATGCTAACCCCCTCTCCGTTAATAGCGGATCCTGGGGTCAATCCAGGCCGATAAAATATCTACCACTGCGGTAAATAGAGTTGTTAAAGTACCAACAATAACTGTTAGACTTAATACTAAAGAGTAATCACGATTCATCGCGCCATTGACAAAATGTCTACCTAGACCAGGAAGTCCAAAAACTGTCTCTATAACGACTGAGCCCGTAATAACCCCAACGAACACAGGCCCTAAATAAGCCATTACCGGTAATAGAGCCGGTCGAAGGGCGTGCTTCCAAGCAATGTAATACATCGGTAGACCCTTGGCTTTAGCCGTTCGAATAAAGTTGGTGTGCAAGACTTCAATCATTGAGCTGCGAGTCAAACGAGCAATCCTTGAGACATAACTGATAGCCAATGCTGTCACTGGCAATACCAGGTTTTCCCAAGATCCATTGCACCAACCTCCTGGAGGGAACCACTGAAACTCTACGGCAAAAATCAAAATCATCAATGGGGCCTTGATAAAATTGGGGATCACAACTCCTATCATGGCAAACAACATCAGCCAGTGATCCACCCAACTATTTTGTTTCAAAGCCGCCAAAACACCAATGCTAATGCCTAAAATAACCGCTACTCCAAAAGCCCATAATCCAATCCGCATAGAGACTGGGAAAGCTTGTTCAACTAAATCATTCACCGAAAAATCTCGATACCTAAAGGAAGGACCCAAATCTCCCTTTAGCAAATTTTTCATATAACGCCCATACTGCTGATATAAAGGAGCATCTAATCCATATTTTGCTTCAATATTAGCGAGTATCTGTTTTGGAAAAGCACGTTCATCGCTAAACGGATTACCGGGTGCCAAGCGCATCACAAAAAATGCGAGTGAACTCAGTACCAGCAGGGTGGGGATGGCTTGTAAAAAACGCCGCACTGCAAAACTTAACATAGTCACCTACCTTGTTTGGGACACAGCTTTCTACTCGATTACCTAGCTTTCCTAATCATCCTAACGAATTTTATGTGACTACCATAATAGTAATGATATTACAGGTCGACTGCAGCTTTTAATTAAGTTAACTTTTATACTACTATGGATGTTTAACATTAAAATTTAGTGATCGATGATGTTTTTATCCTAATTAATGCGTGCTAGCTTTTCTGAAAGCAAAATCAATGGTATCGATAACTCATCGTAACAACCTGACAAATTTATCAAAAATCAAAGGTACCTAAAATTCTGTTTAGGTACCTTTATTATCTAATCCTATTTTATTCGGCACCGAAAATTTAATTATCCAGCTCAGGAGTGTAATAATAAGCTTATTGTTGAACCAAATAGATATCCTTAGTATGTACGATCTTCATCGGATTCTTAACACTATAGCCTTTAACATAAGGCTGTATCAAGCGAGCCATAACATTATGGTAAAGTGGAATAATCGGGTTATCTTGGGTTAATTGAGCTTCTGCCTGTTGGTAATAGCTTTTACGCTTCAGTTCATCAAATTCGCTTAATGCTTGTTTAAGGAGCGTGGTAAATCTAGCATTTTGATAGCCAAAACGGTTACCGCTATTTGTCGGTAATAACTGGTTTAGAAAGGCAGTGGGATCATAGTAGTCACCAATCCAGTACCTTCGTGCCATTTGAAAATTCCCGGAAGCGAGATTCTCTAAATAATTTTTCCATTCTTTTCCCTCTAAGGTCACCTCAATCCCCAGCACCTTCTTCCACTGAAGGCTAATGGCCGTGGCTAACCGAGCGTTCTCTTCCATATTGTTTCCATAGGTTAAACTAAACTTTAACGGCTTATTTTTATTGTACCCAGCCTCATGCAATAGCTGTTTTGCCAGCTTAACTCGCTTACTGTGTGGCCAGGAGGCCCAATCGGGAACAGCAGTGGGAATGTCGCAACTCGCAGGTGTAAAATTATGCGCAATCGTATTCCACCCACCTTTCACGGTCTCAACAAGATACTTTTTATCTATGGTTAATGCCAAAGCTTTACGGACCTTCTCATTATTAAAAGGGGGTTTACGCATATTAAATGCGTAATAGTAAGTAGCCATAGAAGGGATTTTCTGGATATGATCAGGAAGCTCCTGCTGTAGCCGTTTGAAAGCAGATGGAGGTACATCACCATAAATCATATCAATCTCACCAGAACGGTACCGCTCTATCTCTTCCTGGCTGTTGAGTGGGAGATACTTTACCTGGTCAATAACGGTCTTTCGATTATCCCAATAGCGCTGGTTACGAATTAAGTTAATGTATTCGTTAACCACCCATTTTTCCAGTTGATAAGCACCATTTCCTACATAATTCCCGGGCTGTGTCCATCGATCGCCGTGCTTTTCAAGGGTAGCTCGATGCACTGGCTTTAATACTTGATAAGCTAACATTTTTAGTAAATATGCTATCGGCTGCGATAAAGTTAATTGCAAGGTATAAGCATCAACAGCGCTGATACCTAATTGCTCGATCGATTGCTGACCTGCTATAACTTCTGCACTATTCTGTAGTCGCATCTCATGCAAATAGCTGCTGTAGGGAGAGGCTGTTTGCGGATCCGCTAAACGACGCCAGGCATAAACAAAATCTTTGGCCTGGACAGGTTCTCCATTAGACCACTTTGCCTCGGGCCGTAACCAGAAGGTCCATTGCTTTTGATCAGAGCTGCACTGCCAAGTTTTAGCAACGCCTGGAACGATTTCGCCTTGGATATCAAAAGAAACTAGTCCCTCTAGCAGATCATGCATAATGTTGGCTTCAGGCATCCCGGTCGTTTTGTGAGGATCAAGCGATTCTACTTCGGCACTGTTGCCGCGGACTAGGTGCTGTATCGGTGCTAGCTTCACCCCTGGCGGTACTTCAGCGGCAGGCGCCCATAAAGAGCTACATAGTGTGATGGTAGCTATTGTTAATCTCATCCCTCGAGTCCGAAACATTTGTCTTATTTCCACTCCGTAAGTCCTCCGCTAGTTTCCCGTTTACAGTACTCTATTACTGGTTATTCTAACAGAATATTTTTTATTATCCAAAACAAACCTATCCCCAATAAATCCAACACAAGGGGTTAACTTAAAAAAACATTTGACTTGATAAAGGAAAAATATTTAAAAAATATATTAATAGTTGCTATATTAGTTAATTAGTCGTAAAATAAGTTTATTAAATAACTAATTAAATGAACTTATGAAATGGCTGCTTCTACTACTCAGTGTTATAGCGAATAGTGCTGCTAACCTGTTGATTAAACTATCGGTTATGCCGCCTCGGCAATTTCCCAATCTCACTGATCCCAAAACCGCGCTGACTAACTGGCCTTTCTGGCTTGGCCTGGCACTCTATGGTGGTGCCCTACTTCTCTACACAGCAGCTTTAACGCGTCTTCCATTAATGGTTGCCTACTCGCTGATAACTGCTGGCGCGGCCGCAACCATTTCAATAGGTTCAATTCTGCTATTCGATGAACCCTATTCTTGGAATACTATGGCTGGCTTGCTGTTAATCATCGCCGGTGCCATGCTGGTTAATATACGCCCTGCTTAATTCGGGTTTCCCCCAGTGAGATTTGAGATAAGCAACCACCGATTGGGTTTGTGGTTCCCATAAGTAAGAGCCACTGAATAGTATGCTACCGTTCACCCCAGGAAATGACTCATTAATGGCTAATTGCCGTTTAATTTCTGGCACACCATTAGCCTGTATCCATCCTCGATCTACCACCCTCTTTCCCTCTATTTGATAGCAAAATTCCTTACCTACTTTATAAAGAGCTACCCCAATATAAAGTTTAGTTGGGGTATCTTTAACCAACTCAGACCACCAGTTTACGATAACATCATAAGGGGCTATCAGTAACTCATGGGACCAGTAAACTTGAGGAGCAATATAATCTAGGAGCCCTTCCCGTACCCATCGATAAGTATCTGCATACGCGGTATCATAATGGGGATTTAATACGGCTGTTTTTGAACCCCTGGGATCATCACTTTTATTGCGCCAAACCCCTGAAGGACTAATACCAAATGTGATCTGAGGACGAATCGCTTTTATCTTTCTAGAAATTGCTTGGATCAATAGATAGGTATTATTCCGCCGCCAATCAGCTTTGTTGGCAAACCCTTGTCCATAACGCCGGTAAGTGTCATCATCCGCTAATCGAGAGTCTTCTGCTTCATAATAAAAGTAGTCATCGAAGTGCAAGCCATCAATCGGATAGCAAGTGATCAGCTCTTCTACAATCTGCTCAATCCAATGGCGAACTGACGGTAACCCGGGATCCAACACATAACGTTGGTGAGCTATTCGAACCCAATCAGGATTCCTAGCATAAACCGTGGTGGGACAAGCCAATAGCTCTGTGGTCGTTTCTGGCATTATGTTGGTGGAGACCCGATACGGATTCAACCAGGCATGTAACTGTAATCCACGGATATGTGCCTGCTCAATCGCATAAGCCAGCGGATCAAAGCCGGGATCTTTCCCTAAAGTTCCCGTTAAATAGCGTGACCAAGGCAATAAATTCGAACGATATAAGGCATCATCACTGGGCTTGACCTGCAATATAACGGCATTCATCCCTAATTCAACGACTTTATCGAGCAGTTTACCTAATTCCGCCTTCTGAACAGAGACCCGTTCTTTGGGATCAAGGATAAGTTTAGAAGCTTCAGTAGGCCAGTCCATGTTATGTACGCTGGCTATCCAAACAGCTCGAAATGAATGGTTTGTGATATCCTTCAGCTTTCTCATGCTGACCGTCGGAGTACTAACACTCGCTACCGGTTTACTCTGCTGTTGATGACTCCTTTCCACGAGGGATACGCAGCCCACTAACGGTGGATTAACCAATAGCGCGACCAGCAGAAACCGTAATAAACTTTTTAATTTTAACACCCCTTCCATCGAATTATTAACTGGCGCGCAACTGTTGCAGAAGAGGTTTAAGCAACTTAGCGGGTGCGGCCACCATCTCTTTGGCACCTGTCCAATGTGGAGAACCGCTGCCATCCGTCACCAAACCACCCGCTTCACTGATCAATAAAGCACCGGCTGCTGCCATCCAATCCGGTAATCCATTAGCCCAGAACCCATCTAACCGACCGGCAGCCACATAAGCTAAATCTAGCAAGGAACAGCCACTACAACGAACCAAGGCCCCCTGTCGTAATAGCTTGGTTAACTGTGCTAGAGCAGTCGCCTGCAATGATTCCTCATGTTCTGATAATGGCGTCGCCAAAAGCTTACCCCTCAGTGATTGACTATAGGCTGGAATACGCAAGCGGTAGCCATTGAGTTGAACACCAACACCGCGAGCTGCAGTAAATAGTTCATTACGCAGGGGATCATAAATGGCTAGGAATTCAGGTGAAGCTTTGACTAGGATAGCAATTGCCTGTGCACAGTGCGGTAATTGGTGAGTAAAATTGATTCTACCGGCTAGCGGCTCAACCACCCACTGCACATTCTCTGTTTCTACCCCTTCCAACCGTTCCCCAGTGCTAGCAATGATTTTATGTTGAGGATAGGAGCGCTGGATCCCTGATATTATCAGCTGGGTAATGGTTCGCTCTATCGGCAAAATCTCTTTGGGATCAACCACCGAAGACCATGCTAATTGCGATTGCTGCTCATAAGCTTGTACCATAACTTGTCCTGCTTTACGTAAGGTACGCACGGCAATATTGAGCATCGGATGCATGCTAGAGACCTTCTATAGCAATGAAAGAACCATGTTTAAGGGCGCCTATTATAGCAAAAGGCCATCGGAAAACCTAATCGCTGGCTGCTACTGTACTGGAATGCATACGCTCTCATCCTAAGTGATTGCTCTGTATTCTCCAATATTTTATGCTGGCAGATCATTGGCATACAGAGCATCTAGGTTACTCTGTGATCCGCATCTCCCTGTTGAGGCTAGCTTTCCAGGTTATGATGACGCTGAAAGGCTTGGGACTGGCTCTATCGACTGCTGTATCTGTTGCAAAGCGGCCGCTGGATCAAAAGCTTGGGTAATCGGCCGCCCAATGACCAAATAATCAGCGCCATTAGCGACTGCTTGCGCAGGGGTCATCAATCGACGTTGATCTTGTGCTGCCACATTGTGTGGGCGGATCCCGGGAGTCACTAATATAAAACGGTCACCTAACCTTGCTTTAAGCTGTTTTGCCTCTTGCGCAGAACACACAACGCCAGACATCCCGCTCTGCTGCGCTAGATTTGCTAAGCGATCCACTTGTTGAGAAACGGTTCCTACCATGCCTAATGGTCGTAGATCGCTATCCTGGAGACTCGTTAACACCGTAACCGCTATCAATAGCGGTGCACGTTCTCGGCCTTGAAGTGCAGCCACCGCCGCTCGTAGCATAGCTTCTCCGCCCCCTGCATGCAGTGTCAGCATCCATACTCCGCAATCAGCCGCAGCGATCACAGCCTGAGCTACAGTATGCGGAATATCGTGAAATTTGAGATCGAGAAAAATTTCAAATCCTCGGCTCTGTAAC
Organism: Candidatus Symbiodolus clandestinus; assembly: GCA_038960095.1. Lineage (GTDB taxonomy): Bacteria > Pseudomonadota > Gammaproteobacteria > Enterobacterales > Symbiodolus > Symbiodolus clandestinus. The sequence goes on from CP152425.1 coordinate 254,615, forward strand.
TGCTGTATCAAAGCTGGACCATATTGAGTAAACAGAGCTTTGCCCACCTTGAGGCGGCATTGGCGTGGATCCAGTTGGTCAATAATCTTAAATAAGTCGTTCTCTTTGACCAGTTCTAGAGCAACGATAATTTGAGGATTTAGCATTTTAATATCACTCGCTATCCTACCGGGTTAATAAAAAAAAGTGGCACCCGTAGGTGCCATTTTAAATCACTCATTAGCGAGAATTATTCACTCGCGCCCTTAATTCTCTACCTGGTTTAAAATGAGGAACACATTTAGCCCTTAAATTGACCTTTTCGCCAGTTTTTGGATTACGCCCGATGCGTGCAGAACGATAATGCAAAGAGATACTACCAAAACCCCGTACCTCAATGCGTTCTCCGTTTGCTAAGGTTACTACCATCTGCTCTAATAATTCCTTAACAAGCCTTTCTATGGTCTTCCCACGTAAATGCCCTTGTTGATCAGCCAGTTTTTCAATTAACTCAGACTTAGTCACGAACATGCCTCATAAGCTAGTCAAACTAGGCATAATATTAAAGAGCGTCAGTACCCGTTCTCTATTGCTTGCCTTTGGCAGCACGAAAAGCCTCTGACATCGCATCAGCAAATACTGACTTATTCGTAGGTTCATTCTCCGAAGCACTCTGTTTGCTATCGCTTTCATCCTTGATTTTCAGGGTCAAAGTAACAACACGGTTCTTACGATCAACGCCGCTGTATTGAGTTTTTAACTCGCTACCGACTGTATAATCCATGGAATCTCTGTCAAGAGTAAAAGCAGTGATGCTGCCTGATTCATCAGTCGCAGACAATTTTACTTCCGCAGCCGATAAACGCCCAACCACCCCTTCGCTCAAATTTAAGGTGATCTGCTTGGCATCAATAGTAGCGATGGTACCGTTGATCCACTCTCCTTTCTTAATATCTGACAAGAAGCGGTTGAATGGATCATCTGAAAGCTGCTTGATACCCAAAGAAATGCGCTCACGTTCTACATCAACCTGCAGCAACATCGCTTCAATCTCATCGCCCTTCTTATAATGAGTCACTGCTTCTTCTCCAGGCAGATCCCATGAAATATCTGATAGATGGACTAGTCCATCTATATTGCCCGGTAATCCGATAAAAATCCCAAAGTCAGTGATCGATTTGACTTTGCCCTGAATCCGACAATTTTTCTGATAAGTGTCATTGAAATGCTGCCAAGGATTACCTTTGCACTGCTTTAACCCTAAGGAAATACGCCGGCGATCTTCGTCAATATCTAAGATCATCACTTCGATTGTCTCACCGATACTAACAACCTTAGAGGGATGAATATTTTTATTAGTCCAATCCATCTCAGAGACGTGCACTAACCCTTCCACTCCCTCTTCAATTTCCGCAAAACAACCATAATCGGTTAAATTAGTAACTTTCCCAGTTATCTTAGAGTGAATCGGGCAACGCTTAGCAATGGCTATCCAAGGATCTTCACCGAGCTGCTTTAATCCTAGAGAGACACGATTGCGATCGCGATCAAATTTTAAAACCTTTACCCGTATCTCTTCACCAACAGCAACACATTCATGAGGATCTTTAACACGTTTCCATGCCATATCGGTAATATGAAGCAATCCATCAACTCCCCCTAGATCAATAAAGGCACCATAATCAGTTAGATTTTTAACAATGCCTTTAACAACCATACCCTCTTGCAAGCTATCTAGCAGCTGACTACGCTCAACGTTTCCTTCAGCTTCTAAAACAGCTCGGCGGGATACCACCACATTATTACGCTTCGGATCGAACTTGATAACTTTAAATTCCAGCTCTTTGCCCTCTAAGTGGCTAGTATCGCGGATTGGCCTCAGTTCTATCAAGGATCCAGGGAGAAAAGCACGAATACCATCTAACTCAACAGTAAATCCGCCTTTTACCTTACCACTGATTAACCCAGTAATAACCGTTGATTGCTCATAAGATTGCGCTAGCTTTGCCCAGGTTTCATGACGTTTAGCTTTTTCACGAGATAATTGAGTCTCTCCAAAACCATCTTCGATAGCATCAAGCACGACATCAACTTCATCACCGACGCCTACTTCTAACTCTCCATGACTATCCCGAAACTGTTCAATAGGAATAATCGATTCCGATTTAAGCCCGGCATCAACAATAACGCCGCCTTTAACAATAGCCGTTACGACACCACGAACGACTGCTCCGGGGCGTTTAAATTCTTCTAATGAGTCTTGAAAGAGTTGTGCAAAAGAGGTTGCCATAATCACTAATCTACAAAATAATTAAAAATATCCATCTGTTTTTCCCTGACAAATGGGACTGATAAAATAGCCCACGAACACTCCCTATCATAGGCTTTTAAGTGGCCTGAATTTCCCACCCTGCTGAATAACTTATTCTAGGTTACGCTGCACATAATCTAGCGCTAATTGAACCATCTGCTCAATTGGTAGATCAGTTGAATCGAGTATCAAAGCTCCTTCAGCAGTCGCTAAAGCAGCCACTGACCGTTTGGTATCCCGCTGATCGCGTTCACGCATCTCACCTAAAATTTCGTCGAATTTAACATCAAAGCCTTGCTGATGCAACTGGCGACATCTTCGATCAGCCCGCTCTTCTAAGCGGGCGTATAAGTAGATTTTGGCACAGGCTTCGGGGAAAATCACTGTTCCCATGTCACGTCCATCAGCTATCAGTCCGGGCGGCTTACAATAATCTCGTTGTCGTTGATGTAGCGCCGTTCTAACCAACGGTAGCTCAGCTATTTTCGATGCCTGGTTCCCTACGACTTCGCCAACTAATTGTTGTGTAACCTCTTGCCCTGCCGACCATATTCTTATTCTATCTTGTGTTAACTCAAATTTTGCCTCTATTTCATTGGCTAACTGTACCAGTGCCGGCACATCGGTTAATGCTAATGCACGATGTAAGGTAACCCACGCTAACAAACGATACAAGGCCCCGGAATCTAGTAAATGCCAGCCTAAAGTCTTAGCCAGCGCTCGGCATAACGTTCCTTTACCAGCCCCGCTGGGACCATCAACCGTTACCACGGGAGAGGGTGTGGTAATCATGAATAATCCTCTTAATACTCTGTCTATCATGCTGTATTCAATATGATATACCGTACAAATAATATTTAGCAGCTTTATAGTAACCCATTTCGATAACTTACTCTTTTGCCTTCTAATCGGCTAGCATTTGTTTAGCCGCGCCCAACTAACTGGGCGTGGTTACTCGTTCGAATTCAGAAAAATAGTGAGGGAAACTCTTAGAGACACAGTTAGGATCAGAGAGTGTTACCGGAACCCCAGCAAGGGTCACTAAGGAGAAGCACATCACCAGCCGATGATCCTGATAGGTGTTGATCAAAGCCGGCTTGAATTTTATTGGAGGTTGTATATGAATAAAGTCAACACCCATCTCTACCTTAGCACCCACTTGAGTTAATCCAGTGACCATTGCTGTTAACCGATCGCTCTCTTTAAAGCGCCAATGATAGATATTTCGGATCGTCGTTGCACCCTGAGCAAACAGTGCTACTATGGCCAAAGTCATGGCGCTATCCGGTTGGTTTCCCATATCAACCTCAATGCCTACTAAGCGGTCACCCTGACACTCTAGGTAATTACCCCCCCAGCGGATTTGTGCACCCATACGCTGTAAAATGGCAGCAAACTCTTTTTCTCCCTGCTGACTTTCTTGTCCGATACCATTGATTCGAATCGTTCCTTTTTGGATCGCCGCCGCAGCCAGAAAATAACTGGCAGTAGCAGCATCTCCTTCGATAGCTAAATTTGAGCATGCTCGGTAATGTTGCCGACCTGGAATGGTAAACCACCGCTGCTCCTGATCGTCTACCTTAACGCCAAAATGACGCATCATCTGCAGTGTCATCGCAACATAAGGTTGTGAGATTAATGGGCCGTCAACTTCAATCACGGTTTGTTGCTCCGCTAAGGGAGCTACCATTAATAATGCACTGAGAAATTGGCTCGATTGATGGCCGGTGATCCGTATTCTTCCGCCCCGGAAGCCTCCCTGTAACTGCAGAGGCGGATAGCCTGGTGTAGCACAGTACTTAATCACCGCTCCCCCCTGCTGCAAAGCCTCAACCAAAGGGGCAATTGGGCGCGCCTGCATCCGTGGCTCCCCGGTGATCACCCAATTGACCGCCGTGGTATGCCGATTGTCTAAGGAGAGTATCGCCGTTAAAGGCCGCAACGCGGTGCCAGCATTGCCTAAAAATAGTGCCTTACCAGAGCCAGTGGCCGGAAATTGCCCGCCACAGCCAACGATCTGACAATGCTTCTGGGCTTTATTCTGATCATAAGTCACACCTAAGGTGCGCAATGCCCTTAACAAGTAGGAAACATCGTCGCTTAACGGTAAATTCCTAATCTCGCTGGTGCCATGCGCTAAAGCAGCCAGTAATAAAGCGCGGTTAGCCAGGCTCTTCGATCCAGGGACCGTAACCACTCCGGCAACTTGATGGCGTGGGGCTAAGGTTAAACTCACAGTATTACCATTAGGCCATTTTCCATGGCTAAGGCATCAATGGGAACTATGCCGACTCTTCATCTACTTCTATTTCAGCAATCCGTTGCAATGCAGCCACCCGCTCAGCCGTTGCGGTACGAATGAGTCGAACCCCATGAGTATTCCTTCCAATGCAGTTAACTTCTGAAATCCGTAAACGCACTAAGGTTCCCGCGTCGGTAATGAGCATCATTTGATCAGATTCTTCAACCTGAACCGCTCCCACGACACACCCATTACGTTGGGTTACTTTAATGGAGATCACTCCCTGGGTAGCCCGTGATTTCATCGGATAATCGGCTAGGGGAGTTCTCTTACCAAAGCCGTTGGCCGTTACCGTTAATATCTGCCCTTGATGCCGTGGAACAATCAATGAGACTACCCTATCTTGTTCGGCAATTCGCATCCCTCGAACACCGGTAGCACTCCGTCCCATATCGCGTACCTGATCTTCAGGGAAATAAACCACTTTACCATGAGCCGAAAACAGCATAATGGCGTCCTGTCCCTCGGTAATGTTCACACCAATCAGTTCATCACCTTCTTTAAGGTTTAAAGCAATTAAGCCACTGCTGCGAGGCCGACTGAAGGCGCTTAACGCAATCTTTTTTACGGTTCCTAAAGCGGTTGCCATCAATACAAAGCGATCGGCTGGATAATCCCGTACCGGCAAAATAGCGGTAATTCGCTCAGCAGACTCTAATGGCAGTAAATTGACAATCGGTTTACCTCGTGCACCACGACTTGCTTGGGGCAATTCATAGACTTTCAACCAGTAAAGTCGCCCGCGACTAGAGAAACAAAGCAGGGTATCGTGGGTATTGGTCACCAATAACTGCTCTATAAAATCATCAGCCTTAGTCGGTGTTGCTGACCGCCCCTTACCCCCCCGACGTTGGGCTTCATAATCCGATAGCAGCTGGTATTTAACGTAGCCGTAATGTGACAAAGTCACTATCACTTCTTCCGGAGCAATTAAGTCACTGATCTGGAGTTCGCTGCGACTGCTAATAATCTCTGTACGCCGTGCGTCAGGATAGAGCGTTTTCATCGCAATCAGCTCTTCTTGAACCAGACCATCGATATTTTGCAAGTTAGCTAGTAATGCTGACACTTGGGCCAGTAATTCCCGATATTCAGTCAACAATTTTTCATGCTCTAAGCCCGTTAGCTTGTGTAACCGCATCTCTAAAATGGCTTGAGCTTGCTGTGGACTTAACCGGTAGCTCTGGGCATGAATGCCATACTGCACTTCAGCCCAATCAGCACGGACCACCGAACTGTCTACAGCATCCCACTGGCTGGCTAAATTCCCTAAAACCCAGTCACGGGCTAGCAGCTGCCTTTTAGCCTCAGTAGCATTCTGTGCCTGGCGAATCAATTGAATCATGCTATCGATATTGGTTAAGGCAACCGCTAAACCCTCTAGAATATGTGCTCGTTCCCGAGTTTTTCGTAATTGATACAACGTCCGCCGACTCACGACCTCTCGGCGATGGCTGATAAAGGCCTGCAAGATATCTTTCAAGGCCATTAATTTGGGCTGTCCCTGGTGCAAGGCCACCATATTGACCCCAAATGAGGTTTGCAAAGGCGTTTGTGTATATAAATTATTCAGCACAATGTCGGCCATTGCATCGCGCTTAATTTCAATCACAACACGCATTCCTTCACGATCCGATTCATCACGCAGCGCACTGATCCCTTCGATCTTTTTCTCTTTGACCAGCTCGGCTATCTTTTCAATCAACCTGGCTTTATTAACCTGATAGGGTAACTCATGAACGATGATGGTTTCTCGTTGCTGTTTATCACGTTCAATCTCCGCGCGGGAGCGCATTACCACCCGGCCCCGGCCCGTGCGGTACGCCTCTTCAATCCCTTGACGCCCATTAATGATGGCAGCTGTCGGGAAATCAGGGCCTGGAATATGTGCCATTAAAGCTTCAATACTGATGTTAGGATCAGCCAGGTAGGCGAGACAGCCATCAATCACCTCAACCAAATTATGCGGCGGAATATTGGTGGCCATCCCGACCGCAATCCCTGAGGATCCATTAATCAATAGATTAGGCAGCCTGGCTGGAAGCACTTCCGGGATCAGCTCCGCTCCGTCATAGTTAGGGACAAAATCCACAGTCTCTTGGTCAAGCTCTTCCAACAGCTCATGGGTAATCCTTGCCAAACGGATTTCGGTATAACGCATCGCCGCCGGACTGTCACCATCGATGGAGCCAAAATTACCCTGCCCATCAATCAACGGATAACGTAATGAAAAGGATTGCGCCATCCGCACAATCGCTTCATAGGCTGGGGCATCGCCATGGGGGTGATATTTACCAATAATATCCCCGACCACCCGAGCCGATTTTTTATAGGGTTTATTCCAGTCGTTATTGAGTACATGCATCGCATAAAGTGCTCGACGATGTACTGGTTTTAAACCATCTCGTACATCAGGTAAGGCACGTCCAATGATGACCGACATGGCGTAGTCTAGATAAGAGGTTTTTAGCTCTTTTTCGATATCGACTGAAATAATTTCTTTGGCAAGCTCGCTCATGGCGTCGGGGTTCCTCGCTTAATTCTAGCTCCTGAAGTGCTGGTCAACCGGGAACTATAACATAGTGACTCTGTGGACTGCTAATTTGATACACAAAACAGCTTGTATAGTCATCAGTTGCTACGCGATACGTATCACAGTTACGAGACTTTCCACGAAACTCTTTGACACGATATGGTATACTGATCTTAGTGATTAACTTAGAGAACAAGCCGATGTTTGCTAAATTTTTGGATCCGAAAAATGACGTTGCCTTTCGAAAAATATTTGGGTCTGAAAAACATAAACCCATATTGATCCATTTTATTAATGATATTTTGGAATTTAAAGGCCATCAAAAAATCCAGCAGGTGGAGTTCTTAAAACCGATTCAAGACCCAGAAATTGCTTCAAAAAAGCAGAGCATTGTTGATGTGCTCTGCCGAGACGCTCAAGGCACTCAATATATCATTGAAATGCAGGTAGCCAAAACCAAAGGATTTGAACAACGTGCTCAATATTATGCCGCCAAAGCCTATGGGGCACAGGCCAATATTGGCGATAAATATCACAACCTAAAAGAAGTCATCTTTATTGCCATTGCTGATTACATCCTCTTTCCCAAGAAAAAAGCCTACAAGTCAGATCATATTATCCTGGATAAAGAGACCTTTGAGCACGATTTGAAGGATTTTTCCTTTACTTTTATTGAATTACCCAAATTCACCAAAGGACCTAATGACAGGTTGCAGGGAATGCTCGAGCGTTGGTGCTACTTCTTTAAGCATGCACCAAAAACTTCCATGGATGAATTACCAAAAATTGCCGGCCGGCATACTATTTTAGAAAGCGCTTACAAAGCCTTAGACCAGCACTATTGGACAGAACTCGAATTCCAGGCCTATGAGCAGGAGCTGAAAAGTATTCGAGATCAACAAGCGATGCTTGATGCCGCTGAAGATAAAGGAATTCAGCAAGGGATACAACAAGGGATACAACAAGGGATACAACAAGGTGAACACCGTAAGGCTTGTGAAATTGCCAGACAACTGCTGGCCAGCGGTATCGATCGCCCAGTCATCAAATTGAGCACCGGCCTATCGGATCAGGAGATAGACACTCTGGACTTACCCTAATAAGTGCTCATTGATTAATTAAAATGACGCAAACACGCTTTGATGCCCGCTGATTGTTATGATTACCTCACTAAACCTTAACCCTAATGAACTGGCGCAATTTGACCGCTTAGCCAAAAGCTGGTGGGATCCGCAAGGAGAGATGCAGCTGTTGCATCGCATGAATCTTCGGCGGCTAGAGTACATTTTGCAACAAACGAATGGTGTTTTTGGAAAACAGCTACTGGATGTAGGTTGCGGAGGCGGCCTGTTAAGCGAAAGCTTAGCGATTGAAGGGGCGCAGGTGACCGGCATCGATATGAGTTCAGCCCTATTAGACGTCGCTCAGCAGCATGCAGCCGCGCAAGGACTGACCATCGATTACCAGCAGAGCACTGTCGAAGATTACGCTAAAGCCCATCCACAACGTTATGATATCGTCACCTGTCTGGAGCTGTTAGAACATGTGCCTGATCCCGCTTCTGTGGTACGTGCCTGTGGGCAGCTGGTCAAGCCACCAGGCTATGTCTTCTTCTCCACCCTAAACCGCACACTGAGTGCCTGGTTACTAGCGATTGTCGTCGCTGAGTCTATTGGGCGCTTGCTGCCTCAAGGGACGCATCAGTTAGCGCAATTTATTCGCCCCAGTGAACTCTGCAGCTGGCTGCCAGCCGCCTCGCTGGTCGAGCGTCATATCATTGGCCTACAGTATCAACCGCTCTGCCGACAATTTCGCTTTAGTCGACAGGTAGCCGTTAACTATATTTTGTTGGCTCAACGCTATTAAGATTAGATTAATCCAACAAAGCATCCTCTAGCGAATAACCGCGGCTGGACGCTGTTATTTTGTAACTTATTGTAAATTAAACTCGATTAAATTAACCCAATAACCTATTAATTGTTATAGATAGTCAATGCTGAGCTGATCAAGCGCTGATGAAGTAACTAGATCTAGTACCTGCTAAGAGTGTGTAGAGGTTATGAAACGATTATCGATTGTCCCAAGCTGGGCTCGACAGGCAAAACGGGATAAGCCACAGCGCTTTAAGCAACTACCCACTAGCTGGTGGAGCGTTTTGCACGCTTATCTAAAAAAGCTTAGGCGAGCAGCGCAGAAATCTTCCACCAGTTGCCAAACCACAGTCAATCACAGCCCTCATCCATCTGCACCAATAAAAACACTCCACCAAAAGGTTTATCCCAAGCAGCAGCTTTGGCAGCGACTGAAAGGGCCATCCACTGATAGCCATTCAACCTTAGGTTCCAATATCACATCCAGCTGTTCCCAGCCATCGGTGAACTTTTCGCTTCGGCTCTCCCCAGCAATTCCCGCTGGTTCGCACAGCTTGGCCCACCGTGGTTGGTCCGCGCTGTCAATGAATCACCCAAACCTAAAAGTAAGCGGCATTTCCCAGCTAATAGATATGAATTCGCTGCTTAAATACGCCTCGTTAAAGCCGTTGCCACTGATTATTCATACCAGCACGCCAACCCTGAGCATCTTGCCGCTGCCAGAGAGTCAGCATAACCAGAAAAAAGCAGCCTTAGTCTATCTCCCTAAACAAATTAATCATCTTCCCCCGCTGCCTCCAATCATGGTGGTTAATAAACCACCACAGCCATTGGATGCTGATGGGCAATGGTTGGCTAATAAACCTCAGGTAATTGATCCAGCTGTTGAAATGATAAACCTTTCTCCGGAAGAACCAACTGTAACAAAAACACAATCAGAGAAACCTATTAAAAGAAAATCGCAGAATACGAAGTGTGAAATAGACTATTTTTTTAATATATCCAAGAAATGTCAGGCATCAATAAAATTCCAGAAATCAAGAAAACGCAGTAACCCCTATTCTGATTTAGAGTTAGCAGAGCCGCCTAAGAAGCGTACTAGACTAGAACCCAACTCAACTCCGGGTGAAGCAGGAACTTCATTGATTGAGCCAGGAAATAAGGGTATTTATCCATTCGTTGAAATAACAAGCCCTTCTCCGGAAGGATCAACTGTAAAAGAAACAGAGCCCGAGAAATCCACTCAAAAAAAAAGAATCAAATTTAAAATCTTTAAACCAAAAAAAATGCCTCATATGTTATGGCCACAGCAGCAATCAAGAAAAAGCAGTAACTCCTATTCTGGTTCAGAGTTATTAGAGCCGCCTAAAAAACACGCTAAACTAGCATACAATCCGTATCCGGATGAAACAGAGACTCCATTGAACGAGCCAGAAAATAAGATTATTTTCCCATCCTTTGAAATGACAAATCCTTCTCCGAAAGAACCCACTGTAAAAGAAACAGAACCCGAGAAACCAACTCAAATAGAATCCCAAAGTATAACCTTTAAAACACGTTTTTTTCCTAAAATATCAATAGAATTCCGGGAATCAAGAAAACGCCGTAACCCCTATTCCGATTCAGCGTTAGCAGAGTCTCCTAAAAAACCGGCTACACTGGCACCCATTCCAGATCCCAATGAAATAGAGACACCATTGATTGAGTCAGAAAATAAGGATAAACAAAGCATTAAATACGATGATTATAGAGTTGAAACTACCACTGAAAAAACCGATAGCTCTATTGAAAAATGGTCAGGATCGGAATTATCAAATTCTGAGCCCTCAGAGACAGAAACAGCCATTGAGAGCGATTGGTGCTATACATTAGCTGCTTATGGCTATGATACTCAACGTTATCCGCTATTAACTCAGCTGCCTGATGATTGCAATTGGGGAAAGAATATCCTTAGAGATTTCAAACCAGAATATACCTTCTGGCTCGATTTTGAAGAAAAAAGTCTGCTATGCGGTGCTCGATATTACCCGGAACTAGCAGAATTTCTTCAGATTGATCCCCTGACCTACCAACACCCCTATCTAGAACAATCTATTAATGCCTATACTACACCCTCAGAAAGCCTATTAAGCCTTACTAAAGTAGATAGTTGCCCATCAGATTCAACCTTCAAAAATATCAACCTGACTAACTCACTGCTTATTGGCCGATCCTGATTATGATAAGATCTCGAGTAAATACTGCTGAAAGTCTAAGAACTGGTTCACAACCACCATCAGCAGCTCGTAAAATTCGTCCATCATCTTTTCCCAGCCTTAGCAGTATCCAAGCTCCAAAAGTCAACCTAGCGCAAAATACTGAACTGCACCAAGCGGTTGCAAATCGACAGTTTGAATTAATTAATACCATAGTCGAAGCTCAACCACATCTAATAAGTATCAGAAATAAACAGGGCGAAACCGCCGCCGATTGGTTTCTAGAATATTTGAATAACTTTTTCCATTTTAAAGATCCAGATGTAATAAAGTTACTGCCTGAAAAAATACGTGCAGGTAATATAGAATTGGTAGAAGATTATTTAAAAAATAATGGTTCTGTTAAATTGCGTTTTCCTGAGGGTAATACACTATTACATTTAGCAATTGAACATAATCAAATTGAAATTGTTAGGTTGATTCGGAAACACATATCTCCGCAATTAATGAGTTCTCTGTTGGATATGGATAATTTTCATGGAGCTACTCCTAAAGAGCTTAGTATCAAGCTGAAAAATCCTGAAATGATAAAACTTCTACAAGATTTATCATTTATTTCCATTCAACCAAGTATAAAAACTACCTCAAGCGAACGCTTAGTTCCTTCTATCTCCAAAAATCTATTTATAAATATTGAAGAATCGACTGATTTATTAACAGATCTATGTTGTGCATCTTACTGGATATTAAAGCAATCCTTGGAAACGTTAAATAAAAGTTTAGTGACTTCTTCGATAGAGCAGTTGTTAACCAAATTATTTTCTGTTAATAATATTAAAAATGATATTATTCAGTTAGAGAAAAATACACAAGAGGTGCATACTTTTTTTAAACAAATTATTCAAGAAGATAGAGTTCATGAAAAAATAATATTATCTACGGAAAAACCTTATGTAGGTTGGACAAATAAGAAGCTACATTTAATTTATATCAACCTATTAAAAGGTAAAGAAGATATAGCGCATTTAATATTGACCTTAATACATGAGGCCTCCCATTTAATTCATTCCAGCTACGATATCAAATACTGTGAAAGGTTTGAAAATAATAACTGGATTATCAATTTTAGCGATTGTAAACAACTATTAGAAAAAAATGATACTATAATCAATCTAACACCAGAAAGGATACAATTATTAAAAATTCAATACTTGTTGGAAGGCAAAAAATCATCCTTTAATAACTGGCTGGCGCACCATAATGCGGATACTTTTGCGGTAGCAGTCCTTGGACTGGCAGCATTTGGCTGGAATTGCGCAGAAGTTGAAGACAGTAACCTGTTAATTAATGGTAATCGATTTCTAACAGCGTTATCGAATTACTCTTACCAACTTCAGCCTACCACTAAGCCGCGATCGCCTGATCCCCCTAGTGAAACCTTACTGTCTCCGATGGCCTCGTCTGATCATCCAGAAAATCCTAAACTACTAGGGAAGATAAGGAGAATCCTTCTAAAGGCAACCAAAAAAACTCCTTCGATCCCAAGGGCTTCCAGTAATGCTTCTACTGCTGCTAGCAGTTCACCCCCTCAGTCACCAGAGAGTAACTTCAACCAAAAGACATCCGCTAATTCGCTAATGGCCGGTATAGTGACCATGGGGATTGGCAAGGATAGGTTACCTGTTTTTCCTCCTACTTCATCAACCTCTCCTCCTGACCAGATAGTAGCGACTCCAGATAACTTACTGAAAACCGGGCCGTCTTCACCACCCTGGACAGCTTAATTTCGCTAATAGAGCCTGTTTTGAACCACTGGGCTGCTGAGATCAAAGCCGGCGGTGCTACAGGGGCGATTGCCTGAACACTGGGTTCAACTCCCTAATTTTCCACGTAAGCGTCACTTGCTAATCCAGGCAAAAGACTCTATAGTGAACAACAAGAGGTTGGAACCCCCCTGTATGCAGTGCCTACTGAATAGGCTATCACAGTCTCACGTCCCAGTCTGCGCCTCTTCAAACCAGTAACCAAAACCCTAATAATCCAATATGGTACTCAGGATCAGATGAGATGGCGTCATTAATGCTACAAGTTACCAAACGGGATGGTCGCACTGAATCTCTGGATTTGGAAAAAATCCACCGCGTGATCACCTGGGCTGCTGAGGGGCTACACAATGTGTCGGTCTCCCAGGTCGAACTGAAAGCCCAAATCCAATTCTACAATGGCATTAAAACCGCCGATATCCATGAAACCATTATCAAAGCAGCCGCTGATCTGATAGCAATCGATAGCCCAGATTACCAATATCTGGCTGCCCGTTTGGTGATCTTTCACCTGCGTAAAAAAGCCTATGGTCAATTTGAGCCTCCTGCTCTGTATCAACAGGTGCAGCACTTAGTTGGGCTTGGAAAATATGATGCTCAGCTATTACAGGACTATACGGCTTTTGAGTTTGCGCAAATGGATCAGATGCTTGATCACTGGCGTGATATGCAGTTTTCTTACGCCGCCGTTAAGCAGCTGGAAGGCAAATATCTAGTACAAAATCGCATCAGCGGTGAAATTTATGAAAGCCCGCAATTTCTTTATCTGTTAATCGCCGCTTGTCTGTTTGCTCACTACCCAAAAGCTGAGCGCTTAGGTTATATCCAGCGCTTTTATGACGCCACCTCTCAGTGGAAAATCTCTTTACCAACCCCGATTATGGCCGGTGTGCGTACCCCGACACGCCAATTTAGCTCCTGTGTTCTTATTGAATGTGATGACAGTCTTAATTCAATTAATGCAACCGCCAGTGCTATTGTTAAATATGTATCGCAACGGGCGGGAATCGGTATTAATGCCGGACGGATTCGTGCCCTTGGTAGCCCAATTCGTGGTGGTGAAGCCTTTCACACCGGCTGTATCCCTTTTTATAAATATTTTCAAACCGCGGTGAAATCCTGCTCCCAAGGGGGGGTCCGTGGCGGTGCTGCTACCCTATTCTATCCACTTTGGCATCGAGAGGTGGAAGCGCTGCTGGTCCTTAAGAATAACCGGGGCGTTGAAGAAAATCGGGTGCGCCACCTCGATTATGGGGTGCAACTCAACAAACTGCTCTATCAGCGACTCTTGCAAGGTAAAGAGATTACCCTATTTAGTCCAGCAGATGTTCCCGAGCTTTATGAAGCTTTTTTTAGCGACCAAGGCCGTTTCGAACAGCTCTATCAACAGTATGAACAAGATGAGACCATCCCACAAAAGCGCTTACCGGCTTTAGGTTTATTTAGCCTATTGCTCCAAGAGCGTGCTTCAACCGGACGGATCTATATTCAGCATGTCGACCACTGTAATACCCATAGTCCGTTTGATCCCCAGCAAGCCCCGGTTCGCCAATCGAACCTCTGCCTAGAGATTGCTCTCCCCACCAAGCCGTTTAACAGCGTTGAGGATACTAATGGGGAAATTGCCCTCTGTACCCTGGCGGCGATTAACCTCGGTGCTATTGAACAGCTAGCCGATATAGAGTCGTTAGCTGAGTTAACGGTACGAGCTCTGGATGCCCTGTTGGACTATCAACGCTACCCGATTCCAGCTGCCCAACGAAGTACCTTTGGCCGCCGCCCCCTGGGAGTCGGGGTGATTAATTTCGCCTATTACTTAGCCAAACAAGGGGTTCGCTATTCCGATGGCAGTGCCAATAGCCTAACCCATCGCACCTTTGAAGCCCTGCAGTACTCTCTGCTGAAAGCATCCTGTCAATTGGCTAAAGAGCAAGGTCCCTGCCCCTGGTTTCAACAAACCACCTATTCCCAGGGGCAACTGCCGATTGATACTTATAAAAAAAGCGTGGATGAGTTTTGTAGCGAACCTTTGCATTATGATTGGCAGGCGTTACGCAGCGATATCCAGCGCTATGGGTTGCGTAACTCCACATTATCAGCTTTAATGCCTTCAGAGACCTCATCACAAATCTCCAATGCCACCAATGGTATTGAACCTCCACGCGGCTATATCAGTGTTAAAGCCTCCAAAGATGGCACCTTAAAGCAGGTGGTCCCTGACTACGCAGTGCTGAAAGATCACTATGAGCTATTATGGCAGCTACCCAATAATCAGGGTTATCTGCAATTGGTAGCGATTATGCAAAAATTCGTTGATCAAGCGATTTCCGCCAATACCCATTATGATCCCGCATGCTTCCCTGATAATAAAGTGCCAATGAAGCAGCTAATTGCCGATCTATTAACCGCCTATCGATTTGGCCTCAAAACTTTGTATTACCACAATACCCGCGACGGCGCTAGCGATCAGCAGCAGTCACTGACTGATCCAGCAACCGAGGCTTGCGCGAGTGGTGCCTGTCAGCTTTAATAAGATTATCGTTCAAGTGACCAACCGGGGTTACCCCTTGTTAGCTAAATGACTGGAAATTCTATGATGCGTTATACCACCTTTTCACAACTGGCGAATGATCCTTTAAAAGAACCTCTATTTTTTGGCAATCCGGTCAATGTGGCCCGTTACGATCAGCAAAAATACCCGATCTTTGAAAGTTTGATCGAAAAGCAGCTCTCATTTTTTTGGCGTCCTGAAGAGGTGGATGTCTCGCGTGATCGCATTGATTATCAACAATTGCCCCCCCATGAGCAGCATATTTTTATTAGTAATCTTAAGTACCAAACGCTACTCGACTCTATCCAGGGGAGGAGTCCGAATGTTGCCTTTTTACCTTTGGTTTCACTCCCTGAGCTGGAAACCTGGATTGAAACCTGGGCCTTCTCCGAGACCATCCACTCACGATCTTATACCCATATTATTCGTAATATTGTGAATGATCCCGATCCCATCTTTAAAGATATCGTTCTGAATCAGGAGATCTTAAAACGTGCCACCGATATCTCTCACTACTATGATGATCTGATTGAATCATCAACCGCTTATCAACTTCTCGGTCCAGGCACCCATCAACTGCGTCAACGGACTTTATCCATCGATCGACGCGCTTTAAAAAAGAAGCTCTACCTTTGCCTAATGAGCGTTAATGTTCTGGAAGCCATTCGCTTCTATGTCAGCTTCGCTTGCTCTTTTGCTTTTGCAGAACGTAAAGTGATGGAAGGGAATGCTAAATTGATCCGCTTCATTGCTCGTGATGAAGCCCTGCATTTAACCGGAACACAGCACCTATTAACCATTATGGCCGGTGAGCAAGATGATCCGGAAATGGCGGTGATCGCCAAAGAATGTCGCCAACAGGCAGAAGCCCTCTTTATCACAGCGGCAGAACAGGAAAAAGCCTGGGCTAGCTACCTATTCCAATCTGGTTCGATGATCGGTTTAAATCGCGATATTTTATGCCAATATGTGGAGTATATTACTAGCCTACGTATGCAGGCGCTCAATTTAACCTCACCGTTTCAGCAGCGCTCTAATCCTCTACCATGGATCAACAGCTGGTTAACTTCTGATAACGTACAAGTTGCTCCTCAAGAGGTTGAGATCAGTTCCTATTTGGTCGGCCAAATTGATACTAGTGTGCAACCAGAAGACTTGCATGGCTTTCAGTTATAGGACTTGGTAAGCTAATGGCTGAATATCGAGTAACACTCCAGCGCAGTGGCAGAGTCATCCAAGTCAACGATCAAACCACTTTGCTGAATAGCCTAAAACAGCAGCAGATCCCTTTAGAGTATCAATGTCAACAGGGTTATTGTGGAGCTTGTCGGACGCAACTGTTGCAAGGCCAAGTTAGCAATACCGGTTTACCACTCGCTTATAAAAAAGACAATGAGATCTTACCCTGCTGCTGCATCCCAAAATCTGACCTACTCTTAGCTCTATAATTGGGCTTACCAACCCAATCGTTTAATTTTCACGAGTCATTGACTCTATAACAGCCATTGTTTAAGGTGTCCTGTATTATAGGGAGTGAATAGACAAAAGACATTATTCATGAAAAATCGGCTTATTGGAGGAAGCTTACTCATTGCTGGAACGACTATCGGTGCCGGGATGCTTGCCATGCCGCTGGTATGCGCTAGTATTGGCTTTCCAATGAGTGTGCTGTTATTAATTACCCTATGGTCTCTCACCACTTACAGTGCACTACTCATCCTTGAGATATCACAATACCATGCGCCAGGCTGTGGATTGGTGACCTTGGCGGCATGCTACTTAGGGAAACCCGGCTATTGGCTTATTCATAGCACGTTGTTACTACTGCTATATAGTTTAATTGCCGCTTATTTAACAGCGGGTGGCGAACAACTTGCTGACATACTAGGTAGCTGGTTACTACCCGTCATGCCGAAACAAGGCATTTTATTATTAACTCTATTAACCGCGTTGGTGGTTGGCTGTGGACCTAAGTTAATCGATGCCGGCAATCGTCTGCTTTTTAGTCTTAAAATGGTTGCTTTTTTAGTCATGTTGCTGTTGATTATGCCACACACACAAATCAGGCAGCTGGTTGCCCTCCCTCAACAATCAGCTGCCTGGTTAACCGCAATCCCTATACTATTGACTGCCTTTGGTTTCCATGCCTCGCTGCCCAGTATTCTCCACTATCTGCCCAAACCATTTCATAAACAGCGCCAAATGATTTTGCTAGGCAGTACCATCCCTTTATCTGTTTATCTACTCTGGCAATGGGCCATCCAAGGGCTAATGCCTCCCCAAATCTTATCCAACTTTTTACAAGGCAATTCTGGCATTCTAGGCTTATTACAAGCCATCAAACAATTTGGCATCCCTACCTATATTGCGAGAGTCGTCACGCTATTTGCTGCTCTGGCATTATTGACTTCGTTATTAGGAGTAGCTTTAGGGCTTTTTGATCACTGTTTAGAGCACACCTCAGGTGCTTCAACGCTCCGCCACCGTTTCAAAGCAATTTTATATACCTTTTTGCCACCGCTGCTATTTGCTAGCATTTATCCTCAAGGATTTATGAGAGCATTAGGCTATGCAGCGATTGCTTTAGCAATCCTGGCGCTTCTATTACCAGTTGCCTTGGTCTGGAAAGTTCGAAAACAATTTCCACATGGTGTCTATCGAGCGAACGGAGGCACTTTGGCGTTAATCATAACTCTGTGTAGCGGGCTAATGATTATTGTGATCCAAAGCGCCATTCGTGCTGGCTATTGGCACTAGAAAACGATACCACACCATCCGCCGATCCTTAGATAATATCTTCTTTAGCCGGTTTGCTGATCCCAAAGATGAGCATACAATCCTTTTTTCTCCAGCAAGCACTCATGATTCCCCTGTTCAACAATCTGTCCCTGATCAACCACTAAAATACGATTCGTGCGACGTATGGTATTCAAACGGTGAGCAATGCTAATCACCGTACGATCAGCGCAAATCTTATCCATGTTGGCCATAATCGCTGATTCTGATTCATAATCCAGTGCTGAAGTAGCCTCATCCAATATAAGGATACGTGGATTAGCCAGTAATGCTCTCGCTAAAGCCACCCGTTGACGCTGTCCACCAGAAAGTCCATTACCACGCTCTCCAATCATAGTATGGTAACCATGGGGTAATGCAGCGATAAATTCATCAGCACCTGCAAGGCAGGCAGAAGCAATAACTTCTTCCTCTGGAGCCTCTGGAGAACAAAGTCGAATATTATCGATAATGCTGCCAGCAAACAGAACGTTCTCTTGTAAAACTACGCTCATATTGCAGCGCAACGAACTCGGATCGGCAATAGCAAGATCCATCCCGTCAACCAATACCTGCCCCTGTTGTGGCACGTAGAGGCGCTGTAATAAACGCGTTAAGGTACTTTTCCCCGATCCAGAGGGTCCAGTAATACCTATAAATTCTCCTGCTTGTACGCTAAACGTCAACCCCTGTAGTACCTCTGGTGATTCAGCATTATAGCGAAATCGTACATTATTAAACTCTACCTTACCTTGCAATTGAGGTAACATTGCTACGCCTTTACGGCCCACTTCCGAGGGGGAGTCTAAGATATCACCAATTCGCCGTAAGGCAATTAAGGTGTGTTGAAACTCTTGCCACATCTGTGCCAATCGCAAAATAGGCTGAGTAACATGGCTCGATAGCATGTTAAAGGCAACTAATCCACCCGGAGTTAAAAACTCGCCAGTCTGAGGATTCCCGGCAATCACCAGTTTAACACCAACGTAAAGAATAGCAGCAGAAGAAAGCTTTTGAATCAAGTTAACCCCTTGGCCTGCAAAGATACCTACTTTATTGGCGGTAAATGCAGAACGGATCTGGCACGCTAAAGTCACTTGCCACTTGCGTAAAAAATCGGACTCAGTCCCAGTGGTTTTTATCGTTTCAATACCCGTTATCGATTCTGTCAAAAAAGCGGTTGACAGCGCATTAGCATCATATTCTTTAGTCACCCTAAAGCGCAGTATCGGCCCCATAATCAACCAAAACCCTGCATACAGGAATAAGGAAGCAATGACGATCCAAGCCAACTTTTTAGCATAATGAAACATGACAATCAAAAACATGACAATAAATACGCTATCCAATATCAGCATCAAAGCCGATCCCGTTAGAAATTGGCGAATATGTGCCATCTCCCGAATACGGGCAACGACTTGTCCGGTTTGGCGTTGCGCAAAATAATCTAGGGGCAAGGTGATTAGATGACGATATAAACGGCTAGAGAGCTCCGAATTGACTTTGCTTGAAAAATGCGAAAATACTTTCCCACGTAAGTAACTATACAAAGGTTCAGCGACTGCGAATCCTAGCATGGCTAACGCTAGCACATGCAAGCTGGATAGTCCTCTATGGACTAATACCATGTCAATAACATTTTGAAAAACCATTGGGCTAAACAGTGCTACCAATTGCAACATAAACGAGAGTGCCAACACATCTCGCAATTGCCTTTTATGGCGCAAAATCGAAGGTAAAAACCACTGGAAGCCAAACTTTACTTCAGAGACGGTTAATTTATTTTCGGCCAGCAGAACCACTAACGTATTAGCCCATTGCTGCTTGGTAGGCAGCGGTTCTCGGTTATGCTGCTGAGTTGAGGGATCATAAAGATACCAATAAGAACCCTCTATTCTTTCAACAACCTGCCACACTCCCCGTAAACAAACTAGGGCAGGAACTGGTATGGTCTCAACTCTACCAACACCTTGGATCCATTTTGCTCGCATACTCGCGTAAGTAGCCGCACGGCAAACATCTAAGGCATCGAGTTGTTGAGTCTCAACCCCTAAGGTATGGTTTAACGTTGCCTCGGTAGCGGCCAACTTTAAAATATGAGCAGCTTTAACAATAGCTGGTATTCCATAAGCTGCTGTTATCATGGTTCACGCCACGCTTCTGATTGGTATTCACGCACGGGACTAAAGACATAATCAATAACCCTTCTTTTTCCTACTTTAATATTGGTCTGAATCGACATACCCGGTGTGAGCATTACTTTCTTACCATCTACCATGATGTAGTTCTGCTTAAGCGTAATCTGCGCTGGGAATACATAGGAAGAGTCTCCTGATGCCGCCTCAGAGCGCTCCTGAGCAATGGCATCGCGTGAAATACTCTTCACGTTTCCTTGTAAAGTTCCATAACGGCTGTAGGGAAAAGCATCTATCTTAATTGTGACTGCATCGCCAACCTGAACAAACCCTATATCTTTATTTTTGATCTGCACTTCAGCAATTTGCGGAGCATCATGCGGCGTAATGATTAAAATTTTATTGTTAGGATTTACGATACCGCCAATAGTATTTGCCTCTAACTTCTGTACGATACCATCTAAAGGCGCACGCAAGACTTGAAGACGCTGGTATTCTCGTGCTCTTCCCAAATTTTGTTGTAGATCGGGTAGTTGATTATTCAGCTCCCTTAATCTTTCATGCCACTCGCGGTGGATTTGAGATTGCTGGGAAGCACGCCGCTGCTGCAAACTCTTCTGTTCAGCTTTCAATACATTAAGCATCGAGCGTTGATTGGTCAACTCTCGGTCGGTGTTAAGGGCACCGGCTTCATATTCCAATAGTTTTTCGCGTGATTGTACTTGCGAAGCGGTTAATTTTTTCTGAGCAGCCAAACGTTGTTGGTAGTTCTCCTGTAGCTTTTCTAAGACGGCTATCTCTGCTCGACACTTCTCTTGATCTGAGGCATTTTTAGCTAAAATAGCATCCGCCTCAGACAGCTGTGCACGATAATGCTGCCATAAACTCTGACAATACAAACGACTTTCAGCAATAACCGATTCAGGAGCATCAATCGCCGTTATTTCCGACCATTTAGGGTCCTCACTAATTAACGTTTGGTAACAGGCAGATACTAGCTGCTGATGAGCTAATTTTTCCTGAGATGACTGCAAACCTCTCTGAGCATCCACGTGATTCAGTGTCAGCAAAGGATCGCCCTTTTTAACCGACTGTCCATTACGCACATGAATCTCAACCACTTCTCCATTGAAGTAAGGCTGTATCTCTTGAGAGCGGCTAGGGACTTCCAGCTTGCCAACAGCAACCACATGCATATCAAGCTGCCCCAAGCAGGCCCAAACAATTGCCACGATAACTGAACAAGCAATTACCTTAGCAGTTATCCGAGCCGATGGTGACGGCGGTCGTTCCAAAAGTTCTAGGTAAGCCGGCAAGAATTCATAATGATCTTGAGTGCGACCCCTGTTTTTCCAAGCATTGTACCAGTTTTTTAATCGTGCGCGCATCAACTCGCTTCCTGTTTTAAGTCTTGTTGCAGATTCCACAGACGAGCATACTTACCTTGTAATCCTAACAAAGACTCATGCTCTCCCTGTTCTATGATTTGTCCTTGATGTAGCACAATAATACGATGACATTGACGAACAGTCGATAAACGATGCGCAATGGTGACTACCGTGCGCCCAACCGAAATCCGCTCCATATTTTCCTGAATAATCGCTTGCGACTCGTCATCTAGAGCGCTCGTTGCTTCATCAAAAATCAAAATCTTTGGATTAGGTAGCAAAGCCCGTGCAATGGCAACTCGCTGTCGCTGTCCCCCGGACAACGAACTGCCTCCTTCAGCCAACACGGTGTCATAACCCATCGGTAACCGTAAAATGAATTCATGGGCACCCGCTAACTGAGCTGCTTCCATAACTCGCTCTAAAGATGCTTCTGGGATTGCTTGTGCAATATTGTCTCTTACACTGCGGTTGAACAAAAAGTTCTCTTGAAGTACCACAGAGACCTGCCGGCGCAAGCTAACGATATTGATCGAGTCTAACGGATGGTCATCAAACCAAATACACCCGTTTTCTGGTAAATAGAGTCGCAGCAGTAGCCGAGCTAAGGTACTCTTACCTGATCCTGACTCCCCAACAATCCCAATATGCTCTCCTGCCTTGATTTGCAATGTTATTCCATGAAGCACTAATGGCGCCCCGGGTTGATAACGGAAAGTTATCGCTTGTAAGTTGATATTTCCTTGCAATTCAATAGGTGGCTCCTTGCTCTCCTGCTCCCTAGGCATATTAAGGATGTCCCCTAACTTATCAACCGCCACCTGTGCTTGGACAAATTGACTCCACAGCTCAACTAATCGGCTTAATGGTTGAGATAGGTGATCAGACATCATTTTAAAGGCAATTAATTGACCCAAGGTTATTCGTTGCTCAATAACATATTGGGCCCCTAACCATAATATCGCCGATGAGACAAATTTCCCCAAAAATTGTACACCATGGTTAGAAAATGATGAGAGCAGTTGTGTTCGATAGCTCGCTGCTACTAAGTCACGCGTCTGTATCTCCCAGCGGCGGGCTAATCTGGGCTCAACCGCTAAACTCTTGACCGTCTCCGCACCAGCAATACTCTCCGTTAGAAAAGCAGTGTTAACCGCGTTGTAGCGAAATTGTTCTTCTAAGCGATCTTGAAGCGGCTGAGTTATCTTCCAAGCAATTAGAATGTAAATAGGTACCGAAACCAATACAATAGCAGTAAGCATTGGTGATAAGGACCACATCACAACCAGAAACACACTCATGAAAATGAGATCAACCACCAAGGTAAATAGTGAACCGCCCAGAAATTCTCGTACGCTATCCAATTCGCGCACGCGAGCCACTAAAGCACCTACTTGGCGATTTTTAAAATACAACAGCGGCAATCCCAACAGGTGCTGGACTAAATTGACACCTAACAGCACATCGATCCGATTTGCCGTATGGGAATATTGATATTCACGCAACGCACGCAGTACCGATTCATAAATCCCTGTTGCTACCAGCGCTAAAATCAGTATATCTAAGGTTTTCATTCCCTGGTGAAACAACACCTTATCCATTACCACCTGGAAGAACAATGGCAACATGAGCGCTAACAGCTGTAAAATAAATGAAAACAGCAGCACTTCCAGCAACAACCAACGATACTTCCAAAAAGCTGGCAAAAACCAAGTTAGGCTAAATTTTAGAGACGGGGCGTACAAGCGAATAACTTCACCTGTCCAAGCATTGCGCAATTGATCTTCAGTCCACAATTCGGTGTTCGGCTGAAATGGGTGCTGGACCAGTCCTCGTACACTATCCATTTTAGCCAATAAACGATAATCGCCATCTTTACCTAGAAAAGCGATGGGTAAATGCTTAGTAGCTACTTTATGGAATGGTAAGCGACGGCGACGCAACCGCGCCCCTTGATTTTGATTGAGCAGCTTTAAGCCGCTGTCAATGTTTGGATGAGAGTTGGCAAGAATCTCTGTGGCAGGATGAATTCCCATCAGTTGCAACATCAACCGGCCACAGGCAATTGCACTTTTTATCGTATCGGCCATATTTGCCCAAAATGCGTTTGTTCAGTAGTAATTGACGTCCTTCGCCCAACATCGGTAAGGATTTCTACTGCAGCCAGGCCTTACCCTGGCTATCCTCGGTGGATTCCTGCTTTACAGAGTGGTTTAACGACACCTACTCTCTTCAGGCTTAAATTTCCGCACGCCCTGCGGTATAAGCTAGCGGTCGCTAATTAGCTTGGCTATTTTAGCAATGGTACTGGGATAGTCAAAACATTTCGCACCTGATATCTCCGCCCTAAATGATGTGGTTTTACGGCGTAATCAATCATAACAACGCGGGTCACTGCTGGCGGTCCAATAGGAGTTAAACTTAGTTTCCGATCCTAGGTTGTTTTGCCCAGACGAAGAGGCTGTTTCTTTATATTTTGTGATTCAACTCGATAATCATTACCGGAAAGCTGACAAATTCCCACAATTCGCTAAAAAGAGGGGATGTGAGTGGCAGATTGAGTATTATCAACGATGAGTTTTGCAACTATTTATACGCGGGCTTCAATCGGTATCGAGGCCCCTACCGTCATAGTGGAGGTACACATCAGCCATGGTTTGCCTGGTTTTACTCTGGTTGGACTAGCAGAGATTGCTGTCAAAGAAGCACGGGATCGCGTGCGTAGCGCTCTATTAAACAGTGGCTTCACTTTTCCAGCAAAACGGATTACTGTTAACTTGGCTCCAGCTGATCTGCCTAAGGAAGGAGGACGCTATGATTTAGCGATTGCTTTAGGTATTTTAGCTGCCTCAGCACAGATCCCATTAGCGAACTTGTCACGCTACGAATTCTTAGGAGAACTAGGCCTATCAGGGGCCTTACGGGCAGTGACTGGTATCATTCCAGCAGCATTAGCAGCGCATGCCGCAAAGCGACAACTAATTACTGCCGTCAATCATAGCGAAGAAGTCGCTCTAGTCACCCAACAAGAAACTTTGGTAGCCTCTGACCTTCTCGCATTATGTGCTTACCTACAAGGCAAGCAGCCGCTTCCAGCGGCTACCTTCGTTGATGCACCTACGGTCCCTTTCCCACTCGACTTGCAGGAAGTGATTGGTCAACAGCATGCCAAGCGTGCACTGGAGGTTGCTGCAGCCGGTACTCACCATCTGCTATTGCTAGGACCTCCGGGTACGGGGAAGACTTTATTAGCCAATCGTCTTCCCAGCATTCTTCCCCCAATGATTCCTGAAGCGGTTTTAGAAACGGCAGTCATCACCTGCCTAGTCTACGGTCAATCCAAGCTTGCATCCTGGCAATTTCCTCCATTTCGTGCACCCCATCATACCGCTTCTGTCGCTGCTTTGGTGGGGGGTGGCCGCTTACCCACTCCTGGAGAGATTGCCTTAGCCCATAATGGAGTGCTGTTTCTTGATGAATTACCGGAGTTTGAACGACGTGCATTAGATGCGCTTAGGCAATCCTTAGAATCTGGAGAGATTACCATTGCCCGTGCCAACTACAAGGTGACCTTTCCAGCACGTTTTCAACTGATTGCTGCCATGAACCCAAGTTTACATAAAACAGCCTCTACGACCGGACTGCTGGCCGATCCACGGCCTATATTACGTTATCTCAGTCGGCTATCGGCGCCACTGTTGGACCGTTTTGATCTTTCTTTAGAAGTTCCGCTATTACCGCAGGGAACCTTAAGTCAAGGCGGGGATAGGGGAGAAAGTAGCCAAGTCATTCAAGATCGAGTGATTAAAGCACGAGCACGACAAATGGAGCGGCGAGGCAAAAGCAATGTCTGGTTATCCAGCCGAGAAGTTGAGCATGATTGTCGATTAACTACCACTGATGCCCATTTTTTAGAAACTGCTTTAGTGAAATTGGGGTTGTCTGCCCGCGCTTGGCATAAACTTCTTAAGGTATCCCGCACGATTGCTGATTTAGAAGATACTACTTCTATTGACCGTACGCATCTTATGGAGGCATTGAGTTACCGAGCCATGGATCGCTTGCTGCGGTGCTTAAACTTCCGCTAAAGTTAAGTTATCGCCTGAGTCCAATCCGTGCAGTCAGGTGACTTCATCCTATTGCTACCGATAAAATTTTATTCGAGAAGCTTTAGCGTACTTACTATAGGATCAAGGCGCCTAACCATAAAAAACAGTAGGCCGCCATTTTTAACTTATTGTCACGCTTTCACATGTGAAACTTTGCTCTTTGGGGGCTCTCTATTTTACAGCATACTCATCAGATACCGTCTTATCCGTTATGATGCAAGCGCCAGAATGCTGCAAAATGCAAAGTAGTCAGGAATGCTCCCTCTCCACCAAAAACTAAGCTATGTGTGGAAAATTCCGCAGGTTTCGTTAAAACTTAAACACCACTGCATGATATGAGATAGAAAATTAAATATTAAGGAGGGAGAACAACTAAAAGATTATCAACCGGTTTTTATAGATGGCTCCCCCGACTGGATTCGAACCAGTGACATACGGATTAACAGTCCGCCGTTCTACCGACTGAACTACAGGGGAATGGCATATTGAACCGGATGCATCATAGCGATCGCCCTAGCGGCTGTCAATAGCCCAAGCTCGCTATTTAACAGTTTCACTCTCTATCCGAACCAGTTCAACGTCAGCAACCGGGACCCGAACTTTTTTTGCTTGCCCTCCCTGATACACTTCTGCCCAAACGTAATCTGCCTGCTGGTCAACCCGATCCAATAATAAAACGCCTGATTGGAAATCGGTTTCACTGAGTAGATTAATCACAATCCGCAACTCTTCGGCCGCTACCCGACGCCAACTGGCTTCTTCAAAGTCGGAAAGTTGCGATTCCTCTGGAACATACTCAATAGTAGAATCAGACTGAGTAGATGGCGATTTATCTATCAAAACCCGGACATCGTCCTGAGGAGGGTTAGTAACCCCCTCTATATCCTTGCTAGCACTTGAAAGCACGCTAGTCAGCGGCTGTATTTCCTTTGATTCTGGAGTCGATAATCGCCTAGCCTTGTCGACTAGAACGTCATCAGCCACCATCGGCTCTATCACTGGCTCTACGGCGACTGATGGCTCCAATGCTACTACTTCTGTTGATGCTATTTCGATTGCTGGTACTGCGTCAACTTGGTGAGTGACTTTAGCCCCCCTAACGACTTTTCCAGCCCGTTTTTTACCGGCATTCAACCATTCGCGTGACTGCTGTCGGGTGATGCCCTGTTCCAAGGCCATTTGACAAATTTCTCGTACTTCATCGGGCTCAAGCTCATACAGTTGACGCAAATTATTTAAAGTCTCAATATCGCGAGTCACATTGGCTTGATAAAGCCCATTGATGCAATCAGCCATTTTTAGCAGGGAGAGATGGGTAGAGACAAAACTACTATTTTTTCCCAAACGTTCAGCAATCTCCTTTTGTTGCCAGCCCTGCTGCACAAATCGCTGTAGCGCTTGAGCTATTTCTAATGGCATTAACGCTTCACGTTGGATATTTTCAATCAGTTCCCCAGCAACCTCATCCAATTCATTGCTTTTGGGATCGTTGATGATAGCTTCAATCCGGGCTACCTTCGCTAATTGACAAGCTCGCCACCGACGCTCTCCTTGTTGAATCACATAGTACCCTTCGCTATTTTTAGGCGACACCACAATCGGCTGAATCTGTCCTTCACGCACTATTGAGTGTGCTAATGCTTCGATCTCTGAAAATTGCTGACGTACCTGCGAATTTTTAGCGCGTACCTCATCAACCCGTAGGGAGACCATCTGTTTGACTGATAACGATTGCTGATTATTCTCTACCACAGCACATACCTAATAATCTATATTCTTGCTCATGCCAAGCCAATCATCACTGACTTAACGCCATACCAGCTGTATTACTTAGCTGAAAGCCCTACCCCGCCTTACCAATCCATCAAGCAGCTGATACAATAAACTTGCTACGGCTGGCCTGCTAACACAAGTTTAGATAAACAGAAGGGGGATTCTGAGTGAGTCACGCTGGATCACACCATTTCTATTTTTATGACTATGAGACCTTTGGTCAACACCCTGCGCTTGATCGACCGGTGCAGTTTGCTGGTGTACGAACTGATGATGATTTCAATCCTATCGAAGCACCACAGCTGTTTTATTGCCAACCCCCTCAAGACTACCTACCTGATCCACAAGCGGTATTAATCACGGGCATCACCCCTCAACAAGCGCTAGAGCAGGGAACCAACGAAGCGGAGTTCGCTCGACAAATTCATCAAGTGCTAACGCAACCCAATAGCTGTATTCTGGGATATAATAGTATCCGCTTTGATGATGAAGTGACGCGTCATCTGTTCTATCGCAATTTTTATGACCCTTATGGCTATAGCTGGCAGCAGGGCAATTCCCGTTGGGACCTTTTAGATGTAGCACGCGCTTGCTACGCACTACGCCCGGCAGGCATAGAATGGCCAACCACCGAAGAGGGAATACCCTGTTTTAAGCTCCAACGACTGACAGAAGCTAATGATATTGTCCATCGACAAGCCCATGATGCCCTATCTGACGTTTATGCCACAATTGCGCTAGCCAAACGGCTACGACAAGCCCAACCCCGACTGTTTAACTACTTATATCACCATCGGACTAAGCAGCTGTTAGCCTCGCTGATTAATATTCAGCAATTAACTCCCTTA
Source organism: Candidatus Symbiodolus clandestinus (assembly GCA_038960095.1). Lineage (GTDB taxonomy): Bacteria > Pseudomonadota > Gammaproteobacteria > Enterobacterales > Symbiodolus > Symbiodolus clandestinus. The sequence continues at coordinate 283,208 of CP152425.1, forward strand.
GTTCACATTTCAGGCATGTTTAGTGCTCGAAAAGGTTGTACGAGTTGGGTAGTCCCCTTAGCCTGGCATCCTAACAATCAGAATGCTGTCATTGCTTGTGATCTGAGCGGTGATATTGAACCCCTACTGATGCAAAACGTGGAGTGGCTACAGCAGCACCTATTTAGTAGGCAGGAGAAGTTAGGGGAAACTAAGGTCGTTATCCCCTTAAAGCTGATCCATCTCAATAAATGCCCGGTCCTAGCACCAGCTAACACCCTACGCCCACAGGATGCTGAGCGTCTGGGCCTAAATCGTCACCATTGTCTGCTTAATCTAAAAAAACTGCAGAAGGCAGGACCAAGGATCGGTGAGACGGTGACTGCTATCTTTTCTAAACCTCCCGAAATCGCTTGGGATCGGGATGTTGAAGCCTGTCTTTATGATAATTTCTTTAGTCAAGCTGATCGAAAGCTTATTCAACAAGTACCTTCACTGCCTGCATCACAGCTGACTACCCTGGCAGGACGTTTTCAGGATGAACGCTTAGCGCCCTTGTTATTTCGCTATCGCGCTCGTAACTTTCCACATACTCTCTCTACGCAAGAACAGGACAATTGGCATGCTCACTGCCAGCAGCGATGGGCAACGTGGCCATTCCAGCATCAACTACAGCAATTGCTACAAACTTATACTAAGCAACCCAATGCGCTGATGCTCCTACAACAGATAGTTAGCTACTACAATCTAGTAACTGAGGAAGCGGCATTGACTGGATAACCCCCCTAATGGCTATAGAAAATTAAAAGACGGCAGGCTTTACAATCAACTCGCTAGCATAAAATAATTCTCTATTTTCAGCCAAGGTGATAGCCGTTTACTGTCAGCCACTCTATGGTATGCTAAGCAACTCATGACTTGGCTGCTTGATATAAGATAATCCTGATGAAACTTAAACCAGTTTATACCACTGCCACCGGCACCGCTTTATTAGAAGACCCTCTATTGAATAAAGGCACAGCTTTTACAGAGGCGGAAAGAGCTGCCTTTAACCTCCACGGGTTATTACCCATCGTGGTAGAATCACTCGATGAACAAAGGGAGCGTGCCTATCAACAATTCCGTCAATATGAGCAGCCTTTAGAGCGCTACAATTACCTCAGAAACCTGCAAGATACTAATGAAACTCTATTTTATCAGCTATTGCACAAACATCTCAGCGAGATGATACCCATTATCTATACACCTACTGTCGGCCAAGCCTGCCAGCAATTCTCTCATATTTATCGCCATCCTCGCGGCTTGGTGCTCTCTTATCCAAATCGACACCACCTGGATACTATCTTGCAAAATGTTGGCCAACGCGAGATTCGGGTGATTGTGATGACTGACGGCCAACGTATTTTAGGCCTAGGCGATCAAGGAGCGGGGGGCATGGGGATCCCAATTGGTAAACTATCGCTCTACACGGCCTGCGGTGGTATTGATCCTGCTTATACGTTACCGATTTTATTGGATGTTGGCACCGATAACCCACAACATTTAAGTGATCCGCTTTACCTAGGCTGGCGTCAGCCACGACTTGAAGAGCAGATCTATGAAGAGTTTGTTGATCAATGTATTCAGGCTATTCAGCGCCGTTGGCCCAATGTGGTGCTGCAATTTGAAGATTTTGCTCACCACAATGCTGTCAAACTGCTCGATCGCTATCAAAAACAAATTTGTTGCTTTAACGATGATATCCAGGGAACCGCAGCAGTTACCTTAGCATGTCTGCTGGCTGCCTGCCAGGCAGCGGGTAGCCAATTGTCCCAACAGACCATTGTGTTTCTTGGCAGTGGTTCTGCAGGCTGTGGGATCGCTGAGCTAATGATTACCCAAATGCAATCTGAAGGGTTAACCGAACAGCAGGCTCGTCGTCAAATCTTTATGGTAGGCAGCAAGGGATTGACTACTGATCAATTGACCCATCTTCCTCCTTATAAGTATGCTTTGGCGCAAAGTAGTGAGGCTATCAAGCACTGGACGCTACAGGGCAATCACTTCTCATTATGGGATGTGGTGCACCACGCCAAACCAACTGTATTGATTGGTGTCTGTGGGCAACCTAAGCTATTTGATGAACCGGTTATCAAGGAAATGTATCGTCACTGTCAGCGGCCAATTATTATGCCACTCTCCAATCCAACCTCACAGGCTGAGGCGCATCCTAGTGATTTATTGGCTTGGACTCAGGGTGCAGCACTGATTGCCACTGGCAGCCCTTTTGCTGCAGTGGATTATCAAGGAAAATCTTACCCGATTGCCCAGTGTAACAACTCCTATATCTTCCCGGGGTTAGGCTTAGGGTTGCTGATTGGCCAAGCCACGCAGGTTACTGAGAAAATGCTGCTCGCGGCCAGTCAAGCACTGGCAGACTGCTCCCCCCTTGCCTGTCAAGGATCGGGCATGCTATTGCCTGCCTTCGAATCAATTCGACAAGTTTCAAGTACCATAGCAATTCGGGTAGCTCAAGCGGCCCAGGATGAAGGCGTTTCTCCAATCACCGATGAGGCTAGCCTGCAACAACGACTCAATGAGCTGTTCTGGACACCCGAATATCGTCCCTACCTTCCTCTGACTACACTTTAAACAGTCAGGGAAACGTCCAGCTAAGGCACACGCTGCTGTAAAAACAAAAAGACGGTAAGGATCTCTTACCGTCAATCGATATCAAACCGTACTGCTACTTAATTAAAAGACATAAGTTAAGCCGATTCCTAGGATATTTTCCGCACTCACACCCAATATCTTCGCTTTATCTTCTTTCAGCAAATTAACCTTATAGTCTGCGGCTACAGAGAATTGTTTACTTAGCTCATAATTACAGCCAACATCAACGAAATGGACATTCTTTTCTTTAGTATCGTAAATGTCATCTTTCAAAGTAACTGTGCTTTGTAAATAACCGACTGTTGGCTGCAAACCATTAGCAAATTTATACTTCGCTACTGCTTCAAATCCTTGAGATTCTTTGGCAAACACCCCTTGTTCAGCCGGTTTAGCCACACCCGATTGACAAATTAACGCTTTATTGTTAAAAAACAGCTGGTTACGAGTCTGGGCATAAGCAGCGGCAACATAAAACAGCTCATGATCATACTTAACCGAGACAGCAAACATCTCGGGACGATTAGGATTGTGATAGCGTTGCTTCTGCTTAAGGTTTTTAGCCCCTTGGTTATAAGCAGCTCCCCAGGTGAGACCCATGCCGGTATCATGAGTTAATGCTACTCCATAGCCATCACCATTGCTGCCTTTCAATTGTTTATCTTTATGTTTTTCTGTTTCCTTACTATCTTCAGCACTGTTTTTCGGCAAATATTGGACAGCCAATTGCACGCCTTGCACCTTGGGAGTATACCATCGTAATAAACCGGTCGCTCGCCCGGTGCCAAAGCGATCGGCTCCATCTCCCAAGGCATCATTACAAGATACCGGCAAAATGCCAGTAAAACCAGTTACTTCACTCATTACCCCTAAAGTCCGGCCATAGGAGAGTTTACCAATTGATTCTCCCTCTATCCCGATAACGGCGGCCCGTGTATTCACTGGCGCAGGGGTAAGGCTCTTACCTAACTCTAACTGTCCAAACAGCTTGATCATTTCGCCAGCTTTCAGATCATCGGCCATCGGCATCTCTCCTTTAAGCCCAAGCCGCAAAGCGCTTTGATCACCCTCTTCACCTTTATCTTTAGAGAAATCACGCTCCAAAAGTACCTTGCCAATTAGCTCCAGCTTTTTATCTCCCTCTTCATATAGTATATGCGCCTGAACATTGGTTAACGTAGCCATCAGAAGCATGGGCGTTACTGCGGTCTTTAGTGGTCTCATCATACAATACCTCAATTTCTAACAATTAACTGCTATTCCCTAGCATTCCATCTTGTTTCTTAGGGGAATAAAATGCTGCAAGAGTGTCAGTATTTCACGTTCTACCCCTCTGTTCTAGCTTATTGAGCCCTAAACACCCAGGCAGCTCGGCCAAAATTGTAACTATTTATTACAATTTGCTTATTTTAGGGAACTTTTAACAAAAATAGTAATAATTCTTCCTAATATTTTCCTTTATTGTACATCTATGCTTCCGATAAAAAGCGTTACTGTTCCTACGTCAAGTCTGGCGGCTGTTTTTGAAATGGTTTCTCTGCTAGTTAAGCCTGTTGTGTTAATTTAAATTAGTAATATAAGGCATAAATATTAATAATATTTTAACTTTTTTTAACATTTAACTTGGGAGTTTGATTACATGTTTAGCAAGATAAAGGGTAAGTTAGGTTTTAATAACACAGGTCATAAGCAGGCAGAAAATGATGTTTACGAAGTTTCAGCTACATCAGTTGATTGGCTAGCTCAAGATCAAGCAAATAGGGATGTTCACGATGTGGCGGGAACTCCAAAAAAGAAACAGTCTTTTGATTATTCTATAAGCACTTCGAGATGCGGGCGTTTGTGGGACTAAGGGAGGTTATGCTGATTATTATGCTGCTAGATTGCAAAACTCACAAGGATTCTCGCTCAGACAAGGAAGCGATCCATGGGGTGGTCAATCTCCTGTTGGTAGAAAAAATTAACTGAAATAAAAGTCCTTTTCTTAAAGATTTTGTAAAAATACTGGCCTAAAAAGTAGGATAAAAACCTCTATATCCCTAAAGGTGGATTAATTTTTATTTTCCTGTACTAGGGCCTGTTTCCTTAATAACCGTCTACTGAGCATGCCGATTAATACTTAGCCTGCTTGGGTGTTCGTGGAAAAGGAATAACATCTCGCACATTTTGAACCCCAGTCGCGTACAGCAACAGTCGTTCAAAGCCTAATCCAAAACCAGCATGGGGGACAGTGCCAAAGCGGCGCAAATCACGGTACCAATGGTATTGTTCGGGATCGATTGCCTGCTCTAATAAGCGTTGATCCAGTACCGATAGTCGCTCTTCCCGTTGCGATCCACCGATAATTTCGCCTATACCAGGCGCTAATACATCCATGGCCGCCACTGTTTGTCCATCGTCATTAAGCCGCATATAAAATGCTTTAATAGTTTTAGGGTAGTTTTTTACGATAACCGGGCCTTGACAGTACGCTTCGGCTAAGTAGCGTTCATGTTCGGAAGCCAAGTCAATACCCCAAGCTACCGGTTGCTCAAAAGATCGCCCACTGCGCTGTAGGATATCAATGGCTTCTTGATAGTCTAGATGAATGAACGAGCGATCAACCAGCTGCTGTAAACGTTCAAACACGGTTGGATCAACCCGCTGAGAAAAAAACTCTATTTCTGCTTGCCGTTGATTTAACAGTTCGCTGATCACCGTTTTAAGCAAATTTTCCGCTAAATTCGCATTATCTTGTAAATCAGCAAAAGCCATTTCTGGCTCTACCATCCAAAATTCCGCCAAATGGCGGCTGGTATTAGAATTCTCCGCACGGAAAGTGGGCCCAAAAGTGTATACTTTGGAGAGCGCACAAGCATAACTTTCAGCATTAAGCTGTCCAGAAACGGTTAAAAAAGCCTCTTGCCCAAAAAAGTCATGGCTAAAATCAACTTGACCATTGGCCTGACGTGGCAGTCGCTGTAAATCCAGCGTGGAGACTCGGAAAAGTTCTCCGGCCCCCTCACAATCGGCTGTAGTAATCAGCGGTGTCGCTATCCAAAAAAAACCCTGTTGATCGAAAAATCGATGAATGGCCTGCGCCAAGGTATGCCGCACGCGGGTGATAGCACCGATAATATGGGTTCTGGGACGCAAATGTGCTACATCCCGCAGATGCTCCATTGAATGCTGCTTGGCGGCGAGTGGATAGTGTTCCGGCTCCTCCACCCAACCCGTGACCAAAACCATTTCAGCTTGTAATTCCACCGCTTGCTGGGCACCTTTTGAGGCGGTAACCACGCCAGTGACCATTAAAGAGCAACCGGTTGTTAAACGTAACAACTCCTGCTGATAATTACAGAGACTTTGATCAGCAACGATCTGTAGCGATTGAAAGCAGGAGCCATCAGTCAGGGTTAAAAAAGAGAAGCCGGCTTTAGAATCCCGGCGAGTTCGTAACCAACCCCGCACACTCACCCTGGCGCCCACAGCGATTGCACCGTGCAATAGATCTGACACAGAAACAACGCTGGCTGACGATAAAGAGCCATCGTCTGATGTCATCACAATTGGATTCATAAAATTTCTCTACCGCTGCCTAAATATTACCAGGTTACTATTAAGGTTTTCTCAATCTAAATGCAGCTATGCGGCCGGGCTAGCTAACACATGACGGTTTTCTAAGAGGTTCTCACGTAACACCACTGACAGATTATCCCCTAAGCGATAGCTTGGTTTCCCCTTAATCAGCACATAACCACTCTCTTGGCAACAGATCAGTTCTTCACGAATAGGATGGAGGCTTGAACTGGGTAAAAAGATCACCGCACCATTTTCCAGTAAGCGGCCACGTAATCCACCACGCGTCACATCGATAATTTCGGCAAGCTGCTGCTCTCCTGGTTTCAATCGTTGCTGCAAGAAACGTGCATACAGCCAATCATTGATCTGTCGCTCAGTTAAGCGCTGTTTCCGACGGCGCTCGTTCAGATAGGTTGCTAAAGTAGCCCCAGGAAACTGTTCAGGAGTACGCTGAGCAATCACTGCTTTTAATAATCGTTGGTTAATCAGATCCCCATATTTACGAATGGGCGAGGTCCAGGTCGCATAGACGTCGCATCCCATACCGTAATGAGCGGCTGGCTGCCAACTCAAACTACTGTTCCCTTGATAACGCCGCAAACAGCCTGTTAGATAAGCCGTTGGTTGCGCATCCAAATAACGGCGCAGTTCACAAAATCCCTCAGGGGTTAGCAGCTGCTCGGCACTAAATGGAGCTTGGTTAGCCTGTAATAAGGAGATAACCTGGTCAATCTGCGATTTTTCCAACCCATTATGGACCGTGAACATACCATAGCCTAAATGATCTCGCAGAAGCCTAGCAGCACATAAATTAGCAACGATCATGGCTTCTTCTACCATTCGATGAGCAATTCGCCTCTCTTCGATGGCAACATCAACGACGTTTCCCTGATCATCAACCACTAGGCGATACTCTGACCGATCTTTAAACACCGAAGTATGTTGTTGACGCCATGCTGTGCGTACTTTAGCCACTTCCCACAACAGCTGGATCTGTTCAGCCACCGCTGCCGTCGGTGGGGCCCAGTCGCCTGTCCCTTCTAACCAATCTGAAACCTGTTGATAATCTAATTTAGCCTGTGACCGGATCCAGGCAATCGAAAACTCTGCCGAAGATGCTAAAGAACCATCTGCGCCAATCGCCATCTGACAAACGATTGCAGGACGCTGTTCACCCGTTCGTAAAGAGCAGAGGTTATCTGCCAGTTGGCGTGGCAACATGGGAATATCCATACTGGGTAGATAATGGGTAAACCCACGCTGCTGAGCACAGCGATCAATCTCACTATTATAGGCAACGTAAGCCGTGGGATCAGCAATAGCAATCATCAAAATAAGCTGGTTGTCAGTGCCTTTACGAACCGCTAGAGCGTCATCCATATCTTGAGTACTTTGGCCATCCAGCGTCACAAACGGTATCTGTGTCAGATCAATACGGGGGGTATTATCGATTAAATCTGATGGTACATCTGAGATGTCCGGCGCTTGGCGCGGCAGTTGATAACGTGCTAACGAGACCCACCAAGGTGCAAAATTATCATCGCCCCGAGTTATCCAGTCACTCACCTCAGCGTGAAATAATTTACCCCCCTTCTGCAAAGGATGCTGCTTCAAAGTAGCAGTCACCCAATCGCCGGGTGCAACTTTAGTAGCGATTTTAGGGTCCAGCTGACAACTGATTGCTCGATGGATCCCTGGAACATCTGGAATAATGGCCAAGCGCCCAGAAACCTTGTCTAAACGGCCAACGAACTGCGTTAAAGCAGCCTCAATCAGTCGTTCCGGTTCGACAATTGTCTGCCCACTTTTCGATCTTAAACGAGCGGTGATGCGATCACCATGCCACAATTTTTTCATGGACGGTGGTGGAATGAAATAGCTTTTATCCCCCTCTACCTCGATAAAACCAAAACCTTTACTATGTCCTCTTATGATACCTTGTACCTGGGCAGTCTCTTGTCGCATTTGCTGTTTAAGTTGAGCCAGCAGGGGGTTATTTTGCAGCATATGCTTATCCTAATTGACCGACTAAACCGCACCATCACGATCGAGTTGTTGCATGGCAGTAATGCTAAAACCGCCATCAACATGAACAATTTCACCGGTGATCCCTGCAGCCAGATCAGAACAGAGGAAAGCGGCTGCATTACCAATATCTTCTAATGTTACCGTTCGCCGAATAGGTGCAACCGACTCAAAGTGAGTCAACATTCTTTTGAAATCTTTGATTCCAGAGGCCGCTAAGGTACGAATTGGTCCGGCAGAAATCCCGTTGACTCGAATTCCTTGTGTCCCTATAGCATTCGCTAAATAGCGTACGTTAGCTTCCAAGGAGGCTTTAGCAAGCCCCATAACATTATAGTTAGGAACTGCACGTTCAGCACCCAAATAGGACAGGGTTAACAACGCTGCTCGCGGTGTTAGCATCGAATGACAGGCTTTTGCTAAGGCAGCAAAACTATACGCACTGATTTCGTGAGCAATGCGAAACCCCTCACGATTAACGGCGGTTAAATAATTGCCTTCTAGCTGTTGACTAGGTGCATAAGCAATCGCATGCACGAAACCATCAAACTCTGACCACGCTTTAGCGAGTTCAGTAAATAAATCGGCAATGCTGCTATCTTCAGCGACGTCACAGGGAAACAGTAACTGACTTTTACATTTATCAGCCACTGCTGCCACCCGAGATTGCAACTTCTCGTTTTGATAGGTAAAAGCCAGCTCAGCTCCCTGTTGGAACATTGCCTGAGCAATCCCGGTAGCGATAGAACGCTCACTGGCAATTCCCGTAATTAGAAATCGTTTTCCCGCTAAAAAGCCCATAGTTTTAAGTCCTTGATGGATAATGGTTAATAAATTGGCGACTCACTGCCACCGTGACGCCATCAGGCAGGAACCCTCATCCTATTCAATGGTAACCCACGACCAGCGCAATCATACTACAAGGAGAGGCTGTACTCGCCAAGCTATTTTCTCGCTTAGAATGTAGATAGCCAGTAGAACTGATTGCAAATTAGCTGCCTTTACATCAAAACTCCGTAGTGATTTTCCAGAAGCTGTAACCACTATCTGCCATACATTGTATAATCACCGATTTCTACTGAAGCCAATCGGAATAATCATGCCTAACCAGCTAGCAGTCTCTCCAGCACCGCAGCTACAACGCCGCCTACAGGCACGCCATTTAACCATGATTGCCATTGGTGGTTCTATCGGTACCGGTCTGTTTTTAGCCTCTGGCGCCTCTATCGCTCAGGCGGGCCCCGGAGGCGCTCTTGTGGCCTATGGGTTGATCGGCCTTATGGTCTATTGCTTAATGACTAGTTTAGGTGAATTGGCTGCTTTCATGCCCTTATCTGGCTCTTTTGCACTCTATGGCGCTCGGTTTGTGGAACCTGGATTTGGTTTTGCCTTAGGTTGGAACTACTGGTACAACTGGGCAATTACCGTAGCCGTTGAGCTGGTTGCTGCTGCTTTAGTCATGCAATATTGGTTCCCTGCCATTCCCGGGCTAGTCTGGAGCAGCCTGTTCTTGCTAATTACTTTTTTATTGAACTTCTTTTCCGTTAAAGGGTTTGGTGAAGCTGAATATTGGTGCTCCTTGATCAAGGTGACCACCGTGATCTTATTTGTCATTACGGGGCTGATGATGATTATCGGTATTCTCTGGCAAGCTAACCCTAAGGTGCTTACACCTTGGAAACTGTTTACTATTAATGATGCCCCTTTTGCCGGCGGTCTGCCAGCTATTTTAAGTGTTGCTCTAATTGCCGGCTTTTCATTTCAAGGAACAGAACTGATTGGTATAGCCGCTGGAGAGTCCTCCGATCCGCAGCGAACAATTCCAGATGCCATTAAACAGATATTTTGGCGAATTCTACTGTTTTATGGATTGGCGATTGTTATTATCAGTTGTTTAATCCCTTATACGGATAAAAATCTACTCAATAATGATCTTAGCCAAATCAGCATGAGTCCATTCACGCTACTGTTTAAACGAGCTGGATTAGCTTTTGCTGCTAGTATGATGAATGCCGTAATCTTATCAGCTATTTTATCAGCCGGTAATGCTGGCCTTTATGCCTCAACAAGAATGCTATACACCTTGGCTATGCAAGGCATGGCTCCCTCCTGTTTTGCCAAGCTATCCTCAACAGGTATTCCACGAACTGCTTTGTATGCAACCACTGCAGTGGCTGCACTCTGCTTTTTGAGTGCACTTTTTGGTGAACAGAAAATTTATATTTGGCTACTGAGTGCATCAGCCATGAGTGGATTTATCGTCTGGGTAGGCATTGCTTTATCTCACTACCGTTTTCGCCGAGGTTATCTGCTTCAAGGATATGACATTCATGCACTCCCTTATCGAGCTAAATGGTTTCCTTGTGGACCTATTATGGCATTGATTTTCTGCCTATTAATTATGCTAGGTCAAGGGATACCTGCCTTCATCGATAATAGCTGGAATTGGCAGCAATTGTGCATGACCTACCTGGGGATTCCTCTTTTTTTATTGCTATGGGGAGGATATCGCTATTACCATAAAAGTAGCTGGGTTAGCTACCAAGCTATGGATTTCAATCCCTACGAAAAAGACAACCTATCTGTTGAGTCTATCAATCCCTAGCATCAAGGAAACTGGCTAATTGACAGCTCGCCCCCTGAAGGAAGGAGATTCCTATTCTGCTTTATACCGCAGCCGGTGTAGCCATTCACCCCAACTGGCATCAGCGATTAACTTCGCTAGTTTTGAGTTGCGGAGCATGTTCTTGACTGGCAGAGATTCGACGCAAATCACTTGGTTTTCGTTAATCAGTTTGCGGGTGGTGCAATGCCTGTTTCAAAGGCACGCAAGAGACTTCGTTGAGCCAAGCAAGTTCCGGCTGCTTTTTCAGTGCTGTTAGTCGTGCACTGGCCTGGATGTAGCTGGTTTTTTCTTGGTACTGATAGAATAGGTCAGTGCGCCAACGGGATACAAAACGCGCGCATCCAAAGGTCTTAGCCTAAAGCTCAGCTTGTTCCGTAGTTGGATAGCAACGGTATTTGTATGTACATTTCATAACTTACATTTTATTGGAGATTAGTGTGAAAATAAAAATGGTTAGAAAAAACAGAAACTCCTCCTTTTTTCCCCACCTTAAAACGGCAGGGTTACTTGGAGGTATTTGATGAATGCAGCTTAACAATGTGTCCAGTTCTACTCCACATCGTTACCCATAACTATCAACAGTCTGAAAAAATCGCCATAAATAAGTTAAGATGGATGAATTTGAGGTATTGATACGATGGACTGGGCAATGAGAGAGATGGGAACGGTGGAGTTAGGAGAGCAGCGACTTAATCATCGGGTCATTGCATTGCTTGATAGGTTGGGTGCCAGTGCTCAAGCCAGTATTCCGGTAGCATGCGGCAGTTGGGCAGAAACAAAAGCAGCCTACCGGTTATTTGATTTAGTTAATAAAATCCATTCTATGGGAGCTTGGTTGGCTGGTGGATTCAATTCAGTAGCAATAACATGTACTAGCTTAGACTAAATCTGACAGTTACCGGTGATGAATCAGGTGTCTGTTCGATCAAGTCCGGTTCAGATTTTTTTCCGTCCAGATCTTTTTGCCATCAATTAATGTATCCATTGGCGTAAGCCCACAGCACTTTTTTCCCTGATGAGTTCGTTGGTTATTATAATGCCATAACCAAATGTCCCGTTCAGCCTGAAGTTTTTCTAAATCCCTGTATAAATGTTTTCGAAACGTAACCTGATAGAACTCTTGAAGAATGGTTTTTAGGGACTCGACGGCTACGGTTGACTAATGCTTCAACTCCGCCTTCCTCAACCAACTCCTGGTAGCGATAAAACCTATCCCGAGACACCCCCTTAACCTTGCTGGCTTGAGAGACATTATTAAATTCTTCAGCGAGATTCAGAAGTCCAACTTTGTGTTTAATGATGGGTTTGTTACTATTCGGGATAAAATCGCTGCTAGAACTTTTTCTTTATTACGTAAAATGGTGCTAAACATTGTTAGGCAAGATTCCGGTAACAAAACCAGTCTGCGCGGACAGCGTAAAAGGGCTGGATGGGATGATAGCTACATGGCTCATCTGCTGTTTAATTGTCGGGAAATTACAGCGCAGGATTTTGATGCGTAAGCCCTGGGAGGTACCGTTGATCAACTTACCATCAGTCGTTATGAGGCACTACCACCATTCTCCTAGACTTTAAATTCTGGATGCTCAGTTCTAAATTTCAGCTTTTTGAGTTACCATCGGCTGCTGAGAAAATCATAACCATTGAGGGAGAGCAGTGGGCAAAGCGATAAAACGGGCTTTTGTTTGCCAAGCGTGTGGGGCGGATTACCCTCGCTGGCAGGGACAATGTAGCGCCTGTCAAAGTTGGAATAACATTACAGAAATTCGTTTAGCGGCGACAAAGTCACCATCCGCCGCTTCACTGGGATACGCAGGTGAAGCCAACTATACCCAACTACAATGCCTCTCGACCATCTCCCTCGAAACTCAGCCACGATTCTCGACACAATTGAGTGAGTTAGATCGTGTATTAGGAGGCGGGATCGTTCCTGGCAGCACCATTTTAATTGGCGGTCAGCCTGGAGCTGGGAAGAGCACACTATTGCTCCAAATTTTGTGCCAACTATCAGCCAGCATGCTAGTGGTCTACGTAACGGGAGAAGAATCGCTACAACAAGTTGCCCTGCGAGCACAACGCCTGCAGTTACCGACTGACAAGCTGCTGATGCTTTCGGCCACTAGCGTTGAACAAATCACTCTTTTACTGCAACAAGCAGAGCCTCAGCTGGTGGTCATTGATTCTATCCAGGTCATGCAACTGGGCGATCTTGCTTCAGCTCCCGGCAGTGTTGCTCAAGTTCGTGAAAGTGCCGCTTACTTAACTCGCTTTGCTAAAACTCAACAGATCGCCATCATGATGGTGGGCCATGTGACTAAAGATGGCTCGCTGGCCGGACCTAAAGTGCTAGAGCACTGCATCGATTGCTCACTGCTATTGGAAGGTGAATCCGACTCCCGCTACCGCACGCTGCGTAGTCATAAAAATCGTTTTGGGGCAGTTAATGAGTTAGGCGTGTTTGCGATGACTGAACTGGGATTACGTGAAGTCACCAACCCCTCAGCTATTTTTTTAACTCAGAGTCGTGAACTAGCGGCTGGTAGTGCCATTACTGTCATCCGGGAAGGTACTCGCCCCTTGTTAGTAGAAATCCAAGCACTGGTTGACCAATCGGTATTGGCAAATCCCCGCCGAGTTGCGGTGGGACTGGAGCAGAATCGGTTGGCGCTTCTTTTAGCCGTTTTACATCGCCATGGTGGTGTCCAGATGGCTGGACAAGATGTATTTGTTAATGTCGTGGGTGGGATCAAGGTTACCGAAACCAGTGCAGACTTAGCTCTGCTGTTAGCTTTAGTTTCTAGCCTGCGTGATAAACCATTACCTAGCCAATGGGTGATATTCGGCGAAGTGGGGCTATCTGGAGAGATTCGCCCAGTGCCAGGTGGTCAAGAACGAATTACCGAAGCGGCTAAGCATGGATTTCAACGGGCAGTGATTCCCTATGCTAACCGCCCTAAGCACCCCAGCAACTCCTTTCAGCTCTTCCCGGTCAAAACCTTAGCCGACGCCTTGTCACTATTCTCTGAATGGTAAAATGTTCATAATTTCTTTCAACCGTGATGGCCCCTCTGACGCTAGCTTATTAATTATAGGGTTATAATTAGGTTAATTAAAGTTAGGTGGTCAAGCGATAAACATTAACCCTATACCCATGACAATCCTGATTCCCTGCGCTATACTAAGGTCTACATCACCGAATAGACCGCACAGCAGCATCCTGAAGCCGAAGATAGGTTTTTTCTGAAATGCCCTTAATCGTTAACGGAGCTTTCCCACAACGGCGCTTGCGTCGGATACGAGAACAAAAGTTTAGCCGGCGATTAGTCGCAGAACATCGATTGACCGTCGATGATTTGGTTGCTCCCCTATTTGTGATGCCAGGCCACCGTTGTCGGCAGCCGATTCCGTCCATGCCAGGCATTGAACGTCTTAGTCTCGATCAACTACTCGTTGAAGTGGAACGGTTGGCACACCTTGAGATCCCTGCTATTGCGCTATTTCCAGTGGTGGATCCCGTTAATAAAAGTCCCCAAGCCGAAGCGGCTTACGATCCTCAAGGGTTAATTCCGCGAGCCCTAAGAGCTATCAAGGCGGCATTCCCAAACATCGGTTTAATCACTGATGTTGCCTTAGATCCCTTTACCACCCATGGCCATGATGGCTTAATCGATGAACAGGGACGGGTATTAAATGATGAAACTCTAACTATCTTGGTACGTCAAGCGTTAGTCTACGCTCATGCTGGCGCTGATATTATCGCTCCCAGTGATATGATGGATGGCCGCATCGGAGCTATTCGCCAAGCCTTAGAGTCGCATGGCTGCCCAAATACATTGATCATGGCTTACTCTGCTAAGTATGCCTCAAGTTATTACGGTCCCTTTCGGGATGCTATCGGTTCTTATACAACCTTGCAATCAAAAGATAAAAAAGGCTACCAAATGGATCCGGCTAATAGTGATGAAGCGTTGCAGGAAGTAGCTTTCGATCTGCAAGAGGGTGCCGATATAGTGATGATCAAACCCGGTATGCCTTATCTCGATGTACTGCAACGGGTTAAACAGACCTTTAAAGTGCCTACGTTTGCCTACCAAGTTTCTGGTGAGTACGCTATGCACCAAGCAGCCATTCAGCAGGGTTGGCTTACGGACCGCTCGATTTTAGAATCCCTGCTCTGCTTTAAACGGGCAGGTGCTGATGGTGTTTTGACCTATTTTGCCAAACAAGTGGCAGAATGGCTGCAGTGATTAGTCGCTAGGGATAGAAATCAATTATGTTAGAGAAGATCGTGGTTGAGCAGCTCAGCAGCCTATTGAACCATAAAGGATACTCCAGCTATCTTTATTTACAAATGAGCGCTTGGTGCGCTGATCAGGGATTTTCTGGCAGCCACGCTCTGCTACGGCGCTGCGCTCAAAAAAAGCAGCAGCAATTTTTAGCTATCTTCGACTATATCAATGATACAGGTGCATTACCGGTAATCGGCACCCTCCATGCGCCCCCTTATGAATTTTCTGCTTTGCCCGATCTGTTTCAACAAATCTACGAACAGGAACAGGCCATTAGCGAACGTATTGCCTGTCTCGTTTGTCAAGTATTGAACACGCAAGACTATTTTACCTTTAATTTTCTACAAACTCTGGTAACTGAACAGCGTCAAGAGGAGAAACGATTTAAAACCCTGCTTGATCAATGCGAATATCTAGGCGAGAATCGTCAAGCGATCTTTTGTTTGGATCATGCCCTAAAACACTCGGAAAGCTAGCAGCTATCGTTAGGAACTGAGCATGCTCTCCCTACGGAATATTGACTATACCATTGCCGGGCGTACTCTGCTCGCCACGGTCAATTTACAAATTGCTTCCCAGCAGCATATCGGTTTAATCGGGCGTAACGGTTCGGGTAAATCAACGCTGTTTAAAATTATCCAGGGGGATTTACTGGCCGATTCCGGCCAGATTGAGTGTGCAAAACACGGGTCAATATTAACAGTCAAGCAACAGATGCCTGAGGGAAGCGCAACCCCACTCGCTTTTCTACTTTCTCAAGACAGTGAACGCTTACAGCTGCTGCAAGCGATCGAACAGTGTCAAGATACTAATCACTTGGCTACCCTTTACGATCGATTATTACAAATTGATGCCTATACCGCTGAAGCGCGAGCAGCTGTTATCTTAAAAGGATTAGGTTTCTCCGATGATGAACAGCAGCGCCCTTTAGCTACTTTTTCCGGTGGTTTTCGGATGCGAGTTGCTCTGGCAGCGGCTCTATTTCAGCAACCTGATCTACTGCTGTTAAGGGAAAAATCACATCCTATAGTGGTAACTTTGAACAGTTCCTAACCGCCTACCAACTGCAGCAACAGCAGATCCAAGCTCATAACAGTAAAATTCAGCAACAACGAGAACACATGCTCTCTTTTGTTAACCGCTTTCGCGCATTATCCTCTAAAGCAAAGCAGGCTCAAAGCCGGCTTAAATCCTTAGAAAAACTTCAGCTGATTCCTGTAGCAACCGATGATCCCACTTTATCTTTTCAATTCCCTGAACCCGAATTGCTCAATCCTCCCTTACTCTCTTTTAGCAAAGTGACTTTAGGCTACGGTGATCGAGTGGTTTTATCTCAAGCAAGTGGCTATTTAGCACCTCAAGATCGCATCGCTCTGGTGGGTGCTAATGGACAAGGAAAAACCACTTTAGCCCGCTTCTTAGCCGGAGAACTTACTGCTAAAAAAGGGGTGGTTGAACGTCATCGTCAGCTGACGGTGGCTTTTTATCATCAAGCTTTAGAAGAGGTGTTAACAGCAACTGCTACCCCTTATTCTCATATTGCAGAGCGTTGGCCTACTGCCTCTGATCAGCAGCTGCGTAAACATTTGGGGCGGTTTGGTTTTAGTCAAGAAAAGGTTGAACAGCAAGTTTCATTGCTATCGGGAGGCGAACAAGCCAGGCTGTTGTTTGCCTGCTTGACCATCTATCGCCCCCAATTATTGATTCTGGATGAACCGACTAACCACTTGGATATGGAGATGCGAGAGTCATTGATGGCAGCGTTAAACCGCTATCCTGGTGCTGTGCTGTTAATCAGCCACGATCGCTATCTGCTACAGCATGTGGCCGATCGTCTTTGGATCATTAATCAAGGCACTCTAAGCCAATTCGCTGGCGACTTGAATGACTACGAGCAGTTGCAAACAGGAAAAAGCCGCAACACTCAACAGGTTCGTCCAACTCGTCGCCAGCGGTAATCTAAGCGTTTTGAATAGCCAAACGCTGCTGCTTCCAAGCCTCATACTCACTGAAGTTTCCAGGATAAAAGGTGATCTTACCGCCACTTTCATAATCCAAAATATGCGTGGCAATTCGATCCAGGAACCAGCGGTCATGAGAGATCACCAACAAACAGCCTGGAAACTCTAGCAGAGCATTTTCTAGCGCACGTAGCGTCTCTACATCCAGATCATTAGTAGGCTCATCAAGAAGCAGCACGTTACCACCCGCTTTTAATAATTTAGCTAGATGAACTCGATTACGTTCCCCTCCAGAGAGCTCGCCAATGCGCTTCTGTTGATCGCTCCCTTTAAAGTTAAAACGGCCGACATAGGCTCGACTGGGCAGGTTGAAGCTACCAATTTGCAACCTATCTAGCCCATCTGAAATCTCTTCCCAAACTGTTTTGCTAGCATCCATAGCATCCCGAAATTGGTCAACCGCTGCCAGTACAACACTGTCTCCTTTGTCGATCAAACCAGAATCCGGAGTTTCTTGTCCAGTGAGTAAACGAAATAGAGTGGTTTTCCCAGCTCCATTAGGTCCGATGATGCCAATGATGGCGCCTTTAGGAACCGAAAAGGTGAGGTTGTCAATTAATCGGCGCTCACCATATGATTTGCAGAGACCGCTGATTTCAAGCACTTTATCTCCCAAACGAGGACCGGGAGGAATAAATAGCTCATTGGTTTCATTACGCCGTTGGTACTCTAAAGCATTTAATTCCTCAAAGCGAGCTAAACGCGCTTTGCTCTTTGCTTGCCGCCCTTTAGGATTTTGGCGTATCCACGCTAATTCAGTTTCTATTGACTTTTTACGAGCCGCTTCAGTGGCTGCCTCTTGTGCTAAACGCTGGCTCTTTTGATCTAGCCAGGAGGAGTAGTTGCCCTGCCAGGGGATTCCATGCCCACGATCGAGCTCTAAAATCCAGCCAGCAACATTATCCAAAAAGTAGCGATCATGGGTGATAGCCACCACGGTACCGTTATAGGATTGCAAAAACAATTCCAACCAGGCTACCGATTCAGCATCTAAATGATTGGTAGGTTCATCCAACAATAACATGTCAGGCTTTTCAAGTAATAAACGACATAGAGCTACCCGACGTCGTTCACCACCTGATAACCGTCCGATTTTAGCTTCCCATGCAGGTAACCGAAGAGCGCTAGCCGCTCGATCTAGTTGCTGGGTTAAAGTATGCCCGTCATAGGCCTGAATCAAAGCTTCTAAACCGGCCTGCTCTTTAGCCAACTTGTCAAAATCGGCATCAGCGTCGGCATAACTAGCGTACACTTCATCTAACCGATGCAGTGCCTGTTTGACCACCTGTACGGCTTGTTCCACCGCTTCACGGACACTCTGCTCAGCATTTAGCTGAGGCTCTTGTGGTAGGTAACCAATTTTCAACCCAGGTTGTGCGACCACCGATCCTTCGATTTCTTGATCAAGGCCAGCCATAATCCGAAGTAGCGTTGATTTTCCAGCCCCATTCAGCCCTAATACTCCGATTTTTGCCCCCGGAAGAAAGCTCAGAGAGATATCTTTTAAAATCCGACGCTTGGGAAACACCACTTTATTAACACGATGCATCGTGTAGACATATTGAGCCATGCACAATCCTACAACTGTTTGTTAACCATAAAATACCTATTATTGTAATTGATTTTAGCCTAAAACCTAAATTTTAGGTAACACCAACAATCCTTGCCAAGCCAAATGCCTAGTTCCTGACTGTTAAGATGCCAATCGCTTGCTAGGGTATTACATCACCGCAGAAACGGTAGCCCTCACCATGAATCGTTACAATAATTTCAGGAGAATCAGGTTCTGATTCAAAGTGCTTACGGATCCTCCGGATGGTGACATCCACCGTTCTATCATGGGCTTTTAGCTCACGATTAGTCATTTTTTTCAATAACACCGCACGCGAATGGATCTTTCCTGGGTTTTCGCAAAATAGTTGCATCGCTCGAAACTCACTGCGCGGCAGCTTAAAAACCTTTTCAGAGGGGCTAATCAGCGAGCGACTATTCACCTCTAACGTCCAACCGTTAAATTTATAGTGCTCCACTTGTTTTTGCTTATCTTCTGTGATTTCAGGCTGCATGCTACGGAACAGAAGATTTCGAGTACGAATGGTCAGCTCTCTGGGGTTAAACGGCTTCGTCAGATAGTCATCGGCCCCAATTTCTAGCCCCAAAATCTTATCAATTTCATTAGTACGCCCTGTTAGGAAAATCAATGGAACAGTCGCCTGTTCTCTTAGCTCTCGTGCTAACAATAAACCATTTTTACCGGGCAGGTTGATGTCCATGATCACTAGGTTAATCGGTTGTTCAACCAATATCTGGTGCATTTCGGGTCCGTCATTCGCTTCATGTACCCAGTAGCCCTCAGCTTCAAAAATGGTTCTTAAGGTATTTCGAGTTACCAATTCGTCTTCAACAATCAAGATATGCACAGTATGCATGTGTTTTACCTCAAGTTTACCTATTAAGATCAATAAAACCTCAAGGTACCCATTGTTCTTTATGCAACATAAAAGTTCAATAATAAACGATACCTTAACGATGGTAGAACAAATATTTGCTTTTTAAATTAACAATTTTGAATTTCATTCATAATATACCTTTATTGCTATAACTTTGAGTAATAAAAACATATTCCTCAAAAACAACCATCTTTTGTCTGGAATATCATGATAACAAAAAATAAATATCTATAATGTTTTTTAATTTATCTATTATTGATTTATATCAAGTATTGTTTTATTAAACTATAATGATATTAACATTTTTGAAATTAAAATAACTATTTTAGTTTCAAAAAATAAACAATATTATTTATAATTCATTAACATTAGGGAATTCCTAGTAAGCGCTTGGGTTTAGTCTCGGTTGTCTAGGTTAATAGGTGAATAAAAATTTACAGAGGATACTTTTTTCTAAAAAATCGGGTAACATCAGCTACTTATGTCAGCAGATAAGTCATTAGTAAGATAAAAAACTAATAATCGCTTAGCAATTTACGAAAGATTTATTACCTTCTTTACTAAATTTAAATACCCGGTAAGAAACAAAGCGGTTCTCAAGCACGTGGATGGTGCTGCTGATGCAGCTGCTTAAGGCGTTCGGTAGCTACGTGTGTGTAGATTTGGGTAGTAGATAAATCCGTATGGCCAAGCAATAACTGGACTACCCGTAGATCGGCTCCGTGATTTAATAAATGGGTTGCAAAAGCGTGACGGAGTGCGTGGGGGGAAATTGTTTGCACGGTGATATCTGCCTGAATGGCGTAATATTTAACTCGATACCAGAAAGTTTGGCGGGTCATCACTCGCGCTCGCCGGCTCATAAATAGCTGTTCACGGGGAACGGCTGGCAATAAAAAATGGATACGACCCTGCTGCCAGTAACGTTGTAACCAATAAAGTGCCTCTTCCCCTAACGGTACTAAACGCTCCCGTTGCCCTTTACCGATCACCCGCACTACACCTTGCTGTAGATTTACCTCATTGACCGTCAAGTTAATCAACTCAGAAACTCGTAATCCGGTAGCATACAACACTTCTAACATCGCCTTATCACGTAATCCCAATGGATCTTCGGTATTAGGGGCTGCTAACAGCCGCTCCACTTGATTCTCACTTAATAGCTTTGGCAAGCGCCGGCCCAGCTTGGGTGAAGCTAAGCAAGCAGTGGGATCTTCAGAAATCAGCTGTTGCCGTTGTAAATAGCCGAATAAGCGCCTCAGCGTACTTAATAACCGAGCCTGGCTAGTCGCACGATATCGCTGTGCTAATCGTGTGGCGAGAAACCGTTGTAAATCAGCCGCACTAACCGTAGCCACCAGAAAGTTCTGCTCGGTTAACCAATTGAGAAATCCCTGTAAATCGTAGCGGTAGGCTGATAAGCTGTTGTCAGCCATACCCTGCTCCAACCACATTGACTCTAAAAACTGAGCTACCCACTGCCGATCAACAGTATTGGATACCTCTGCATTCTTGGCTTTGAGTCGCAAACTCACTTCGAATCTACTCCGATATAACGGATGCTTCCTGAGGAGTTGTTCTCTGCTGAGGTAGGTAGTAAAGAAGCAATGTCAACCCCAGTGATGGTAAACACCAAGCTAACCCTTGGTGGAAACCTGGTATAAAGGACAATCCGCTAACATCAATCCCCAGTCCGTTCAGCGCATCAACAATTCCTCCCAACAAGGCAACACTTAGCAGTAAACGGTAGCTTAATCGTGGATACACCAGCTTATGACGTATGAAGGCTAAAAAAGTTACCAAGATAGTGGGTGGATATAATGCCAACATGATTGGTTGTGATATCGTAATTAAAGTGGTTAGTTCAAGGTTAGCAACCACTGTAGAGATCACGGAGCTGAGCAACAACCAGAAGCGGTAAGGCCATGAAGTTAGATTAGCCATATAATCTGAGAAGCCACTTAAGAGATCAATCGCTGTCGTTAAACAGGCCAATAGCATCACAATTCCCAATAATCCTTGACCCCAATGTCCAAATAAAGCTTGCACATAAGCCGCCAAAAGCTGCCCACCACCTTGCACCTGCTCCGCCGCGACTTTTGATGTGGCTCCCAACCAAAACAGTGAACTATACACCACGATCAATCCAGTAGCTGCGATCAAGCCTGCTCCGATCAAGTAGCGATAGTGCCATTCAGCTTTAGTGATTCCTTTATCACGAAGTATTTGAATGATTAACGTTCCAAACATCAAAGAGCCGAAGGTGTCCATGGTTTGGTAACCACCTAACAGCCCCTGCGTTAATGGATGATTACCATAATTTCCCTGTGGTGTTGAGAGCTCTACCACTGGCACCCAAAACAGACCGATTGCCAAAACCAATAGCAATGCCAAGAACACCGGGGTGACCACCTTACCAATGCAATCCAATAACCCGCCACGACTCCAACAACCTAGCCCTGTAAACAAGAAAAAGACAGCAGTACTCCAGCCTTGTGCCTGAGAATAGCTTTCACTGACCCAGGGCTTAATGGCCATCTCATAGGCGACCAAACCGGTCCTTGGGGTGATTAATAGAGGGCCGATTAATGAAAAAATCAGCAGCATTGATAACAGCGGGAGCCCTTTAGGAAGATCAGTCATCATCGCTCTAAAGCTACCACGTTTCGCCACTGCAATCAGAGCAATAAGCGGTAATAGGACGCTAGAAAGAATAAAACCACTGAATGCCCAACCAACATGCCAGCCAGCTAGTTTCCCGATAACTGGTGGAAAAATTAGGTTCCCTGCTCCCAAAAAAAATGAAAATATTAATAATCCTAAACCTAAAATATCACCCGTTGTTAATTTTTTTTCCATAAAACTCTCTCTTAAGTAACCTAAACACTTCCAGAAATTTTATAAAAACTAGCTTAATCAATGAATTAGTAGTTTATTCAGGTTGTTGACTTTATAACATGATTCAATCGCCATTGAACAGCTCATCGAGTAGAACCTCTAGAAAAGACCCTCGAGAGGATTTTCTGCTAAGGCGGCCATCGATTAGCTGGACAAATTGGAGGGATTTAAGTAACTAAGATGATTTCCTGAGCTGGGTAGAGCATGTCGCTCTCCTACGTATCATGGACAAAGATTAGTACTGATTCCCAACCGGGCGGATAAAACAGAGGAAAAGCAATAATAGACAAGAAGGAAGCATCCAGCCCACTCCCTGCTCAAATCCAGGGATACAATGCAATACACGTAGATCTACCTTAATAGTCCGCAACGAATCCAATATGCCACTCACTAAAGCTAAGCTGAACATTAAATGATAACTCCGACGTGGATTAGGCAGTCTGTGTCGACACAACGTAAGCACTACTATAGCAATGACCACTGGATAAAGGGCGGTTAATAGTGGCTGCGACAGGGTCATCATAGTGGACAACTCCATATTAGCCACTAGGGTTGAAACAATTGTGCTGATGACAATCCAAAAACGGTAGTTGCGCGAGGTTATGGTCGCCATGTAATCAGCAAAGCCGCTAAGTAAACCAACCGCAGTGGTTATGCAGGCTAAAAAAACCACAATCCCCTGTAGTACTAATCCCCAGCTACCCAATAACCCTTGTACATAGCAGGTTAACACCTCTACACCCGTGGTGGCTTGTGGTACTTTGATCGCTGAAGTTGCTCCTAAAGCGAACAAAGTACAATATACAAACGCCAAACCTACCGCTGCGATCAATCCGGCTACTATCAGGTAGTAACAGTTCCGCCGAGGATCAGTAATGCCCTTGGCACGCAAGACCTCAACAATCAGCGAGCCAAACATTAGGGAACCAAAGGTATCCATTGTTTGATAACCTTCAATGAATCCTTGTGCTAAAGGATGTGATTGATAGGCAGCTTGGGGTGCTTGAGCACTGCCTTGGGGAAAGAGCAATACGCCTAAAGCCAAACCAACCAACAGCAGAAATAATACCGGTGTAATGATCTTACCAATGGCATCAATTAAGCCACCTCGGTTCCAACAAAATAGTAGCGTCATGGCAAAAAAAACAGTGGTCACCACAAATTGAGCAGCCATTTTCCCTTCACCCAGCAGCGGCTTACACACAACATCAAAAACCACGATGCCAGTCCGTGGCGTTACAAATAGTGGTCCCATTAAAGAAAAGGCAATCAAGGTTACTGTCACTGCAATCTCCTTGGGCAGCTCACTCATCATAGCTGTAAAACTACCACTGCGAGCGATAGCCAGAATGGCTGCTATCGGTAATAAGACGCTCGATAGCGTGAATCCGCCGAGCGCCCACCCAACCTGCTGCCCAGCTAATTGCCCAGCCAGTGGAGGGAATATTAAATTACCCGCACCAAAGAAAAAGGAGAAAACCATTAACCCTAATCCCAGGGTATCCCCCCAGGCCAATGTCTGTTTCACACAATACCTACTCTGACTGACTCAATTGACTTGCTACTGGTTGTTTTTCATTATTCGACATTCGACGCTACTGCAGCGGATGGCGTAATGTAACGATCTGATGGCGCTCTGGTCCTGTTGAAATCATATCAACAGGCACACCCGTCAAAGATTCAATGCACCCAATATAGCGCCGAGCGTTTGCTGGCAATTGTGAACGCTCCTGGATCCCAAAGGTGCTCTGCTGCCAACCCGGTAAAATTTCGTAAACAGGTTCGATGGCTTCCCAATCTGTTCGATGCGTGGGTAAAGTGGTTAATTGACTGCCATCCGGCAACCGATAGGCGGTACACACTTTAATGGTTTCTAGGCCATCCAGCACATCCAATTTGGTTAAACAGAGCCCGGTCAGAGTGTTAAGCTGCGCCGCTTTACGCAATGCCACCGCATCAAACCAACCGGTACGACGGCGACGCCCGGTAGTAGCACCATATTCCATTCCTTTTTGGCATAAATAGTTACCCGTTTCATCCTGTAACTCAGTGGGGAATGGTCCAGCTCCAATACGTGTTGTGTAAACTTTGGTGATACCAAGTATCTCGTCAATGGCTCGCGGTCCAATACCACAACCGCTGGTCACTCCACCGGCAGTCGTTGTAGAAGAAGTCACATAAGGATAGGTTCCATGATCCAGATCGAGTAAAGTACCTTGAGCACCTTCAAATAGAATGGCAGCACCATGACGCACGGCTTGATCCAATCGCGCTGCGGTATCGATGACAAGAGGGAGTAACGATTCGGCGAAAGTTAGTGTCTCTTCAATAACTTGTTGAGCGTCAATCGCAGCCGCTTGGTAGTAATTGACCAAACAAAAATTGTGGTAATCGAGAATCTCTGTGAGCTGTTCAGCAAAATCACCCGGATGACGCAAATCACCCAATCGCAAACCTCGACGAGCAACTTTGTCTTCGTAGGCGGGGCCGATCCCCCTACCCGTCGTTCCCAAAGCATGCTCACCGCGTGCCTGCTCACCAGCTTGATCGAGAGCAACGTGATAGGGCAGCAGTAGCGGGCAAGCTTCTGATATCCACAAACGCTCTCGAAGTCCTACACCTTGTGCCTCTAGGAAAGCAATCTCTTGGAGTAGTGCTTGCGGTGACACCACCACACCGTTACCAATAATACATTGGACCGAGGCATGCAAGATTCCCGACGGAATCAAGTGAAGTATAGTGGTCTTCCCGTCAATGACTAGTGTGTGACCCGCGTTATGTCCGCCTTGATAGCGCACGACGACATCGGCCTGTTCCGTTAACAGATCGACAATTTTTCCTTTACCTTCATCACCCCATTGGGCGCCTAATACAACAACACGCTTACCCATCTTTGCTCAACGACCTGGACTGTTAAAGTCCAATCTTATCACTGTTAACTCGATGGGTCGAGAGGCCCGTATTAACCGTCAAGGACTAATAAAAAATTTATTTTAATTAACAATATTTGACCTTTATGCAATTTTTCAGTAACGTTAAAGTAACTAAAATAAAATATTTTGTGTGAAGTACCGATGAAAATGAGTTTATCGCTAACCTTGATGCTATTACTACTCCTGTTTAATAGTAAAACGTCTGAAGCAACCAGCCGGTTCCGACGCCCAAAACCGCTGCCTGCACAGCGTTGGTGTCTGCGAGCTGGCGATACGCTCAAAGGTACTTTAGAGCGTTGGGCTCAGCAGGCCATTTGGTCTCTACAGTGGCAAGTTTCTTATGACTATCCAATTACGACAGCCAGCTGTTTTACCGGCAGCTTTGTGCAAATGTTAGAGAGCGTGAGCCAAGCTTACCAAAATGCCGAGCAACCACTCTATTTCAACCTCTATCCCCAACAGCGCTTATTAGTCATTACCCCATAACACCACTCGGAAATGAGAGGCCAAGCAAATTGAACCGACTGCTTTATCCGCTACTGTTTTTATCGCTAATAACAGTCGATGGCTGCTCATCAACCCGCAGACAACAACAGCAATTAGAGCAACAGATCAGCCAACAAAAGCAGCAAGGGCAGAAACAGCTTCAGCAGTTGCAGCAACAATCTCGGCCACATTTTGTAGTGCACCGAGGGTTGTGGTTCTCGAAGCAGGCTATCGCTTTGCCTACCCTTCGACTGCCCGCACAGTTTAACCGCTCAATTGGCCTAGCGAGTACAACTCCTTTGTCGATGAATACCTTTAGCAAGCTAGTCCATAAGCTGTGTGGCTTGCCGGTTATCCTAACTCCCGATGCCTTAGTAAAGTTAAAAAAAGCGGCCAATAACCCAGAGCTACTGATCGAAGGAGTCCGCTGGCAAGGAAATTTAGAGGGTTTATTAGATACGGTAACTGCTGCTTTAGGTATCTCTTGGAAATATAGCGCTAATAGCATCACGTTCTATTATCTTGATTCTCGTACTTTTCAAATTTATGCCATTCCTTCGGAAACTGAGATGCACTCCACCATTCAATCGGGCATCGATTTAGGACGCAGTAGTGAGAGCAATAGCAATCAAGAACAAGGGAGCAGTGCGCAAGCGACCTCAGTTTCAATAAAAAGCAGCTTGGTACAAGATATCCATAGAAATATTCAATCGATGCTAACCCCTCAGGTGGGCAAAATGTCGTCGGCCACCTCAACCGGCGCGATTACCGTTACCGATACTCCCGATGTGCTAGAAAGAGTTGCCCACTATATTCGCCATGAAAACCGCACCATTACTAAGCAGGTTCTGCTGAATATTAAGTTATTGTCTGTCCTATTAAATGATACCAATCAACTCGGTATTGATTGGAAACTCATTCACAATGCAACCGGAGGTGCCTGGTTTAAAGGAGTTAATGCAGCGGTTAACACAGACGGCACCGCCATTAAGATCCTCAGCGATCAGGGAAACGGATCAGAGGCTCTGTTACAAGCCTTGGCAAAGCAAGGTAAGGTCTCTATGGTCACTTCACCCTCAGTGACCACTTTAAATCTACAACCCGTTCCTGTACAGGTAGCAACCCAACAGAGCTATTTAGCACGCGTTGAGATCACTAAGAGCAAAGGTGAGCACTCAATTTCCCTGCAACCTGGGATGATCACCCACGGCTTCAATATGAGCCTATTACCTTTTGTCATGGCAGATGACCAACTATTGCTGCAGTATACCATTAACCTCAGCGAACTGATTGGCATAAAAACCTTAACGGCAGATGGCGATAAAGGCTGTCGGATTCAATTACCAGAGATCAATTCACGCCTATTCTCCCAGAAAGTCAAGTTACGCTCTAATGAGACATTAATACTCTCTGGTTTTGAACAAATGAAACGCTCCGTTAATCGTCAAGGTCTCGGTTCGCCTGATCATTGGGTGTTAGGAGGTAAGCTTCGCACAGAGCGAGCACACCAAATTATTATGTTAATGATCACTCCCGTTATTATCGAATCAACATGTCCTCGCTAGCTGACGCTCAACCTCGGAGCATTGCCTTCCCCTTAAGTAACCATGCGATCGCCGTGTTGGGGCTATGCTGGCAACCGTTGCCATCAGCTGAGATCACGCTGGCTACCCAGCAATCGCTACTAAAAAGAACCAGTGGTAGCCACTGGATTATTCAAAAAACCCCTGAGCATTGCCAATGGGGTAGCATTGAATTGGCAGATCCCCCGCTACTGCCAACATACAGTCTATCCCTGCAGTTAATAGAGCAATTAGGGGCTGATTGGATAGCCATCATCCAACTACCAGAATACCAGTACGGGATTATCGGCGTCGCCAACGGACGTGTAGTCCCTGGTTGTGAATTGGTGTTAGTCACTGTAGCAAAAGTTGTCGAGCATTTTCACTGCTACCAAACACTGTTTCAATGGCAAATGATCTACGCTCCCACAGCCTTAAATCTCGGTGGCCAACCACTGCTTCTGGACGAGCTGCTGCCTAATATCACTTTGCAAACCGAACAGCAACTACAAGTCGTTAGCTTGCCAAAACAACGAAACCATTGGCTTAGCTGGCGTTATATGGCTGTCGGCAGCCTACTGCTGGGGCTGGGAGTTGGCTTAGTATGGCAACGCCATCAGCAGCAAAAACAGGTCGCACGGTTAGCCGAGCAACGACGTCGACAACAGCAGCGCGTGAATGCGCAAAAAGCCGTTCCACCCTGGCAACAGCAGCCCCCCGCCCTAGCGGTTATTAATCGCTGTATGCAGGCAATGGGCCAGCAGCCGCTATTCCTAGGAGGTTGGCGCTTAGCACAAGTTCACTGCAACCCCCAGACGTTAAGAGTCACCTATCAAAGAGCTGAGAGTGCTAGTGTCAAGAGCTTTTTAGCCGCCGTTCAGCGCTGTGGAACTACTTACCAATTAGAGGGAAACACCCAAGCACGATTAGACTACCCGATAACCTTGCCTAAAAACCGTCCTGCTGAGCGACTCCCCTCGATCATTACGGTTGCTAGCGAATTACTACAACGGTTTGAACAAGGCATCGCTAATGGACAGATAGATGACGTATTGTCATCCACTAAGACCCATGCCAACTTTCTGTTCGATAGCAAAACTTCCCCACTAATACTCCTCCAGCAACTGCCACTGGCTGGTGTAGTGATCCACTCCTTGCAAGCCAGAGTTCAAGAGAGCGGCACCGTCTCTTGGCAATGTACCGGAACACTTTATGGTCAATAAAAGCTTAATAATCCTGCTATTCGGACTATTGTCTCTGCTGCCACCCAGCGTCGGTGGCGACAATCTGCCGAATGAATCAACAACACTTGCTGATTTAACTGCCCTACAGCAGCAAATTGTCCGGCTAAAGATCTCACTAGAACAATTAAAGCTCCAGCAGGAGTTATCGAAACTTGACCCGCTGGCTAACCACCCCCATCACTTTTGCCAATTCAACACCGCAGGATTGGGATCCTTAACGCTGACAACCCTATATAGTCTGGCGGGGCAGAACTTTGCACTGCTGACTTACCATCCACAGACTGTGTTGGAGGTAATAGCCGGTGATCATCTGCTTTGTGGTGAGATTATTCACAATATCACCGACAACCACGTGGAAATTGAAAAACAGGGACAGCGTTATCAGCTGTTAGGTGCTGGTATTCCATCCAGCCCACCGCCTTACCATACCTCTAGGCTACCTGGTCAGGCTAGGTGACGGAATGAGTAGTCCTGCCATGATGCAAGCTCTGACAGTCAAACTGCTCACCACCGAATCAGGGCGCTACCCATTGACAGCACAAGCGCGACAGTGGATCTGCTTAACCGAAGATGGGCAGCTCTATCTATCAACAGCCCATAAATCTCAGGATGCAGTACTGCTGCTGATTGAACAGCTGCGTCGTGATAATTTTTCCTTCACCATCCAGTTGGTTAGTGTGGAATTTATCGCTGATCTCTATAGCCGCTGGAGTCCCCATAACCACTCAGAATTGATCTCCTACTGTCAAAATCAAGTGGTTGAGATCATTCAACAAGCAGTTGCTACCCAAGCCAGTGATGTCCATTTTGTCGTGCGCGAACGAGTGACGTTGATCAAATTTCGGATCCATGGCGAATTACTGTTGGTAGCAGAATACTCTCGTGAAGAGGGGCAAACATTTTGTGCCACCATCTACCAAACCCTCTGTGATGTTGCTGAGCCGGTCTTTAACCCGCATCGCAGCCAAGATGCACGCCTGATGACCGCTGCTTTAAAAAGCTGTGGCCTCTATGGTGGCCGAATTGCCACCCGACCAACCGATAGCGGGTTGTTAATGGTGATCCGCTTACTCTACGACCGGGGCAGCAGCTCCCTACAACTCGATGATTTGGGCTATCTGCCTGAGCAGATCACTTGTATTAACCACATGAGCGCTCGCCGCTTTGGGATCAATATTCTGTCGGGACCGACCGGGTCCGGAAAATCCACTACGTTAGAGTGCCTGCTTAAACGCATCCTGGCGCATCACCAACAAAAAATTCATGTCCTGACCTTAGAAGATCCCCCGGAGTACCGGATCAACGGGGCGGTGCAGACACCGATTATCGGCGACAAAGAGGACGATGAAGCAGCCAGTCGGGACTGGGCACGGGCCATTGCCAATGCCATGCGACTGGATCCCGATATTTTGATGTGTGGTGAAGTGCGTGACAGTCACTCAGCGATTGCCACTTTTCGGGCAGCCATGACCGGCCATGGTGTTTGGACCACCCTGCATGCCAATGATGCGCTGGCGATCTTAATTCGCTTAAAAGATATCGGTATCTCTGGTTCACTGCTAGGAGATGCTTCGCTACTGACCGGTTTAATTAATCAGGTACTCGCCAAGCGCCTATGCACCCACTGTAAACGACCTTACGTAGAAAACCGCACCCAGTTACCCACCGAATTAAGACAACGGGTGGAGCATTACTGCCAAATAGAACAGATCTTCGTTCGTGGTCCCGGCTGTGTCCATTGTCAACAGCGTGGTATTGCTGGCCGCACGGTGATTGCTGAGGTCATTGAACCGGATAACACCCTACTAGAGCTATTTTTACACCAAGGGAAACAAGCAGCTCGTCACTATTGGCTGACTCAACTCGGGGGCTTAAGTAAAAATCGCCACTTAATCACCCAGATTAATCAAGGAATGATCGATCCCTTAGATGGCGAACAGGATGTCTGTATGTTGGATCAGGATGATTCCTTAGCGGGAAAAAGCTTTGCCAGCGACAAGCACGCTAGCGAAGGTCTGTCTATCCCCGCTGCTTAACCCATGTCTTACCTGAATCTAATGACTCACTGAGGAGAACCCCCAAAATGCAATTCACCACCCGTTGTTCCCGCCATCGCGGTTTTACTGCTTTAGAGTTGATCATTGTGCTAGTCATTGGTTTTTCCATTCTTGCGTTATCTGCCAGCAAGATAGGAGAGTTATTTACCTCATCAAAAGCTACACAAGCAGTCGATGCTATTTTAAATCTTTCCAGAGCCATGCATGAGTTTAAAGCTAGCCCAGAGTTTGACCCAAACTCCCAAGATATTACTAACGATCTTAAAAATGCTGAATTGATCCCTAAATCAATTAAAGTGGTCAATAATACCTTAGAAGGAATATGGAAAGGAAATATTACCATTACTTATACTAATAACATCACCAGCATAACCTATCCAAATGTACCGAAATCACCCTGTATAAAAATAGTAAGAGGTTTATTACCTAGTGGTTTTGTTGATTCTATTCAAGGAACGGGCAATCCGCTTACCGCGAATACTCCACCTAATATTACCGCCGCTTGCACACCTGCCCAGAACGCTACCAGCGTCGATTTAGTAATTACTATTTAGTACCATGTTACTATTTACCCTCCGTCAACAAGGTTTTACCTTGCTGGAGGGCATTATGGCCCTCAGTGTACTACTCAGTCTGCTGGTTCTGGGCAATTATTATACACAGCAACGTTTAGAAGAAGAGATTCATCAGTTAGCTGCCGAACACCTGATACTGGTTAGCAAGGCAGCAACTGGTTATGCTCGAGAGCACTATGAACAAATCGGCACCGAAGTTGAAAAAGCGCGCTGGCAAAGCGATCAACAAGTTGAACTTAATAGAGACAGAGAATATACACCATTATCTTTAGAAGCTTGGCGCTACCAACAAATGCAAGATTATCTAAAAAAAGAGCTTCTGGCAGAAAAAAACTGTTACCAACAAAGCTATGAGCTTTATATCAGCGATCATTTACCGTTTGGCAAACAATTAATCGTTCTCAGTAGCGAGGGACAAGCCATTGAGCTAAAAGCCCTGCCAGTGATTGCCAGAAAAGCGGATGGATCATCCGGTTATATTATTCAAAAAAAAGCAATACCTACCATCATCGGTAGCCAACATAGTTGGAAACTAGCCGTGCCCGCGAGAACCGTTTATAACTCCGGTGAAAATCAGCAAAATCTTAGTGTGGATAAGATTGGCCCTGGGCACTTAGCCAGAGTACAGATCATCAACAGAGTCGATACCCTAAATCCAGAAAACCTACTACACCGTACCCCAGTTCCTGGAAAACCAGAGTTAAATCAGATGGAAACCAATTTAACCATGCAGCAGCATCAAATCATTTTTAACAACGAACCAGCAACAGGAATTTTAGATGCTGAAGGGTTACAGTTTACGCAACCGGGAGGGAAACTGCTATTTGGCTGGGAGAAACAAGAGCAGCAACCGAAAATAGTGCTACGTGATGATAAACAACAAGAAGTTCTGATTACTGCGCAAAATGTGATGGCAACCACTAAAAAAAACCATCTTCCTCAAGGAGCTTCTGATTATTCTCCGCCAGAACTACATGCTTTCTGGAATAAACTTCCTTACTATGAGATGACCAATAAAATTAAAAATAAAGATCCATCAACTGAAGATTTTGCAAGAAAAATTTGTTTAATTTCCCCTGATGAAAAAAAATCTAACCAACCGCTAGGCAGGATGTTTCTTCTGGGAAGAAAAAACACAAAAAACAAAAATAAAATTTACCTTTATGTTTGTGGATATAGTGTTGAAGATGAGGGGCATAAAATTACCCAGGCTTATAAAATATTTCCTGAAAAAAAAAATAAAAGTATTATCCGTGAATAGGAAAAAAACAGCTCATTCTAGATCCAGGGGGATCACATCGCTAGAAACACTAGGATTCCTTACAGCTTTGATAATGATCGCTAGCCTCTGTGCTAGCATCGTTCAAAACTATTATAAAAAAACTCGAGCCGTTAGTGCCGCTCGTCATCTGAAAAAAGTCAATGATGCGGCTTGTGCCTATCTCAAAGATAATTTTTCTCAACTTAAATCTCACGCAATAACTAATAAAACTATAAAAAAACAGACTAGTCAAGAAAAAATTCTTATCATTAAATTACAACAGTTAATCGATCAAGGTTACCTTCCTAACGGTTTTTCCAAGAAAAGTGTCTATTCTCAGGAATATCGCATCCAGATTCGAGTTCCTATAGAAAAGCGAAAAGGCTGGCAAGTATGGACAACCACTGAAAAAGGTGATCGGATTGATCGTCATGCTTGGACAGTCATCGGTTCATTATTAAAATATCATGGATTTTATCGATCAGAACCTACAAAAAAAATCATCAATGGACTAAGACAACTGAGTGACAACAGCATAATTGAAATCGACCCTGGGCATATCGCATTTTTACAAGTTATCGATAATGCTAAGCTTTATACAACCGACTCTTTTATCTACAGAAAACTTAATGATAATGATTCTCCAAGGCCGATGCAAACCTCCCTTAGACTAGACAAAAACAGTATCACTTTTAAAAAAAGTTCTAAGGAGGTTAAACTAAACAATCAATCTTTAGAACTAAAAAATAGGACTTACATAGCCAATTTAGAATTATTAAATAAAAATAAAGAAAATATTCCAACCATTCATTTAAAAGAGAGTCATTCTTCTGATTCAAAAAGCTTAACCATCACTCCTTCCACCCTGAAGATTAGTCGTAACTCCTTATTTAATAATCGCATCGAGTATGATATCAGTAATAAAAAAGCCAAAATTATTTTTACAGAATCCGAAAGTCAATTACATTGGAATCCCCATTGGAATCATATTCCATATCATCAAAATAATGATTCTCAAGATACTCTAACAACAGCTAATAAAATATGCCACTATGGAATCAAGGTCGCCTCTCGAGAGGCTCTAGGACGCTTATTTATTATAGAAAGTAAAAAAAATATCCAAATATTTATATGCGGTAAAAATCAAACCAAGCATGGCATTGAGGCTTATAACCTATTTAGTGTGCAAAAACCTTTAAAAAAACACCAGTCATTTAAAGAAATAGATGTTATAAAAAAGACAATCAAAGGATTTATCCTTAGGGCTCATATCCAAAATGCACCTTCCGAACAGTTTAAAATTTTTATTAAAAAAGTTTTATCTGATATATATATTATAAAATGCCTAGAGGAGGAAACATACCATAAGCGTCTACTGAAGTCTATGAATAATCCGGGAAAACCCATTTTTGAAATAATTACAACATTTGAAAAAAAAAGTATAGAAACTTTCATTACAAATAACCTTTTAACCCAAAATTTCCTAAAACATACATCCTATGATCAACAAGCTAAGAACATAACCGAAAGATTCATAGATTATATGTATAATATAAAAAATAATAAAGATTACAAATACCAAGAAAACTCAACACACAAAGAAACATTAAAAACAATTATAAATAATTTAAAACAATCATTAAGTGCAGAAAAATTCCCCAATAATCAAACAGACAAGAGAAAAAACGATTTTATTAATAATCAAACCACCACAGATTACTTAAACACCCTTAAGGAATGTTCATCATTAACTGACTCTTATTGGATGCCAACTCTGTACGTGCTCTCTCATGACATCAGTAGGGCCTATCCAAACAACGATCACCCTTTTTTTGAAACTCTTTACGAAGAGGCTGAACCAGCCATTGTCAGCAATTCTAAAGCTAATGGACTCTATAAAGATTAAATATTGATGAAATTTAATACTTGCTGGCAATATCCAAGTACGCTCTTTTATGTTACTAATAAACGTCCATCAGTATTCAACTGCTGGAAAAAAGCTTTGATTCAATACCACCACTGATTAAGGGCAACAGAGAATCGATTATGCTATTTGCGTTTGAACCTCCTAAAAAATCATTTTCTTTAGCTAAAACTTCCTTAGTTAAACAAGCCTTACAGCAGCTGGACTATCGATTAGCCAAAATGGCTTTTAGCAGTAGTATTCGCTTAGATTTCTATCAGGCATTACTATTATTGCTAGACAACCAAGTTAGGTTAAATGAAGCGCTGAAAGAGCTCTATCGAGTCTATAGTCATGAGGGTCGCAAAGCCAGTGCTCCCGTGGCGATAGTGATTAACGACTGTTTAACCGGAATGAAAGAGGGCATCGCTTTTAGTGAACGCTTGTCTGCTTGGGTACCGATTGAAGAGGGCATGTTACTACAATCAGGAGAGGCTGCCGGGCGCTTGGCGGCTGCTTTTGGCGAGACTGAAAAGCTGATTGAAGCCAAAAAACAGATAGTGAGTGCAGTAGCCGGCGCCGTGACCTACCCGATTGCACTGATTGCCATGAGCGGCTTTTTGCTCAATATGGTGGCCACTGAATTGGTCCCTCAATTAGCTCAGCTAGTTGATCCCAAAAGCTGGACGGGCAGTGCGGCAATCTTGAATGTGTTAGCAAGCTTTACCACCGATTATGGCTTACTCACTGTGGGTATTGTGATCACTCTGGCCGTGGTGATTGGTTTCTCACTCCCACGCTTCAACGGCCCTGGCCGTATTTGGCTTGATAAACTGCCTCCCTGGTCGCTCTACCGGATGATCCAAGGGGCTACTTTTCTGCTCAATGTCTCCGCATTAATCCAATCAGGGATGCAATTGAATATGGCATTAGCTAAACTAGCCGTCTCCACGAGCCCTTGGCTAAAGGTAAGAATCAACAGCACCCTGAAGCAGCTGGCGGCTGGTAAAAACTTTGGGGAAGCGCTCTGTGCGACCGGTTATCACTTTCCCGATGCCAAAGCCAATCGTTTTCTTTCAGTGATTGCTGAATACAGTGGTCTGGATATTGCTTTAGCCAAATTCGGCCGAAGCTGGCTAACTGAAACCGTACAAGGGATCCAAAAAATTTCCAAGCTGATCTTGATTGGCGGGATAATGCTGGTCGGCAGTATTATGTTGCTGGTCATCGCTGGTGCCAACGGGCTTCAAGACTCCTTACAAACGCTTGGTGAGTGATCCCGGAAACTACTGACCATTGTCCTAGGGTGCGCTGAAATCAGATAGAGACCCTTTGACGAAAAAATAGCCATAGCATTGTGTGAATAAGCAGGTATTTGAAATGTTATTATCTATCTTTTCGGCCAAAAAATATTGAAAGATTCCACTATTAAATTATCGGTAGTGCCTCACAATGGCAGGTAGTAGAATTTTTCAAAAAATGTACCGATGATTTTCTCATGAATTTCTAGTGATAATCAGCGATTGATGACGTCTCCCACTAAAGGTTAGCCCAAGGATTACTACTCATGATATGGTAGCTACCATTACAATTCCTAACAAGGAGATGACCATGGTCACCCGTCTTCTGCTGTTTTTGGGCTACTGCTTGGGTAGCTTTATTACTATGCTGGCCTACCGCTATCCAAAGATGCTACTGACTCGAGCGCAGCGGAAACCGGCATTAACACTCTGCACGCCACGCTCACACTGTCCTCAGTGCCAACAGTCGCTACGCTGGCGAGATAATATTCCTCTGCTCAGCTATCTCTGGCTGCTGGGCCGCTGCGCCCATTGTCGCGCTCCCATCGGCTGCTGCTATTGGTTGACTGAAGTGGCTACTGTCGGAACCACAGCTCTGTTGCTCTATCAATCACCCTCGCTGCCACTGCCGCAGCTATTGGGTTACCTGCTCTGTAGTTGGCTATTAATTGCCTTGGCGGTAATTGATTGGCATAGCGGCCTGTTGCCAGATAACTTGACTCTCGGGCTACTCTGGCTTGGTCTGTTGTTTCAGGTGATAACTCGATCAGTTGCCATTGAGCAGGCAATCTGGGGAGCGGCGCTTGGCTATTTGCTACTTTGGAGCCTATTTCAGATCCACTATCGACTGACAGGACGTCAGGGGATGGGTTATGGTGATTTTAAACTAACCGCAGCATTAGGAGCCTGGCTCGGTTGGCAACCCTTGATCACCGTACTTTGGCTTGCCTCACTGTTGGCACTGTTTGCTTTCATAGTGGATGCACTCTGGCCTCGCCCGGCTAACCTCAGCACTGCACGCTCTTTAAGACGCCGACGCTTGCCCTTCGGCCCCGCCTTAGCGTTAGCCGGTTGGTGGGTGCTAATGCGCTATCCGCTGCCCGGGGCCTTGCTATTAGGGCTACCGGGCTACTAACCGTGCGGTTGTTGGCAACCTAGCCGGTTAATCGATGGTTGAATCTCAGCGCGTGGCCTTAGTCGTAGATTTAGAACCACTCGCAGCCGGCAAGTAACGCCAATAATCAAGTTCCGTTGGCTGCATAACCAGCAGATCCTGGCTGCCTAAACTCTTTTCATAGGCTTTGAGCTGGCGAATCAGTTGATAGAATTCCATATGCTGGCCAAACGCTAGTGAAAATAGCTCGGCTTTCGCGGCATCACCCTTACCTCGTAAACGCTGTGCTTTACGCTCGGCATTCGCCAACATCACTTCCACTCGCCGATCAACCTCAGCACGGATAACCGCTGCTTGCTCTTCCCCCTGAGACCGATGCTCACGAGCCACCGCGCTCCGCTCAGCTTGCATTCTTTGGTAGATAGAGTTGGAAACTTCGGGCGGTAAGTTAATCTGCTTAATCCGCACATCGACAATTTGAATGCCTAACTCTTGGATACCGTGCTTACCCTGGTTAAGTAAATTACGGACCTCTTCCATTAACTCGCCTCGTGAACCAGAAACAATGTCTTTGATGGTTCGATTACCCACCTCAGAACGCAAACGGTCACTGATTTTAGCTTTAATATTCAGCTGAGCTCGCCGCCGATCCCCTTGCTGATTCGAACGATAATATTGGGCAAAATCGGTGATACGCCACTTTACATAGGAGTCAACAATCACATCTTTTTTTTCATTAGTAATAAAGCGGTCAGCATGACTTTCCAACAGCTGGATGCGTGCATCCATTTTTTTGATTTGATCGATCACTGGAATTTTACAGTGTAACCCCGGCTGAAATACCTCTACTTGCTGCTGTCGATCACGTTTGGCCTCTCCAAAGCGGTGAATAATTGCCCGCTCCCCTTGCTGCACCACAAATAGCGAGCTGGCTAGCAGAAGACCGACGCTAGAGAGTATTAATCCATATAAACTTAATTTATTCATCATTATCTCCCGTAACGTGCCTGCTTATTGTCTGGTTTTGCTGCCTTTTCAATGCCGGCTACCGAATGCTCAACCATTGACAGTGGTGCTTCGGCGGCTAAGGAAGAAACCTGAACCTTTGAACGCTGTAGCAGCTGCTCTAAGGGCAGTATCATCACTGAATTAGCTGATTTTTCGCCCAATA
Organism: Candidatus Symbiodolus clandestinus; assembly: GCA_038960095.1. GTDB lineage: Bacteria > Pseudomonadota > Gammaproteobacteria > Enterobacterales > Symbiodolus > Symbiodolus clandestinus. The sequence continues at coordinate 321,313 of CP152425.1, forward strand.
GAACTTTGGGTGTTTTACTGAGCACTTGCTCTAACGTCTCAATATAGAGGCGTTCACGAATAATTTGTGGTGCTTTTAAGTATTGCGGCAGCAATTCATTAAATCGATCGACCTCACCCCTTGCCCGTAATAGCACCGACTCTTTATAGGCTAAAGCCTCCTCTTCTAAGCGTTTAGCCTCTCCACGCGCCCTGGGTTCGCGGGCCCGGGCATAAGCTTCAGCTTCTCGAATATAGCGCTGCTGATCCTCTTGGGCGGCAATTGCATCATCAAAGGCAGCTTTGACTTCTTCTGGGGGGCGAGCCTGCTGAAAGTTGACATCAATGATCTCTAATCCCATATCATAAGCAGCAATAATTTGCTGCAGCAGCTGCTTAGTATCAGCACGAACCTTCAAACGACCTCGGGTTAAAATCTCATCCATCGTGGTATGACCGATGACATAACGTAACGCTCCATCGGTAGCTTGTTGTAAGCTGTTATCCGCGTCGGTCACACTGAAAAGATAGTTAATCGGATCAAACACTCGATACTGCACATTCATTTCTACCCGAACGACATTTTCATCTTGGGTCAGCATGAAACCGCTGGTCGACAAGGCACGAATGGTACCCACATCCACTCGAGTCACCTGATCGATAAAAGGCGCTCGCCAGTGCAGCCCCGGTGATTCAATGTGATTTAACCGTCCAAACCGGGTGACCACTCCTCGTTCAATCTCATTAATCGTATGCAAGCCCCAAAGCCCCCACAGTAAGGCTAACAGGATAACCAATATCCCAGCCCCCTTAACGGCTCCCACACTGGGAGGGGGGCCAACACTTAAGCTTTTGGGATGCCGGTTTAGCTTTTTAACCAGTTGTTTCCAAAGATCGCTCAATTCAGGTGGCTGTTGAGCTGACCGGTACCCCGGCACTATTTTTTCACCCGGATTACGAACAAAGCCGCTACCCGTTGGTTGCTTAGTTATCATCGATAACTCCCTAACTGTTTTAATAAATCCAAAGGCTTCGTTGTGCCACTGAAACAACTGCCACCCATAATCAAAAAATGCTGCTATCTTAACACCCGCTAGCTAAGGTAGTCTCTTAGCTGAGGATGCTGCTTAAGGCAGCGCTGCCAATCGGCCAAAGAGAGCCGAATTAATAAGTTGATGCTGCCGGTTGCCGTTACTTGCTCTTCGGCAATGGCCCCTAATTGATAAAGTGGTTGGCGCAATGCATAGGCAGCTGTCGGTAATTGCAGTCGCTGTTCGATACTGGTCACCGCTAGCCGCTCTCGCAACACCTGTAACAGCAGTGTGATTCCCTGATCACCTTGTGCCGAGATCCAAACCGCTACCGGTAACCCCTGGTGATTCCGTTCAACCCCCGCTGGTCGGTTAGGCAGCTGATCAATTTTGTTAAATACCCTTAACACCGGCACTTGATCGGCCCCAATTTCCCCTAATACTTGATTAACGATGGCAATCTTTTCATCCATTTTTGCGTCGGTCGCATCGACGACATGAAGTAATAATGCCGCTTCTTGGGTCTCTTGTAAGGTGGTTTTAAAGGCAGCAATCAGAGCATGCGGTAAGTCTCTAATAAACCCCACGGTATCAGCGAGCACGGTATTGGTTAAACCTGGCAGTGGAATGCGCCTTAAGGTGGGATCTAAGGTTGAAAATAGCTGATCAGCAGCATGGCAACTGGCTGCCGTTAATCGATTAAACAAAGTGCTTTTACCCGCATTGGTATAACCAACCAATGCCACGGTAGCAACGGTAGCCCGCTGGCGAGTTCGCCGCCCTTGATGCCGTTGTGTCTGTAACTTACGCAGCCGTCGTTGCAGTTGATCAAGTCGACCCCTAATTAAACGACGATCAGTCTCTAGTTGTGTTTCCCCAGGACCTCGTAAGCCAATCCCTCCTTTTTGACGTTCTAAATGGCTCCATCCTCGGACTAATCGGGTAGCAAGATAGCTCAGTTGAGCCAGTTCAACCTGGAGTTTACCTTCATAACTCTGTGCCCGCTGAGCAAAAATATCCAGAATCAGCAGGGTCCGATCGAGCACTCGGCAGCCGCAAAGCTGCCCTAAGTTACGCCCCTGCGTGGGAGACAGGGACGTATTAATAATAACAACGGTTGCATGACAAACTTTGACTGCTTCAGCTACCTCTTCTGCCTTTCCAGGGCCCATCCAATACTTAGGATGTATCCTGACCCGACGACCGGTGATCAGTTTCACTGGAACGACACCCGCAGCAGCTACCAGTGCTTGAAATTCCTGTAACGTCTCCAAATCACTGACAGGCCCCAAATCAACTTGAACTAATACTGCACGCTCTGGCATAAACCCGATAGTTGGTGTTTCAATCGCTGTGATAGTGCCCTCCCAATGTTCAGGCTAACTTTTACGAAAACTGATATCCCCGACTACTGATTAAATGATACTTCTTCGCCACTCTCACTACCAGGCACCTTATTAAAAGAGGCCATCGATGATGGTGGGCTCTGCATATTAATATGATGCGTGATGGCACGACTGGGAACTACGGTAGAAATAGCATGTTTATAGACCATTTGGCTAACGTTATTTTTTAACAAAACAACAAATTGGTCAAAAGATTCAATATGCCCCTGTAACTTAATGCCATTCACCAAATAAATGGCTACCGGAACATGCTCACGCCGTAAAGTGTTTAAAAAAGGATCTTGTAAACTTTGCCCTTTAGCCATGTTAGTTTTCCTTTGTATTTTTCTGCTGCTTATTAAAAGTAACGTTTGCCAATAACAGCTTTCTCTAGCAATACCAGAAATTCAATTATTGACCAAACGTATTATATATTGTAACGCTACTGATAGTTGGTTGCTATCAAACCAATCGTGATCTCGCCAACGTTTCAACCAAGTCATTTGCCGTTTAGCCAGTTGCCGAGTGGCGCAAATCGCCTGATACTCCATCTGCTGCCGACTAATCTCACCCGCCAAATAACGCCACATTTGGCGATAACCCACCGAACGTAGCGCCGGAAGATCACTCTGTAAATCACCACGCTGTCTGAGTTTTACAACTTCCTGCTCAAAACCAGAGGCCAGTATCTGCTGAAATCTCTGTTCAATTTGCTGATGATGTTGGCTACGATCAGCAGGTGCTATGATGATAGGCACCATGCGATAGGGTAGCTGGCTAGTCGTTTGCTGAATTAAATCGGTCAATCGGCGTCCGGTTAAAAAAAAACCTCCAATGCTCGACTCAAGCGCTGGCGGTCATTAGGATGAATCCGAACGGCAGCGACTGGATCGATTTCAGCCAGCCAATGATGTAGCGCTGGCCACCCCTCATCAGCCGCTTTCTGCTGCAATTGCTGGCGGATACTGTGATCGACTGTCGGTAAAGTGGCCAGCCCTTGAAATAGCACGCTAAAGTATAGCATGGTACCACCGACTAACAGCGGAATGCGTCCTCGCTGCAGGCTTTGCGCGATGGCCTGTAACGCATCTCTCCGAAACTCAGCAGCAGAGTAAGTTTCTGCTGGATCACGGATATCAATTAGTTGATGAGGCACTTGCTGACGCTGCTGTTGCGTGGGTTTGGCGGTCCCAATGTCCATTTCACGATAGACTAAAGCGGAATCGACACTAATAATTTCTACCGGTAGTTTCTGGTGACATTGCAATGCCAAATCGCTTTTACCGGCCGCGGTTGGCCCCATAATACAAGGAACAACAGGCAGAAAATCGATCATAGCGGCACCTGATAGAGCCGATCAACCACAGACATTAAATCAATCGGCTGTTGCCAGCTGGAGCGTGGCTGTTCAACCCATTGGGGAGCCTGCCTTTCTATAGTAGTCAGTAGCTGAATCACTTGGGCGGGCTGCCAGGCTTTATCTAATGGGGTTAACTGTTGAACCAACCATTCTACAACCACAGCAGGGGTAACGGGAGAGGTAATGGCCAAATAATCGAGTAAGCGGTAGCTCAAGGTTGTCAGATCGGCAGCCGCCAGCAAGGAAGGCACTGCCCGTAAGGTGACGTTGGGGGGATCGATCACCAGCTGCCAGGCTAATTGATGCAGCAGCTGTTGGTGCTGCTGTAAGGTCGTCAGCTGCGTTACCGAAAGCGTTATCGGCAGGGGCAGCAACAACGTTTGCTGGGCGGCCATCGCTGGCGCTGGTGGCAGTAATTGCTGACGGTGCCAATCACGCTGCAGTTGTGGCAAAGAGAGTAATACCAAGCCCTGACACTGCTCTACCACTGCGTAGTGCTGCTGCCAAATGGTTAACACCCGACCAAAGGTGCCATTCGCCACTGGCAGTGAATTCTCTACTACATAATCAACCGTTGTTTTCAGTTCTGTTGGTGCGGTTGTCGTTGGGCCCCCGACTTGTAACCAACCTTGATAAGCGGGCAGTTTCAACGGGTTCCAACCACGTGAGTTTAGGGAAGTCGAGATGGCTTTTGGGTGGGCTGCAGGGGCTACTGATGCTGACGTTGTTGAATACGGGAGACGGTGACCTTCAGATGGGATATTCTTTGCACTGACTGTTTCACTCTCCGGCAGCGGTTGTTTATCTAGGACGGTCGTTTCAGGCGACAAAGCAGCCTCCACGGCTTGATAGATCACTCCATGGATCAGACGAGCTTGCTGAAAACGAACCTCTTGCTTGGTAGGATGGACATTCACATCAACCTGCTGCGCATCCATTGTTAAGAACAGTACAAATGCCGACGGTTGCTCGAAATTCAGTGACTGATAAGCTTGACGAACGGCATGGCTAACGATTTTATCACGAACCACCCGGCCATTGATAACGCAGTATTGACAATCATTGGGGAAATGGGCGGCTTTTGGCGGCAAGATCCAGCCCTGTAAGGTCAGCAGTGGATGCTGCTGCTGGAAAGATAGCGCTTGTTCAGCAAAAGCGGCTCCACAAACAGCAGCCAACCGAGTTTGAGGCGACTGACAATCCTTCAGCGGACGATAGTGGCGCACTCGCTTACCATTATGGCTTAAGGTGATTTCCAAAGTTAATCGACTCAGTGCCAGCCGCCGAACTATCTCATCGATATGCAAAAACTCGGTTTTTGCGCTACGCAAAAATTTCCGGCGTGCCGGCGTATTATAAAAAAGATCTCTAATCTGCACACTTGTACCCACCGAATGAGCCACAGGACGAATAGGATCCTCTCCTTCACCGCCTTCACGATAGAGCTGCCATCCCTCTGTTTGATCAAAAGTACGGCTGCTTAACGTGAGCCGAGATACGGCGCTGATGCTGGCTAACGCTTCCCCACGAAACCCTAAAGTGGTGACCATCTGTAGCTCTTCTAGCGAGCCGATTTTACTAGTCGCATGTCGTTCTAAAGCCAATAACAGCTCAGTTCGCGGAATGCCATGACCATTATCAAGCAGTGCAATCAAGCCGACACCCCCCTCTTCGATATCCAGTGTGATCTGGGTTGCGCCGGCATCGATACTATTTTCTAATAGCTCTTTAACCACCGCAGCTGGCCGCTCCACCACTTCACCCGCTGCAATTTGATTGGCTAGCTGTGGGGGCAATTTTTGAATCGGCATTCAATTTCCATACGCTTAACGATCAAGCAGACAACCCACTTTTTAGCCTCTATTGTAGCGCTAAACCAACTTTAAAGCGTACTGGATTCTAAGGAATAAGCTCCCGTCTTGATTGTCAATTCACAATAACATAATTTTTGTCATAGGGTTGCTTGGCTGTTACAAAAGATCTAGCGCGATTGCTCTATCTCCCAGTGGCTTCTCTTTACAACCATCAAAGCTGGACTACTATTCAAATAAGTTTCCATGTTATTGGGTTATCTGGCAGGTTATCAAAGGTAGCATAGCCTGCCTTCACCCTAGCGGCCGGTGGCAATGTCACCGGCTCTGCCGGCCAAGGTCAGAATGCCATCCCAGCCACTGTTGGCGTAGTTGGTGGCGCTATTTACTGTATCAAAGAAGAGATGCAAAACCGAGCGGATGCCAGCGCAATTCTGGCCGGTGAGAAAACGCTCGCCCAGGTGACAGCCGAGCGAGGGCCTCGAAGCGGACAACGGGTTGAACTCTTAGTGATGTATCAGCAGCTTCCCACGAATAAACTCATAGAAGAAGGGTTGTATGAGAACGATCAAGTACCGTTTGTTACCCACACCCCCAGCAAGCACCAACTAGAAGCACTGGTCAGGAAATATCTACCCCAAGGCTTTCAAAGTCTCGACCCACAGCCAATAAAAGAGCGTGGTGCAACAATATTAGTCACCCCCGTTGCTGAACCACAACCCACCGTACTGCCTGGCAGACCAATACAAGAGGCCGAGCCCACCATACTGATAACCTCACTAGCAGATCTGAAAACTAAAGAAGATCTAATTTATAATTACAGCGAAAAAGGGAAACGTCTTGGAACTTTTGACAGTGATTTTAATAAAGTTAAAGGATAGAAAATGTTTGATATTATCATTGAAAATAAACTTGTCTATGCCTATGATGAACCAGCTTTACCTGGAAAAATAATTATCGATTCTTTTGAAGAACACTTTATTTTGCCAATCAGTTACTGGTCTCTTGATGATTACAAAAAACAGTGGAAGAACTCTCTAAAACAAGGTATTGAATGCAATAAACATGCAGCTTTGGCCGTTTCTATGTACGATCTGCTAAACACAAATTTTATATTTTTATAGATACTATATTTTGAAAATAAGGTAGTTCATATTCAAAATTCAATGTTTTTTTGGATGAAAATCCTGGTTTTAAAATAGAACCTATAAATCAATTTATAGAGCCAAGAGAGACTCATAACGATGGCGGCATAAAAATATCAGAATGGACTACAGATCTTGCTAGTATAATTAAATTTTATAGTAGCCTATGTGTGCCTGGAGTCGCAATATAAGTACCACGCTCGACAGCAGATTCCACTAACGAGTGGCTGAGTTTATTGCAGATAAACCGGTTTGATGCCAGGGCTACTGCAGGTTTAGCGACTAAACAGCTGACTGATGCATTAACTGGCGAGTGAAGATTGCAGTCAACAGCAGAGTAGCCAAAGCACTAGTAGTCACTCATTGGGGGAAGGCTTCGACGCCGGCATAGTTAATGTCAGTGAAGGCAGCGGGAATCACCAAGGAAAGAGCGATGGCTATCACCTAGCACAGTTCAAGGCGGGGAAAAAGTTCACATTTCAAAGTGGCAACGATACGCTGGTTCAGGGGATTGTTCAAGCCCCGCGACTACAGGGCAAAATCGGTGGCAATATCACGTTTAAAAGCCTGCAAGACACTGATGGCCAGCAAGGCTGGCAACAGCAACTGGGTGTCAGCTTAACGGTCGGGCCTGAAAGCAGGCGACCAGGGATTCCAACTGCAGGTCAACGGCAATACCCACCTAGCAAGGAGCTGTGATTGCCAGCCGTCAACCCGCCATCACCGAAGGTCATAATCAACTAAAAACCGGCACCCTGACCCAAAAAGCGATTGAAAACCGAGCCGACTATAACGCCAGCAGTGTAGGACTGGGCCTCGGGTTCAGCCAATCGCTGAATCAGCCAGCAGCACAAAATGGGGTAGGCAAAAACCAGTTGGGCCAAGCCACTGCAGGTGCCTTACAGGTTCCCGGCAGTCAGCTCCCCAACCAGCATGGCCTTAGTACCACAATCCCAATAGTGATGAAGGCCGGTGATTCTGTCAGCAGCACCACAGGCTGCGGATCAGCGGCGCCACCCAAGCGGTCATCCTCAGCAACCCAGCGGCCCAACAGGCCTTGACCGGGCAAACCCCCGAACAGGCGATTGCCCGCCTCAACAGCGAAAACTCCCGCACACAAGCCCTCAGTGGAATGTCACTAGTCGGGTAACCCATTTTCACTGGCGCTGCAGTTTTGGGAGGAGGAACAGTTGCTGCCACCACAGGCGTGGTTAGCGGTGCTGGTTACCTGCTCCAAGAGGATGTTCAAAATAGAGCCGATGCTGACGCGATTATGGCAGCCTCCAAAAAGCAAAACCTAATGGCATTGATTTGGGAAAAGTAGAGACAGGATCGACTCGCCAGGTTTGCGCTTTTCTCATTTATGTAATAACATGTAATTACTATATTAGACTTTTAGAGAAAAAACTATGGCAACCCTATTTAATACCCGCCAGTTTCGAGCAGGAAATTCTCAAGCCGTTCGTATTCCTGTAGAGATGGCTTTTCCCCCAAAAACTGAACTTGTGGTTTACCGCGAGGGTGACCGTATCATCGTAGAGCCAAAGGAAAAAACCTTGGAGAATATCCCCAAGATCTTCCATGCATTAGACCAATACTTCGTTGGGGGACGTCCTGATTTTGAAGAAACAGCCCGAGACTGGCCATGATAAAATGCATGTTGGACACTAACATTTGCATTTACCTCATCCGCCAATCTCCTCCAGAAATTGTTAATAAATTCAATGACTATCGGAAAGGGGAGATCGTTATCAGCGCAATCACCTGGGCAGAGCTCTGCTGTGGCATCTCAAAAGATGGGTGGGGCATTGTTCAAGGGCTATTATCGATACTGAATGTTTGCCCATTTGGCGTTGATCAGGGCCGGTTATACGGTGAATTAACCCGCCGCTTTCCTAACCGGAAAGCCAATTTAGACCGGATGATTGCCGCCCATGCAATGTCACTGAACGTTACGCTAGTCACTAACAACATCAATGATTTTCTGATTTATGAACCGACTGGTTTACGTGTTGAAAACTGGCTTGCCTAACGAGTGTAATGGTCAACGAATTGAACGCTTAGCGTTGTATACACAGCTTCCCACGCATAGACTTATAAGAAAAAGGGTTGTACGAGAACGGATGAAGTACCGTTTGCTACCTACGTACCCCGCAAGCTCCACCTAGAAGCGCCGGGCAGGAAATACTTACCCAATGGCTTTCAAAACCTAGACTTACCACCCAACTGACTTAGATCACTAGCTTAGACACCGCTGCTTCAGTAAGATAAGCAGCACGCATACAAAATTTTTAGGATAGGAACCACAGGTACTACAGTGGCTAAGCGAGATTACGGAACTGGGCGCTCTACGCAAAAAAGCGTTTTATCTAAACCTAATCGAGTGGCTCGATCCGTTTTTCCCAATTATCTGCTGTTTTTTTTAGCCGGCGTATTATTAACTCTCCTGGGTATATTTTTCTGGTTAAAAAAATCTGGGTCAACCTCCTCTCGGCCAGCCAGACAGCCAGCCGCACTAAAAAAGCTGCCAAGCAAACCTCAAGAGCGATGGCGTTATATCAAAGCACTAGAAAATAAGGAAGTTATCGTGCCCATAGTACCCCCCTCTTCGGCAAAACTTAAAGATAGCAATGCTTCCTTAACCTTACCGAAACCTTTATTGCCCTCCTTTAAGGTTACCCAATGGTGGCTATACTGTGAACCTTTGAAATCCTCAGAATCCTTACAGTCTTTGCGAGCCCATTTGGCGTTATTAGGATTTGAAGGTACTATGATTAAAGAGAATAAACGGTCACAATTAGCGCTTGGGCCCTATACACACCGCCAGCTGGCTGGTAAGCATTTACAGCAGTTGAAACACCATCAGATTACCTGCTGTACCTTGAATGGTAGCTGACGGAGGAATCTCTTCTCGGTCCTTTAAGGGCAGCGATAAGACGATTGATAGATTAGACACTCATTAGCACAAAACGGTTACTAAAGGATAATAAATTGTGACAACCATTGTCAGTATACGTCGGAAAAATCAGGTAGTGATTGGTGGTGATGGGCAGGTTACTTTAGGTAACGTGGTGATGAAACATAACGCACGGAAAGTACGCCGTCTTTACCGTGATCAAGTGTTAGCGGGATTTGCAGGTGGTACCGCTGATGCCTTTGCACTATTTGAATGCTTTGAACGTAAACTAGAGCTGCATCAGGGGCATCTATTAAAATCAGCCGTTGAGCTGGCAAAAGATTGGCGCACTGACCGCATGCTACGACGCTTAGAAGCTTTATTAGCGGTGGCTGATCATCAAAGTTCTTTAATTATCACCGGCAATGGAGATGTGATACAGCCGGAAGATGATCTAATTGCTATTGGCTCAGGAGGGCCTTTTGCGCAAGCAGCGGCACGCGCCCTACTGGATAACAGTGACCTCTCTGCCTACGAGATCGTTAAACAAGCTTTAACAATTGCCGGTAGTCTTTGTATTTACACCAATTGTCAACAATCGATCGAGCAACTGAACTTTGAGAACAAGGGGCTTTAAATTATGTCTACTCTCACTCCCCAAGAAATCGTTCAGGAATTAGATCGATTTATTATCGGGCAGAATAAAGCCAAACGTGCAGTTGCCATTGCCTTACGGAATCGTTGGCGGCGTATGCAGCTTGATGAAAATCTGCGCCAGGAAATCACTCCGAAAAATATTCTGATGATTGGGCCGACGGGAGTCGGCAAAACCGAAATTGCTCGCCGTTTAGCAAAATTGGCGGATGCTCCCTTCATTAAAGTGGAGGCCACTAAATTCACTGAGGTCGGTTATGTCGGCAAAGAAGTTGACTCCATTATCCGTGATTTAACTGATACTGCAGTTAAAATGGTTCGGCAGCAAGCTATCGATAAACTTCGACACCGAGCAATTCTCAGCGCTGAGAAACGCTTGGTTGAGACACTATTTCGCACTCAGGCAGAATCCCTTGCCGACGATCAAGATCCGCAAACTGTTCGCCAACATCTTTTGCAGAAACTGCAAGCTGGAGAATTAGATGAACAGCTCATCGATATCTCCGTAGCCGCAAACACTTATGGTGTAGAAATTATGGCACCCCCGGGGATGGAGGAGTTAACGAATCAGCTGCAATCCATGTTCCAGCATTTGTCGGGTCAAAAACAGAAAAAACGGAGTTTAAAAATTAGCGAAGCTCGTAAGATTCTGGTAGAAGAAGAAGCCAGTAAATTGCTCAACCCAGAGGAGTTAAAGCAGCAAGCCATTGAACGTGCCGAACAACATGGAATTGTATTTATCGATGAAATTGACAAAATTTGCCGACAAGGAGAACGCTCAGGTCCAGACATTTCTCGTGAGGGCGTGCAACGTGATCTACTGCCGTTAATCGAAGGCTGTACCGTATCCACCAAGCACGGGATGGTAAAAACTGATCACATTTTGTTTATCGCTTCCGGAGCCTTTCAAGTTTGCAGCCCTTCCCAGCTTATCCCGGAGCTGCAAGGCCGTCTGCCGATCCGTGTCGAGCTGCAACCGCTAAACGTCGAGGACTTCCAACGTATTCTAACAGAACCGCAAGCGGCATTAACTCAGCAGTATCAAGCTCTATTAGCGACAGAAGGCGTTGAGGTGAATTTTACAGCGGATGGGATTCGGCATATTGCGCAGGCTGCGTGGCAAGTCAACGAGCACACCGAAAATATTGGCGCACGGCGGCTACACACTGTACTAGAAACGCTCATTGAAACCATCTCTTTTACCGCCAGTGAACGGCACGGCGAGCAGCTCAACATTGATGCTGATTACGCCAAAAACCATCTCGATGAGCTGGTGCAGGATGAGGACTTAAGCCGCTTTATCTTGTAAATCTCGTTATTACAAGCGACACCTACCCCTCAGGTAGGTTCTACTATCTTTCTTAATCATCAACTGAGAAATTTATGAGTGATATCACACCACCCATGATTATTCGAAACACCCAAACTCCCACCGAACTATTTGATCCAACGACGGGTAACATTATAGCAAGATTTACGACACCACCCGCCTCCATTGAACTATCTGATCCAACGACAGGTAATAACATCGTAGTAAAATTTACGACACCAACTATTTCTGACACACCTGACAGAACAATCACAGATGCGCTGCGGGCAGTTAAAGAGGGCTTGTATACCAGCGCCCTAGGTGTCTATCAATTAGGTCGATTATCGATCCCCTACGTAAAGCAAGGAACCCTTTGGGGTTATGAAAAAACTTCTCAAGCTGCTAAAACAGCTGTTCCTTATATAAAATCCGGTCTAGCAAAGGTAAGTAGTGTATTGACCAATGCTGTTCTCCTCGATTCGCAGCGAAATAATCTACCTGAAAGCGATAGCAATACTCCAGATACCATTTCCACATCTATCAGCAACTCAGCTAAGTTACCTGACCACCTAATTAGTGATCAGGCAAGGAGCCATCAAGGTTTCCCGCAAGCCTGTTCTGCGTTGGGACAACTATCCTACTGTTCCAATGCTGCTGCAGGTTCTCAAGTAATGAATAACTCCCCTTTACAGCAAGTGAGTGATGGGAATTTTGTACAGCCTAAATAGAACTATTCCGCTCTCTTGATAATTAAGTTACACTGACAAGTAGAGTTGGCTAGACAGTCGCTGCTTTATCCTGGGTCACTGTAAAGAGTGAAACCAGTGGTCGAGGAGAGGAAAGTCCGGGCTCCATAGGGCAAGGTGCCAGGTAACGCCTGGGAGGCGTGAGCCTACGACCAGTGCAACAGAGAGCAGACCGCCGATGGCCCCATGTGGGATCAGGTAAGGGTGAAAGGGTGCGGTAAGAGCGCACCGCACGACTGGTAACAGATCGTGGCACGGTAAACTCCACCGGGAGTAAGGCCAAATAGGGGTTCACAAAGTACGGCCCGTACTGAACCCGGGTAGGCCGCTTGAGCTTGTGCGTGAGCACAGGCCTAGAGGAATGGCTGTCCACGACAGAACCCGGCTTATCGGCCAACTCTTCTTTATTCTATTTTTTATAGCTAATTAACCATTACAAGCAATCCTGGGGCAACCCTTAAAACCACAACAACCCCTGCTGCGATTGAGGTCCTTGAAGCTCTTCAGTCAGTCCAGCTTGCGTTTTAAGTTGTCGGCAAACACCTCCTGACTAACGACTTCTGGCCAGGAGTCTGAGAACTCAACCTAGTGTTCAATTGAGCCGCGGATATCCCTTTTTGATACGGGATATGTTTTTGTTTTATTAGGCTTGATGAACACAAAGCATTCAAACGGGTTAGCATAATGCAGGATAATCCAGACATCTTGTTCCGGGTGATTCCGAGCATACTTCAATTTGTCCGGCCGCACTCAGTAAGTCGTTGTACCGAGGCGCATACTTTCTGTGCCAGTGACTTCTACCGTTATCAGCACCGGTTGCGTATTTTGCTTTGAAATAACCTCAATATCTGGTCTACCACTTTCAGAGGGATGTTCTGCAATAAATAGGTTGCTATTTGCACCAAACCCTGTAATTCGTGCCTCTATCCGCGGGTCAATTCCCTCTATAAACGCCTTAACACGTTCAAGCCTGGTCTTTTCCTTAGCTCATGCAGCTTGTCCATAAGAATATTTCCAATGGAAATTCTCCAGATCCTGAATTTTTTGGCAACTGATTTCCTGTCCAATTTGCAAATTCAAGGCAGGGAATGTGCGATCACGGACACTACAACAATACTGACCGTCCACGTAAATCCAAATTCTCTTTCGAGTAGGCTTCGGTACGATTCCTGTAATCTTTGGCATTAATTGACCGCTGTCTGATCTACCGCTTAGACAGCGTGGTTAATTTGCCGTACTCGTTCCCCCATCCATCATAGCCCTCTCTCACCTGCCGAGCAAACACGTCCAGCCTTCTACCATTGAAATGGCGCGCTATAGTCTGATAGAAAGAATCTGGCTTTGCACTGTGAATTGTCGGCGTTTCCGTGAAACATGTTTGCATCTTGCCAAGGTATTCACGAGTAAAAATAGCTTTACCTCTGTAGGCAAATAAAACATGTTCCGTGGTCACTTGATATGGGCCAAAAGGGCATGGGCCGGTACGCTTATTCCAAGTAGCCATTGTGTAGAATGTGAATCCCCATTCTTCCAAGAGATCAAACGCCATTTTGAGGATGGGCTCACCACTTTTTTTATCTTTGCTATTAGTTGCCCATAACCATAAAAAGCACTGTTCATCAGCCCACCCTTGTACGGGCAATTGTTTTAATTCTTCCTTACTCATGGTGGGGTAATCGAGTTTAGTACCCTGCTTGGGACGGACACTGCGCTTCCCTGTCTTTCTTTGGTTCCAAGGCGGATCAATGACCAATATTTGATACTTGTTATTGATTAACATCACAGTATGGCTGATCTACCCATTCGACGATTGATAATATAGGTTTTCCTTGGCTAATAGCATGCCCTGAGTCATATAAAGAGCTTTTCCTATATTCACCATGCTGATCACCTTTCCGTAGACCTAGTGTAAAACCTCTTCCTTAAATCACTCAGCAAAACTTTGCCACTCTATCCTAATGGTGGTAGCTACTTGCTCAAACCCTGCACAGAGCATTAGGAGCTTCTGACATACTTTGTTTTGGTCAATGCTTTCCGACTATGCCAAGCAAGCATTTTACCAAGCCCTCAGTATAGTTGCTACCTACTTCCAAGTGCATTATGGCGCTGTCCATAAGCTGATATCTCTATCGAAACCGGCATCCTGCCGTGCCACAAGGCATTGATAAACTGCTTTTCCTGTTCTTAATGCGCTAAATCCCAGTGAGAACCGACACCAATATCTACTTTTAGCGGCACCAAAAGCTCCGTACTCTGCCCCATCAAACGTCGAATATTCTCAGCGGCGACCGGCAAAGCAGATTCGTTCACTTCAAAAACTAACTCATCATGGACTTGTAATACCATTCGTACGGTATCGGGCGCTAAGGTGTGGATCCAAGCAGCGATGGCTATCATCGCGCGCTTGATAATATCCGCTCCGGTGCCCTGCACTGGAGCATTAACCGCTGCTCGTTCCGCTGCCTGGCGCCGCACGATCTGTTTGGATTGGATCTCCGGTAAATAGAGTCGCCGGCCAAATAGCGTTTCAACGTACCCCTGTTCAAGGGCCTGTTGCCGAATATTTTGCATATAGTGCAAAATCCCCGGATAACGCTCAAAATAGCGCACTAAGATAGCTTGAGCCTGCCGGTAGTCAACGCCCAGCTGACGAGCCAAACCAAAAGCACTCATGCCATAGATTAACCCGAAATTTATGGTTTTAGCTTCACGGCGCTGCTCGGAAGTCACCGCTTCCAGTGGTTGATGAAATAGCTCAGCAGCCGTCGCACAATGAACATCCTGATCCTTCCTGAATGCCTGTAGTAACATCGGATCACCGGACAAATGCGCCATAATCCGTAACTCGATCTGTGAATAATCGGCTGATAGCAGTTGATAACCGGGAGGCGCAATAAATGCTTGCCGGATTTGTCTCCCTTCTTGGCTGCGGATCGGGATATTTTGTAGATTAGGATCACTGGAAGAGAGTCTACCGGTGCTGGTAATCGTTTGATGATAGGTTGTATGAATGCGCCCGGTTGCCGGCTGAATCAGCTGTGGGAGTGTATCCAAATAGGTTGATTTTAGCTTCGCTAGACTGCGATGCTGCAGCAAAAGGGCTGGCAAGGGATATCGCTGCGCCAATTCATTCAACACTGACTCATCGGTCGATGATGCTCCGCGAGGGGTTTTGCGTAAACAGGGCAGCTGCAGCTTATCAAATAGAATGGCTTGCAGTTGTTTGGGAGAGGCTAAGTTAAAGCGCTCCCCTGCTAACGTATACACCTGCTCCTCTAACTCAGCCAGTGTCTCCCCCAACCGCTGTGAATGTCGTTGCAACTGAGAGATGTCTACCAATACACCATTCGATTCCATCTGCGCTAATACCGTTAATAGAGGCAATTCCAACTCGTTAAGCAGTTGCTGTTGTCGAGGAGACAGTTGCAGTAATAATTGCTGATGGAGGGGTAAAATCAGCCCAACCTGCGCTAATGCTTGTTTAGCCCTTAAGGATAGCGATAATTCTGGATTGCCCCCCTGCTTGGACAGCGGTTCTGATGCTGGCTCATTGCCAACTTCATGCTCAGGGTTTTGAGTTAATGATAAGTAGCGTTCAGCGAGTTGTACCAGGGTGTTGCGGCCGCTGGTGCTATCTAGAAGATAGGCTGCTAGCTGGGTATCCGATACTAGCCCCTGCAAGGTAATGCCGTAGCGTGCTAATAGCTGCCGTTGTAATTTACTATGGTGGCCTACTTTAACTGGCACAGCCGCTTCAAACAGCGCTTTAAGGGCTGCTAGCCGTTGCTCCAGTGTGCCCAATTGAGCAGATTCAGGAAGGCTGCTATCTAAGGGCAGGTAAGCGGTCTCTCCATCTTCTAAGGCAATTGCCACGCCATATAGTTGAGCTTGCCAGGGATTGCGGCCATGACTGTCGCAATAAAAAGCCATTGAGGTCGAGGCTTTTAGCTTACTGATCCAAGCAGTTAATACGGTGTTATCCAAGATCAGAGTCCCTGGCAAAGAAGCAATCTGAGTCTTTGGGAACTCTGGTTTTTTCTCCGATTTTAGCGTCTGTAAAGTACTGCTGCTTTGCTCATGCAAAAGCTGTCCAGATCTCGCCGCTGCCAGCCAATGTTTAAATTCATAACGGGAAAATAAAAGGCACAGCTGTGCAAAATCGGCAGGGCGGCGTTGTAAATCAACCAAGGTGATTGGCAAAGGAACCGCTGTATGAATAGTGGCCAGTTGATAGGAAAGCTCAGCCTGCTCTTGATATAATGCCAAACGTTCGGCAACTCGTTTAGCACCTCGAATGGGTAAGCCGTGCACCCGAGACAAATCGGCATAAATATCTGACAGACCCCCCAATGCTTGTAATAGCGCTAAAGCGGTCTTTTCGCCAATGCCCGGAACACCTGGAATATTATCGACACTATCCCCCATCAATGCCAATAGATCGACAATTAAAGCGGGTTCAATGCCATAACGTTGCTGAATTTGCTGCCGATCATGAATCACGTTATGCATGGTATTGACGACAGTAATTTGGGAGGTGATTAACTGTGCCATATCTTTATCGCCACTACTGATTACCACCTGCCAGCCCTGTTCAGCAGCTTGGCACGCTAAAGTGCCCAACACATCATCGGCCTCAAAGCCGGAAATCACTAAGCGCGCAATTCCCATCACATCGATTAACTGAAACAGTGGCTCAAGTTGCTGCTGTAATGCTTCCGGCATCTTTGGTCGATGCGCCTTATACTCTTTGTATAAAGCATGGCGCTGATTTTTACCTTTCGTGTCAAATACCACCGCCAGGTGACTGGGTTGGTACTGCTTCAGCAAACTACTAAGCATCATTAACACCCCATAGATCGCCCCGGTGGGTTCGCCCAGTCGGTTGCTCAAGGGTGGGTAGGCATGGAAAGCCCGGTATAGATAGGAGGAACCGTCAACCAGAATCAGTCGTTTATCCACAACTTGTTCTTCACGCATCACAATTTGATTGCTCCATTTTAAACTTATCTGGCCACTAACCAACTAACTTGCCGTTTATAAAAACCTGTGGATAAGTTTGTGGGTATTCTTTTCATCCAACGGTAGAGTATTTTATTATAAAAAATAATTTAGTTTTTTTTATAATAAAATCAGTGGCTTACCTATATAACTTCACTCTAATTTTGCTGCTCTTATCTTAACAGAACTGTGGACAGTTATTAAAATACCCTTTTTTATTCGTAATTTTTAATTCCGAGCTTTAAAAGTGACATGGTTCTGAACAAATGGCTTGACTCGCATCCTTAATCTGCCCTTTTTTCACTCGATGCGTCAATTTAGCAGCCAGAGAAAGCTGTTCTGGTCCAGTAAAAATAGACAACTTGTTTAAGAGAAACCGTGAGCTTGTTCATAATGTATCGGGGTCCTATACCCTAATGTTGAATGTAAGCGCTGACTGGTATAATCAATGACTGCTGATTTTGCTTGTGTCCTAGTAGAATAAATTTCTTGGTCAGTTCTCTCTGATTTTAAGCTGCCGAAAAAACGTTCAGCAACTGCATTGTCATAACAATTACGTGCTTGACAAGCAGCACTAGTATATTGACAACCCCGGTCGGAGTGATGCATCAATGAGCCTGTAGGTGTTCGTCGAGTGAGTGCCATTTGTAAAGCATTGCCTGCCAGCGTTTCACGTAGGTACTCATCTAAACACCAGCCGATGATTCGACGTGAGAATAAATCAAGTACTATGGCCAAGTAAAGCTCGCCTTCTTGTGTAGAAAGATAGGTAATATCAACTATCCAGACCCGATTGGGGGCATCAACGTTAAACTGACGCTGCAATCGATTTTCTGCCACAGGCAACCCGGGCTTACTTTTAGTAGTTATTACGTAGTGGCGACGTTGTAAGCAAACTACTTTAGCCTTACGCATCAAGTGACAGAGTGGTTCGCATAACAGCTCCCCATAAGAGGAACAATGCTTACTATAGCATCAAACGATGTAATTTTTGATGCTATTCGCATTCATTCTTCTTCAATTTAGTTGATCGGATAAATATCAAACCGCCCTCTGGGTGTAGTGACAGTGACTGCAGGTTTAATATCAGCAAGCGGCGGTGCCCCTTTAGGGCGCTTGACTACCACGCGCCGCTTCGCTTTGTTCAGAGCTACAGTCAATAGCTGATCCGCATCGTCATCGGTGCCAACCAGCCGCTGCAACATTTGCATCTCTTTTTTTACCAATGCGCGAGATCGCCGCACTGGAAACATGGGATCTAAATAAATCACCTCAGGTTTCGGCAATTCGAGCTCACTCGTTGTTAAGCTGCCAACCGCTAGAAACTTCAAATGCTTGTTTAACCAAGCTCCACGCTGCTTATCCTGGTAGGCACGTTGTAGTCCATCCATGAGCAACGCTGCCACCACCGGGTGACGCTCTAGCATCTGCACCTGGCAGCCTAGGGTGGCTAAAATCGCAGCATCTCGCCCCAGCCCGGCAGTCGCATCCAGGATACTCGGACGATAACTACCTTTGATGCCCACCGCTTTGGCTAAGGCTTCATTAGCCCGGCAAGCTTGACGCTGACGGTAGGCTAATGCACCTTGTACAAAATCAATCCTCAATGGCTTAAAACAAGGTTGATCGCACTGGCAAAGCGCCAAACCCTCTACAGTCAAGCGTAGGCCAAAGCAAGCATTAGGATCCACGGACAGCTGCCAACGCTGAGCAATCATTGCCAAGTGTTTCTGGACAACTACATTCTCTTCCAGCAACGCAATGGGTAGCGACATACTGCTAGGCTGATTGAATCCCATGATGACGTAAGAAAGCTTCTAATTGAGGCTCCCGCCCACGGAAGCGCTTAAACAGAACCAAAGGTTCTTCCGTTCCCCCACGGGCCAGTAGACAATCTACCCATTCCCGTCCCACTTCATCATTAAAGATCCCCTCTTCTTCAAAACGCGCAAAGGCATCGGCTGACAACACCCGTGCCCAGAGGTAACTGTAGTAACCGGCCGCATAATTACCCGAGAAAATATGTAAAAAGGTCTGAGGAGTCCGTAGCCAATCAGGCGTTTTTAATACGGCTACTTCCCGCTTAATGGTTGCCAACATAGCCAGCGCTTGGTTTGGCTCTTTGGGTTGATACTGATGATGTAATCGGAAATCAAACAACGAAAATTCTAGCTGTCGCAACAGATAGAGTCCCTCTTGGAAATTTTTAGCCGCTAACAGTTGAGCTAATTGCTCCGCAGGCAGCGATTGTTGCGTCTGATAATGTCTTGATAGTAGTGCTAAAGCAGATTCTTGCCAACACCAGTTTTCTAAAAATTGGCTGGGGATCTCAATGGCATCCCACAATACCCGGGTTCCTGACACTGCTGCCACTTCAACCTGCGATAGGAGGTGGTGCAACCCATGACCAAACTCATGAAATAGTGTCAACACCTCTTCATGGCTCCATAAAGCGGGTTGGTCACCGACTGGCCGGCTAAAGTTACAGGTCAAATAGGTGACTGGTTTTTGCCAGTTACCTTGGCTGTCACGCCGTGCAGTAATACACTCATCCATCCAGGCGCCACCCCGTTTATGCGAACGAGCGTAGAGATCCAGGTAGAAGCCGCCCAGTAGCTGCTGGCCAGCTTGATCAGTGAGTTCAAAATAGCGTACATCAGGATGCCAAGTATCAATTCCCGAACGCTCCCGAATAGACACAGGAAATAGATGCTGTACAATCTCAAATAGACCTTGCAATACTTGCTGCTCTGGAAAATAGGGACGCAGTTGCTCATCATCAATCGCATGCTGTTGCTGCTTTAATTTTTCACTATAATAAGCGATATCCCAGGGCTGTAGCGCATCAATCCCATCCAGCTGCTCGGCAAAGTTTTGTAACTCCATTAGCTCCCGAGTAGCCTGAGACTGGACGCGTTGCACAAGGTTGTTGAGAAAATCCAGCACTTGCTGAGGTCTCTCAGCCATCTTCTTCGCCAGCGAGTACTCGGCATAAGTAGAAAACCCTAGCAGCTGCGCCAGCTCATGCCGCAAGGCCAGTATCTCCTCAATAATCGGCCCATTATCCCAACGACCTGCCTGCGGACCAAGATCAGAAGCTCGTGTGTGGTAAGCGTAATAAAACTCCTGACGCAGCTCACGGCAGTCACAATAGGTCATCAACGCCTGGTAGCTCGGGATCTCCAAGTTAAAATGCCAGCCCTTTTCACCTTTTTCTTCAGCTTGTGCACGTGCCGCTGCCACCACCCGATCAGGCAACCCTGCTAATAAATGCTCATCGGTTAACGTCCTGCACCACCCCATGGTGGCATCCATGACGTGATCATCAAATTGCGTATTAAGCTCCGATAAGCGCAACGTAATAGCGGCACAGCGCTGCCGCTGTACCAGCGGAAGGTGTACCCCAGCCAGGGTAAAATCGCGAATGATATTATTGATAGTGGCCTGCTGTGCCAAGGACAGTGTCTTGAAATGGTCGCTAGCACGCAATTGACTATAAGCGGCATGTAGTGCTTGATGTTGGCCACGCCAGTTAATATAGTCAGTGAGAAGCTGCAAACAGTTTTGATACGGTTGTCGCCATTCGGCCCTGTTGTTAACGGCATACAGATGCTGAATCGGTGACCAAACCCGATCTAAGCGGTCATCCACTTCTGCAAGTGGTTGACCGAGAGTTTCCCAAGTAAATTCTTCCCCTCGAGCTAGGACCTGACTCACCTGTTGACGACCTTCATCAATGACCTGTTGCACGGCAGGTAGCAGATGCTCAGATTGTATCCGTGAAAAACCCGGGAGATCAGAAAAGTTCAGTAATGGATTATTCATGACAATAACTCCATGCAAGCGTGGAAAATTCCCGTAGCATGGCGCCGATTGATAAAAAAAGCAATGCCCAAATACGAAGTCAGACAGGGTAGAGATTAGCTGCTAGCGGTCAAGTAACTTCTGACTTTGATAAATTACCCAACCTACCCTGCTGTTGGGTGTTTGATTGCATTATGCTAGTATGAAATTATTTCAAGCAAAATGACATTATGCAATACGCCATCAATCACAGTCAGAAATGTATTGGAACGTACAGCAAAGCCAGAAGGACGAGTTAAGCTAGGCTCACTGCTGGTCGGCATTAGTCGCCAGCTCCAACTTGCCGATAAGGATTGTATGGTTCTCAAGCAAGTGCGCAACCAGACACCCTTTGAACCCATAAATTTCGAATAATCCTACTAGACACCCATCTGATTTTAGAACCCCTGCGTCGTATTCCCGAAGCGTGTGTCATCGTATGGATCGATGCTCAGCGATTGGAAATATTATCCCTAATTTTGCAATCACGGTGGCTGAGCTACAAGCGGGAGTAGCAAGGCTCCCAGCAGGTAAACGGCGAGATGGGCTACATGATAGCCTGGAAAGACAAGTGATATCTCTATTCGCTGGTCGTGTGCGGCCGAAAAATTCTGTGTCAGGTCAAGTTTAAACTTATACCGATTACCCAGCTGGCGCCTAAACCCTAGTTAGCACGCTACTGCTGTGTGCTCAGCACCGCAAATTGTTGATTAAACCGTTTAACTCGTCCGCCACTGTTGACGGTCCCCTGTTTTCCAGTGTAAAAAGGGTGACACTGGCTACAAACGTCTAAATGAATATTCTGTCCGCGGGTGGAGCGAGTTCTAATGGCATTACCACAGGAACAAGTTGCTGTCATTTCAGTATAGGCTGGATGGATCTCTTTTTTCATATCGGCTCACCTTGGATAGTTGATCATGAGTTCTATAGGCCGCCCTCAAGCGCATTGCCTGAACTCAAATGGCCGCCAAGAAATTTTCGGCATGGTACCAAACCTCTTCTCCTTTCGCAAGGCGCTACCCCTTGAACAGCACATCGTTAGCGGCGCCCGAAAAAAGCTAGATTCTGGTTAATAAAGCCTGGGTAGTGTCCAAAAGCATTGGACTGCGACAGGATAACTTGGAGCGAGAACCGGACAATTTTCATACGCCAAAAGCAGTCACTTTAGATAATTGTTGACAGTACTCGGCTGCTTACAATTTCGTAGTTAAAGTATGTCACTTTACTAGGATAATCACTATAGTATAGCGTATAGGCCAAATAAGCCATCTCGCTTTTGGGAAGAAGATGACTAAGTTTAAGAGGGTTCCATGGGTAAACATCATACAAATAACATAGGATGGTTTAGGTTATTGATGCTATCAGTAGCCGGCCTGCTTCTTTGGCAACTGACACCACCATCGGTTCTGAGCACCGCAGCTTGGCACTCAGCAACTATTTTCGTAGCCACTATCATGGCTATTGTTCTCAAAATACTGCCACTGGGCGCGATCGGTTTTATTAGCATTACGCTGTTTTCGCTGACCAATGCTGCTGGCGGCGCTTCACCAGCAGCCGCGATGAAAATTGCCTTAGGAGAATTTAGCAGTCCCCTGTTATGGCTGGTGGTGGTGGCTTTCTTGATTGCACGAGGCTTCATTAAGACTGGGTTAGGGCGACGAATTGCTTTGATATTAGTTAGCCTGTTTGGTAAACGCACTTTAGGATTAGCTTATAGTCTAGCCGCCACTGATCTCATT
This sequence comes from Candidatus Symbiodolus clandestinus, assembly GCA_038960095.1. Classification (GTDB taxonomy): domain Bacteria; phylum Pseudomonadota; class Gammaproteobacteria; order Enterobacterales; genus Symbiodolus; species Symbiodolus clandestinus. The sequence continues at coordinate 344,208 of CP152425.1, forward strand.
TTGGCTCCAGCAATGCCGAGTAATGTAGCTCGTTGTGGTGGGGTTATCTACCCGATTGCCGCTGCTTTAGCTCGCAACTTTGACTCTAATCCTGAGGACAGTTCTCGCAATAAAATCGGCACCTTTCTAATTACCTGTGTGAGTAATGTCAATGATATTACTTCCACCATGTTTATGACCGCCTATGCCGGCAATCTGATCGCCGTTAAGTTGGCTGCAGATGCCGGTATTCAACTCAGTTGGGGGAAATGGGTGCTTGCTTCGAGCGTTCCTTGCCTGATCTGTTTACTACTGGTTCCTCTGATCGCCTATTGGTTAACCAATCCTGAGATTAAACAGACACCTAACGCTCCCTTACTCGCACGGACTGAATTACAGCAAATGGGGTCGATGAGCCGCAATGAAAAATGCATGTTAGGAACTTTTTTACTACTGTTAAGCCTCTGGATTTTCGGCGGAAAACTTGGTATTGATGCGACTCAAACCGCTTTTATTGGACTGACACTGCTACTACTGAGTGGTGTATTGACCTGGGATGAGGTTAAAGGTGAACAAGGAGCCTGGGATACCCTGATTTGGTTTTCCGCGCTATTGATGATGGCTAATTTGATTAAAACCTTAGGTTTTACCACCTGGTTAGGTCAATATATTGGCAATGCCATCAGCCACTGGATGGTCGGCGTCCATTGGATCTGGGTACTGTTAGTCCTTAACACCACTTATTTCTACATTCACTACTTTTTTGCTAGCGGTAATGCACAAATTGCGGCGTTATTTTCCGTTTTTCTGGTGATGGGAATACAGCTAGGGATCCCAGCATTACCGGCTACTCTGATGTTGGCTTTTACCAGTGGATTATTTTGCTCGATCACTCAGTATGCTAGCGCTCGTGGGCCGATCCTGTTTGGTTCTGGATTCGTCCCGACGGGGCTTTGGTGGCGTGTGGGCTTTGTTATTAGCTTGATACACCAAGCTGTCTTTATGACCATCGGATTACTGTGGTGGAAATTACTGGGCTACTATTAACCAATGGCATGAGTTAATCATAACGACGACCGAGGCTGCTGCTGTATCGGTCGTTTTTTTTTCTTATCAGCAACTTAAGGCATTCCGCTGAGTAGTCGGAAGTAGGCGAATTAGGTACTGTATCCCTATCCACTATAAAGATTTCAGCTAACCAGTTTCAGAAATCAGCTAAAACACCTGGAATCGAGTGCAGTCCCTTTGCCAACTGCTTATGAGGTTACCACAATGCTGCCAACCACCGTACTCTACAGCTGGTATGCTACGGCAATTACCAGCCATCTGCTGCTGTTTTTATGGATTTTCGATGAATAGTCCAAAGATCAGTTAATTCAGGCTCTCCAGCCCCCCCAAATAGGGTCGCAGTGGTAGCGGGATGGTGATCTGTCCGTCAGCTTGCTGATGGTTCTCCAACAGCGCGACTAAAGTTCGGCCAATCGGTAGTCCTGAACCATTTAACGTATGTACCAACCGCGGCTTTTGATCCGGATCAGATCGATAGCGGGCTTGTAGCCGGCGCGCCTGAAAATCGCTCGTATTGGAGCAAGAGGAGATCTCACGATAACACTGCTGGGCTGGTAACCAGACTTCAATATCATAAGTCTTACATGCGGCAAAACCTAAATCACCGGTACACAGTGCCATCACGCGGTAAGGCAGTTCCAGCAGCTGCAATAGTCGCTCAGCATGTGCGGTGATCTCCTCTAAAGCTAGCATCGACTGTTCTGGCTCAACAATGTGAACCAATTCAACTTTATCAAATTGATGCTGGCGGATCAGACCACGGGTGTCTCGACCGTAGGCACCGGCCTCCGAACGGAAACAGGGGGTATGCGCCACCCTCTTTATTGGCAACTGTTTGCTCGACAAGATACTGTCACGCACCAGATTGGTTAACGGCACTTCTGCGGTTGGAATTAACGCATAGCGGCTACCCTCTTTTTCTAGAGTAGTGACCTGAAAGAAATCTTCAGCGAATTTCGGCAACTGTCCAGTCCCATATAGTGACTGCTGATTGACCAGATAGGGGACATAGCACTCTTGGTAACCGTGCTCCGTCGTATGTAAATCCAGCATCCATTGTGCCAATGCACGATGCAGACGCGCTATGCTTCCTTTAAGAACCATAAAGCGTGAGCCACTGAGCTGACTGGCAGCCGCCAAATCAATTCCCCCTAACTGTTCCCCCAAGGCTAAGTGATCCTGCACTGGAAAGGTAAACTGACGAGGAAAACCCCATCGGCGTATTTCCTGATTATCCTGCTCGCAAGCACCCAAGGGGACACTATTGTCCGGTAGATTGGGCAGCGAATCATAAAAATTCTGCAACTGGATCTGCACGGCTTGCAGCTCATCGCTAGTCTGATCTAAACGCCGCCCTAATTCTGTTAACTGCTGCAGCAGCGGTTGAGTCTCTTCACCGCGCTGTTTAGCAATGCCAACCGCCTTTGCCCCCGCATTGCGTTCAGCCTGCAGCTGCTCGTGCTGCGTTTGCAGTAATTTGCGTTGTGACTCCAGTTGCTGATAGGTCTCGACATCAACCTTTACGCCGCGGCGCGCTAATTGCTCGGCTACCCAGGCTAACTGTTTGCGTAACAGACTAGGATCTAGCATTAAAGTTGCTCTTATCAGTAAGGGACGTAGCACATCATTATGCCACAATCTGAAGCAGGTTTTTGTCACCTGAGAAAATTTCAATAACGTTCCGGGTAACGCTAGTAACATTGTTTCCTTACCAACTATAACGACTCACCTCTTTAGTTTTTTGAAAAATAACGATAGCATGGTTAGTAGCCGCACAGACAGCCAAAGTAGAATGACCTACAGATTCACCTTTGACAAGAAATAAGGCACCTGTTCCAGCAACTGTACAAATCTTTCTTACCATATTTCTCCCGTCTTCAAACTCGTTTTTATCGTAAAATTAAGTGGGTATTTTAATAAATTTAGGATTTATTTCTGCGTAATTGGTTAAGCTTCGTACAGAAGAGTCTTTCGATATTTCTCCCCAGCCTTCTCCTGTTACTGAAATGGTGGGATTGTTTTGATATTGGATAGATAATAGATTTTAATTGGTACTGGGTTAAGTAGAAGCCAACATCTTTCTCAAAAAATATTTTTTTTGAATTAGATATTTGCAGATCAGTATCCATCCGATTATATTTTGTATGCTCTGAAATTTCAGTTCTTCTTAGAAAATTAGCAGCATCCATGACATCTTTTTCATTAATGATAGTTAAGCTAGCCACATGCCCGATTTCGACAGTGTCCTCGATATCGATAGACCAATTCTCTTGATGACCAATAATTTTATTGGGATGCAAAAGTGTGGTATAGCCGGCTTGACTACCGGCCATAGTAACGATTTTACGCAAATTATTTCCATTAATTACCTGGCCACCATGAGTCGTTAACAGTAATTATAAAAATCCTTTATCTTTTTGTAAAGTAAATTGATAGTTTTGATTGTAATGATTTATTTCGGCCAGTGATTTTGAGATATAACCATTGTTTTTTAAAGTATCCCAGGTTAGCGACGTATCAGTATTTTGGCTCAGTTGTTGGTAATGATCTTGCACATAGTGTTGCGCCGCTTTGGTAACTTGTTGTAGCTGCTGAGCGGTAATTTAATTGCCGGCTCGCTCAATTTTTTCGTGATATATTTTGACCCGAGACTCATAAAACTAATTAGAACACCACTGACAATAATCATTTCTAATAAAGTAAATCCATGTGCTTTTTGATAAGAAGGAGCAGATTTTATTAATGTCATAACCTTAACTCACAGTTTATTTAAAGGCATCATAAGCTGATTATATCAATTTATTGTCGTTGATATAATTAATTAAAATTTCATGATGGGTGGTACAATATCGATAATTTGGTAGTGCCTCTAATCGGAACCTTTATTGTGATAAAAAGGTAACGATTAGAAAGTGGGTTAAAAAAGCCGTTCAAATGGCACTAGTGGAAATTTGATAAAGTTAGCTACATACCATTGTGAGGCACTCCCCAAGTCTTGGATATTGGGAGGGCGATACGGTACACGGGAAAAATGCTTATCTAGTGACGCTTGCCGAGCGGCGGAGTCGCTTAATTCTGATAGGGAAAAGAGCTTGTCATCTGACGGCTGGGATCTGTTATAATTACTCGTTAACACCTATTTTTATTCCCTAAGCAAGCCACTGTGATAGTGAATGGTTGATCCCTTGAAAATTCTTAGTTTTGCTCGACAGATCCAGCGTGCACTGCCGCCAGGCCTGCGCGCTATCAAGACAGTGGTTACGCAAGGCGGGCGGCGGTGGCTGCAAGGACAATTTGCTCAGTTTGATCTAGTCGATCGCCAACAATTTGAACAGCAACAACAGCAGTTGCAGCAGCTACGCGAGCAACTTGTACATCTAGAGCAGCAAATCGCTCATTTGGAACAGCAATCAGAGACTGTATTCCCCAAAAATCCTCTCACCTAGTCAATACCTAGACTGAACAAACACCCTAGCGCAAAGTTTAAGCCACTCAACGATTTTTCGAATACGGCCCGCAAAACACTTAAATCGTCGGCAAAGGTAGGAATAAAAAACGGTAGCATAAAAAACCGAAGAGACACTGGCGTATTTTACGGGGGTAACCCAATGTGGCAGTCCATTTGGCAAGTTGGAATCGATATCCAAGCCCAGCAGATACTCGCGGTGGCAGCGAGCCAGCAGTCAATCGGATGGTCGTTAAAACAGTGGTGGCAACTGCCATTACCCTCGGGGATTTTCTGCAAAGACCGTCTACAAAAACCTGAGCGATTGATTGACACTTTGCGCCTTTGGCAGCAGCAGTTGCCCCAAACTTATCGCCTATTGTGTGCTTTGCCAACAGCGCTAGCACTGCAAGCGAACCTAGTTTTATCTGAGGAGCAGCAAAAGGCTGCCATCAACAGTGTCATCCAACAATCACTGAACACGCTATTCCCCTTACCCGCGCAAGAACTGCTCTACGATTATTGCTACCCGGAAGAGAACCCTTCATCATTGTTGATCACCATTGCTCGCCGGGTAGTGGTTGACGAATGGTTAGCCATTTTTAGCCGTGCTCAGCTATTTCCCACTGTTTTAGAGATCATCCCCTGTGTATTACGATCTCTGGCACGCCAACAACAGCAGCATCCTTTGGCACTGCTGCTATCGCTACAAAGTAGCCAGGCAGTCGTGATCACCCCCTTAGCGGCATCCTCACAATTTACTATTCTGCCCCTGAATTCCCTGCTGCTGACGACCAGCTACCGCTGGTGTGTTGATCACTGTGGTGTTACCCCAACAGCCTGTTTGATCAGTGGTTCAAGGGATCATTGCGCTGACTGCCTAGCCAGCAGCCCACTTCCGGTTAGTTGGTGGAATCCTTTTATCCACACCACAACGTCTTTGCCCTGTCTGCCGGATGAACGTCAGGAGTTTGCGATTGCTTGTGGTTTAGCTACCCGACTCAGTGTGGAGGATCATTGAACCATGGAGCGGGTTAATTTATTACCCTGGCGTCAGCAGCGTCAACAACGCTACCAGCGAACCCACCAACGTTGGTGGTTAGCAATAACCCTCGGGTTGTTAATGATTGTCCTAACCCTGTCTCAAAGATTAAAACATTTGGTGTACCAACAGCACCAGCAGTGGCAAACCGCCCAGCAGTACTATCAACAGCAACAATCCTTAGCCACCATCCAGCGTAAATATGCCGTTAACCAGACAGATCCCTATGAACATCCAGCCGTGAGATTACTGAGGCGGCTGCCAGAATTGACTCCTTCCGGCATCTATTTACAGCAATTTACCTGGCGGTCCTCTCGCATCACCTTACAAGGCAATGCCCTAAGTTATGCATTATTGGTGCAATGGATAGATAGGTTAAAACAGCAAGCATCGGTATCGAAAATACAACTATTACAAGCTAATTTAGATCACGAGCAAACACCAACAGCACTTATCCAATTTCAATTGCAAGGCTACGAGTTGAAAGAGTCATGAGCATCCTCTTAAGTTTGGTGAACGGTAAGCTCTTTTCCTACTCATGCTTTAGCCAACCAAGGCCCTTTAGGGTATTTAGCTGTTTTCTATTATTGTCTAGCGCCTGGCTGTGCCTTTACCTTCCTTGGCAGCACTACCAGCGGTTATTGAGCGATACTGAGAACTTGTTACAGCAGATAGCGAATTTACCGGCAGTCACCACTTCCTTGCCAGATACCAAGCCCTCAGTGTTAGGGAGTATGTTGATTAGCCCTTCCTTAACGCAATTGATTCAGCAAATTAACCAACAAATTACCCAACATGACTTGCGCCTGCTGGCGCTACACCAGCCAGCCACTGTCGATTGGGAAGAGAGCAGCGGTGTACAGCTACAAGCTAACATTGTGGGCAATTATCCAGAGCTATTAGCTTTTTTAAAAGCCTGGGGAATGCAGCATTCGACAACTAAGATCCAGGAGATCAGTTTGCGACGCTCAACCGCTGCTTCAGATCTGATTTTAAGCTTAAGTTTATTGGTCCCCGAAGCAAAAAAGGAGCCTTAAGATGAGTATTCGAGCCACTGGCAGTAGAATTTTAGGGTGCTTTCTGGCCAATTCAATGATTCTCGTCCCGACCGCAGATGCTCATCACCCCAATGCTTTGCGTGATCCCTTTACCAATTTACAGCAAGAGCAAGCCCTTCACCCTGATCTACTCGCTCAGCTAGAGCCATGGCAAGCAGCGCAGCAACTCCGTCAATGGTGTCTCTATGGAGTATTGGGTAACCACCAGCGCGGCCTATGGGGGCTAATCCATCGACCACCGAATGAATGGCGTTGTATCCGAGCTGGGGAACAGTGGTTAGGATATCAAATCGTCATCTTAGAATCACAGCGGGTGTTATTGCGATGCCTCCAAACATTACCGGCTACCAGCCCTAACCAAATGATTAGCTTGCCAATAGTGGCTTCTTCGGCTATCTCAACGGTAAGACAGCCATGAAATGCTGGCAATGGGCAGGGATTGCTGGTGGGCTATTAGGGAGCCTGATCGCCTACCCAATGCCTTCAGAAATCGCTTTGCCTATTAGTGTGACGCTACAGCAGGTTCCAATCACTTTAGCGCTACAAACCTTAGCTGACTATCAGCAACTGAACTTGGTTGTTAGTGCTCCTCTTTCAGGAACCGTTAGCTTAAGACTACAAAATGTTCCTTGGCAGCAAGCTCTGGAAGGCATTATGCAAGCCCATGGATTACAATATTCCCTGAGTAATAATCTGCTCATAATTACCCAAAAAGCTTCTACGACTGCCGAAGCCAGTGCAAGTTCATCGCCAGTGGAGCGGCAGGCTGAATTAACAACCGCTTACATTAAGGTTCGCCATGCCAAAGCGGTTGATTTAGCAGCCTTGCTGAAAAATTCTGGCCCCAACAGGTTATTGTCACCACAAGGGGGGGTTTATGTCGATCAACGCACTAATCAGTTATTGGTACGAGATACACTCGATCAGATCGCAGTGATTAAGCAGCTGATTAGCAGGTTTGATCAAGCAGCTGCACAAGTGCAAATTGAAGCACGGATTGTGACCATGAGCCAGGATGATCTCAACAAATTAGGGGTACAATGGCGGTTAATCAATCCAACAGTGGCTAATGCCGCCCCTCACCTAGCCATGCAACTGCCGACTGCTGAAGCGACTACGCAGGCAACCCTGCAGGTAGCGACACTAAACGGTCGCCTACTGGATCTGGAGCTATCTGCGCTGGCGCAAGAGAATAAAGTGGAGATTATTGCCACGCCTAAGCTATTTACCCTAGATCGACAATTGGCAAGTATCAAACAGGGGTTAGAGATCCCTTACGCAGTGGCCAAAGCCAAGGGAGCCACCGCTATTGAATTTCGAGAAGCCGTATTAGGTTTAGAGGCAACCCCTACCATTATCGATCAGCATAACATTATCCTTAAACTTAATATTCGACAAAATACGCCTGGAAAAAGTGTCAAGGTTGCTCAAGGAGAGGCTATTGCCATCGATAAACAGGAGATCCGCACCCAAGTTCGGTTAGCTGATGGAGAAACAGTCGTATTGGGCGGCATTTTCCAGCGGTTTAATCAGGTTACCCGCGAACGAGTTCCTCTATTAGGAGAAATTCCACTATTAGGCTGGCTATTTCAACGACGAACTCAACAGACGACTAAGCGAGAATTGGTGATTTTTGTTACACCTCGGCTACTGCCTCACCAATCAACTGTAACATCTCTAAGTCTGAGTTCTTAATATTATAGTGTATTAGGTTGCCAAAGCGCGAGGACTCTTAGATAATTTTAGGGTGTCACCGTAAAGTTCTGCACAGCAAATGGGAAAGATACGGCAAACACTGTGGCATACCGAGCCATTCAATCAAAGCGGTTAGATCGATCAAAGCTGATCAAACAGTCTTTGGTTTATCTGCTGTTAGCTCCTGTTGTTTGGAGAGAGACAAACATCGCCATTTTCAGGGGGAGATAATCCATTACGCTCGTTGAACACATCATCATTATTGATGATACATTATCGGGGCAATAGAAAAGCATAATATGGCAGAAAAACGCAATATCTTTTTAATCGGGCCCATGGGGGCTGGTAAAAGTACAATTGGTAGGCAGTTAGCGCTACAACTCAACATGACCTTCTACGATACCGATCATGAGATAGAGTTGAGCACAGGGGCTGATATCAGTTGGGTTTTTGATATCGAAGGGGAAGAGGGGTTTCGCCAACGTGAAGAGAAAATTATTAATCTGTTAACAGAAAAACAAGGTATCGTCTTAGCAACTGGCGGGGGAGCTGCAATTTCACGTGAAACCCGCAATCGATTATCAGCACGTGGAGCAGTCGTTTATTTAGCGACGACGATTGACAAGCAATTGTCTCGTACTCAGCGAGATAAAAAGCGTCCTTTGCTCCGGGGCTGTGTATCTCGCAGTTCGCTAGAAAACTTAGCGAAAGAACGCAACCCCCTTTATGAGGAGATTGCTGATTTTACCGTTCAAACTGATCAACAGAGTGCAAAGGTCGTGGCCAATCAGATCATCGACTTATTAAAACTGTAATTGGTTGCCCGTTACCCGTATGCAGCAACTTAAGGTGATCGTCAATAATCATCGTTATACCATTACCATCGCCGCTGGGGTATTAACAAAATTATTACCGTTAACCCCACTAAAGCGTCACCAAAACTGTTTGATTGTCACCGATCAAACAGTGGCGCCTTTTTACTTAAGTACTGTCTATCAAGAACTTGATAACGCAGGTATTGTTGTTGACTCGGTCATTTTACCAGCCGGGGAATCTCATAAAGTCTGGTCCTCGGTGGAAAAGATTGTCGACAAACTATTAACCTTACGCGCTGGTCGAGATGTTACCTTGTTGGCCCTAGGGGGCGGTGTTATCGGTGATCTCACCGGTTTCGCGGCTGCCTGTTATCAACGTGGGGTACGCTACCTACTGCTGCCCACGACACTACTGGCACAAGTCGATGCTGCCATCGGTGGAAAAACGGCGATCAACCATCCGCAGGCTAAAAACCTGATTGGTGCTTTTCATCATCCTGTCGCCGTAGTGATTGACATTAATACCTTGAAAACCTTGGCCAAGCGCCACTTTGTTTCAGGACTGGCTGAGGTGATAAAATATGGCATGGTACTTGATGCGCAACTGTTTAGTTGGCTCGAAACCCATATTGAAGCCTTAATCCAGCGTTCCCCAAGGCATTTAATTGAAGTGATTAGCCGTTGCTGCGCCTTAAAAATACAATTAATTGCTCGCGATGAGCGGGACCAAGGTGACCGCCGGTTACTGAATTTCGGGCATACGATAGCCCATGCCATTGAAGCACACACCCAGTACTGCACTTGGCTACATGGGGAAGCAGTGGCCATGGGCATGTTACTAGAGAGCCGTATTGCAGAAAAACTTGGATTACTGCAGTCATCACAGTTCAGACGGTTACAGCACTTAATGCAACGTGCTCAATTACCAGCTGTAGCGCCACCTGGTTTGCAAAATTCGGATTACCACCATCACTTACAATGGGATAAAAAGGTGATCGCTGGACGGTTACCTTGGATACTTCCTACTGGAATTGGTGAAGCAACCATATTGGAAGCCTTGGATAATAACCTATTAGACAGTGTGCTAACAGCAAGTCGGGCTTGAGCATTTTTTCATGAAAAAACAGCGAGCCTTTTTAAAATGGGCTGGAGGGAAATATCGACTCCTAGATGAGATCCTGCGTCAGCTGCCATCAGGCCAGCAATTAATTGAGCCTTTTGTAGGCGCTGGAACCATATTTTTAAATACCGATTATCCAGAGTATTGGCTGTCCGATATCAACCCCGATTTAATTAATCTCTATAATCTTTTAAAACAGCAGCCACGACAGTTTGTTAAGGATGCTAGCCAATGGTTTCAAAGAGAATATAATACTCCAGCGGCTTACTATCACCTGCGCGACATTTTTAATGGTAGCCAAGATCCCTATCAACGCTCCCTGCTCTTTTTATATTTCAACCGTCATGGATATAATGGGCTATGTCGCTATAACACACAGGGTGGTTTCAACGTGCCTTTTGGTGCTTATCAGAAGCCCTACTTCCCTGAGGAGGAGTTGTACTGTTTTGCGGAAAAAGCCCAACGAGCAACCTTTGTTTGTGAACCTTACCATCAATCACTGCCTCGTGCTTCAAAACAAGCGATCGTCTACTGTGATCCTCCTTATGAGCCATTATCAGCTACCGCTCACTTTACGTCCTATCACCGACGAGGTTTTACCTTGACTGATCAGCAAGAGTTAGCGAATTTAGCTCACCATACGATGTTAACCACCGGTGCGACCGTGATTATTTCTAATCATGACACCTTACAAACCCGCCAATGGTACCGGAAAGCCCAATTAACCTCTATCCAAGTACGCCGTTTGATTAGCCGGAATGGGCAGGGAAGAATATTGGTTCCGGAACTGCTAGCCCGCTATCAAGCCTAGTCTCCCTTGAGGGAACCCTTCTCCAAAGATCATTGGCTTGTTCAACAGGTTGAGATGCTACCGAACTCACCCTCTAATCATTAGCTTCTAATATAATTCCAGCCAAAATATCCAACTTCCTGCCAGTACTTCGCTGATAGAGATTCTTTCCTGGTTTTAATATAATTAGGTGGAGGGCAGACAATGTTCCTCATCCAATACCCCATGTGCCATTTTCTATATTCATCAAATAGCCTGTTACTATCATCCGGCAGCAGATCAGGTAAAGAATAGTAAATAAATTCACCGATAGAATACTCAATCCAACCTTCAACATTCCGACAATTCGCATCTGATTGAAATGGTGTTGAATGCAGAGGACTTTTTGCATTATTAACAAATTCATGCATATCTACCATAGACCAAGCACAAAATTCCAACTCAGATTTAGTATAATAGATATCTGTTACAGCATCGATAATTTTCGATGATATAGAAATTTTGTATTCAGGAAAATTATTTTCGGTATTTTCTATTGCTAATAAAAGATATTGTGCAACCAGTGCAGGTAAATTATGCAATACTAAAGCAGGATGTTCTCCTGAACCACCTCCTAAAATCAGATTTTCTGGTGTGGCCGAAAAGTCATATTGACCCCATCCATCCCCAATAATTTTTTCCAATGGATGATAAATGGGTAAACCATTAAAATAGCCAAGAAGCTCATGCTTAAAACAGTCAATGTAACTCATTTTTAATGTTCCTATATTAATTTAGGGCCTGTTGAGGATTCACATGGGTAGCCATAGATAACTACAAGCCATGGCTAACATACTTTGATAATTGCGCTTCAATTTATCATACCAAGTGGCAATGGCCCTAAAATGCTTTAATCTAGGAAAGGCATTTTCTACCAAGTGCCGTAGTTTATAGAGACAGGCCCTAGTTTACACGGCCTGTTCACGCTTTGGATCATTAGAGTTCTCTCGATATGCTGTTGAAAAGACTTTGCTATGCAGCGCATTAATCTGGTAACGTTAGTTTTCAGTGAACTGTTGGCAGTATTTTGGGGCTCTCCCCTTGGCGATTAGAGCTTTGGAGTGTGACGATGGTTGTCTTTCTTTTCAAAGTTTAGAATGGTGCCATTTTTGCGTTGATCCAGCGTTTGATGAAACCGCTGATGCCGTCTAATTAGACATTGACTGTCACAGGATTGTATATGAAAAAACATTGGATAGCCGCTTCAATTTTGTCAGCCGATTTTGCGTGTCTCGGTGAAGAGGCGGTCGCTGCTCTGGGAGCCGGCGCCGATAATATCCATTTTGATGTTATGGACCACCATTATGTCCCCAACCTAACCGTCGGGGCGATGGGTTGCCAAGCACTGCGCCATTATGGGATAACAGCACCCATCGATGTTCATTTAATGGTTAAGCCGGTGGACCCGCTGATTAGTGCTTTTGCCCAAGCAGGTGCTTCCCAGATTTCCTTTCATCCAGAAGCGTCAGAGCATATTGATCGAACGCTCCAATTAATACGGGATCACGGTTGCCAAGCTGGCCTGGCTTTCAACCCGGCAACGCCCCTAAATTATCTGGACTATCTGCTGGAACGACTAGATTTTATCCTCATCATGGCCGTCAACCCTGGCTTTGGCGGCCAGAAATTTATCCCCAGGGTTTTACAAAAAATAGCGCAAGCACGGCACTATCTGGATCAACAGGGATCTTCGATTCCCATCAGTGTTGATGGAGGAGTCACCGCTGATAATATCGCTGCGATTGCGGCAGCGGGTTGTCAGGGGTTTATTGCCGGTTCAGCCATCTTTAATCAACCCGATTATCGAACAGCGATTTCCCAACTGCGTACCCAATTGCCCTTAGTCACGGTATAGTATAAAACGTTAACCCTAGGAACTATCAAGATGCCTCCACCAATCATTTTTAGTGGTATTCAACCATCAGGCACCTTAACGTTGGGAAACTATGTAGGGGCACTACGTCGTTGGGTAACTTTACAAACAGAAAACGACTGTCTTTTTTGTATTGTTGATTTACATGCCTTGACGGTGCGCCAAGATCCTATTCAGTTACGGAAAAGTATTTTAGATACGTTAGCGCTCTATCTGGCTTGTGGCATTGATCCTCAGCAATGTACCCTATTTTTACAATCCCAAGTACCTGCCCACAGCCAGCTCTCCTGGTTACTCAATTGCCAAGCCTATTGCGGTGAATTGCGAAGGATGACGCAGTTTAAAGATAAGTCACAACTTTATGCTGAAAATATTAATGCAGGTTTGTTTACCTACCCAGTCTTAATGGCTGCCGATATTCTACTTTATCAAGCACAATACATCCCGGTAGGCGATGATCAGAAGCAGCACTTAGAGTTTGCCAGAAACTTAGCACAGCGGTTTAACGTCCGGTGTGGAGAGATTTTTCAGATCCCAGAGCCAATGATCCCTGAAGTGGGAGCACGGCTCATGGCGTTATTGGAGCCTGATAAGAAAATGTCAAAATCAGACAGTAATCCTAATAACGTCGTTGGGTTATTGGATGATCCGAATCAAGTTGCGCAAAAAATCAGACGGGCGGTTACCGACTCCGATAATCCGCCACGGATCGACTATGACACCATTAATAAGCCAGGTGTTTCCAACCTGTTGGCGATACTTTCAGCGCTTACACAGAAAAGCTTATCAGAATTAGCAGCCGATTTTTACGGAAAGGGCTACGGGCATCTTAAGCAAGCGGTAGCGCAAGCCGTTACTCAACAGCTGATTGAGATACAGCAAAAGTATAGTGACTGGCGTCAAGATGAACTGCGATTGTTAACGATCCTTCAGGAGGGTGCGGCCAAGGCCTCAAAGAGAGCTCAGTTAACCCTTACCCAAGTCCACCAAGCACTTGGGTTATTAGCCGCTACTTAATGCAGTCCGTTTACATCTACTCAGGCTATTCAATACGACCGGCAGTGAGGTTCTCTCTGTATAAAAAACAGGCTGTGCAATAGCCAAGTTGTTGCCCCCGAGAGCGAGAATAGAGGACAACGATGGTGGTGATGGCTTGAGCACAAAGCCTGGATAGGTAGTCGACGGTTCGTTGTTGTAACCTCAGTAGCAGAAAAACAGTTTGTTAAGCCATTTGATTTTTGCGAAAAATCCAGGTATCTTTCTCCTCCTCACTGGACGCTCTGTCTAGCGAGAGGAGTGCCGTCCGTGCACCCGTAGCTCAGCTGGATAGAGCGTTGGCCTCCGGAGCCAAAGGTCACAGGTTCGAATCCTGTCGGGTGCGCCAATGGTCATGCGGCTTAGTAGTAAATAGAGGTGGCTGTAGCTCAGTTGGTAGAGTCCCGGATTGTGATTCCGGTTGTCGTGGGTTCGAGCCCCATCAGCCACCCCAAGTTATTGGATGCTGGCAGTTTTTAATGCGAAGGTGGCGGAATTGGTAGACGCGCTAGCTTCAGGTGCTAGTGTCCATAGGATGTGAGGGTTCGAGTCCCTCTCTTCGCACCATCTTTTATAGATGTCAATTCGGTGAGTAGCGCAGCTTGGTAGCGCATCTGGTTTGGGACCAGAGGGTCGGGGGTTCGAATCCCTCCTCACCGACCATTCCTTATAGTAATCCTGCAAAGTTTATTCTCTCCTAAAATGCACCCAGCATTTCACTTTTATTTCAATATTGTTACAATAAGTTAATTTTTTACTGATGGGCATTGCCAACCGTCAGCAGGTGCGTTACGGAGAGATGATATTTTGCAACGCTGTGATCAGGTCTTAAAGGGTACGCAAGAAACTTAGGAGCGAGAAGTCAAGAATCGGCTGCTAAACATTTAATATGACCCAATGCCCCAAAATTCAGCAACTGGCGATCCGCGGTCACCAAAGTAGCGCCAAGGTGACGTGTCGTGGCTACGATAATTCTATCAGCAGGATCAAGGTGAAGATCACCAGGAAGGCAGGTGCTGGCGACTGCTACTTCTATAGAGAGTGGGTGAAGGTAGATCCCAGGAAGGGCTAACGCTGCTTGTAACCACTCTCTAATGTCTCTATCAAAAACTAAGCGTTTTTTACTAACTAGCATAGCAATCTCCCAGGAAGTGATTGCAGATACAAAAAGCGCGTCATTATTTGAAGCCTTTTGAATTATGGCTCGGGAAGTTGCCTCAAGACGCTCACTCCCTTCTAGTAACCATACCAATACATGGGTATCTAATAGTACAGCCTTCACAAGCAGGCTTCCCACTCATTGCTGAGGGAAGAAACGATATCTTCTTCTCGTAGTACACTACCTGCTAAAGCACCATATAGTTCGATATGGTGGGGCATGGGGACCAGTTTAGCCACCGCTTTACCATGTTTTGTGATAATTAGGGGTTGCCGGGTATCAGCAACTTCATCCAGTAGTTTCAGGCACTTTGTTTTGAAGTCACCGGCGCCAATAGTAGTTTGTAATGACATATTTTAATGACCATGGTTAATATCCATAGTCATAAGTATGACACAATTTCTACAGTAATCCAAGGCAATATGGTTTATTGACACGATTGAACCGAGATAATGGCTGCGCTCACAGGGGTTCTTTGTCTTAGTTTACCGCGGCCACTGAACCGTCTCAATTTATCACCTGGGCTATTGGCTGATTAGTAAATTGGATGACTAGAGAGCCCGATTCTTGGGTTAAAGTTGGAGGTGGTAATGCCTGATGTGTCCAGAAAATCGCTCTTAAATGCTGCTGCTCTTCTAGTAAGAGGATATTTTTTACAGGTCCTGCCGAAAATTTCTGAGTTTTTTCGCCGAAAACTCGCCAATGGCCAGGAATATCGATTACCCAGCGTGCTGGTGCCGTTAGGTTAAATTGCCGATATCCCTCTTCTCCTTCACTGCTAATACCCAACCGGTAGCAACCTTGAGCAGCCGTCATGCTGTTATCCTTTTGAGACAATTTGATTACCCTTGGAGCCAGCTGCCCAAAAGCTCTCTTTCTCTCTGTTGCTGGTGGATTAGTATACCCGGTTACCATCGCTTGACGAGGAACCACTAAGTTGCCACTGGAGTACTCCTTGTCGATAGTTGGATTACCGATATTCTCTAGCTGAGTGACTGCCTCATTAGAAGATCGCTGCGCCAATAGTTGTCGAGGGAGTTGCCTTAAGCGTTGCCAGATCATAGTTCCTTGTAACTCAGCTAAACTTCGCTGAGTTCTCTCTAGAGTGACGCCCACAACTCCGACCACTAGAACTACCCAGAGGATAAATAACAGCAGAGATAATTTTCTGGTATAAATCATGCTTAACCTCGCAGGCGCTCTAAATCAATAATGGTTAATGGCACAGGAAGCTGACGGTTATCCCGCTGTTGCAAGATGGGTTGCTGCCCCTCTATGCGATAGGTAACCTTTAGCCATTCAAATCCCTTTTGCCGTAATCTCGCTTGCTGTTTTGGAAAATCTTTAGGGGTTAACCGGAGTGAACCGTGGCGAAAATCCGCTAAAAAATCAGCAAAGCCTTGCTGGCCTGACCAGACTTTGTTCAAGCTTAGATCAGGAAAATCTATCTCTAAAGTAACATCGCCGCAGGAACCTGGCTGCCAACGAAAGCTCCTTTTGATGGGATAATTGTAGTTCACTAACAGTTGTGGCTCGGTTACACATTGAAGTGTTAATGAAGCGGCCACTGGTTTATCTTTGAGCTGCCGATTGACTTCCAGTGGGCGTGCTTGCACAACCACTAAGTAGCTCTCTTTGATCGATTGCAACAGACGCGCTCCTCGTTCTACAAATTCAAAGAAGGCAGTATTAAAAGGGACCGCTAGCCCCTGGTAACGCGTGGGATGCCAGCCATCTGCCTGTCGGGTTACGAAGGGTGCGGCAGAGCCTTGCATAAACTTTGTTAGCAGTCCGCTTTCGCTAAATAACCGCCGGCTCTGCTCTTCAGGCGCGATGTATTGTAAAGCGCCGTATACCTCAGCTTCCCATTGATCTTGCAGATAATCAGCGGCTAGTGCCAGCTCGGTTTCCAGCAAAAAGCGATACAGATTCTCAAAAATTGAAACACCTTCCATCTGTTTTTGGTTGACTGATAACAATTTTTGCAAACCTGACAGTGCTTCCCAACCTTTGAAGGCAATATCTTCTGTCGAGGTAGTCGTAAAGAGATCCGCCATCCGTTTAGCCGCTGTGGCTTGCGTTTGTAGGCTAGGCAGCAAAGCTTGTAAACTCTGTTGCAGCTGCTGATAGAACTTAACACCGAGGGTAATTTTCTCCAGATACTCAGCGGATTGATTTCTCTGAGAAGTCACTACATCGACCAATAATCGCCCACCCTGTTGCAACAAACCCTGAGCACCCGTGCTATCGATCGCTTGCTGTTTAGCAATAATTGCGTTAGACAGCTGCAAAGCACTCAGATCAAGCGGTAACAGGTCGGTGATGGCCGATAGCTCTTGCTCTGCTATGCGCTGTAAGCTAAAAAAGGGATTGCTCGGCGACAATAAACTATTGGCTATCAGTAATCTTTCTCCAATCTTTAATTGGGAGGCTGTCGTCGGGAAATTTTGTAGAAACTGACTCCAGGATTGTTGATACTGCAGGGCATAACGATTCCAAAAACGCTGCAACCGTTTATCAAAATCAGCTTGCTGGCTATGAGTTTGCAGCTGACTGAGCAATCGTCCTATCATTTTCCGTCCTTGTGCCGTATAAGCACCCGGAATCACTGCTGGATCTTTTAGAGGAAATTGCCAAAAATTATCAGCTTTAACCGCAGAAATATTGCTGGGATCACTGGCCCACTCAATGATCCAGGCCCAATTTCGGTGAGTGCTAAGCAACCAATTCAGTGCTTGACGGCTAGCGCTGGCTAGATCATGCAAATTTTGCTGATCCGGCTGCCATCCAATAAAAGCTTGATAGAGACGCCACAACTCATTTTGATACTCAATATCAACCCCAATGAGTTCACGCATGATGGTACGATCGTCCCGTTGGACAGTCGTCACTTCTCCAGGTGAGCGTGCTTTCAAGCACTCTAATAACCAAGCCAAATGTCCGGCCGCATCCCCTACCAGTGCAGCCGGCAGTTCAGCCCCCCGCTGATTTAATCTATGCCAGAAGTGTTGTTCTAAGGGTTGGCGAACGTGTTCGGTAAACCGTTGAACAAAGTAGTACTTTGATTGTTGCAGAGCTTGATCCACCGGTTGTTGTAGCAGGGTCCTGAATAGATGCCACCTCTGCCGTTTATTTTCAAAATCGATGATGGTTTGACGTAAAACGTCCAGTGCCAAAATCTCCTGCTCTACAGAACTACCCGCCGCTTTAGCATGGTTTAATGTCTTTCTTAATTGATAAAGCTGCTTTTCCCCATCTAAATAGTTGGCGCTCAATAGCGTGATCGTGGCAAATGAGAGCAGTAACAAGGTGAGCAGTAGTAGCTGCTCTCTAAGCGTTCGCCAACGCAACAGCTCTTTAATCGGTTGATAAAGCGACCTATCTTTAGGTAGCCGTTTGGCGAAAAGATCATATAAAAATAGCCCTTGACTGGCTGAAGCCGGGGTGCACTGGTTGGTTATCTCTTGAGATACCCCTTCTAGACTATTACCCGGTTGATTGGCACTGGTGAAATATAGCCCGCGTAACAGTACCGGTTCATGATAATTTTCATGAGAGAATGCTGCTGCCGCGAAACGTTGTAAAGGCTCTGCTAATAACATCAATTCAGTGGCTAATAACAGATGGCGGCTACTGGATTCACAACTTTCCTGCAGTAATCTCTGTTGTAAGCCAGTGACAATTTTTGTTAATAAACTGCTCATGCTCTCTTGAGCAGAGAAGGGATTAGGAATCGTATAACCGAAAGCTTGTTGACGGCCTTCAACGGTTAATGTGCTAGCGTACTCAACAAAACCCTTGATCTTATCGGCTTTAGTGACCATTAAGTAGACAGGTATCCGGGCACCTAATTGCCGCATCACTCGATGCAACCGATCACCAATATGCTGCGCTGAATCATATAATGATTCCGTCAGCGGTGGTAA
Organism: Candidatus Symbiodolus clandestinus; assembly: GCA_038960095.1. Lineage (GTDB taxonomy): Bacteria > Pseudomonadota > Gammaproteobacteria > Enterobacterales > Symbiodolus > Symbiodolus clandestinus. Next base: position 363,252 of record CP152425.1, read on the forward strand.
TAGTTGCTCGGCTGGCAAGGCAATCACAATGCCGTTTAACGGTTCACGCTGCCTGTAGTGCGTCAGCAGAGTTAAAAATTGGTGCCATTCTCGATCATCCTCTACCCCATGCAGCGGTTTGACATAGCGACCAGCGGTGTCGATCACCACGGATTGTTCGAAAAACCACCAGTCACAATGTCGGGTTGCAGCCACTCCAGGAATCGGCCCCACCGGAGATAAAATGGCCGTCAGTTGCGCTTGAGCAATCGCTGATGATTTTCCAGCCTGGCTTTCGCCCAACACTAAATACCAAGGCAGGATATACAGCGGGTTCCCTTGGTAACGTAACCGGGATTGGCGCAGCGTTGCAACGGCATCTAGCCAGCGTTGCTGCAATTCCTGCAGTCGTTGACGGCTGCTGGCATTTGTCTGTTGTATTAATCGCTCATCTTGCTCTATGACCCGTTGGACAAAAGCTTGTTCTTGTCGCCTCCGGTAAGATCGGTAGAGCATGATGATCAGCACTGTTCCACCCGCAAGGGCGGATAGTAGCGCAGCACCAGCCCACCAAGGCCAACCTAAGCAATCAATGAGATAAAATATGATAGCGCTTAATAGACCGATCACTAAGCAAACCAGTACGATTTTACAAAGGCCAATTAACAACTTGCGCATAATGCTTCCTAAGGAGATAACGGTACGGTACGCCTAAAAGCCTTTAAACAGGGAAAGAGAGCTGCTCAGTGGCTAATAGTTCTTGATAAACTAACAACACGATCAGTGTCCCTAATAGAACGGCTGCAATTAACAGCAAGCTAAAGGGATCAAAGCGCTGCCAGTGCCGAGTCGTTAGCCGTTGGGTGGCATCATCGGCAGGGAATATTTCAAAACCCACGGAGGTCAATGCTAGCTGCTGATTGATTCGTTGCCGCAGTTGCTGGATAGCCGTAGTCCCAGAATGATAGTAGCTTCCCTTAAAATGGCAGCTTAAGCAGGCACCAAAAACAGCTAATACTTCATCCATAACTCTGCGTGAATGATGTTTTTCGTCAATCAAAGCATAGTGAGAAAATAGGGCATCTAAACGGCTAAAAAATTCTTCGCCGCCACATTGTGTCTGATAGAGTTGAGATTGCAAGGGTCTCCAGGCTATTGCCTTTGCCTGAGGTGATAACAGTAACTGTTCATCTGCCCAGACACAAACCGCAAAAGCAGCGTCCGTCGTCAATGCTTTGGGCCATCCCAATTTAGCAACCGCTGCTTCGCTCTCAGTCCATAATTGCATTAATGCCTGGTAAACACCCTCAGGCGGCAGTGGTCTAATCCCTTCACGGATCAACAGTACTGTGCTCATAAATGGTTGATAAAGTTGCAGTAGTTGCATCTTAACCTCGCGTGACATAGAGCATCACCTGCGCTTGCTCTGGAGCTTCCCAGTACAACGCTAAGTCACCACTCTGTACCACCTGTTGCCAAAGATCGTGCTGATCCTCAATATTGCAGCTTCGATATTCCAAAGAGTAATATAAACCGCCATCCAATTGAGGTAATCCAGCTGGTCTGGCACTCTGGCGTTGTAAGGGAATACCTGAAATAGCGCGTGCTAATAGAGTAGGCAATTGCGGTCCAGCAGCTACTTTAAGTAGACGGTCGAATCCCGTAGCCAAATGGGACTCAGCAATATTGCAAAAGGCCAACCAATAACGAAATTTTGGCCGCAACGCTCGCTTTGGCAACTCTACTCGCCAAATGGCTCCTTGACGTTGTAGCCGCAGGGTATATTCTGGTCCTACCACAATGCTGTTTAATGCCTGCTTGAGTTGCGTCATCAGGCGAGTAAATACTTCAGCAATCTTGAGGTGATCATAATCTGGCCAGCGATTAATGCTTGCTTCACCAGATACCGATAATTCGGGAACTAAATAGCTCAGCTCAGCAAATAAACTGACCAGTGATTCCCAAGTTTTTCTCGGCGATAATTGAGGCGTATCCAGCAGTAGCTGGGTGGTGCAAGCACAACGCGTTAACGCCTGTAAAGCCAGTAATAGAGAGTAATCAATAGCACTATTAGTACTGATCTGCTTAAAATTCTCTAACTGGCGGGCTCGTGAAACCATCTGATCATTGATATCGGATAGTAACAGTTTGAGTGCTGGCCAGCTGTGTACATTCAGAATCGGTGGGATAAACTGCTCATTTAACAGAATCCTTGGACCATCACGCTCTAGGCTAGCGACTGGCATCACCATATAATCGCCTGCTTGTGCCAATTCATTCGCCCAAAAGATACGAAGTTGATACTTTAATTGCCGAACCTGACTCTCAATACCTTGGCCATAGCAATCAGCCACCGTAGTCGGTTGAGTGTCCACTCGCCAACGCCGATCAGTCGAAGAGAGTGGGTCATCGTCAACTTCTGTAACATTGTCCCGTTCCTGCCATTGCTTTAATCCCAAATAGACGACAAAGGGCTGTCCTGCTTCAACCCAGACCTCGTCAAAAGGACGACTCGCTAAATGAGAATTGTTTGGGAAATGGCATAAACTACCGTCGGGAAATAAAAATTCGCCCTGACTAATCACTAAGCGCTTCTCGGCTAATGCTGCCTCCCGAATGGTAATCGAGATCACGCCCCAAGGTTCATTATGCAACAATTGAGTCAGCCTCTGTAACATCACTTGATGAAAACGGCTTTCTAGCTGCAGGTGTTGTGGCTGTAGCGGCAGGCCTTGATACCAAAAAATCGGGGCTTGGTTACCGTTAGTGGTTTTCATGATGACGCACTGCTTTGTAAAGATTGTTCGGTCAAAATTAAATTGATAAAGAGATCGCTAGGCCAGTACTGCTGCTCTTTCCAAAATAAAAATCCTTTAGTGGCATGCTTGACCGGAAATTTAAATAGGCTACTGAGCCGTCGAGCCTTAGAAGTGGCGTAACCGGCCACTAAGGCAACATAACGACCATTTTCTAAACGATCGAAATCTAACTGCTGTTGCTTCCCGGGCTGAATAAATAGTCGTTCACTCTGCACCACCGAGTTATCAAACCCTTCACATTTCAGCAAGGTGTCCATCCCACTGGGAGACTTGATCAATTCACTCCAAGCATTAACACTGCTCAACTGATATAAACAGACCATTAAAGCGTGCGGCTGATCGTCGTAACGGTTTAAATCGCGATCAGCAGTAATCGAAAGATGCAGGGCATTAGGCTGCCAAGCCCAGACCACCTGATTCGGATCTTGAACAGGGTTTACCGGCATCGCATTTTTTGACTTTGCTCGGATAGCCTGAATCTGCGATTGAGGGGAAGCAGCCTTGGTTTTGCTGGCTGGTTTTATGCAACCGGCGAGCAGTAATAATGCTCCGTAAACCACCCCTTTGCTCTGCCAATGCCGTAAAGATAAGGGACTAATAAGCTCCCAAAAATGCGATTTCTCTTGGAGTTTGGGATTTTCATTCATTACCATGCCCTACTATTTCATGACTAAAACTTTAACTTGTGCTGGCACCATGGTGATACCAACGCCATTCGGACTACTGCCATTTTGGGTGGTGCTGCTGGTTAACCGAGTAGCTGGTCGACCGGCCAGCATCACGGCAGTGCTTCCTTGAGTAAATCGTGTCGGCCCCATCATCTGATTAGAGACCATGCCGCCCACCGTACCCACATTATCACCATTACTGATGGGAATTTGCGCGGTTAACGGCAGCGTGGGCATCGCGCCAATTAATACTTTTTGGGCAGTCGTCGCCGGATTGACCATATTGCCATTAGATAAATTGGGGTAAGGCATTGGCACCGGCCCCGCTGGAGTCGGTGTCTTACACACATCGGGGAAAGCAGTATTCATACCACCCATTCCGGTATTCATAAACATGACTAAATCTCCTATTAACCGAGATGAATCTGCTGACCATCAATGTTGACCGACCCCTTAGCCTTTTGGACGATGGTCTCTGCCTGCAGCTGTGCGGTTCCTTGGACTAGATGTCGATGAGTGTCACTGCGCTGCTCATCATGCTGTTTAACCATGCATAGACGCTGTCCAAACTTTTGCAGAACCTGATTCGCCACCTGTTCAAGCTGCTCTGCCCATTGCCGAAAGGTTCCGGTGGTCAGCTGAAATACTCGGGCGATCAAGTTAACTTTTTGGCAATGGATCGCCAGTTGCTGGCTGTCGAGTTGCCAGGTTTCTGCGACGATTTGCTGCCGACCGGCTGAGCGAATCAGTAGATCTTGCTCGCTGTTCAGCGTTAACTGCCCACCGCTGTGAATCGCTAAATCTCCTGACACCTGCAGCTGGGCGGGCTGGTTGGAAAGCCGCTGTAAAATGGCTAACAGCCAATAATCCTCTCCCAAAGAGGCTAACAGCACTTGATCACCGGGAGCCGCTTGCAATAGGCAGCTGGCCGCAGTCTGGGCAACCACTACCGTTCCAGTCGATAACCGCACCCAAACATTGGCGGCTTCTATTTTGAAGACCCGAGCGATCGATAGACCATCCGACCCATCATGGGATAGTTGAGCCAGTTGACTCATGTTTTTCTCCTTCTCTCTGACCACTGTTCAGCCACTAAACGCTCGGCATCAGTCCCTGAACAACCCAACCGATCGCTTTGCTGCCAATTGGGTTGTTGTTCTTTGGTACGATGCCATTGGCTATAACGCAAACGGGTGTGCTTCCCTCCCACCTGCCGCAAACGGCTGTGGGAAAAATCGGCATAATCTAGACAAGCCTGATCAAAAATCACCTGTTCCAACTCGGCACCAACAAATTGACTTTGGGTCAACTGTGCTTCACTGAAATCACACTGTTGTAACCGTGCCCCACTAAAATTAGCGCCCAACAACTGTGCCCCTCGTGCTGACACGCCGAACAGTTGAGCACCGGTAAACACGGTATGAGCTGCCTCAACCGCCGTCAGTTGAGTTCCTTGCAGCGATGAATCCATCAAATAGCAGTGGTTCATTGATACCCCACTCAAATCTTGTTGATCGAAACAGCAGTGGTTAAGCTGCAAGGCCAATAAATAAACCGCTGCCAATTGAGCGGTAGAAAAATCCAAACCACTAAAATAACTTTTGGTAAGCCGTGCCTGGCGCAGATCAATGTCCTGCGTGATCAGCTGCTCCCAAACACAGAGCTCTAATTGCTGTTGACGGAAATTCGCTTGCGTCAAATCACAATTTTTAATTAAGCAACTCTGCTGTTTTCCCTGAGACCAATCAATGGCAGTCAATTGACTCTGTTCCAGCAAACAGAGATCAGCTTCTAGTCCACCACAATCAGCCTGGTGAAAGTTACAGCCATTGGCATTCAAGGTGGACCATCGTGCGCCCTTCAGCTGGGCATAGGATAGATCGCACTGTTTCAGGAGTACCTGATCCCACTGTGCATTCTCTAAACCGGTATTGGTAAACCGGCAATGCTGAAACAGGGTCCCGGTGGCTTTTAAGCCGGTCATATCACTGTCAGAAAAATCACAATGCTGTAGCATCACATCGCCGAATGACAGCTCAGTCAGGGAAAGTCCCCGGCAATCGAGATCCCGCAGCACGGGTTGCACTGCCACCAATTGAACTAGCTCATCGCGGGTCATCTATCGGCTCCTGATAATGCTTCAATAGAGTTCGTCGCAAATTAGCCTTTGAAAATTGGGTTTTTCCAATGACCACTTTGCGTAGGTTGGTATTGAATAAATTGGCCTCGCGACAATCAGCAGCCACCAGGCGACTTTTAGATAGGCTGGCCTGCATCGCATTCGCGCCATAGAACTTGGCCTCGGAAAAATTGCAGCGCAACAGCTGAGCACTCCGCAAATCGGCCTCGGAAAAATTCACTTGGGTACATTCACTGCGATCCATATAAGTTTCTCGCAGATCACACCCACTAAAATTAGCAGCCGTCACCGTTGCTTTAAGGAAATTAGATTGAGGTAGTTCTGCTTCCACTAATTGTGCTTCGATAAGACAAGCCGGACCGAAGCGAACGTTGGGTAATTTGGCCCCGGTAAAATCCGCTTGCTGCGCCGATACACCCCATAAATTAGCTGCCTGACCATCCACACCGCGCCAACAACTATCAGTTAATATCGCTTCATTCATCACCACCCGAGTTACCTGAGCGTCGGTTAAATCAGCAGCGGTTAAATCAGCACCCAACCAGATGGCTTCGGTTAAATCAGCCTGCTGTAAACAAATTCGCTGGGCTTGGGCTTTTTCGGCCATCACTCCGTTTAATTGTGCTCGGGTTAAATTGGCCTCCGTCAGCTTCGCTCCCTTCAGTAAAGCCTCCGTCAGCTGGCAACCGATACCATTAATCTGTGATAAATCTGCTTCACTCAATAAAGCCTGATGACAATTGGCGTGCTGCAAACAGGCACCAGTAAAACGAGCCTTATTGGCGATCACACCAACTAACTGAGCATTTCGGAGATCACACTGCGATAAATTACTGTTATTGAGTATCGATTCACTCAGATCAACACCGGCTAATGAGAGCCCAGAAAGATCAATGCCACTTAAGTTAATCCTAACCAATGACTCTCCAGCTTGGTAAGCAGCCACCATTTGCTCTCGGGTTAAGCAACGATATTCAGCATGCTCTGCTATCTCGCCCGCACATGGCAGTTGTGTCATGCCCTCCCTGAGCAGCGATTCTGCTTGCTGCAGCAATGAGGCTATCTGTTGCTGAAACTGGCTTAGCTGGGGCGCTTTATCGTTGAGCTCCGGATAACGCTGCAGTAACTGAGTTGTCTCATCAAAAACCTGATCTATCTGCTGCTTAGCCTGTGCCAACTGTTTCAAGGGATTTTGTTCTCGTACAGGCAGTGTAAAATTTTTCAGGGCTGGCTGTATCATCGCCTGCACTGACTCAGGGAAGCTTTCACTCTGCTGCTGAAATTGCTGCAGCTGCTGCATAAATTGTGCCTCAACCGCTAAGGGATCAGACATCCCCACTTTCTTACTGATCCGACCGAGTGTCGCCTGCATAAACGCCTGAGGATCGGGCTCCGTAGCAGGCGGTGGAATCAATGCGGCAGGCAAAGCAGTTAACAACCACTGGCATTGATCTTCCTCATCAGCAGCCAAGCGGGTCGTCAGATCGGTATAATCACCCATCCACAGTGGTCGGGCTTGTGGGAACTGCTGCTGCCACTCGTCGATCGATTCTTCAGCCGTTAAGGGAACTAACAGCAGCGGTGCCTGCTGCAAAATCGCTGTGACTTCATCAGCTAAATCAGTCGGTGAAGGGATGGCCCAGACATCAGCCAGATGATCAATATCTTGAGCGAGTCGGCAAGCATTCACCCATTCGCTCACAATCACCATCGCCCATCCAACATGCTGACCACTCCGCCAAAAGCCAGGCTGGCTACCCTGAAGTCGATAATCATCTGAGGTTTCTAATAAGCTACCAGGCCGTACCGTAATCCCTACAAACTGCTCTCCTTGAAACTCAGGAAACAGCCAGCCAGGGCCAATCAAAAGCCGCTCAGCCGATTCATCCAACCCCCAGTCTGCCGCAATAAAGGGCTGAGCTTCGGATAAATAACCCAAAAGATACCGCTGTTGCGTTAACAAGCGGATGCCCAAACGCTGCAATTCTGTTTGACAGTGCGGCTTATCCAACCCATGCTGTCCCAAACTGATCAAACGACTCGCTTGAGCACTCCAATTTTTTTCTAGATCGGTCAAATTAGCTAACTGATTCAGCAGTTTCTCAGCCGGTTGCCAATCGATCTCTGGCTGAGCCGGCAGTGTTTGCTGCAGCTGCTGCCCTGCTAACTGGACTTCTTGGGAAAGTTCGGTGATCTGCTGTGGCAAGGCGGCCAACTGCTTTTGCATCTTAGCCAACTGTGCTTCCCCCTGCTCCACCGCTTGGATAATCTCTGCGCAGACGGGCTGAGTTGTCAACCAGTCTTTCATCTCCAACAACCGCTGCCGATGATTATCCAGCTGCTGCTGGACGATGGCTTGCTGCTCTGGCAAGCTTGCCCGTGGTGTCGGCATCTGGCCACTGATCTGTTGATGCTTAAATTGCAACAACTTGGGAATATCTTGAATGGTTTTTTCAGCGTTAGCCAACTGGGCAGCTGCTTTTTCAGCAAAAGGTGGATTCACAGCGGCGTCGATCGGATCTTGTTGGCTTTGCGCCAGATAGGCTTCAGCGGTTAACGGGATACTGTCAGCGGTTTCCAAACCCAAGAGGATCTGTTTAATGTCTAGCGCTTCATCATCCTCAATAGGCGCCACCCCGTGATAAATCATGATCCCCAGCTGCTGCTCAGAAAATAACCAGACGGTATCACAACGCAGGCTTAACTCGACTAATGGCCCCTGATGATACTCAACAAATGCCCGTGGTCGATGAGAGGGTAATTTCCCCTCAATTTTTGACAAATCGGGATGTAAATTAATTAGGTAATAAGGATCACACGCCTGAAAAAAACCGTTGATCCGCTGGTCAAGGGGTGCAACATTAAAATAGCGCCAATCCAGATCGTAAGGGTAACCCGGCCAATGATCTCGCTGCCACTGATCATCGTAGCTGCCTTGATAGCAAGCGCGCGTCGGATGGTCAAACCACAAGGGTAAAAACCCTGCCGGCGCTACGGCTTGGTCGCGAAAAATTTGCGTCTGTTGCGGATAAAAAATAGCGGCAGGCTGTTGCGCACCCATCCCCTGAGGGTTATCAGCTACCTGGGGCCCCCCAAATGCCTGCTGCCAACGCAAGGGTTGTCGTTGAATAGGCAGAGGTTCACTAGCACGGCCTTCGTCTAACCAGACGCGAGGTCCATAGATCTCTAAGCATTTTGCAACGCCAGCGACCGCAGCCGCCACTCGAATATAGGAACGCGCCTTTAAACTACAGGCGGCACCCATCAGTAACCACTCGCCCTGCTCTTTGGGTAAAGCCAAATCGAGAATTAAACTGTCATCCAACAGGGGCAACAGCTGCTGCCACATCTGCTGTTCTGTCAACAGCTGTTCGCTTGCTCCGAGTTTAAAAGCGATCAGGGTGGCTACCCCTAAATGGTGCCGCTGCTGGAAGGTAAATGGGGCGGTTAATATCCCCTGCTGTAAACTTTTGACTACTCGCATGGCTAATCGCTTACCCCAACATTAATAAATCATCGCTTTGGATTCTGGCTCCTGACTTCGACAGACTGCTACCACTACGAGTCACCTCGCTGCCCCGTTGGTTAACAACAGTCTGGACACGAGCCAGTTGACTGTTTAGCTGAGATATTTGAGTCTCCCCCTTTTGCACGGCAGTCTCTGTCTGCGCGACCTCTGTCGTGGTATTAAGTAATAGCAGTGCCGGTGCGTTCCACCTGGGTGCTATTAATCGCTACACTCTATTAGCCAAAGTGGCCTCGATTGCTTCAACGGTTACTTCGGTGTTCTCTTTGCGGCAAAACAAGCTGCGTAAACTGATAACCTTTTCTTTAGAGAAAATATCGATCTTCAGTTGGCATTCAGATGTAAAACCATACCCAGCTCAACCAGTGTCTTAGCCCCGGCATTAATCAAGGTTTCTACTCCACCCTTAACCGAAAAACACCTTTCTCTCACCCAAGTGAACACTGTACCAACTTTGACCTTAGCAGCTACTGATGCTTCAGCTTTTACATCTTTTTCAAATAAATCAACCATACAACCCCCTTAAATCAAACACTAATGGGATTTCAGATAACAATTTGATTTAAAAATTCAATAAAAATAAAATTAACCTAACATCATTAATCCAGAATTTTGGATAACCGTGCTAGATTTACTCAGGCGACTTTGGCAACTTTCTATCTGACTAGTTTTTTTGCTAACCGCTGATTCTACAGTCTCTAATTGACTACTCACTTTAGTCACTTGCGCATCACATTTCTCCACCTTGGCTTCGCTTTGCTCAATCTGCGTGGTGTTGCTAGTGATTGTCGTCGAATTGCGCTCGAGCTGATTATTCCTTGCTGAAACACTATTATTTTTTGTAGCAACGTCACTATTTACTGCTTGTACTTGATTGTTGGAAGCTTTAACCTCATCGCCTACCGTAGCCTGAGTATCACTCACATTCGCTTTATTATTGCTAACAATGACGTCACTCTGGCTAGCCGCACAATTCAACTGTTCGAGCGCAATCCGCTTTTCGTTAGCGAACAGATTCATCACTTGTCCCAGCGCTAGACTGGTCCCCGCCCCTACGGAAAAAGTAAGTGCCGCTCCTTTAGAGACATTTAACGCTCTTCCCAGCTTGAACCACATGCCATCCTTAGTAGTAATATCCACTCGGTAATCAGAATTAACCCTTAGCCCATGCTTTGCAAGTGCCTCTTTTAATGAATCTAACATAATTTATCCATAATCAACCAAATTTAATATCTCCTAAAGTAATTGTGTTGTTTTTACTGCTTAAAGTAATACTCTGTTTGCCAGCAGTATCGTCCAAACAGAGCTCATTATCGGCACGGCTACACCACTTATTCACTCCAGCATTTTTTTCATTAACCACACTAGGGTTATCAACGTTCGGTATTGTCGACAAAATAAATGGCCGATCGGGATCGCCTTCAAAAAAAGCAATAATGACCTCTGTCCCTTTGCAGAGTGGACAATGCATCCCTCCTTTACTGCCGCTAAAAGGCTGTGCCAGTGTTAGCCAGTGTGAAGCTTTACCTGCCTGCTTATCGGCTAAGTCAAACGGGAAAATCACCTTATAACGTCCTTGTGGATCGAGCATCGCTTGCTCTTTGCTGCCTACGGCATCAATGATTCCTCGTAAAAAGCCGATATTAGGACAAGGGGTCATCGATAATGGACGATATTGATAGCTTGATTCAATCGCGGTAAATGTATTGCTATAGCGTGGTTTATCTGTGACCAATCCCGGGGTTGCTAACTCAGAGGCCTGATCACCCTGATGGGTTATCTGTGTTAACAGATAAGTTTGGTTCAATATTTTGAGAAAATGGCCCTCAACGGCAAATAGAGAGCCCACCGTTAACCAAGGCACGCGACTCTCTCCCTGGTAGCAATGCGCCTGATACTGCAGTCTTTCAGTCAGCTGGTGCATCAATTGCTCACCTTGCCGTTGTTGGGTAAAGGGTTCGCCGTAGCGATAATATTGTCCTAATCCTTCAGGAACCTCGACAACACGCTTTCCCTTAGTAAAAAATTGACATAATTTGGCAAAAAAACTGGGACGCTTAATTTTAGTCTGCGCCATCACAGGATGAGCCGGTCGATGTGGATCATACCCTTTGAATAACACTTTATCCGGAAGATGACCGAGCTTAACCATCAATTGATTTAGCAGCTGCTCTTGCTCAACCATTCCAGCAGCTAGTGTGGTTGCATAGCATAAAGGCTTAGCACCTTTTGGTAGTTGATGGCTATTTTTGTGATCAGTAATGATTAACAGCTCTTGTTTTTCTTGTTGCTCAAAATAGTAATATAATCCTGCTTGCTCCATTAAGCGGTTAATAAACTGTAAAGAAGATTCATTGTATTGCAAAACAAATTCTTTTTTTTCATAGTGATTCATTAACTTGAGCATGAATGGTGGACAAAGTCCATTTTTCTCTCGATCACTGAGTACCGCTGTTAAAATATCTGGCAAAGATTGGCTTAAAAAAACTTGACATTGACTCCCTAATGACAGTGCCCACAATTGTGGGACTAAAGTCACTTGCAAATAGAGTTGCTGATAGGCATTTGATAACACCTGAACGTCACTCAATATGCCGTGAAAATTTTGAGAAGAACCCCTCTCCTGATAAATTCGTAAACAGCAAAATGCCTTTAATAGTTTATCCAGGTCAATCGCCTGATCCTGGCAAGCTAGCGTGACCACAAACTGATAGGGTTGAGATAATTTCTCCTCTCCTTGAAAATAGACGACCATAAAAGGATTATCTTTCCAGCCGTGAACCAGCCACTCAAATTTTAAGCGATGGTCCTTGCGTAACTTTTTTCCCTTAAATAAATGGGTAAGTTTTTGAATCGATAACAGAGCATGCCCCATAGGGTCTTCTCCTCTACTCAGACTATTTCAAACTGAGGGTCAATCTCTGCCTGCGCATTGATGCTTAAATGGATACGCTTTAGCTCATTTCCTTGGCTCAGGTGCTGTAAAATGCCATAGGAGAGTGCCGGCAACAACTTCCCTTGGAAGATAAAATCGATGTTTCTTGCGCCGCTATCAGCATCCAAGCAACGCTCAGCAATTTTCGTCAATAGTAATTCCTCATAAGTCAATTGAATTTTTTGGTTCTCTTGCAAAGAAGTCGCTAATTTATTCAACTTTAATCGGACAATATCCTGTAATATCGCTTCCGATAACCGCATAAAAGGGATCACTTGCATACGGGCCAGTAGAGCTGGTTTGAAGTGTGCACTCAAGCGTGGCCGAATTGCCTCAATAACCGGAGTCAACTGATTAATCGACTGCTGATTCAATTGAATAATCTGCTCACTGCCTAAATTGCTGGTCATCACAATCACCGTATTGGAAAAATTGATCACCTTACCTTCGCCATCGCTTAATACACCCTTATCAAACAGTTGATAAAATAGATTGAGAATATCAGGATGCGCCTTTTCTACTTCATCAAATAGCACCACACTGTAAGGCTGCTGCCGAACTGCCTCAGTTAATAATCCCCCTTCACCATAACCCACATAACCAGGTGGCGAGCCCATTATGCGACTAACGGTATGCTTCTCCTGAAATTCCGTCATGTTGATGGTGATCAAATGTCGATCAGCACCAAATAGCTGGTCAGCCAGAGCTAAAGCGCACTCCGTCTTACCCACTCCAGAAGGCCCGACCAATAAAAAAACCCCACGAGGCTGTTGCGGTGCTATCAATCCTGTTCGTGCTGCTCGCAAACCAGTTGCCAAAGCCGATAGCGCTTCATCCTGCCCTTTAATCTTGGTCTGTAACTGCTCTTCTAGATTTAAGAAAATAGTGATCTGATCGCGTGCTACCTTACCTAAAGGTATCCCCGTCCAATCAGAAACCACTTGAGCAATTAGGTCCGGCGACACTTCATAGTGGAGTAGGGGCTGCTCTCCTTGAATGGTTTTAAGCTGCTCTTGTGCCAGCGTTAATGCACTATCCTGCTCTTTGGATAGATTATCTTCTGCCAATGATCCGTTCACCACAGCTCCACGTGCCACTAACAACTGTTCAACTGCCTGCTGCTCTTGCTGCCAACGCTCAGTGACCGTTTGCCGTTGCTGCTCTGCTTGATCCCAAGCGCTCTCCAGTTCATTCAGCTGTTCATCAGCAATCGCTAATCCATGATGGCGATCGCGATAAAGCGCCTGCAACTGCCGTTTCAAGGCCTGCTGGCGATGTACAATCGCTTCTAAACTGGCAGGCTGGGCCTTTAAATTGACTTTAACTCGAGCACAGGCAGTATCTAATAGGTCAATGGCTTTATCGGGTAGAAAACGGCCGCTGATATAGCGTTCACTTAAACTAGCCGCCGCAGTGATGGCATCATCGCGGATGACCACTTGATGGACTGTTTCATAGCTGTCGCACAATCCGCGCAAAATTAATGCGGTATCAGTGACTGTCGGTTCATCCAGACGGACTAATTGAAAGCGACGAGCCAGCGCGGGATCTTTCTCAAAGTATTTCTTGTACTCTTTCCAAGTGGTGGCCGCACAGGTTTTTAGTTCACCACGAGCCAATGCCGGCTTTAACAGATTGGCAGCATCGGAGGTACCAGCATTGCCACCCGCTCCAATTAACGTATGGGCTTCATCAATAAACAGAATAATCGGCCGCAAGCTGCTTTGAACCTCTTCAATTAATCCCTTCAGCCGATTCTCGAACTCCCCTTTCATTCCAGCGCCAGCCTCCAGCAGGCCCATATCGATTCCCAGTAGACGGACTTGGGCTAACACCTCTGGCACTTCCCCTTGCACAATTCGCAAGGCTAACCCTTCAAGCACCGCGGTCTTCCCAACACCCGGTTCTCCGACCAAAATGGGGTTGTTTTTCCGACGACGCGCTAAAATATCGATCATCTGGCGGATCTCAGCGTCACGTCCAAATACCGGATCCACTGCCCCGGTAGCCGCTTTAGCAGTGAAATCAATGCAAAAGCGCTCAATAAAGCTGCCTGCTGCACCCCGCTGACCCTGCGGTTTCGATTTATCCGTCAGCGATGAGCCCTCTCGTTCTACTGACTCAGCGGTCAAACGATCAAAATGCCGCAATAGCCCTGTTTCATTGAGAACGCTCAAAGCGTCATACCAAGCCTCCTGTCGATAAACCATTGGCTGATCTAACAAGGCGGCCACCAAGGCACCTGATCGTAACTGATTCTCCTCTAAATCGATGCTAGTGAACAACCAAGCCTGTTGCAAAAGCTCCAGTAATCTTGGGGAAAAAGCTGGCTTGCCCCCATTACCGGTTGGAAAACTTTCTAAGCTACGCTGCAATGCTTGAATCAAGGCAACGGTGTCCACACCCTGTTGACCGAGCATCACCGCCATGTCCCCCTCTTTGGCCTCTAGACATTTAATCAGCCAGTGTTCAATAGTAACTTCATAGTGGGTCCGTGCCATACAAAGGCCAACTGCATTATGCAGGGTGTTACTACAATAGTTATTCAGTTTGGCGATCAGACGCTTTAAATCGACAGTAGCCATCTTTAATTAACTCCTAGAGGTAACTGAGTTTTCCAAGGGGACATTGAGCAGTCATGCTCACCTAAACAGCAGTTAATTCCTAACCATGACGCCGAAGAACCCGCTAAGAGCGTTGGTGCAATCACACCAAAATCTGGCCATAACCAAAGTTGTACGTCGATGGGATCCAGGAGGTAGCTGCGTAAAAAACGCATCAGAGTTAAATAGCGAGGTTGATTAGGCAGCAGATCTGCAAAAACGCTCGCCTCTGACACGGAAATATGTAACCGGCAACTATTGCCCCGATCGAGGATCTGCTCACCCAAATAGCTCTCTTCACCCAGATAATTCGCCTGCTCACCTAAAAGCAACCGCTGCCCTTGAGGCAGTTCGGCCCAGCAAGCGACGAAGGGTTCAAGGGTTACCGAACAACCGGTCGCATGAGCTAACAGCGTTTCTAACCCTAAGGCACTGCGCGACAAGTTATTGAACAATCCCGCGTAGGGGAGTTGTTCATCGGATAACGCCATGGAGGAGGATGAACTACTGAAACCCACCAAGGCCATTAATCGTTCGGTGAGTTGGGTATCACGCTGCTCTATCCATCGGAGCATTAATTGATACTTATGCCAGGCTTGATAGTAAAGCTGATAAAGCGGCTGATTCAGTAAATTAAAGAAATCTCGGGTTACACTGCCGTCTTCAGCAGCCTCTTCAAGAAGCTCTTCCGTATAAAAAGTGGGTAAAGGTGATGAGGGCCCATACAACCCTAACAAAGTGGTGGTGATGATCGGTTGATTTGACGGTTCAATTTGCAGATCCATCACATCAACCGCTGGAAAACCCAACGATAGATAGGGCTGAGTCAGGGGTTTTGCTACCCCCTGCCACTGCAATAGCCTCACCACCTGCTCATAGCTAAAGCGCTGCGGCTGGGCTAATAGGGCTGTGGTTACAGTAGATGGCGCTTGCCGGCTCGGGCGGGCCATGTGAAACTCCAGTGGTCATCGGTGGTCTCGATCGTTACTTGGGTATAACTATTAATGGTGCTATAAGCAGACAATAAACGGTCTAATACCGCACAGAAAAGAAAGCGATCGCCAAGGCAAGGAAAACCTTCAGGATCTAATCGAATCCTGATGGCTGTGCCGCGAATTAAAGCCCCTCGATATAACCTTTTATGCGAACTATCAACAAAAAGATCACGAATGGCTTCAACTCGCTTGGTATTAGCCAATAGCCCAGACCGATCAGAGGTATCGGGAAACAAATAGAGTTTTAGCAAGGCAACGAGCGCGGATTGATCGGCTAAGCTTCGCTGGTTAACGTAGAGGTGTGATAGCAGACGCCACAACAAATTGCCACCCAAGGGCGCTGTCACCGGGGGACTCAGTGTCGTAATATTGCTAAAATCAGCCATGACTGGCGAACTGTCGGTAGCAACTCCAATATCTCCATAACGCAGCTGCTGCGCCAACTCCATGGTATTCGTACAACGTACTTGAATGACCAAGGTTTCTTGAGAGAGTGCCAAGGAAGGTTCTGGATAGGCTACTGATAGATAGGCTTCTGTTCCATGATCTAGTTTGGCTGCCCGACGACGGACTGAATAGACCGGCGTGGCTGCCACTTGAGGGTTTACCAACGTAAAGGGTTGGTAGATCCGCTCTTGCATACTCCCTTGCTGAAAACCTACCACCCGATCAACAGCATAGACCTGATAATCGGCCCCGCCACTAGGATTAATCCGGTACTCTGATGATGTGTGATCAACTAAAATGGTCTCGGCGTGGTGAGAAAATAGATTTACCACTGGGACACAAAAAAGCTCCAATTTCCAATGTTTAGACAAAGGCATGCTATTAGACGCTAATTCCAAAACCAGCGTTAATTGTTCACCTGTAAGTCGGTTCGATGGCCAACCTAAAAGATCAAAAAATAGAAATTTTTGCGGTAGCTGGAAATACTCTTGTAACGATTGGCAGGCAGAAAAAGCTTGTGCAGGGTAGGGGTAGAGCGGCACTTGATCTTGCATTACCAAACCATCAAAAGCCTCACATGCCGGCAAAGTGATCCGCTGATCTCCATTGACGACATGTACCCAACAAAGCGACTGATTTAATAAAGCTAAGCGATCAGCCGCTTGATGGTACTCACCCGATAGGTAAAAGCGTAACCGAGGTTGTGCTAGCTGTTGCCAACTCATACCGCTCAACTGCAAATCGATATGAATGGCTCGCTCAGAAGTTTCCAAGCGCTGAATCCGCAAAGGCAATAAATTAAGCTCATCGCAGGTAGTAAATTTTGCCTGTACCCCATCTATTTCTCGTGCAGCCAGCTCAGTGCCAGCAGGGACTAGCAAAGGCTCTTGCAAACTCGGCTTGGGGGTAAACCGCACGATAGCCGCCGCTGGTAGCGGACGCAGGTAATGAGGAAAGATCAGCTCAGTTAAGCTGTGGATAATTTCTGGAAAATTATCATCCAACCGCTCTTGTACCAGTCCGCTGAGAAAAGCTGTTCCTTCCAATAGCCGTTCAACATCCGGATCACCACTTTGACCAGCCAACATCGGCACTAATGCTGGATGCTTTTTGGCCAATAGGGTTCCTAGATCTCGTAAATAGGCGAGCTGCTGCTGATAATAGGAGGTTATCATCTGATCACCTTAACCACTCAGTATTGAGATGCGGCCATCAGAGTCTAAGATGGTTTCAAAAACCACCGGCATTACTTGCTGTTGATAGGTCAACTGTAGGGTGATACGAAACATCAACGACAAAGGATCCGCCTCCTGCGGAACAAAGTTAACTTGCACTTGCTGCACACGAGGCTCGTATTTAAGGATACGTTCAGCAATCACCTGCTCTAATCCCCGGAGATCATCAAGCCCCTCACCGAAACGCACATGGTTTAGATCAGGCATGCCAAAATCCTGAACAGTTTGTGCGTCTCCCTGCTGGGTATTGAGCATCAAAGCTAAATAGCGAGCGATAGAGGCGATAAAACGCGCCTCATCGCTCCCAGAGGGTTGCCAACCGCTTTCACTCAATCGAATGCGTTCTAATAAACGTTCGGATTGCACCAATAAACCCTCAGCTCACTGATTTATTTACCTTGGGGGGTTTCAGTATATTCAATATTACCATTAGTAAATAACTGAGTTAATTTAGCATAACTGAAATGTAGAGTTTCCATATCATAATAAGCACTGTTTTTTTCTAAAAGAGTCATCGGCGTAAAGGACTCTATTTTATAAAGGTAGGTGTCTTCTAACTTATAACGATAATAAACTTCATCTTTTGCATCAACAGTGCGAAAAAAAAACAGTTCCATGATACATAATTCGCGTTCACAACATAATTGAAATAGTTTTGGAGAGGTAACATCCTTCCTTTTGGTGACTGATAGTAATCGCCTGAACCCCCCTTCTGGAATACCGGTACTGCTACTCACTTCACTTGCTGTCATATGATTGAATTCATAGACTAAAATACGATCTCTGCGTTCAGGATGCTCATTGCTATTTGAACGCATCTCACTCTTGGCTTTAATATCCCCTTGGCTTTTACCCGTAATTGACATATAAATAGTCATTGCCATGATAGAACTCCTCCCCGGTTAGCATAAACAAAACGATAGAACATAATGGGTTATTTCTTATCCAATTTGCCCACTAAGGACAGTGTGAAAGAAGCGCCCATATATTTAAAATGAGGCCTTGCTTTCAGGGAAACCTGATACCAACCCGGATCACCTGCTACATCGTTAACCTGAATTTCTACCATCCGCAAAGGCCGTCGGCTGCGAACACTGGGCGATGGATTATCCATTTCAGTCACATACTGACTCACCCAACTTTTCAATTCACGCTCTAAATCGGCCCGCTCTTTCCAAGTACCAATATGCTCACGCTGCAGCACCTTAATGTAATGAGCCAGACGATCCATAATCATCATATAAGGCAGCTGCATCGAAAGTTTGTAGTTAAGCTCCGCCTCTTTACCCGCTGGTGTGTTTCCGAAATTTTTAGCTTTTTGGCAGGAATTAGCTGAGAAAAAAGCAGCATTATCACTGCCCTTACGCATGGTTAAAGAAATAAAACCCTCTTCGGCCAACTCATACTCTCGGCGTTCGGAAATTAATACCTCAGTCGGAATTTTGGTACGGGTTTCACCCATAGATTCAAATTGATATAGCGGCAAATCATCAACTGCGCCACCACCCTGCGGGCCAATAATATTGGCGCACCAACGATATTTAGCAAAGCTATCCGCTAAACGACTAGCAAAGGCAAAAGCCGTGTTACCCCAACAGAAATCCTCACTGTCCGTAGAAACCGTCTCCTGATAATTAAAACGCTTGCAAGGAACCGTATTTTGACTGTAAGGCAGGCGCAGCAAAAATCGCGGAAGCGTTAAACCAATGTACCGGGCATCTTCACTGGCACGAAAACTATTCCACTTAGCATATTGAGGCCCTTCGAAAACGGAATGTAAATCTTTAAGTTGCGGCAACTCTTCCCAGCGCTGAATCCCGAAAAATTCTGTAGAGCTAGCAGCAATAAACGGAGCATGGGCCATGGCAGAGACGGAAGCAATATTTTTTAATAACCCAATATCCTGAGAATTAGGGCCAAACTCATAATTACCAATAATAGCGCCGTAAGGCTGGCCACCGAACTGACCATATTCGCTGGTATAGATCAGGCGATACAACCCTGACTTCACCACTTCCGGGCTATCTTCAAAGTCATTGAGTAAATCCTGTTTACTCAAGTTAACCAGCTCTATTTTAACGTTTTCGCGAAAATCGGTTCTATCTACCAGAAACTTCAGACTACGCCAACTTCTTTCTAAATTAGAAAATTGATCATTATGGATAATCTGATCCACTTGAGTAGAAATCTGCCGATCAAGTTCACCAATCATCAAATCAATTAAATCGCCAGAAATTTTTACCCCTTGATACTCTGGCTTCACCAGATCAGCCATCAAGGCCTGTAGCCCACACCGGGTTACGGAATAAGCTTCATCAGAGGGTTTTAAACGAGTAATTTCAACGATCTCATCTAATAAATTGCCATCCAAAATTGGGCCTGATGAATTTTCCTGGACTGCAGCAGTTTGATTTTCACTCATCGACTATTCCTCGCTAATGCCCAGCTCTTCTAACAGGACTTTTCGTGACTCTTTATCTTGAATCAGCGTCTGAATTTTCTTACGAAACTCAGGGATATTACTCAGTGGACTTTTCAGTGCTTTTAATGCTTCACGAAGCGCCTGTAACTTAGCTAATTCAGGGACCTGCTCTACAATTTGATCCGGTTCAAAATCCTTTAAACTTTCCAATTTCAGCTGCACAGGCAATTGATCATCTTCGGCTGAACCAGCAAGCTTCTTAGGGACGTTAATATTAAGTGTTAACCCTTGAGCCTTAAGCACTTCATTAAAATTATCTTTATCGATATTGATAGGAGCACGATCCTCGACCATTCTCTGATCGTCAGCTTGCGTAAAATCACCGACAACCAACATTTTAAGCGGTAGTTCAACCTCCGCTTGTGCGCCAGAAGTTGCTGGTTTGTAAACAATATTAACGCGTTCTTTGGGAGCCACTGATCCCTCACCACTGTTTGCCATAACTCTGTTCCTTTACTGTTGATGAAGAGAACTTATAGAAAGCTCGACCGGCATCCAGCAAGCAGAGGCGAGTTAACAGCTCAGATGCCTCTTTGCTTTTACTGAGAGCCATAAAGAGATCAAAGGCACTCTCTAACACTTGTTGCGCCAGAGGTGGGTCCCAACTCTCTAATTGATGTTGTGCTACCAGTGACAATGCCTGCTCTATCTGTAGTGATGCTAGCTCCATACAGCCAGCCTGACGTAAGCAATCAGCGACTAAACAGGTAATTTTCAGCCGCTCGCCACCGGTTAACTGCTGCTGGCAGGGTTGTAATTGATTTAAAGCTTGTTGATAGTGGCCTTGAGCCACTTCACGTTGTGCTTGGGCAACCACCCTAGCTAACGTTACTGCTTCAGGCAGAGGCTGCTGCTTGATTAATCCAGAAGCATAACCATATTCGGTGGCTTTGGTCGATTCCACTGATAAGTCTGATGACATGGCTTCAAAACCCTCTGGAAGTGGGTTGGCGGAGTGCTCGATAGTGGCACTAGATTCACTGCCTAATGATTCCAATCTCACCGTTAACTGCTGCAAACGTTGGATCAAGGGAATCAAGGATGGGGCTGCATGGCACTGACGCGCTAATCCTTGATCTAGAGCGGTTACTGTCTGAATAGCTTGGTCCTGTAATGCTGCTTCAATAGGCGGCTGCGATTCCGGTTGTAACCAAAGCAAACTCTGTTCCATCCACCACTCTATAGCAGCTAATCGACCCCGTAAGCGATTCACGGGAGGTAACGCTTGCTGCCAAGTTTGATCCACTAACGTTAACAGTCGCTCAGCCGCTTTAACCAATGCGGTAAGACCCTGTTGATGTAGCTGAGCAACTCCCCAATAAGCGATAATCTGAAAATGTTGCACACCCTGGTCCAGCAAATCTCCAGCCAGTTGAGCGACAGCAGTCCAATCCACTGACTGGTTGCTGTTGACACTACAGCTCTGGTTAATCTGCTCCTGCAGGGCCGCTAACCCCTCCTCCCAGCCCCGAGTAGGAACGGTGATCTTCAATAATGCTTGAGCTTTCGGCATGGCTCCTGTTTCTCGTGGCATATAGGCTAACTTTCTGTTTTTCTATATAACAAATAAGCTACTCTAATGACCACTAATAGACAATCTGTCATTTTAAATTTGCAAGCATTATCACGAAATTCCATGAGAAATCAACAAAAAAATAACATTTTTTAAGAAAATATAAAACTTAAAGCAACCATTAATAAACAAAAAGCAGAACTTGTTTTACCCACTTTTTAGAAAAAGTCGGGTATACTGCTCGTGTTAATTGACAATAGCTGCTAACTGATGCCATCTCCCGTCAACTCGCCGTAGTTCAACGGATAGAACGTATGCCTCCTAAGCGTAAGATGTGGGTTCGATTCCCGCCGGCGAGACCAGACCTAGAAGTCAGAAGTAGAAATAACAGCAGCTTTCTGGGGAAAATATAAACTCTATGTCCTTACAAGACAGTGGATCATCGAAGCATTGAATCGCCCCGGGAATTTCAGAGATTCCACCTTTTTTCCCTGCAATAGGCGTTGTTGCATAAACCCGGATTTGCGGAGAAAATTTAACGTCTAGGAGACAGATACAAGGATGTGCAGTGAAGAAGCGGCAACAGACTAACCAGCGTGGCAGGAAAATAACGAACGGGTGCAGCTACAACAACGCTTTGATCCATCGTGGATCGCTGACTATTTGGCTAGAAGAGCATGTCGTTGATAACTGGCTCTGCCTCTCGCACCACGGGGGTCGTGGGCATGGTTTCAAATTCAGCAACCTGACGATTGAGACAGCGCTGATGTTGAAGTCACTGTTTAAGCTGCCACTACGGGCCTTTGCCAACTTATCTAACGTCAGTGACAGTGAAGCATTACCTACTTTGTTGAAGCCGCTGCGTCAATAGATAGCCCAAGTATCTGCCGATGGCGCCTATGATACTTGAGGATGCTATCAAGCCATCCGAAATAAAGGAGCTAAAGCCGTCATTCCCCCAAGAAAAACAGCTGCCCTTTGGGAGCAGGAGCATCCACGCAATCAAGCAGTGATAGCACTTAAAGATGAGCGGCCAGCACAATGGAAAAAAATTCCGCTTACCATCGACGTTCATTAGTTGAGACCTGCTTTTCACGCTATAAGCAGTTAGTTGGTTCACGCCTGAGCTTGCGCGATTACAATGCGCCGGTTGGGGAGATGATTGCCGGCGTTAAATTGTTGAACAAATTAACTGCTCTCGGTATGCCGCTACGGCAACCTGTTGCTTAAATCTGTACCACCAGAGGAAAATGCTTTTTAGGTCTCGATTTGCTCAACAGTGCCCAGTTTTACGGAACTACTCGATCACCAGTTCATCGTTCTGATCAAGCCCTAACCCCTGGGCATAGCTTTCACCCAGCACATTTTGTGCCAGAAGATCACCCTGCTCTGCGGCTTTTCGATACCACTCTACGGATAACTGCGCATCAGAGCAGAGAAATGTCAAAGTCCGGAAGATCTACTATTTTTATCCCTTAAAAATCAATTAATTACACATAGACTCAGCGACGCGGTTGATGCGCAGCATTGGCTTAGCAATGCAAAATCACTATCCCAGCTCAATACATTCGTCAGATCAAACTTGAACTTTTATTATCTCTGTTTTGAGCGGTTATTAAGCTTCTCCAGACACTGCTTAGCCTTTTTAATTCCTTGAGCTTGTGCTTTAGAATACCATTGGACGGCCAGTTGCTCGTCTCTTTCAACCCCTATTCCTCTTTCATACAAAACACCCAGTTGGTATTGTGCTGGCCCCCAACCACTCTCCGCAGATTTGCTATACCATGCTGCAGCAGCGCTACTATTCATTGCAACCCCACGACCTAATAAATATAAGCCTCCTACCTGGTCTTGAGCAATAAAATCTCCCTGTTCTGCTGACAGCAGCAACCATTTTGCCGCTACTAAGTCATCCTGAGGCTTCCCTGCCAATCCGTTTAAGTACAGCAATCCTAATTCGCGTTGTGCACCCGCTTGTCCTTGCTCAGCCGCTTTGGTATACCACTGAGAGGCTAATGCGATATCGGGAGCCACACCTAGTCCCCTTTTGTACAGCATTCCAAGAAGATATTGGGATAAGGCGAGATCCTTCTCTGCTGCTTGACGAAGCCATTTCATCGCTAGGGTATAGTCTTGAGGAACCCCTCGGCCTTTTAAATAAAGGCTGCCTAACTCTTCTTGGGCATCAGCATATCCTTGCATCGCCGCTTTGGTATACCACTCAACAGCCTGCTGAACATTTGCGGGAACTCCAGTCCCATCCTCATAAAACTTCCCTAGAACATATTGCGCCTCCAAAATACCCTGCTGAGCGGCTTGCTGTATCCACTTTGCAGCCATCTTAGCATCTTTAGGTACTCCTAAACCCAACTGATACTGACAGCCCAAGCAAAACTGAGCCCTAGCATGTTGCTGCTCCGCCGCCTTTCTAAACCATTCTGCCGCCTGTTGAGAGTTCTGAGGAATTCCTGTACCCTTATCATAGAAAATCCCTAGAACATATTGCGCTTCCGGGAGACCCTGCTGGGCAGCTTGCAGAATCCACTTCGCAGCTGCTTCGGGCTCCTGTGGAACACCTAACCCCTCTACATAGAAAAGACCTAAGCTAAATTGAGCAGCAGCATCCCCTTGTTGAGCAGCCTTTACATACCAGTGGTGAGCCTGAGTTAAGTCTTTTGCCACACCCCGACCCTGTTCATACAATCTTCCTAAGGTTAGTTGGGCCCTCACATTCCCCTGCTCCGCCGCTTTTGTATACCACTCAGTGGCCTGCTGAACACTTTGGGTAATTCCAGTCCCGTCCTCATAAAATCTCCCCAGAGCATACTGCGCCGTTATCTCCCCCTGTTGGGCAGCTTGCAGAATCCATTTCGCAGCTGCTTCGGGCCCCTGTGGAACACCTAACCCCACTACATAGAAAAGACCTAAGCTAAATTGAGCAGCAGCATCCCCTTGTTTTGCAGCATTTTCATACCAATAATGAGCCATGGTTAGGTCCTTTGTCACACCCTGACCATGTTCATATGTCCTTCCCAAGGCTAGTTGAGCATTAACATTCCCCTGCTCCGCTGATTTTCGGAACCAGCAAATAGCCTCCTTCGGACTTTTCTGAACACCCAGCCCCTGCTGATATATGTTCCCTAAACGATACTGTGCTGTTGCTAAGCCTTGATTGGCTGCCTTAACAAGCCATTTAAGCGCAATACGATTATCTTGCGGAACCCCACACCCTCGTTGATAATGATAACCTAATTCATCTTCTGCCTGAGCATCTTCCTCCTGTGCCCGACGTTGCAGCTCCGGCAGAGGCAAGTCCGCCAGCCCTTCACTCATGATGCCTTCAGCCAGGCAGTGGCTGCTTAGTGTACCCCATAGCAGTAGCCCTAGAAAAATAGGAAGACGGCGTGATAGGATGGTCATGGTCTTGCTCCTGCTGTCGGATCGCGTGGTTTTTGAGGGGGCGAAGAAGAAAATGATAGGTCTGTCGTATCTCCGACCTCCACTGGCGTTACCCAGCTTCCTCGGTACTACGAGCCTCTCCGCCACCCTGTCGTGCCTAGCCTATCTCTCACGAGTCTCTAGTTGGCTGTTCGCCTACAACCGCGCGACAGGGCTTCCCGTGTTGCAACAGACTCCCCCTTTGATGCATGCCATCACCACTATCCCGGCGGAATTAGCCTGGTGCCTTTTTCGCTCGCTTCCCAGGCCGATGGCAGCCTTCCCTGACTAATAGACAGGTCGGCTTCCGCATTAGTCTTTTCGAGACCTGCTTAGCGTTCACTCACGTTATGGCCTGCATCCTCGCCAAATCACTGATATGACCCTTTACACCGAAGGCTTCAGCTGCTTCGATTGCTACCGGCTGGAGCGAAAGTTACCGGACGGGATTTGCACCCGCTGAGAGACTGTGCCTTTGCACGACGCACTATTAGCTCAAACCTAATCTGACAGCGCCGATTAGCCCTGTTGCCAATGTGAACCAAGACTAATCCCCCGGTCATTCGCATCTGCACTTTTTCAGGGGCAGATCCAGTCCATCATAGGCAACTTTTCCCTCTTTGATCACCCATAATCGTTGGGCAATAGGCGCTATCTCAGCCAGTTGATGGGTGACAATGAGAATCGTCAACCCTTGCTCCCGCTGCTGCTTTTGCAGTAAAGCTAATAACTCACTCCTATGCTGAGGGTCTAGGGCAGCAAAAGGCTCATCCAATAGTAAAATCGGCCGCTGTCGCAGTAAACAGCGCGCTAAAGCAACCCGCTGCTGTTGCCCACCGGAAAGCTGATCAGGTCGCTGCTGTAATAACGCCTGTAACTGTAACTGAGTAGCCATGCTATTGACTTGCTGCTTTTGAGAGGCGGACAGTCGCAATCCAGGGTGCAAGCCTAAACCAATATTTTGCGCCACTGTTAAATGAGGGAATAGGTTACCAGCCTGAAACAGCATCGAGATTGGCCGTTGTGATGGTAGTGTATCGCGGTGATCATGACCTGCCAAATAAACTTTTCCCTGGTAGGCTGGAATAAATCCTGCCAGTAGATTTAATAAAGTACTTTTGCCAGCTCCATTGGGCCCTGAGATGGCTAGCATCTCACCCGCCTGAACTTCTCCAGTAAAGCAGAAATCAGCTGTCGGATAACGGCATTGGAGCGCCTCAAGTTGTATGATCATGTCGAGCTAATTTTTCCGAAAGCATCAATAACCCCCAGCAGACCAACAGCAACAGCAGTGCTGAAACAGCAGCCTCTTCACTGCGATAGCTACTCAGCTGCTGGTAAAGATATCGCGACAGTGTACAACGCCTCCCTTGGCCAAATAGAGCAAAGATACCAATCTCTCCTGTTGATAACAGCAAGGTAATGATGACTGCAAAGATGAAGGGGCGGTAGAGTAGCGGAATATAGATCAGTCGCCAACGGTTCATCCCTTGGATCCCTAATCCCTGACAGAGCGCTTGGGTTCTACGGATCACAGTCTCTAAAGGCCCTGCTAAAATTTTGATGGCATAGGGGATGGCAATAATTCCATTGGTGAAGATGATCAAACCGACGATTAATTCCGCTCGATGTAGTCCAGGCAATAGATACAGCAAAGCCATAGCGATAACCAAGGGTGGCCACCAAGCGATTAATATCCCTGATAGTAATAACCAACGGCTATAGCGGTGATAATCAGATGGTAATTGGCTAATACTCAGCAGCAAAGATCCTGCCAAGATCACTGCCAATAGCGAAGAACTAACTCCTAGGAGCAGCGAGTAGCCTAATGCTTGCCAGAGAGCGATCCGTTTCAGAGCTAATAGCAATAAACCGTTACAGCCTTCTATCACTACTGCTAGCAGAGGGAACAGCACAATACCGCTTCCCAACAGGATCCACAGCCAGTCCCAAGCTCGTTGATAGGGACCATCTTGCCACAGACCATTAGAATCCGTGAGCGCATCCAGTGAAGTTAAGCGACTGATGGCCGGGTTTCCAGTAAAATATTGGCAGAGAAAGTAAAGCACCGCTCCACTCATGAATTGCAAAAGCAGGATAGGAAATAGCTGTCCTAGCTGGTCCTTTTCCTGCACCGCTTGGTAGATGGCCAGCGCCAAAGGGGTGGATCGTGGCCCCCCGCTTAACAGTAAGCCGCTGGCTAGGTTATTCAGGCAGAGTGCAAAGAGTACGCTAGCCATGGCTGGCAGTAGACTGCGTAGGCGTGGCCACTTCAACCAACGGAAGCAATGATAAGCACTCATTCCCAGTTGAGCGGCTAAGCGAATCTTTGATAACGGTTGAGATCGTAACCGATAAAAAAATAGACGAGTTGCCAAAGGTAAATTAAAAAAAACGTGAACCAAAACAATCCCCGGCAATCCATACAGCGATCCACCGTAAGAGAAGCCCAGCTGGGTGCAGAGTTGTGCCAGCCAGCCTTGACGGCCATACAGAGTGATCAAGCCAAAAACAGCCACTACGGTTGGCAATACCATCGATAGTGAAAATAGCTGCAGTAACCATTGCCGCCCCCAAAAACGGCGTCGGACCAGTACACAAGCCAGTGGAACAGCAATCACCAAGGAGAAGAGGGTTGATAAACAGGCTTGCAGCCAGGTAAAGCGCAGCACCTCCTGCCAATAGGGGTCGCGATACCAGGCACCCCAATCTATCGGCTGGCTGTGGTATCCGAGTATTCCAAGCAACAGCAGGCATAGGCCAAACAATAGTATACCGACCAATATGCCGGGCCATAACTCGGGCTTCATTAGCCGCTGGTGGAAGCACGACGCCAAAGTTGTATCCATTGTTGCTGGTTATCCGAGGTGTACTCAGCACGGCTAATCGGCAGTAAAGGGGGGGTAGTAAGGTTGTCAAAAGCAGCCGGTAAAGGAATGTCGATAACGGGATAGATCCAGTGTCGCTCCACCAGTAACCGTTGAACCGTTGGCGTCAACATAAACTGGATAAAGCGGTCAGCGAGCTCTGGCTGTCGGCTGCTGGCTAACTTAGCAGCAACCTCTATCTGTAAAGGGTGACCTTCAGCCAGTATTGTTGCTCGATAGGGATGATTAGCTTGCTGTTGGTTATGGTAAGCCAATGAGCTGTTGTAACCTAGCACAAAATCTGCCTCCCCCTTCATAAATAAACCATAGGCACTACTCCAATCTGGGGTTACCGTTACGGTTTTAGCCGCTAATCGTCGCCAAGCAGTGTTGACAGCCGCACCATAGCAGTGGGTTATCCAGTGTAGGAACTGTAAACCCAAGCTACTGCTTCTGGGATCAGCATAGAGAAGCTTCCAATGATCGGGACCTTCGACGAGTTCCCGTAAACTTTTTGGAGGATTTTTAACCCGCTGATGATTATAAATA
The DNA here is from genome assembly GCA_038960095.1 of Candidatus Symbiodolus clandestinus. Taxonomy (GTDB): domain Bacteria; phylum Pseudomonadota; class Gammaproteobacteria; order Enterobacterales; genus Symbiodolus; species Symbiodolus clandestinus. The sequence continues at coordinate 391,448 of CP152425.1, forward strand.
AACGTTAAGTAACTGTAACCATAGGGAATACAAAGCGGTTCTGACCAGCCACCAGGAAGAGTTAACGTAGTGGAACTGTCATTGGGTGGGGTCAATAGCCCACTCTCTTGTGCCAGGCGCAGTAAATGATTATCTAAGCCTAGAACCACGTCGGCGGGGCTGCTAGCGCCTTCGATTTTAAGGCGATTTAGCATAGCGGTCGCGCCGCTAAAGACTACCCAGCGGATCGGATGTTGATATTGAGTTTCAAATGCCTTTTGAATAGCAGGACCCGCACCCCATTCGGCAGAGAAAGCACTGGGGGCATAGATGATGAGTGCCTCAGTCGCTTGTACACAATTGGGAGCATAACAGAAGCAGAAGAAAGCAATGACTATCAGCCAGTTAGGCATGACCACTCCTCAAAAAATAACCAAAACAGCAGAGGAGTCAGCGACCTGAGATTGGCTAATAGTTCTCAAGTTCCTCCGCCGGTATTGCCCGGATCAGGTTCAATGGGTGTCATCTCAGCCGTTACTATCGGCACCCCACTGAGAACGAATTGAACTATCTTATCCAAAGTAACGTTATAAAGCGAGTGGATTATCCTTGATCTTGATCCAGAATACTGGCTTCCTTGACTACGAACTGTTTGAATTGCTTGGTTTTTATCCAGTGCAAGACTAATGCTTGTTCAGCTGCTGGTAACTTTTCAATCATGACAGCAAGCGATTCTGCTCGGGCATAATTCTCATAGTTAATCAGACGATAAACACCGTATTTAATAATATTGGCTATTAATAAATTACGGTTTTCATTGGTTAGCTGGTTAAAAACTGCCAACCAAACCGCTAGTAACTCTTGTTCCGCAGTCGGTGGCACCGTTTGATAACTAGGAGTATTCTCGCTAACCTGCCCTTCTGGCGATTCGGCTATCATACAGTACTCTACAGCTGGCCCTTGAACACCTAACTTACGCCTAAACCGCCAACCTTCACGTTTTGCTTTTTTATGAACACCTTGGATTGTAGTAGGCATTCCCGGCATTTCGGTAATCTCTTTGGGGGTAAACCATTCGCTTTTCATAATTATCTCTCTCGGTCAGCTTGGTTATAAATCTCCCAAAAATTGCCTTATTGTGAGCTGATTCGCAAAAAAATCAACTAAAGTTGATCTATAAAATTTTATAAATAACATAGCCCATAGAGATTGTTCGGTGTATTACTCCTAACCCACCTAACTAGGTTAATTCAGATAGAGGTTGCTGAAAATGGTTAATAATAAATTTTGGGACACTAGCTGCTGGTTTCTGGCGAACCCTTTAAGGTACATTGTATTGCAAAAAACAGATTTCAATATGGGGATATTAGATCAATTTGTCAAACAAAGTAAGCCAACCATTTCAACTTTTATGCTGTTTATTATGGAAAAGTTGGCTAAAAATATTAGCTTGTTGGAAGCGTATTCTAATTTTCCTTTCGCCAATAATAACTGGTTTGAGTGGCGCATAATATCAACAATTATGTTGGTTATCTGCTGATGAAAATAATTACCGTGCAAACCCTTTTAGGGTTGCAACTACTCAATTATTTAGCAAACTTAGCGCCCAAGCAACGAGTTAATATTGCTGAAGTAGCAAACTATTATAGAGTCTCTCATTACCACCTAATTAAAGTAGTCGGTCGCTTGAGTCGCATGGGGTATATCCAGGCTTACCGGGGGCGCGGGGGTGGAATTTTACTAAAGCAATCACCCGATCAAGTGCGGTTAGGCGAAGTTATTCGTACGCTAGAGCCATGCCATACCGTTATCCAGGCTGACTCCAAATCATCAGTTAAATTTTACCAGAGTATAGAATACATTCTGTCAATTGGGCGTGAAGCTTTTTTTATTCAGCTTAATGAATTTACACTCGTTGATTTAGTCATCATGAGTGATTAATTGCTGAAACTCAGAAAGGTATTTGGTTTAGACAGCTGTCCAGCCTTAGAAACCGTGATTCGTACAGTCGGTGAGAGAAATTGAATTTCTCACCGATACATCTCGAACGGGGTAAGGCAGTGTTCAGGCTAACTAAAAATTGGAAGTATCCTGAAATAGACCGACTTTTAAATCGGTAGCATGGTAAATAACCCGGCCATCCACTTGAATGTGCCCATCGGCTAACCCCATGACTAAGCGACGGTTGACAACCCGTTTCATATCAATCTGATAGGTTACTTTCTTAGCCGTAGGAAGAATTTGCCCGGTAAATTTGACTTCGCCAACACCTAACGCACGTCCCTTCCCTTCAGCTCCCAGCCAACCCAGGAAAAACCCAACCAGCTGCCACATTGCATCGAGCCCCAAACAGCCAGGCATAACCGGATCATTAGTAAAATGGCAAGCAAAAAACCATAGATCCGGATGGATATCTAATTCTGCTTCAATATATCCCTTATGGAATTGTCCGCCATTTTCATTAATATGGGTGATGCGATCCATCATCAGCATATTCGGTGCTGGTAAAGGAGGGCCTAGTGGGCCAAACAGCTCTCCTCGGCTCGAGGAGAGTAGATCGTTTAGGGTATAGGAGGGCTTTCGATGGTTTGGATAATCAGCCATAATGACTTGCCTATAGGGATTGGGGTATCGATAGATAGATCACAAGGTATTCGCGATCGTTAACGTTGGTTGAACCAAGTAAGCCAACGGAGCAATACGGGCAATCGCTGTCTACCCTGCTGTGCAGAAAGTTGATCAATACGCTGATTGATTAATCCTATCAGTGAACAACCTTTCTCACGTTTAAAAGGAATACCGGTTAGCAAAGGCAGCGCATCCGATACATGATCAACTGCCCAAAGTTGAAATTTTTGCTCTCTCACTGCTTGCACGATAGCATCTGATAAGCAGAGCTGTCTAACATTGGGGGCCGGTAAGATTACACCCTGTTCGCCGGTTAACCCTCGCTGCGCACAAATAGCAAAAAAACCTTCAATTTTTTCATTGACTCCCCCGACCGCTTGGACACGCCCAAACTGATCCACAGCACCGGTTACGGCTAACTGTTGGCTGAGAGGATGTTGTGCTAAAGCGCTGACTAAGGCGCAAAGTCCTGCCAGAGAAGCGCTGTCACCATCTACTTCACTGTAAGATTGTTCAAAGACCAGTGAGGCTGAAAATGGGAATGGGATCTCCAAGGCCAATTCAGATATTAAATAGGCTTGCATAATCAGCATGCCTTTAGCATGGATATTACCACCCAACTCCGTTTTTCGCTCTACGTCAGTGATATCTCCATCACCCAGATGAACGACGCAGCTGATTCGTGAGGGTTCGCCATGAGCTTGAGTGTGGCCGGGATACATAACGACTGATAAGCCGTTAAGCTGCCCGATAGCTTCACCCTTAGTTTCGATGCATACCTGGCCCTGATGAATATCACGTTGCACCAGTTCGGGTAAGTAGTCTTCGCGCCAGCGGCGCATTTGCATACAATCACGAATGGCTTGAGCTGTTAGAGCTACCCCTGGGCCCAGTCTAGATTCACCCAATAGGTTAGCTAGCCAAAAGGGGCAAAGGGGAAGGCGCTGATGATCTTCAGTCTGTCGAATAGCCGCTTGGAGCAGCTGGCACCAAGCTTCAGGCAGTAAGGATGGTAAATGATTTTTATTGATGATCCAATTGACATAGCCTATCCAAGTTGTTATATCTTCAACGCTGGTGAAGGATATCTCAGGTTCGATTTCACTATAAACGGCCAGCAGTTCCCCATGAGGCTCCAGAACAGAGAAATCGACGAGATTACTGCTATTACCTACCACGATCAAACGCAGATCGATGGGAATGGCAGGAATACATAATGGTGATAGACGTGCACTATCAGTAGGATACCAGTGGCAAGAACCACTTAGCAGTAGCTGCTTTAAGCGCATCCATAGCCAAGGTTGCTCCAATAGCACTTGCAGTGGCAAAATCAAAATACCACCGTTTACCTGATGGACTAGCCCGGTTTGTAGCTGGTAGTGGCTAGGATAGCCACAGAGTGAGCCAAATAACCTGCCCTCGTCAACCCAGTCTTCCGCTAAACATTGGGAGCGTGCTGCAAAATTATCTTCGCTTTGGGTAGCTGAATGCCAAATAACCTGATTGCCTTGGATCTCATAGCGGTAGCCCAAGATCTTTTCCAAAGGCGGTTGATAGCGACCAGCCGCCTCAGCCAGTAAGGACAGATAGCGCCTATCTTCCGGGCCTTTAACCAGCAGTAGCTTTGCCGGATGCTGTGGTCGACAAAATTGCTGCAGCGTCGTTGCTAAGCGTTGTTGCAAATCGATAAAGGGGATATGATTGATGCTATCGGCTTGCTGAAACAACAGGCTATGCTGACTGATTTTTGGCAGTAATTGCTGCCAGTCCAATTGATAACTACTCAAGGGCACCTTTTTGACAAAATATCTAAATTTTTAATTATACCCCATCTGAGATCAGAAAGGCGACTCCGTTCCACCCAAACCAGGTTAATAAAGGCAACATTTTCAATCCAATAATTCCTGTAAGAATAAATCCAATGCAAAAAAGATGCATCGGGGTAGCGCTGTCTCCAAACAGTAACAGCCCCAAGCACGCAGTCCCCACCGTGCCAATTCCCGTCCATACCGCATAAGCGGTTCCGACAGGCAGCTCTTTCATAGCGAACCCTAACATCACTACACTGACTACCATGGCAGATAGGGTGCCTACGGATGGCCATAATTGTGTCAATCCTTGTGTATCTTTAAGGCCTATCGTCCACACTATTTCAAAAATTCCAGCAATACTTAAGATTATCCAGGCCACTGGTCTATCCTCTATCCTTCTATGATGATGGTTGCTATTCTAGCTAACCCTTCTTGATGTTGTGTAACCGGTTTTTCTATGGCAAAGTGTCCGAACGGTGCATCTATAATCAATTAAAGATAGGCAAATATTGTCCTCAATAATTGGTTTTATACCAAAGATAATCCACCTTATTATCAGGTAGGGACTCTATAATTTCACAGCAAGAGCTTCTCTTAGCACCCGCTAATAGCTACAGCACAATGGCTGAACAACCCAGTAACTTTAGCTGCGGGTTCGGAATGGAAAGTGAAAATGAAATACCAGCAACTGGATAACCTAGAAAGCGGTTGGAAATGGCAATATCTGATTCACCGGCATCGTGAGGGTCTTGTGATCACCCGCCATTTGGATCAACTGATCTCAGAAGAGGCCGTTAACTTGCTCTTGCAGCTGGAGCACCAGCCTACTCAAGTAGTAGAGTGGATTAATCAACATATGAACCCCGCTTTGGATAAGCAGTTAAAACAGTCAATCCGAGCTCGCCGTAAACGCCATTTTAATGCAGAAACACTGCACACTAAAAAGAAATCGATCGATTTAGAATATAGTGCCTGGAAACAATTGGTTACTTATGCGCAAAATCAGCAACTCACTTTATCAGATGCCATCTCCCATTTAATCAATGCTACTACCGATACAGCACAATATAGGCAGCAGATGCATGCCGTTAAGGATGATCTACGCCGATTGCTAGCAACTGATTGACTGGCTACCTTGGTTCCAATTCCCAGCGGGCATGGTCGGAACAAAAGGACCCTATTAGGGTTCTATTGGCAGCTGCTGTTCCTTTAGACGCTTAATAGCCTTTCAGACGTCAAGCTCCTTTAGTCAATTTTGACCTGTCCCGGAAAAAAAATGCATATCATGTTTTTATTGAACGTATAAAAGTTTAGACGTATAAATGCTTAAGCTCACAATTAAAAGAGGTTAGCTGATGGATTCAGTTCGTTGGAACATTAAGGTATCATCAGATACAGATAAATCACTCCGCCTGTTTCTTGCTAGTCAAGGTGGTGGAAGAAAAGGAGATTTATCAAATTTTATCGAAAAGGCTGTACAAAAACAGATTTTTGAAATGTCGGCTGAAAAGGTGAAATCCGCCAATACTAAATTTAGTGAAGAAACGCTTTCTGAGATCGTTAATGAGGCTGTCCTTTGGGCTAGAAATAACGACTGATGCAAGTAGTTCTCGATACCAATGTGTTACTCAGCGCAATGATTTCACCCCATGGCTACCCTAATTTGATTTATTGTGCTTGGTGCGCAGATTGGTTTGATTACGTCAAAGACCCAGCTCCATGAATTGCGTAGAGCAAGCCGTTATCCAAAATTTAAAAATGTACTACAGCCATACGAAGTAGGCACCCTGTTAAATAATTTACAACATGCCGTATTGTTAGAGAAATTGAACAGTGACATTGAAGCTGACAATCCAAATGACAGCTTTTTGTTAGCTATGGCACTGGCTGGACACACTGATTATCTAGTTACCGGAGATCACCGAGCAGGGTTATTGCAGATGAAAAATATTGGGCGGACCCGCATGGTTAACCCTGCTGTTTTTTGCCTTGAGGCACTCAAATATTGACATCCTTATATAGGACAGTTCGCTTTGCACTACCACCATTAATCATTCAATCTCTACATAATCTATGGAAAAAATAGAGTTCGGGATCCCCGGGGGATTCACTACCCAATCAACGGTGCTGAGTGCGGCCACTATACCAAGCCCCGTTTTTTTCTGGTTATTGCCGATAGCGTGACGGGGTTTGAGCCTGTTGAATCAGGTAGAGATCTTTAGTATAGATAGCATTCATCGGATTTTGCCGACTGAATCCACCCACATAAGGCTTAACCAAGCGCACACAATCGCTGTGAAAAATCGGCATCATCGGCACCTCATCGACTAACAGCTGCTCCGCCTGTTGATAACAGCGAGCCCGTTCAGTCTCATCAGAGGCTTGGATAGATTGATTGAGCCAATGATCAAACTCAGGGTTATGCCAAAAAGTGCCACTGCGATTATTAGCAGAGTAGAAGAGATTCAGTAATGCACTGGGGTGTGGGTAGGCAGCGGTCCAGAAAACTCGGGCGGCTTGGTACTGCCCAGATTGGCAACTGCGCAGATAGACTCGCCACTCTTCAGCAACTAAGTTGATGTCAACCAGGGGACCAAAGCAATTTTGCCACTGTGCTCGTACAGCAATTGCCCAGCGTTCATGCAGCGGGGCGGCATTATAGAGTAAGGAGAACCGTAGTGGTCGTTGTTCACTGTAACCTGCCGCGTGCAACCACTGACAGGCCTGCTGTTGTCGTTGCTCCCGTGTGCCGCGGGTCCAGATAGGTTGGAGTGGTTGAGAGTTGAGTATTTTCGGCGGGTTTAGCTGGTTAGCAACCGTTTGCCCTAACAGCGCAGCGACCCGATTAATATCAACCAAAGCTTGACGATCTAAGGCGAGGGTTAATGCTCGTCGAACCTGGCGATTATTAAACGGGGGGCGTTGGGTATTAAACTTATAGCCATAAACACTGAGTGCTGGCGTTATACAGAGATCGACAGAACCTTGAGCCGGTAATTTTAACAGATACTCCGTCGGAATTTTGGTATTCGTGATATCAATCTCTCCAGCTTGATAGCGTCTGAGATCGACGGTGGAATCTGAAAGGGTTAAATAGGTGACCGAGTCAATAACCGTGTTGGTATTATCCCAATAGGTCGGGTTACGATGCAGCGTTAATTTTTCATTAGTCACCCAAGTATTAATTTGATAAGCCCCATTGCCGACAAAGTGTTCGGCAGTAGCCCACTGCTGATCTAGGCCTTGATGGTGCTCGATGGTGCCTTGATGCACGGGGTAGAGCACAGGGTGGGCTAACAGGGTCGGTAAATGTGGCATCGGTTGCGTTAACTGCAATTGTAACCGATGGTTATCTAAGGCGCGGATGCCAAGTGTTTGCGGTGGTTGTTGCTGATGGATGACTGCTGCGCTATTGAGCAGCTGCAGCTCCTGGAGATAATTGGCATTCGGGGATGCCGTCTGTGGATCAGCGAGTCGCTGCCAACTGTAGACAAAGTCCTGGGCGGTCAGTGGTTCCCCATTGGACCATCGGGCTTCAGGACGTAGATAAAAGGTCCAGCAGCGATTATCCGCACTGGCGTGCCAGTGGGTAGCCACCGCGGGGCGGATCTGCCCTTGAGTATCGAAGCTAACCAGCCCCTCCAGCAGATCATGCAATACGTTTTCCTCGGCGATCCCGATAACTGTATGCGGATCCAGGGTAGCGATTTCTGCTCCATTATTGATCACCAAGTGTTGTTTGGCCGCCAGAGGGGTGCTTGGAGGCACTACGGCAGCGAATAGCGGGGGAATCATGATAGCAGTGAGTAACAGTAGGAAAGTGAACCCTGGAAAAAGCAGCGAGCGCTGACTACCGTAGTTTTCCAGTACTACCTGACCGAACTTTAGGAATTTTACTAGCCGCATCAATGGCTCTCAAAATTTTGATCATATTTAACGATATCTTAACCTAGGGGGGGTTAATCAATCTCTAATTGGCGAATAGTCTGAATGGTAGCACTGGTTGAGCAGCCTGGAACAAAATCGAGTACCTGCACGCTGCCACCTGCTTGCCAGACGGCACGAGCGCCAGCAATAGCAGCGGGTTGGTAATCACCCCCTTTAACGAGTACATTGGGTAATATTTCAGTAATCAGGCGTTCGGGAGTCTCTTCGGAAAAATACCACCCAATCCACAGATCGTAATGCGGCTAATACTTGCATCCGTTGTTCTAACGGGTAAATAGGACGGTTTTTGCCTTTCAGCTGACTTACCGAGGCATCGGTATTGACAGCGACAATTAATCGATCTCCTAATTGACGCGCTTGTACTAAATAACCCACATGGCCGGCATGTAAAATATCAAAACAGCCATTAGTCATCACGATGCGTTCGCCCCGTTGGCGTGCTTCGTTAACCGCATACTTCAACTCTGTTGGATTTAGAATACCGTAGAATGAAGGAGTTGTTTGGGGAATTAATAACCTTTTTTTATTCATATCATCAATTTTCGAATGTACGTTATTAATTTTAGCAGGATTTTTAGAGTATTTTTTATTTGATAAGATATTGCCGGGTTTTTTTGATTGAGATAACATATCAAGTTTCTCATTTTAATAGTTTTGGGGATCAAGCGCATCCCTTAACGCATCACTAATAATATTAAAGCACCACAAAATTAAGGCTAGGTAGCTTCCTGGAAAGAGTAAATTCCAAGGAGCATATTCTAAAGTTCCAGTCGCTGATTGTATTAAAGATCCCAAGCTAACTAAGGGTTCTTGTACCCCTACTCCAAGAAAACTAATAGATGATTCGAATAAAATCATGGGAGAAATCAATAGAGAACCATGGACTAAGCTAATGCCTAACACATTGGGAAATATGTGCCGCATGATAATATTGATTGAAGTAGTTCCAGAGACCGTTGCAGTTAGAATAAATTCTTTTTGTTTTAAATTATAAGTCTGTCCTCGCACAATACGGGCAATATTAAAACAATAAAATGCACTGATGATAAAAAATATAGGTAAGATACTATGCGTAAAATAAGTTGCCAGGAAAGTAACAAGGAAAATAAGTGGAATGGTATCTAAAATTTCCAGCACATTCCATATTATCGTAGTAATCCAGCCACCAAAATAACCCGAGAAAATTCCATAAAATGTACCGATTAGCACTACTGTCATGGCACCAATAATACCAATTGATAAAGAAATACATCCTCCTATAGCAGTACGCACTAATAAGTCTCGACCAAGAATATCAGTGCCGAAATAGTGTCCACTGGTGAAATTAGGCTGTAACCAGAAATTTTTCCAATCAATCTCATCATAACCAAAAGGAGAAAATAGTGGCACTAATAATGTCCAGGCTACTACTAACAGGAGTAATAATAGGCTAAACATCGCTAGGCGGTTACACCGAAATCGGTAACAGGCGTATTGCCATAAGCCCTTATCAGGGGGAATATTAATGGTCGTTCGGGTTAAGGCTTCGACTATCGGTTGGTTAAAATTATCAACCACTAGCTGGAATTGCTTCTGTAAGCTAATTGAGCAATAATCGAAGTGGTCGAGCAGCCTGGGAGAAAATCCAGAACCTGCACATGGCCACCGGCTTGCTGGACTGCTTGGGAACCGGCGATCTCTTCCACCGTATAATCACTGCCCTTTACCAAAACATCGGGTAGGATTTCTGCAATTAACCGCTCTGGCGTCTCTTCATCAAAGAGCACCACCCAATCCACCGCACTGAGTGCAGCGACAACCTGCAGTCGTTCTGCTAAAGAGTGAATGGGACGTTGCTCTCCCTTTAAGCGGCGCACTGACGCATCACTATTCACAGCGACAATCAGGCGATCTCCTAGCTGCCTAGCTTGCGCTAAATAGTGTACATGGCCAGCGTGTAAGATATCAAAACAGCCATTGGTCATCACAATGCGCTCGCCACGGTTACGGGCAACCGTCACCGCTTGCTTAAGCTCCTGTTCACTGAGGATACCGCTGCCGGTGGCATGACGGAGTGATAAGGCGTGCTCAAGCTCTCGACAAGTTACCGTCGCCGTGCCCAACTGCTTCACCACCAACCCAGCAGCCACATTAGCCAACTCACAAGCCTGTTTGAGGGGTGTACCAGCAGCCATGGCCGCTGCTATCGTGGCAATTACCGTATCACCGGCCCCGGTCACATCAAAGACTGACTGCGCTTGAGTAGAAATGGGTAGGGGTGGGGATTGCTGGCACAATAGCATCATTCCGCGTTCTGAACGAGTAATTAATAGCGCTCCGATATCGTAGGTAGTCAATAGCTGCATGCCACGGTCTACCAATATCGAGTCATCAGCACAGTGACCAACAACCGCTTCGAATTCCATCTGGTTAGGGGTCAGTAGCGTGGCACCGCGATAACGGCTGAAATCGGTGCCTTTGGGATCAATTAAGATAGGGATCCCAGCGGTACGCGCCAATTGAATGATTGAAGCAACCTCCGATAATGTGCCCTTACCATAGTCAGATAGCACCAGGAGATCAACGGCATTCAATAACTGCTGTTGTTGGATATGGCTAACCATTCGAGTGCTATCACTAGGCTGAAAAGGCTGTTCAAAATCGAGACGAAGCAGCTGCTGCTGGTGGGATAATACCCGTAGTTTCACTAAGGTTTGATAATGGGATGCGGTAATAATCTGATGATCCACTTTAGCAGCCTGCAATGCCAGCTTTAGCTCATCAGCCGCTTTATCCAGGCCAGCAAGACCCACTAATCGGGTGTGAACACCTAGGGTAGCTGTATTGACTGCTACGTTAGCAGCACCACCGGGGCGCGCCACTTTTTCTTGAATATCAACAATCGGTACCGGGGCTTCGGGAGAAATCCGATGGCTAGAGCCAGACCAGTAGCGATCCCAAATAATGTCACCGACGATCAATACTCTTGCTTGCTGGAAAGGGGGTAATGCTATCTGCACGCCTATTCTGAAATCAGTAATCTATATTAAATAGATAATATACTAGCAACGCTTGACAAGGCAAGTACCCTGGTGTTGTTGTTCGGATAGGTTTAGAAAGCGATCGGTTGCACCAGCAATTACCGCACATATGGCGATTACGACTATATCAATGAGACGATGATGAATCTGTCCTTTACACAGCCGTTCTAATGGCTGATTCAAAGCGCCTAATAGTCCCTTTAACACAGGCAATATTCCCATAATATGTTTTAAAAGGAAAGTATTTCCTAGTGTACAGAATATGACCTAATTTTTGATGCGTAACTCCTGGTTGCACCCGCTGGCCGGATAGTGTAACGTCCTGATGTCGTCACTTAAGAGTAATGGAAGTTAGCTTCTATGTCGATTAACACCATTGTAGAATTATTTGCCAAGTCCCCTCTCAAACCTTTGCAAGAGCACAGTAACAAGGTTTATGACTGCTGCCGTTTGCTACCGTCATTTTTTGAAGAAACCTTTCAAGAAAACTGGCCAGCAGCCGATCAGCTTTACCGAAAAATGGCATCTCAAGAGAAACAGGCCGGTGCATTAAAACGAGAGATCCGTTTGAAATTACCGCGTGGTCTATTTTTGCCAGTTGATCGCCGTGATACCTTGGATCTAGTCAGTCATCAAGATCGCCTGGCTAACCGTGCTAAAGATATTGCTGGCCGAGTCTTGGGAAGACAGTTAGTCATTCCCATCTCCATACAGCCTGCTTTTAAAGCGTATGTGCAACGCTGTCTTGATGCAGCTCAACAAGCCAATCGGGTGATTAATGAGATCGATGAGCTGTTAGAGAATGGCTTCCGGGGCCGTGAAGCTCTTTTAGTAGAGCGCATGATAATGCAGCTTGATGCGATTGAGGACAATACCGATACATTGCAAATTGACCTACGCCGCTCTTTGATGCCATTAGAAGCGCACTATAATCCCATAGATGTTGTTTTTCTTTATCAAATAGTAGAGTGGGTAGGTGGTTTAGCTGATCAAGCACTGAGTATTGGCATTCGCTTAGAAATAATGCTAGCGCGCGCTTAACAGGCTAATTAACCGAGGTAAGTTAATGACAATGCTAATGGAACAGAGCACACTTTTGTTGTGGATGTCCGCATTATTCGGTCTACTAATGGCTATTGGGATCGGCGCCAATGATGTGGCAAATGCCATGGGAACCTCGGTAGGTTCTCGAGCAATTACTATTAAACAGGCCATTATTATTGCTATGCTTTTTGAATTCGCTGGCTCTTTTTTAGCAGGGGGCGAGGTGGTACAAACTATCCGAGGGGAACTTATTGATTTAAGTTGTTTTACCGAACAACCATTGGCATTAATATTAGGGATGATGTCAGCACTGCTAGCAGCAGCAACTTGGTTAATTATTGCTTCATGGGCTGGCTGGCCAGTCTCTACGACCCACTCAATTATTGGTGGTATTATTGGATTTGCTGCCGTTTCAGTTGGCTGGTCAGCGATTCAATGGGACCATGTGCAATTGATGGTGGTAGGCTGGTTAGTTACCCCCTTAGTGGCCGGTTTGATCGCTTATGTGATTTTTATCAGTATGCAGCACTTAATATTCGATACCGATCAACCCTTTGCTAATGCTAAACGCCATGGTCCTTTGTATATTTTTCTAACGATCTTGGTAATTACTTCGGTTACTATCCATAAAGGGCTAAAGCATATCGGACTAAATTGGGGTATCGGGCAGTCAATGCTGCTAGCCATTGTAGTGGCATTATCATTAACAGGAATTGGCTATTGGTATATTGCACGAGCACAGATTGGCGATAAGGCTAGTGGTAAACATTTTACCGACGTAGAGAGAGTCTTTAGCCGGTTAATGCTGATTACTGCTTGCGCGATGGCTTTTGCGCATGGTTCAAATGACGTTGCTAATGCGATTGGTCCTTTATCAGCAATCACTTCCGCACTGCAACGAGGCAGTGAACTACAAACTACGGCCCCGATAGCTTGGTGGGCCCTGCCATTAGGTGGATTGGGCATCGTATTAGGCCTCGCCCTACTAGGACATAAGGTGATGGCAACGGTCGGTGTAGGTATTACCGATCTAACGCCCAGTCGAGGCTTTGCTGCTGAATTTTCAGCAGCGGCTACTGTGGTAATTGCTTCTGGAATCGGACTACCCATTTCAACCACACAAACCTTAGTGGGAGCAGTGCTAGGTGTGGGGTTTGCTCGGGGAATTGCCGCACTTAACCTTGGAGTGGTTAGCAATATTATTATCTCTTGGGTAGTAACTTTGCCGTTAGCAGCGCTGCTATCAATGGCTTTTTTCCAGATATTACAAGGGATTTTTCATTAAGGTTTTTGTTATGCTTTCGTCACTAGAGTACTCACTAGCCGCTGATAAAAGCATGAGTAGGCAAACCAATGGGATAAATAGCAGATATGAAGCATATTTTCGGAAAAACAGGATGTTGGCTATTCGTGCTGTTAACAGCGCTTTGTAGCCAGCGCTTGCTGGCGATAGAGACACAGTACATTACCGAGGCGTTAACGGTCTATTTACATGGCGGGCCAAGCAAGCAGCACCGTATTATTGGAGCAGTAAAAGCGGGAGATCCCGTTACCGTACTGACGGTTGATCAAGAGAAGCAGTTTGCGCAGATCCAGGATAGAAAAGGGCGTACTGCCTGGGTAAGCCTAGATCATCTTACTCAGCAGCCTAGTTTAAAAAGCCGGTTGCCAAAATTAGAGGAGCAAGTCACACAGTTGACCAGCCAGTTACAAACAGTGAATAGTGATTGGCACCGGCGTACCGCCGCATTTCAACAGCAGGCTGCTGCTAGAGAACAGCAACTGCAGAAGTTTCAGCAAGAAAATAGCCAGCTGACTGAGCAGTTAGGTGCATTACAGAAACGACTGCAAGGATTAAAGCAACAGGCTAATGAACAGCAACGGCAGCTATATTGGGAGTGGTTTCGCCATGGTGGCATAGTAGCAGGTGCTGGGGTACTATTAGGCTTAATATTACCGGCTATAGCCACCCGAAGGCGACATCGAGATCGTTGGATGAATTGACAGATGAAATGCTATTTAGTGGGGGGGAGCGTTCGGGATCAACTACTAGGCTTACCCTCGGTCGAACGTGATTGGGTAGTCGTGGGCGCCACGACAGAGCAGCTATTGGCTTTGGGTTATCAGCCAGTAGGTCAGGAATTTCCGGTATTTCTTCATCCACACACCCACGAAGAGTATGCATTAGCCCGTACCGAACGCAAAACGACCCATGGCCATCGAGGATTTGTTTGCCATGCATCACCCCAAGTCACCTTAGAACAGGATCTACAACGGCGTGATCTCACCATCAATGCGATTGCGCAAGCCAGTGATGGCACTCTAATCGATCCCTTTGGCGGCCAACAAGATATTCAGCAGCGCTGGCTGCGTCATATTTCCCCTGCTTTTAAAGAAGATCCCTTAAGGGTACTTCGGGTTGCCCGCTTTGCAGCCTGCTATGCTCAATTTGGGTTTCAGATTGCCCCAGAAACACTGGCCTTGATGCGAGACATGGCAAACAGCGGTGAGCTGCAGCATCTGACTGCTGAGCGAGTTTGGAAAGAGACTGCTAAGGCTCTCAGTAGTGCTACCCCACATCGTTATTTTACGCTGCTTCAGGCCTGTCAAGCGTTACCTGTATTATTTCCTGAATTAGCCCAGTTATTTGGGGTGCCGATGCAAGCTCCTTGGGGGATAACCGTAGATAGCGGGCATTATATGCTACAAGCCTTGGAGCAGAGTGTTGTTTGTAGTCAGGAGCTGGCTGTACGGTTTTCGGTGCTATGTCGAGAATTGGTGTGGTCAGCTTCTCGGGAAGAGGTGAATTCAATGGCAACCACTGTGCAGACCAAAAAGCTTGAATACAATTTATCGCCACTGCAAAGCTTCTGCCACCGCCTGCGAGTTCCCAACCGCCTGCGAGAATTGAGCCAAGTGGTCGCGTTGGTCTATCCATTAATCTACCAGGCTCTCCGATTAATGCCTAGTGAGCAATTACAGCTATTTTCCACCATTGATATTTGGCGCCGCCCCGAGCGATTAGCACAAGTTTTGGCTGCTTGTCAGGCAGGATCAGCCCCAACATTGGAGGCAATGCATGCCTTTCCACCAGCCATCTATTTACAACAGCAAGCTGAAAAAGTGCTCAACGTCTCACTCGAAGGTATCGCACAAGTTAGTGGTGGAGCAGTACGAAAAGCATTGGTACGACAGCGACGCCTACAGGCTCTACAACCTGCTGGTTAAACATCTGGCTTGCCGCGAATAAGCGTTGTGATTTCATCACTCAAACAGATACCCCACCCAAAAATTTCGCTCCTTGAGCATCTACCTGTAATACTGAGGCAGTCGGCTCCCAAGCGCCTAGGACCCATCGTTCAGCCTCTACTGCTATTGTAGCCAGCGGTGAGTGCACTAGCGGAACGATATGCCTAGCTAGGCGATGCGTATGGCCGTGAATCATCCGTCGTGCACTATATTGTTGTAATAATGCTACTACTGCTTGCGGATTAACATCCATAATTTCCGAAGTTTTTTTCTGGTTAGCGTATTGACTACGAGATCGTAGCCGTTTCGCTAACCAACATCGCCAAGCTAAAGGTAAGCTCAAGAACAGTTGTTGAATTTTGGGATGCCGCACCCAGTAACGCAGTCGCTGATAGGCAATATCGTCAGTACATAAACTATCGCCATGGAGGATCAACGTGGGTACTTGATATAACATCAACAGCTGCGGCTCTGTTAACAGGGTCAATTGACAATCAGTCGCAAAACGCCGACCCAACAGAAAATCTCGATTCCCAGCCATAAAGTAGCAGGGAATTCGTCGCTTAGCTAAGCGCTGTAATGCTTCTCTAACTGCTTGATGCAGCGGTTGCTGAGCATCATCTCCGATCCACACTTCAAACAGATCACCTAGAATATAGAGCGCCTCCGCTTGCGAAGCTTGCTGCTCTAAAAATTCTAAAAAGAGTTGGAGTTTTTCTTCATCATCGGGTTGTAAGTGGAGATCAGCGATAAACAGAGTTGTCATTATCCGTGCCTGAGGTAGTTTCTACTCTCTGTACAAGCTATTCTAATTAGATTTTAGTAAGCTAACCCCAGTTATCAATATAGGCTCGACAGGAACATCCTGGTGACCCGAATGATGAGCCGTTTTTATCTGGCTAATTTGATCAATGACTGTCAGTCCTTCCATCACCTCACCAAAGACACAGTATCCCCAGCCTGTAGCAGTTTCAGAACGAAAATTTAAAAAATCATTGTCCACGGTATTAATGAAAAATTGTGCAGTCGCCGAGTGAGGATCGCTGGTCCTTGCCATAGCGATGGTCCCCCGCTGATTGGCTAACCGATTGTTGGCCTCATTGACAATCGACGGATACAATCCTTTTTTCTGCTGCATGTCAGCAGTCAAGCCGCCACCTTGAATCATAAATCCCTGAATCACTCGGTGAAACACTGTATTTTGATAAAATCCTTCACGGCAATAGCGTAAAAAATTATTGACCGTGTTGGGTGCTTGGTCTGGGTAAAGCTGTAATACGATATCCCCTTGGGTTGTGTGTAATGTTACCATCAGTGAATTACCTGGTGAAAAAAGAGGCTATGGTAGCTTAAACGTTTTTATAAAGCGAACGCAATTCTGGCTAACTGACCATTCAATAAGGCTATTAAAAGTATGAATTAAACCCTATTGAAACAATTTGTTATCTAATTTATTACATATACTACTTTTAAAATTGTGATAAATATCACTAAAGTTTGTTAAAAAATATTTTATGATAAATTATTGAGTGAATGCCTCTGTAAACTAAAAGGGCGGAGTACTTCATTCGATTTTTATTAGATTCTAATGAATCTTAAATTAACTTTGCGCATCTTAATAAATCAATCTAATTTAGATCGGAGAAAAATTTAATGAACTTATTAAAAATAGCAAAATTATTTTTGCTAATGAATTATATTCAAAAGTCCATCGAAGAACCCCTTGCTAATCCTCCCTGTCCTACTGGTTACAGTGCATTAGTTCCAAGGCAATTAATCGGTAAAGAATTTACTATTGACTTCTTAGGACTTGGAGATGACCTTTTCTCTACCATTACCTTTTCCTTGCCAGGTGGCTCCAACCAACCAGTGGTTACCTTTGAAACCTTTGAGACTACAGATGGCTATCCTCACGAGTATTTTAATGATACTTATGCCAGTATACTTTACAAAGATCCAGATGGAATAACGCAATATCAAAAAGATTATATTGGAAATAAAAAATTAATACCCCAAAAGAAAACTTTCAATTTGACAGGCAGCAGTCAAGAGGAAATCTCTCTATTTCATCGGGAGTCTAATCGCTATCTATTAAAAAATAAGAGTCAAAATAGCATCATTCCCTATCATCCAGAGCAAGTTGAAATCGTCAATGTAACTTACCAATTGGCTAACAATGCGCTCATCCCAGAAGAATTTATCGGTGATAAATTTACTATTCACCTATTAGATTCTAATGGAAAGAATTTTTTAAATACTGTTATCGATCGAAGTTCATTTGATAAACCATCTATCACTTTTGAGTCCAAATCCAGTACACCCGATAAGAATTCGACAGATATTTATGCTGGTATCATGTACATCAATGCAAATTACTCGCGTGGGTACGCACAAGCTTTCTATGGTGATGATGAGATAACCCCAGAAAAATTCTCTTTTCTGCTCAGCTGCGGTGGAGTCGAGGAAATTACGGCGTTACATAAAAATTCAGCTAATATTAAAGTAGAAAATCATCGGCAAGGCAAAATGATCAATCCTTACCTTATTCAAGGAACTCCCTATTTTTCTGGTAGCTATCATCTGGTTCAGGATCCATTGCCCCACTCAATCACTACACCAACACCAACGACATCAACCTCGACATCTACTACTTCAACAACGACTCCGTATTCAACGGTACCCTTAACAACGGCCATGGCATCGACACCGTCGCCCAGTGCCTCAGCAGCTTTTTCTTCGTACCCAGCAGCGCTGGCCCCATTATTAGCAACCGGAATGCTATTAACCCAATAGCCCAACCCTGTTTTAGCTAAGGGCGCTCTACTAGTATCAGCAGCGCCCACTGCTAATCACAATCTAAAAAAGTGATAGTCAGTCGGTTGATAGACTAATTTTAACCACTGATAACTATCCATTGGCAACTTTAGGTTGCGCAACTTCCCCATTTATCTCTTTCTCGGCTGTTCCTGGCCAGATCCCTGGGGTTAGCTGATTAATGATTTCCGGATAAATATCCGCATTAAAAGTCGGCAACTTCCCTTGGCGGCGCTGTAACTGATAATCTTTAGCCAATTTGATGGCGGTTTTGGAAAGCAGTGCTAAGGCAACCAAATTCGTAATCGCCATTAAACCCATAGAAATATCAGCTAAGGTCCACACCACCGGAACATTGGCAACCGCACCAAATAACATCATCCCTAATACAGTTAACCTAAACAGCAGTAATTTCCCCTGACTCTGCTGCTTAAGGAAAATTAAGTTATTTTCAGCATAAGAGTAGTTAGCAATCACTGCAGTAAAAGCAAAGAAAAACAGGGCAAGCGCGACAAAAGAGCTCCCCCAGGAGCCCAATACCGCGGAGAAAGCCTGCTGGGTTAATTCAATGCCTTCGATTCCCTGAACATTTTCCAGAGTACCTGAGCATAAAATAATGGTGGCCGTTGCACTGCAAATAACCATCGTATCTAAAAAAACACCCAACATCTGTATATAACCCTGTGAAGCTGGGTGTGGAGGATAGGGTTCTGCTGCTGCCGCTGTATTGGGTGCTGAGCCCATACCAGCTTCATTAGAGAACAGTCCTCGCTTGACGCCGTTAGATAACGCCTGCTTTAATGTGTAAGCCAAAGCCCCTGCCCCTGCCTCTTGCCATCCAAAAGCACTTTTAAAAACTAAGCTCAATATTATTGGCAATTGAGAGAAATGGGTGATCACAACCCATCCCGTCAATGATAAATAGGCTAGGGCCATAAAAGGAACCATCCACTCTGTGACCCGAGAAACGGCTCTGTTACCACCAAAAATGATTGTGCTAGCCAATGCGGCTATACAAAGCCCAACATATAAAGGCTTAAAGCCAAAAGCTAGCTGCATGGCTTGAGCAATAGAATTACTCTGTACCGAGTTAAAAACCCAGCCATAAGCAATGATCAGAAAAATTGAGAAGAGTATGCCCATCCAGCGTTGGCCTAACCCCTTTTCCATATAATAAGCAGGGCCTCCACAATAATTACCCTGCTGATCCCTGGATTTGTACAGCTGTGCCAAACTGCTCTCGGCAAAAGCAGTTGCCATACCGATTAAGGCAATTATCCACATCCAAAAAATCGCACCAGGTCCGCCCAGAGACAATGCCAAGGCGACTCCAGCCAAATTACCGGTTCCAACACGCGCCGCTAAACCAGTACACAATGCCTGAAATGATGAGATACCTTCCTCAGAGCGGCCGCGGCTTCCTTTAATAAGGGCAAACATATGTGAAAATTGGCGAATTTGTAGGCACCCTAAACGTCCAGTAAAATAGATTCCGGTACCTAATAGCAGGCAAATTAAGAGGGCACTTAAGTACTCATTGAGTACAGTCAAAAAAGTATTCACAAAATAATCCTCTTGATAAAAATCCATCCTGTAAACAGCATAAGGACGTCAGGTAACGCCCAGCTAGCTTTTCGGTAGAATAATCCCCCACCCTATCTCTTTAAGTTTGAAGACTTTACCACAACTTACTATAAAAACCTTATAGTTCCCGTTATCAACTTTTCGGAAGGTTCGCTTTAACAGCCACTTTTCAGTAAAATGATTGACGCCGCTACAGCTTGCTTGGCTGTCTTGCTAATTAACGCGAGGAAGAATTCCTTACATGCATGATAATTTAACAACCCTACGCCGTTACACGACGGTGGTCGCCGATACCGGTGATTTAGAGGCGATTAAACGCTATCAACCGGTTGATGCCACCACTAACCCAGCCTTAATCTTAAAGGTAGCTCAGCAAGCTGAATACCGCCATTTACTCCAAAAATCCTTAGCATGGTCCCGGCAACAGACCATAGATCCTCAACAACAATTGCGTGAAGCGGCTGATTACTTAGTGATTCAAATAGCCCTATTAATCACTCCAATGATCCCAGGGCTACTTTCCATCGAAATTCCTGCTCGCCTCTCCTACGATACTCCAGCCAGTATTGCCAAGGCGCAGCGGCTAGTGGCAGGCTATCGCCAAGCAGGTGGTGAACCGAAACGCTTATTGATCAAGCTTGCAGCTACTTGGCAGGGCATCCAAGCAGCGGCCTATCTAGAAAAGCAAGGAATAGCCTGTAATTTAACACTATTATTCTCTTTGGCTCAAGCACGTGCCTGTGCACAAGCAGGAGTTACGCTGATTTCACCTTTCGTAGGACGAGTTAGTGACTGGTATCAATCTCGCGGCATCAAGCTACCTGAGGACCCTGGGGTCGCCTTCGTTACCCAAATATACCACTACTACAAACAACATGGTTACCCAACGATCATTATGGGAGCCAGTTTTCGCACCATTCAACAAATTATTGCCTTAACAGGTTGCGATAAGCTGACAATAGCACCAGCCCTATTACAGGCGTTAGCAGAAAGCTCACTTTCTCTATCTGCTCAGCTACACTACGATGGCGATATCATCCAGCCTCCCGCCAGTTTAACCGAGGCTGAATTTTATTGGCTACACAATCAGGATGCTATGGCGGTGGATAAGTTAGCTGAGGGCATCCGACAATTTGCCACCGCCCAAGAGCAACTAGAGCAGCTAATTGCTCTGCATCAGTAATTTTTTTTACTCTCCTCTTGATGCTTGTTTCATCGTCCCCATCTTTAGAATTAACGGTTTAGATAGCGAAAATTTTAACGAAACACTCCTCCCTTTAATCTAATCCAGCTTATGGGGGGAGAAAATAGGTAATATTTTTAAAAAACTGTCGAAATAACTGCATAATTGGGCAAAGCAGCTTTGACTTGGCACCGCTACTGGTAAATCTGCAGCGAATGCGCCTAAAAATGGTAAAATTAAATCAAAACCGCCGTTCTCACTACGATATCTTTAATAGCGTAATGAGAAAGAATACCTAAGAAGCAGTGATAAAGCAGGGTGTTCAGAGGCCGTAAGTTAAGATAGTACTGAATGCGGAGAGGAGCAATGGGTAAAATCATTGGTATTGACTTAGGAACAACGAATTCTTGTGTTGCCGTAATGGATAGCGCACAACCGAGAGTTTTAGAGAACAGCGAAGGAGATAGAACGACTCCTTCTATTATTGCTTATACCCAAGATGACGAAACATTAGTGGGTCAACCGGCCAAGCGCCAAGCGGTGACTAATCCACAAAACACCCTTTTTGCTATCAAACGGCTTATTGGGCGTCGATTTACTGATGAAGAAGTGCAGCGCGATATAAAAATCATGCCTTATAAAATAGTTAAGGCTGACAATGGGGATGCGTGGGTAGAAACCAGAGGCCAAAAAAAGGCGCCCCCACAGATCTCTGCGGAAATTCTTAAAAAAATGAAAAAAACAGCAGAAGATTACTTAGGGGAACCCGTTAGCGCCGCAGTCATTACTGTTCCAGCTTACTTTAACGACTCGCAACGCCAAGCCACTAAAGATGCTGGGCGTATTGCTGGTTTAGAAGTTAAGCGAATTATCAATGAACCCACCGCTGCTGCATTAGCCTATGGACTAGATAAAGAGAGTGGCGATCGAATCATCGCGGTCTATGATTTAGGGGGTGGAACCTTTGATATTTCGATTATCGAAATCAACCATGTCGAAGGCGAAAAAACTTTTGAAGTGCTAGCCACTAATGGGGATACCCATTTAGGTGGCGAAGATTTCGACAACCGTCTCATTAACTATTTAGCCGAAGAGTTTAAAAAAGAGCAGGGCTTTGATCTAAAAAATGATCCCCTAGCCATGCAGCGTCTAAAAGAAGCTGCTGAGAAAGCCAAGGTAGAGCTCTCATCCGCGCAACAAACAGACGTTAACTTACCCTATATTACTGCCGATGCTTCCGGCCCTAAACATCTTATGATTAAGTTGACCCGGGCTAAATTAGAGGCATTGGTGGAAGACTTGGTACTGCGTTCGTTGGAGCCTTTGAAAATTGCCCTTCAAGACGCCAAGTTGACGGTTAATAAAATTAATGATGTGATTTTAGTCGGCGGGCAGACACGCATGCCATTGGTCCAAGAGAAGGTGAAAAACTTTTTTGGAAAAGAGCCACGAAAAGACGTTAATCCTGATGAGGCAGTGGCTGTAGGAGCGGCAATCCAGGGTGGCGTACTGGCGGGTGATGTTAAAGATCTGCTACTGCTGGATGTTACTCCACTCTCTTTGGGAATTGAAACAATGGGCAGCGTCATGACTAAGCTCATTGAAAAGAACACCACTATCCCGACCAAGCATAGCCAGATTTTCTCAACCGCCGAAGATAACCAATCAGCAGTGACTATCCATGTATTGCAGGGTGAGCGCAAACGAGCCGCTGATAACAAATCACTAGGCCAATTTAATTTGGAAGGAATTCAATCGGCCCCTCGCGGTATGCCGCAGATCGAGGTCACCTTCGATATCGATGCTGATGGTATTTTGCATGTCTCTGCCAAAGATAAAAACAGTGGCCGAGAACAAAAAATCACCATTAAAGCCTCTTCTGGATTAAACCAGGAAGAGATTGAAAAGATGGTAAAAGATGCTGAGGCTAATGCTGAAACCGATAGGCAGTTCGAAGCATTAGTACAGCTGCGCAATCAAGCGGATCATTTAGTCCATAGCACCCGCAAACAGCTCACTGATGCCGGTGATAAAGTATCAGTAGCGGATAAAACCGAGATTGAAACTGCTACTAATGCGTTAGAACAGGCAGCTAAAAGTGAAGATAAAGCAGATATTGAAGCAAAAATTCAAGTTTTGATACAGTTGTCTGGTAAATTAATGGAAGCTTCATCAACACAACAGGATCGAGGTAAACAATCAGATAATTCAGCAGGTAACGACGAAGTTGTTGATGCAGAATTTGAAGAGGTTAACGACAAAAAGTAATCCCTTACCTGAAAAAGAATAGGTTTTACTGAGCACGGGCGCTGGAGCAATCCACGCCCGTTTGCTGATCAAGCGGATAGGTTAACCATGGCAGAACGCGACTATTATGAGATCTTAGGCATCCCAAGAAATGCAGATGAGGGGGCC
The DNA here is from genome assembly GCA_038960095.1 of Candidatus Symbiodolus clandestinus. Taxonomy (GTDB): domain Bacteria; phylum Pseudomonadota; class Gammaproteobacteria; order Enterobacterales; genus Symbiodolus; species Symbiodolus clandestinus. The sequence goes on from CP152425.1 coordinate 415,123, forward strand.
ATAAAAAAGGCGTATAAACGCTTAGCAATGAAGTATCATCCCGATCGCAACCAGGGAGATAAAAAAGCTGAAGCACATTTCAAAGAGATTCAAAAAGCCTATGCAATCTTAAGTGATGCAAAAAAACGGGCTGTTTATGACCAACATGGGCATGCAGCTTTTGAACAAGGAGGAATGGGCAATGGGCACAGTGCCGGTGACTTCAGTGATGTCTTTGGCGAAATGTTTGGCGATATTTTTGGTGGAAGCCGACAGCGAAGCACTCGAGGTTCTGATCTACTTCACCCATTAGAGCTTACTTTGGAAGAAGCTGTACGCGGCTGCACTAAAGAGATCCCGTACCCTAATTTAGTGACTTGCACTACCTGTCAAGGTAGTGGTGCCAAGGCAGGTAGCTCACCGATTACCTGTACCCCTTGCCGCGGAACTGGACAACTGCATATTCGCCAAGGTTTCTTTGCCGTACAACAAACCTGCCATCATTGCCAGGGTCGGGGCAAAGTGGTTCGTGATGCCTGCAGCAGCTGCCGAGGGCAAGGATGTGTTAAAAAGACCAAAACCTTGTCGGTTAAAATTCCGCCTGGTGTTGACAGCGGCGACCGTATTCGTTTATCGGGTGAAGGAGAAGCAGGCACTATGGGAACGCCAGCAGGCGATCTCTACATTGAATTTACTGTTAAACCTCATTCGATTTTTAAGCGTCAAGATAACAATCTCTATTGCGAAGTCCCCATCAGTTTTACCTTAGCAGCATTAGGGGGTAAAGTAGAGGTCCCGGTGTTGAACGGTAAAATTAATCTTAGCGTTCCGCCTGAAACGCAAAGTGGTAAGCTGTTCCGCTTAAGCGGCAAAGGCGTTAAAGCGATCCGTGGCCGAGAAGTTGGTGATCTGCTATGTCGTGTGGTGGTAGAAACCCCAGTTAAACTCAATGAACGGCAAAAGCGCTTGCTAAGTGACCTAGAAGAGAGCTTTAGCCAGGACCATGGCCAACAACACAGCCCGCGTTCTCGCAACTTTTTCTCTGGAATTAAGAAATTCTTTGAGGACCTAACTCGTAGCGATGGCTAGTTCTTGACAGAATAGCCAGGTCCAGTGATGGTGGCCAGGTGACTGTTGCTAGCCAGTACCAGTTTCATTGGACAACTGAAAAGTGACTGCTAGGGCTAGCTACTATCCTGCATAGTGCCTAATCATACGGTTGGGCAATCGGGTGACTAGCTCATAAGCACTCATACCCATCGATTGAGCAACCGTTTCTACTGGCAGCTCAGGTCCCCAAGCAATTACCTCAGCACCACTCTGTTCGCAAGCTGTTGGATCTAAATCTACCGTTAATAAATCCATCGATACACGCCCTACTAGAGGAACTAGGCGGCCATTCACCAGCAAAAGGGTGCCGCTGGGAGCATCTCTCGGGTAACCATCCCCATACCCTAAAGCAACCACTCCTAATTGAGTATCACGTAGACTACGCCAGTGCGCACCATAGCCAACCGGTGCATTTGCCAGATGCTCCCGAACTGCTAGTAGGCGGGATTTCAAGGTCATAACTGGCTTAAGCCCCAAGTCAGCTGCCAAAACCCCAGGTAATGGAGAGATCCCGTAAAGTATCAAACCGGGCCGTATCCACTCTCGATGCGTTTGCGGCCACTGTACAATCGCCGCCGAGGCGGCTAACGAATGGGGGCCTTGCCATCCCTGGGTTAGGCGATCAAAGCGAGCCATCTGCTGCTGAGTACGGGTTGAAGCGCTTTCATCGGCACAACTAAAGTGGCTGAGTAATCCAATCGGCTGCTGCACCTGCCGACAGCTGAGCAATTTCTGATAGACAAAAGCAGCCTGCTGCTCAGTAATCCCCAAACGATGTAATCCAGTATCAATTTTTAACCAAACTCGAATAGGATGAGTCACTTTTGCGCCTGCTAATGCACTTAACTGCTCTTGGCTATGCAGGACTAACTCACAGTGATGCTCAGCAATCCAGGCCATCTCTGCCGCTGTCGACCCACTATTAAAAATGGTGATTGGGGTAGTGATTCCAGCAGCGCGACATTGATAAGCCTCCTCTAAACGAGCAACTCCTAAACACTCCACTGCAGGAGCCAAAGCTTTTGCAATCGGTAGCAATCCATGGCCATACGCCTGTGCTTTAACCATAGCCATCATCCGGCTATGGGGAGCCCATCGCCGGATCTGCTGCACATTATGTTGTAAAGCCGTCAGATCAATAGTAGCGAACGGCGCCCCTGAATAGGGTGGGGTTTGATTCATAACATTACATCGGTTGCGGAAAATAGTTAAAAAAGACTATCACAATGTTTCTGCTATCTCAATGCTGCTAGGCAAAGGGAGAATCACCTTCAAAGGCAGCACCTGCATAATTATCAAAGCGTGAATAGTGGCCTTGAAAGGTTAAACGAACGGTACCAATCGGACCATTACGCTGTTTACCAATGATAATTTCTGCCACTCCTTTTAGGTCGCTATTTTCGTGGTAAACCTCATCTCGGTAGATAAATAGGATTAAATCGGCATCCTGCTCAATCGACCCCGATTCACGGAGATCAGAGTTAAGCGGTCGCTTTTCAGCACGCTGTTCAACCCCGCGATTTAGCTGCGAGAGAGCAATCACCGGAACCTCTAGCTCCCGAGCCAATGCCTTTAATGCGCGTGAGATTTCAGTGATTTCCTGGGTTCGGTTCTCTGACTGCTGGGGAGCCCGCATCAGCTGTAGGTAGTCAACCATAATCAAGCTGATCCCCCCCTGTTCTCGAAACAGTCGGCGTGCCCGAGCTCGCAATTCAGTGGGAGTTAAGCTAGCAGAATCATCGATATACAGATTACACTTCTCCATCAATAAGCCCATACTGCTGGTAAGCCTTGCCCAATCCTCATCATTGAGCTGACCCGTACGAATTCGCGTCTGATCGATGCTAGAGAGAGAAGAAAGTACCCGCATCATCAGCTGCTCAGCTGGCATCTCTAAGCTAAAGATCAATACCGGTTTTGTCTGTGAGAGTGCTACCTGTTGGCAGATATTTAAGGCAAAAGTGGTTTTTCCCATTGAAGGCCGTGCTGCTACGATAATCAAATCGGAGTTCTGCAATCCAGCAGTTTTCTTATCCAAATCGGTAAAACCACTGGATAATCCGGTTAATCCCCCTTGCGGGTTATGGTAGAGTGCCTCAATCCGAGTTAGGGCGGCCTCTAGGATATTATGGACTCCTTTTGGTCCTTGAGCTTGATTGGCTCGATTCTCTGCAATTTGAAAAACTTTGGCTTCAGCCAAATCGAGCAGCTCCTCGCTGCTACGGCCTTGTGGCTCATAACTCGCATCAGCAATCTCATGGGCAACCCCGATTAACTCTCGCAAAACGGCGCGTTCGCGCACAATATCAGCATAAGCACGAATATTGGCGACACTGGGGGTATTTTTAGACAGTTCGGCTAAATAAGCAAACCCTCCCACACGCTCTAGCTGCTGCTGCTGCTCCAGATATTCAGCAACAATCACCGGATCGACTGATTTCGACTGCAACATCAGCCGCTCAATACCGGTAAAGATGAGTCGATGAGATTGGCTATAAAAATCGGTAGCAGTGACCTTTTCAGCCACCAATTCCCAACACTGGCTTTCTAGCAGTAATCCCCCTAACAGAGATTGCTCGGCCTCTAATGACTGAGGCGGCAAACGCAATGCTGCCACTTTATCCGTTATTGGTGGTGCCCCTTTAGTGATCGCCATGGTGACCGTTTTCTCCCTATGCTATGCGCGCTCAGTAGTTTTCATGGCATCCCCTGCTATTCACTGTTTTACAGTTAGCTATTGCTGCTGCTAAAAGAAGCTTTTGGACGATAGCGGCTCAGCTCCTGACTGCCACGAAAAGGTGCCCGTGCTCCTAATGCTGCCTCAATCCGTAGTAGCTGGTTATACTTAGCCACTCGATCAGAACGGCTTAAGGAGCCGGTTTTGATCTGACCGGCGGCTGTTCCCACCGCTAAATCAGCAATGGTGGTATCTTCAGTCTCTCCTGAACGATGCGAAATAATCGTTGCATAGCCCGCTGATTTAGCCAATTGAATGGTGGCTAATGTTTCTGTCAAGGTGCCTATTTGATTAAGTTTAATTAAAATCGCATTAGCGATGCCTTGCTGGATTCCCTGCTGTAGCAAGCGGCTGTTGGTGACAAACAGATCGTCTCCGACCAACTGATGGGTGGCTCCTAGCCGTTGAGTCTGATAGGCGAATCCTTGCCAATCGGCCTCTTCAATGCCATCCTCAATCGAGGTGATGGGATATTGCTGGGTTAATGTTTGCAAATAGTGAGTAAACTCCTGCGCAGTAAAGTGTTTACCCTCTCCAGTGAGCTGATAATAACCCGATTGTGCTTCATAGAATGAGGATGCCGCGCAATCCAAGGCTAAAGTAACCTCTTCCCCCAATCGATAGCCTGCACGCTCAATGGCCTGCTGAATATAAGCTAACGCCTCAGCATTAGAGGCTATATCCGGTGCATAGCCTCCTTCATCCCCCACCGTTGTGATTAACCCTTGATCTCTGAGTATCTGGCCCAGTTGATGAAAAACTTCCGCGCCCATTCGTACTGCTTCAGCAAAACTGTTAGCCCCCACTGGTTGGATCATAAACTCCTGGAGATCGAGATTATTATCAGCATGAGCACCTCCATTGATAATATTCATCATCGGCAATGGCATGGAAAACTGGCCTGGGGTCCCATTCAAATCGGCAATATGCGCATATAGAGGACAGCACTTAGCCATCGCTGCTGCCTTGGCAGTGGCTAATGAAACCGCCAATAGAGCATTGGCACCTAGTTTTGCTTTATTATCGGTGCCGTCTAAAGATAACAGAATATGATCGATTTGCGACTGTTCAGTGGCTGTTTGCTGATATAGCGCTTGGGCAATAGCACCATTAATATGAGATACAGCGGTAAGCACCCCCTTTCCCCAATAACGCCGCCGATCACCGTCACGCAACTCCAAGGCTTCTCGTGATCCGGTCGAGGCACCGGAAGGAACCGCCGCTAGCCCCATGGAACCATCGGCTAAATGCACCTCAGCTTCCACCGTAGGATAACCCCGTGAATCAATAATTTCTCGGCCCAACACTTTGACAATGGTCGACATGACAATTCCTTATATCAGAAAAATTTCGAGCAGGATCAGTGAATCACCCTTAGGTATTTTCAGTTAAATTTCTGAGTTCTAATGCCTAACGTTTGATTGCCGATACTGGTCAGCTGCTCGGATAAAGCCATTAAATAGCGGATGCCCTTGCCTGGGGGTTGAAGTAAACTCGGGATGAAATTGGCAGGCAATAAACCAGGGATGATCCGGGATCTCGATAATTTCCACTAATTTACCATCTTCTGACCAGCCAGTCACTTGCAATCCTGATTGCTCTAACAGCGGTAAATAATCTGGATTTACCTCATAGCGATGCCGATGACGCTCATGAATTAAAGTTTGGCCATACAACTGATGTATACGACTTCCACTTTGCAAATGGCAAGGTTGTACACCTAGTCGCATAGTACCCCCTAAATCATCGGTTGCTTCCCGCAGTTCTACGCCACCTTTTGGATTACGCCATTCACTGACTAAGGCAATCACCGGATGGGAGCAATCAACGGCAAATTCAGTCGAGTTTGCACCGGATAATTGTGCTACGTGGCGTGCATACTCAATGACCGCTGCCTGTAACCCTAAGCAGATACCTAAAAAAGGCAATCGCTGCTCACGGGCATAGCGAATTGCCATCAGTTTCCCAGCCACCCCTCGTGCGCCAAAACCACCTGGAACCAAAATGGCATCGAGTGTAGTGAGTAAATGCTCCCCCTGCTGTTCAATGGTTTCAGCATCAATATAGCAGATGGACACCCGTAAACTCTCCTGCAGTCCAGCATGCCTGAGCGCTTCGTTAAGCGATTTATAAGCATCAGGCAATTCGACATATTTACCGACCAACCCAATTGTGATCTCACCCTGCGGATGAGCTTCCTGTTGAACCGCTCGCTGCCAATCTTGGAGATCAGCCTCAGGGCAGTCGATAGCAAAGTGCTCACAGACCAAGCTATCCACTTTGTGCTGCTGTAACAGCATCGGTACCTTATAAATAGAATCCAGATCGGGCAACGAGATCACCGCCCTGGGCTGTAGATTACAGAATAGTGCTATCTTATCTCGAGCGCTACTGGGAACTTCATGATCAGAGCGGCAGATGAGCAGATCGGGTTGAATACCTAGCGACAGCAACTCCTTGACCGAATGTTGCGTAGGTTTAGTTTTTACCTCTTTAGAGGTTGCTAAGTAGGGAACCAAAGTAACATGCATAAATAGGGCTCGTTGGCGCCCTAATTCGGCAGCTAATTGGCGAATCGCCTCTAAAAAGGGGCGAGACTCGATATCACCCACCGTGCCACCCACTTCAACCAGTACAACATCATAAGCTTCAAATCCCTCAGTGATTCGCTGCTTAATGGCGTTGGTGATATGGGGAATCACTTGAACCGTGCCACCTAAATAGTCTCCTCGCCGCTCTGCACGCAGCACATCGGCGTAGACGCGCCCCGCGGTAAAATTATTGCGACAGCTCATTTTGCTATGAATAAATCGCTCATAATGTCCAAGATCGAGATCAGTCTCTGCACCGTCCTCCGTTACAAAAACTTCTCCATGCTGGGTAGGGCTCATAGTCCCAGGATCAACATTAATATAGGGATCCATCTTAATAATGGTTACCCGCAAACCACGGGCTTCCAGTATTGAACCCAGGGAAGCTGCAACCACCCCCTTCCCCAAAGAGGAGACCACTCCTCCGGTGACAAAAATATAATTTGTGATCATGTTAGGCCTAAATCATGTTTGAATGTAGTGATACACTACACCACTGTACTGGGATCAGGCGTGCTGGCAGTCGGTACTGCAGCTCTTTCAGCTGAAAGCAATCCATTCGGTGAATAGACACTCCTCTTCCTTGAGTAATAAAACCCTGAATCCTATCGCCCAAACAGGGATGGCAACACCGCGCAAAGGTGACCAGCAGATTGTCGATCCCAGCCACCTGAACCGCTGCTTGCCCGATTGCAGTCGCTTCCGGCACTGTTTGGTTGGTTGCCGCCGGTAATTTCATTGCGGACACTGGACCATTGCCACCGCTTTTTCTGGCAGTCTTGTGTAACCAGGAGGAGCCTTTCAATGCACCTCGCTGTTCACCAAGCGACTGTAAGCGATCCTGCTGTTCGATCCAAGCACGAATTTTGACTCGAGCGCGACGAGTTTTAATAAAACCTGCTGATGAATTTAACCAGTCTCGGCGAGGACATGCCTGTTTCTGAGTCAAAATAGTGACCTGTTGTCCCATTTGCAAAGGATAGGTCAATGGGACCATCCGCCCATCCACTTTGGCACCGATACACCGATGGCCGATCTCAGTATGGATCGCATAGGCAAAATCAATGGGTGTAGCGCCAACCGGTAGCTCAATCACATCTTGCCGCGGAGAAAATAAGTAGATCCATTGCTGGGATTGTGCTGCTGACTCAGCCAGTAGAGTATTGGCCGTCCACACTGCATGCCAGCTCAGGAGCTGACGTAACCATAAAATCCGTTGCTTGGGTTCTACTTTATTTGCCGGAGTTCCTTCCTTATACTGCCAATGTGCAGCCACCCCTAACTCAGCAGTCTGATGCATTTTAGTGGTACGAATTTGCATTTCGATGGGCTCACGCTGCTCATCCAGGATCACCGTATGAATCGAGCGATAACCATTGGGTTTAGGATGTGTAATGTAATCGCTAAACTCCTTCGGTAAGGACTGATAGTGGGCATGCAGTAGGCTTAATACCGCATAACAGCTAGGAATATCTGCTACGACAATGCGTAGCGCACGCACGTCGAATAGCTGCTCAAAAGATTTACCCTTTTTCTGCATTTTTTGCCAAATACTATAGAGATGCTTAGGCCTTCCAGAAACGGTTGCTGTTACACCCGCCTGCAGCAGTAGCTTTTGTAATTGCTGGACTTGAAAAGCAATCTCCTGCTCGCGAACACTACGTCGCTCATGCAACAGCTGTGCCAATTGGTGATAGGCCTGTGGATGCAAGGAACGCCATGACAGATCTTCTAGCTCCCATTTCAATTGCACCATACCAAGGCAATTAGCCAAAGGAACGTAGAGCTGTTGACAAGAAGTGGCGATAGCTTGTTGAATGGCAGCAGACTGCTGCCTACTCCCTTTTAATGCAGACAATCGCTCTACTAGCTTTATCATGACACAGCGAACATCACGGATGATTGCCAACAGCATGCGCCGCCGGATGCTAAGCTGTGAATTTTCCGCACTGCTTGGCACCGTTCCAACCGGGTTTTCCATCGATAACTGCTGTACCCCACGGATTAACTGCGCAATCGCGGGTGAAAAATCAGCAGCAATCAAGGACAACGACAATCGTCCTCCCTCTACCCAAGGGAGTAGCAATGCTGCCTGTAAGCAATCCCCATCCAAGGTAAATTGCGCTAAACGCATTACCGTAGCCCGGCCATGTGCCAGAAAATCTACTGCTTGTGCACCAAACGCCTGAGTCAGCTGCTTTTGACAGTAAAACCAGGCTCTGGTGAGTGGCTGTTCGAGTGCGTTCTGGTGTCCAAGCAGCGGTTTTATCCAAGCGGTGTCCACCAAGGAGTCTTCAGGCAATCCTATAGCAGCGTTATGATGGATCATCTCCACCCGAGTTCCTAATCGATGTTTTTGGGGCGTTTAGGTAGCCTCCTCTACCAGAGTCATTATACCTCGATTGGCTAGCCAATAGTACACTTTAAAGTACCATCACCGTGGCCTACAAAACAAAAAATATAACAAAAAAACATAAAAAATTTAATTTTAGTTAATTTTATCGTATAAAAGGTTAAGTTACTATCGGAGTGGCCTTGGTAGAGGAGATGGGAGCATGAGTCAACTTCAATCACCCTTCACTCAACAACAGTACTTTTCCAATAACCACCAAGACTATGATAAGCCTCATACGGTTTCGTTACCCGAATATAATATAGAAGTAAAATGTTACTCTAATCAATTGAAAACCGGTAAATTAGCAGAAATTAACCGTAGTATCAGCGAAGTTTTTAAAGGATTTTTTGAAGCGTTTCCTAGTGCAAAATGTGCTGGCCAAAAGTTAGAAACTATTAACATTTTTATTTTTAACGATAAAGAAGATTATCAACATTTAGGCGGTGAAGTTTTTAAACTGGGATTGGGATCAGGTAAGAAGGAAAAGCCTATTATCGGGGATGACCGACTACTCATACCGATCTTTATATTTATCAGCAAGGAGAAACACGGAATTTACAGCATGAACTAGCACACGCTTTAACCTTTTACGCGACTCAAGGTAAACACAACAGCATCCCAACCGTTCTGCTTGAAGGAATTGCCGACTTTTTGAACATCAACCTAAACTTGTTCAACTGACGCGTGAAGAGTGTGCGGAGCTTACTTATGAAATTTAGCCGCACTCACTTATTCAGAGGATAGCAAGCTTAACAATCTGCTCTATCGCACAGGCCATACCGTTGTTAGCTATCTCCAAGCCTAGCATCCCGGTTTGCTTGATCAATACTTTAGCGCTTTGCATCACGGTGAGTCTCAGAGAGCATTAACACTCTTACAATTAGCGCTTAATCAACCAGGGCAAGTTGGAAGCCTGGCTATATCAACATAGCCTAGAAAAACGTTTGATTGATAGTAATGTTCTAAAGGTGCAGTCCAAAGATTATCTAGAAACTACCCGTGAAATTGTGAATGGTGAAATAGAGAACGTTAATTATTATTGCTCGACAATCACTTCTCAAACAGGAGAAACCGTTGGCCATTTTTCACCGGTTGTGCATCTTTGGCAAGGCAATGAATTACGAGCAACCAATCGAGTGACTAATGATTACTTAGGAATTCCTGCTGATTACCATTTTTTAAAAGTCACTCAGCGGACGGCAGGAAAAGTTCGGTAGTGGCTCATATTGACTGATAGTGAAATTTATCGAGGTAAGCACCCATCACCTTTTCATGGATCTCTATTGACTTGGAAAAGCAAATAGTTCTCCTAGCTAAACGCTTGATCCGTGTCCGTAGGGTTAAGTTATGACGTTCAATACGCTGAGTAAAAATTTTACCCACAAGCTGTTTTGATTTAGGAAGTAACGGTAGATAGTTGGGCCAACCGTCAGTAGTAAACCTGCCGATGGTAAACTTTTGAAGCCGTTTCAGTAAGTTGCTCAAAGTACCCAGCGTTGTAACGATAGTTCAGTTGGAAATAGCGCTGGCAAGAGCAGCCACGAAAACGTTGTAATCCATTGGGTGCCTTGCCATTTTTAACAACTTTATTTTGCTCACAATAACAACATTCTATCAATACTTCTGCCATCTCCGAACTTCCTTGTTTTGATGGTAATCATAACCTATCAGTCAATAGGAGACACCGCCTAAAATAGAGTAAAAGTAGCTGCTCAGTTTATAAAAGCACGTGAGTATTATCGAGGAACTAGTCAATTTATTTTTAGAGGGACATGGAGTTAACACTTTACCTGAAAATGTATTTCCTTACTTAACTCATTTGACAAACTTTAAAGTCAATAATATAAAATTGACAGAATTACCAGAGGATTTCTCCAAACTAACTAGTTTGTGGCAATTATGTTTTAAAAATAGCGATATTCCTAAAATTCCTTCCGGAATAGCTTTGTTGATAGCATTGCAAGAATTAGCATTCAGTAATTGCCAGTTAATCGAATTAACGAAGGAAGATGTTGGATTATTACATAACGTAAGAAATTTAACTCTAGATAATAACCGATTAACTGCATTACCCGATTTATCTTCGCTGGATAATATAAGAATACTAAATGTGAGCGATAATCGATTCCATGAATTTCCTAGCAAGGATTTTTTATTCCCAAGAAAATTATTTAAAATTAATCTTAGTGGAAATAATTTAGAAACCATTCCAGATGATATTGGTGTTTTACTCGATTATCCAGAGAACCAAACTCCTATTCTTATTGAATTATTTATGGATAGAAATCCTATTAAAAGTCTCTCTCCCAAGCTAATAAAAAATTTACCAAAATTACTTTATGTTAATTTTAACACCGATTATATCGATGATCGGATAATAGAGGAGATGTTGGTAAAGTATAAAGGTCCCCAACCTGCTCATAAAACAGGTTATTTCTTCTTACCCTATTGACACGATAAACGATGCCAAGCATCCAGCCGGCTATCTGAAGCTATTGCCAGTTTAGAGTCACCTTCGACGCCCTCATTAACCGTTAGCCGACAAACTGAAAGACCAACGGCTGATGTCATTCATAGTGATCGGTTAACGACTAAACACTCTAGAGGATAGGAGCGGTGATCCCAAGGCTAAATGCCTGTCTTCAATCAATACCCTATTGTACGGATAAAATGATTTTTATCCGTACAGATTGCAAAATATTTACCCATCAAAAATATTTAATGCTAAAATACCGATGTTATTAGGGGCTATTGATTAGGAGCTTGATAGCGATGGAGCCGTGGCCCACATTTGAAGTGCTTGCTGAGACAGTATCTGCCCAACTTGTTATCAATCATTCGAGTTCTGATAACCATTTTTCATCTAAACTCGCAACATCACGGCAATACCACTTCTCGCCAACGATTAATTGGCCATTAGCCCTCCAACGTGCTGGCTGCCAAGCAGACTTGGCTCATGACCTTTTGTGTCTATTGGTGAAATCTTTACCCCAGGTTATCCTGCGGGTTCAACGATTGATCGATGGCTTTAAGGACCCTGATATCGGCTCTTTGATCCATAAATTACACGGCAGCACACTGTATAGTGGTGTCCCTAGACTCAGCGCGCTCTGCTGCTTTCTGGAAACCCAGCTGCAGCTGGGTAATCATCCTCACACACTCACTGCAGTATGGTCAGCGCTACTCGCTGAGTGTCATGCGGTTGAACATCAAGCAGTCCTTTGGCTTACTCAACCCTCTAATAGCACGGTTGCTACCGCATAATGATGCTCATCAGCAATCGATACCCAAGCCCGATGCACGCCTAACTGCTCAGCCAAAACCAAAGCCTGTCGCTGTAGTTGTAAGTTTGGCTTGCCCAGGGGATCATTTTTCACCTCAAAATCCCCCCAAGCAACTCCTTGTCGAATGCCAACGCCTAATGCTTTGGCCGCGGCTTCTTTAACCGCAAAGCGCTTGGCTAAAAAACGAACCGGTTGTTGATTTTGTTGATAAATCATCCATTCATAGACACTCAATAAGCGTCGCGCTAGGCGATTCCCGTAGCGTTGATGTAAAGCGGTTATTCGAGCAATTTCGACGATATCAGTCCCCAGGCCTACGATTGCCATCCAGCCACCGCTTCCTGAATCAATCGTTTCATCTCGGCAACAGCAGGGCCTAGCCCCTGCATCACTGCTCGCGCGATAATGGCATGGCCAATATTTAGTTCATAGAGCTTTGGTAAAGCAGCAATCGGCTGAACATTGTGATAGTGAAGCCCATGCCCGGCATTGACCTGTAATCCCCGGCTAGCGGCATAATCAGCAACCGTTGCCAATTGTTGTAAGATGGCCTTTTGCTGAACGGAAGAACTCTCAACGTAGGGGCCCGTATGAAGCTCAATCGCAGTTGCTCCGGTGGCTAATGCAGCATCAACTTGACGTTGATCAGCATCAATGAATAGTGAGACGGCAATCCCTACCTCTGCTAATTGCGTTACCACTTGCTGAATCTTTTTTTGTTGCCGATCCACCGCCAAGCCACATTCAGTGGTCTGCTCCTGTCGTCGTTCCGGCACCAAACAGCATTGATTAGGCCTAATTTGGCGAGCGATTGCTACCATCTCTTCTGTTGCTGCCATCTCTAAATTCAACCGTGTCTGCACCACCTCACGGATTCGCTGCACATCACGATCCGTAATATGCCGCCGATCTTCACGTAAATGGATAGTAATACTATCAGCACCTGCCTGCTCAGCAATAAACAGAGCTTGCAGAGGATCGGGATAGAGTGTCCCTCGCAAGTTACGCAAGGTAGCAATATGATCAATATTGACCCCTAATCGACACTGAACCATGGTGATTTCCTACCTTAGGTGACCTAATTGATTACTCAACGGTCACAGATTTAGCTAAATTTCTAGGCTGATCAATATCATGCCCCTTTAATAGCGCAATATGGTAAGCCAAAAATTGCAGAGGAATGACATAGGCAATCGGTGCCAACAGTGGTGATACTATTGATGGCATCTTTAGGCGCGTCATCACTCCTGAGCCTTGCCAAGTCAGCGCACTATCTGCTAGCCAGTAAATGCGCCCTCCACGTGCGGCAATCTCTTCTAAGTTGGATTGCAGTTTTTCCGCTAATTCGTCCTGCGGTGCCAACACAATCACTGGAATATGACTATCAATCAAAGCCAGCGGACCATGCTTCAATTCGCCGGCGGCAAAAGCCTCAGCAGGTATATAGGCTAATTCTTTAAGCTTTAGAGCGCCTTCCATGGCAATAGGATACTGTACCCCTCGACCAATAAATAGAATATGCCGGTCTGTAACCAATTGCGCCGCCAACTGAGCCACTTTTACTTCAATTGACAACAGCTGTTGCAGATTCTCTGGCAATTTAGTCAAGGCCTGTACCCAGGCCTGTTCTTGTTGCGCTGATATGCTCCGGTGTCGAGCCATGTGGACCACTAACAGCAGCAACAGGACTAACTGGGTGGTAAAAGCTTTGGTAGAAGCGACGCCAATTTCACGTCCTGCATGAGTAATTAACGCCCAATCACTCTCTCGAACTAAAGTGGAACCTGGATTATTACAGATGGCCAGTGTACCCAAATAATCCATTCCTTGAGCCAGACGTAAAGCGGCTAGCGTATCCGCGGTTTCGCCGGATTGTGACAGCACTAGCAGTAAACTGCGGCGACGTGTCACCGGTTTCCGGTAACGAAACTCGGAAGCAATTTCCACTTCACAAGGGATCTTGGCCAATGCTTCAAACCAGTAGCGTGCCACTAAGCCTGCATGATAGGCAGTGCCGCAAGCCACGATATGCAGATGTTCAACTTGTTCCAAGCACTGTATGGCTGCTGGGCCTAACTCACTTAAATTCACCCGATCGGCCAATAATCGCCCTGTCAAGGTGTGGCTGATGGCCAAAGGCTGTTCATGGATCTCCTTTTGCATGTAGTGTTGATAATTCCCTTTATCACTATGGATTTCTCTTAACATGGCTACCGCTGAACGGACAACTGGCTCTCCTTGACTGTTCCATAACTTAAAATGCTGGGCGCTAATCTCAGCCAAATCCCCCTCTTGTAAGAAAACGACTTGGTTCACGTCAGGAGGTAAAGCATATTGATCCGAGGCTACAAAATAGGCATCCTTACCCAACCCGATTATCAAAGGACTGCCACACCGTACGGCAATTAAATAGTTGGGAAATCGGCTATCCATAGCGACTAGGCCATAGCTACCTTGCAACTGTGGAATAGCTTGCTGTACTGCCAATCGCAAAGGATTTTTTGGCTGAACATTGCCGTTGGTATGAGCTAACTGGCTCTGCTCCCAATGGAGTAAATGAGCAATAATTTCACTATCGGTTTCTGAGGTAGGATGGTAGCCTTGTTGTTGTAAGCATTGGCGTAAGCTACGGTAGTTCTCAATAATACCATTGTGCACGATGGCTACCGTTCCACTCAGGTGTGGATGTGCATTCGATTCAGTTAATGCGCCATGCGTCGCCCAGCGGGTATGAGCAATTCCACAAGTCCCGGATAATGTCAATTGTTCTACCACATCGATTAACTGCTGTACCTTACCCACTCTGCGAATTCGCTGCAGTTCCCCCGACGAGTCGGCAACGGCAATCCCGGCTGAATCATAGCCTCGATATTCTAATCGAGCTAAACCAGCGAGTAGCGCATCACTCACGTTCCGCTGTTGGGCAATCGCTGCAATAATTCCACACATGCTTGATACCTTAATTTTGTTAATTAAAGGTGATGATAACTTCCTGTACCACACCAATCGGCCTAAAACAGCCTTCGATTATAGGTCAAATCCAGGGTGACTGCTTGCTAGTCCACTTCACCTTGACAGATTTAGCAACCAATGGCGTATGATGAATCAGCGCAAAATGAATCACTAACCAGCCACTACCTGCTGCTAATAAAGCACCGCAAACCACCGAAAATTCTGAAATAGCACAGCGCTCTAATATCAAGGCAGTGAATAGTAATACCAACAGAGGACCTAAATAGATGGTAAGAGCGAAACGTACCATAGCAGCACTATCAATCTGCAATTGCCACAGCTGCCCGATACGTGCATTGACAGGTGCTGGCAAACGGAGTATCCCTTTGTCTGCAGAATCAGCCTGACTAGCACAAAAAGCACCGCGGATAGATTGCCTGTGGCAGTTGCCGCAGCCTAACGGTTTCAGCAATCGAACAATAGCCATCCCTTGCTGTAAATCCACTACTTCTACTGCCAGCGACATCATGATTCGTTAAATACTACTTTTTGAACGATATGGCGTGCACTGCTGATGGGGATCTCGCCTATTACGGTAATTTCCCGCCCCAAGCGAGTTTCGCTGTAGACTGTGCACTGCTTTTTTTGAAGCAGTAGCGGATCAGATGGCAGGGTTGACATTACCGCATGCACATAGACGGCAATACTTAGCACGCCATCACTGTATAACTGCATCGTTACCGAAGCTTGGCTAATGGAAGAGCAATCTTGATTGACCAATACCTGTTCGAATCCTGGTGGTAACCAACCCGGCTTCCAATCAAACACCGCTGCTGTTGGTGCTATTTTCTGCTTAGGAACTGTCAAACAACGGCCAGCTACAACGGTTGATAGGGTTTGTGCTATCCGCTTACCCTGAGAGAGAGCAACCACGTGAAATTGCTCTGACGGTTTATCATGGTTGATTAATGAAGCAGAACGCATCAATAACTTGGTACGACAATCAATCCATAGTTGATAACCATACCGATGGGGATCCCGTGGATTCAGACGAATGACATAGCATTGACGATCAGCTACCCGCTCATTGGAAAGCTGGATGACTTCATAATAGCGATACAGCCGTGAGGGATTAGCCCGCATAACCCTAGGCAATCGGCTACGCATTAATGTCAGTGTTGTATTGACAGTTTCTGGTAGGTATTGACCCTGGCAGCTAATCAACTGCTTGCCACACCAAGAAATTTCACAGCTCGGACCCTCTAAAGCAGTCAGCTGTTCAATAGATTGCTGGTTAATCATCGCATGGCGGTAGCGTAATAGTGTAACGGGCTCATCATCATGCGGTAGTAAAAAAAACAGCTCATAATGACTCGATCGGCTGGCACTAACCATCTGCTGCAACAGTTGTTCTGCCGTCGTCTTGGTTACGACTTTCTCATTAGCTGTGATCAGGCTCGGACAGAAAAACAGCAGGCCAATAAAACTTAAAACCAATTTATCTCGAAGCCAATAGTTGCCGGTGCGTTGCCTGTTGATAGTTAGCTGTTGATTTTGAAACATACTCAGTACTTTGCCAATTATCTTACCGTTAGCGTACCACTACGGACGATGTTCATCGCTAATGTTAGCGTTCTGATATCAGAGCGCTATCTTCCGCAGGATACCATTTTTGGCGTTGGTAATTCTGCAGTTTATCGTCAAGCAAGCGTAATCGTGCTTGTTGCTGATTGGAAACCCCGGAATTATCTGATTGGTATCCCACTGAAGTGATCACACCCCCTAAGGGTAATGGATTGATACTCAGTGATTGATGAGATTCAAGAGTGACCGTATCACGATACCAGTTGACCCCTAAAATTAACAGAAAAGCAAACGCACAAGCCATAGTAATTTCACCTAATCGCCCTATTGGAGATAGCAATAGGGTACACCAACGCTGCCAAATCGTACGTCTTTTTGCTGGTCTGCTGGACATTAGTTGCACTAATGGTGACTGCTCATACTTTAGTACAGCAGCAACCTGGTTTGCAAAATCAAGTGGTAAGTGGGAACACCCGTCACCCCGCAAAACATCACGAACCAAATGATAACGCTGCCATTGTGACTGATGAGATGACGAGCGATGATTCCATAAGCTTTCCAGATCCTGTTCCTTGATCTTTTCACCATCCATGAGCATCGATAAAATTTCAGATCCTTGCATGCTTATCCCCCCCCCCGACTGATTACTGGTGGACATAAACCACCTTGCTAAAATGACAATAATGGCTTAATTTTCTTATCAATCGCTTCACGAGCTCGAAAAATCCTTGAGCGAACCGTTCCAATCGGGCAGCTCATAACGCTGGCAATCTGCTCATAACTAAACCCCTCTATCTCACGTAAGGTAATCGCTAACCGTAACTCTTCAGGCAACGCCTCAATAGCCTGCGAGATAGCTTCTTGTAACTCTTCTGACAACAGAATTCGTTCAGGGTTCGCAGCTTCATGTAACTTATCACCGTCTTCTTCACTGCTTACCCTATCCGTGGTATCAATCGGTAGCCGACGCCCTTGTGCCGTCCAGTGATTTTTAGCAGTATTGATAGCAATTCGATATAACCAGGTGTAAAAAGTACTTTCAAAACGAAAAGTAGCCAGCGAACGGTAAGCCTTTATAAAGGTCTCCTGAGTGATATCAGGAACATCCTTAGAAGCTAAATAGCGTGCCAATAAGGCAGCAATTTTATGCTGATAGCGGATTACTAACCAGGTGAAAGCCTGCTGATCTCCCTGCTGAGCACGCATTACCAATACCGAGTCATCTGCGTGGTCATTCATCCGCTACTCACAAGCTCCAACTAGACAAGACAAGCAAAAAAACATGACTGAATGCTGTCAGAAGCGAGCTCCTTCCAGCAAATACTGTATGGATTATAATACAATGAATACTGCAATTAGGCTGCAATAACCATTTACTCTATTGACAGCTTCCCATAGCATATCCTAATGCAACGCTTATCTGAATATTTTTGCGACGTCTTTATTATCGGCAGCGGCGCCGCCGGTCTCTCACTAGCCTTACAGTTAGCACCCTATTGCCGGGTATTACTCGCTAGTAAAGGGTCACTGAGGGAGGCAACCACTTATTATGCCCAGGGAGGCATTGCTGCCGTATCTGATGAGACTGATAGCTGGCAGGCACACCACCAAGATACCCTAACTGCCGGGGCAGGGCTCTGTGATCCCGAGGTGGTCCAATTTGTCACCCAGCAGGCCCATCGGGCGATCAACTGGTTAATGGCTCAAGGCATGCCATTCGATCGCAAGGATAGTTTCTCTTCGAACCCCTTTCATCTTACACAAGAAGGTGGTCATAGCCATCGCCGTATCTTGCATGTCGCTGATACGACAGGTCGTTCCCTGATTGAGACCCTAATTAAACAAACCCATTTACATCAACAACTACAGATTATTGAGCATAGCCAGGTTATTAAGTTACTGACCCAACCACACTTACTACCAAAGCATTCTACTCAAATAGTCGGAGCTCTGCTTTGGCAAGCCAATCAGCAGCAGTTAGCTCACGTTACCGCTAAAATTGTTGTATTGGCAACTGGAGGTGCGGCCGGCCTTTATAGCCATAATACCCAGATGGCCGGACACTCGCAGGGTGATGGAATTGCCCTAGCCTGGCAAGCAGGCTGTTCAGTGGCTAACTTAGAGTTTACCCAATTCCATCCAACAACGCTCTATCACTCGACAGCACCCAATTTTTTGCTCACTGAAGCTTTACGGGGGGAAGGAGCTTGGTTATGTCGTCCTGACGGCAGTCGGTTTATGCTAGATGTCGATAGCCATGTCGAGTTAGCGCCTCGTGATATTGTTGCACGAGCCATGCACCAAGAGATGAAGCGTTTAGCAACTCCCTGCCTCTATCTAGATATCCGCCATCAACCCGCCTTATTAATCCAACAGCGCTTTCCAGCGCTCTATCAACGTCTCAGTGCGCTTGGGCTCGACTTAACACAACAACCGATACCGGTAGTTCCGGCTGCACACTACACTTGTGGCGGGGTCGTGGTGGATCACTCAGGTCGTACGGACATTGCAGGCCTCTATGCGATTGGTGAAGTCAGCTATACGGGCCTACATGGTGCTAACCGTTTAGCTTCCAATGCCTTATTGGAATGTATTGTGTATGCTTGCTCAACTGCTAAGGCGATACGCTGCCAATTAGCACAGCTTTCTGCCTCAAAGCCCTCGCTGATTACCAATTTCCCCTCGATGATTGATCAGCCGTTAGCCACCCACTGGATCGAACGACAGCAAGCGCTACAGCAGCTTTTGTGGAATCAAGTCGGGTTAATCCGCAGCCATTCTGACTTAGAACAAGCTCTCGAAGCGATTCAAACCCTTAAAGCTGATCTCAATCAAGCCAGGCAAGCACCGCCTCTTTCTATTCCTTTATTGAACTTATATCAACAATGCCAGGTAGCACACTTGATAGTCCGCTGCGCCTTGCAACGCCAAGAGAGCCGAGGATGTCACTACCTGATTGAGCACCTGAAACCGCTATCTTCCTCGGCTAAACCGACTATCCTTTCTCCGCAGCAGTTTTCTGATCCTTAAGCACGGTTCGCACCACTCGACACAAGGCACGCCATTCAGCGATGGTTAAACCATCGATCGCTATCCACAGCCTTATTTCCCGCTGCTCGTGAGTCAGTCGTAGCCAGATCCCCCAGGGGGTTGATAGAGTAGCGAGTAATTGCCAACAGTGCCCTTGCCAAAATACTGTCCGATCACCGCGCAATCGGATGGGGCCTATTGCTGCCAGTAACCGGCGCCGATTCATTAATCCTTCGTAGCCAACAGCACTTAGCAATAAAGGGGTGATCAACCACGGGATCACTGGCCATATCGTAAAAACCACTATTAATGCCAAGCTGCCATAGCCAGTTAACCAACATAGATCACTGAAGCGCGAATAACGCAGCTGCGCCTCCCAAAGCGGTTTGGTCTCAACGATTGTCGTCATGGCACGTTGGAATAGTCGATCTTAATCCGATAGCTATGTAAAATAACAAATTCTTACTCAATACACTGATTAAGCGATGTCGATGAATACCAGCTTCCATTGGCCATCCGCCCCTTTATATGTTGCTGAACAACTGCCTCTGAGCCTACTACCGCTCAATGATTGGGCGCTAGTCACTATCAGTGGTGCTGATCGCTATCGTTATCTGCAAGGACAAGTGACTTGTGATGTTAATACCTTGCAACAGGATAAACGATTATTGGGGGCTCATTGTGATATTAGCGGTAGAATGTGGAGCTGCTTCCAGCTTTTTGAACTGGGAGAGCAATTAGCACTTCTACAGCGCCGTTCCGTCTGTGAGCAGCAAATGCAGGCTTTACGGCAATATGCGATGTTTTCTCAGGTAACCATTACCCATAATGACAATTATCGGTTACTTGGCATTGCTGGCCAAGGGGCGCGACAGGCCCTAACGGCCTTATTCCCGCAGCTACCCACTGCACAAATGCCTATCCTGGCGCTTGAACCTGACTGTCTTCTTTATTTTCCCAAACCCACTGAACGTTTTTTAATAATTACTGTTGAACCCAACGAAAAAATTAGCCAATCTTTGCTTGACCAAGGCGCACAGCATGGGGCAGCTGATCAATGGTTAGCCTTAGATATTGCCGCTGGGCAACCAATTATTGATGCACCCAATAGTGGCCATTTATTACCGCAAGCCGTGCAATTAGACCAACTACAGGGAATTAGTTTTACCAAAGGCTGCTATATTGGGCAAGAAGGGGTAGCGCGCGCGCAATATCGCGGTGCTCAGAAACGCGCACTCTATTGGTTAACTGGACAAAGCCCGCAACTGCCCACCGTCGGTGAATCATTAGAATTATCGGTAGGGGAAGGACGCTGGCGATCTAGTGGTCGTGTATTAGCCAGCGTTCGTTTGATTGATGAAACGGTGTGGATACAGGCAGTACTACCCGCTCAATTAGCTCCCTCCACGCCTTTACGTATCCCCAATAGAGCCGATAGCTTATTGACTTTAGCTCCATAGCTTCCGAAAAGCATGGGAGAATAGGTTCGAGAGCAGTTGTTTGGGGTAATACGATACTTTACCGCTAGTTACTGCCATTCGAAGGCTTCCTCATTTTTTAGGTACCCTAACAGGCATTGTTGAGCAAATCGAGACCAAAAAAGTATTTTCCTCTGGTGTTACAGATTTAAGCAACAGATTGCCGTATCGACATACCGAGAGCAGTTAATTTGTTCGGCCATTTAACGCCGGCAATCATCCATCTCTCCAACCTGCAAGAAATTACGCAAAGCCGCTGTGGGATAACTCTAATGAGGTAGCTCTGCAATTGCTCTCAGGGCTACCTCATTAAAAATATAGAAAACTAACTGATGCCATAGCCACCTTGACATACCTAGCATGGAAGCTATAACCAATACAATCAACCCTATTTGTAAAATGGAGTCAGGCTATGAAGATATGCCCTGATAATGCTCGCCTGGCACTGCTCATTGCCTTACAGGAAGGCACTCACCATTTTTCCGATCCAGGGATGATTGCCATACTACACTGGTATGAGAAAGAGTTTGCAGCTGCCAGGCGAAAAAATTTGACGGCGCCGCTGGACCTAACTAACATCGAACTACAAATTTTACCGAACTGGGTAACTTTACCGCTTGCCTTTGGTGTTCCCTATGTGCAATTAGCAGAAAATCCAGAGTTAACGGATATCACTAGCCTACAAGCCATGCCTATCCTGACTAAGCTAGGAACCATAGAACACGCCATGGATACCGCCGACTCACCCGAACTGGCGCTTGCCCTAGAAACCATTAGAACAGTGCTCTTAAATACAAAAGATTGCATTAGATTATCACTAAAAGGGCTAAAGCATATTCCTGTCTATATACAACTGCTGTCTGATATAGAAGTGATAATTTTAGTAGATGCCCGTGATATAAAAAGCCTAAAACCTATCAGAAACTTCAGTAAACTAAAAAGATTATCCTTAAATGAAATACATTGTGTCCCCAATTTAAAAGATCTCATCAATCTACCCATCATCGACTCTTTAAATATTTATCATGCTTGCCATAAGACTATCCTGGAAGGAATCAATAATCTGCGCCATCTAAAAGATATTTCTATTAGCTGGGGTAGTATGCTGGATTTAGAACCGTTAAAAAAACTAGCGAAGCTTGAGTATTTATCTATTTATGCTTGTGACAACTTACAAGATTTTAGATTAGGTAGTGAGCTACCTAATTTACAAAAACTCGATATCGCTTCTTTAAGGGAATTGAGAGAATTCTCGATAGATCATTCCTGTATCTCATTAAAATGTCTTACGATTACGATGAGTAGCTACTTAGAAGTTGTTACTGGCATCCATCTGCTATCGAATCTTGAGGAGTTGGAACTATCAGCGAACAATAATTTGCATACCATCACAGGCCTGGAATCAGCCGCTGCATTAAAGAAGATTACCATTGGAAGGCTGCCTCCTAGCCTGATCAAGCGTAGTCTAAAAACCCAGATTGCTTCTGGGAAATATAGGAGCTTTCTCGCCAACGACACCGAAATTGATCTGGAGCACGACTCTATCCCTGAATCGAAGCCTATTTCGGTAAAACTGTTGGCGCAGGAGATAATCACCCTAGCTGCGCCGACTACGCTATCTAGGCCTCAGACTGCCTTACCGAAGGCAGTTTATCCCCTTGTGGTTCCCGAATTACTGCGTTCTTCGCCCAAAATCCAAACTTTCCAGTAACAAGGTACCCTCACCTAGGGGACGAGCACTATTAGCATCATTATGCAAGGTTCCTGAACACTCAGTCTCCCCATTAGCCACCATCGCCTGTCCTAGCTCAGCGATCGAAAACGGACTATCCACTGATCCTGCCGAACTGGTTGTCTGCCTAACATCACTGGCGGTTGCTCCACCCGTGGTAGTCGACAGTTCTTGCAGATCATCCTGCCCATCATCTTGCACTTCATCCGGAGCATTCGGGATCTCAGGCTGCAGGACAGCCAGCATATCAGCACGCGCATCAGCCGGCAGACCAGCTCGTATAGCAGGCGGCATCCGATCCAGTATAATTTCTAGTATAGCTTCCGGGATACCTGGTTCCTCAACTTGACTGAATCGCCAATCAACGTCGCAGCCGTTTATAGTGACCGTTTGTAATGAATCCATTGAATGCAACGGCGTTAAGTCAATAGACTCTCTGCTGTTCGTCAGTTCAATGGCTTGGAGATGAGTCAGAGCCTCTATTCCACGAAAACTGGTGAATTTTTCTGCATGAAAAATACGGATGGTTTGTAGATTTTGCACATTTCCGATGCCGCTAAAGATATCCCCTGCTCCTATCTTTTCGATATTCAACTCTGTAACGTGCGACAATAGGCGCAAGAACTCTACGCATGCTGAGGAGTTATTTAAGGTATAATCTTTCAGAGTTAATACTGATCCTGGTTCCTCTAAGTTTTCTTTTATAGCCTTGATCAGCTTCCATTCTTCCTGTATTTCCTCCATTCTGGAATAAATATCATTGACTTTGGCTACATCAGCATAATTTTCGGCAAGATCCGCTGCTAGCGGTTGTAACTGCTCGGGCAGTTTTTCAATGACATCACTCGTGACCTGCAGCGAGGCTCGATGAGCCAGATCAGAAAAACCCGTTTCTTCCTTTCGCGAGTGTAGATCCTGTATGGTACTGAAATACCCTTTAACCTTCGGATCACCTGCTGGGTCCTGCTTTTCTTCGAGAGCTTGTCATAGTGCCTGCCGTTCGGGAGCGTCGTTTCCTGGGAACATAAAATATATCATTCCTTTTTCTGTTTTTGCCTTTTTCCATATTGCTCTAGGAGAGCATTCCTATTGTTTTAGAAATTTTCAGACAAGTCAACTGTTTCAGATACTGTTGGCGAATTAAATGGCTTACTATAGAGTTCTAATGAGGTAATCATAGAGGCTATCCATTATGTCGTTACAAACCACATCGAACCAAGAGATTCCTCTGCAGACGGTTGAAGTTGCAAGAGCCGCTTTTCCTAAAGGTCATCCTTATATAACATTGCGGGATGAACTGGGTACCCTTTATAGTGATGAAGATTTTGTCAAGCTGTTTTCGAAGCGTGGCCAGCCTGCGATATCACCCTGGCGGTTAGCACTGATTACCCTTATGCAGTTTCGCGAGAACCTTTCGGATAGGCAAGCTGCTGAGGCAGTACGAGCCAGGATTGATTGGAAATATTTATTAGGGCTTGAGCTTTCTGACCCCGGTTTTAATTTTTCAGTACTTTGTGAATTTCGCATGCGCCTGATTGTAGGAAGCGCTGAACAGCAACTTTTAGAATTGCTGTTGGATAAATGTCGTACTCATGGATTAATAAAGGCTAGGGGACAACAGCGAACTGACTCGACGCATGTTTTAATGGCTGTTCGTGAATTAAAGCGGTTGGAGTTGATTGGAGAGACCTTAAGAGCAGCTCTTAATGAAATCTCTAAAAAAGAGCCCCAGTGGCTTAAAAGCGTATCACTGCCTAGTTGGTATGACCATTATACCAAACGGATAGAGGATAGCCGACTACCGCGCAGTGAAAAAGCACGCAGCCAGTATGCACAAATGATGGGTGAAGATGGTTTTAGATTACTTGCATGGATTGACACGCCCTCTGCTCCTAAAGCACTGGGGAAGTTGATGAGTATACGGGCCTTAAGAACTGCTTGCATAAGGCATTATGAGGTCGTGCCGAACAGTGAGAGAGGAGCTCGTATACGCTTTAAGACAGATAAAGAAGTAACCCAAGCAACAGAAGAAATTGTGTCCCCTTATGATCTTGATGCACGTTATCGCAGCAAAAGGGGGAAGCATTGGGTGGGTTATATGGTGCACCTCAGCGAAAGTTGTGATGATGAAACAGTACATTTAATCACTCATGTAAAGACTACACCTGCTAATAGGCATGATATAGAGAGTACCGAGAGTATTCATCAAGCTATGGCTGAAAAAGAGCTGTTGCCAGCCCAGCACTTTGTTGACTCAGCTTATATTTCAGCGGAACTTCTGGTTAACAGTAAAATAAATTATGGTATTGCTTTAGTTGGCCCCCCTCGAGGTAATACCAGTTGGCAGAAACAGGTTAAAGGGGCTTATACTCGAGAACAATTCTTAATTAATTGGCAACAACGAACGGTTCACTGTCCTCAAGGGTTAAAATCAATCAGTTGGAACGATCGCTTTATTAAGGGTAAGCTCTATCACAAAGTTTCATTTTCTAAAACAGCCTGCGCTGTTTGTAAAGAACGGCGCCGCTGTACTCAAGCTAAGGAAACCGCTCGCAGGTTACGCCTGCTCCCTCAAATACAGCATGAAACACTACAGATAGCCCGTCAACTCTCGGACAGCCGTGAATGGCGTCGCACTTATGCACGACGTTGGGGTATTGAGGGGACTTTATCGCAAGGTATCCGTGCTTTCGGTTTACGTCAGGCGCGCTACCGTGGTTTAGTAAAGACGCAGCTGCAGAATCTTGCTACAGCTGCTGCTATCAATATCCAACGGCTCATAGCGTGGTTACATCAACAGCCTCGTGAGGTAAAACGAATATCTCGTTTTGCTCAGTTGGCAGTAGCAACTTGAGAGGTTACTTAATAATTCGCCAACAGTATCTGTTTCAAATGGCTATACCGGGGCTACTCATTTTTAATGAGGTAGCTTTGCAATTGCCCTGTATTCTCCTTGCCAATAGGTGCCATTACGCTTAGAATGGCCAGTTTGATGTCAATACAGATTACGCCAAACAATAGCGCTGATAGAACTCTAGCGCACGGAGCATTAACATGTACGCGGTTTTTCAAAGTGGTGGTAAGCAGCATCGCGTTAGCGAAGGCCAGACTATCCACATCGAAAAGATTGATCACCCTACTGGGGAGCTGATTGAGTTTCCCCAAGTATTAATGGTTGCCCAAGAGCAACAAGTCACCTTAGGTGCTCCGTTTGTTGAGGGCGGTAAGGTGACTGCTGAAGTTATCGGTCATGGCCGTGGTGATAAGATTCGCATTGTTAAATTTCGCCGCCGTAAACATAGCCGTAAACAGCAGGGGCACCGCCAATGGTTTACCGCCATTAAAATCCGTCAGATCACTGGCGAAAGCCATTTAGTATAGGAGCAGTGCAATGGCTCATAAAAAGGCTGGGGGGTCTATCCGCAACGGACGAGACTCCGAAAGTAAACGCTTAGGGGTTAAACGCTTTGGCAGCGAGAAAGTTAAGGCCGGTAATATTATTGTGCGGCAACGAGGCACTCACTTCCATCCTGGGGTTAACGTTGGGTGTGGTAAGGACCATACGCTATTTGCGCTGATTGATGGCAGCGTACAATTTACGGTCAAAGGGCCGCGCCGTCGCAAAACTGTTAATGTAGTGGCAGTGACTACAGAATCTTAGGATCAAAAAACACTGAAGATCCTCTAAATTCTGCTTTTGATTCCCTCTAACAGCCGCTGTCCAATAGCTGTTAGCTGAACCCGCTGTTTTTCTGATCACATGATTTAAATAGCCTGATGAAATTTGTCGATGAAGTGGTGATCCGCGTGGAAGCGGGGGATGGGGGCAGCGGTTGTGTCAGTTTCCGTCGAGAAAAATTTATCCCTAAAGGGGGACCAAACGGTGGCGACGGGGGTGATGGGGGTCATGTTTATCTAATCGCTGACAGTAACCTAAACACGCTGTTTGATTACCGTTTTACCCGCCTTTACCGTGCCACTGATGGGCAACCCGGGCAGGGATGGGACTGCACTGGCCGTCGTGGCGAGGATATAGTCCTCAAGGTTCCGGTGGGTACCCGGGTTTTTGACAACGATACTGGCGAGATCCTGGGTGACTTAATCAGCCCGCTACAGCGGATCAAAGTCGCTCAGGGGGGATTCCACGGCTTAGGCAATACCCGCTTTAAATCTTCAGTCAATCGCACCCCTCGTCAAAAAACTGATGGCACCCCCGGTGAAAAACGTGATCTTCGTTTCGAGTTGCTATTGCTGGCTGATGTCGGCCTATTAGGTCTGCCCAATGCGGGAAAATCCACCTTTATTCGCAGTGTCTCGGCCGCTACACCCAAAGTCGCCGACTACCCTTTTACCACGCTGGTCCCTACCTTAGGCGTGGTAAAACTGCTTGGAAGAGACCCTTTAGTCATAGCCGATATTCCTGGGTTGATTGCTGGTGCTTCTGCAGGGGCCGGCTTAGGCATTCAATTTCTCAAGCATTTAGAGCGCTGCCGTATTTTATTGCATCTGGTGGATCTACAGCCGATAGATGGCAGTGATCCATTACAAAATATCCAGGTTATTCATCGCGAGCTACAGCAGTATAGTCAAGCTTTGAGCGATAAACCACGCTGGCTGGTTTTCAACAAAGCCGACCTGCTGACGCCTGAACAAGCCAACCAACAAGCGCTATCTATCGTGCAGCAATTGTCATGGAGCCAGCCTTACTTTGTCATCTCTGCGGCCACTTATCAGGGCACTCAAATCCTTTGTGAAGCACTACGGGATCACCTAGATCACTGGTAACCGAAGTAGCTTCTATCCACGATAATGCGGCAACCACGGTTATCTCTACAAAATCTATCACACCTGATTGACTTACCGTCGCTGAAGAATAGCCATACCCTAAGCTAAAGCAAATTTTTCTAGCCAGCTTTAGTTTAATGACATTACTTCAACTGATCGCAAGCTTGTTGAATCCGTTGACAAGCGCGCGTCAATTCCTCGATAGAAAGTGCATAGGAGATGCGAAAATAGCCTTCTACACCAAAAGCACTCCCCGGCACCACAGCAACTTTAGCACTATCCAATAGGTAATCAGCAAAATCATGGCTATTTTCTATGGGTTGTCCTGCCGGGGCACGCCGTCCAAATAGCGAGGTACAAGCTATCCATAAATAGAAGGCACCGGCTGGTTTATAACACTGTAAGCCTGACACACTCTGTAAAATGGAGATCGCACGGTCCCGTTTTTCCTGAAAAGTAATGGCATTTTTCCGGATAAAACTTTGATCGCCTTGCAAAGCTTCTCAGGTGGGCAGGCCCTGCTCCGTAACCAATCCGCCAACCGGTCATGGAGTAAGCTTTGGAGACGCCATTAATGATGACGACTCTATCACGACAATCAGCAGCAACTTGGACTAGGTTAGTGAATGATCTGCCATCAAATAGAATATGCTCATAGATATCATCTGATAAGACATGCAACTGAGGATGACGTCGTAAACAGTCGGCTAAAGCTTGTAGGGCTTCTGGTGCATAGCAGGCCCCTGTTGGATTACTCGGTGAGTTTAGGATTAACCATTTGCTCTTCGGCGTAATATGCCGCTCTAACAGCTCTGGCGTCAGTAAAAACTGGTCATCAGCCTGACAAGGCACTATTACTGGGATCCCACCAGCCAACTGAACCATATCAGGATAGGAAACCCAAAAGGGGGCCGGTATAATCACCTCATCACCCGGATTAACGGTCGCCATCAGTAAATTATAAATGACCTGTTTTGCTCCACTACTGACCATTAGTTCATCGAGCGCATAAGTCAATTGATTATCTCGCCTAAATTTCTCTTGAATCGCCTGCTTTAGCGTTATTAAGCCATCAACCGCCGTATATTTGGTCACACCCGCCTCAATAGCTTCTATGGCTGCCTGTTTAATTGAGATGGGTGTGTCAAAATCGGGTTCTCCGGCGCCCAATGAGATAAGATCAACACCTTGTTTTTTGAGCTCGGCACTTTTTTTGACAATCGCCAAGGTTGAAGAGGGTTTAATCAGGGCTAAACGATCGGCCACCGCTAACATAGCAAGGTCTCCTTAGGATTGATCGGGGATGATAAAGGTTGTTGAACGAACCAAGGTTTCTGGATAATTGGCTGCCCAGCACTCAAACCCTCCTTGGACATTATAAACCGTCAGTAATCCCTGCTGTAATAGTCTGATCACCACCCGTTGACTGCTGATACCGTGGTAACAGATCACTAAGATCGGCGTTAACGGTGACAAATGAGAGATGGCATCAAACCAGCTGTCCTGAGTTAAATGAATGGCATCGGAAACATGCGCTGCCGTGAAATGCTGCCTGGCACGGATGTCAAACAAAAGTGTTCCCTGAACTTGCCACTGCTGGTAAGCCTGAGCCATTGACAGTTCTGAGATCTCTAACATAATCGTTGTTAAAATAACTATTCTGTAGCAGCTATTAATGCTTTCCAGTATGGCCAAAACCACCGCTGCCACGTTCGCTGGGGGTGAATTCCTGAACAACGGTAAAACTGGCCTGCACCACTGGCAGAACCACCAACTGAGCAATGCGATCACCGGGCATTAGCGCAAAGGACTGTTGACTGCGATTCCACAGAGAAATCATCAACTCTCCTTGATAATCAGAGTCAATTAAGCCAACTAGGTTCCCTAAGACAATGCCTTGCCGATGACCCAAGCCGGAGCGCGGCAAAACTACCGCAGCAAAACCTGGGTCTTTCACATGAATCGCTAAACCGCTAGGAATCAAGTGGCTGCTTCCCGGAAGGATCATTAACTGCTCCTTAACACAGGCACGCAGATCTAGACCAGCAGAACCTGACGTGGCATAGGTTGGTAATGGAAACGCTTGGCCCAAACGACAATCAAGAATTTTTAGTTCGATAGGTTGCATCATAGTGTTGCATAATCTCATCAATTAATTGTTGCGCTAACTGCCGTTTACTGGCCAGCGATAATTGCGTATAGCCTTGTGCCCAATAGAGGTGTAACGCATTGGTCTCACTATCAAACCCTTGACCTACCTGAGTAATATCATTAGCACAGATCAGGTCGAGCTGCTTGTCACGCCGCTTTGCTTGGGCTGACTTCGCCAACTGCTCCGTCTCTGCTGCAAAACCTACGGTGTAGGGACGTTGAGTGGTTAATTTTCCCACCTGGGCAACGATATCCGGGTTTTTCACCCAAGTTGTCGTTATCTCAGGTTGTTGCGATTTTAATTTCTGCAAGGCATAGCAGCGTGGCCGATAATCCGCTACCGCCGCACAACCAATAAACACCTGCTGTTGTTGAACATGATCCATCACCGCTGCCGACATTTCTAAAGCGGTGATCACATCCACTCGCGCCACCTGAGGTGGCGTTGCTAACGCCACAGGGCCACTAATTAAGGTGACTGTGGCCCCTCGAGCGGCGGCCGCTTCAGCAATGGCAAACCCCATTTTACCGGAACTTCGATTACTCACAAAACGGACTGGATCCAGAGGCTCTTGTGTGGGCCCGGCGGTAATTAACCAACGCATACCCTGTAAATCCTTTGCGGGAGCAAATAGCTGTTCGCTCTGCATGACGATCACTTCAGGTTCTAGTAGACGACCATAGCCAACGTCACTGCAAGCTTGGAGACCTTCAGCCGGACCCCATTGATGAATGCCACGTGCTACCAATTTCTGCAAATTGCTTTGTGTCACCAAAGCACGATACATCTGTTGATTCATTGCTGGCACGACTGCAATCGGAGCTACCGTGGCCAGACAGAGTGTAGAGAGCAGATCATCGGCCATGCCACACGCTAACCTGGCTAATAGCGAAGCACTGGCCGGGGCCACAAGGACCAAATCAGCCCACTTCGCCAGCTCAATATGGCCCATAGCCGCTTCTGCGGTTGGATCAAGTAGTGATTGAGAGACGGGATTCCCTGATAGGGCTTGTAGAGTTAATGGTGTCACAAAGGCAAGCGCGGCTTCACTAACCACAACCCTGATTTCTGCACCTTGCGCGCGCAGTTGGCGAATCAGTTCAGCCGCTTTATAAGCTGCAATGCTGCCGCTCACGCCCAGCACAATCTTTTTATTGGCCAGATGGTTCATCAGGTAAGAACATCCTGTACAAAGCAATTGATGGTCCGAAGAAGCATAAGAATGTGATAAAGATTCCATAGACTACCATGAGTCATCCACAAACGACAAATGGCTCGTATCATAGGAAAAAGTCTATGAGAAGCAAGTATGGTTATTTCACAAATGCCTAAAGCTGAGCGGCCACGTGAGCGGCTGCTTGAACAGGGGGCAGAAGCGCTATCCGATGCTGAGCTATTAGCCCTGTTTTTACGCACCGGGCTCCCTGGAGTCAATGCCATCTCTTTAGCCCACCAATTGCTGAATGCTTTTAAAACACTGGCCAATGTTATCAAAGCTGATTACCACACCTTCTGCCAACATAAAGGACTAGGCCCTGCAAAATTTGTGGTCCTGCAAGCCTCCATGGAAATAGTAAAACGCTGCCTGATCCAACACATTAAGCTGGATAGCCCATTAAATTCTCCTGAGGTGACTCGCGGCTATCTACAAAATTACTTCTATCACGCCCAGCGCGAACTATTTTTGGTACTATTTCTAGATAACCAATACCGGGTTATTCGCAGTGAAACGCTATTTTCTGGCACCTTAACTCGAGCATCTGTACATCCTCGTGAAGTTGTTAAAGCAGCTTTGACCCATAATGCCGCGGCCTTAATTTTAGCGCACAACCACCCCTCAGGAAACACTGCACCCAGCAAAGCTGACCATCAAATTACCCAACGAATTATCCAAACCTGCGAATTGATTGAAGTTAAAGTGCTCGATCACTTTATCGTTGGCCAAGGCAGCATCCTCTCCTTTGCTGAACAGGGGTGGTTATAGCTGATTTTAATCCTAATTTTTCTACCGATAGCGTTTGCATTAGCTTTAACAGTGATTATAATGGCCGAGCAATAAAGCCGGGGTGGCGGAACTGGTAGACGCAGCGGATTCAAAATCCGCCGATGGTAACATCGTGAGGGTTCGAGTCCCTCCCCCGGCACCACTCGAGGATCTAGGCGTTTGATGCCGAAGTCAGATATCTCAGAATTTAGCCTCGTTGACACTCCTGAATATCTTAACAATTAAGTTAATAAATTAAACTAATAATTTGGTCTCCGTTGAAAAAATATTCATAAAGCCTGGTGCTATAAAATGCTATTATTTAAAAAAAGTAATTTATGTTAAAATATATTTTATAAAATGAATTTTTTACAGTAGTGGCGGTACTAAGGATACCCATTATGTTAAATGGTTTGGTTAGTTCTTGAACAAGTATATAATAGCCACATTAAAGGAAAATTCCCTGAAAACCTTAGGAAGGTATTATACCAATTAACCGAGCCTTTCAAGGTTTCTTATGAACGTACTAACTTAGATGACGCTATTTTAACATTCAGCCTGCAAGATAATACCAACGCCTTCGGTCAAATACTACAAGCTGATTCGGATTAAACAGATTATTTAAATTTGAGTAGAATGCAACTACAGCAGCTGCCACCCTTACTAGATAGACTGTCTCAGCTAACTTATCTAAATATTAATCTAAACGATAGTTTAACCCCTTTGCAAGTAGCTAAGTGGCTAAATAATTTGTCTAGACCTAGCATACTTAAAATAGGGATTGGGGCATTCAGTAACGGTGAAAATGGTTTTATAAGTGATATGACTGCTGCTAGATTACATTTTTCTGGAAATACCCAAGACTATAATGATGGAAGACAGTAGCCACTAGAAGTTTCGTTTATTAATAATTAGTTTCCCGCTAATGTGAATGATCAAAGATTTTTCCAAACCTAAGAAGTCATTCGCGATGGTAGAACTATTCACCAAACCACCTGGAATCGGAGCCCTTTTTATTTAGAGAAGCTAGAGGCTCTGTTAACAGAAGTCGTTCAATTATCAGATAATGCTTTGACTCAGATAACATCTGAGTGTGAAGAACACAAAGAGAAATTGATTGTGCTAAACGTCGTAAAGCAGTTGCAGGAAGTGTGTGATCAAAATCTTTTAGCTCAAGAAATTGCTGGCTTATTTGCTGAATTACCCCAGCTAAGCAGCGTAGAAGATTACTGTGATCAAATAGCAATCTACCCAAACTTAGTTTTACCTGCGGATCAGTAAATATTAACTGATTAGTGATTAAGTCAGTTGGCAGGTTATCTACGCAGGATCGCTTGCCAATTGCCGCTGGTAGTACAGCAGTGCAAAGCGATGGTTTTGCCATTGCCTATCAGCTTTTGGCCAACGTTCAGAAATCAAGCCGTCCTCATTTAGATGCAATAAAAGAGCAATATTTCCTGCTAAACGTGCTTCTGATAACCACTCAGGAAACTGCTGTACCGTTAGATAACGTCGTCGACTATCACTGTAATTGATCCCATACCGCAACTCCCCAGGATCACCCACTAACAGCAAATCCTCTCGCTTTAGTTGCCATCCTGCACCAACTGCCAGGGCAACATCATTACTCACTAGAATATCGCTCTGACTTAACCAATGCTGGTGTCGCTTTAAAAAAGCCTCAGGCCATTTAGTGTTGATGATCGATTGGGGCAAGGCATAGGCCAATAGCCATCCGAGCAGTACCGGGCAAGTGGCAGTCATCCACCAACGTTTTAATGGTTGGAACCAAGAAAACAGCGCCAACACCCCCCAGCCAGCAAAACTGAATAATGCGATTAGCCAAGTGGCCCGTTCTCCGGGGACATATAAAGGTTCATGCGGTAGTAACTGTTGGTGAAATCCAATGATTCCACAACAGAGTAAGCTAAACAGAAAATTGAGTAGTGTATTCCAATGAAATGGTGACACCGCTCCCTGCTCACGCGCCTCTACCACTCGATTGCCTATTAATAGTGCTAATGGAGCAAAGCAGGGCAAAATATAGGTTAGCAACTTCCCTTTAGCAAAACTCAACAGAATAAAGGGCCCGAGAAACCAGCATAAAAAATAGCGATAGCGGCAGCTTGGATCACTGTTACGCCGCTGCCAACCGAGCCATAGTGCAGAAGGTAAAAAACCCAACCAAGGCAAGCTTCCTAACAGTAGCAATGGCAAATAAAACCAGCAGGGTGCCCGATGTTGCGCCTGCTCACTGCTAAAGCGCTGGATATGCTCTACCCAGAAAAAGTAGTGCCAATAATCCGGCTCTCGCTGGGCAATGGCAATCACCCAGGGTAGAGTGACTAATAAAAAGCTGCCAACAATCCAAACCGTTTGCCGAAATAATCGATTCCACCCAGATTGCCATATGAAATAGGGCAATAGGGTGACGGCAATAATCGCTCCAGCCACAAAGCCTTTGGTCAAAAAAGCCATACCGGCGGCACCGCCTAGTACTATCGCTGCCAAACGCTGGTGCTGGCTTTTAGCCGCGGTTAATAATCCATAAGCACTTGATAACGCTAAAGTTACCCAAAAAGACATTAAGCCATCTAGCACTGCATAAGTCCCAATACCATAGACCAGTAGCAGCGATAGATAGACCAAACTGGCGGTTATGGCTCGATGGCGACAACACCAAACTCTGTTTGCTAAGTGATAAACGAGCCAAGCACTTAAACCAGTGGACAAGGCTGATGCAAAACGCACTGCAAAACGATTCTCTCCGAACAGCCACTGACTCAGTGCATTCCACCAATAACCAGCAATCGGTTTCTCAAAATAGCGGTGTCCCAATAGCTTAGGGACTACCCATTCTCGCTGCTGTAACATTTCACGACTGATCTCCGCATAACGTGTCTCATCCGGCATCCACAATAGACGGTCATTCAGCGGTACTAAATAAGCGATAGCAAAAAATAGTATTAACAGCAGCCAAGGCGTTGCTTGCCCCATGATTCTACGCATCAGAATGCATCCTCTTTTTTGCCTTGACAAGCAACCCAACCCTCGCGACCTAAACAACTCCCCTGGCGTAAGATTCCGCCTCTAGCAATAGTGGTGGCTTCTGATATCAGCTGTTCTAGGGGACAAAATTGAATCCCCTGTTGCTTGGCTACTAACAATAGGCGCTCAAAAGCTTCTGCCTGTCCCATACCTTCAACTTCAGCATGAATGGTATAGACTGCATACTGAGTCTGTTGCTGGATTTTTTGTATGATAAAGTCGTTGTAGCTTTTAACTGTAGTTAAACGGCCGATCACCTCATCAAAGGTGGGCAGTGATACGGGTAGCTGCAGTCGACCATAATCCCCAGTCGCTAATCGTGGGTAAAACGGCGTGGTTCCTCGACAATCGCTGTGATACTGCAGAGGAAAGCCCTGCTGCATCTCGATGACCCGTTGATCGGCACGCCAACCGGGCACTGCTGAGCAGCTGACGGTTCGCCCAAGAATTTGATTGAGAGCATCCATCCCCTGTTTAAACTGTGCGGTTAAATAGCTCGACGACCAACGAGCCACCTGCATTTGCCAGCGGTAATGATCCCAAGCATGCAGCCCGATCTCATGGCCGGCAGCATCGGTCTGCCGAAAAATATCAGCACAAGCATTACCAATCCGCCGACCCGGCCAAGCAGTTCCTGCCAAAAGTATTTGCCAGCCATACAGTGATAGCGCTTGTGAACGCAGCATCTTCCAGAGAAAAGCAGGTTTCAGCAAACGCCAAAGATGGCGCCCCATGTTGTCGGGACCCACGCTAAAAAAAAAGGTAGCGTAGACCTCTTGGTGCGCTAATAGCGCCAATAATCGGGGAACCCCTTCCCGAGTTCCCCGTAAAGTATCGACATCAATGCGTAAACCCACTTTCATAGAATTCTCACGAGAAAACCTGCTCCCTAAGTCACTGACGGATTTTTGCTAAAGCTAAAGAGACTCTACTTGAGTCCGCAAAAAATAGTCTAGCGTCCGTTGTACCGTAGTTTCTAACGGAAGCTGTGGCTGCCAATTCAAATAACGCTGAGCATTGCGGATGCTGGGACGGCGATGCGAGACATCTTGATAGCCCTTTCCATAGTAAGCTTGACTCTCAACAGCCTTAAATCCAGCAAAGGGTGGAAAGTGGCGCCGCAGAGGATGCGCTTCAAAAGCCTGGTGCAGCATCCGGGCTAGCTCTTTAATGCTCGCTTCATTGTAGGGATTGCCAATATTGATAATTTTACCGTTACAAACCGCTTTCGGATCAGCAATAATTCGAAACAATGCTTCAATTCCCTCTTCAATGTCGGTGAAACAGCGCTTTTGCTCACCACCATCCACCAGTTGAATCGGTGTTCCTTCTACTAAATTTAGAATTAATTGGGTAATCGCTCGTGAACTACCAATACGTGCCGACTCCAGAGAATCCAATCGAGGTCCCATCCAATTGAAAGGACGGAATAGCGTAAACGAAAGCCCTTGGTCACGGCCATAAGCCCAAATAATCCGATCCAGCAGTTGCTTGGAGACCGAATAGATCCAACGTGGTTTACCAATAGGTCCGACAACTAGCCGCGAACGATCTTCATCAAATTGCTCATCCTCGCACATTCCATAAACTTCGGAAGTTGAAGGAAAAATAATTCGCTTTTGATAGCGCACACAGTAGCGAACAATTTTCAGATTCTCTTCAAAATCTAGCTCAAAAACCCGTAACGGATCACGGACATAAGCCACCGGCGT
Organism: Candidatus Symbiodolus clandestinus; assembly: GCA_038960095.1. GTDB lineage: Bacteria > Pseudomonadota > Gammaproteobacteria > Enterobacterales > Symbiodolus > Symbiodolus clandestinus. Next base: position 451,676 of record CP152425.1, read on the forward strand.
GGCTATTGCGACTAACGGCAATATGACATCACATTTTTTAATGTGGTACTCAATCCATTCTGAATGGATGCTAATGTCGCCTTCCACGAAGTGAAATCGCGGATGGTCGATAAAACGTTCAATGGCATCGCGACTAATATCGAGCCCATAGACTTCATAATCTGGATGATGCAATAGGCGCTCTGTTAAGTGGTTACCAATAAAGCCGTTGACCCCCAGTATTAACACTCGGGTACAGTGTCGAATCGCCGTCATAGTGCGTGGCGTAGCCAAGAGCTGTTGTCCTGCTACCAACCCTACTTCCTCTACCAACTGCCTAGCATGCAGATAGAGTCCCTGGTTAATAGATGCCATTTCCAGCGTTAATCGCCCCTGCCCGCAGGCAACTTGCAGTGGTTCGGTAGCGATAATGGTTCCTGGAGGCTGATGACTTGGCTCTGTCGTTGCGGTAGCCTGCCAAATAGTCAGACATCGTTCACCAAGCCAGGTGAATGCACCGGGATAGGGTTGAGTCACCGCTCGCACTAAATTGGCAATTGCTGTTGCTGGTTGCCGCCAGTCAACCAGTCCATCAGTAGCCGTGCGGGCACCATAATAGCTGGCTTTCTGTTCATCTTGCGGCCTTAAAGGCGGTATGCCCTGCAAAAAACTTGGCAGAGTATCGGCTAACAGTGTTTGAGCAGCACGGTTCATTTTGCGCTGTAGGGTTAATGCCGTATCCTCTGCGGCGATAGCCACTGTTCGTTGAGCAACAATAGCCCCGGCATCAGGCCGCTCAACCATCCGGTGTAATGTGACCCCGGTTTCTGTCTCACCGTTCACCAAAACCCAATTGACCGGCGCACGTCCGCGATAACGAGGCAGTAATGAGCCATGTAAATTGTAAGCACCCTGGGGGGCTATCTGCAAAATTTCCGGCCCCAACAGCTGTCGATAATAAAAGGAGAAAAGGATATCAGGCGCTAATTGGCGAATACGTGCAATCCACAGCGGATGGTTAATGGCACTAGGAGCATAAACTGACAGTTGATGCGCAGCCGCACACTGAGCCACCGAGGCAAAAAAACGGCTCTCTTGTGGATTATCTTCGTGAGTAAACACCGCTTGAATGGTAAAACCAGCCGCTAACAGGGCTTCGATGCCGCTGCAGCCAATATCATGGTAAGCAAATACAACCGTTTTCATGAACGCTCCGTGGAATCATCCGTTTGGTGGACTACCTGCCGAATAAAGTAGCGCGGCCGCCCCCGAACTTCGTTATAGATGCGACCAATGTACTCCCCCAATAAACCCAGTCCCATCAGTTGCACTCCAATAAAGGTAAACAACACGGCAAATAGAGTAAATACTCCATTGGCCGCCCAAACTGGGCCCCAAACCAGCCGTAGCACGATTAGCACCAAAGACAATAAAAAGCCAGCAGCAGCAATCACACTACCCAGTATGCTGAGGCAACGTAAGGGAAGCGTTGTCATACAGGTCATTAAATCAAACAGCAAATTAACCAACTGCCATAAATTATATTTAGATTCACCGTAACGGCGTTCTGTGTGTGCAACGGGTAATTCAGTGGAGTGACGCGAAAAGCTATTGGCCAAAATCGGGATAAAAGTACTGCGCTCTGGACAGCTTAGCATCGCTTCGACAATGGGTCGGCGATAGGCTCGCAGCATACAGCCATAATCACTCATCACTTGCCCGGTTATCGTTTGTGTCAGCTTATTGACTAAACGGGAAAAGAATTTGCGAAATCCTGGATCTTGTCGCCCAATACGAATCGTTCCCACGACTTCATAGCCTTTCTGGGCTGCCTCTACCAGCTGAGGAATCGCTTCTGGAGGATTTTGTAGATCGGCATCGAGAGTGATGATAACATCCCCACGGCTTTGTTGAAATCCAGCCATAATCGCCGCATGCTGCCCATAATTACGGTTGAGCAGCACCCCAACGATCTGACCGACTGCTTGTTGTGCAGCCTGAGTGATTATTTGAGCGGAGTCATCACGACTACCGTCATCCACCAAAATAATCTCATAGGCCAGCTGCAGGGATTCACAGGCCTTCTGGGTACGTTCGAATAGCTCTGGTAAGCTAAGCGACTCGTTGTACACGGGTATCACGACGGAGACAAATTGGATAGGAGTACTAGTTAGCATGCTACCACTGGCTTTGGTTTGCTAGAATAGGGCAGACTAACGCGTTAACGCTCAGGTTGCAAGGCCCGTACTGTAAGGAATCATGGTGACATGATTCCTTGCAGAAAAGATTTTAAATGATTTAGTAACCAGCTTTAGGGTTATCTATACTCTAGCACGTACACAATCGCTTTTATAGATGATGCTTGAGCACGGTGGTGTAAACTATTTTTTATTGACTATTAACAAAATCCACATACTCATTATAAATACCCACGTCCCATACTGAAGAAAATACCTATTTTTGATTTTTATCTTTCTTTTTAAGAAATGTATGGTTAATGTAAAAACTAAGCAAGATAAATTAAAAAACCGGAGGAATTTTGTTTCTGTTTTTATAGAAATAAAAAGTACAGCTGCTGAAAGGACATTGCGAACAAGGAGAAGAACAAATCCTTGTGCAATTTAATGATCTCAATAATCATTGCTAAGGGATTTACTTTAAATTGAACGGTATCCTCAGGCTGAAGCAAGGTTCCCCTTGCAAAGATGTAGATCCCCTGTCCCATTTTTGATTACTTTTGTCCTGGTTTTTTCAGGGTTCGATCTGGGCGCTGCCAGCCAGAAATAGCAGTGGCTTCGGCACGGCGGATCAATAGCTCTTCAGCAGCGACGTCTTGCGTCACGGTAGTTCCTGCCCCAATAGTGGCGCGATAACCGATATGTACAGGGGCTACTAATTGGCTACCTGCGCCCACAAAGGCTTGGTCTTTAATAACCGTTCTGAATTTTTCAGCACCATTATAATTGCAGGTGATTGTTCCTGCTCCAATATTGACCTGGGAGCCGATATCGGCATCACCTAGGTAACTAAAATGACCAGCCTTAGCCCCTGAGGCTACCCGGCACTGTTTCATCTCGACAAAGTTACCAATGTAGGCATTGGCCTGTAATTCGTTGCCAGGTCGTAATCTGGCAAAGGGACCAATGCTACAGCTTTTTCCAATGTGGCTCTCTTCAATCAAACTATAAGGTTTGATCTCACAATCATCGCCAATAACACAATCGCGCAAAATAGCGCCTGAGCCAATGGTAACGCGGTTACCGACGATCACTCGACCTTGTAAAAGTACACCACTATCAATCACGACATCTCGTCCATGAACCAATTCACCCCGCAGATCAAATCGCTGGGGATCCAGTAGCGTGACTCCGGCTTGCATTAACCGTTCAGCCTGTAATAATTGATAATAGCGCTCTAGTTGTGCTAACTGCTGGCGATTATTGACGCCACGGATCTCCCAATCACTGCCGGGTTGGCAGGTAGCAATCGGCCGCCCTTCAGCATGAGCGAGTGCAATGATATCCGTTAAGTAGAACTCTTCGGCAGCATTTTGATTAGAAATCTGCGTTAACCAACGATCTAAATAATCGGCTTCTATGACCATAATGCCGCTATTAACCTCGCTGATTTTTTGCTGTTCTTCATTGGCATCGCGTTGTTCTATAATCCCGACTACTTTGTCTGCTGAGCGGCAAATACGCCCATAACCCGTTGGATCAGTCACATTGGCTGTTAACAATGCCAGGCCGCCATCAGGTTTGGCTAGTAATAGCTGTTGCAACGTTTTTTTAGTAATTAAAGGGACATCTCCATAAAGAATCAATAAGGCATGTTCTTTTTGCCAATACGGCAATACTTGACGTACGGCATCACCGGTACCTTTTGGTATCTTTTGTGCTATCCATTTCAGGGGTTGTTGACCTAAGTGTGCTTGCAACTCTGCTTGGTTAGCGCCATGGATCAAGTAGATGTGCTGTAGTGGCAATGGCTTAACAGTATCAATGACGTGTTGTAGCAACGGTTTGCCGGCTAATTGATGTAATACCTTGGAGGTGTCTGAATGCATACGGCTGCCCTGCCCAGCCGCTAGGATTACGGCACTGACCGTATAAGGAAGAGAAAAGGACATCTGAGTTATTTCCGATGACTATTTTTCACTAAATCAATTACCCTGAGTTGTGCTAGAGCTTTGGCTAATTCAACGGTAGCTTGAGCATAACTGCGATCGCCATGAAAGATGTGAATCTGTTTTTCGGCTTTTTGTTTAGCGGCTAACGCCCGCGCTTCATCGAGTTCCTCGCCACGAATAGCAGTATCCGCCAATACCGTTGCTTTCCAGGGTTGTACTTCCAAAAGTCCCCCTGATAAATAGATAAACTGTTCTTCTTCAGTATCCAATGTCGACAATGCCACCATGCCAGGACGAATAGCTGTTAACAGGGGCGCGTGATTGGGGTAAATGCCCAATTCTCCTTGAATGCCGGTAATACGTATTTTGGTGACCACTCCTGAAAACAGTTGTTGTTCAGCACTGACCACCACTAACTGAAAAGTAGACATCACAGCTTGCTTCCTTGTGAAGCTCTAGAGCTTTTGCGCTTGGGTAATCGCTTCATCTAAGTTTCCCACCATGTAGAATGCCTGTTCTGGTAGATGGTCATATTCTCCAGATAAGATGGCGTCAAATCCATAGATGCTCTCTTTTAAGGAGACATAGCGGCCAGGGATATTGGTAAAAATTTCAGCAGTAAAGAATGGTTGTGACAAAAAGCGCTCTACTTTACGTGCCCTTGAGACCGCTAATTTATCCTGTTCGGAAAGCTCATCCATGCCTAAAATAGCAATCAAATCTTTTAGCTCTTTATAACGCTGTAAAAGAGCCAGCACCTTTTGTGCCACCTGGTAGTGCTCTTGGCCAATAATCAGCGGTTCGAGTAAACGAGAACGTGATTCTAGGGGGTCGATGGCAGGATAGATCCCTAAAGAGGCAACCCGTCGACTGAGTACTATAGTCGCATCTAAATGTGAAAAAGTGGTTGATGGTGAAGGATCGGTTAAATCGTCAGCCGGGACATAGACTGCCTGAATTGAGGTGATAGATCCATTCTGCGTCGAGGTGATACGCTCCTGGAGTAGCCCCATCTCTTCCGCTAATGTCGGTTGGTAACCAACTGCTGATGGGATGCGCCCTAGCAACGCCGATACTTCGGTACCTGCCAAGGTATAACGGTAAATATTATCGATAAATAGCAGAATATCCCGTCCTTCGTCACGAAATTTTTCAGCCAGGGTTAATCCGGTTAAAGCAACGCGCAAGCGGTTCCCAGGAGGTTCGTTCATCTGTCCATAAACCAGGGCTACCTTATCCAGTACCTTTGAGGCTTTCATTTCATGGTAAAAGTCATTACCTTCTCGAGTGCGTTCTCCGACCCCAGTGAATACTGAGTAACCAGCATTTTCGACAGCAATATTACGGATTAGCTCCATCATATTTACCGTTTTACCGACTCCGGCACCACCAAATAGCCCTACTTTACTTCCTTTGGCAAAAGGGCACAGGAGGTCGATCACTTTAATGCCGGTGGTTAATAACTCAGTCGATCCTTTTTGATCAGCATAATTGGGTGCTTGGCGGTAAATTGGCCAATGAGCTTCGGCTTTAATCTCTCCTTGTTGATCCATTGGCTCACCGAGAACATTCATGATCCGTCCTAGGGTGCCTTTACCCACAGGAACAGTAATGGGAGCCCCACTATCATGCGCTCGTGCGCCTCTTTTCAAACCCTCGGTTGTTCCCATGGCAATACAGCGAACAATGCCCCCTCCCAATTGTTGTTGTACCTCTAGTACCAAAGGAGAGTCTTGAATGGTTAGTGCATGGTAAATTTTTGGGAGCGAGTTGGGGGAGTACTCAACGTCAACAATCGCCCCAATCACTTGGATTACCTTCCCCGTTATCATTCTCCAACCTCTATCTATTTTTCATGACGTGCCCAATTAAACCGCTGAAGCCCCGGCAACAATTTCACTGAGTTCTTGGGTAATACTGGCCTGCCGCCTTTCATTATAAATGCGCTCCAGATCGACTAATAATTCGCTGGCATTATCGGTGGCCGTTTGCATGGCCACCATCCGGGATGCTTGTTCACAGGCTAAGTTTTCTACTACTGCTTGGTAGACTTGGGATTCAATAAACCGGGTCAATAATGTCTCTAATAACCATTGCGGTGAAGGCTCATAGAGATAATCCCAATTGACCGAGCGTGGTTTTTCTTCCTGAATTTTGTGCAGTGGTAGCAAATCGTCCACACGGACCTTTTGTTTTAAACTGCTAATAAATTGATTGTAAACAAGATAGATACGATCCCAACGCCCTTCTCGATAGTTACTCAGTGCCACTTGGATAATGCCAATTAAGTCGGCTAATTGGGGATGATCGCCTAAGCCTTCAATCTTCGCCACTGCTGGAATATGGGTATTATTAAAAAAAGTAATGGCTTTAGAACCAATTAAAGCTAATTCAACGGCTATTTCCTGCTTACTCCAATGGTGCGTTTCTTCTAACGCCTTCTTAAATAGTGTAGCGTTTAAGCCACCACAAAGGCCTCGATCGCTGGCAACTACGATATACCCCACTCGTTTAGTGTTTCGTTGGGTTAAATAGGGAGATTGGTGGGTGGTGTCGGCAGTTGCAATATGACCAATGACTGAGCGAATCGCCTGCGCGTAAGGTCGGCTGGCAGCCATACGTGCCTGTGATTTTGCCATTTTAGTCATTGCCATGGTCTTCATTGCCTGGGTCATCGATTGAGTATTTCGCACGCTGTTGATCTTGTTGCGAATCTCTTTTTTATTAGACATTGAATCCTACTTCCTGAGATAGCAATCTAGATCTTGAATTGATCATCATGCTTCCGATCCGGGATGATTCGCTTTAAAGGCATCCAAAATTTGTTTTAAGCGCTTTTCAATGCGCTTATCGTAGTTCCCCGATGCGTTAAGCTCATTGATAAACTGCGAATATTCATGTTTCGCATAGCTAAGCAGCTCATGTTCAAAATTTTGGATCGTTTCTACAGGAATATCATCCAAGTGATTGTACGCTACCGCAAACAGCAGTAAAGCTTGCTCGGCAATGGACAACGGTTGGTAGCGTGCCTGCTTAAGCAACTCGGTGACCTTCTCTCCGTGAGCCAATTGCTTACGAGTGACTTCATCTAGATCGGAGGCAAATTGAGAAAAGGCTGCTAATTCTCGATATTGCGCCAATGCAGTGCGTACGCTGCTGGATAATTGGCGGATGAGTTTGCTTTGTGCAGCGCCTCCCACTCGAGAGACTGAAATACCGGGATTGATGGCTGGACGGACTCCGGCGTTAAATAGCGTACTTTCTAAGAATATCTGTCCATCGGTAATCGAGATGACATTAGTAGGGACAAAGGCTGAGACGTCCCCCGCTTGAGTTTCAATAATCGGTAAGGCCGTGAGCGAACCACTCTTTCCGGTGACTTTCCCTTGAGTAAAGCGTTCGACATAATCGGCGTTGACTCGCGCCGCGCGCTCTAGTAGCCGTGAATGAATATAAAAGATATCGCCAGGAAAAGCTTCACGACCAGGAGGGCGTCGTAGTAACAAAGAGATTTGTCGGTAAGCCACCGCTTGTTTGGAAAGGTCGTCATAAACGATTAATGCATCTTCACCGCGATCCCGAAAATATTCGCCCATCGTGCATCCGACATAGGGGGCTAAATATTGCAATGCTGCTGACTCAGCAGCGGAAGCGACTACAACAATAGTATGCGCTAACGCATCATGCTCTTCTAACTGCCGGACCACTTCAGAGACGGTAGAGGCTTTTTGGCCAATGGCCACATAGATACATTTAACACCAAAGTGGCGCTGATTAATCATGGTATCAACCGCTAAAGCAGTTTTACCAGTTTGTCGATCACCGATGATCAATTCCCGTTGGCCACGCCCAATCGGAACCATGGCATCGATGGCTTTGTAACCGGTTTGCAGGGGTTTATCTACCGATTGACGTTCAATCACGCCAGGTGCTATGACTTCAACCGCTGCAGTTCCATCATGCTCGAGCTCCCCTTTACCGTCGATCGGTTGTCCCAAAACATTGAGAACTCTGCCCAGTAGACCTTCTCCTACCGGGGCCTCTAGCATTCGACCCGTACTATAGACAGCCATGCCCTCAGTTAAATCACTGTAAGGACCCATGACAACAGCACCCACCGTGTCTCGTTCTAGATTGAGTGCCAAAGCATAACGCTCACCGGGCAGCTGCAGCATTTCCCCTTGCATAATCTCAGAGAGGCCATAAATGCGAATAATGCCGTCATAGACAGAGACAATATTACCTTGATGGCTAAATTCACTGTGGATATCCAGCTGGGCAATGCGTTGTTTAATTAGTTCACTAATCTCATGAGGATTCAGTGGCATCGTCTTTTCTCTACTTCTCTATTAAGCTTGCAACTTCCGTGCAAATTGGTTGAGTCGACCTCGGATACTGCGGTCAAGCATCCAATCACCGATACGAATAATGAGGCCAGCCAGTAATTTAGGATCAACCTGAATGTGTAATGTAACCTGGCGATTTAGCCGTTTGGCTAATGCACGATTTAGCTGATGCTCTTGCTGAGTGGTTAAGGAACGTGCCGTGATAATTTCGACGGTTTCTTGCTTAGCTTGTGTCTGTTGCAATTGAATAAACTGTTGATAAATTTCAGGTAATGCGTTTAATCTTTGATTTCGTGCCAGCAATTGTAGAAAATTGCTGGTATACGGGTTGCCTTCGGGCTGGCAAAGTTCTTGTAACAGTTGAGAACCGTACTGTGCTGTCAGTGGGTGGCTCAATAACATTCTCATCTGTGTGTCATTGCTGATCTGAGAAGCTGATTGCAACAGGTTTTGCCACAGCGAGAGAGCATTCCTCGAGCAGGCGAACTCGAAGGCAGCTTTGGCATAAGGTTGCGCAACTTGGCTCATCTCACTCATTTTTCCCTCTTGGACTCTCGCAAGCTGTTAGGTTTATAACTCTGCAACCAGCTCTTCTATAATCCGCTGGTTGGTTTCATTGTCTAGAGTGTTTTTCACCACTTTTTCGGCTGCCAGTATGACCAGTTCTCCAAATTGTTGGCGACAATTCTCATATTCACGCTGACAAACGCGTTCAGCATCCGCCTGAGATTGCGTTAAAATTTTACTACGCTCCTTGAGCGCATCTGCTTTCGCCTCTTCAATGATCTGTGCTCGCTGCTTATTGGCTTGATCAAGAATAGCTTGCGCTTGCTGCTTGGCAGCCTGTAGCTGCGCAGTCTTTTCAGATTGCGCGGATTGTAAAGCTGTCTTAGCCTCTTGTGCAGCCGTTAACCCGTCAGAAATCGTTTTTTGCCGGGCTTCAATAGCCGCCAGTAATGGAGGCCAAACATGCCGCATGCAAAATAGTACAAATAAGACAAAAGCGATGGCTTGACCCAATAGTGTGGCATTTACATTCATTGACTAACACCCCTGATGGGATACCTTTTAGCCTTTTGCAAAAAATTCATGATGATATTAAAAATCATAGGGCAGAATTCATTGGTATGAGCTGTTATTTCTCTATTTTAGAATGCTAGCTTTAATGAGGTAAGCCGAAAATGAAATAGAGTGCTACCGCAACGGTTAACATGGGGATAACATCAATCATTCCCATGACAATTAAAAATTGGGTTCGCAATTTTGGCATTAGGTCGGGTTGCCGTGCAGCCCCTTCCAAAAATTTACTGCCTGCTATACTGATTCCTACTGCTGCGCTGATCGCAGCAATCCCCAACATAAAAGCAGCTAGTACATAGGTATCTACACTGAACGGTTCCATAATAAACTCCTAACATTAAAGCGAGCGGCAATAGATCAGAGCCTAGCGGTTAGTTATGCTCTTCATTGACCATCGAGAGATAAACAATCGTTAGCACCATAAAAATAAAGGCTTGTAAAACAATGACCAGGATGTGAAAAATCGCCCAGGGAACGGAAAATGCCCATTGTGCCCACCAGGGCAACAGAGCACTGATCAAAATAAAAATTAGCTCTCCAGCATACATATTGCCAAATAGTCGTAAACCCAATGATAAGGGCTTAGCTAGCATTGAAAGGCTTTCTAACAGCAGATTAATTGGGGCAAATAGCCAATGATTGAATGGATGAAGGGTAAAATCACGAAGAGTTCCCCAAGCGCCTTTCACCTTGATACTGTAGAAGATGATCAGGAAAAAAACGCCTATAGAGAGCGATAAAGTGATGTTAACGTCAGCTGAAGGTACGACTCGCAGTTCAGATAATCCAGCATATTGTGCTAGTCTGGGCAGTAGATCCACTGGTAGCAAATCCATGGTATTCATCAGCAATACCCAAACAAAGATGGTTAACGCTAGTGACGCAATCATTAGATTACTTCCTTGGAAAACCTCTTTAACGGATTCATTAACGAAATCAACAACCATTTCAATGGCACACTGCAATTTTCCGGGAACGCCAGTGGTTGCCCGAACAGCCACATGATGGAATAACCATAAAAACAGCACACCTAATCCTATTGAAAAGAACAGTGAATCAATATGTATCGTCCAAAAACCTGAACCAATACAAAGGTGCCGCAAATGATGGGTAATATATTGCTGCGGCGTGTGGCCATGGATAGCTACCATACTGACTGTAATCATCTCCCTGCTTAAGTCAATCACCAGCACTTTTCATATGCTAAGCGGTTTGTTTATTGCTCATTGAGATTGTTTTTGTGCCCGTTGAACAGCCGCCATAATTTCATTCATAGCCGCTTGTTTACCTTGCCACCCTTTTATGGTCACCCATTTTCCTGGTTCCAGTGCTTTATAGTGTTCAAAAAAATGCTGAATTTGTGCCTTTAGTAAGGCTGGCAGATCATCAACTTCTTGAATGACCTCGTAATCCGCAGTAAGCTTAGAATGGGGAACGGCGATTACTTTGGCATCTTCACCGCTTTCATCCACCATAGCTAACAGGGCTACTGGCCGGCAGCGAATGACCGAACCTGCCTGAAGAGGATAGGGAGTCGGTACTAATACATCAACCGGATCTCCATCATCCCCTAAGGTGTCATTAATGTACCCATAATTACAAGGATAGAACATGGGTGTATTAATAAAGCGGTCAACAAATAGCGCACCGCTCTGTTTGTCGACCTCATATTTGATCGGATCAGAATTAGCGGGTATCTCGATAATGACATAGATATCGTCTGGAATTGATTTTCCAGAAGGTACGGACCGTAAACTCATTTTTTAGCCTTTTAAAACCCCAACTTTGTTAGGGGGCATAGTATACCCTGGGACTTAGCAATAGTCAGAAAAAACTCAATTTTATTTTTATCTCAATCGGTTATAAGGGTTGTATGAACGATTCTGCCTTGGCTACCATTTCAGAGGAACCCACCCAAAGCGAGGATCGCTGATGGAGAGAAATTGGTTGAATATCTAAAATCCGTTGACTTCCATCAGTAGCACGCCCGCTTGCTTGCTCGGCAAGTAGGGCGATGGGGTTGCACTCATAAAGAAGACGCAATTTACCCTGAGGGTGGGTTTGGGTACTGGGGTAAAGGTATATCCCCCCTTTTAAGAGATTGCGATGAAAATCAGCGACTAGAGAGCCGATGTAACGTGCGCTATAGGGGCGGCTAGTAGCAACATCCCTGGTTTGACAATAATGGATATACTGCTGCACCTCCGAAGGAAATTGGTACTGATTCCCCTGATTAACCGAGTAAAAGTTCCCTTGGGTTGGTGTTTGAATCGATTCGTGAGAGAGGCAAAAGACTCCCAAAGTGGGATCATAGGTAAAACCATGGGTTCCATGGCCAGTGGTATAGACCAGCATCGTGGAAGAGCCGTAGATGACATAACCAGCTGCCACCTGTTGATTTCCTGGTTGTAAGAAATCATCGAGGGTGACTAGGGAGCCTATCGGTGACAAGCGATGATAGATGGAGAAGATGGTACCGACGGAAACATTAACATCACTATTAGAGGAGCCATCCAGTGGATCTAGCAATACCACATATTTCCCTTTTCGAGCCCTCTCCTGCGTGAAGGCGATAAAATTTTCCTCTTCTTCAGAAGCGATCCCAGCAACTTCACCGCGCGCCTCAAGAGCCGCTTTAAAGGTCTCATTGGCAAATTGATCGAGTTTGGTCTGCCTCTCGCACTGCACATTCTGTTTTTCAGTGTAACCCAAAATATCGACTAAACCGGCTTTGTTGATGTCGCGATGAACAATTTTAGCCGCCAACTTAATGGCAGCTAATAGCGCCGTTAGTTCGCCAGTGGCATTTGGAAAATCCTGCTGCTTCTCTATAATAAACTCGCCTAAAGTTTTCATCTATCTAATGGGTTTCCCGTAGAGGTGCCTGATTGGCAGTATTCGTTGATTTTAACCGCTTCAGTGTCTCAATGCACTATCGTCGCGGACTTTAAGGCGCTGATGAATGCTTCCTCTTAAGTGCTAGTAAGTAGATATAATTCTCGATCGAGAAAAGCACTACCCCCATTCCTCGAATAACATAAGAAAACTCCAATTTGGCAATTTTCTACACGACCGGTAGTGCCGCTATACTGACGTTGCACTCCTGCCGAATGTCTGCCTTTTTTGATTCTGAAAAACCTAGGGTGATTCAGTTTTTTGTAAGCATCATGCCGTTATCCTCTTAGCTCTCAAGGGGAGTATCCCTTAACACCCTAAAATCCATGATAGTGGTGCATTGAACCTCTGAAGGGGTTAAAATCAACAAGCACCGCCTCAGACACCTCTACGGGAAACCCATTAGATAGATGAAAACTTTGGACGAATTTATTATAAAGAAGCAGCAGGATTTTCCACACACTCTATGGAATTTTTGTGTGAAAGGAAAGATATCCAGCCAAATCAAAAATCCTTTCTTTCCTCTCTGCCCTAGAATGGCTGGGTTTCTTGGAGGTATTTGATGAAATTGAGTGAAGTCTGGCTACGAGAGTGGGTTAATCCCGCGATTAATACTGAGCAATTAGCCGAACAATTGACCTTAGCTGGCTTAGAGGTAGAGCAAATCAGTACCTTAGAAGAGGACAACTTGTTTGATATCGGGATAACCCCCAATCGTGCTGATTGCCTGAGTGTCTCTGGCTTGGCCCGTGAAGTGGCCCTGTTGAATCAACTGTCGGTGCAGGAACCCTGCATCACGCCAGTGCCGGTGACCCTGAGCGAGTCTATTACTTTGACGCTCGAGGCTGCAGACGCTTGTCCCTACTACTGTTGCCGTGTCTTTCGACCGATCAATGCCTCCCTAGAGACTCCAGCCTGGATACAGCAGCGCCTATTAAAGTGCGGCATTCAGCCCACAGGATCCGTTGTCGTTGATATCACTAACTATGTACAAATTGAGTTCGGTCAACCTTTGCATGCTTTTGATAGAAACTCGATTACGGGAGAGGTAGTAGTTCGTTTTGCCAGCAAAGGTGAACCGATCACCTTGCTCAACCAGCAATCCACTGTCCTTAGCGAGGATACACTGGTGATTGCTGATCAACAGCAGCTATTAGCCATTGCTGGGGTAATGGGTGGACTCTCCTCGAGTGTGCAATCTCATACTCAAACCATTTTATTAGAAAGCGCCCACTTCACACCGCGCTTTATTAGTGGTCAGGCACGCTGCTATGGCATTCATAGTGAAGCTGCTTACCGTTTTGAACGCGGCGTGGATCCAGTTTTACCCCTTAAAGCCCTGGAGCGAGCAACTTCGCTATTGTTAACCATCTGTGGTGGTAAGGCTGGTCCGATACAATCTTTCAGCAAAGATCACTTTTTTCCACAATTACTGCCCATTCAGCTCAGACATAAAGCCATAGAACGACTCATTGGCCATCCCTTTGCTGCTGATTGGGTGCATCAGCAGCTATTAACCCTAGGCTGTCAGGTGCAGCCGATTGCCAACGGCTGGGAAATTGTGCCACCCACCTGGCGTTTTGATCTGTCGTTAGAGGTCGATCTGATTGAGGAGATGGCACGACTTTATGGCTATCATCGCCTACCCAGTAGCTCTGCCTGCGTACCTGCCACCTGGCAATTACAATCAGAAACATCCTTGCCTTTAAATCGTCTCTCTACATTATTAATCGATCGCGGCTACCATGAAGCGATCATTTATAGTTTTGTCGATCCTGAGCAGCAGCAGCTATTACACCCGCAACAACCCGCTTTAAACTTACCCCATCCCATTTCGGTGAAATTGTCAGCAATGCGGTTATCCCTATGGACTGGACTACTAACCACGCTTCTCTATAATCAGCGTCGACAGCAACAACGCATTCGCCTGTTTGAAATCGGTCTGCGATTTATCCCTAACCCCCAAGCAGAGCTCGCTGTTATCCAACAGCAGGTCGTTGCTGGGATCATTCAGGGGGATCGAGATGAAATGCACTGGGATTTAACTCAACAATCTGTCGACTTTTTTGATATTAAAGGGGATATTGAAGCCCTGTTTGCCTTAACGGAGCGAGTGGATGTCCTACAATTCAAGGTAGGTAGCCATCCAGCCTTACACCCTGGACAAAGTGCAGACATTTACTATCAAGGGCAATTAATCGGCTATATTGGCGCCCTGCACCCTAAGCTAGTACAGCAATTTGAGATCAGCGGTGTCCCGCTACTCTTTGAGCTAATGATCGAACCCTTATTACAATCTCAGATACCTCGTGCTCAAGAAATTTCCCGTTTTCCCACTAACCGCCGTGATTTAGCATTAGTCGTACCTGAAGCAGTAGCGGTGCAAGCAGTGATCGACTTGTGTCAACAGGTTGCCAAAGATGAGTTAATTAAACTACACTTGTTCGATGTTTATCGGGGCAGTACAATTCCTACCGGGTACAAAAGTCTGGCAGTGGCATTATGGTTTCAGAGTAGCCGCCATACGCTAGAGGAATCTGAAATAACAACAATAGTAGCGCGCATTACGACAGCGTTAGAGCAGAGATTCCAAGCATCCTTGAGGAATTGAATGATGGCTTTAACCAAAGCAGATATGGCAGAAAATTTGCTGACAAAATTTAATCTTAGCAAATGCGATAGCAAACAGCTGATTGAAACCTTTTTTGAATCAATCCGTGCAGCATTACAAAGTGGTGAAGCTGTCAAACTCTCTGGCTTTGGACACTTTAGCTTACGCGATAAATGTCAACGGCCGGGAAGGAACCCTAGAACAGGGGAGGATATACCGATTACTGCTCGTCGGGTGGTGACTTTCCGACCAGGACAACAGCTGAAACGCCGTCTTATAGGACACAACACACTGCCAAGAGAAGAGGCTGAAGAACAGTAGCGGTGGAAATTGTGATGGGGGACCAGTCACCATAAAACAGAGGAGAAGTGTTTATGGGGTCTTTGAAAACCACCCAGCGCCGCGCTAAGGAGCGGCGCTGGCTAAACTCTTATTAAGCCAAAACTCGATCTCAACCAGCTACTGTGGCTACACAAGCCTGTTGCTTAAACTTTTCTGAAGCTAGCTGGATCTCTGTAGCGTGGCGGCCTTTTGGGCCTTGCTGTAGAACAAAACTCACTTGCTGGCCCGCCTTTAAGGTCCGGTAACCATCCATTTGAATCATGGAGTAGTGTGCAAAAATATCTTCGCCACCTTCCGTGTGACAAATAAAGCCGAATCCTTTGCTATTATTAAACCATTTAACAATACCCGTATCCATACTGATACAACTCCTTTCTAGTAAACTAATCAAATCCCAATAAACCAACTTTACATTAAAAAAACAACAAAAGTCAGGATTGTACTTTACTAAAATTTCTCTTTAGGTCAAGCATTAATCTCATTGTGATATGCTCCCACCACTAAATGACGAGTCATTAGAGGGAGCGTCGAACGACTCCACTCAATTAGCGACTGGGTCGTCTCGCTATGGTATCGCCTTGCCATAGAAGAACACTTTACACAGCTGCTCGATTATCCCGACCATTCGGCTAATGCTATCCATCTGCACCTAAACCAGGTTACGGGTGGAAAGTTCCGCCTGTTTCGTTAAAAAGTTGGGCAGCAGGAGCTTTAGCTTAAAATAGACTGTAGTCCGAACAGAGGTTGGCTTCGAATAATTTTGACCCACTTTCAAGC
The DNA here is from genome assembly GCA_038960095.1 of Candidatus Symbiodolus clandestinus. Lineage (GTDB taxonomy): Bacteria > Pseudomonadota > Gammaproteobacteria > Enterobacterales > Symbiodolus > Symbiodolus clandestinus. The sequence goes on from CP152425.1 coordinate 467,835, forward strand.
CAATCAAGGCCTGATTTCTCTAGTAGATTGATTAGCGGCAGCGGAAAATGATGCGACCCTTAGAGAGATCGTAAGGGGTGAGTTCCACAGTGACCTTATCGCCGGTTAGGATGCGGATATAATTTTTGCGCATTTTCCCAGAGATATGGGCAATCACTACATGACCATTCTCCAATTCTACTCGAAACATAGTATTTGGCAGAGTTTCCAGCACGGTCCCCTGCATTTCAATACAATCTTCTTTAGCCATATCTACTCCATTTATAAGTCCTGGATAAAACCTGGGCAGATAATGCCGAAAAACCCGGATAGTGTAAAGGGAAGATGTTTAGCAGGTTTCAGTTATCTGGTTATAGATACCCAATAGAATAGCTCGGAGAGGCAAAATAATCCAAGTTACCTGTTCAAGCTCTCGTAATCTACAGCGACCACTTGATGGCTCAACCATAAGCTCTGACGGTTCCTCCAGGAAAACGCTCTAACTTCCCTTGATGCTCTACCAATAGGGCACCCTGCGGATCAATGCCACGGGCGATGCCAGCTAAGATGCTCCCACCTGGTGTCTGTAGTTGCAACCATTTTCCCATCAACAGATCGTAAGAGGGCCAACGATTTAAAAAAGGAGCCAATCCCTGTTGAGAAAACTGCTGCAAGGCAGTTCTCCAGGCGTTCAAAATGCTACCAATTAACTGATTACCATCTAATCTGACAGCGGCTTCCTGTAGACTAATCACCGGCTGCTTAATAGACAGCCGCTGACAAGAAGGGTAAAGGTTAATTCCAATTCCAATGATTAGCGAAATTTGCCCGTTATTAGCTACTGAGCCGCTGGTTTCAATTAACACCCCCCCCAGTTTTCTTCCTTGCAAATAGAGATCATTCGGCCATTTTACTTTAACCTCCTCGACCCCTAACTGCTGCAAAGTGTCAGCGGCTACTAAACTCAACGCTAAGCTAATGGCTGATAATCCCTGCGGTACCTTTGACCAATGCCACAGCATAGAAAACAGCGCGCAAGACCCAAAACTCGCTAACCACTGTCGTCCCCGGCGTCCTCGCCCCAAAGTTTGATATTCAGCAACGCAAGCAGCTCCACTGGGCAAAGTCTGATAGTGATCCAGCAAATATTGGTTAGTAGAAGGTAACAATGGAAACAATTGGATCGCTGAATGCTGACTGTAGTGGCACAACGTAGCATGGCATAGGCGAGGCGGCACTATTAATCGATGACGCTGTTTGCTATCAATCAGCAATAACAAACCCCAGGACTGCAAAATCCCTAATGCCTGTTGTAGCAAGTGGTGGCTAATGTTAAGTTGTGCCAGCAGCTCGGTTGCCAGCCTAGGTACCCCAGAGGATAACAGCGGTAATAGCTGCAAAGCACATTTTTCTAGGGTCAAGCAAGCACCTCAAGCGCATTGATAGGACCAGCGGACCCTATAAAACAGACCTCTGGCTCTAAGGAAACTGTGAACTGCTGTATCACTTGCTGTCGGATCACTTTAGCCAAGGTGATCACGTGTTCTGGTGTTGCCTGACCTAGATTCACTATAACCAGAGCTTGCTGTTGATGTACGGCTGCATCACCGATACGAAAAGCTTTTAAGCCACAACGTTCAATTAACCCAGCGGCGGCTACCTTAACCCGATGCTGATCCACTGGATAATAGGTCAATTCCGGGTAGCGCAATAGTAATTGATTAAGTGGTTCGCGACTCATCACCGGATTTTTAAAAAAACTACCAGCATTCCCTAATAAACGGGGATCAGGTAGTTTTTTTTGGCGAATAGCACACACTTGCTCTAAAAGGGCCTGAGGAGAGATATTTGTCTCTAACGATTTCAACTCCCCATAGGTTAAGCAGGGAAGCCAAGCTTTGGGAAGCACCAGCCCAACCGCGGTAATAACCCAACGACTCTGATCCAAACGTTTCAACGCACTGTCACGATAAACAAATTGACAAGCGGAAGTTGGTAAACGCACCAATTGCTGCCGTTGCAAATCCAACAGCTCAACATATCGGCAAAATTGCTGAAACTCCACCCCGTAAGCCCCAATATTTTGCAGCGCAGCGGCTCCTACTGATCCAGGGATTAATGCCAAATTTTCTAAACCCGGAATACCTTGGCAGACTGTATTACAAACCAATTGATGCCAATTTTCACCCGCTGCGACTCGTAGATGCCAAGCATCGGCTTGCTCTGTTATCTGCAGCCCCTTAAGACGCATCAAAAAGACGCTTCCCTGAAAATTTTTGCAAAACAGGGTGTTGCTACCTTCACCGAGCCAGAGAAAGGGCTGCTTAACCCGCTGCACTTGCTGGTAAGCCGTCCATAAAGCATCCATACTATCAATACAGATCACCTGCTGTGCCCATACCGGCAATGCAAAAGTATGGTAATCCCGTAAACTGTTAGTTAATGACGGCATGCTAACTCTTGACGTAGGATCGAGAGCACGGTATCGACTGATGGGGTAACCTGTCGCCAACAATTGAAAGCATAGGCGGCTTGTTCCACTAACATGCCTAAACCATCTACGAGCTGGGTAGCCCCTTGCTGACCTGCCCACTGTAGAAAAGGGGTCAGTGATGCGGTAGATGAGTAATTAAGATCATAACAGGCAGCCATTGGCCATGGCAGGGTGCTCATCATCGACTGGAAAGCGATTTGATGGCGAACACTGGTCGCCTGGATAACTAAATCGAAGGGTCCACTCGGCAGCTGCTGCAGGCTAGCAACCCGAATGGACCCTAGTGAGCAACAGGCTTCAGCCAGCGCTACCGCGGTACTCTCGGTACGGTTTAGGAGCACGATTTCCGCAGGCTGAGTCGCTAATAACTGTGGTAATAACCCTCGTGCTGCCCCACCAGCACCCAGTAGTAGTAGACGCGCTCCCGAGGTTAATAGCTGCTGTCGTTGTAGATCATTGATCAAACCAAAGCCATCGCTATTATCGCCAAGAATTTGGCCATCCGGCAGACGAATAAGCATATTCACTGATCCCAATTGCGCCGCCGGTGTTAATCGATCCGCCCATTGGGCCGCTATCCCCTTTAAAGGAGCTGTCACATTGGCACCCTGTCCACCATCATTAAAAAATCGCCGAATTGCCTCTGGAAAAGCATCAGCAGTGACTTCATTGGTATCATAGATTAACGGTTGCTGGGTCTGTTCAGAAAACAGCTGATAAATCCTCGGGGATAGCGAGTGCCCTAGCGGATAACCAAAGAGTCGATAATGATCCATGCAACACTATTCAGCTTGGTCGTAAGCAATCATTGGTCATTGCATCACGAATTTCACAGGGATTACGCTCACCACCCACCTCTCCAGAGAGAATAAACAGCTGATCCCCCCATTGTGCTCTAACGGCGGCAGCCGTGCGACAGGGGGGCTTACCTATAATGTTCGCGCTGGTCGAGGTGACTGGCTTACCAAAGGTTTGGCACAATTGATGAACTAATGGGTGAGCGGATACCCGAACGGCAAGGCTATTAAAGCGGCCGGTTAACCAACCTGGAGTGTTTATCGATGCAGGAACTACCCAATTAATCGGGCCAGGCCAACTGGCCAATAAACGCTGTTTAGCCGCTTCAGGAAGGCGATCTTCATCGATATAGGGCTGCAACTGTGAATAGTCAGCGGCTACTAAAATGAGCCCCTGGGTTACTAGCCGCTGTTTATAGGATAATAACTGAGCAACAGCCGGTAAGCTATCCGGATCACATCCCAAACCGAAGACCGCCTCTGTGGGATAGGCAATGACCTGACCAGCCCGTAAGGCAGAAGTGCCTGCTACCAGCTGAGCATACAATGATGAGATAGGTTGCAGATTATCCATGGATGAACAAGTAGGGTAAAAACTCAGTCTAGTCATTGTGATTAGGTAATTATTGTCTGCTGTTGTAGACCGAGCATTAAACAGAACGCTATTCTCTTCGTCTACCTCAATAACTCTACTATAGCAAAATTTAACGATTAGGTTATCGGGTTAACGGCCTTTTTCACCGTTACTAAGCTATCTAGATCCCCTTACCCTAAATTAATAGGATAACGATCGTTGTAGTCATGCCGCTTGATTCCGATATAAATTTTATGCTGATTAAATAAGCCTGCTATTGTTAAAAAGTGGCCGATTTATCACTGATAATAATCAAAGTTAAGCGGCTTAGCTATCATTCACCTTTTGCATCGAACATAGCCACCAGGGATAGCCTTGATCCGCCCTGATAGTTCCAAATCAAGCAACTGCTGTAACACTTCGGTTAATGGTTGTCCAGCTCGTTCCTTGATAAGGTCAATAGGCGTAGCTTCATTCCCTATTTGCATTAACAGCGCCCGCGAACCCAATCGCTCATCATCTCCTGTTAAGATACTCTCTTCCCGGGCAGCAGACACAGCGGGTGGCGGTAAACTTATCCAGTTTAACGAGCTGTTGAGTACTTCTAACACTTCCATAGGCTGAGTCACTAACCAAGCTCCTTACCGGATCAGTTGATGGCATCCTTGGCTATTGTTATGCGCCAAATCTCCCGGTAAAGCAAACACTTCGCGTCCTTGCTCCAGCGCATGCCGAGCGGTAATGAGTGACCCGCTACGCAGTGAAGCTTCAACGACTAAGACGCCTAAACTTAATCCACTGATCAGGCGATTCCGCCGGGGAAAGTGGAAAGGCTTTGGGGGTGTATCGGGACAGTATTCCGAAATCAACAATCCGCCTTGTTCTAGAATACGCTCCGCTAAAGGCTGATGACAGCGAGGATAGGGGGTTTGTAAACCATTGCCCAGCACGGCTATGGTTTTACCACCGATTTCCAGGGATGCTTGGTGACAAATTGCATCTATACCTATGGCTAAACCACTGGTGATCACCAATCCACTAGATGCCAGCTCACTGGAAAAATGCTCTCCCCAATGGATACCATAAGGGGTTGCTTGTCGACTCCCGACTAAGGCACATTGGGGTGCCTGCAGTAGGCTGATTTCACCCACAGTAAATAGCAGTAGCGGTGGATCAGGGAGATGTCGGAGACGCTCCGGATATTCAGGATTGCCTCGAGTCAACAGTCGATGTTGGGGGTGCTGTAACCAACGTTTAGCATTGGCCAATCGCTGAGGAGGAGGCTCTAAAAAAGCTTGGCACTGCTCTGCCGTCAGACCGGCAGCTCGTAACTGTTCCAATCCCTCCAGCCCTTGAATCGCTTGTAAAGGCTCAGCCAGAGTAGCCAATCGATCAGGCCATAAGTTCGGGATCAAGGATAAACGTAACCACCATTCATTCAACTCCATAGGCCTGATAGGATCCTGATCGAGGGTGCCTAAGTTTTACTATAAGGAAAAATTGTGCAAAAAAAATTGGCAGGTCGCTAAAATGGGAATCAGGTCGCTTATTTTAACCAAGCCTACGAATTCTCACTGACGTACCCTAGTCCATCAGCAGAAGGTATATGCAGCAAAAACAATAAAATGTCACGTTATGCAAACTTTAATCCTGATAGGTATTTTTTATCGGCCTGCCAACCAACTTCCCATTAGTTCTAGAAGTAATGGCTTTGATCGCAGATTTCTGTGAACCATCTTACCGACCTAGTTTTCGAGCCATCCACTGCCGTGTGCCCGTAAAATCCTGTAGGATAGCTAGGACAAAAACATCCGCATCAATAGTGGGAAAATAGAACCCTATCCCCATTGGGGTAAGCTCAATATCCGCTAATTCATCTGGAGTTGCCGTATTCAATCCCTGAACAATAGCGGGTGGGATAGCTAACTCAATCCCAGAAACTAGTGTCATCATCACGCGCTGCGCCTTAAAATCGTAACGAGCGGCAATCGCCCGATTAGGACTGTTTAGGGTTTCTAATCCTTGGGCCTCAGCCAGAGTTATTATGTTGGTCACTGAGCATGAATTTTTCTCCAGGCACTTACCAAATCTGAAAATCGCTTCATAAGCGTCTTTCAATATTGATAAATCCCCCTCGGGTTCTTGAGAGGTTCTATTATTTGCGAGAATCGACCCCAGGAAAATCGTTTAAAATTTTCCTGGGTGTTTAATAGCACTGAGACAACACCACTCTTGTTCAGTTTGCCGGGTCTTAAAAGTAAAATTCTCTTGATAGGCACCCATCACCGCTTCTGCTTGTGAACTTAAAATGCCAGAGAGTAACAGCCATCCGCCCGGCAAAACCAGCTGGCTCAGTTGTGGTGCCAGCTGTTTAAGCGGTTCGGCCAAAATATTGGCGACAACAATATCAGCGACCTCATTGGTCGGTGGCGTATCGGTTTCTCTTAATTGCAAGCGATCAGCCACTTGATTGTGCTCAGCATTATCTCGAGTGGCCATCAATGCTTGTGGCTCCTGATCAATACCCAAAGCGCTCACAGCGCCTAATTTTAAGGCGGCAATCGCTAAGATCCCTGAACCACAACCAAAATCGATGATTCGTTTTCCAGCCAAAGGCTGCTGAGCCAGCCAATTCAAACAAAGCGCTGTCGTCGGGTGGCTTCCTGTACCAAACGCTAGACCAGGATCCAGTGTCACCGTCACTGCAGCCGGATCGGGAACCATCTGCCAGCTCGGGCAGATCCATAAACGATCGCCAAAACAAATAGGTTTCCAGTTGGTTAAAGCTTCTCGTTCCCAAGCCTTATCGGCAAGCCGCTCGAAGGTTGGCGGATGCTGCTCTGAAAGCAGTAATGTCATTTGCAATTCGCTGGTGATAGTGGAAATATCAATCGATTCATCATAGAGAGCAACCAGCTCGGTCTGTTGCCATAAGCGAGTTTCTCCAGGCAGCGGCTCCAGCACCGGGTTATCTTGCGCATCACTCAAGGTAATCGCCACCGCACCCTGTGCCAAGCAGAGCTGTTCGGCTACCTCGGCTTGCTCGGCAGCGATTAACAATTTTATTTGAAGCCAGGCCATCAGAACCTCATAGGGTTATTTCAGAAGATTCATTCAAGAAGCTTGCCGGCGGTTGCCTATCATGAAAGCGATTAAACTACCAATCAGGGCTGGAACGACTGGGTGAAATCCCCAAGGTTTAATCGATAGTATGGTCAATCCCAGGTAGCTACTAAGCCCAATGACAAAGGCAAAGAGCGCACCGGTAGCATTAGCCTTCGGCCAGTAAAGACCTAACAATAAGGGCCACAAAAATACTACTTGTAACCCGCCAAAGGCCATTAAATTCAACCAAATAATCAACTTCGGGGGATGCCAAGCAGCCCATAGGACCAGCAGACTGCATATTAGGGTCACGGGGCGGGCACTACGCATCAGTGATTGTGGTGATCGTGCGTTCTGAGGGGTGAAAGGAAGATAGAGATCGTGAATCAGGGTTGCCGAGCACTGCAATAATTGAGCGTCGACCGTGGACATAATCGCTGATAAAGGTGCTGCTAAAAATAGCCCAGCCGCTACCGGTGAAAACAGGTGGGTCATTAAGGTCGGAACGATCTGATCAGGAGCAGTGAGATTGGGGAATAAGGCATGCCCTAACGCACCACTCAGGTGCATGGTTAGCATGAATACACCCAAGATGATACTGCCAACTACCATCGCTTGATGCATAGCTCGGCTATCTTTATAAGCCATACAGCTGGTGGCTGTCTGCGGTAGCCCTAACGTCCCAAAACCGACTAAGACCCAAAAAGAGCCGAGCATCGGTAAGTTAATCAGGTTTCCTGTGCCTTTGGGAGTGATTAATTGCGGATCGATCTGTTGTAGTTTAACTATTGCTGGCATTAACCCCCCCGTGGCTCCTATGACTTTAGCCAGTAGCAGCACACCACCGATTAACATGATTAAGCCTTGAAGTACATCGGTTAACATCACTGCTTGAAAGCCACCGATTAAAGTGTACAGACTGACTGTGATCCCAAAAATTAACAGACCGGTCCCATAAGATAGCCCCAAAGCACTCTCCAGGAGGCGTGACGCTCCTATAAACTGCACCGTCAGTATGGCTAAAAAGGCAATCAGTAAACTGACACTGGTTAAGGTGCTCAGCAGTCGACTTTGGTAGCGGGCATACAACAGCTGGTTGATGGTAATCGCTTGATAGTGACGCGACAATATTGCTAACTTTTTCCCCAGTACCCCCAAGGTTAACCAGGCCACGGGCAGCTGGATTAAAGCGATGGCTACCCAAACAAGCCCATATTGATAGGCAGCTCCTGGCCCACCAATAAATGAGCTGGCACTGGTATAACTGGTAGCAAGTGTCATTGCTAACACTAAACCCCCAGCAGTGCGGTTACCCAAATAATAATTTTGCCAAGAAGCAGTTGGCTGCGAACGCGTCGACAAACTGGCTATGGCAAGCAGGATCCCCAAATAGACGATTAAGACGGCCCAAAGAGCCAAGGTGCGCATAAATCGTTAATTATCGAAAGAGAAATGACGGAAATAACAGCGTATTATAACCGTGCAAGAAACAATAAATAGTATCGGTAGGCGCAAGGCAACCCATTCAAACCAGAGAGGAACACCTACAACACCTAGCCTTGAATCAGCAATAACCAAAGCCATGCTCCAAGCTACACCATAGAGAATAGTCAGCCCGAAAGCCCAACAAGCTTCTCGGTTTAACTCTCGTTTATTTGAGCAAACCGAGCTCACCGAAACTGCTTTCATTCACTAATTTCAGTCAAAAAACGCTCTAAATAGTGAATATCCATGCCCCCTTGTCGAAACTGTGGATCGTTTAACAGCTGTTGGTGAAGCGCACCATTACTCTGAATACCTTCAATAATGAGTTCTGATAGCGCATTACGCATGCGCGCCATAGCAGTTTCTCGATTCTCTCCATAGGTAATTAACTTGCCAATCATCGAATCGTAGTGCGATGGAACCGAGTAACCTGCATAAATATGCGAATCCCAACGTACGCCTAAACCACCCGGTGCATGAAAACGGCTGATCACTCCAGGAGAAGGTAAAAATGTTTTTGGATGTTCAGCGTTAATTCGGCACTCTAGGGCATGCCCCCGCAGCTGTAGTTGATCCTGTTGAATAGACAGTGGTAGCCCGGCAGCAATCCGTAGCTGCTCTTTTACCAAATCAATGCCACTAATCATTTCGGTGACAGGATGCTCTACCTGGATCCGGGTATTCATTTCAATAAAATAAAATTTTCCTTCATCATACAAAAACTCAAAGGTACCCGCACCTCGATAGCCAATTGCTCGACACGCCTCAACACATTGCTCACCAATGGCTCGCCGCTGAGCAGCCGTGATTCCTAACGCTGGCGCCTCTTCAATAACCTTTTGATGGCGACGTTGCATTGAGCAATCACGTTCACCCAGATAGGTGACATCCCCTTGACTATCCGCCAATATTTGAATTTCAATGTGACGAGGGGTAGCTAAGTATTTCTCTAAGTAGACGCTGCTATTGCCAAAAGCAGCGCTCGCTTCAGCACGGGTGGTTGCAATCGCAGAATTAAGCTCTTGTGGCTGTTTTACAACTCGCATTCCACGGCCTCCACCTCCCCCCGCTGCTTTGATGAGTACTGGATAGCCAATGGCTTGGGCAATACGACTATTCTGCTGATCATCATTCCCTAAAGGCCCCTCAGAACCAGGAACACATGGCATTCCCGCCTGCTTCATGGTTCGAATGGCTGAGACTTTATCACCCATCAAACGTATGGTTTCTGATCGCGGTCCAATAAAGATAAAACCTGAACGTTCAACCTGTTCGGCAAAATCGGCATTTTCTGATAAAAAGCCATAGCCAGGGTGAATAGCCATTGCTCCCGTAACCTCAGCGGCTGCAATAATTGCCGGTCCATTAAGGTAACTCTGCCCAGTAGGCGCTGCACCTATGCAGACTGTTTCATCCGCTAATAGCACCGGTTTCGATTTACGATCAGCCGTGGAATGCACTGCAACGGTCCGAATACCCATCTCTTTGCAGCTCCGAACGATACGAAGCGCAATTTCACCACGATTGGCAATCACTACTTTCGATATTTGATTTGAATCTGACATGCTTCATCCCTCTTGTGGATTGATCACTATCAGTGGCTCATCAAATTCTACTGGACAACCATCTTCAATATGGATTGCGGTTACCACACCGGCTTGATCAGCTTCAATTCTATTCATCATTTTCATCGCTTCAACAATACACAGCGGATCACCGACCTTCACTTTTTGCCCTATTTCAACAAATGGCTTATCGTTAGGATTGGGCCGACGATAGAACATCCCTACCATCGGTGAACGCACCTGATAACCTTTGATATCGTTAGCTAGCTGGCCAACATCAGAAGCTGGCATTGTGTGGGCTGTGGTCAGTGCCGGTGCCCCCGAAGTTGCAGTGATTACCGGAGACATAGTAGCCGCTACGGGTGTATTACGACGAATACAAACTGACTCATCTCCTTCACTGATCTCCAATTCATTAATACCAGACTGCTGAACTAATTCTATTAGTTGCCTGATTTTTTCAATATCCATCAGGAGTACCTTTTGTAAGTGAACAACGCTGTAAATAGCTCCAGGCTGCCTGTAAGGCATACTGATAGCCGTCAGCCCCTAAACCACTGATCGTCCCCACCGCCAACTCTGCAAGATAAGAGTGACGCCGAAAGGCCTCTCGAGCGTAAATATTAGACAGGTGGATTTCAACAAATGGCAGTTTTACTGCTTCGAGAACATCTCGCAGAGCGATGCTGGTATGAGTAAAGGCAGCTGCATTGATAAGGAGAAAGTCAACTTGATCACGCGCATGCTGCACCGCTTCTACTAACTGATGTTCGGCATTATACTGCTGATGCTGCAGTATTACCCCTAAGTCATTAGCCTGTTGCTGCAATCGCGTTACCAGATCTGCTAGACTAACAGTACCATAATGTTGCGGGTTGCGCCAACCCAATAAATTAAGGTTGGGCCCATTCAACAGGAGTATGCGCCATGGGTGATTCATGGAAACAGCCTTATAAGCAATTAAACCGGACGAAAATCAAATAGAACACTATAATGTTATTTTCATCTTTTGACTATTATTATGGGATAAATCGCATAAAATCCAGTATTGAGTTATGATGCCGAAATCATTACTGCTTCTTTGGCGCTCAAATAAGCGTAAAATCGCTGTCGGTAGCAGCCATTCAGGCCATGCATCCATAGCGACATCATGTCAATAACTTGCTGATTTTTAGCATTGAATCCATCAGGATGCACTGTAAATTATGTTCAGAAAAATTCGCGGTCTATTTTCCAATGATTTATCGATAGATTTAGGGACAGCAAATACGCTGATCTACGTTAAAGGTCAGGGTATTGTACTGAATGAGCCTTCCGTGGTGGCTATTCGACAGGACCACTCAGGCGCTGGCAAAAGCATTGCTGCCGTAGGGTATGAAGCTAAACAGATGCTCGGGCGTACTCCGGGTAATATCTCGGCGATCCGCCCGATGAAAGATGGGGTGATCGCTGATTTCTTCGTGACGGAAAAGATGTTGCAATACTTCATTAAACAAGTACATAGCAACAGTTTTATCCGTCCCAGCCCTCGAGTACTGATCTGTGTCCCCGTCGGGGCGACACAGGTGGAAAGACGAGCGATCCGTGAATCAGCACAAGGCGCCGGTGCACGAGAAGTTTTTCTGATTGAAGAACCAATGGCTGCTGCCATTGGTGCCAACCTACCTGTCTCCGAAGCCATGGGCTCCATGGTGATCGATATTGGTGGCGGAACAACAGAGGTTGCCGTCATTTCACTGAATGGTGTTGTCTACTCTTCATCGGTACGCATCGGTGGGGACCGCTTTGATGAATCGATTATTAACTATGTGCGACGCAATTATGGATCACTCATTGGCGAAGCAACCGCTGAACGGATTAAACATGAAATTGGCTCCGCCTATCCGGGCGATACCATTCGCGAACTTGAGGTTCGTGGTCGCAATTTAGCTGAAGGGGTGCCTCGGAGTTTCACCTTAAACTCTAATGAGATCTTAGAGGCTCTGCAGGAACCACTAGCAGGAATCGTGAGCGCGGTGATGACTGCACTAGAGCAATGCCCTCCGGAGTTGGCTTCAGATATTTCAGAACGTGGTATGGTGTTAACCGGTGGTGGATCTTTATTGCGCCATTTAGACAGTCTGTTACGTGAGGAGACTGGAATACCGGTTACAGTTGCTGAGGATCCATTGACCTGTGTTGCCCGGGGTGGCGGCAAGGCTCTTGATATGATCGATATGTATGGGGATGATCTATTCCGTGAGGAGTAACCAGCGATGTTATCTCTCATCGGTCCGCTGGTATCTCAGCCTAGGGCCGCATGAAACCACTATTTAGCAGACGCGCCACCTTACAGTTACGCTTACTATGCGCACTGCTAGCATCAGGCGGGCTAATGATCATGGATCGCTACTTAGCTAAATTTTCTTTAGTACATTACTATCTGACCTCTGCCACAGCGCCTTTTTACTATATTGCTAATCAACCATGGTGCTGGTTAACCGACATAACAGACTTTTGCAAAACCCAGCAGCAATTGCATTCTGAAAACCGGGTTTTGCAGCAAACATTACTGCTCCAGCAAAGCGAATTGTTACTGCTCAAGCAATTAAAGGAGGAGAATCATCGCCTGCACCAGCTGTTAAATAGTACCGCTGAGTTGCCACAAAAGAGAGTAATTGCTCATTTATTAGTGACACAGCTCAATGTGCAAAACCAGCAGCTGGTTTTAGATAAAGGCAGCAGAGAAGGGGTTTATTTAGGACAACCGGTAATCAATGGGCAAGGCGTGGTTGGCCAGGTGGTCGCCGTCAATTATAGTAGCTGCCAAGTTCTACTGATTAGCGATCCCTCTCATGCAATTCCTGTTCGTATTGTGCGCAACCACCGCCAAACCATTGCACGAGGTGGCGGTGAATTATCGCAGCTACAGCTTGATCTGTTACCCCTAGCAGCTGATATCCAACCCGGCGATGAGTTGGTTACTTCTGGGTTAGATGGTCATTTTCCAGAAGGCTATCCGGTAGCCACCATCAACCAGGTAATGACTGATCCACAGCAGGCGAAACTTCGAGTTAAAGCACAAACAGCGGTAGCCATGGAGCAGCTTCATTCAGTACTCCTGCTGTGGCCAAAGAGTTTTTCCGATGCTCCCAGTACCAATCACTGAGGCAAGGCTCTTAAATGGCTAACTCCGGTATCACTGTCAATGAGATGCTAAGAATTGTATTAACATTAGCGCTGGCTTTAGTTCTACAGGTATCCCCTTGGCCTGCGCCATTGGCAATAGTCCGCGACGCCTGGGTACCTTTAGTATTGATCTACTGGGTCCTAGCAATGTCAGATCAGATCAATATTGGCACTGGATTTACCCTCGGCTTACTCTGGGATGCTCAGTTAAACGGCATTCTAGGTACCCGAGCATTGGCGCTGTCTTTATTAGCTTATGGTGTAGCCAGCAGCGCCTCTCAGTGGCGAACGCTACCATTGATACAGCAGACAGCATTCTTTACTTTATCAATGGTTGCCCTCCATGGAGTTATTTTAGGCATTGAAAGCTTCATGCTATCCACTGGATTCCGGGCCAGTTTGTTATGGAATCATGCTTTTGATGGATTATTATGGTTAGGCTTTTCACTGCTCATTGGTCGATTATCGCCGAAGAAACTGCGATAGCTCCGAGAACCGCTCGCTAACCTTTTTTGATGAATCCGGTCTCATCTAAAATTAATATCGCCTTATTAGAGCCTAAATGCTCTATAACCCATTGTTGCAGTATATTTCGTGCTTCATTAACATCCCAGCGTGCTCTGGCTAGTAAATGCTGAACCCCATCCGGAGAAGTGTCTCCAAGCCATTCGTCTAGCCGCATAAACTAATCATTCATTCACATGACATCCCGGGCATTACACTCGATTATTAAGTTCGGCTGCAGTACTAGGGCCCGTTGAGGTTTCCCATGGGCAACCATAGATAACTACAAGCCATGGCCAACATAATTTGATAATTGCGCTTCGATTTGTCATACCGAGTGGCAATGGATCTAAAATGCTTTAACCTAGCAAAGGCATTTTCTACCAAGTGCCGTATTTTATAGAGGTGGCGATCGAGCATGGCATTCCCGATGACGGAGTTTTTTTTCCTTGGTATATTTGGGATAGCGCCTTTATTAAGGAGTTGTTAGCGTATTTCCTCACTATCATAACCCTTGTCAGCGATCAGTACCATAGGCACTGGTAGAGATTCAATCAGTGCTGGGGCTTTTGAAGCATCGTGAACTTGTCCACCGGTGATTTTAGAAGAAACCGGTAAGTCAAAACTATCTACGGCAAGGTGAACTTTACTTATGACCTGAACAGCTGATGCCGATGGCCTCACAATTCTTTCCAGCAGCCCCAGCACTGTGTTGGTGAGCTTTGATATAGCTTCCATCTATGAATAGCCATTCTAAACCAGGATCTCATACCACCGCTTTAAAAATACTGAGCCACTTGCTAGTCATCGACCAGTCATTAAATTTCTTGTAGATGGAGCTCCACTTGCCAAATTGTTTCGGCAAATTACGCCAAGGACATCTTACACGCATTCGATAGAACATTCCCTCAACTTCTAATTGAAGATCAGGCGTGATGTCATAATTCCTTCTTGGAGCATGATCGCTTTTAGCTTCGACCACTGCTCATCATTGAGCATTAAGTGGGGCATTGAAAACTCGTTCTATTGCAGGGTTGAGAACCGCAATATTACGGGTTTCCTCCTTAATTTCAATCGGTTACTGCCAAACCTCAATGAGCCCTAATAATCAAACGCTGTGTTTGCTTTACCTCCTCCACTACCACATAAGTCCGAGAGACATGAACACCGGGAAGACGTAGTAGCGTCTCCCCTAATAGTTTGCGGTAGGCGACCATATCTGAAATTCGCGTTTTTAATAGATAGTCGAAATCCCCTGAAACTAAGTGGCATTCTTGAATTTCCTCTAAGTTTTGCACTACTCGATTAAATTGATCAAACACATTTTCTACACTGTGGTTTAAGGTAATCTTAACAAACACCAGCAGCGCTGAGTTCAATAGCTGCGGGTTGAGCAGGGCAACATAACCTTGGATATATGCCTGTTTCTCTAACCGCCTTACCCGTTCCAAACAAGGAGTCGGTGACAACCCAACCCTTTTAGAGAGCTCAACGTTAGAGATCCTACCATCCCTTTGCAACTCATTAAGAATGTTGCGATCAATCCTATCCAGTGCCTTAGGTTGGCCTTTTTGACGTTCGACTGCTTTCACCTGCGCAACAGCTCCTATACTGTTTATTTGTTTTTAATGAACAATTAAAACTGATTTCCTACAAAAAAAGGATAAACATCAGCTTACTATTACATTTTTGCTTATACCATAATGAATATAGCAGATGAATAACATAATTCTAATGTTGTTTTTAAGATCAAAGTTAAACTCTCTGTGAGCGAAGATTTCCCGTACCTGAGATCATTGTAATTGGTTACAATAATCTATAAAGAGAGCGTTATCTAACTACCCGATGCGTGGCAGGTGATTCTTCTCATACATGCACAACCCTAAAAGGGCTACCACCATGATTTGGCCAGTGCCCAATGAAATAAGAGACTAACCATGTTTGACAAGGCAGCTTGCCATGAGTTACAGAGAAGACGGACCTTTGCCATTATTTCGCATCCTGATGCGGGAAAAACCACATTAACTGAAAAAATTTTATTATTCGGAAAAGCTTTGCAGAGTGCCGGAACCGTCAAAGGGCGAGGCTCCGATCAGTACGCTAAATCTGATTGGATGGAAATGGAGAAGCAACGAGGGATATCCATTACGACTTCGGTTATGCAGTTTCCTTACCAAGCTTGCCTATTTAATCTGTTGGATACTCCCGGCCATGAGGACTTTTCTGAGGATACCTATCGTACTCTAACCGCGGTTGATAGCTGTTTGATGGTGATCGATGCCGCTAAAGGGATTGAAGCCCGTACCATTAAGCTGATGGGGGTTGCCAGGCTTCGCACCACTCCCATTCTGACTTTTATCAATAAATTAGATCGCGATGCGCGCGATCCAATGCATTTGTTAGATGAAATTGAGCAAGTATTATCAATCGCTTGCGCCCCTATTACCTGGCCAATTGGCTGTGGCAAAGTATTTAAAGGCATTTATCACCTCTACCAGGATCGGATATATCTCTATCGAACCGGACAAGGGCACAAGATTCCAGTTGAGCAGGTTATCGAAGGTTTAGAGAATCCCGCTGTCGATCAAATTTTAGGCTGTGATCTTGCCGTGCAGTTGCGTGAAGAGCTGCAGTTACTGCGAGGCGCTGCTCCTCCTTTTGACCCGTCACTGTTTTTGCAAGGAACCTTGACGCCGGTATTTTTTGGTACTGCACTGGGTAATTTTGGGGTCAATCATTTGTTAGATTATGTCGCTAATTACGCGCCGACACCGGCAACACGGCCAACACTCTCTCGAATTGTTGCCGCAAAAGAACCTCAATTTTCTGGGTTTGTTTTTAAAATCCAAGCGAACATGGATCCCAAACATCGCGATCGTATTGCCTTTTTACGAGTAGTCTCCGGACGCTATCAAAAAGGTATGCGGTTAACTCAAGTCCGTTTAGGGAAGAGTCTGGTGATTAATGATGCTCTGACCTTTATGGCAGGTGACCGAACGCAGGTTGAGCAAGCCTACCCGGGGGATATTATTGGGCTACATAACCATGGGACTATCTGTATTGGTGATACCTTTACTGAAGGAGAATCATTAAAATTCATCGGCATACCCAATTTTTCCCCGGAGCTATTTCGGCGTATCCGTTTACAAGATCCTCTCAAACAAAAGCAATTATTGAAAGGTTTGTTACAGCTCTCCGAAGAGGGGGCTGTACAGGTTTTTCGCCCAATGACCAGCCATGAATTAATTGTCGGTGCCATCGGGCCGCTACAGTTTGAAGTGGTCGTCACCCGCTTACGTAATGAATATCAAGTTGAAGCCAGTTATGAGCCGGTAAAAGTAACCACCGCGCGTTGGATATCTGCTGAGAATGAGCAACTGCTTCGTGAGTTGATGCAGCGCTATGAGCAAAATTTAGCACGCGATGGCGGCAACCGCCTTGTTTATCTTGCTCCTAACTTAGTTAACTTAAATTTAGCCCAGGAGCGCCACCCCAAAGTCATTTTCCACAATACCTGTGAACAATGACGCTACTCACCTTGATGGGGTGAAGCTACGGTCAGTGAGAAATAACCTACCTGTTGCTCAGAGGCTTGCAAGCTGGCTTGAGTATAAAGCGGCAGT
The DNA here is from genome assembly GCA_038960095.1 of Candidatus Symbiodolus clandestinus. Lineage (GTDB taxonomy): Bacteria > Pseudomonadota > Gammaproteobacteria > Enterobacterales > Symbiodolus > Symbiodolus clandestinus. Next base: position 485,129 of record CP152425.1, read on the forward strand.
GGAGTTTTGATATAGCTATGCCCGATGCCAGCGACGCTAAATACTGGCACAGCAACCTGCTGGGCAAAACGTTGCTTAACTTGGGTCAATAGCTTGGCTGATTCAGTACTAATAAACTCCCCAAAAATAACGGCCTTTACCTCATCGATTACCTTGGCTTGGCGCAAATGATCCAATCGACGTTCCAAATCAACGGCAGAAAGGCCAATATCCTCAAGGAAGAGAAAGTTATTTCGGGCATCAATTTGCCAACAAGTCCCTAAACTGATCTCAACTAAGGTTAGATTACCACCAACGACCATACCGGTTAATGGAGCCATTGGTTGATCAGCTTTCAAATTAATTGATGTCAGATGCGGAATGGTCCTCGATGAGGGTTGCTGGGTGATAAGTTCGGTCAATTGTGCTACAGAATGTGGTGATACCTTCTGATTAACGATCTCTGACAGCATCGCTGCCTGTAATGCTGGCCAACCATACTGTTGGTACAAATAGAGCTGTAGAGCGGTAATATCGCTATAGCCGATGATGGTTTTCTTAGGGCCACATTTTATTTGTGCTTTAACTGCTTCTGGTAATCGTTCTAAATAGGGAATTAAACGCGCAGAGCCATACCCACCCCGCATGGCCCAAAGCCAAGTTCCCTCACCCGTTAGGGCTTTGATCAGAGCTTGTGCTCGTGCCTCATCATTATTAGCATAAAATAGATCCGTTCCATAAATTTCCTTTGGAAAGTAGGCATGCCAGTTTAACCGTTGGTTAATGTAAGCAGTTGCCGCAGCCAGCTCCCAAGTAGGCGTTTTAGAGGCGGGTGCTATCACCTGAACAACCGGTTGATGCGCAGTGACTGCAGCCAATAGCCGACTTTGATCAGTGAGTAGAATATGAACGATACCGACTAGGCTGAGACAGAAGTTTTTATATCGCTTGTTCAATCCAGTACAGCTCCCTTTTATTTCGGAATCCCTCACTATACATTAATGGGATGATTTGGTTGGAAATATTAGCTTGACGCCCCTATTCATTGCTGCAGTTCGCAATTAGTCCTGTAACCCTTTACCCCGTTCTAATAGCAGCCATACCCAGCCAGTAAGTAGCATGGCCAATGAGATCTGTACAGCAAAGCAGTGACTAATCGGTATATCACTGATCCCTAAGCAACCATAGCGGACGGCGTTGACCATATACACAATAGGGTTAAATTGTGACAAGGTTTGCCAAAAGGGCGGTAAGCGGGATAGTGAATAAAAAATCCCACCTAAGTAGGTCAGTGGTGTTAACAGTAATGTTGGGACAATGTTGATATTATCAAAGCTATTGGCATAGATACCATTAATCAGTCCAGCCAGCGAACCAATCAGCGCCGTTAATAGTAAAGTGGCAAATGTTACCCAACCAGAGTGTAGCTGCCAAGGTTCAAAAACACAGGATAGTAAAGCGACTAACAGCGCAATCGCCAACCCACGGGCTATACCACCGCTGACATAGCCCAGAATAATAATTGGGTTGGGCACCGGGGCTACCAACAACTCCTCAATCGAGCGATTAAACTTCGCACTGTAAAAAGAGGCAGAAACATTGCCGTAAGCATTGGTAATCACCGACATCATCATTAACCCAGGAATAATAAACTGCAGATAATTAAAGCCTTGACTGCTCGGTAATTGTGAACCAATAAATCGCCCAAAAATAATAAAATAAAGACTCTGATTCACCAAAGCGGGTACTAAAGTTTGCATCCAAATTCGAGTAAACCGAATGATCTCTTTGCGTAAAATAGTCTGAAAAGCTATCCAGTAAGCCATCATGCGTCGCTCTCCCTAGGCGTTACCTGTTCAAAACGCTTTAATAATAGCTGTTCCAGGCGATTACTTTGGTTACGTAAACTGTTAACCTGAATTTGCTGCTGCTGCAACTGCTGAAATAGTTGATTTAGTCCCTGGGAACGAGCAACCGTTACCTCTAAGGTCACTGGGTTACACCAGCGATATTGATAGCCCTCCAGAACAATCGGCTGAGATACCGGGACCACATCCAATACAAAAATTTCACTGTTAAGTTGGGATAGTAGCTGCTGCAAGGTGCAAGGTTCTGTAATCTGACCCTGCTGCATAATCGCTAAGTGTCGACTGAGCTGCTCAGCTTCTTCCAAATAGTGAGTGGTTAATATGATGGTGGTGCCATCAGCATTGAGCTCTCTTAAAAATTGCCACATCAATCGTCGCTGTTCAATATCGACTCCTGCCGTTGGTTCATCCAAGGCCAGTAGCTTCGGGCGGTGTATCAGTGCCCTGGCAATCATCAGGCGGCGCTTCATACCTCCGGAAAGGGTGCGAGCTGCTTGATGACGTTTGTCCCACAGCTGTAAGCGCATCAAGATCTCATTGGCACGTTGACTGGCTTCGCTGTAAGGCAGTCCATAATAGCCGGCCTGATTGACGACAATTTGTTCCACCGTTTCAAAGATGTGAAAATTAAACTCTTGAGGGACTATCCCTAATTGTCGTTTAACCGCCATCCGATCGTGATCTTGATCGATCCCAAAGACACAAACTTTGCCGCTACTTTTACTGACCAATGAATTAATAATGCCAATCACCGTTGATTTCCCAGCACCATTCGGCCCCAGCAGCGCAAAAAAATCACCTTGAGTGACTTGCAGATTAACATCCTGCAGAGCAGTAACCCCGTTAGCATAGACCTTGTTAAGGTTTTGCAATTGTAATGCAAGCATCTACTCTCCTTTTCGATCGCAGCTAACAGACACCGAGGGACATCCGTCCATTCACCTCAGCACAAAGTGAGGCCAATGAATCTACCGTTAACGATACGGACTATCCACGCATTGATAAAGTGTCTTCCAAGTCGATTGAATGTCAGAATTTTCCATATCGGAGCTGTTACCATTAGGCTTTACAATTCCGATAAAATCTAAATGTCGATATTGTTGCGCATAATCAAGCCCGTAACCAACGACAAAATCGTCTGGAATGGTAAAACCACTCCATTGTACCTCAATGGCTACTTTTCTTCGGGTTGGCTTATCTAATAGCGTACAGATAGCCAACGAACGGGGAGAACGCTGTTGTAATAATTGGCTGATTCGACTCAAGGTGCAACCACTATCGACGATATCCTCAACCAGTAGGAGATCTTTACCGGCCACCTCTGATTCTAAATCTTTTAATAACCGGATGTTACCACTGCTTTCGGTCTGCTCACCGTAGCTGGCAACCACCATAAAGTCGATCTCATGGGGCAGCGCAATCTGTCGGCAGAGATCGGCAAGAAATATAAAAGAGCCCCGCAACAAACCGACCAATAATAGTGATGGACTCTGTTGATAATGAAGTGTTAACGTCGCGCCTAATTGCGCTATTCGCTGTTGAATCGTGGCAGCGCTGATCAACTCCTGAATGGGTAACTGAGACATCTCTTTAATCCTCAGCTTGTTGCGGCCGTAGAATGGGAAATAGAATAACATCACGAATAGAGTGGCTATTCGTCAATAGCATCACTAACCGATCGATACCAATGCCTTGTCCCGCCGTTGGCGGTAAACCATGCTCTAGAGCCGTAATGTAATCGGCATCAAAGTGCATCGCTTCCACATCACCACTGACGTGCTGAGCGGCTTGAGCTCGAAAACGGGCTGCTTGATCTTCGGGATCATTCAGTTCCGAGAAGCCATTAGCAACTTCACGGCCGGCAATAAATAGCTCGAAACGATCAGTCACCAAGGGGTTATCATCCTTGCAACGCGCTAATGGTGAAACCTCCGCCGGATATTCAGTAATAAAGGTTGGTTGTCTTAATTGAGGCTCTACCAGAGCTTCAAAAAGCTCACACTGCAAGCGGCCAATTCCCCAACCTTTCTGTACCTGGATACCAACCGTTTGCGCTAATTGTCGACAACTAGACTCATCTTGTAGCACAGCTAAGCTACTCTCTGGGCAATAATGGACTATTGAGTCCACTAGGCTCATTCGAGCAAAAGGCCGGCTGAAATCAAATTGCTCTTCCCCATAACAGACTTGAGTACTGCCTAAAACCTGCTGACTGACAAAACCTAATAGCTGCTCGGTTAGCTGCATTAAGTCATGATAATCGGCATAGGCCATATAAAATTCTAGCATCGTGAATTCTGGATTATGGCGTGTCGATAGCCCTTCATTGCGAAAATTACGATTGAGTTCGAACACTCTCTCGAACCCGCCAACCACCAGTCGCTTTAAATAGAGTTCGGGAGCTACGCGTAAGTAGAGATCCAGATCGAGAGCATTGTGGTAGGTAATAAATGGACGCGCCGCAGCACCACCGGGTAGCGGTTGCATCATTGGCGTTTCTACCTCCATAAAATCACGTTCAACTAAAAATTTCCGGATGGCAGCAATAATTTGTGAGCGCCGCTGAAAGCGTTGTCGTGTCTCAGGATTAGCGATCAGATCCAGATAGCGCTGTCGATAACAACGCTCTGAATCGGTTAATCCATGAAATTTATCGGGCAATGGACGTAATGCTTTAGTTAATAGCAGTAATTCCTGGCAGGCAATCGTTAGTTCACCGGTTTTGGTTTTAAACAGTGTTCCGACAGCACCAATCATGTCTCCTAAATCCCACTGCTTAAACTGAGATTCAAAAAAACCTTCAGGCAAATGGTCACGGGTTACATACAGTTGAATGGTACCAGTGCCATCTTGCAGGGTAACAAAAGCTGCCTTACCCATTAACCGCCGGGTGATGACACGTCCAGCCACTTTAACTGAGCGATTCAGCGCTTGTAAGCTTGCTGACTCCTCAGAACCGTACTGCTGTTTTAACTGAGCAGCATCCCTGTTTTTTCTAAAATGATTTGGGAAAGCAACTCCCTGTTGGCGGATTGTCTGTAGTTTACTTTGACGGACTGCCTGCTCACTTAAGTGAGTGACCTCCGAGGGAGTTGGGATCTGTTGCATACCAAGAATTTCCTAAATCACTTACAGCCCTGCTTGTAAGCTGGCTTCAATAAAACGGTCTAGATCGCCATCGAGAACCGCTTGGGTATTCCGGGTTTCCACACCGGTGCGTAAATCTTTAATTCTGGCGTCATCTAACACATAGGATCGAATTTGGCTACCCCAGCCAATATCCGCTTTGCTGGCTTCAACCGCCTGTTTTTCTGCTAACTGCTTCTGTTGCTCCCACTCATACAACTTTGCCCTTAATTGACGCAAACACTGCTCTCGATTCTTATGTTGGGAGCGATCATTTTGGCACTGTACCACGATATTGGTGGGTAAATGGGTGATTCGTACGGCAGATTCAGTCCGGTTAACATGCTGTCCACCGGCACCTGAAGCTCGATAAACATCGATACGACAATCAGCCGGATTGATAGTAATCTCTATGTCATCAGCCACTTCAGGATAAACAAAAGCGGCACTAAATGAGGTATGGCGGCGATTACCGGCATCAAATGGACTTTTACGGACCAGGCGATGCACCCCAATTTCTGTGCGTAGCCAACCATAAGCATAAGCGCCGATCACTTTAACGGTGGCCGACTTAACGCCCGCCACCTCACCAGGATTGTAATCGATGATCTCACATTGAAAGCCTTTGGCCTCACTCCAGCGCAGGTACATTCTCAACAGCATTTCCGTCCAATCTTGGGCTTCAGTCCCTCCAGAGCCAGCTTGTAAATCCAGGTAGCAATCAGCGCTGTCTTGCGGTTTTGCAAACATTCGTTGAAACTCTAGCTTTGCCAGCTGTGTTTCGCTGTTAGTCAGCTCTTGCTGCAATTCGGTTAATAGCATTGGATCGGCCGATTCTAGCGTTAACTCAAGCAAACTCTCAATATCCTGCAGCCCACGCTCTAATTGGCTGACAGGATGCAACACCTGCTCTAAAGTCACTCGCTCTTTTCCTAGCTGGGTGGCTCGTTCGGGTTGTTGCCAGATTTCAGGCTGTTGCAGCTCTGCTAACACCTCTTCCAACCGCTCCTGCTTAGCGGCAACGTCAAAGATACCCCCGAAGTGCGGTTAACCGCATGCCGTTCTCGTGGATTCGCTGTTTAATGGGATTGATTTCCAATAAGTTCATAACCGAGTTGATCACTAGCTAACTGACTGCCTAGTATGATAGCCAACTTTGGTAGGAGAATACAGTGAAACCCCTTTACACCTTGCTAGGGCACTGTTGCAAATAGATTGGCCAGAGTTCATCGTGGTCTAATTTTCAGCTTTGGTAAGCTAGCATGGAAGCATTCAGAGGTCGGCACTTTCGTTATTTTCCTGCCACGCTGGTTAGTCTGTTGCCGCTTTTTCACTGTACATCCTTGTATTCATCTCTATAACCGTTAGATTTTCTCTCCGAATCCGGGTTTATGCAACAACGCTGTGGTAGCCCTAAATAACTGATGACAGAATTATAAAATAAAAATTTATCAATTTTTTTATAAAATTAACACTAGTTTTCAACTCCATAGCTAGAGTATTGCCCGAATGGGCTCTATTGACTTTCAGTAGAAATTCTTCCATGATCATCCTTGTATATTGTCAACAGGGCTACCAACTTTAATTAGTTCATGGCTATTTTAAATAGTGAGGACTCTATGTTGGATAATATAAAAAAATACACTCTGCCTACCTCAATAGAGCGGAAAGTGTGGGCGCCCGAAACACCCTCGACTCGGATAGGTAACAGAAGGGTAAGTGTGGGTGATTCTCCTCATGAAATAATTACTACCACAAGCAATCCGCATCATGAAACACTGCAGCGAGCCAAACAGTATACTGGTGCGAATTTTAATGCTGATTCTCATTTAAGCTCAAGAAGAGTCAGTGCATCTCCTAATTTTATAAATCTTGATGGACCAGTAATAAAACCATCAAAATCAAAAAACTCTGCTGCTATTTCTCATACAACATTATTTCTTTTGCAAACTGGAAGCCTAAATAATAGCCCAGAGATTACTAATAAAGTTGAGACAAGTGATCTTAAAAATAGAAAACAAGATATTGAATATGCTCTTTATTCTATGCCGGTCAGTAAAGATAAAGAAGGTCTAAAAAATAATTTTTTATACTTGTCGGCTTCAAATGGGCTTATATCAGAAACTTCTATATTTAAACCATTGGATAGCCCAGAATTAACAGAAAATTGGATAAATTTGGTTTTAAATCTAAAGATGGAACGCCTGGTGTTTATTTTAACGATTCTTATAAGGGAACTATTGCAGTTTCAGAAAGAATAACCGAAGAGGGAAATACCGAATGGAATCTGTTCTTCAAAGGTGTCGATCCTAAGCATCTGAAAGAAACCGTAGGGAATGCAATTAGTAATATTACTCAAGGGTATGAGAGCAAATTCACTAAAGCATTTTCAAAAGCAAAACAGTCATTGTCTGTACTTTCTAGAAATTTATCAGAAACCAGAGATATAAACAGGAATTCAGAAACAGCTGTTTCTGAACAGTATACAGAAAGTGAAAATATAAGACCTACTACTGTAACCCCTATTGGTAAAAAAACTATTGATAAATATCAGATTGATAATTATAACGCTGTCCCAAATATCGTGAAATGTTTTATAGAAGCGGCTGATGAAAAGGATTGTAAGATAGTATTAACGCTTGCAGGGCATTCCATGGGAGGCGGGTTAGCACAAACCGGACTGGCAACTTATCCTAACCGGATTCATCGAACTTTTACATTTCAAGCAATGGATACTACAAGCGAGACCGTACTGGAAACAATAAAAAATAATTCTGAAATATCTTCAAAATTAAGAGATTATTATCTTAGTGGTGATGGTATTACAGGAGGAACTATTCTACATAGCCTTGGTCTTGCATCTACATCTGGGACTAAAGCTCTCAGGGATTCAAAAAGAATGGTAGAACAAGCAAAACAATATCCTGAGATAAGAAGAACGGTTCCTAAATTTTATAACAACCCTTTAAAGTCCCACACACATTTCATAGAAGCGGTTGTAGAACCTATACAAGAAAATAATTCTTTAATATTTCCACAGAAAAATAAAGTCTAGCTCGGATAGAGAAGAGTTGGATCAACCTGATAAGCATTATTAGCTTAAGATGGTTGCAGCATTAACCTACCGATCAGGAAAAAAAATGATCAATCATATTTTACCTCCGACTTCTAGTTTAAGAAGTCCTATTGATATAGAAACGAAAACTGCTTTATCAGATAGCGGAAATTTATTATCTTCTGAACGAAATTTACAAAGAACCACTAATGTATTAAATGCTGTAGGCTTACCGATTTCTATAGAAAAAAATAAAATTACTTCTCCTGAAAATAGTAATAATTTTTCCTCATTAAATCATAAACTTTCACAAATAAGATTGGCTAATAATAACTGTACAGACATGGTATTATCTGATGAAGAATATCCATTAAAATCGGACGTAGATATTAAAAGAGAGTTGATAGTTCCCTTAGAAAGTGACCTATTTTTTCAGATATTAGAACAGGTTTTGGAAGTTATCGAAGAATCCCCCATTCCTCAAAGAAATTCTTTACGAAGTTATCTACATCACATGCTAACTGTAAGCAATATAGCTGTTACAAAAATTTATTCCCAGGCTAATGAATTTGAAAAACAGCTGCTGCAACCGCTGGTAGACAGTTCACCGACATTGGTTACTCTGCTCTCTAAAGAGGGTAAGATATTATCACAAACTTCAGAAGCTGAAAAAAATGCTTATTCTATGTGGTATCATTTAATGATTCAGTTGACTTCAAATGCTCCATTATATGCGATTGATACCGATTTTCTCTATCCGGAGCCTAATATACAAGGATCCTTATATGGAACTATAGAGGCCAATGAGTTAAAGGATGCTCTAGATAAGCTACCTTATCTGAATAAAGCCAGTTTAACTCTTGATGATTTAGCAGCTAAAGAATTATTAAATTGTGAGGTGCCAAAATTTTTACGTAAATTGACTTTGATGTATGCAAATGATCAAAAGAGTATCAGTGGTGAACAGGTGGCTCACGCATTACAGAAATTTGCTTTTACTTCGGAAATTCGCTCTCTCAGCTTAATTCCTTTGAGCAATAATATAAGGGAAACTCTCAATATTCCACCCCTAGAACTTTTTCATCTAGAACAGTTGACACAACAAAATGAAAAATTGAAGCAGTTAGAACTGTTTATCCCGATTACTGATCCAAAAGTTATTAAACGGTTACATCAACTTTTTCCACAAGTAGAAGCAATTAATTTTAATCTCAGAGCAACCGCGCCAGAAGATTATGCAGAAATGCGAGCTGCGCTAAAATTATTTCCTAAATTAACAGATAGAGTTCTTTTTTTGAACCAGCTATGTCCTAAAATACCGGATAATCATGAGGAATTTTCTGTCATTGATAAAATAGAAATTAAGAGGCATCAACAAGAAATTATTGAAGATTTAATTCATGCTTGTTTGCCTGACTTATCTATAACAGAGCGATCTGCTTTAATCTCCCGGTGGAAAGAGATGCTAGATAATCAGAGTTCAGAGATTGATTTTTCTGCATTTGTTACCTTATTATTTTCTCGGGATGCTTCTACTACCTTTATAGTAGGAAATTCGGAGTATAGAGATCCAGTTTATGGTATAAAGCTACGTCAGGCTCTCAGTGTAGTGCTACAAGCACTCCCTGATGATCCAGAATTAGCTGCCATGTGTGCTGCTTATGCCCATGAAGCGATCTCGACTTGCCATGATAAAGCTATTTTAGGATTTCGTGATTGTGTTAAAGCAGTAACAGTAGCGACCCTGCTTAAAGAACCAGTCATGCTCTCGCGTCATCAATTAATTACTTTAGGATCTTCTCTCTTTCAAGAGGAACAACTAAAAGATATCGTACAGTCTCATCTTAGCAACTTACAGAATCAAGGTATTGATTCAGATGAGGTCGAAGAGACACTTGGTTTTATTAGCCAGCTGGCTAAACAGGGGAAAGTTAATTTGGTTGCACCACTTCATAGGCTGCGATATGGAACTGTTATTCAAGTCACTTACCAGCAAGCGGTGGCTGCTCAAAACACTATTTTAGAGGCTGTTTCTCAACAACCGGATGGTGGAGCTGCCAGCGGGTTAGCCACCTCAGAGATCTGGCGCCGTTATTTACATGACCAAGTACCTACCCTTGTACAACGCTATAGTGAGGAGGTGCAAGAGCCTCTGTTTGATGAGATGCAGAGTTTATATGACCAGCGGCTTCAGCTCTCTGATCATGATTATCAGCAGCAGAGTCAAGCCATAAAATCCCGCTTAGAGGCATTAAGTCACGCTTGGTATCGTAATAAAACACAAGAATATTTGGATGGATTAGCTTCTTAGCTGGTAGAGTCGAGATGTAGCGCGGTGATTGTAGGTTCGGCATATCTGTTAGCCGCTTCTTTCGATTAGCGGTACCTTACTGCCCTAACCCTGATCCCGTTTCTACGTAAGCGTCTTGTTCACGACGTCTTGACTATGCAGGCGTGACGCTTACTCTTGAGGTGCTAATGAATCATCAGTTGTTTCAGTGGCAGCCGAGGGGTTTTCAGCCGGCTGAATAGCAATTGGCAACAAAGTAGCAGCTTCTGGTTGACGGTATTGTTTGCACCATTTAGAGAGTGCTGAGACACTAACACCCTGTTGTTGAGCCACCTTGGATAGGGAGGCCCCAGGCTGACTGACCGCCATCACCCAGCGTCGCTTCAGTTCATCACTGTAATATCCTTTCTCTTGCCGGTCACTATTGACCCCTTTATTTTTATAGCTCATGGGACTCCCCAACTTCATTTTTGCTGGAGAACACTTTGACTATTCCTAGGGCCTCTGTCTAGACGTCCATGAGTTGACGCTTACATAACAATGAAGATGTATTCGATAACCTAGGCTCTTTCCTAGAAGCCGCAGTGGACTACTGTTAATGATTTAGGTTGAATGATTCTGAGCCCATACAGCTTGGAAACTACGAGGTAATAACAAAGTCATGATAATTTTATTTCGTGGAAATCTTATTAAACTTAAATTCTAAAATTAATTAATTCACTTTTAGAATTTAAAATAGTAGTATTATATTTGAATTTTTTTAAAAAATCCCTTGCACTTTCATTTATTATACGATTATTGAAGTAATATTTAACATTAATCATATTAAAATCTAATTTTGCTCCATTTTCTTCTAAAAATTTAATAGTCTGTAAAAGACATTCGGGCGTCGGTTGATAATGACCACTTTCAGTATCAATCTAGATTAGATTTCCATCATTTATTTTTAAAGCGCCTGATCCAAGTACGGACCTACCATGACTTATAGAAGTGTGGCGAATATTTTTACTGCTTTCAACTACTATTATTGTTTTTTCTATAGTTATTATAAAAATATATTCTTTTTCTTTATCATTAAAGTTAGAATTTTGTTTGTTAATGCATTGAGTCTTCTCTGCTGGATTTTCTAAATGCAGGTCCCGATTTAAAAAAACAAAAGCTGCAACCTACCGGATAAAATTTTGTTAATGAAACACAGATAAATGATTTTCCAGAAAAATCATTCCTACCTCCATGAATAGGATTTTTAGAAAAAAGTATATCTCTATATTTTTGAGGATTTTCAAAAGTTTTTCGAATCATGTTGTTCTCCATGTTAATATTTCCCCTAGGTTCAATAAGTTTTAAGAAATAATTTCGCTGTATAAGTTATTTTTTCTATTCATCACAACATCAGCGATTACATTATTAATTTTTTTAGGAAGAACAGTAGTCTGTGACAGGTTCCCAAGAGGAACCCAAATAAATTTTTGAAAAATTTCCGTTGAGAGAGGAGGTTTTCTGATATCAAGGTCTTTTATCGTAGTTTCGTAAATAATATTGATTTCATGATAAAGACTACCTTGACGATCCCAACTGCATTCTAGTGCTCCTGAAAATCGAGCGCTATCAATATTAAGCGCTGTTTCTTCAAAAATTTCGCGATTTAAGGCAGCTAAACAAGATTCATTGTAATCCACATGCCCGCCAGGGAGAAAATAGATATCTGGTAGGAAATAAGGATTTTCATCAGTTGCTGTTGTAAGCAATATATGATTATTGTGAATAATAATAGCGCGTACAATAATATTAATTTTTTTTCCGCCATTATGAGATGGATAAGTATTTATCTTTTGTACACAAGTAGTATGTTTTCCACCGGAAAAAGGAGTTTTTATGAAATTTTCTAGAATATCTAGAGATTCAAAAAAGCTATTTTGCTTACTCCCCAAACAAAGCACATTAGCATTGAGTTTTTCTCTAACTTGGATGGCATCTTCTAGTGTACGACACATACAAGCACGAATATGAGTAAATCGGTTTAATACAATGGCAACCCCCTGACCACTTCCACATACCATGACCCCTATTGATTCAGGGTTTAGACGAATTTCTTCGGCAAGATATTTTGATATATCAATATAGTCTATTTTGGAGCCTGTTGGAATACCAATGTCTTGATTAAAAATCCCTTTCTGAGTTGCTGATTCTATAAGTTTTTCTCGAAGTTCAATCCCTCGATAATCACTGGCAAAAACTATTTTTTTTGTCATAAATCTCCTTTACTGCTAATATTGAACTACATTAACCATTTTTTTTGAAGAAAAAATGGCTTTTGCTGAAATATTACACCAAGTTAAATCGCTGGAGTAACAGAATAAGTGCACCATTCTAGGGGGAGATTCACTAGGCCCTAGGAAAAGTACTGCGCTAAAAATATCAATAAAATTAACAGAGGGCAGACAAAGCGTAAATAATGTGGCCAAATTGCCCAAAATAGGCTTTTTTCTGCCTGAGGAAATCCGGATTGTAACTCTTGTAATAATGAGGCACGGCGCCAGCACCATCCAACCAGCAGTGAACAAGCCAATCCGCCCAGTGGCTGAATATACTGTGTTGTTAAGATAACCACACCATCAAATAAACACTCAAAATGCTGAATAATCAGCAGGCTAACCAGTGTGATGATCGTCATTAATCCAAAAGCTGCAAAACGACGATTGATACCTCGAGTTTCTGTTAAATAGACAACAGGCACTTCAAGCATAGGCATACTTGACGTCAACGCAGCGATGCTCATTAATCCAAAAAATAACACAGATAATCCCAAACCTAATAAACCGTATTGTTCAAACAGTGCCGGTAATAACTGAAAAACTAATGCGGTTTCCGCCAAGAGTTGCTGTTGTGAATCATAAATCGCCATCCCTCGTTGTTGTGCCACAAACATGGCTGGAATAATCAGTAATCCTGCCAAAAAAGCGACTGTTGTATCGAATAGGACGATCTGTGCTGCCACTTTAGGTACATTTTCACTATGAGACAAATAAGAGCCATAAGTCATCATCGCGCAAACGCCTATCGATAGTGAAAAAAAGGATTGACCTAAAGCACTAATTAGCAGTTTAGCATTCAAAATCCTTGAATAATTGGGTATCAAATAAACTTTTAAGCCATGCAGGGCACCCGGTTGCTGTAAAATATAGCCACACATCACCACTAAAAATAAAAACAAAAACGGCATTAACCGCCCTGACCACCGTTCGATCCCCTGCGTGACACCCTTAGCAATCACGCCAGCCGTTAGGATCATAAATAGGCACATTAATAAACTATCACGGCTTTTTGAAGCCTCGGTTAACCAAGCTGTCAATGCTGGATAGCCTAACAGCGTACTGAAGGGTACAAGTAAATATCCCAACAACCAGCCAGCCACAATCGCGTAAAAGCTCAGAATTAATGAGATACCGATGGTACCGACTATTCCGACTAACCAGGCCATCATTCCCTTTTTTCCAGCAGTTTGCGCCACTCGACGCAATGCTGTCGGTGAATTAGCCTGACCATACCGTCCAATCAATAATTCAGCGACTAATACGGGGTATCCCAGCGCAAAGACTAGAAATAGATAGGCCAACAAGAAAGCTCCACCGCCATTCTGAGCCACCTGAGTTGGGAAGGCCCAAATATTCCCTAAACCAACGGCTGAACCCGCTGCCGCTAAAAGGAAGCCGACACGTGAGGTGAACTGCATACGAATTGTCATGGATGTTCTTTATTATTGTCCAATGCTTAAATAGGCCACAGCTGCTCTACCAGCAGCTGCAGTGAGCAATTACCCCGGAAATGATTGATGGTTAGCCGATAGGCTAGCCGTACTGACTGTAGTTGCAACTGTGGCCACTGGTTAGGGTCGACGTTAAAAGCGATGGCTTCTAAAATTGAGCCACCTTGAGGGTGTAAAAGGGTCATTTTTAAATGCTTACCAGCCAACATCCTCTGCTGCTTCAGGTAAAAAACACCATCAAATAGCGGTTCCGGAAAAGATTGTCCCCAAGGGCCCGCCGTTTGTAACAACTGGGCGGTCTCTAACGTCAGCTCCTCAACGGCAAGCTCACCGTCGCTCCAGATGACTGCCTGCAACAGCGCATCATCCACAACACGATTGACACTGGCAATAAAGCACTCCCGAAAACGAGGAAATTGTGCTTCCGCCAACGTCAAACCGACTGCCATAGCATGGCCACCAAAGGTATCCATGAGTTCAGGGTCTTCTTGGTGTAACTGTACTAAGAGGTCACGTAAATGTAACCCCGGAATCGAACGTCCAGAGCCCTTTAACCGACCAGCGCCTGCAGCAGCAAACGCAATGACCGGCCGATGAAAGCGACTCTTAAGCCGCGAGGCTACTATACCAATCACCCCTTGGTGCCAATCCGGTTGATACAATACCAACCCCTGTGGCAAAATTTTCTGTTCGCCCATCAATTGCTGGCACTCGGCTAAAGCCTGCTGTTGCATGGCCTGTTCGACTTCTCGCCGTGTTTGGTTTAAAGCCTCCAGCTGTTGAGCTAAAACCTGCGCCTGCTCCGGTTGCTCACACAATAACAGATCGATCCCTAAGGACATATCCTCTAAACGACCTGCAGCATTTAACCGAGGCCCTAAGATAAACCCCAGATCAGTCGCTACTAATTGTTGGGGATCTCGCTGGGCCACTGAGAGCAATGCTTGGATCCCGGGACGACACTGTTGACTTCGAATGCGTTGCAAGCCTTGATAGACTAAAATGCGGTTGTTAGCATCTAACGGCACCACATCGGCAACGGTTCCCAAAGCGACTAAATCCAGCAGCTCTGCTAGGTTAGGCTCAACCAGGGATGATTGTGTAAACCAATCGCTTATGCGTAGGCTGGCGCGCAATGCTAACATCAGATAAAAAGCCACGCCAACACCGGCTAAAGCTTTCGAAGGAAATGAACAGTCTGGTAGATTGGGATTGACAATGGCATCGGCTGGGGGCAATTCAGGCCCGGGCAGATGATGATCAGTGATAAGCACCCGCATTCCCAAAGCGCGAGCTAACGTGACCCCTTCCAGGGAACTAATACCATTATCGACAGTAATGATTAGCTGAGCGCCCTGTTGTTTTGCTTGCTGTACTACGGGCGATGTTAAACCATACCCCTCAGAAAAGCGACTGAGTACTAAGTAGCTCACCATAGTCGCCCCTAAGCGACGTAATGCTAGCACTGCTAAGGCAGTGCTGGTGGCCCCATCGGCATCAAAATCCCCGACTATCACGATTTTCCACTGCTGCTGTAGCGCTTGTTGCAACAAGCTGACCGCTGCTTTAATGCCAGTTAGTAAGCGATAATCGGCCAACCGCTGTAAACGTCGATCTAATTGTGTGCTGCATTCAATGCCTCGCACAGCGTACAATCGCTGCAACAAAAGAGGAAGTTCCAATAAGGATTGGCTTGGTACTTCAGCCAATGGTCGGCGGCGCAATGCTTGAGGTAACATGCTACCGAAACTCCTAAAAGTAGCAGAAATGGAATTATATTCTAGCTAATAATCACTTCAGTGAGCAAATCTATAGTAGGCAGCCAAAACTGAATTCCCTAGGGTTCCCAAAGGCTCTATTTTTTCCATGGGATGAGAAAATAGAGTTAGGAAACGGGCAAAAGTTTCCCAAAAGTAGAAGCTAAATCAAGGTTGAACCCAAACTAAACCAGTGGCGGTAGGCATTAAGCAGTTCATGGGCAGAAACCGGTCGTTTTCCAGGCAACTGCAGCTGTTGCAGTAATAAACTGCCCATTCCGGTCGCCACGCGGATCCCTTGTCGATCGGCAGCCAAGATAGTTTTTGGCAAAGCAGCCACTGGCTGTGAACAAGCGACTGCTTGCCATATTTTAATCCGCTGCCCCTGCAACTCAAAATAACTTAATGGCCAGGGGATGAAAGCCCGTACTGCTCGAGCAAGTTCAATAGCGGGAAGCTGCCAATCAAGAGCGGCTTCCCGCTTATCAATTTTATCAGCGTAGGTGATGCCCGTGGTGGGTTGAGGCTGAGCCGTAACCTGCTGTTGTGCTAACCGCGGTAATAACTGCAGCAAACTGGTCGAGCCTAATTGAGCTAACTTTCGGAGCAATTCAGCAGTGGTCGTTTGCTCGGTGATCGGGCAAGTAACCTGCTGGAGAATCGGCCCACTGTCTAAACCCGCTTCCATCCGCATTAAAGTAATGCCAGTCTCGGCATCGCCGGCTAAAATAGCTCGTTGGATCGGTGCCGCTCCCCGCCAGCGCGGTAGTAAAGAGGCATGCACATTCAGGCAGCCAAACTGCGGGAGAGCCAGCAGAATCGGCGGCACAATTAATCCATAAGCCACAACGATCATTATATCTGGCTTCAAGGTAGCAAGTTTCTCTTGTAATGCCTCGTCCCGTAGCGTCGATGGTTGCCAGAGGGGTAGGCCATACTGCAAAGCCAGCTGCTTCACTGGACTAGCCAGCAATTTCTTTCCTCGACCGGCTGGGCGATCCGGTTGAGTGAGGATTCCCACCAATTGATGCCCTGCTGACTTTAGCACAGCTAGGTGTTGAGCCGCGAATTCCGGAGTACCGGCAAAGATAATGCGTAGTTGGCTGGAATCGTTGAACATCAGGATGCTCTGGATTTAGCCAGTTTTTTATATCGCTGTTGCAGCCGCTGGCGTTTTAGCAGTGACAGATAATCAATAAACAGCTTGCCATTTAAGTGGTCGATCTCATGTTGCAAACAGATGGCCAATAGTCCTTTTGCCGATAAAGTAAATGGATTACCTTGGGCATCAAGAGCACGAATGGTAACACTAGCGGCTCTCGGAACTTCAGCTCGAAACCCTGGAACCGATAGGCAACCTTCGCTGATGCAGGCTGAACCTTCTTGAGTCATTATTTGCGGATTAATAAATATTTGGGGCTGCTGCTCTTCACTCAAAGCAACGACAACTATCCGCTGGTGAATATTCACCTGAGTGGCGGCTAATCCAATGCCGGATTCGGCATACATGGTTTCAAACATATCATTAATAATCTGCCTAATTGAGTCATTAACCTCAGTCACAGCAACAGCACGAGTGTATAATCGTTCGTCAGGAAACTTTAATAGAGGCAAAATTGCCATCAAGACCTCCTGCTAAGTGGCTATAAAAAACTTGTCTGGATAAAAGAGAATAGTTCCTATTTTACCTCTTTTCCAATTTTTTTGTTACAGGGTACTCCCGCTGAAAAAAGTAGATTTCTAAAGTAAAATTTTCTTAATGAAATCTCTTTAAAAGTATCTGTTAGCATTAAACTATCGCAAATCCTTAGATTGCTTATCCTGCCGACATATTATGCCCATTTTAGTAAGATAAGACCCTACTATTGATTAGTAATAGCGTGATTGCATTGCTGCTGGCTATGTAACGAAGTGAGAAGGCTCTGACGTAACCCTTTAGGTAGGTTGGCAGCATGGCATCCGGTTAATGCTCCTGCTAGGGACCATAAGTAATTTAAAGAGAGGTTTCGACGACATGTAAATGCCTTTATACGCAGATAAGCATTAACAGCTCCTAAATGCTGCAAAGCCTCAATACTATTAATACCGACTCGACGCAATAATCGTTCACTTGATAGCCCTAAATTCGGCAGATCTTTTAAGCGCTGCCGACGTGTCTCGGTTTTACATTGTTTAGCTTGACGTGCATACTCGAGCGCTTGCTGTGCATAATTGAGGAAAATTTCCTGACTCCAAAAATCCTTATCGATTTTTATATGATAGTAACGTAACACAATAGGCTGTCCGCGCTTGGTGTAAATAAAAGCCTCCAAATTAAGTGCTTCCAAAGCTTTATACCCACGAAGGTATAACTTCTCCTCAGCAATTAAAGCAAACATAATACCAGCTTGATAAAGGCCAACACCTCCAAACATGGTTTTAGCGCTGATAGCACCTAGTGGGCAGAAGCGCTGACACACTGCTTTTACCAAAGGTTGGTCAATTGGACTCATGGTACGACCTCCTAGTTTGGCACAGTTGAACATGATGGTTAACCAAATTAAAGCTTAAAAAACTTATCTAAGCATACTTTTTATTAGGAATAAGAGCGATTTTACAGACGAATAACACAATACAGATCCAATATTAAGATTAAAGCACTAGAAGTAGTTAATTTATTGTTAAAAAATTAGTATTTTTTATTAAGATGGATTCAATAAAAAACAATTTAGGTAGGGGAAACAAACTAGTTTTCCTTAAAATGGATGCAGAAAGCAGTGGCTTTAAGCAACTGCCATGGTTATTTGCTCAACCCGATTTCTTTACCTACTGAATACTAAGCATTGGAATAGGCAGCTCCCTGAGGCAACCAGCGTTCGATTAGTGCATTGGCTTGCTGAGGATACTGAGTATGTAACTGCTGTGCCAATTGTTGAATACGCGAAAATAGCGCCTGATCTTGGATGATATCAGCAATTCGTAGAGGGATATCCCCGGTCTGCCGGGTTCCTAACAACTCTCCCGGACCTCGGATCTGTAAGTCGCGTTCAGCTATCGCAAAACCATCTTGACTGTCTCTAAGTACCGCTAACCGCTGCTTAGCTGAGTTAGTCAACGGGGCTTTATATAATAGAATACAGTGAGAGGCAGTGACCCCGCGCCCAACACGGCCACGCAATTGGTGGAGCTGTGCCAGCCCTAAACGTTCAGCATTCTCGATAACCATGACGCTAGCATTCGGGACATCCACCCCAATTTCAACCACTAAAGTCGCCACTAATAGCTGGATCTCAGCCGCCCTAAAAGCCTGTAAAACTGCTAGCTTGTCGCCAGCACTCATCCGCCCGTGCACCAAGCCGATGATCAATTGAGGCAATTGCTGTCGTAAGGTTTCCGCGGTTTGTTCAGCAGCTTCAGCTTCCAAAAATTCTGAATCTTCAATCAGGGGACACACCCAATAGACCTGCCGCTGCTCATGCGAGCAAACCCAGGAAACGCGCTGCACTACTTCAGAACGGCGATTATTGGGCAGTACAACGGTCTGAATCGGTTGGCGACCCACAGGGAGCTCATCAATGGTGGAGCAGGCGAGATCAGCGTAAAGACTCATGGCCAAGGTACGAGGAATAGGGGTAGCAGTCATTACTAACTGATGGGGATAAACTCCCTGTTGTTCCCCTTTCTTCCAGAGCAACAGCCTCTGTTGTACACCAAAGCGATGCTGTTCATCAATAATCACCAGCCCTAAGGCGTGGAATGCTACGTGTTGCTGAAAGAGCGCCTGGGTACCTACTGCCAATAATATCTCGCCCGTTGCTAATGCTGCTAAAGCCTGCCGGCGCCGTTGTGCGGTTACACTGCCGGTAATTCGCACTAACGGTATCCCTAAGGGAGTCAACCACTTTTGGAACTGCTCAGCGTGCTGTTCAGCCAGGAGTTCTGTGGGTGCCATTAATGCCACCTGCTTGCCCTGTGCTAACACACTGAGCGCGGCTAACACAGCCACTAAAGTCTTACCACTGCCCACATCCCCTTGTACTAAACGCATCATTGGAGTCGATTGAGCCAAATCACACTCAATCTCTTGGATTACCCGTCGCTGTGCCGCCGTTAATGAAAATGGCAGTGCTTGTAGTAGCTGTTGCTTAAGGGAGTGTGGTGCTGGCGGGAATGGATCCGCTGCCCGTTGCTGGATGGTACTTTTTAACTGTAAGCGACTCAATTGGTGGGCCAGTAATTCCTCGAGAATCAGTCGTTGTAATGCTGGATGCTCGCGCTGCGCCAGGGTGGAAGACGAGCTATCATCCGTGGGTTGATGCAACTGAGTTAAGGCTTCTAATAAGGTGATCGGTTGGCTTAGCCAGACAGAAGGAAACAGCTCAACGGCAGGATCCGGCTGCGCACGCAACCAAACTAAAGCTTGCTCGATCAACTTACGCCAAGTGGTTTGCCTCAACCCTTGAGTGCTCGAGTAAATAGGTAGTAACTGCTGACCACTGGCAGCATTAGAAAGTTCAGTATTCAGTGACCATTCCGGATGCCGCATTTCTATTCCCCGGTGACCTAACTGAACCTCGCCATAAACCTTAAGCCAAGTACCGGTTGTCAGCCGATTTTTCATGGCTGGGGTCACTCGGAAAAAACGTATCCATAGCGAGCCAGTGGTATCAGCTAATTTAAGCAATAACATGATGTGCCGCCGGGATACCACTTCATGCTGAACAATCCTCGCCGCCACCTCTGCTTGTAAACCTGGTTTTAAACAAGCAATAGTGGCACAAGTGCGGCGCGCTTGGTAACGCAGTGGCAGATGCCATAATAGATCGTAGATGGTTCGTAAGCCCAATTTATTCAGTTGGGTCAGGGTCTTCGGACCTATTCCGGGCAGGTGTGCAAGTATCGGCTGATCGTTGCTATCATTCATCGACACACGAAGCATCAATTTCGATTGCGAATCACTTTAAGAACGTTTGGCATATTTTTAATACGCCGCATAATATCTGCTAGATGCTGTCGATGGTGCACGGTAAATCGTAACTGTACCTGATATACTCGACCATCACGCTCTTCAGTCGATAGATGATTTACCATTGAATTGGCCGAATTGACCGTGGTCAACAAGTTAGATAAAGCACCTTGGTAATTGACCATATCTACCTTAATTTCAGTCATGAATTCTTGGTCAATCTTATTACCCCAAGCGATTGAAATAAATTTATCGCCCCCTTTCAAAGCCGATCGGATATTACGACACAATTCATGGTGAATGGCTAAACCTTTTCCAGGGCTAGCATAGCCAACAATGGGATCGCCAGGAATTGGCCGACAACATTTAGAAAATGTGACTAAAATCCCCTCGACACCCTGAATAGGCAACTGACGTCCTACAGAGGATTTACAAAACTCAGCAGTGTGTTCATGATTGGCTAACCGGTGAGCAATCACACTGCTCATCACATTCCCTAGCCCTAGCTCAACTAATAGACCTTCTATTGAGTTAAGTTTCATTTCAACCAGTAATTGCTGTAATGAGACTGCTGCTATTTCCTCAATTGAGTAGCCTAAAGCATGCTCTAATAAATAGCGTCCCGATTTGATGGAATCCTCTTTCCCTAAACACTTCAAGCGCTGGCGGATTTTAGCCCGCGCTTTTGAAGTAACAATAAAATTCATCCAGGCAGCATTAGGACGTGATCCAGACGCCGTAATAATCTCTACCGTCTGCCCATTATTCAGTGGCTGTGATAAAGGATAAGATTGTCTGTCTACCCGCGATCCGACGCAACTGTGACCAATGTCAGTGTGAACCGCATAGGCAAAATCAATCGGGGTGGCCCCAGCTGGTAGCTCAACAATACGACCTTTCGGCGTAAAGACATAAATTTCACTCGAACAGAGATCAGACTTAACACTCTCAATAAATTCTACCGAACTGCCGGCGCTCTGTTGCAGTTCCAGCAAATTTTTCATCCAACGTTGAGCTCGAATTTGCGCCATCGTCCCGGCACCACCAGCCTGTTTATAACTCCAATGAGCCGCTACTCCCATCTCTGCCATCTGATCCATATCTTCAGTACGAATCTGAACCTCTACCGGAAACCCAAGAGGACCCATCATCGAGGTATGTAGTGATTGGTAACCATTGGCCTTAGGGATAGCAATATAATCTTTGAAGCGCCCGGGTCGAGGCTTATATAAAGCATGGATTTGCCCTAATACTCGGTAACAACTGTCTACCTGCTTAACAATCACTCGAAAGGCATAGATATCCATAATAGAGTGGAAGCGCTGCTCTTTCTGCTTCATCTTTTGATAGATGGAGTAAAGATGTTTTTCACGCCCACTGATCCGTGCCTCGAGACCGGCGGTACTCAAGCAACTTTCAATTTCCGATAAAATCGTACCGATAATTTCACCTCGATTACCGTGAGCCGCTTTAACCACATTTTTTAATACCCGATAACGGTTAGGAAAGTGGGCTTCAAAACCCAACTCTTCTAATTCTATTTTTAAATGGTGGATACCCAAACGATGAGCTAAAGGCGCATAAATCTCTAAGGTTTCTCTTGCAATACGGCGACGCTTACTGGGACGTAATGCCTCTAAGGTTCTCATATTATGCAGTCGATCCGATAGTTTAATTAAGATTACACGGATATCTTGCACCATTGCCATAATCATCTTGCAAAAATTCTCGGCCTTAGCCTCCTGGCGATTACGAAATTTCAATCTATCAAGCTTAGAAACACCCTCAACCAATTGAGCTACATTTGGTCCAAATTGCTCAGCGATAGTTGAAGCGGTGGTAGCAGTATCTTCAATCACATCATGCAATAGCGCAGCGATCAGAGCTTCTTTATCAAGGTGCATTTCAGCTAAAATAATCGCTACCGATAATGGATGCGTAATATAAAGTTCACCACTTGAGCGATACTGCCCTTGATGGGCTTGATAGGCAAATCGATACGCCCGTTGAATGGAGCTGATTTGCTCTGCCGGGAGGTAATGCCGTACTATTGCTTGTAATCGCTCCGACAGCTCTTCTGCGACTGTGTTTTCCTCTTCAGTGGACCACAGTAAGTATTCCATGACTGAGCCCCTAACAACCATCAAGGAAATTTAAGACTCTTATAGAGAAATCTGGTGATCATAGGGTAATGGTTTAGTTACCCTTAAAGTGGCGGTACGTTGAGATTTCTGCTCAAATTCATCCAAAATAGCATCGTTGATCAACTGATTCTCTACTTCATAGAGGGCGATAACCGTACATTTATGATTAGCCACTGGAACCAAAGGTTCTCGGCCGTAAGTTTGTATCTGCCGTGCTGCACGTGCAGCAGTCAATACAACATTAAAGCGGTTACCAACCTTCTCCACTGCTTTCTCTATAGTAACGCGTGCCATCATTACCTCCATCATTAATTGTGACTATTTGTTATTTTTTGAAAATGCTTCTGCTCTTTAACGGGATCTCCATTTCACAATTGTTTACCTTACTCCGTTAAGGATGTATTAAAACGTTGCAATCGTGCCATGAACTCATACTGTCAGTCCAGCAGTTATACCCCTATAGTCTCGATAATGTACTATTGCTAGTCTAGCTTGCCACAATATCGCTGCCAAGTAGCCGTGCCCTAAAAGGGCTTATCGCTTCATAAAAAGCGATCTTGATTCAAGGATCATAGAGCAATTAGCTAGTTTTTGCTCAATAATTGCTTGAGTAGAGAACCACATCGAAGATACTGCTGACGATATTGCAAGCGGGTTGCAGTAATAATGGTTTTAAGATCAGACAATGCTTTCTGGAAATCATCATTAATAATCAAATAGTCATACTCATGGCAATGTGACATTTCATCCACGGCAGTATCCATCCGCCTTGTCACCACTGCCTGGCTATCTTGTCCCCTGTGATAGAGACGCTGCTCCAATGCTTGACGCGAGGGGGGTAAAATAAAAATAGTGCACGTTTCAGCTATTTTTTCACGCACTTGCTGAGCACCTTGCCAATCAATATCGAGAAAAAGATCACTGCCTTGCGCCAGCATCGATTCAACGGTTGCTTGAGAGGTTCCATAATGGTAATCAAATACTTGAGCATATTCGATAAACTCACTCCCCTTTACCATGGCCTGGAAGGTATCATTGTCAATAAAGTAATAGTGTTCACCTTCAATTTCCCCTGGTCTTTTAGGACGTGTTGTATGGGAAATTGAAAGGCAACTTCGGCTTCGTGAAGGCTCACTACGCAAATAAGCCTTAATTAAGCTGGATTTACCCGCACCACTGGGAGCTGAAATCACGTATAAGGTACCTGAATGCATCACAGTAATCCTTTAAAACTCCTATTCAATATTTTGAATCTGCTCACGCAGCTGTTCAATCAGTAGTTTCATCTCTACTGCCGCTAGGGTCACAACTGGCAGTGTGGCTTTTGCCGCTAGAGTATTAGCTTCACGGCTTAGCTCCTGCAACATAAAATCCAGGCGCCGCCCCACTGCTGCTGTAGATTGTTGCAAAATTGCCCGTATTTCCTGAAGATGCACTGTCAGTCGTTCAATCTCTTCTGTGACGTCCAGACGCTGCAGAGATGTCAACAAGGGTTGCTCCCACCGATCATTTTCCAAAGTCACTGAAAATAGTTGGAGCTTTTCCTGTAACTTCTGGCGCTGCCACTCCACAACAGCCGGCATATGCTGCTGGATAGTCTCTAGCTGCTTTTCCAATGCCATTAACCGCTGTTCGAGTAATATCAGCAAAGCACTGCCTTCACGATGCCGCCTGCTAATTAGCTGACCCAGCGCCTGATTAAAAGCCTCTAGTAATAACTGCTCATTAATGGGTATCGCTGCAACGTCAACGGTTAGCACCCCTGGCCAACGTACAATATCCATCAAATTGATGAGGCCGTCCCGCCGACCCTTATCTCTTATCCAATCAGCCGCAGCCAACAGCTGGCGTACCAGCCCTTGGTTGAGCTGCCAAGGCCGATCGGCTGCTGGATTATCAATCCAACGCAAACTACACTCAACCTTACCACGTGACAGCCTAGCAGTGGCATACTGCCGAATAGTGGGTTCCAGTGCCCTTAGATCTTCCGGTAAACGGCAGCTAAATTCAAGGTAACGATGATTTACCGAACGTAGTTCCCAAATAGCTGTTCCCGTTGATTGTTCAACAACCTGACGGGAAAAGGCGGTCATACTCTGCAATGTAAACTCCTCACGGCCTGTATTCTAATAGTATGAATCACTGGCGGCTGTCATTCATTGTGGGAACGATTTCTCCGCCAAGATGAGTAGGCAGCTGGATCGTAAGATCGTATAATAGCTTTTATTTAGACAATTTAAACTGGAGAAGTGGCGTGATATTTGCCGCTGCGCGCTACTCATCAAGTTCGCTAAACACTGCTTAATCGCCACTACACCAATATAGGCCAAAGGCCAGTATTTAGCAGGTTTTGACAATCAGCCCGATTAAGAAACAGGTAGCTGCCATTTTTGTGGACATCTCCGCCCAAAAACACGCTCTGGCTAACCTGATCGAATAGAGTAATTTAGCCAGATCATAGCCTAAATTAGGTATAGTCTTTATGAAAAATTATCAGCAGCAATTTATTGAACGTGCCATCCAACGACAGGTACTGCTTTTTGGCAAATTTACCTTAAAATCAGGGCGGCAGAGCCCCTATTTTTTTAACAGCGGCTGCTTTGATAATGGAGCTGATCTAAGCCTTTTAGGTCGCTGTTATGCAGCAACCTTAATGGGATCAGGTGTCGAATTTGATCAACTGTTTGGGCCTGCCTATAAAGGTATTCCCTTAGTAAGCGCTACTGCCATTGCTCTAGATACCTACCATCAACACCAGGTTCCTTATAGTTTTGATCGCAAAGAGCGTAAAGATCATGGAGAACAGGGATGGTTAATTGGTGCCCCATTAACCGGTAAGGTAGTTTTAATTGATGACGTCATTTCAGCAGGAACTGCGGTACATCAGGCAGTTCCCTTGATTACTGAGCAAGGTGGTTCAATCGCCGCTATCCTGATCGCTTTAGATCGACAAGAGCGTGGTCGTAGCCAACAGTCGGCTTTGCAAGAAATTGCTCACCAATATGACTGTCCTGTGCTATCGATTGTGACTTTAAACCATTTAATCGATTATTTAGCCACACAGCCCGCTTTAGCCCATACTCTGCCCTTGATAGAAGCCTACCAACAACAATATGGTGCTTATTAATTTTTTTGCTTAAACGATGGGGTTTTACGGCACACTGGATAATTACAATCTGAAATCGAGGATAACCACAACCACGGATCAGCGAAGTACTTGTGAACCAGTGCTCGACATCTCACAATAGCTGCCATGGACCTTAGCACAAGCAGAGCAAAGAGTATGAAATACAACTGGGTTACGGCTTGCTTGCTGATTATTTTAGCAGCAACAGGTGGTTCAAAGCTCCTCGGACAGAATTTCAGAACCTGGCTAGCTGTAAAACGGGGTACTCAACAAACTGTATCCGCTACCACATCATCCACTGATATCAGAAAATTGCCTAAAACGGACAGCTGCTTCAAATCCGGAAAACATTATGCCATTCTACCCAATGCTGCTACTATAAAACCACAACTGGTGGAGTTCTTCTCTTTTTATTGCACCCAATGCTATGCTTTTCAACATAAACATCATATTTCTGATGCCTTAGCCGATAGTATACCGCCTGGCGGAACGTTTAAGCAGTACCATGTTCCTATATTATTGGGTCCCTTAGCCAAAGAGCTAACACGCGCTTGGATTATTGCCGGTCTCTTAGGGATTGAAAAAAAAATGAGTCCTATTTTATTTGATGGTGTTCAGAAATATTCCACCATCAACAAACCAGAAGATATCCGCCAAGCTTTTCTCGATGCTGGTGTCACCGCACAGGAATATGATAATTCGCTAAATAGTTTTCTGGTGAATTCACTGATTACTCAACAATCGCAGTTGCTAAAAGAGGCAAAAATCTATGGGGTACCTTCACTCTTAGTCAATAAAAAATATCGAATACATCCAGAAAATTTCTCAACCAAGCATGGCATCCAAGGATTTACCCAGCAATATCTACAATTGACTAAACAGTTGTTAGTCGCAGAACGTTAGCGTAAGCGTCCCTCAATGCAAATATTTAAGAGAGATCCGATACAGACATGTACACCAGTCCAAGAATTGTCTGGTAATTTCGGAATAATTCACTGCCTTTTCTCCATAAGGGTCAAAAAAGCAGTGGAATTTAGGCTTATCGAAATTGTTTTAAAAAGCGCAGATCATTATCAAAGAAAGTTCTAACATCAGTGATTCCATAACGCAGCATGGTCAAGCGTTCGACTCCCATTCCAAAAGCAAACCCACAGTAGCATTCTGGATCAACGCCTACGGTGGTCAGCACCTTAGGATGTACCATCCCGGCCCCCAGTACCTCTAGCCAGCGCTGATCAGGCCGTTGAATATCCACTTCGACTGAGGGTTCGGTGAATGGAAAATAGGAAGGGCGAAAACGCACCTGACAATTATCTTCGAAAAAATCGTTGAGAAATGCTTGCAAGATCCCTTTTAAATCAGCAAAAGTAGCTTGAGTATCTACCAACAAACCCTCCACTTGATGAAACATCGGTGTATGGGTTTGATCATAGTCATGACGGTAGACGCGCCCGGGTGCAATAATGCGGATTGGTGGCGATTGCTGTTTCATGGTGTGGATCTGTACATTCGAGGTTTGTGTGCGTAATAAACGCTGGCTATCAAACCAAAAAGTATCATGATCAGTTCGGCTGGGGTGGTATTCCGGGATATTTAAAGCATCGAAATTATGCTGAGCATCCTCTATTTCAGGTCCAGTTACGGTGATAAATCCTAATCGATGAAAAAACCGTTCAATCCGGGCAATAGAGCGGCTAATCGGGTGATGTTGACCCAAGTCTACTCGGCGTCCTGGTAGCGTAATATCCAGGTGCTCGCTAGCCAGTTGTGCCTGCTGCTCTTGATCCAGTAACTGCTGTTTGCGCTGTTGAACGGCAGCCTGAATCAGCTGTTTGGCTTGATTAAGCTGTTGACCAACTTGGGGGCGTTGTTGGGGAGATAACTCTCCGAGGGTGGCCAACTGTTGAGTAATCAACCCTTTTTTGCCTAAAAAATGGAGACGGACCTGCTCTAAGCTGGCAAGATCGCTGGTGGTTTCAACAGTAGTTTGTGCTTGGGAAACCCAATCTATCGATGGTTTCATGCTTACCCCAATCAGAAAAAACCTCCCTAGTTAGAGAGGTTTTTAATCATTCCCTTGAGAACTTGACTGGGCAATGGTTACTGAATTGCCCGCCAGCATAGTAAGAACACTGATCTCAGCGCTCGCCTCTGGTAGCAAACAAGCGTTGTTTAGCGCAGTAGAGAGCTTGGCTATCACCCTAAAGCAGTCTTAACTTGGTCTACCAGGGCTGAGAAGGCAGGTTTATCGAACACAGCGAGATCGGCTAAGATTTTACGGTCGATAACGATAGCCGCTTGTTTAAGCCCATGCATTAGGCGACTATAGGAGAGGCCATTTTGATGAGCAGCTGCATTGATACGGGTGATCCATAATTGACGAAACTGCCGTTTGCGCTGCCGGCGGTCACGGTAAGCATATTGCGCTGCTTTAGTGACTGCTTGAGCAGCTACCCGATAGACTCTGGAGCGAGCACCGTAGTAACCTTTCGCCTGCTTTAATACTTTTTTGTGCCGTGCGCGAGCAACAACACCACGTTTTACGCGAGCCATAAGATTCTCCTCTTAAAATAACTGTCTTAGCATCATGCGTAAGGCAGGCAGGCAGCGATTTGCGCCCGATCGGCTGGAGATACCATCGACTTCGCACGCAGTTGGCGTTTACGCTTTGGTGATTTTTTGGTCAAAATATGCTGTAGATGCGACTGTTTGTGTTTAAAGCCGCCACTAGCGGTTTTCTTAAAACGCTTAGCCGCACTTTTTAGGGTTTTTAGCTTAGCCATAGAGATATAAACTCCGCATTGTTAGTAGGATTATTAAGTAGCTGAACTGACACGAATCGGCTCGAGTCCGCTGTTTATCACTTTGGGCAACTGCCAGCTAGCTACTTTTTCTTAGGGGCCAGTACCATGATCATTTGCCGCCCCTCAATGCGAGACGGAAATGATTCAACGACGGCCAGCAAGGAGAGATCGTCTTTGATACGATTTAACATATCGAGACCAATCTGTTGATGTGCCATTTCACGCCCGCGAAAACGCAGAGTAATTTTGGCCTTATCTCCCTCCTCAAGAAAGCGTATCAGGCTGCGTAGTTTGACCTGATAATCGCCCTCATCAGTTCCCGGTCTAAACTTAATTTCCTTGACCTGGATCACTTTTTGCTTCTTCTTTTGCTCTTTGGCCGCTTTGCTTTTTTCATAGAGGAACTTGCCGTAATCCATAATTCGGCAAACAGGCGGCTCGGCGTTTGGGCTAATTTCGACAAGGTCGACACCAGCATCTCTGGCTTTAGCCAAGGCCTCGTGGATGGATACGACGCCGACTTGGTCGCCATCTTTATCAATCAAGCGAACTTGACTGACTCGGATCTCATCATTAATCCGATTAGGGCGTGTTGCTTGAATTCGTTTACCGCCTTTAATGCTCTATTCCTCCAACAGGTGCAAATTACGGCTGCTAATTTGTTGCTGTAGCAGCTTAATGAACTGCTCTACCGGCATAGTTCCTAAATCCTTGCCACGGCGAGTTCGTACCGCCACGCACTGATTATCTATCTCTTGATCACCACAGATCAAGAGATAGGGAATGCGACTCAAAGTATGCTCGCGGATTTTAAAGCCAATTTTCTGGTTTCTCAAGTCTAGTATCGCACGAATAGCAGCATTTTGCAGTTGTTGTTGAATATGGCGCACATAATGCTCTTGTTTATCGGTGATATTCATGATAACCACTTGATTGGGTGCTAACCAGGTGGGGAAATGACCCGCATACTCTTCAATTAAAATACCGATAAAACGTTCGAGTGATCCTAATATAGCACGGTGAATCATTACTGGTACATGTCGCTCGTTATCTTCACCGACATAAGTGGCACCCAGGCGTCCTGGCAATGCAAAATCCAGTTGAATCGTGCCACATTGCCAACTTCGATCCAAGCAGTCATACAGCGTAAACTCAATTTTCGGGCCATAGAAGGCACCTTCGCCAGGCTGTAATTCAAAGGCCAATTGATGGCTCTGTAATGCCTCCATCAATGCCTGTTCTGCCCGATCCCAAGTTGCGTCAGTACCGATGCGTTTTTCGGGTCGCGTAGACAGCTTAACTTTAACACGTTGAAAACCGAAGGTGGCGTAGGTATCGTAAACCATCGCAATACAGCCGCTGACTTCTGCTTGGATCTGCGCTTCAGTACAAAAAATATGGGCGTCATCTTGGGTAAAGGCCCGCACACGCATTAAACCATGCAGCGCACCAGAGGGCTCATTACGGTGGCAACAGCCAAATTCAGCTAAGCGTAGTGGTAAATCACGATAAGTTTTTAGCCCTTGGTTAAAAATTTGCACATGCCCAGGGCAGTTCATCGGTTTGATCGCATACTCACGGTTTTCTGAAGCGGTAGTGAACATGTGCTCAGCATATTTCTCCCAATGGCCTGACTGTTGCCAGAGTTGGCGGTCAAGCATCATCGGGCCCTTCACCTCTTGGTAGTGATAGGCCGCTAGTTGCTCGCGGATAAACGCCTCCAATCTTTGAAACAGCGTCCAGCCGTTCGGATGCCAAAATACCATCCCCGGTGCTGCCTCCTGCATGTGGTAAAGCTGCAGTTGTTGACCGATTTTTCGGTGGTCTCGCTTAGCGGCTTCCGATAAGCGATGTAGATATTGCTGTAAAGCCTCGGCATCGGTCCAGACAGTTCCATAAATGCGCTGTAGCATCCTATTATTGCTGTTACCCCGCCAGTAAGCGCCACTGACTTTGAGTAATTTAAAATGCTGGCAAAAACCAATGGTCGGGACATGAGGGCCCCGACACATATCGAGATATTCTTGATGCTGATACAGTGCCGGCTGCTCACTGCGCGAAATATTTTCCTCAAGAATCGCCACCTTGTAAGATTCATTGCGCTGAGCAAAGGCTTCGTACGCTTGTTGCCAGCTAACGCGCCGTTTCACTACAGGATAGTTAGAGCGAGCTAACTCCCGCATGCGATTTTCCAATTGAGCTAAAGCGGCTTCATCGAGGGGTTGTGGCAGGTCAACGTCGTAATAGAATCCATCCTTAATAACCGGGCCAATCGCCATCTGTGCCTCAGGCCAGAGCTGTTTAAGGGCGTGGCCAAGTAGGTGAGCACACGAATGGCGAATAATCCCTAAACCCTCTGAGCTGTCTGCCGTAATGATCTTCACGGTAGCATCTTGCTCTACCAAATCACTAGCATCCAGCAAGAGGCCATTAATTCGGCCTGCTACACAGCGCTTAGTCAAACTGCGGCTAATTGATTCAGCCACCGCTAAAACAGAAACCGGAGCTGGGTAGGAACGCTGACTACCATCCGCTAAGGTAATCACAGGCATGGACACTCCTCGTTGACGGATGTAAAAGCCTGATGAGGCAAGCAAAATTTAATAACGACAAACAGACTATTTTGCCAGAGTTGTGTAACCAACGCCACAACTTTACCTAAAAAATCGAGCAAGCATGTTACAGGTTTTTTAAAGAGAGACCTAGAATTATTTCGATGTTCTGCTAATTTATAAGAGCAACAACAGAAAGTATCGATCAATTATTCCATCCTTTTTTAATTAAGCCGACTAAAATAGATTATCAGCTAGCTGCTGTTACGTATCATTTTAATAGAGATTTAATTTTTTCAAGTTTATCATAAAAATTGCACACCAATTCTAATGGGTAGAGAAATTCATAGGATTTTTTATAAAACATTAAAAATAAATAATCAAATATTATAGATGTTATAAATAATAGAACCGCTAATGAATATCCCAAATCATTATACCTAAAATTACCAGATGAGCTGATTTCTGCAAATAATTTAATCTCTAAACTTTTAGAAAAAACTAAATCCAATCAGATAAAAATCCCGATTATTCATTTATTTTCCTGTCATTCTGGAATGGTAAAAAACTGCTTAAAAAGAATAGAGGAAAATTTTATCTTCTGTCCCTACCCCACACCTGGGAACATAATGCCGCTTCCTATCTTTATGAATTTGATCAATGAAAGGCTTAAAGAAGTTGATATTAATTGCTTCCTCTTAAAGAACTTAACATTTTGTAGTGCTAACTATTTTCCATAAATTATAAAATGAACAGAGGAACATCCAGTTAATTATATCAATTAGCTCATATTGAATTGAACCCTACTATACCACTAGATTTTATATATCTAAGCATTTTAGAAAAAACTGGAAGATAAAAAATTTATTCATAGACTTCTTTGAAAACATTAAATTAATAACTGGAAATGATATACTAGCCAGACAGCACGGTTCTTTCGACAAAACAAATACTGTTAACCAAGGTAGGTTTCATTTTGAATCTGTTTTATTAATAGCAATTGCACCTAAAAAAGAGATTAGTTTTATTGAAAATATTCTAGAAAAAACAGGCATTATTCCCGATCAGACTATCAGTTTAGTCATACATGATGATAATTTAGAAGTATTTCAGGCTTTTATAAAACATTCCCCAGAGATTATTACTGAATCCTTAATCAGTGATGTCATAGGAGTAGGCTCTTTTATTAAATATAATGATAGAGAATGAAATAGGAAAAACAAGGATCCATCAAAAACATTTAGAAAAAGCCATCGAAAAAATCAGGAAATTGAACTTGATTTATTATTAAAAATTCACTAAACAAAACTTACGCTATAGAAAATCTTTGAAAACTAAATCAGCAATCATCAATACATAAGACGTTAGAAAGTTAACTTCAACCTAATTCTGATAACCTGCTAAGGCAAAACCTATCAGGGTTAATGCGAAAAGCCCCCTTCCTGGGGAATTCCGCGCACATCTGATGAAACCAGCGACCAAACTGCCATTAGAAAACTCTGATAACAACTAAAATTATACAGATTAGCTATACAGAAAACAACCAAAAAACGTTACCGATGAGGGTCCCTCTCGGTCATTCTAGGCCGTTGAGTTCGATTGGAAATATTCTGCTTGCAGGGGCAGAAATGATTTATCATCAGCCGTAACAGCATCTCGTTAGCATGACTTAACCCTAAAAGGGGGTCTCCGGGATACTCTGGAGCGTTCAATGTGTGGAAGAAATGTAAAATCTAGGTTACGTTATTATCATAATTTAGCTAATTTAGTGCAGACGTAATAGTTATTATTTAGTTAACTTAAAATCTCCATGGAATATTTCCTACAAATAGGGTAAACCACTTGATTTTTGTCAGTAGTTCATAGTTTAAAAAGTATATAAAAGCATTACTACGGGTAAAGCTAAAATAATTGTCGATTCAAAGTATATGACTTATATTGTATCCCTAATTAAACTACGGAGAAAAAAATGAAGGCAGCTGTCGTTACCGCTGATCATCAAGTAGCAGTAGTCGAAAAAAATATCCGTCCATTACAATCCGGGGAAGCCTTGTTACAAATGGAGTACTGTGGCGTTTGTCATACAGACTTACATGTCAAAAATGGTGATTTTGGTGATAAAACTGGCGTAACCTTAGGCCACGAAGGGATAGGTGTGGTAGCTGCTATTAGCCCAGGGGTCACTTCATTAAAAGTGGGAGATCGTGCCAGTGTGGCCTGGTTTTTTGAAGGCTGTGGCTACTGTGAATATTGTGTAACAGGCAATGAAACGCTTTGCCGCTCAGTAAAAAATTCAGGTTACACGGTAGACGGTGGCATGGCTGAAGCATGTATTGTAACGGCCGATTACGCAGTAAAAGTCCCTGAAGGACTTGATCCTGCGGCTGCCAGCAGTATAACCTGTGCCGGAGTCACTACTTATAAAGCTATTAAAGTCGCAGCCGTTAAACCCGGAGAATGGGTTGCCATTTATGGGCTAGGTGGCTTGGGTAATTTGGCGCTTCAGTATGCAAAAAATGTCTTTAATACCAAGGTTATTGCTGTGGATGTTAATGAGGAGCAGCTTAAGCTTGCCCGTGA
Organism: Candidatus Symbiodolus clandestinus; assembly: GCA_038960095.1. GTDB lineage: Bacteria > Pseudomonadota > Gammaproteobacteria > Enterobacterales > Symbiodolus > Symbiodolus clandestinus. Next base: position 519,122 of record CP152425.1, read on the forward strand.
AATGGGTGCTGATTGGGTGATTAATGCTTGCACCGAAGAGGTGGCAAAAATGATCCAAAAGAAGATTGGTGGAGCTCATGCAGCTATTGTTACTGCGGTGGCAAAAGAGGCTTTTAATTCTTCAGTTGATGCCATTCGGGCAGGCGGACGGATAGTTGCTGTTGGACTGCCCTCTGAGGCTATGAACCTTAATATTCCTCGTTTAGTACTTGATGGCGTTCAGGTTATCGGATCCTTGGTCGGCACCCGTAACGATCTGGCGGAGGCATTTGCGTTTGCAGCCGAGGGAAAAGTAGTCCCAAAAGTTACCTGTCGTCCTATAGAGGATATTAATGCTATTTTTAATGAGATGGAGCAGAGTAAAATTAAAGGTCGTATGGTTATCGATTTTAGATCGCACTAAAACTTACCTTGTAGAAGTCGCCGCTGGATTAAGATAATAAGCGCAACATTCTAGAGGTTGAAAAGGGGTTAACTATCGGTACCATTTTGATTGATAGGCAAGATATCAGGGATGTCACTCAAGATTCACGGCGCGGCTCCATTGCCATGATTCCGCAAGGTCCATCCTTGTTTCACAGAAGCTTGATCGAAAATATTCGTTATGGCCGAATTAACGCAACAGACGAAGAAGTCATGGAAGCTGCCAAAAAAGCCCATGCTCATGAGTTTATTTCAACATTACCGCAAGGCGAGGCGTAAAACTTTCAAGTGGACAGTGCCAACGCATCGCGATTGCTCATGCTATTTTGAAAAACGCACCCAATTCTTATTTTGGATGAAGCCACCAGCCAACTTGATTCTATAACGGAAAGCCTGATCCAAGAGTCCTTATAGGCGTTGATGCAAAACAAAACCACAATCGTCACCACCCATCGCTTATCGACCTTGCTTCATATGGATCGCATCCTGGTTTTTGATAAAGGCTAGATCTTAGAAGATGGTGCTCACAGCGAACTCCTTGCCAAAGGCGGACTTTATAAAAGCTTATGGGATCACAAGTTGGTGGCTTTTTGGGCGACGAGAAAACGGAGAATGAGGCATGAGTAAAACGAATTATCCAAATCCCAACACTCTTTATCCCATAGAAGGTGTAACGCGTACGGTATACTTGAAAAACATCATTACAAATCCGCAAATTATTGTGGGTGATTATACATATTATGATGACCATGAAGACGTACAGAACTTTGAGAAAAACGTTCTTTATCTCTTCGAATTTATGAGGGATAAGCTCATCATCGGCAAATTCTGTCAAATCGCCACAGGCGTGCGTTTTGTCATGAACGGGTCAAACCATGCGATGAATGGTTTTTCCACGTATCCATTTAAAGTATTTGGTGGAGAGTGGAGCAAAGCATCTTTCGATGTAGAAAGCAAAGGAGATACGGTCATCGGTAACGACGTCTGGATTGGCAATGGCGTAACCATTATGCAAGTCGTGAAAATTGGGGACGGTACCATTATTGGTACGAATAGTTTGGTCACAAAAGATGTCGAGCCTTACACAATTGTAGGCGGCAACCCCGCAAGAGAAATTCGCAAAAGATTTGACGATGAGACAATCCAGTTTTTGCTTGCTCTAAAATGGTGGGATTGGGATGCCCCAAAAATCACAGACAACCTTGAATTTCTGACAAATGGCAAGATCGATGAATTAAAACGAATTTATGAGGAAAATAAATGAATAAAACCATGCAACAATTAACAGAAATTAAATTAGTTAGCATTACGGCGCACACATCAAACACCCGTGAAATGAATCCAGATACCGGCAAGATAGGTGCCACCACCATGATCAATTTGCCGGTTACGCTCTTCCTTTCAAGCTCTAATGTCAAATTATGTCGTGACTAATACAAATTAAAGCTTGATACTGCTGCTGTAATTTCTGTTGATCAGCCAAACAACGTACTAAGCGTTCTCGCTCTTGATCAACCACTGCTTGAGGAGCTCGGCTAACAAAAGCTTGATCAGCCAGCTTAGTTTGCAGTTTTTTCTGCTCCTCAGCCAGTTTTTGTAGAGCACGACTTAACCGCTCCAATTCGGCTTGTCGTCCCGAACTCTCTTCTAAAGGCAATAACACCTCGACCTGATCAATCAAACGACTCACTGCCAAAGGAGCCTGCTCATTAGCCTCTAAGAACGTAACGTAAGTCACTTTTGCTAAATTATTTATCCACTGACTATTATCAACAAAACACTGTTTTTGCTGATCAGTGAGGTGACGCAGCAGCAGCGCCACTTTCTGATTAGGTGGCAACTGCCTTTCAGCACGCAACTGACGTATGCCGTTAACCAGAGACTGTATCCAAGATACCGTTTCTAATGCTTGACTATCGATACTTTCTGGCTGATAAACAGGATAAGGCTGCAACATAATGCTCTCACCTGCCAGTGGCATCACCTTTTTTAAGGCTAACCAGATAGTTTCAGTAACGAAAGGCATAAGAGGATGAGCCAGTCGTAACACCACCTCTAAGATCTGTAATAAAGTATACCGCGTCATCTGCTGGCGTCCTTTATCCTCATGGCTTAGCTGTCCCTTAGCAATCTCTAAATACCAATCACAAAATGTTTCCCAAACAAAGTTATAGATAACGCTACATAAACGATCGAAACGATATTGCTCAAAGGCCAGGTGGCATTGCTGCACCGTCTCTTGTAGCATGCTAATAATCCAGCGGTCAGCCAGTGATGGAGCTACCTGCGCAGGCAGTCGGCAATCCTCACCCTCAACCTTGAGTAATACAAATCGACTAGCATTCCACAATTTATTACAGAAGTTTCGATACCCAACTAAACGCTGCTGATCCCAATGAATATCTCGTCCATGACAAGCCAGTGCTGCCAAGGTAAAACGTAAAGCGTCGGTTCCATGAGCAGCAATCCCACTCGGAAATTGCCGTTGAGTCCGTTGGCGAATTTGCTGTGCCTGCTGTGGCTGCATCAGACCCGTAGTCCGTTTAGCCAGTAAATCCGGTAAGCTAATACCATCGATAAGATCTAAGGGATCAATCACATTTCCCTTCGATTTCGACATCTTCTGGCCCTGCTCATCCCGGATCAAACCAGTCACATAAACCTGCTTAAATGGCACCTGAGGCCTGCCAGTCTCATCTTTGAATAGGTAGGTGGTTAACATAATCATTCTAGCCACCCAAAAGAACAGGATATCAAAACCAGTGATCAATACTTGTGTCGGGTGGAAAGCCTGCAGCCGCTCTGTCTGCTGTGGCCAACCTAAAGAAGAGAAGCTCCATAAGGCTGAAGAGAACCAGGTATCCAATACATCTTCATCTTGGCGTAATGAAAGGTTTGCAGACAGTTGATAATGCTGGCGTACCGCTGCTTCATCCGTTCCAACGTAAACACTACCTTGATCATCATACCAAGCGGGAATTCGATGCCCCCACCATAATTGACGAGAGATACACCAATCTTGCAGATCATTCATCCAAGCAAAGTAGAGATTTTCATACTGTTGAGGGATAAACTGGATATCTCCACGCTGCACCACCTCAATGGCTGTCGAAGCCAGAGCTTTTACACGAACATACCACTGATCAGTTAATAAGGGCTCTATCGGCACCCCACTACGATCGCCATGCGGAATAGCAGATTGATGCGGCTGCACCTGTTCGAGATACCCCAATGCCTGCAGATCCGTTAATACTTGCTGACGAAGCGGTTGGAGACCCAAACCCTGATAAGCAGGGGGCATAGGCGCTGTTAGCACCGGATGAGGCGCTCCTGCGCTGGTAAATACTTCGGCTTGCTCTCGTAAAGTGATTTGCGGAGTCAATAAATTAATCAGTGGTAGCTGGTGGCGCTGCCCTATTGCATAATCGGCAAAATCGTGAGCCGGGGTAATTTTAACCACGCCGGTCCCAAAATCAGGATCCACCGTACTATCAGCAATAATAGGGATCAGCCGATCCACTAATGGCACCCGCAGTTGTTGGCCAATTAACGCTCGATAGCGCTCATCCTCAGGATGTACCGCGACGGCAACATCACCTAACAGCGTCTCTGGCCGAGTCGTCGCCACCAATAAATGATCGCAAGTCACTGACAGCTGGCCATTTGACGCCAGAGGATAACGCAAAGTCCACAACTGGCCAGACGTCGGAATGTTTTCAACCTCTAAATCAGAAATTGCCGTCTGTAATTTCGGATCCCAATTGACCAAACGCTTTCCACGATAAAGTAAATTATCGCGATAGAGGCGAATAAATACCGTTTGCACCGCTGCTGATAAGCTGGGATCAAGGGTAAAGCACTCAGTTTGCCAATCGACTGAATTACCTAACCGCCGCATCTGTTGAGTGATGGTGTTACCTGATTCCCTCTTCCATTGCCATACCTTTTGCACGAAGGCTTCACGACCATAATCATGGCGACTTTTTTGCTCGTTAGCCGCCAATTGACGTTCAACCACCATTTGAGTGGCGATCCCCGCATGGTCAGTACCCACTTGCCACAAACAGTTGCTGCCTTGCATTCGGTGATACCGTATCAGCGCATCCATCAATGTTTGTTGAAACGCATGGCCCATATGAAGGGTACCCGTCACATTCGGCGGTGGGATCACAATACAATAGCTATTTTTTTGTGGATTGGCTGCTGGTCTAAAATAACCATTAGCCTCCCATCGATAGTACAGATTCCGCTCAATAGATTTAGGGTTATAAGTTTTTTCCATGCTCATCATTGTTGACTGCGGGTGAAGGTTCAGCCATTATCAACTCAAAATTGGCTTTACGGTAAGCTTGATAGCGCCGGCGAGCCTGCTGCTTACGTTGAGGATCTAGCGGCACAAAATCAATAATCTGGGAAAAATGAGAAACAAATTCAGGTATTTCAGGCAGTAGCGTAATTAACAGCACCCTTCCGCCACTACGGGGTTGTTGAGGCCAATGGATCACCACAGGCGCCACCAAGTGCCAATTCTCTCCGGCTAAAGCGTGTGGCACAAATCGTTGAGGGGGTAGGCACCACAATGCTTCATCCAAACGGTACGCTTGGGCTTCGTCGATACAAGCCAGCAACAAACGTTGGTTCGTCTGCCATAAAGAAGCCGCAAAATCACAGGCCATCTGCTCCTCAGGAGATAGCCCATTATCTGTCGATTCAGTGGTCAATGAATAGAAAGTTACCGTCGGCATAGCGTAGTATACCATATCTCATGGCATTTGCTAAATCATCCTATCCTTATATCTAAACTGCTAAACTGTGGACACCATTAGGCAGAAAGTAAGTTGCAGAAAGCCTCATCTAATAAGCTATTCAGCTGAGTTCCGAATCCACACCGGAAAAATGGCAAGCATTGCACGAATTCTCTTATTCTGCTGATTTTTTTATACCGATAAAATTCATTAAAAAATCTTAACAAAATATTTACAAATCCGGTAGAATATTCATTATAAGTGGCTTATACGGAACATTAATATTGTGATTAGCAATCAAAAAATTAATACTGTTAAACCTAAACAACATCGTATTTTAAAAACCAATCGCTACTTAAAGCGTTTGCTTAAAAAACTTAGAAAAAGACTGGCCCGTCGCTGGCAAGAAATGCCGTTTATTCGGCATAATGTAGTTAAGGATAACTCAAACTTGAAAAACAGACTGCATACGTCCCATAAAAAAACAGAACATCGCAGGGTTTCAACCGCAGAAGAAGACAAAATCTCCCGAGTTAAACCTTTTAAAGTTCGTAGCCAATGCTCTGCCCTAAATATTAACCAAGATTTCATCGCTCTAAGAAAATCTCCTCCACTAAAAAATTTTTCTTTCCTAATGAAACCCATGAGGATTTTCACGCTAAGCCGTTTAATCTGTGAATTACCCGTATTAACCAAAACCTTTTATTATTCAGCAGAATCTATCCAAAAATCCAGAACAAGACCAATCGTAACAACAAATACCGGCATTTCTGCATATATCCCTGAGTACAAATACGAACATACTGATTTTCATAATAAACGACAATCGATTACACTCTTTAATCCTGATAGCACCATTCACCCTTATTTTTATTTTGTAAAAAAATATCCTTTGTTTAAAATAATTTCATTCAATAAATCTATAAAACCTGAAGACAGAGGAATGAATTTATACTCACTCCATAAACCTTCTTATAATAACTTATCTAAAACATATTTTGACGATATAATGCAGAAAATTGACAACTCAACTGCTGACCTCTTTAAATTAAAAGAGGATGCTAAAAAATTAAAAAAACATTTAAAAAAATCAGAGAGTAGTCAACAAGAAACCAAATGTTTTATCCGTCAACTACAAGATCTAGAAAAAACAGCAATACAAATTGAATCCTGCAGAATTCAAGCCATTAAGGCTATTAAAAATATTGATCTAAACTCAAAAGATAGCAAAGGAAAAACTCTTGCTCACTATTTAGCTAAGCGTGGTGATTTTTCACTCTTACAATCACTCATATTGTGTGAAGGATTGAATCCATTTATTAAAGATAACCAAGGTTTTTTACCTAAAGATATTGCAAACAATAATAGACTTAATATAACAAAAAAACACATGAAAGAAACACAAAATTTTCTTAGTGATTTAGAACTAGAAAATTTTAAAATTTACCCTAAAAATCCGAAATCTTCAACTACGCTTACTATTGATACGAGAAATTTTTTCATGCCAACATCAAACTCATCTAAATCTAGTTCTTCAAACTGCGGGCTTTTTTCACGATCTTATATAAATCAGGATCTAATAGATATAATGAATGATAATAAAAATGATTTTTATAATATAAATCATTTATGCAAAAAATATATATTCGAAAAACCGCCTGTAAATTTCAAAGATATTTGTAACACTGCTATTAAATCCGACCAACCTTTTTATCTTTTAATAATACTAACTAACTTTGAAAATTCTGCGAAAAATTCCAACAAAGAAGATTATAAAGAAACACCACTTATTGCAGCCATCCACAGTAAAAAACTTTATCCATTTGCTATGTTGTTACATCTTAAATTCAGAGAATTACATCCAGATTATCAAATAGATGATGAAAATATATTCGATATAGCAAATAGATTAGAGGAAAGCTTCTATATATTATTACTAGGAATGAAAAACAAAAAATCAATAAACAGCATAGATTATCAAAAACACAAAAAAATTTCACATCTAAAAGAAAAAATCAACCTTATAATAGAACTATCATTACTAAAAGACTCATATCATTCAATTGAATCAAAAATTAAAAAATTAAAAGACAAGATGGATGATGAATTTTTTTCGTGTTATCCATGGTATAAATTAAATTCAAAAAATACAAAAAACACAGAAATGAGCAAAGAAAATTATCAAAATATCCTGGAATTAAAATCGTATGTTGAAACAAGTACCAATAAAATTGAAGAAGAATTAAAAAATTTAAAGAAAGAATTCCTAGAAATATGTGAATTAACAGTTCAGGATATAAAAAATATTAAAACAACCAATATTCCCTCTGAGCACCCAACCAACCAAAATATGATAAACAATCATACAACAAACAATATTTATCCTGCCCCCCCCTTATCGCATGCTCCGCAGAGTAGTTCTCAGACTGGTCACCCAACCAGCCAAAATATAATAAACAATCATACAACAAACAATATTTATCCTGCTCCCCCCTTATCGCATGCTCCGCAGAGTAGTTCTCAGACTGGCCACCCAACCGGCCAAAATATAATAAACAATCATACAACAAACAATATTTATCCTGTCCCCCCCTTATCGCATGCTCCGCAGAGTAGTTCTCAGACTGGTCACCCAACCGGCCAAAATATAATAAACAATCATACAACAAACAATATTTATCCTAACCCTCTCTTATCACATGCTCCGCAGAGCAGTTCTCAGACTGGTTATCCAACCGGCCGAAATCTAACAAATGCTCTCGCTTCCTATCATCCCCAAAGTAGCCATCAAGCCAGTCAATCAACAACTGATCAGCAATACTTATCACTTAGCTCAAATCATTCGCCTGCTTTTCGAAGTGAACAATCTATCTCTCAAGAACCCCAAAACATCAACTCAATTCCCAATCTTATAAACCTATCCACTTCATTTTAGGTCGGTTTTTCATAAATCGCTGTGACTTCCCTGTCGTACCAGCCATATTGACTACCGTATTAAACAGAGATACCAGAAATTCCTAGTGTTGAGTTAAGCGTTAACACTAGCTCGATTGAGCAGAAATTGCATCAACAGTGCCGCAGGACAACCCTCTGTGCCTTTCATTTTACCACTTCGCCTATTCTTCCGATTTTATACCGATAAAGTTCATTGAAAAAATCTTAACAAAACTCTTATAAATTCGGTAGAATATTTGATAGTAAGTGGCTTACATAGATCATTAATATTATGATTAATAATAAAAATACTGTTAAACCTAAACAACGTCGTATCTTAAAAACCAATTACTACCTAAAGCGTTTGCTTAAAAAACTTAGAAAAAGACTGGTCCGCCGCTGGCAAGAAATGCCGTTTATTCGACCTAATCAGCCTGAAGGAAATTCAAACTTAAAAAAGAAGCTGCATACGTCACCTAAAAAAATACAACATCGCACGGTTTCAACCACAGAAGAAGATAAAATTTCTCGAGTTAAAAGTTTTAAAGTTCGTAGCCAATGCTCTGACCTAAATATTAATCAAGATTTTATCACTCTAAAAAAAACTCCTCCACTAAAAAATTTTTCTGCCCTAATAAAACCTATGAGGATTTTTACGCTAAGCCATTTAATCTGTAGATTACCCATATTAACGAAAATCTTTTATTATTCAGAAAAATCTATCCAAAAATCCAGAACAAGACCAATCGTAACAATAAATACAGGTCTCTCTGCATATATCCCTGAGCATAAATATGAATATACTTATTTTCATAATAAACGAAGATCGATTTCACGCTTTAATCCTGATAGAATCATTCACCCTTATTTTGATTTTGTAAAAAAATATCCTTTATTTAAAAAAAATTCATTCAATAAATCCATAAAGCCTGAAGACAGCGAAAGGAATTTACACTCATTCCATAAATCTTCTGATAATAACTTATCTAAAACCTGTTTGGACAATATAATGCAGACAATTAACAACTCAACTGCTGAAATCTTTAAAATAAAAGAGGCTGCTAAAAAATTTAAAAAAGATTTAGAAAACTCAGAGAATAATCAACAAAAAACCGAATATCTTATCCATCAACTACAAGATCTAGAAAAAGAAGTAATAAAAATTGAATCTCTTAGAATTCAAGCCATGACGGATATTATAAATACTGATCGAAACTCAAAAGATAGTGAAGGAAAAACTCTTGCTCACCATTTAGCTGAATATGGTGATTATTCACTCTTAAGTTATCTCATAACATTTAGATACTTGGATCCATTTATTAAAGATAACCAAGGTTTTTTACCTAAAGATATTGCAAACAATAATCGACTTGGTATAACACAAGGACACATGAAAGCAACGCAAGAATTTTTTAGCCTTTTAACGCCTGAAAATTTTAAAATTGATCCTGAAAATCCGCCATCTCCACTTACTCTTGACATTGACACGAGAGATTATTTTATGCCAAAATCACATTCATCTAAACCTGCTTCTTCAAAAGAAGGATCTTTTCCAAACCCCCCTAAAAATGGTGATCTAATAAAACTAATAGAGGAAAATAAAAATGATGTTCTGGAAATAAAGCATTTATGCGAAAAATATATATTCAAAACCCCGCCTATAAATTTCAAAGATGTTTGTAACAGTGCTATTATGTACGATCAACCTTTTTATCTTTCTCTAATACTACATAACTATAATACTTGGCTTCCAAGAAACAATACAAATGATTTTAAAGAAACACCTATTATTAGGGCTCTCCGCAGTGAAAAAATTTATCCATTTGCTATGTTGTTATATTTTAAGAAACCAAAAGAATTACATCTAAAGTATCAAATAGATGATGAAGATGTATTTGATATGGCAAATAACTCAAGGAAAAGCTTCCATGTATTCTTATTAGCAATGAAAAAAAAAGATCTACTAAAAAATATAAATGATGAAAAGCATGACAAAATTTCACATTTAAAAGAAAAAATTAACCTTATAATAGAAACACAATTACTAGATGACCTATATAACTCAATTACATTAAAATTTCACAAATTAAGGGAAACTCTAGATAATTTAGGTTATGATGAAGATGAATGTTTAACTAAATAACAAAAATATTCACAGATCATAGAATTAAAGTCATCTATTGAAACAACTACTAATGAAATTGAAGAAAAATTACAAAATTTAAAGAATGAGTTCATACAAATATGTAAATCACCCACTCAGGATATAAAAAATCTTAAGACAACTAACCCTTTATATTCCCCTGTTTATAATCCCCTTTTATCGCATACTTCACAGAGTAATTTTCAAACTGAGCACCCAATCTACCAAAATCCAATAAACCATCTTTATAATCCCCATCCCCAACCGTATGCTTTCCAGGGAACTCCTCAGGCTAACGCTAATCTAACCCACCAAAATCCAATAAACTATTTCTATGGTTCCCATTCCCAATCGTATACTTACCAGGGAAATTTTCAGACTAACACTAACCCAATCCCACCAAATCTTCAGACTACGTACCCAAATCCACAATCGTACCCTTACCAGGGAAATTTTCAGACTAACGCTAACCCAATCCCATCAAATCTTCAGACTACGTACCCAAATCCACAATCGTATACTTTCCAAGGAACTCCTCAGACTAACACTAACCCAATCCCACCAAATCTTCAGACTACGTACCCAAATCCACAATCGTACCCTTACCAGGGAAATTTTCAGACTAACGCTAACCCAATCCCATCAAATCTTCAGACTACGTACCCAAATCCACAATCGTATACTTTCCAAGGAACTCCTCAGACTAACACTAACCCAATCCCACCAAATCTTCAGACTACGTACCCAAATCCACAATCGTACCCTTACCAGGGACATCCTCAGGCTAGCGCTAACCTACCCCCCACCCCCCCCCTCAAATCTACCGCATACTCTCGCTTCCCACCAAGATCCCCAGAGTAGCCATCAAGTCAGTCACTCAACAAATCGCTGTGACTTCCCTGTCACTCCAACTATTTTAACGACCGAATTAAACAGAGGTACCGGAAATCCCTAGCGCTGACACTTAGCTCGATTGAGCAGAAATTGCATCAACAGCGCCACAGGACGACCCGTTGCGCCTTTCATTTTACCACTTCGCCAAGCTGTCCCGGCAATATCGAGGTGAGCCCAAGGATAGGCTTTGGTAAAATTCGATAAAAAGCAGCCAGCAACAAGGGTACCAGCGTTCCGAGCACCAAATTCACACCGGAAAAACAGTAGAATGTTCAGTATAGGTGACTTATACTGAACATTAATATTATGATTAGCAATCAAAAAATTAATACTGTTAAACTCAAACAACGTCGTACCTTAAAAAATAATCGCTACCTAAAGCGTTTGCTTAAAAAACTTAGAAAAAAACTAGTCCGCCGCTGGCAAGAAATGCCGTTTATTCGGCCTAATCAGCCTGAAGGAAATTCGGGCTTGAAAAATAAGCAGCATACATCACCTAAAAAAATAAAACATCGCATGGTTTCAACCACAGAAGAAGATAAAATTTCTCGAGTTAAAAGTTTTAAAGTTCGTAGCCAATGCTCTGACCTAAATATTAATCAAGATTTCATCACTCTAAAAAAAACTCCTCCACTAAAAAATTTTTCTGCCCTAATAAAACCTATGAGGATTTTTACGCTAAGCCGTTTAATCTGTAGATTACCCATATTAACGAAAATCTTTTATTATTCAGAAGAGTCTATCCCAAAAACCAGAACAAGACCAATAGTGACAATAAATACAGGCCTCTCTGCATGTATCTCTGAGTATAAAGATGAACAATATCAATTAATTAACTTAAAATTTAAAGAACTAAAGAATTGTATAGAGCATTTACTTTCTATTGATGAAGAAACCCCTGCACAAGATAGATATTCACAGATCAATAATATAATTCGTTATATTAACAAACATACTAACGAAATTGAAAGAGACTTGCAAAAATTAAAAGAAACATATAATTCAATCCACCAAAATCTTCAGACTGCGCACCCAAATCCCCATCCCCAATCGTACCCTTACCAAGGAAATCCTCAGGCTAATCCAACCCCCCAAAATCTAATCAATTTTTATGGTTCCTATTCCCAACCGTATGTTTATTCTCAGACTAGCACCCACCACCATCCTTATGATCCCCATTTGTACCCTTCCCACCAAAATCCTCAGACTGCCCCAAATCCACAATCGTATACTTCCCCGGGACATCCTCAGGCTAGCGCTAATCCACCAACCCCCCAAAATCTAATCAATTCTTATGGTTCCTATTCCCAACCGTATGTTTATTCTCAGACTAACACCCACCACCATCCTTGTGATCCCCATTTGTACCCTTTCCACCAAAATCCTCAGACTGCCCCAAATCCACAATCGTATACTTCCCCGGGACATCCTCAGGCTAGCGCTAACCCACCAACCCCCCAAAATCTACCGCATACTCTCGCTTCCTATCAAGCTCCCCAGAGTAGCTATCCAGTCAGTCACTCAACAAATCGCTGTGACTTCCCTGTCACTCCAACCATTTTAACGACCGAATTAAACAGAGGTACCGATTCCTAGCGCTGACACTTAGCTCGATTGAGCAGAAATTGCATCAACAGTGCTACAGGACGACCCGTTGCGCCTTTCATTTTACCACTTCGCCAAGCTGTCCCGGCAATATCGAGGTGAGCCCAAGGATAGGCTTTGGTAAAATTCGATAAAAAGCAGCCAGCAACAATGGTACCAGCGCTCCGATCACCAATATTGGCCAAATCAGCAAAATTCGACTTTAACTGCTTTTGATAACTCTCTTCTAAAGGCAGTTGCCAGACTGGATCATTGGCCTGTTGAGCAGCTGCCAGTAATTCATCCGCCAAAGGCTGCTGATTCGCCATCAATCCACTAATATGGTGCCCTAAAGCAATCACACAAGCACCGGTTAATGTAGCGATATCAATGACCAGTTCCGGATCAAAGCGTTCAACGTAAGTCAACACATCACACAGCACTAACCGCCCCTCAGCGTCGGTATTCAATACTTCAACGGTTTGACCGGATAATGTGGTTAAAATATCACCAGGTCGGTAAGCTTTACCCCCTGGCATATTTTCACAACCGGCTAAAACACCAATGATATTCAGAGGCAGTTGTAATTCTGCGGCTGCCTGCATGACCCCATAGACGGCTGCCGCACCGCTCATATCATACTTCATCTCATCCATGTTCAACCCGGGTTTCAAGGAGATCCCACCCGAATCAAATGTTAATCCTTTACCCACTAAGACAATCGGCTTAGTGGCTGGTGTTGGATGGTTTCGATAGTGGATGATTGACATCACTGGTTCATGCTGGGAACCTTGCCCCACTGCATAATAGGCGTTCATCCCTAACGCCTTCATCTGTTGTGCATCCACCAGGGTAGTTTCTAGCTTAGCCTGGAAACGTTGGGCTAATTGGCATGCCTGATCAGCTAAGACCGTTGGTGTACAAAGATTAGGTGGCATATTGGCCAGATCCTTAGCCTGTTTTATCCCTTGGCTGATAACCTCACCTTGCGCAATGGCTGTTTCAGCGATCGACCGCTCGGCGGGGGTAGCAACCGGGAAGATCAGCTGTTGTAACGATCGAGCTACGGGCTTAGGGTGTTGTTTCAGTTGATCAAAGCGATAGAGGCCATCTTGGACGCTTTCTACTGCATAGCGCACTATTCTATCAAGACCGCCTGCCTTAATAGGCCATTCAGTCAAGGACAGCAGGGCTTGAACGCAGCCGGTTTCATTTAAGCAATGAACCACTTTTTGGACGATTTTCTGCAGACGATCAAAGCTCATCTCATCTGCCTTACCACAACCTATCAATAGTAACCGCTCAAAAGGCAGCTGAGGAGGCTGATGTAGCATTAACCACTGACCGACTCGTCCATCCAACGCTCCTTGTTGAAGTAGAGAGTTGATAGTACCCCCGCTTAGGGTATTTAATTGCTCCGCAGCCGCTGAAAGCTGACGTGATTCAAAGATGCCGACAACACGACATACATTGCTTGGCTGTTCAATAGGATGACCAGTAATTTTAAATTCCATAAATTCCCCCAAAAATAAAGACAAACCATTGTTTTTTCTAGATAATAACTTTTCTACCCTTAATGGGATTTTGGTAGTCGACAACAGACGATAGATAACTTGATATTTCAGTAGTTTGAGCAGTAGAAGCTAGCGTTTTTTCAGCTAAAAGGCAAGTTTTCCTAGAGGTTTTTAGTGAATGATTATTCATCGCTATTTGATCACCCAAGTATTAAAAAATCAGACAGCATTGCTCTTGATATTATTATCAATTTTTTCCAGTCAAAAATTGATTCGCCTATTATCGGAAGTAGTTGCTGATCAAATATCGGCACGTTGGTTATGGAGCATTCTTGGTTTTGGTCTCCCCTACATGCTACAGTTGATCATTCCCTTATCTCTATTTTTAAGTTTGTTACTCACTTATGGTGCGCTTTATGCCAACCAGGAGATGGTTGCCCTACAAGCCAGTGGCTTTCCAAACCGTCGTTTATTAGCTGTAGCCCTGTGGCTAGCGCTGCTATCTTCTATCCCTGCAGCCATCAACGTGGGATGGCTGAGTCCTTTATCGGAAAACCACCAACGCCAAGTTATTCAACAAGCTACCCGGCAACTAGGATCGGCACTACTCATCAAAGGGAAATTTCGGCGTTTGGGTTGTGATCCCTGGGTAATATTTGTTTATGATACGCAGGCAGGAAAGATTAACGGACTCTTTGCTGCCCAAGGAAAACCGGTTGCTGGAAATGATTTTTCCATCTGGACAGCCGAGAGCGGTTCATTACAAGAACAGGTAGATGGCTCACGCCAGCTACTGCTGAATCAAGGCATTCATTATCAAGGCTTATCCCTGCAGCAGCCCCTGCAAATCACTCAATTTAAAGATTATCAAGCCAGTCTGGCAGCACCCAAACCTCAGCGATTAGAAAAAGAGGTTGAAGGTCGTAGTTTACGCTGGCTATGGCACTCTTCTTACCCCGCCGCTCAAATAGAATTGCACTGGCGTCTATCCCTGTTAGCTTGCATCCCAATTATGGCGATCTTAGCGGTTCCTCTGAGCCGGCAATCACCACGCCAACATCGTATGATTAGACTGCTACCTGCTTTACTGCTTTACCTTATCTATTTTTTATCACAAACTTTGATTCGTTCCGCACTGGGTAAAGGACAACTGGTAACTGTTACCTGGTTTTGGATTGTCAGTGGTTGCTATTTACTTTTAGCACTTACCCTCAACGCCCGTAAACATTGGTGAAAATTAGCTTGATTAGATGAAAAAGTTAGAGTGTTATTTAGGGCGCAGCGTTATCACAGCAACGTTATTGACCTTACTGTCATTAGTCAGTCTAACCACCTGCATTAAATTTCTCGAACAATTACGGGGAATTGGGCAGGGTGATTACAACCTATGGCGTGCAGGCGGCTATACCTTGCTGACCTTGCCGGAAGATATCCAGCTATTATTCCCTTTTTCCGCACTGATTGGCGTACTATTAGGGTTAGGCTTACTAGCCAGCCAAGGTGAAATCACAGTGATGCAAGCCTTAGGTTGCAGCCGATGGCGTATTATGGTGGCCATTGGTAAAGCTCTCTGCCCTCTGATAATTCTCTGCATGATCCTTGGGGAATGGGTAGTTCCTTGGAGTGATCAGTTCGCCAGGCAGCTGCGCGCGCAAGCGATTGAGGGAGGCTCTCTATTAGTGCAGCAAGGAGAGCTTTGGCTCAAAGATGGTTCTGACTTTATTTATATCCAGCAAGTAACCCCTCATCAGGGGCTTCAAGGTATACACATTTACCATTTCGATCAGCTGCGTCGCTTAACAGCTATCACCCAGGCACAATATGCCAGCTTTCATCAAGATCATTGGCTGTTACATCATTGTGTAAAACAGCAGTTCACTCTCGGAAAGCCGATTACTATTGAACAATCTCCAGTCAGCCATTGGCCACTGCTATTAACGCCTGAAAAACTTGGTATGACCTCATTAGAACCCAATCAGCTATCCATGATTAGGTTATATCGATATATTAAATACTTACGTCATTCAGGGCAAGAATCTAATCGCTATGAACTGGCATTATGGAAACAATTACTTGCACCGCTATCAACGTTGTCGATAACTCTATTAGCGCTCTCTAGCCTATTAGGCCCTTTACGACAAACTTCAGTCAGCTTACGTATTATTATAGGTATTACTTATGGTTTTATTTTTTATATTTTAAGTGAATTAATTAGCCACTTAAGTATAGTCTACCATTGGCCAAGTTTTTGGGGAGCCATCACACCTTTATTGATTGTCTTATTATTAACTTTTTTACTCTTTAAGCAACATCGTTAATCCAAAGCCCCTATTTCTCTTTGGTAAGCTTAACTATAATGATTGTTGGACAACTGACTGATGACTGTTACAGTGCTCATCTGCCCTTTCATCAGAAGCCTGTCGTATTAAATCTTGGCTTATGGGTTGTTTAACGGTGACTCCCAGCTGTCGGAATTTTTCAGCCTGGTTGATTAAATTGCCGCGTCCCTGGCTTAATCTTTTCATTGCCTGCTGATAGCTTTCCTGTGCTTTACCCAATGTTCGTCCTAACAGTTCCATTTCTGTTACAAACAGTCGAAATTTATCATAAAGGGTTGTCGCGTGCTCCGCTATCTGCTCCGCATATTGGCTTTGGCGTTCTGAACGCCAGAGGTTATCAATGGTCCTTAAGGCAATGAGTAGGGTGCCTGGACTCACCAGCATCACATTACGTTTCCAAGCCTCATCCAGCAACTCTGGGGCCTGCTCTAATGCCAAAAGCAAAGCCTGTTCTATAGGAATAAATAACAGCACATAATCTAAAGCTCCACTCCCCAATAACTGGTGATAATCTTTTTGACCTAACTGACGAATATGGTTACGAATAGAGTGAATGTGCTCAATTAACGCTTGTTCTCTTACTTTTTCCTGTTCGCCATTAAAGTAACGCTCATAAGCAATTAATGACAATTTAGCATCAATAATCACCGATTTATCCTGGGGCAAGCGTATCAACACATCAGGTTGAGCACGACGAGTGGGCTCAATCGACAAACTGACTTGACTGTGATACTCATGCCCTTCACGTAAACCTGAAGCTTCCAATACGCGGGACAGAACCAATTCTCCCCAATTTCCTTGAGTCTTGTTATTTCCCTTCAACGCTTGTGTCAAATTAACGGCATCTTCAGCCATTCTCAAGTTAAGCTGCTGCAGTTGATGAATTTCGTGGACCAGAGTATGTCGTTCACGCGCCTCTTGCCCGAAGCTCTCTTGGATTTGCCGTCGAAAACCTTCCAGCTGTTCTCGAAGTGGTACCAGAACTTTCTCCAAACTTAAGCGATTCTGCTCATCCAATTGACGGTGACTATGTGAAAAAATTCGGTGAGCGAGGTTTTCAAATTGAGTGCTAAGCCGCTGTTCGCTATCTTGTAACAACTGTTGCTGTTGAGAAAACGCCCGTTTCCCCTCTTCAAGCCGAATTTCTAATGCTCGCCGTTCAGCTTTCTGCTCCGCTTGCTGTTTTTGCAGTGTGTTAAACTCTTGGAACAGTGCTTCATATTGACTCTGCCAACGACCTTGCTGTTGTAAATATTCGCGCGCGGTTTCTACGTTAACTTGTAGCTTTTGGTTCTCAATGCGCAATGCCTCCAGCATTTGCGCTTGTTGCTGACACTCAGCTTGGCGTAGTTCTAACTGTTCTTGAGTCCAATTACGCTCTAGCAGCAGCGCTCGGTAACGCTGCCGGCCATGTATCGAATGCAAGGCCAAGCCCAGCAAGAGACCCATAATAAGACTGGCAAAAACAAGCAAATCCACACTATCTCCTTATTATTGTAAACAGATAACTAGATTCTACCAGAAAACTCACCAGTGATATCTCAATGATCAGATACTGTTGGCGAATTAAATGGCTTACTATAGAGTTCTAATGAGGTAATCATAGAGGCTATCCATTATGTCGTTACAAACCACATCGAACCAAGAGATTCCTCTGCAGACGGTTGAAGTTGCAAGAGCCGCTTTTCCTAAAGGTCATCCTTATATAACATTGCGGGATGAACTGGGTACCCTTTATAGTGATGAAGATTTTGTCAAGCTGTTTTCGAAGCGTGGCCAGCCTGCGATATCACCCTGGCGGTTAGCACTGATTACCCTTATGCAGTTTCGCGAGAACCTTTCGGATAGGCAAGCTGCTGAGGCAGTACGAGCCAGGATTGATTGGAAATATTTATTAGGGCTTGAGCTTTCTGACCCCGGTTTTAATTTTTCAGTACTTTGTGAATTTCGCATGCGCCTGATTGTAGGAAGCGCTGAACAGCAACTTTTAGAATTGCTGTTGGATAAATGTCGTACTCATGGATTAATAAAGGCTAGGGGACAACAGCGAACTGACTCGACGCATGTTTTAATGGCTGTTCGTGAATTAAAGCGGTTGGAGTTGATTGGAGAGACCTTAAGAGCAGCTCTTAATGAAATCTCTAAAAAAGAGCCCCAGTGGCTTAAAAGCGTATCACTGCCTAGTTGGTATGACCATTATACCAAACGGATAGAGGATAGCCGACTACCGCGCAGTGAAAAAGCACGCAGCCAGTATGCACAAATGATGGGTGAAGATGGTTTTAGATTACTTGCATGGATTGACACGCCCTCTGCTCCTAAAGCACTGGGGAAGTTGATGAGTATACGGGCCTTAAGAACTGCTTGCATAAGGCATTATGAGGTCGTGCCGAACAGTGAGAGAGGAGCTCGTATACGCTTTAAGACAGATAAAGAAGTAACCCAAGCAACAGAAGAAATTGTGTCCCCTTATGATCTTGATGCACGTTATCGCAGCAAAAGGGGGAAGCATTGGGTGGGTTATATGGTGCACCTCAGCGAAAGTTGTGATGATGAAACAGTACATTTAATCACTCATGTAAAGACTACACCTGCTAATAGGCATGATATAGAGAGTACCGAGAGTATTCATCAAGCTATGGCTGAAAAAGAGCTGTTGCCAGCCCAGCACTTTGTTGACTCAGCTTATATTTCAGCGGAACTTCTGGTTAACAGTAAAATAAATTATGGTATTGCTTTAGTTGGCCCCCCTCGAGGTAATACCAGTTGGCAGAAACAGGTTAAAGGGGCTTATACTCGAGAACAATTCTTAATTAATTGGCAACAACGAACGGTTCACTGTCCTCAAGGGTTAAAATCAATCAGTTGGAACGATCGCTTTATTAAGGGTAAGCTCTATCACAAAGTTTCATTTTCTAAAACAGCCTGCGCTGTTTGTAAAGAACGGCGCCGCTGTACTCAAGCTAAGGAAACCGCTCGCAGGTTACGCCTGCTCCCTCAAATACAGCATGAAACACTACAGATAGCCCGTCAACTCTCGGACAGCCGTGAATGGCGTCGCACTTATGCACGACGTTGGGGTATTGAGGGGACTTTATCGCAAGGTATCCGTGCTTTCGGTTTACGTCAGGCGCGCTACCGTGGTTTAGTAAAGACGCAGCTGCAGAATCTTGCTACAGCTGCTGCTATCAATATCCAACGGCTCATAGCGTGGTTACATCAACAGCCTCGTGAGGTAAAACGAATATCTCGTTTTGCTCAGTTGGCAGTAGCAACTTGAGAGGTTACTTAATAATTCGCCAACAGTATCTGATCAGCTGGAGATCATTAACTATTAAAAAGCCAATGGTCAAGGCATAAGGTTTTCAGATCAGGGCAATCGCAAGGTTAACGGATATAGTTGGTTTTTTGGCATCAAACAATAAGCGATGATGCTGCCAAGTAGGTTAACAATGGTGTTGCTTGGTGAGCGATGTCTGGAGTGCTCTATTTGACACCGATTTTTTAAATTTCTACAGTTAAGGCAGTCAACTGGTTTTAGAATAAGCTAGGTCAATCAGTAACCAAATCTGGCGCTGTGTCTGGTATGCAAGGGCGTTGTTGAAGACTGTTGTACCTTCCAGAGAGCGGCATAGTATCCGTTGATTTTCGGCAGATTCAACAAAGAACAGGCGAAATCTACCGACACAGGCTGTGGGCACTGAAAAGTTCGGCAATTAGCTTATTTCTTTTTGAAGCGAGGAAACTTAGCCCGATTCTGTGAAGGCTTTTTTCTGCTCGTGGTATCATTTACTCTTCAGGTCTAAAGCCCAATGATACACATGACGCACACAGCCAAAATACCTCTCCAACAGCGCTTGCTGTGCAGCATCAGGATAGATGCTGTTTAGATTTTAATTTTTAGTACAGGGACTTATATGAACCATGACACATTAATGACTGCGCGACAAGCTGTTACCATTTTGATACTACATTCGTTACTGCACGATAAATCCTCTGTTTTAGCTATTAATCAACGCATAGCGGTATCTTGCTTTGATAGGAAAAATCACGAGAAATTTTTACTTCAATGTATCGATTTCTCAAATCTCAGCCTTCACACCCTGAATAAAGATTTTGCACCCTGTGGATTTTTTTCTCTGCAAGAATTGACCATCCTCCTAACTGCAGTGGGGATCATCCCATATTTTAGATTCACTGGAAATCCACATTTAACAGATTTCTCTGCCTTAATTGATTCGCCCAGGGAAGTTAGGCAACTAACCATTGAAGAGAAAATCAGTACCACGCAAGATTCCGAAGAACGTAAACTATTATGGGAGTTTTTGGAAACTTTACGTCACCATAGAACAGGAATATCGATCACTTTGAAGGGTCCATCTTTTACCATTCATCCGTTTATTCAACTGCTATCGCAATTAAGGAGACTAACCCTAAAAAGCTCTCACTTTAACCACTCTGTTGACAGGTATGGAAAAAAAACCTCTATTACTAACATAGAACTTTCCCTACGAAGACTTTGCTCAATAGAAAAATTACCTAACTTACGGAAAATCATATTAAAAATTGAAAGTGATCCCAGAGAAGAGATCGAAATGGCTTTAAAGTTTTTATCTCTGACTCCGGGAACACAATTATTAATTATTAACGCTAATACTCTCATTGAGAGAGGCGAATTTATAAATCTAAGAGAATTTATCATACCTCATAATATGAGAAATTTTGAAAAGCATTCCCTAGATCAAACATTCACAACTACTAATGGGGGAAATCTGATATTTCAGGCTACAGGAGATGTGTTTATCGATCGGGCTAATCTAACGATTCCAGGAAGCTTTGCTCTACACGCTCAAGGCTCTCTTTACGCATCAGGAATACAACTACACATTAATCGTGATGTTATAATATCGATGATGTGTGACGTTAACTTACTTGCAAGCAACATTCCAAACGAAATATTGCTTCAAGAAGCAAATAACTCCCCTTGTAAGATTGAAGCAATCATTCACGAAGCAGCTGCGATGAACCATGACCTGTTGATCACAGGTCATGATATCTATCTCAATAAAAATGGAAGCTCACTATTTATTACTAACTATCCTGCAACATCTATAATCGCGCCAGGGGATGTAAGTCAAATTACACCTATCCTCTAGCCATCTAAAAGATCGATCTAGAAACTTACCAGCCTCTTTGACAACTAGGGCAGTAAAAAGTGGAGCGTTGGCCTTGGCGTAACTGGACAATCGGGGTTGTACAATGGCGACAGGGTTGATTTTTCCGATTGTAAACTTCATGTTGCTGTGTAAAGTAACCTAGCTTACCATTGGTTTGCCTAAAATCTCTTAAAGTACTTCCTCCTTGAGCAATTGCCTGTGCTAAAATCAGCCGTATACTATCCACCAAGCGGTTAATAGCGCTTTGATCAAGCTCTCCTGCCAGGCAAAGAGGGGATATTTTAGCCTGATAGAGCGCCTCGCTAGCGTAGATATTTCCGATACCAACGACGACATTGCTCTTCATTAGCCAGGGCTTAATCGCCATCCGCTGACCCTGTGCTGCTTGTGCCAAATAGGTTCCAGTAAAAGCCGGCGACAGCGGTTCAACCCCTAGATGCTGTAATAAGCGGTGTTGCCAAGGATCTTCACACCAAAGCCAGGCACCAAAGCGACGGGGATCAGTGAAGCGCAGTAACTGGCCGCAAGCTAATTGCAGATCAATATGGTCATGCTTGTTAACCGCTGTCTTTGCAGGCAGCAACCGTAATGTGCCAGACATTCCCAAATGGATGATTAACCAGCCTTGAGAAAGTTGCAGTAACAAATATTTTGCCCGTCGCTGCAAACTTACCATTGGCTCATTAGATAACTCGCTTAATTTTGAAGCGATTGGCCAACGTAACTGAGTGTGACGGATGACAACGGTACGAATCTGATTGCCAACTAAACTGGGCGCTAAGGCACGACACACGGTCTCGACTTCGGGTAATTCTGGCATAAATAGGAGTCAATGAATCAACGATTAAAGGATAAAACTCTATCATCTGCTGACGATAGATAGTTTCAATTAACAAATTACAGATCTTTTACAACCATTAACTTTTTACGCTTTAAGGTTATTTAAATGAAAAACATCACTATTATCACCGGAAGCACGTTAGGCAATGCCGAATATGTAGCCGAACAGCTTGGCCTGCAACTGGAATCAGCCAGTTTTATAGTCTCACTATACCATGGACCAAACCTCGATCAACTACCCACTCAAGGATTATGGCTGATCGTGACCTCCACACATGGGGCGGGGGAACTCCCTGATAACTTACAGCCTCTGCTGGGTGAATTACAAGCAACCACAGCCGATCTCCATGCCGTTTATTACGGCATTATTGGTTTAGGCGATCGCAGTTACGATACTTTTTGCCAAGCCGCCAAGTCACTTGACCAGCAACTGCAGTCTCAAGGTGCCAAACGGTTAGGCAAGCTCCTCGAGATTGACGTTAGTAGCGAACTCATCCCTGAGGATCAGGCAGAGGTTTGGTTGCAGCAGTGGCTGATGACACTCCCCGAAGCAGTATGCTATGCTAACAACTTGTGAATAAGCCCATTGATAACCCTAGCATAAACCGTGGTAAAACTGTTGATGTTTTACGCCGATGATCGGCCTGTGCATAAGACCACGATCTATCCACGGGTTGATCGTGTCTAGACCACCGATAACACACCGGAAACGATCTCCAATAACCCTTTGATTTTTAGCGGATAAATGCCCTTACTCACAGTTAACCATGATCCTAATAATCATAACAATAAAAAAGATCTAAAAGAAAAGATCTTTCTATTAAGCCAGCGATCATATCAATCGAGCAGAGGATCGGAACCCTCTCTGGCGAAATTATCTAACGAGATATTAAGCTATGTTGCACACAACAACTTTTGACGTGATTGTTATTGGCGGAGGTCATGCTGGAACCGAAGCTGCTTTAGCAGCTGCTCGATCAGGCAGAAAAACCCTACTGCTAACCCACAATCTGGATACATTAGGCCAGATGTCTTGCAACCCAGCGATTGGAGGAATTGGTAAAGGCCATCTGGTCAAAGAGATCGATGCATTAGGAGGTCTGATGGCTAAGGCAACCGATCAAGCAGGGATACAGTTTCGTATTTTAAATGCCAGCAAAGGGGCAGCTGTTCGGGCTACTCGTGCGCAAGTCGATCGAATCCTTTATCGGCAGGTTGTTTTCTTCGCACTACAAAATCAAGTTAACCTATCGATATTTCAACAGGCCGTTGACGATCTAATCATAGAGGGGGACCGAGTCGTTGGAGTATGCACTCAAATGGGCCTACAATTTCACACACAAGCGGTCGTATTAACGGTAGGAACCTTCTTAGATGGTAAAATCCACATAGGACAACAAAGAAACCAAGGAGGACGCGCTGGAGAGCTTCCAGCCATATCTTTAGCTCGTCGGCTCAGGGAATTGCCTCTACGGGTTGGTCGATTAAAAACCGGTACACCACCTCGCATAGATTGCCGAACCATCAACTTTAAGCAGCTTGTTATACAACAAGGCGACACGCCTACACCGATATTCTCCTTTTTAGGAAGCACAGAGCAACATCCTCAGCAACTGCCCTGTCACCTAACCTATACGAATCAAGGAACGCACCAAATTATTCGAGAAAACTTACATCGCAGCCCCCTTTATAAGGGCGAAATTTTAGGTATAGGACCGCGCTACTGCCCCTCTATTGAAGACAAAGTCATGCGCTTCGCTGAACGTGACCAGCATCAAATATTTTTAGAACCCGAAGGGCTACTCAGTAATGAGATTTACCCAAATGGCATCTCCACCAGCCTTCCTTTCGATGTACAGTACCAATTAGTACGCAGCATTTCCGGATTAGAAAATGCACACATCACTCGCCCTGGCTATGCCATTGAATATGATTTCTTTGATCCACGTGATCTCAAACCCACGTTAGAAAGTAAATTTATTCAAGGTCTATTTTTTGCGGGTCAAATTAACGGCACCACTGGCTATGAAGAGGCAGCCGCACAAGGACTTTTAGCAGGCATTAACGCAAGTCGTTATGCTAACCAACAACCTGGTTGGTATCCTCAGCGTGATGAGGCTTACCTCGGAGTTTTAATTGATGATCTATGTACTCAAGGCACTAAAGAGCCCTACCGCATGTTTACTTCCAGGGCTGAATACCGATTGCAACTCCGCGAAGACAATGCTGATCTCCGCTTAACCGCCAAAGGTCGTGAGCTTGGCCTGGTTGACGATCAGCGCTGGGAAGCTTTTCAGCGAAACCTGGAAAATATTGAGAGCGCACGAAAGTACTTACAAACCACCTTCATTCATCCAGGCAGTAGCACTTCAGAGGCTCTCAAAAATAATTTACGATCCCCAATATCCCACGAAATCAACGGAGAAATGTTACTTCGTCGCCCCGAAATCAACCATCAAATCCTATTAGAGCATCCCCAATTTACTCCTCTAGGATGCGATATTAAGGCACTAGAACAAGTGGAGATCCAGATAAAATATTCTGGTTATATCGAACGCCAACAACAGGAGGTTGAAAAGCAGCGCCGCCATGAACAAACCCCTTTGCCAATCAATCTAGACTACCACCAGATCACAGGTCTATCCAACGAGGTCATTAGTAAGCTGAACGATCACAGACCCTATACCATTGGCCAAGCGGCTCGAATCGACGGCATCACGCCCTCAGCCATCTCATTGCTACTGATTTGGCTAAAAAAGCGGTCATTGCTGCAGTCAACAACAGCTAAGGTCTAAAAAATCGATGAAAGCGCTGTTGGATAATCTCTTAGTGGAAGCTCAATGGCTACTGAGCACAGAACAGAAGCAAGCTCAGCTGCGCTATGTATCACTACTCAATCAATGGAATCAAATTTACAACCTAACAGCCGTTCGCCAACTCGAACAAATGCTTTGACGGCACATTATGGATAGCTTATCGGTAATTCCTTTTCTACCAGAAGGGGATCTATTGGATGTTGGCAGTGGTGCTGGATTACCAGGGATACCGCTAGCGATCGCACAGCCCAACCGTCATTACACATTACTGGATAGCCTAGGCAAACGGACTCAATTCCTCACGCAGGTCAAACAGCAGCTAAAGCTTTCTAATGTCTCCGTTGTCCAAGATCGGGTAGAAAATTTTCAAACGGAACAACTCTTTAGTGGTATTATCTGTCGAGCTTTCAGCGCTCTACCTACTCTAGTATCACTTTGCCGGCATCTAATTGAACCAATTAACGGAAAAATTCTCGCTATGAAGGGCAAGTTATCCGAAGAAGAACTATCTAGTATCCCCAAAGATTTTACAGTGGCTGAAATCATTCCGCTAAAGGTTCCAGGACTACTTGATAAAAATCGCCATCTCGTTATCGTGACGTTGGATTAGCGGAATAAGAGCACCCTTCCTAGAGATTGAAAAGCGGGTCAACGATACCCGATAATGGTTTTTCAAAGCGCAAGGTAGCGGATAGTATCGGCGTTAATCACAGCACGGTGTCACGTGAGCTAAAACGCAATAGGTTTTGTAAAAGATATGGTGCACAGACCGCTCATGCGCAGCAAGTTGTGCTTCTTATCTTAATTCCTTTCAAAATCATATAAAGTTTGCCGCTTAACATCAAGAGGAGATCGTCTTACTTCCCTGTTTTCCTTGGTTTTCTGAGCCCTTGAAACACTTCTACGACCATCTAATAGTGAAATCATACCAGGGGTACCAACAGAGAATCTGCAACTGAACCCTTAAAGAGCCGATCGTTAACTTGTCGAGTCCCTGTTAGTGGTTCCTCTAACTCAGCCTGAACACCAGCTTACGTTGGGCAGGCAATCACTGATAACCATTTATATTCTAATGAAGCATTAGTTGTAGAATGCCTTAACGAGGCATCCGATGGATTGACTGAAGGGAAGATAGCACCATCAACAGGCATTTCTTTAGAGGACTCTGCGGGTGCACTTTAAGTACTCTCCGAAGGCTGATCACAGCTTTGGTTCTACAGCTCTAACGTAGACTGCTGTCAACGACTTAATAGCAGTTGGTCTGCTGTTGACCAGATTGGCAATAAAACGTTTATCCATCCTAAATGGGGCACTGTCTCAGTAACGCTATCTGCAAGGGTAACTTCTATTTGGCCGGAGTTATCTAGCCATCGATTTGCCCGCTGCACCAATGGTTGCACAATCTCTGGTTGCCGTCTTTTCTGCCCAGAGCCTGCTAAAACCTTTGGGGTATTAATAGTATTATTCAGCAATGAAAATTCTTGATAAGGCGCAATAGCCTCGTTATTCCCTAAAATTGACAGTAGACTGTTTTTCGCAGCCACGACTGAAGTCTAAAAACTTTTTAACCCGCAAACGACTATCAGTAAAATATTTTGGAAAGCTCTCTTACATGAGAAACTCATTCCTTACTCCTAAAACTAGGCGTTCCAATAAACTTAACGATTGAGTGGCTCTGCTAGGATACAGCAGCTATTCTTATCATTTAGTTTTTGAGTCTCTACTAAAAATTTGCTATCTAGATATAAACATTCATAGCAAGCTTAGTCGGCAGGTTTTCTCTTGACGATGTAACCTATGGGTAGTTAACCCTTAAAACCCTACACTGTGTCATCCTGTTTTACCTATATTGATAAAATAGACCATAATATGGATTAGTAACAGAACAGTTTCATAACTAACCTGATTAGGTAAATTTAGGACAAAGCAAGACGCATAGCGTAGCAGTTAATAAGCTACATGGCCTGAAAATGGATTAACAAAAAATTCTCGGCTTTTTAAGGGCCGCGAACCAAGGTGGGGTTGTAGCACTAGTCTGGAGAATCGTTTAGCGCTCTTCAGTGTCATGGGATCATGCCATGCTTGAACCGCTAATCGCTGCAGTTGTTGTCCGCTAAATGTTTCTTGTCCGGGAGTGTTCACGGCAATAAATCCACTACCTACTTGGTAACGATAATGACCCTGCTCGCGAATTTTATCTCCAGTGGCAGCGCAGCACTGAAAGTCCACGCCAAAGCCTAAAGCCTGCAACAAGTAAAATTCAAAACTGCGCAAAATAGGTTCAGGCAGCTCACCATGAGTCGCTAACTGGCATAACGTTTGTAGGTAGTGATCAAATAGCGTTTCATAAGCGACGCCAGGAACCAGTAAGCGACTCAGCAATTCATTTACATAAAACGCGCTATACAAGGCTTTTCCTGCTAATGGTAATCCTAAGGATACTGCTTCAGCTTGCTGAAGGATAGGGAGCTCTCCCCGTCCACGCCATTGGACTTGTAACGGGATAAAGCTTTGCAAACAACTTTTCCAGTGTGATCGTGGTCGGCGAGCTCCTAAAGCCACTAAACGAAGACGCCCCTGCTGCCGAGTCAATAACTCGACCAGTAAGCTAGTCTCACGGTAAGGGAGACGATGTAGTACGAAAGCCCTTTGTTCGTTGATTTTGATCAGATTATTCACTCGTCACGGTAACCTAAGCGAGCTAAAGCACGTGCATCATTGGCCCAACCCGACTTTACCTTAACCCATAACCCCAAATAGACAGGAGCCTCTAAGAGCGTTTCGATCGCCTGGCGTGCTGCTTGGCCAATTATCTTTAACTTTTCTCCTTGCGCACCAATCACAATTCTCTTTTGCCCAGCTCGCCCTACCCAAATCAATCCATGAATCTGATATCCCCCTTTAGGAGACTCACGAAATGCTTCTATCTCCACTGTCAACGCATAGGGAAGCTCATCCCCTAAAAACCGAACTAATTTTTCTCGAATTAATTCCGCGACCAAAAAACGTTGAGAGCGATCCGTCACATAATCTTCCGGAAAATGGTGGCTGCCAATGGGTAATTGCTGACGCACCAACGACGCTAGGACATCCACCTGTTCTCCCTGTTCTGCTGAAATCGGGACAATGGCTAAAAAGGGGTAATAACCTTGTAAGCGCTCTAGGGTCTCTAGTAATAGAGGCTTACGAGGAATACAATCAATCTTATTGACCACTAAAATAACCGGTATCCCATCCCGAGGCAGCTGCGTAAGTACCCGCTGATCATCATCAGTCCAACGGGTTCCTTCAACCAGCATTAAGATTAGATCGACACCTTTTAAAGCACAGCTAGCGGTTCGATTCATCCAGCGGTTCAGTACTTGGGGCTCTTTGGTGTGTAATCCTGGGGTATCAATATAGACGGTCTGGTAAGGCCCGTCAGTTTGTACCCCTAAAATCCGATGCCGGGTTGTCTGTGGTTTGCGTGAAGTAATGGCAATTTTCTGACCAATGAGGCGATTAAGCAGCGTTGATTTGCCGACATTAGGGCGGCCGATAAGGGTCACAAAACCACAGTAATGAGTGCCTTGCTCTGTCATAAAGTTTGTAAAAGTTTTAAGGTCTGCTCTGCAGCCATTTGCTCTGCCTGCCGCCGACTGGATCCTTGACCC
Source organism: Candidatus Symbiodolus clandestinus (assembly GCA_038960095.1). Classification (GTDB taxonomy): domain Bacteria; phylum Pseudomonadota; class Gammaproteobacteria; order Enterobacterales; genus Symbiodolus; species Symbiodolus clandestinus. The sequence goes on from CP152425.1 coordinate 548,184, forward strand.
ACTGTCTGGGTTTTTAGCAGTGCCACTTGACAATGAATGGTAAAACGCTGTTGATGAGCAGCACCCTGTACCTGAACTAATTGGTAGCATGGCAATGGCTGATGTTGCCCTTGCAATAGCTCTTGCAATCGAGTTTTGGCATCTTTCTGCTGCTCGCTAGGATGAATGGTTGCTAATCGTGAATGATACCATTGCAAAAGTTGCTGGCGAACACCTTTAATATCGCTATCCAAAAACAGTGCGCCCAGCAGCGCCTCAAAGGTATTGGCTAAGATCGATTGCCGACTCTTGCCACCACTCTTTATCTCGCCAGGACCCAAGCGCACATAATTGCCCAATCCCAATTCTTGCGATAGTTGAGCTAAGGTATGGCCACGCACCAAAGCAGAGCGCATCCGGCTTAGCTCTCCTTCATCAGCATTAGGAAATTGTTGGTATAAACGTTCACTAATAACAAAACTAAGAATTGCATCGCCTAAAAATTCTAGACGCTCATTATGCTGCTCAGTCGTACTACAGTGAGTCAGCGCCTGCAATAATAGCGAGGGCTGCTTAAAATAGTAGTTTAGTTTTTCTTGCAGCTCCAAAAGCTTCTGGCTCATACAGCGGTTGCCTCGCTCCTTGGTTAACGAATAGTCCCTAAGCGCTGCCAACGAATACCCGTTGGCCAGCGGTCAGGTCGCTTCTCAAAACTCATCCAGATAGCCACTGCCTGACCCACTAAATGGTCTTCAGGGACTAACCCCCAAAAGCGGCTGTCGCGACTATTGTCCCGATTGTCTCCCATCACAAAATAGTGACCCGGGGGCACTATCCATTCCGACAATGGCTCTCCAGGCTGACGATAATAAAATGCCCTATCGTTAGGTTGCTGGCCTAATAGAATTTGGTAAGAGCGTTCGTTCAGTTGTTCCGTTAAAGTGGTTAGTTGCTGTTTCTCTAGCTCTGCAGCCAGGGGAGATGCGGTGACTGAGGGGTAGTAGTGAATCGCCACAGTAGCCGTATCATGTGTGCTTATCCCCTGAGCCGGCTGGATCAATAACCGCTTACCGCGATAGATCACTCGATCACCCGGAATACCCACAACTCGTTTGATAAAATAAATTGAGGGATCTTCAGGATACTTAAATACCACAACGTCACCGCGTCGTGGCAGCCCAGTTGCCATCAGCTGCTTTTGAAAAATGGGTTCCCGAATTCCATAAGCAAATTTCTTAACCAGGATAAAATCACCGACTAATAGCGTCGGCATCATCGAGCCAGAGGGGATCTGGTAAGCTTCATAGAAAAAAGAGCGTACCACCAGAACTAACAGGAACATCGGAAATAATTCACCCAATCCAATCACCCAAGCGGGCAATCGATGTGCTCGATGAGAGTTCTCATGGTTTGTTTTTGTGCTTTGATCGTCAGGAGCCTCAGTCGTAGAAACAACTGGAATGCCTTTTATGCGGATCAATACCCAAAAAATGCCAGTCATTAGGGTTGCTAAGGTTAAACCCAAAGCAAAGTAGTTGGCCGCTGCCATCATGATGTTTTCCCTACCTGTAAAATCGCTAAAAAGGCCTCTTGCGGTACCTCCACATTGCCAATCGCTTTCATGCGTTTCTTGCCCTCTTTCTGTTTTTGCAGCAACTTCTTTTTACGGCTGACATCACCACCATAACATTTGGCTAACACATTCTTTCGCAACTGTTTAATGGTTGCACGAGCAATAAAGTGGTTACCGATAGCAGCCTGGATAGCAATATCAAATTGTTGTCGAGGTATCAATCCCTGTAATTTCTCTACCAGCTGTCGCCCACGGCTGGTTGCCTGGTCTCGATGGACAATTAATGCTAGCGCATCCACGCGCTCACTATTGATTAAAATATCCACACGCACCATGTTAGCTGGTTGGAATCGTTTAAAACTATAATCCAACGAAGCATAGCCTCTTGAAACTGACTTTAGCCGATCGAAGAAATCCAAAACCACTTCTGTCAATGGGATCTCATAGGTCAAAGCTACCTGCTGTCCATGATAGACCATATTGGTCTGTACACCACGTTTTTCCACACAAAGCGTTATTACACTGCCTAAGTAGTTTGGCGGCAACAGCATATGGCATTCAGCAATTGGTTCATGAATTTCTGCAATATTATTAACTGGCGGCAGCTTAGCTGGACTGTCAATATAGATCTGCTCCTGCTTATTGGTGACCACTTCATAAACTACTGTTGGTGCGGTTGTAATCAGATCAAGGTGGTATTCACGCGCCAATCGTTCCTGAATAATCTCCATATGTAACAGCCCTAGAAAACCACAGCGAAACCCAAAACCGAGTGCCCCTGAATTTTCTGGCTCATAGAATAGCGATGCATCATTCAAGCTTAATTTTCCTAAAGCATCACGAAAAGCCTCATAATCCTCTGAACTGATAGGAAACAGCCCGGCATACACCTGCGGTTTAACCCGTTTAAACCCAGCTAAAGGCTGCAAAGCAGGCAGCTGAGCCAGGGTTAAAGTGCCGCCAACCGGAGCGCCCAAGATCTCTTTGATGCCGCAAGAGACCCACCCCACTTCTCCGCAATGCAGTTGGTCACGATCAATTCGTTTTGGAGTAAAAATTCCCAAACGATCCACCGAGTACCGTTGACCGCTACTCATGACTATGATTTTATCACGCTTTCGTAAACTGCCATTTTTAATCCGAACGAGTGAGACCACTCCGAGATAGTTGTCAAACCAAGAATCAATAATCAAAGCCTGACAAGGAGCTGCGGGATCACCAACCGGAGGTGGAATTTCAGCAATGATTCGTTCTAATACCGCCTGAATTCCTTGTCCTGACTTCGCCGAACAGCGCACTGCATCTGCAGCTTCAATACCGATAATTTCCTCGATCTCTTGCGCAACTCGATCCGGATCAGCGGCGGGTAAATCGATCTTATTCAGCACCGGAAGAACGGCTAAATCCATATCGATTGCCGTATAGCAGTTAGCGACTGTTTGAGCTTCCACTCCTTGCGCAGCGTCAACGACTAACAAGGCTCCTTCACAAGCTGCTAATGAACGTGATACTTCGTAAGAAAAATCGACATGCCCTGGAGTATCAATAAAATTGAGTTGGTAAGTTTGGCCATCAACCGCCTGATACGATAGGGTTACACTCTGTGCTTTAATGGTAATACCGCGTTCACGCTCTAGATCCATTGAGTCTAGCACTTGGGCAGCCATTTCGCGTTCTGAGAGGCCGCCACACCACTGAATCAATCGATCGGAGAGAGTCGATTTGCCATGATCAATGTGGGCGATAATAGAAAAATTTCGGATAAATTTCATGAAAGCGTGCGCTATTTCCTCGAGCTAACCCTCAATATGACCCGCTATTGTACGCAAACCAACCTTTTGGCGCTATAGCCGGTTTTAGTGATCGATGACAACTGTAACCTGGTAATTGAAACTGAGTATGCATAATGGATTGCAAAAGTTGAGCGTCTAGAAAGCTACTTTTTTCACAATGATGAGAGAATAGATACCTTTCAAGCCCTCTTTTTCTGCTTGCTATATGAGCCATTTTCAAGCAAGATCACTGCTAGCGCTGACTGGTGCTGGTCGCTGGTCTGTCGCTAAGGCGTAACAATCTGCGTCAAAAAAACAACTGCTTTAATTGCTAATCAACCGCTGCCTTTAGCCAGTTACCATAAATATTCTGTCGTTGTCATGCATACTCATGGCTTAAGCGGAAGGCAGGCAATCGATAATAAATTAGGAGAGCAGACATGCGACGTTATCAACAAGGGATTTGCGCTCTATTAATCAGCGCAACATCTGTATTAAGCACGCCGGTTTTTAGTCAAGAAAGCACGAGTGACCAATCGATTGCTGTACAAAAGGCTAATACTCGCGAAATAAGCAAGGGAGTACTCTTGAAGCTAGAACAGCTGCAAAAAGCGGCGACAGAAGGAGATGAAGCAGCTCAAATAGAGCTTGGTCTTCTATACGCCAACGGTTTTGACATTCCTAAGGACCATGAAAAAGCAATCCAATGGCTTTTAGCAGCGGGTGAACAATATAAAAAATCTGACGCTGGCTGCTCAGAGCACCCTGCGGTAGTCACTTTGATGGTGATGGTTGATAAAAAAGTACTATCTCCGAAGCTACATACTAAAGTAACGGCTTGGTTAGACGCCCTAGGAGATAAACGACCTAAACTTGATTTCACACCACATTACTCCAAATAAATATCTCGTTATCTGCCATTCTCGATGCAAAATAGCCACTTTTAGTGGGCATCGGGTTTGGTTAGGCTAATGACAGCCTCTGCTTTCGATATCGTGTAATCTCTCACCAGGTTAAAATTAATTCTCAACCCAGTCAGGCGCTATACTGCAACTGTGTATAGAATTTTCTACTGCTTTTTTGATTCTATGGAGTCTCTTACTCCTTCACTACTGTTCTCTCTCTTTTTTCCTAATAAAACGACTGTTTAATGGATAAAGAATATAGTAGCCTACGCGCTTATCCTATTATTCAGAAACAGATAGATAAAGATGAAAATTTTTAGCGCTGTATTTCACTCGACGTTGAAACCGGGGAAGGTTTTATGCCTATTGCTCGCAAATAAACCAATTAAACTTTAAATTTATGAAAAAAATGCAGCAAAATAGTATTTAAAGGTTAAATCTTACCCCTAATCACAACTGAGATCTTAACAATGAATGTCTACTATACACTCTGTTTCTTGGCTGCTCTAGCAGTGGGTATCGCCTTTCTGAATCAATACATCCACAAAGTACAAAGTACCATCGCTATCACTGCCGGTGCTTTAGCCGGTTCGCTACTGTTGCTGTCGGCCGGACGGCTTGGCTGGTTTCATCTAGAACCGACAGCTCGCTACCTTGTAGAGCAGATTAATTTTCAGGAATTTTTATTACACGGAATCCTTGGATTTCTGTTATTTGCTGGCGCTTTAGGAATTAATTTGCCAGCACTCCGTGATCAAAAGTGGGAAGTGGCTATTTTATCCCTAGCATCGACACTGCTCTCAACTTTATTAATTGGTTATGCGATTTACGGCATAGCTACCCTGCTTCACCTTAAACTTGCTTTAATTTATTGTATGCTATTTGGGGCCTTAATTTCCCCAACCGATCCAATTGCCGTATTAGCCATTATTAAAACACTGCGTGCCCCGCAGAGAATGGCGATTCAGGTTGAAGGAGAATCATTATTTAATGATGGGGTTGGCCTGGTGATTTTTATAACTCTGTTTTCAGTTGCCTTTAGTCATCAGGATGCAACACTGGGATCAATCTTTCAAGTTTTCTTCCAAGAAGCATTGGGTGGCATCGTGTATGGATTAGTGGTTGGCTTCATTGCACACTGGCTTATCAGCGCCACTGATAATGGCAGCCTAGAGTTACTCATTACGCTACTAATACCTTCGACGGCCTTCTCTTTAGCTAACTTACTAAATATTTCTGGCGCCTTAGCAATGGTGGTTTCCGGTATCATAATTGGTAATTGGACCCGACAAAACGGCTTTTCTAAGCAAAGCACACTCTACCTCGATCACTTTTGGGAGCTAATCGACCAATTTTTAAACGCTCTACTATTTTTATTAATCGGATTAACGCTCCTGGTGATTGAGATTGATCAACGCTCTATCCTGCTAATGCTGAGTGCCATTCCTGTCTGCTTAGCCGCCCGCTACTTTAGCGTCTTGCTGCCATTCGCCTGCTTTCGCTGGTTCCGCCATTATAATCCTTATACACTTTCTGTACTGACTTGGGGCGGTTTACGAGGTGGCTTGGCATTAGCAATGGCGCTTTCCATCCCAATTGGGGCAGCTTATGAACCTTGCTCCAACATTGATATCCGTGATCTGTTACTGGTCATGTGTTACTCCGTCGTTCTCTTTTCTATTTTAATTCAAGGTTCTACGATTGAACCGATGATCCAGAGAGCCAAACAGAGCGAATTAAACTCTCAACCATGACGGTCTTCAACCACCGAAAAACACCCTTAAAAAAGTGGCACTGTAAACGATTCAATCAGGGTACAATAAGCAACCTAACTCCAATTACGGTAAGATAAGTTAATACAGTCGAGAGGAATTTATGTCGTTTGAAGTATTTGAAAAATTAGAAGCTAAAGTCCAGCAAGCCGCTGATACCATTGCGCTACTGCAAATGGAAGTCGATGAATTAAAAGTAAAAAACCAAGATCTGCGGCAAGGAATGGAATCAGCTACCCAACAATATCAAGATCTGATGACTGAGAATCAACAACTTAAAGAGCAACAACAGAGCTGGCAAACACGTTTGCAAACCCTATTGGGACGTATGGATGGCATTTGACATATTTTTTACCCTCAAATCCTCAATGACGATAATCGCGTAGTTTTTGCTGATTGTCGTTGTGACTTTGTGAAGGTAGTTCTTGTGGATGTTGGCGATACGGCCGTGTAGGCGCTATATTTTAACTTTCTACTTTTGCCAGTTGTGGCTGAATTTAACTTGTTGGCTCAATTTCCGCTGGAGGTTTGCTAGTCGCTTTTGGTTGGATTTGAAGCTGTTAACCTGAGTATACTCTGCCGTCGGACAGTGTGACCAGTTTTGCCACACTCGCATCGAGCCCGGTTGTGGTTGTTGATTCATGCTGCGGTTCAGCTATCTCATATTCTGTCTGGATACTAACATCCCATTTCTCCCATGACACGCTGATATTCGACGGGGAAAACACTGTGTTTTCCTAATACACGTACGTTAAAGCGCAGGGAATTTCACCCTAGTCAGAAGGAGCAGATACGCCTACCGACTGCTCCTGCTTGTCGGTCACCGCCTGATTAAAATAGCCGCTACTTAGTAACCGTGCGACTCAGCCTCCAACCTCGCCACCAAGCTAGGGCTGAGGCTAACGCTAGATAGCGCCAATACACCAGTTGAGCCATTAACAGCAGCATACTGCCTAAGAATAGGCTGGCCCCTAGGTAACTCCAATAACACACGGAAGCCTCACGCTGCTGGTGGCACTGTAGCGATTGTTGTTGCTGCAGGAGACACTGCTGCAAGGTCTCCTGATGGGCCAGCGTTTTCTGTAACAAGTCAGGTAGTTGAGGTAACTGCTCTAACCATAAGGGTGTTCTCTCTTTTAGACGACGCCAACATGCACTCCACCCCATCTGCTCCTGCATCCAAGCCTCTAAAAATGGTTTAGCTGTCTTCCAGAGATCGAGTTGCGGATAGAGCTGACGTCCTAAACCTTCAACATAAAGCAGTGTCTTTTGTAATAGCAGCAACTGAGGCTGAACAGGCATATTAAAGCGCTGCGCCGTATTAAATAGTGACAGCAGTATCTGCCCAAAAGAGATCTCCCCTAGGGGTTTTTGGAAAATGGGTTCACAGACGGTACGAATAGCTCCTTCAAACGCTTCAACCGAGGTCTCAGGCGGCACCCAACCAGCAGAGAGATGGAGCTCCGCCACCTTACGATAATCCCGATTAAAAAAAGCCAGAAAATTTCCAGCCAGATAGCGTTGATCCTGGCGACTCAGTGAACCGACAATCCCAAAATCAATGCCAATATATTGGGGTGGTTGACGATCTGCCTTCCTAACAAAAATATTACCTGGATGCATATCGGCATGAAAAAAGCTATCACGAAAAACCTGAGTAAAAAAGATCTGCACCCCACGTTCAGCCAACTGCTGCCGATCAATACCCTGTGCTTGCAAGGCAGCGATATCGGAGATAGGAATGCCCTGAATGTGCTCTATCACTAGCATTCCCTCACGACAATAATCGACAAATACCTCTGGAATATAGAGTAAAGAGCTATTATCAAAATTACGGCGCAATTGAATGGCGTTTGCGGCCTCCCGCAGCAAATTGAGCTCATCCAACACTGTTTTTTCGTATTCACGCACCACTGCGAGCGGACGTAACCGTTGCCCCTCTGTTGACCATTGCTGCACCAGATAGGCAATGCCAGTCAACAGCCGCAAATCGGCTAACAATTGTGTTTTCACCCCTGGCCTAATCACCTTGATCACTACCTGACGACCAGATACCCTTAAAGTGGCTTTATGAACTTGCGCAATCGAAGCACGAGCAAAAGGTTGCGTCTCCAGAGCACTAAACCACTGTTCAAAAGGCCCCTCTAACAGCTGCTCAACCACCTTATGAATAGACAAGGTTTGACTCGACTCCACTTGGTCTTGGAGTAATGCCAATTGATCAGCGATTTCAGGTGGCAATAGATCACGACGTGTGGACAATAATTGTCCTATTTTGATCCACAGAGGCCCCATCTCTTGCAAAGCCAACCGCAAGCGAACACCGAGTGACAACTGCTGATAAGGTCGCCGGCTAAAAAACAGCAGTCGACGTGCCAGCGTCAATGGTAACCGTAACGATCGCCAAGGCAACAGGGGAGATAGCTCATAACGTAGCAACAGACGAAAGAGCTGAAAAAGGCGTCGACAATCACTTAACTGTATCATGATTAACGCTACGAATAGACGGAATAGGATGCATTGATAATCGTTGTAACCGACTGGCAAGGTGGCAGCGTTGCTGTTGCAACTGTGTCAAAGCTTGAGTGAGTGCCTGTGCTTCAGCCCGACTTGGCAGCCAGCGCCAAACCTCAACCAACAGCTCACGACACCACGCTCGTTGTTGTCGAGCCTGCTGCCCAAGCAGCCGTTTAGCCCATCGCATCGGTCGCAATATGGCATGGGACGCAATATCTCCGACATGCCTCGACAATTGCTCTTCAATATCCCACTGGAGTGCTCCTAGCAAACTGACCAAACGCTGGAGTAGCAAAATATCTCCCTCAATGGCTAACTCGCCCCCGCGGATCAAAGGCATGATTTGATTAGGATCGCGAAGCCTCGGAAGTAACGCCAACTGGGTGGTCATTCGACAGTGAGCTGGCGTGGCGCTGGGCATCAAAGTGATGGACCAATTGCCATCATTCACCACCAGTGTAAAGACGCTTGATAATTCAGTAAAGCTGAGTTGCACCCGTGATCCCGAAAGTTGTCGCAGCTGAGGAGCCAATGACGAGTTGGTTTGCACCCAGTGATTAAGCAACTTCTCTAAAACAATAGCCAGTAGCGGCAACATTATATTCTATTTACCAGAGGTCATTAACAGCGAAAACCACGGTGCAAGGCCACAATACCACCTGCTAAGTTAATTGGCGTCACCTGAGAAAAGCCAGCGTGCTGCAGTAATCCGGTTAATTGCTGTTGATCAGGGTGGCGGCGGATAGACTCTACCAGATAACGGTAGCCATCCCGATGATTAGCCACCCACTCGCCTAAACGAGGCAAGGCCGAAAATGAATAACCATCATAGAGCCGTTGTAGCCAAGGGTAGATTGGCTTGGAGAACTCTAGGACTAGCAGTCGCCCTCCCGGTCTCAATACGCGATACATCTCAGATAAAGCGGCTGATTTATCGGTGACATTGCGCAACCCAAAAGCGATGGTAACACAATCAAAGTAGCACTCAGTAAAGGGTAGTGCTTCGGCATCCGCCTGCACATAATCAACGTTACCGATGATGCCAAAGTTTTGCAACTTTTTTCGCCCTATTTTCAGCATTTGAGCATTGAGATCAGCCACCACCACCTGCCCCTGCTGGCCCACCCGAGGTGCTAATAGGCGAGCAATGTCTCCGGTTCCCCCCGCTAAATCTAATACTCGCTGCCCGGCACTTAGACCACTACAAGAAACCGCAAAGCGTTTCCACAAACGGTGTAGCCCCAGAGACATTAAATCATTCATCAGATCATACTGGTGAGCCACTTCACTAAAAATCTCGGTGACTCGTGCGGTTTTCTCTTCTGGCGTCACCGTTTGAAAACCAAAATCGGTTAGCGGGGGGGTAGGTTTACTCATCACTGGATTGATACAGCGGCGAGGCCGGTAAAAACAGTTCTGTTAATAGCAGTGCTCCTTGGGGCAAGCTTAGCCGAGAACGACGTGCCCACCAGCGGCGCCTAGTGGGCTGATTGGCCAATTAGGGTTAATGCTTTAGTCGGCAGCACTTGTGTGATCTGTATTGCCTCACGCTTGGGTGGTTTTGGCAGCGAGAACAGCCGAGCCCCTAATGGCGTATTACCTAGCGTAGAGAGTGCCAGGTCGGGATGCTCTAATAGTGTTTTAGGGATCAGCGAGCGCCCATAAAGCCAAGGAATGCCATCAGCCATCATCAGTACTTCTCTCAGCCATACAGGCTCATCATTCATCGCCAGGCTACTGATTTCCTCCGACAAGTCATCCTGCGAAAGGTAGCCTTCAAAGCAGCATTCAATCTGTAAGCAGCCGCAGCATTGTTGAAATTTGGTGGTGGTTGACCCCTCATCTAGCAACCAGGCGGCAACCCACTTTGGCAACTCAGGCATCGAGAACTGAAACCAGTTACTCACCATTAATAGTGGTGTAGAACGACGTTGCTGATTATCCACTCTACAACCTACTCAACAGAAAAAATCACTCAGGCTGTTATTGTACCGTCGACATCCGTTCATGGCAAAGCGACAAAATATGCTACGCTAAGGCTTCATACCCATTGAATCCTGTCCTCTTTATGCCATCATTTGAAGAACTGAATACGCAAAGACGTCAACAACTACAACAACAACTGCTGGAAGATCGAGTATCGCTGGTGCGATCCGCTTTGCAAGAGGATTTAGGTGGCACCATCGATCCCAGCTGCGATTTAACCGCCCAACTGATCCCGGCGGCTCATGTCGCTACCGCCACTATTAAAACCCGGGAAGCAGGAATTTTTTGCGGCAAAGCCTGGATAGAAACGCTATTGAGTGAACTGGGACAGCCGGTAATCCTCGACTGGCAAGTGAATGAAGGCGACTCAATCATTGCTGGACAAACCCTCTGTACCTTAACCGGTAATGCCCGCTTACTGTTGACAGCAGAACGAACCGCTCTTAATTTTTTACAAACCCTTTGTGGCGTTGCCACCCAAGTTCAGCAATTTGTGGCCAAACTGACAGGAACGACCACCCGTCTGTTAGACACCCGAAAAACCATTCCAGGTTGGCGATGCGCCTTAAAATATGCAGTACTCTGCGGCGGCGGTGAAAACCACCGGCTTGGGTTAGCCGATGCATTTTTGATCAAAGAGAACCACATCATAGCGGCGGGTTCGATTGCTAAAGCTGTGCAGCAAGCCAGACAGATTGCTGCTTCAGCATTTGTTGAGATTGAAGTGGAAACCTTAGAAGAGCTGCAACAAGCTTTAGCGGCGAAAGCCGACGGCATTATGTTAGATAATTTTTCCTTATCCCTGATCAAAGAAGCGGTAGAGATAACAGCAGGTCGCGCTCTGCTTGAAGTTTCAGGTAATATCACCCTAGAAACGCTAAGGGATTACGCGCAGTGTGGCGTTGATTTTATCTCCGTAGGGGCCTTAACTAAGCACATCCGTGCACTTGATCTGTCAATGCGTTTTCGCTAACCGTCAGGTTTAGCAGCGGTTTAACATGCCTAGCTTTACCGAAAATTTCGATAGAATAGCTAGCTAACCAAGCTTACTCCGCTTCCTCCCGTTCGATCTATTTTTTAAGATAACGCCTGTCAACCTTCGAAATTTCTCATCGCTTAGCACACAATAGTAAGTATTTCGCCGCTCAAATCCGAATTTTCCTCTTAAGTACAACCTATTAACGCTAAATTAACCCAAGTTATAATAGATTTATTAAAAATAATTAATTGTATAATAAAAAATATTTATATTAGTTCAATATTAATTTTGTAAATTAAATATAAAACAAATTGCATTATTGATATAAATTTAATTTATTATGGCTAAGAAAATTCCTTGACTAGCTAAAAAATACTGATTTTTCTATTTATTTAAAAGAATAGATTGAAAAATCAATTTATTTGCTTATTATATAGCATCTATATTGACTTAAATTATCAATGTAAACACTGTCTACTATTTTATATCTTATTGTTAATCATGCTGTGTATTTTTGTTAAAGATAAGTTCAATCTAAAGATTAGGCCTCCTAGATGAAATGAAATTTTGTCTGCGCAAAGAGCCATTTCTTATCGAATCAATCCCTATTTTTAAGGTAAAACCATTACAAAGTCGCGTGTTATTCAATTGACTATAACTAATTAAAGTTTCAGTGACTGATATAAGCTCTAGCTGTTTTTATTAACCTAGACATCAATTTATTTTGTATTTAAAAATACAGGATTTTTTTACAACCAATGATTAATTTTTTAAATATTTATTGAAGGAATGGTTATGCAATTACGAACATCACTAAAACGTTACTTACTGTTATCGCTTTCAGAGCCCTTAGTCCTGATTAACCCGGTATCAGCTAAATCGTTAGCCACGGATTCTGCCGCAGCAACCTTAGGGCAATTAGGCAGCCAATGGCTTAATCAATGGGGGCATTCCGAAATCAACTTAACCGGCAACACTTCTAAAACGCTACAGGGTGGCGGTGCACTCCTGTTTCCCTTATTGAGTGGCGAGCAGCAATTACTATTCGCCCAAATCGGCGGGCATTTTGGAAAAACGGGTAACCTACTCAATACCGGGATTGGTCAACGCTGGTTTACTGACCAAGGTCATTGGGGATATAACCTATTTCATGATTATCACTTCAACAACCACCATCAACGCCTTAGCTTAGGGTTAGAGTGGCAGCATAACAATCTCAGTATCGCTTTAAATGGTTACCAACCTTTAACGGATAAACGGCTAATCGCCGATACACCCGAGAGTAAAACTTTTGAGCGTACTGCCCGCGGTTTCGATTTACGCTGTCAATATCGTCTCCCACAACATCCTCAATTACGGCTTAATCTAACGGGTGATCGCTATCTCGGTGAGATTGTGCATAACGATTCGATAGTCCATAATCGTTCTGCCGTCACCGTAGGTTTTGACTATACACCGATCCCATTGATAACTGCCGGCTATGGCTTTAACCTGGACAATGCTCAGAACAAAGCGCACCAGCTACAGCTGACCTTAACCTACCGTTTAGGTGTTCCGTTAGCCGAACAATTCGAACCACAACAAGTTCACATCGCTGGCTCTTCGTTAAGCAACTGGTTAAATTTAGTACAGCGCAATCATCAAATAACTTTAGAGCAGCTGGTAGAGCGCCCAGAGCCTAAGGCCGAAGTTAATGACGGTGGTGCATCTCCTCAAAATACACCACCTGAAGCATCTGAAACAGATCAACTACCTGTTCAGGACCCAGTAACTGAAGATAGTCAGTCTCCAATACTTCAGACGCCTGAGGATTCAGTAACTGGAAGTGGCGGTCAAAATACACCACCTGAAAGACCTGTCGAATCTGAAGCCTCTAAAGCAACTAAAAAAGCTCAAGAGCTTGAAATTATTAAACGTACTAAAAGACCTCCCGTCACTGAAGATCATGTAACATACTTTAATATTGAAATGCTTCCTGATGATGAATTCAGGGAATTATTGCATCTGCCGTCCATGCAAAAACTTCCTGCGATAGAGGATTCTGCTAGCCGTCCCAAAGCCACATCAGCATCACTTCATCAATTAATGCCTGCTACTGCTAATGATACTGATGCAGCCACCGAATCTTCTACTCCAGATATTTCGCCGAGAAATGATCATGTAGCTAATGGCACGAATCCAGCTACAAGTCGTTTTTCAAAATTGTGGGCGAAATTTTTTCCGGGAGATTCGAAGGAAATAGAATATTTAAATGTAGAAGAACCCCATAAATCTTATACATCTGAAAATTTAAATAATAGACCTTTGGATTATTTAAATATCGATGTTAAAGAATAAATAAAAATAGTAAATTTTAAAATCAGAAAATAATTAGGATTTAGTAGAATAAAAATTTCTACTAAATCCTCTGTATTAAATACAACTGACCTGACAATCTTGTTATATGAAAATTATTATTATCAAAAACCTAATAATTTCTTATTTTCGTCAATTATTTGATTATTTTTTTGTATTACCCCTAATAGGATCTTTACCCTTCATTAATCTAGTATTTGCTAAGCCCATGTCCACAAAGACGGCAGCTGAATCTATCGGACAACTGGGAAGCCAATGGCTTAATCAATGGGGGCATTCCGAAATTAACTTAATCAGTAACTCTTCTAAAACGCTACAGGGTGGCGGTGCGCTACTGTTTCCCTTATTGCATGGTGAGCAGCAATTACTATTCGCTCAAATCGGCGGGCATTTTGGAAAAACGGCTAACCTACTCAATACCGGGATTGGTCAACGCTGGTTTACTGACCAAGGTCATTGGGGATATAACCTATTTCATGATTATCACTTCAACAACCACCATCAACGCCTTAGCTTAGGGTTAGAGTGGCAGCATAACAATCTCAGTATCGCTTTAAATGGTTACCAACCTTTAACGGATAAACGGCTAATCGCCGATACACCCGAGAGTAAAACTTTTGAGCGTACTGCCCGCGGTTTCGATTTACGCTGTCAATATCGTCTCCCACAACATCCTCAATTACGGCTTAATCTAACGGGTGATCGCTATCTCGGTGAGATTGTACACAACGATTCGATAGTTCATAACCGTTCCGCCATCACCGTAGGTTTTGACTATACACCGATCCCATTCATAACCGCCGGCTACGGCTTTAACTTGGACAATACTCAGAACAAAGCGCACCAGCTACAGCTGATCTTAACCTACCGTTTAGGCGTTCCGTTAGCCGAACAATTCGAACCACAACAAGTTCACATCGCTCGCTCTTCGTTAAGCAACTGGTTAAATTTAGTACAGCGCAATCATCAAATAACTTTAGAGCAGCTGGTAGAGCGCCCAGAGCCTAAGGCCGAAGTTAATGACGGTGGTGCGTCTCTTCAAAACACACCACCTGAAGGGACTCAAGGACCTGAAGAGGATCCGACAGCTGAGCAGGATCTAATGGGATATAACAAATCTGAAACTGCTGATGAGCAACAACCCTATGGAGATAGTGACGCTGAAATTGCCGCCGATCAGCAGCGACTCAACGCGTGTGCAGAGGCAAGAGAAAATGCTGCATTGGCACGCCATCTCCCGAACGATGGGGATAGTAACACTGAAATTGCTGCCGAGCAGCAGCGCCGCAAAGCACGTGCAGAGGCAAGAGAAAATGCTGCATTGGCACGCCGTCTCCCGAACGATAGGAGTAGTGACGCTGAAATTGCCACCGATCAGCAGCGACTCAACGCGCGTGCAGAGGCAAGAGAAAATGCTGCATTGGCACGCCATCTCCCGAACGATAGGAGTAGTGACGCTGAAATTGCCACCGATCAGCAGCGCCGCAAAGCACGTGCATACGCAAAAGAAAGTGCCGCACTACGCCGTCTCCCGAATGATGGGAATAGTGACGCTGAAATTGCCGCTGAGCAGCAGCGCCGCAAAGCACGTGCAGAGGCGAGAGAAAATGCTGCATTGGCACGCCGTCTCCCGAACGATAGGAGTAGTGACGCTGAAATTGCCACCGATCAGCAGCGACTCAACGCGCGTGCAGAGGCAAGAGAAAATGCTGCATTGGCACGCCGTCTCCCGAACGATGGGGATAGTGACGCTGAAATTGCCGCCGATCGGCAGCGACTCAACGCGTGTGCAGAGGCAAGAGAAAATGCTGCATTGGCACGCCATCTCCCGAACGATGGGGATAGTAACGCTGAAATTGCTGCCGATCAGCAGCGCCGCAAAGCACGTGCATACGCAAAAGAAAGTGCCGCACTACGCCGTCTCCCGAATGATGGGGTTAGTAACGCTGAAATTGCCGCCGAGCAGCAGAAACACAAAGCACGTGCAGAGGCAAGAGAAAATGCTGCATTGGCACGCCATCTCACGAACTATGGGGTTAGCGACACTGAAATTGCCGCCGATCAGCAGAGACTCAACGCGCGTGCATATGCAAAAGACAGTGCCGCACTACGCTGTCTCCCAGACTATCGTGACAGCGACACTAAAATTACCACCAAAAGGAAGCGCCGAGCCTCCACTTATGCTACCACCTCTGGTGATTTGGATACCGACAATCCACTTCAATGGCCCAATGCTAATTTTTATCAGAAGTATGAATCTTTTTATATGCCCGATGGAGATACTAGTGGAGCAGATACCGCTAGACAATCCGAATCATTCTACATTGAACCCAACGCCTATCTCGATAGTGATTCTGAAATTGCCACCAAGCGGCAGCGACTCAATGCGCTTGAATCCGCAAAAGAAAGTGACATACTTGAGCACAAGACTGTGCATGAAATGAGTACACCGTTAAATGAAACAACACCAAGTGCCTGTGGAGATGAAATATCTAGCCCTTTGACTCCTTTAAAGGGAAGAGAAACTAAAGAAAGTACTCCGTATGCTAATTTATCGGAGTTTCCTGTGGCTTTCCCGAGTTTATCGTTCAACGAGATGACAGGTAATCAGTGGAGAGCTGAAGTTGCAACAGCAAAAGCTCAAGAACAAGCAGAAGCCTACTTTGCTAATGGCGAGAGGAAGTTAGCCGCTAAAGAACGTGATACAGCAGCGCTTACCATTTCTCCAATAACTAGAACTGGCTCGCGGCAGAGGATAATGAAGCCGGAATTCCAGCTGAACAACAGCACCGCGATACACGGTCAGAGGCAAGAACCAACTACACGCCCAAGTTTACCAGGTAATCATTGTTCTGTAGGTGTCCAACCTGCCCATAATGCATGGACGAAACCCAGGGTTGGTAAGCCTACACTTGCTAACAAACACACCCTACGAAAAAAGACAGTTACTCCTCGCGTAAGTTCTGACAGCACTAATCCTGAATATGGGAGTGAAGTTGAAGTGATAGGCCAGATCAACCCTAATGATACGACAGAATCGCTTAAAAATTACCTTGCCTACCAAAAACGGAAGCGGCGCCGATAAGGGCGTACAGAAGCCAGGGATAATAGTGTGTATTCAGGTTCACACGTTTCGAGTTATCAGGCAGATGCTGGTTGTCAAAATAGATAGGATCTCATCAGCGACTTAACGTTGGGACTCATCCATCATAAAGTAGTGCATGGCTGCAAAGTTAAGGAACCGTTGACTTCCCTTAGCTGATAGTAGGTACTGTTTGATAAATTCTCTAGTAACTGCTGCTGGTTAAAGCTGTTGATCGCTTGCTTGAGTAAGCTTTGGCTGACCATTATCATGGCAGCGGCAGTAGCCGGAGGAAGCTGGTTATTTACTTTAAGTGTTTGTAAAATTTCTATAAGTTGGCTTATCGGCGATTTGAGGCAATTGACGGACATCTCAGAAACACTGCTTTTATCGCTATTGAAGTCAACCACTCGCTTAATCAACAGCTTTTTTAGCCAGGCCAAGCTTTTACTCCAACAGAGTTTTATCCCTAAGTCAGTTACCTTCACCATCGATAAGCTCCTGAGTAGCGTGTAGAATGGCTTCATTGTATAAACTGTAAAATAGATTAAATTTTATGTAAATACAAAGATAAAAAATTATTCAAGAATAGCCTCTATAACTGACTAAACCATAGCCGGTTATACTATTTAACTTGGGTTAGTTAAACTCACCCAGGTATTGATGAATTAGGAATGGCGCATGCGTATTGTATTGGCTAAACCCAGAGGTTTTTGTGCTGGCGTTGAACGCGCTATTAATATCGTTGAGCGCGCTTTAAGTCTCTATGGAACCCCTCTCTATGTTCGACACGAAGTGGTCCATAACCGGACCGTAGTAGAATCATTTCAGCAGCGTGGGGTGCGGTTTATTGAGGAATTGGCTGAAGTGCCGCCAGGATCGGTTGTCATTTTTTCAGCCCATGGGGTCTCTCAAGCAGTCCGCCAGCAGGCTAAACAGCGCGAACTGACCGTTTTTGATGCTACCTGCCCTTTGGTGACTAAAGTGCATATGGAGGTTGCACGGGCCAGTCGTGCCGGCATTGAAACTATCTTAATCGGCCATCAAGGTCATCCTGAGGTTGAGGGAACCCTGGGGCAATATCAAAATCCGCAAGGTGCCATCTACTTGGTTGAAACCTGTGAACAGGTGGCAGCTTTAGCGGTTAATCAACCTGAACGGCTACATTTCGTGACGCAAACCACACTCTCCCTAGAAGATACTGCGCAAATCATTCAAGCTTTGCAAGCACGCTTCCCGAAAATTATCGGGTCACGTAAGGAGGATATCTGCTATGCAACCAGTAATCGTCAGCGAGCAGTGCGTGAACTAGCCGCTCAGGTCGATATTGTACTGGTGATTGGCTCAAGCAACTCCTCAAACTCTAACCGGTTAGTTGAAGTTGCACAGCGGCTTGGAAAACCTGCTTATCTAATTGACCAAGCTGAAATGATCCAGAAAGCATGGCTCGAAGGTGTCACTGCCATTGGGGTAACAGCCGGCGCCTCAGCCCCGGAACGTTTGGTTCAGCAGGTGATCAATCAGTTACGCACTTGGGGCGGCGAGGAAGTCTCTGAGCAGATCGGCATTGAGGAGGAAATGTCGTTTGCTTTACCCCGGGCCCTGCAAATTCCGGTAATCAGAGAGGAGCCCATCCGATGAACCCACCGGCGATTGGAGTAACCATTGCCGGCGCAGCGGGCAAAATGGGTCAAGCGCTCCTGCAAGCCATTCCTCAGCAGCCAGCCTTGGTTTTGCGAGGCGCTTTGGTGGCTTCACACTCCCCTTGGATTGGCCAAACCGTTGAAAAACAACGGAATCTAGAGACGCCCAGCATCCAGTATACGGCCGATCTAGCCATCGCGATGGCTCAGGCGAATGTTCTCATTGACTTTACCACCCCAATAGCCACACGTCAGTATCTAACTTTCTGCCAGCAACAGCGAAAAGCCTTAGTCATTGGGACCACCGGTCTCACCGAGGCCATTCAACAGCAGATTGCGCAAGTGGCACAACACATTGCTATCTTGACGGCTGCTAATTTTAGCCTTGGCGTGCAGCTGCTCTATCAATTGGCCACTCTAGCGGCCAGTCATTTAGGTCAAGAGAGTGATATCGATATTATTGAACATCATCATCGGCATAAACGGGATCTCCCCTCTGGAACTGCATTGGAATTAGCCAAGCAGGTTGCTCAAGCGGCCGATTTTTCCTGGCCGACCTGTCGACAGATGCTTCAGGAAGGCATATTCACTGGTCGACAGCCACAGACAATCCAGATGGTCAGTGTGCGATCAGGAGAAAAGATGGGAGAACATACCATTCAATTTACAACGGCTACTGAGCAGTTAACCATCAGCCATCAGGCTAACAGTCGTCAAGCTTTTGCTCAAGGTGCCCTGCAGGCAGCACAGTGGCTTGCCCAGCAACCGCCAGGTTTATACCGTTTGTCTGATATCGTGCCTGTCCCATGATTTAAGTGTACTAGCTTGGACTTAATCTGACTCAGATTTTTTTCTGCCCAGATTTTTTTCCATCAGTTAATGTATCCATGGGTGTCCGCCCATAACACATTTTGCCTTTAGTAAGTAATGAAGGTGATTTTTGGTATACACGGGTGGTAAGTTGAATGCAAATGAAACTCTTTCAGACTGTATTGTACGGGAGGTTAAAGAAGAAACAGGTATTGATATCCAGGCTAGTGAAATAGCTTCAGTTTTTGATTTTTTTGATAGGAAAAACAATATACATAAGGTAGAGGTTTACTTTACAACCAAAATTAAATCAGATGTAATTCCTAAAAATTGGAAAGATGCGGATGGTCCAGTTAAGTTTGTTAGGTTTTTTTCGTATGAGGAACTTAAGAATATGAACAATGTTGCTCCTGGTTTTTTGAAGAACGCCATGTGGCTTAAGGATAAGCCTGGAAAAGTTTATGAGGGGCACGAAGTAAAATGAGTAAAATCAACATAGGAATATTTGGTTGTGGTGGTGTAACTTTTTGTATTCATTTATCAGCGCTACTTAGATTATCTGATTTTTTTGATATAAAATCAATTGATGATGTTGATCATGATAGAGCTACTATTGTTGCTAAAAAGTAAATGGTAGCGTAGTATGTTTTAATCCAAAAGAAATATTTCAAGACAAAAACATAGATATGGTAGTTATTCTTTCCCACAACCATGAGAGTTTAATTAATCATGCACTTGATTCTGGTAAGCATGTGTTTACAGAAAAACCTATCTCTTTGGATATAGATTATTCAAAACGTCTAGTAAAGAAAGCAAAAGATTTGAAATTAGCCTTGGAGGTTGGTTTAATGAGATTCCATGATAAAGTTATAAAAAGTTTTTTTAATCAAGTTTTATCTAAAGATATAGTTTCTGGATTCTTTTATAAAGCTGATGGTTCTGATCAAATAATTAGGGAAGTTATGATGCCTGGGCAATTAAAAGCTTATAATTTTGGTAAAATTGATCCTCCAAAGTCCAACTTTGTGTTTAATGATGGGTTTGTTACTATAAAGCATGAGCGTTACCGCTTGTTTTTGATTAAAGGTTCTACACCCTCTATCAAAACCGGTAACGCTCTTCTTTTCAAGCTCTAATGTCAGATTATGTCGTGACTAATACAACTAATAAAGTGGCTTCTTTATCAGCTTGTTGACGCGATAGAGCCCTTAAATAGCTGTAATAACCACTTCGACTCGCCTGCATGACTTTACACATGGTTTTTACTGGAAAAGCCTTCTGTTGCGTTTTAATAAACTGATCCCTTAGTTTGACTCGTTGGCAAAGAAGGCTGCTGCCTTTTTTAAAATAGCGCGTTCCATTCTAAGCGGTTGATTTTCTTTACGTAGTTTAACTAACTCCTGTTGTTCAGAAGTTAATCCCTTTTTTTCCGAAGGGATTGGATTCGATAGCTCTTTCAACCAGCAACTGATGTTTTTACTACTGATTCCTAAAGCTTCACCGGCTTTAGACTGAGTATATCCTTGTTCTGTCACTAATTTTACTGCCTCTATTTTAAACTCTAATGGAAAATGACCACCTACTTTGTTCATATGACACCTTAGGTTAAGTGCTATAGAGCTTATCCTATTTCTCTTAATCTAAGTGTCCACTTTTATTAAACCAGAACAGTTTGGCCTCCAGAGACTTATTGCTTGCCAGATGCTCCATCTGTCAGCTTCCACAACCAGTTCCATTTCGAGAGTATCACGTTCACCATCCAAGTTACCCGGGATGGCGCAAGACTCGCTACTCGGTGATGCTAGCTTTCATCTTCCGAGGCAGGACTTTCACCTGCAAGATTAAGTGCAGCTTTTCCCAGCGCACGGAGCAAATGGACAGAAAGTTACGGTTTTGCTCTAGATCTTTGAATTGATTAACCATCCTTAGATAAAATCTCATCATTCTTTCAAAAATGTGATCAATGCTCAAAAATTAATCACGTTATCTGTCTCAAAAAACGTTCCTTTCCAGATATTTTGACGGCTAACTTATATTAGTTATGTTAAAATTTCTTTAAAAAATAGCTTGCTTATTTTTCTTTTTATCTTTACATTTCCGCTCGCCATGATGGAGATTATGGTAGGGACTCGACCCTAAAAACTAAACGATGGCAGGGAAAACATCCCCTGCTAATTCTAGTCTGCGCAACCTTTAACAATGGTGGCTCAGACGGGGTAACCGAAAGGTTGCGCCGGTAGTCGTTTAGTCCGGTAGTCGAGAACCCGTTTGGGCTACCGCCAGTGTGTTTTAATGCTCAGGTGGTGGTGAATATCAAACTAGTCTCCAGTGATCATAACCTGGGCAATGATCCGCTCCGACGTCGAGTACCCAATCTAAAGGGGTCCCCTTAGAAAAGGGAGAAAGACGTTCTTCGACGACAACTCCACAAATCTTCATGCCGCTATTTTCAAGGCCTCGTTGGCTGCGACATAGGCTAAGACCGCCGGCACACTGAGCAGCTGTGTTACCGTGAATCGGCAATCGGGTTAATTAGGTCCGACACCTGGTTGAAACTGGCCAGTGCTGGCTTAATCGGGGTAGTTCTACTCACCCACTAGACTAATCAGTGGAACATCAATGAAAAAGATAGTGATTGATTTGTTCAGTGACACTAATTGTGATCCCAGCCCAGCTATGCGTCAAGCCATGTGCCAAGCAGAGGTTGGGAATGAAGTGGCTGGAGAAGATCCCACGGTTAATCGTCTGCTGGAGGCGGTTTGTGATCTTTTAGGCAAAGAGTGTGGTCTTTTTATGCCTTCTGGGACCATGTGTAATGGCGTTGCCTACCGTGTTTGGTGCAACCGTGCGGGTGATCGTATTTTTTTTGATCAACAAGCGCATGCGGCCAATATGGCGGCTGGATTACCCGGTGGATTGGTGCAAGCAACGGCGGTGGGTATTCCCTGCCAGCAGGGTATTTTCAACGGAGAACAGTTAGAATCGTCCATTGGTTCTCGCCAAGGGTATAACATTCCTCGTGCTCGGGTGGTTTCAATTGAACAGACCACGAATTTGGGTGGAGGGGCCATCTGGCCACTGTCTACTCTACAAGCGGTACATCAGGTTGCTCGTCAACACGCTATGATGGTTCATATGGATGGGGCCAGGCTGTTTAATGCCGTCATTGCCTCTGGGATTGCTGCTCACCAGTTTTGTCAATATGCTGACTCCGTTTGGATAGATTTTGCTAAGGGATTAGGGGCCCCGATGGGGGCAGTTCTATGTGGAGATAAGGCTTTCATTGAAGAGGCGTGGTATTATAAATTTCAGCAGGGTGGGGCAATGCATCAAGTCGGCATTTTGGCCGCCGGCTGCCTGTATGCACTGGAGCATCATGTCAGTCGTTTAGCGCAAGATCACGAGCATGCGTTACTACTGGCTCAATCTTTAGCCACTCATCCTAATATTGCTATCGATGTGAAAGCAGTGGTCACGAATATTGTTATTTTTCAACTCCAAACCACCCGGTTGACGGCGGAACAACTGGTGCAGCAACTTTTGGATCAAGGAATCCGTTTACTGGCGCTAGCCAATAATCGGTTGCGGGCGATTGTGCATCAAGGGATTAGCCGAAATGATATCTGTTCGGTTAGCGATGCTATTCAGAGCATTCTAACGCAGTCGGCGCGCACAGCTGTTGGCTGAGGAGTCGATCAGGTAAGGTGTATCTGAGCTGTTGTAGTGGAAAACCTTGCATCAACTGTTTGACTGGTTTAGCGATCTGTTCTGGTGGGATATTGTCTAATAAAACCTGCTGTATCCATAAGACCACTTGATCAATCTCGGTGGTTGAAAAACCCAGGCGGGTGACTGCCGCTGTGCCTAAACGCAACCCCCATTGCTGCACAAAAGGCAGTGCGGCCGGATAGGCACGTATACCGGCCCGATGTAATTGGGAAAAGGCTTGCCAAGCTTGCTGTTCACTGCCCATGATGATCCAAATTTGGTGGGTTTCCGTAAAACCAAAGGTTTTCCCTACCACATTAAATCCACAGCGATCCAATTTTTCAGCTAAGTAGCGGGCGTGGTAACATACCGCTTGTGCGTACATTTTCCCGTAAACACGCATCTCTTCTAAAGTGACGGCTAATGCTAAAATTTCCGAGGTGCCACACTGCGATTGTAAGCCGGGCGAGAGTGTTTGCTGGATGATTTCTCGTTGTGCTGGGTTAAAAGTTGCCGGAAAGCCGATAATCCCCTTTTGTGGGCCGGGTAGGGTTTTGTGGGTGCTGCCATGGATCACATCAACTCCCTGTAAAATCGGATTCGGTAGTTGTTGACCGATAATAAGACCCAGGGTGTGAGAAATATCACAACCAATGATAACATCTGGAAAGCTGTTTTTGGCAGCCGTAATCAGCTCTGATAAAGCGAGGGGGCGTAAAATAAAGCTCTGTCCGATTAAAATTATTTTTCTGGCAGTGGCATGATTCCAGGTGTTCTGCAATCGCTTTATCGTTTTTGGCACGTCAATTTGCTGGCTCACGGGGTCAAAACAGAGTGGTATGAGCCGAATACCCATTTTTTGACTGATGACCTTCAAACCAAAATGTCCGCCATCGTGCTCTTGGACATAAAATAGGCTATCCCCAGCGTTGGCCAGGCTGACTAATAGCGTTATTTCAGCCGCCTGCCCCCCTTTGGGTCGGGCATCAAGGATAGGACATGCTAACAGCTGCTGGCCCAAATGATTTAGCAGGTGCTCAATGCCTTGTAGATAGGGGGGGCCTGAAAATTGCCACACGCCTTCAATATTCCCCCCAGCCGGCGGAAAGGGATAGCAATCATAACTCGGGTGGAGGCCAACCAGCTGTTTAACTAACGGACTGCTGTAGTTCTCAGAGGCATTCAGGTTAATCGTTTGCTGCCGCCAGTCGGCCTCTTGTTGCAGTAAATGACATAATGCGGGTGAGAGTATCATGGTTGATCCCTAGCAGACAGCTGTTGAAAATAGTGGTTATTTTTCAATAAAGTCTCTTTATCGCCATCAGCCACAACCGTTCCCTGTGCCAACACGACAATGCGCTCTACCGGCTCTAAGGTTGAGCGGCGATGGGCAATGGTGATCACCGTTTTGTCTGCTAGAAAAGGGCTTAAATGACGTTGCAGTTCGCATTCCGTGGCTACATCTAGAGAGGAGGTGGCTTCATCAAAAATGAGGATAGGGCTATTTTTTAGAATAGCGCGTGCCAATCCAATTCTCTGTCGTTGTCCACCGGATAGGGAGAACCCCTGTGCTCCAATGAGCGTATGGTAGCCTTGCGGGAGTGGCTGAATAAAATCGTGGCAGCCTGTTATACGGGCTGCAGTATAAACGGCTTCAGCAGTGGCCTCTAGACAGCCATAGTGAATGTTCTCATAGAGTGTCCGGTGAAACAGCGTTACCTCTTGAGGAACAACCGCAATTTGTTGTCGCAGTATATTAGGAGAAACACTATTGATATCCTGTCCATCGAGTCGAATGGTGCCGTGGGTTAATGGATAAAAGCGTAGGAGTAACTTTATTAAGGTGGATTTTCCCGCCCCGGATAGTCCGATGACACCAATTTTTTGCCGGGCAGGAATAGACAATGAAAAGTTAACCAGTCGTGGCGGCTGATTGGGATAGCTGAAGGTTATTCGATGAAAGAGGATTTCACCTTGTGGGATCGCCAGCGGCAGGCCAGTAGCGGGCGGCTGCCGCGAAGCGATGATACGTAACCCTGCTTGGATGATGCCTACTTCACGAAAAATCGCCGGAATTTGATGACTAAACCACCCTACCATGCCTAATAGACTGCAGGCTAACATCGGGACTAGGGCAAAATCCCCGGGAGAGAGGAGATCATGCCGCCAGCCAATGAGTAAACCACTCAACAGACTTAGCAGATACAGGAGGGCGAGGACACTGTGTAAAATTTTAACCTTTTCTATCTGCTCCCGCGCTTGTTGAGCGGCTCGGAGCTCTGTCTGTTGCGCGATGTTGAACCGCTGCCGTTCATGCTGTTGGTTAGTAAATAGGAGCACAGTGGCACGGTTAGTGAACAAATCCACGATTTGCCCGTTTAAATTAGCCACCGTTTCAGCATGATGAATCGCAGATTGCTGGCAGTGAGTGGCTTGATAAACTGCAATCGCAACATGCAACACCACCCAAACGAGAGCGATCACTGCAAAAATAGGACGAGTGTTTCCTAGTAGCACTATCATGATAAGCGTTGCGGCTCCTAGGGAGGTGATGTGGAGTAACACTATCTCCAATAGATTTTCACAAGCTCGAGGGATGTCAGAAATTTTGCTCGCCGTATTGCCCTTTAAAGAACTCGTTAACTCATCGTCAAGTTGCTGGAGAATTGGTTCAAAGAGTGCACTGCGAATATATAGCCGCCATTGGGGAAAAGAGCGTCGTGCCAACCATCCTTGACAGCGCATCGCGATCTCCATAGTGAACCACAAGCCCCCGATAGCACTACTGTTCCACAGCAGAGTACGCCATATCACCAGTTTAGGCGCTGGCACGGACAGGGCATTAATCATCGCTTTTAGCAGCCAGGGGAGTAACGCTTCTTTAGCTGACCAACAGAGACACAAAATCCATTGGGTTAAAAAACTCAGCCACTGTTGGCGTAAACCATGGCTGAAAAGTCGTAAGCCAGGGGAGCGCCGGAGAGCACGTAAGGCGTTTGACCCGCTCGATGTTAACAGGCTTCCGAAAGAGCGACAATTTACTCGCACGTCAACTTGAGTCGGTTGAGACCTGTTGTAACCATTGCGATAGCGGTTGCAACAAATGGTGCCACAGGGTAGCGTAAACGGTTCCTTGTGCATCCCCACCATGCTGTAACGCCGCCGCTCGATTTAAAATTAGGACCCCTTGTAACGCCTTTTGCGCTTTAGCCGCATCGACGCTGAAGGGGAGTGGTTGTGGCTGGAGCAGCCGCGTTTGCCAGGTAGTAATACAGGTCGTCAGATCGGGAGCGATAGTGCGTTGACAGCAACGTTGTATCCCTTGCTGTAACAGGGTTGCCGTGGTTTCACCACACTGCCACATACCGAAAGGGACCTTGATCTTAGGTGGGATTTCCACGGGAGGTTGGTAGCTGAGCCGGCTCCAACGGGTGACCAGGGCAAATCGATCCTGCCCGGATTGATTGCCCACACTGCGATGCCAAGTGCGAGAATCAAACACAATGGCATCACCCGCTGACACAGGAAAAGCGATAGCTTGCTGTTGCCAACGAGCTGATAAGGCCATCTGATCCACAAAATAGGGTTGCCAGAAATCAACGGCCGCGGCGATTTTTTCATGATGACTGCCTGGCAAGAATTCCAGTGCCCCATCAGTCAGGCCAACCGTTTGTAGTGCTAACCAGACAGAAAACTCATAAGGATTGTCAGGCGAGTAAGCAATATCTTGATGACAGGGTACCGGTTGGCGGGCATATTGCGATTTGCTAATAATATTAACTTTAGCGAGCTGAACCGGCTCTCCGATGAAATGACCGATGCTTTTTTTGAGGTGGGCGTCTATCCAGGGTAAAAAATGTCCTACCAGCGCAGCGGGATAAACCCAGCGGCTGACATTCGTCAGATAATCTGGGAGGGAGCAGCCGAGCTCGTGCGCATGCTGTCGAAGATATGAGTGAAGCACTGCGGTCATTTGATGAGTCTCTGGCCGTGAGGCCAGCGCTTTGATGACGGTGACGCCCTGCTCCTGCAATGGATTACTGACCGCTCTCATCAATTACCTCTTGGGTTGCAGAACGCTGTAGAGTGAGTAAGTGGATCCCTGAGGAGATAGCCTGGTTGGCTTGTAGGCATAAGCCACTCTGTTCGAATAGCTGCTGCCAAAGGGCGAGTGTCCGCAATTGGCCACCGCTTTCTACCCACATATTTAAATCCAGTAGCCCCCCCTGAGGGGTTTGCTCTTCTAATAGCGTTTCGAGCAGATAAATTTTTCCACCGCACAATAGCGCCTGCTCTATACATCGTAGAATGGTGAGTGTCTGTGGATCGGAATAGTAGTGTAAAACGCGTGGCAATAAGATAGCATCAGCCGAAGCAGGCCACGGGTGTAAAGGGGAGTGTGGTTGTAAAACGTAACGGGTTGTCAGAGATGCCGGGATAGTTAAATGCTTAAAAAGATAAGCATCTCCCAATAACCGGGCTTGTAAATGGGAATACTGTTGTAATAACTGCTCTAAGAGTACCTTAGCACTGCGCCCTACGCCAATCAACCTATCGTGCTGCTCCCAATCCAGCCGCTCAAGAAGTATCAAAAAATCATTGGCGGCATAGCCATCAATCGCTCGATGATAGTCTGCTAATTTTTCATCGCTGGCGGATGCTTTAAAAAGTCGTGGAACGGTGGGCATGTAATTCAGTAGAGACTGCTCTAGTGAATGCCAACAATGGTCATTGACATCCGACCACATTACTGCAGCGGCTGCCAAAAATTTCTCATCAGCCGGTGATAATAGCTGACCTTTTTCAGTCAGATGCCAGCTATCTTCTTGATAGCAAACAATAGCTAACTCCCATAAGGCACGCAGTAGACGCGCTAAGGCACCCTCGGCCAGGTTAGTTCGCTGAGCGATCTCGGTGGTCGTGGCCGGTAAATCCTCTAATACCCGAAAACGGATGGCACAGGCGATGGTTTTTGTGCGCCAAAATCCTACCATATCGGCTGAGAGCTGCTGCCACAGGGGTCGTTGCGGGGGACGTATAACCGCTAAGGGTTTCCCTTGAAGATCAAGGGTTACGTAGGCGCCTGTCAAGGTTTCAACCCAAGCTACCCCATTATAGAAGGGTTCAACCCGTGCATAACGCTCGGCATAGAGGGGGCAACCCTGGCGGTCAATATGGTAATGTCCTCGGCGATCCTGCGCATTAGCCACCCCTTTATGATAAACACCCAACCCTAAAAACCAGTGGCCATGTGTAAAATCACCTTGATAATTAATATGTGTCTGCAGGCCCTGTTGATTACAGACAACCGCCATGCCTTCTTTAAAGTCACCCACATAAGCATAGGATTCAGAGTAGGTGCGGGCGCCCTGATGGTTGATATGGTAATAGTAGCCCTGTCTGTTTTTAACCGGGCAGTGGCCCTCTTGAAAATTACCACACCAGGCGTAGTGCTCTGGATAACCAGCCTCTCCGCTGGGATGGATATGTAACCAACCGGCTTGGCTACAAACGGCAGCCAGCCCCTCATAAAAACCAAACGTCTCTAGAAAGCGTGATGAGTAGGCTGCCTGACCTTGCAGATCGATGTGGAAAGCACCCGCAGCGTCCTTCGCCGGGGCTAAGCCTGGGGCGTGGTATTTCATCACCTGTGTAAAACGCTGCGGATAGAGGGGGCGCTCTTCCAGTAGATGAAAGGTTTCGCAAGGTGATAGGCTGATTTGTTGCCATAAGGGCGTATTCATGACATCACTGTCCGGATTGAAAGCCTATCTTGAAGTGGAATGACAATGGGTTTGCGCATATTACACCGTTGGCATACAGCATATTGGGGGTAATTTTTTTGTAGCTGCTGGTATGATCCACTCTGCCAAATATCTTCCAAGGTTTTAGCCGTTAGATAGCCAAAATCCCCTAATTGCCGTCGCTCTTGATCGGGCGCGCAACAGGGACTAAAACGACCATCCGTAGCAACCCATGCCTCTTTTCCAAGAAAAGGGCAGATGCCGCTTGAAGTCAGTTCATGTTGCGCTGACTCTTCTAAATAGGTGATATTTTCTAGTTTGATAAATTGACCATTGGGCAGCGGTTTTGTCTTGGCCACCCGCTCAGCTTGAGAGACCGCTTGATTCCAACGACGGATGGCCTCCGGATTTCGCCGCATCGATAGCGATTGAATCTCTGCAAAATGTGCCCACAAGTGATGACCTTTGATGCGATCAACCCCGAGATCAAGGCCAAGCTGCACAATATCTGCCAATTGATGACGGTTGGTTTCTAAGAAGGTCAATTGCAGAGTGACTTGACAGTAGTTTCCCCCGGCTGCCGCCACCTGATCACGCCAGGCAATCAATGTTTTAAGATTATTTAATACCTTTTCCCAGCGCGTACCGCGCATGATTTTTTCTTGGATATCCTGACTGGCCCCGTTCCAGGAGATCTTAATATCCGAAGTAATCGGTACAATCAATTTAGCCCAGGCCTCTACTCCCTTTTTCGGAAAGGTGCCATTGGTTGTTAAATTGAGCTTAATTTGATATCGATGACATAGGGTAATAATGTCTTCGAAATGCTGATAAAGCAGCGGTTCGCCCATGGTTGAAGGAATAATTTCACGCAAAGGTGTGCCTTGCGCAGCGGCTAGGATCTGTTCAATTAACTCAATTTTCATTCTCCTTTTGGGGAGCCCAGCGGCGATGCGATCACGTTGCGTACGGCTATAAGGTGAGTGATCCTCACACATAATACAGCGCAAATTACAGTCATCTGGATTGGTATCAAAGGTGATACGCCAAGGGCCTGGTCGTTGATGCATGGTATTACTCTCCTCCCTCGTTAGATTGTCACTGCGGCATTAATGCAGCAAACGGAGATAAAGGCGTTCTATTTCAGCCAAGTGAGTGGTTAGGTTAGGAATATTGCCATCCGCGGACTGCAGATAACCCCGCGCGCCCAGTTTTTTAGCCAGCGCTGGCTTATCCAGCAGCCGTTGCATCTGTTCTGCTAAGCTGCTCACGCTGCGATGTTTAAATAGCAGACCGTTGACTTCATGATTCACATACTCCGCCATCCCCCCACAATCCGCAGTAATCACCGGTAAACGCACTTGCAACGCCTCGTGGATCACCAAGGGTGAGTTCTCTGCCCAGATGGAGGGCACAACAACACAGTCCACTTGATTCAATACCGCCGTGACCAACTGCTGATTGCTGTATTCAGGAAACCAGGTAATTCGAGATTGTACTTCTGGGGGTAGGGTGGCGGCGATACGTTGTAATCCTACGGTATGGTGTGGGCGCGGTCGTCCCCAAATGTGTAACTGACAAGCGCCTTTCAGTAACCCGAAAGCTTGGATGAGATGCTGTATCCCTTTGGTAGGGATATGGGTTCCAATATACCCAAAAGTAAAGGGTTGCTGGGGAAGACGTTGTCTATTGGTCAGTCGTTGTAAATCAAAGCCATAATCCAAATAAGTCACTTTATCGTCAGGGAGCGCAAACGCCGCCACATGGCGATCGTAGAGATAACGAGAGGGAGCAATAAAATGGTCAACTTGTTTGATAATTTCACGAATGTGCTCCATCCGTCGCTGCACCCAGGTGGTCCAATAAGCGATATCTGTGGCCTGCTCATCCACTGCACCTGAAAAATAACCGGCATAACAGTTAACGGCACACTTACGATCGGCTTGCTCGTCACAAAATGCCCAGAGTTCTGCTTTCTTCTTAGCGGGGTTGCGTTGAATAAATTGTCCGCGCGGGCACATCAGCCAATAGTCATGTAGCGTATAGACCATGGGGATCCCCTGGGCTGCAATACACGAGACGAACGAGGTAGAGAGGTGGTTAAGATGGCCAATATGAACGATATCGGGTTGGAAGGTCTGCAGAAGATAGCCTAGCTGTTTATCAACGAGCGGTTGTCGGTAGCAATTTCGATATTTTTCTCCCGGAATATTGACCCTATGCAGAGTAACTCGCGCTTCCTGGGGATCGGGTAGGGTTTGCCATGAAAAATCCTCCCTGAAGGGGTCCTCTTCACGGGTGACAACATGAACCTCATGCCGTTGAGCCAACCCCTGGCAGAGCATTTGACTATACACCTCAGAGCCAGCATTGTACCAGGGTGGATAACCATGGATAATTTTCAAGATACGCATCTGACACCGCTCAGCCGGTAGCCGGCTCTCGACTGAAATCATCGAGCAGGGTTGCTACACCGGCAGTCAAATCAATACTCGGTCGCCATCCCAGTAGCAATCCGGCTAGCTCAGGATCGCCGTAAAATTTAGCCACATCAAAATTTCGGGGAGGGGCTTCAATGAACGGGAGTCGGGTTTTATGAGTGTTGCAGACCAGTTCTGCTAATTCACCCAAACTGATAGGCTGACCGGTTGTTAAATGCAGAGGTGGTAATACCTGCCCCTGTTCCAATTTTATAACTGTCTGTAATATGCCCTCGACGACATCGCAGACATGGGTGAAATCAAAGGTATGTTGCCTCCCCTCGATAGTGAGCGGCTTGCCCGAAACCGCGGCTCGACAAAAAGCCGGTAATACGCGGTCGGCATGATCATCCGTACGACCGTAAACACTGGAAAACCGAAGAATGGCCGCCCGCAAACCACGAGATTGATAATATTGGACCAGTTTTTCGGCAACCACCTTGGTGTGCGCATAGGTATTTAACGGTTGCAACGGCGCCGATTCACACACAGGAAACTGCGACTGTTGTCCGTAGACCTCTCGGCTACTGGCCTGTATCAACCAGGGCTTACATGGCGAGTTATAGGCGAACTCCAACAGCGCGTGCGTGCCCAGCACATTAGTACACCAACAGTTGGCAGGTTGCTGCTCACCCCAAATAACCCGGGAAACCGCGGCTAAATGAATGATGCCATGGCAATCATTGAGAGGTTGTTGAATAGCATCTAGGGCGGTTATATCGCCGTAATCAGCCTGTGAGGAGGGGAGAGCATTATCAATGGCCCGAACGGTATAATCAGCCTCATGCAACCTTTTACAAAGTGTTTTACCAATCAATCCATTCGAACCGGTAACCAAAATAGTGGTCATCAGCTGATGGTCTCTATATTATTATTAAAGATAAAGTTTAAAACTAATATTGATGAGTTCTTTCTATCTTTATTTTTAGAGAAACCTAATAGCATGCTAATACTCTACACTAGGATAGATTGCTGATCCCTACGGTATAACAATTTATTAACGAAGGCAATCCTAATTTAGAGTAAGCTTAAGCTATATTTCATGATTTAAGTATGGATATCATAAAATGCTCAGTACTTTGCCATCGCTGATAACCAGTCATTCCTAGATGCTAAGGTTTTTCATATGGTAGTAAACAAGCGATTTCTTCCTCTGAAAGGCGAGAGCATAAAAAAGTGTGGGGCAATCCTATGCAGCTAATACAATGCTTTCATTCCCAGTCCCTTCTCCGATATGTCCATCGATTTTCAGATCTGGATACCAACGCTGGAACTTCTCTCTCAACTCACCATTAAGCACTGTGGTTCGGGTTTGAAGTAGATAATGAGCACCTTTCTGGCTCCACTGCATTTGCTGTTTTTTAGCCATTCTCTTTGCAACCACTTCATTGATAGTTGACTCCACGAAGGCGGTAGAAATAGTCTCCCCATATCGGTACATTTCACCATAATTAGGGATTATCATCTGGTTATTCTCAATGTAGGTATACATGTCATCCAGATGCTTTAACAGTTTCTTACGGTTAAAATACTTGAGCTCATTGTCCTCGCAGAGCAGGATGCATTCTTCCAGGTATTCCAGAGCTCTTTCAACATTCCCATGCCAGAGATACCACTTAGTGCTTTCAAACATATCTGAGAGGACTGTGCCAATAGCCGGATCACTTTTCTCTACCCCTTTTGTATATTGATTAAGTACAGTCAGCCGCATTGTGATATGAAACCAATCAAGTACATGACGAGACTCAGGGTAAAAACCGAACTGCAGTTCCCTGAGGTTGTCTGCACCATCAGATAAAAAAGTAATTTGCTGATTCGCCTGCATTCCCTGAGAAGTCAGCTGCACCATTAGTTTTTTCCTCGGATTATCATCGATTTTTTGAACAAATCCAAAGCGTTTAGCAGGGACTTCATCGGAGTAAGATTTCCCGACAATGACTTCAAAATGATTCTTCTTATCATTTCTATTGCGAACATAACCCCCGTCAATACCCACAACCATGGGTTTGCCTGGTTTCGGTAGCGTTCCCCAGTCTCGTGGACAGCCTGAAAGATAATCAGGCTTTTCAGACAACTCTGCTTCTTGCCGTTTTGCCACATGACACAAGTGATTCCTAACGGTCGAAGCATTATAGCGCTCGCCAACTGGGAGAATGTCTTTCAATAAATCAGATGTTAACCCATAACATCAGGGATGCCCACTTTGTCTCAATATATTTTAACTCGGGATGAGTATGTTCACTCACCCAATCATTAAGTAAGCTAACTGTTTTGGTTTTATCCTGTTCACAGTTACAGCGATAAACACGATGCCCTAATACCGGAATGACACCAAGCAGAGTCCGATACTGAATGGTTTGACAACCTTTTATCCGACGGGGCTTCTGGCAATGAGGGCAAGCAATACGATTATGGACATGTTGCCAGGCTTGCTTCTGGATCACTGACTGCTGAACACACTTCAGTAGCTGTTTTGATTCACGGATAGACAGACCGATATCATCCCGTGCGTCTTGAGATTTTTCTATTGTCAGTATCTTTTCACTATGCGTATTGCCCGATTCATCCGTCACGGAGATTTGAATGGTTAATTGCATGTTATTTCCCCTCGCTGTCCAACATTGGCACAAGCCAGTTTCAGTTTGATCCCTTGTACTGACTTCATATACATAAGCTACAGTCTGATCACTTCAGGTTCAAGAACAGGAAAGGTAAGATTAAGTTTGCTTAATTGATGATTGATTTTATTTCGGTTGAATCGAACAGTATCAAGTGCTTCAATAAAGTCACGAACATCTCCAACTGTTGTCGATTCATCAGCTTTAATAACAGCTTGTAGCAATGCTATAGTCTTGTCAATTTCATCAGTTAAGGTAGCACCTGGCATCCCGTGGCCACTTAGACAAAATGGGGATCTTTGGTTTGAGTTATCATGGATAGCTTCAATACGAATGTCATGGAGCCAATTTTCAAAAAAATTGTATTCATAGGTAAAGCGATCGCCAACATCAAAACCAAAATCATCAAGTACTACCTGGTATGGATCATCCGAGAAGCTTATCCCTCCTTCGTAGGCTATTCCGTAGTCTTTGCCATAGATGTGAAATTGATGAAGGTACTCATCATTCCAGCCTTGTGCAATCTGGATGATGTAGTGAAGGCAGGCCAGTGACATATCAGCCGTAACGCTAAATCGGCGCCAGACCATGGGACTGACACCTCGAAGAGCAACCTTAATCGTGTATGCTTTCATAACAAAGCTCTTGATGAAGATAGCGTTAAAATCGTGTCAATTTGCATAAGGCTGGATGATGCAGTGAAGACAGGCCAGTGACCTATCATCCGCAATGCTAAATCGGTGCCAGATCATGGGGCTAACACCTCGAAGAGCAACCTTAATCGTGTATTTTTAATATCAAATCTATTTATTAAGAGAGCGTTAAAATAGTGTTAGTGATTTTATCATCAATGGGAAAAATTTGGGTGATTGCCCCACACTTTTTTATGCTCTCCCTGCTCAGCCGCTTGGCTAAACCAGTCAAAAGCGGTGGAAAAATCTTTAGCACCGCCTAAACCATTAAAATAGAGGAAACCTATTGAGGCTTTAGAATCGGAGCAACCTCTATCGGCTGCCTGCTGGAACCAAAATAGCGCCTTTGCATAATCTCGTGCCATGCCTTGACCATCCCGATAGGCAAAAGCCACCCGTTGCTGTCCTGGGATATGGTTTAGCTTTGCAGATTGCAGAAATTTCTCAAAGGCCTGACGATAATCTGGCTAAGCGCGGCGACCATAAAGAAAATGCCTTCCCAGATCATAAATCGCATCGCGATCTTGCTGTTTGGCGGCTAATTGCAGCCAGTGCAAGCTTTCCGGATAGTTTTGTTGGATAGTCTCGACATCAAGGCCGAGTGAATAGCGGTTACCCAGATAAGATTGGGCGGGCGCGAACCCTGATTCTGCCAACGCCACATATTCATAAACCGCAGGCCGGAAATCATTCCAAAAGCCCTAAATAGTGGATACTCTGCTTCTGCTAAGTTGGGACTACAACCGATTCCCTGCCGGTAGCAGCGTCCCTGATGAAACCGTGCCACGGTACCATCAGCTTGTTGGTAGCAAGCAAAAGCCTTTTCAAGGTTTCGATACACTCCTAAGCCATGCTCAAACAGGCAACCCAGTCGGATTTTTGCCGCATCACAACCTCGTTCTGCGGCCATCTGATAGTATTGTTGGGCCAGTTGATAATCCACGGGTCCCTGCAGACCGGTTTCAAAACAGCGCCCAATATAATACAGTTTTTCGGAATCACTCTAGGAATCTTCAAGACAAGCTTCAAAAAATTCCTGTGGGGAGCCCTTAAAAGCAACCCAATCTTTAAAAAATTCTCAGGACGATCACTTCCCCGTTGTGCCGCTTCCAGCTGGTACTCCATAGCCAGCGCTAGATCGACAGCGACGCCTAAGCCATATTCGTAGGCGATCGCCAAATTATAGAGGGCATCACTATCCCCCAGTTGAGCGGCTTTTTTAAAAAAAATCATTGCTCAGCAATGGTCTTGCGGCATGTCACAACCGGTGGCCAATAACAATCCCTGGGCATTCAGTTCTTTGGCTTCTTCCAGAGGCGATTTTTTAACGATCCGCAGAGAACTAATGCTTGCCATCAATCACCACCCCATCGATTAGTTATCACGAGTTGACGGTGCTGAAGGTTCTCCTAAACCTAGCACACTTCGCAGCGGCATCTTTTTTTGCTTGTGTTAAGGCTCTAATGGTATTGCTTAACCAGATTAGTGCTTCATTAACATCACGGGTTTCTAGCTTGGTGCTTCGCAGATTTTTATGCAGTGCCTCTATTTTTTCCAAGTGTTGGCGGATATTTCTTTCCGCATTGCATGGATCTTTTCTGTCAAGCTGTTGTTGAATAAACCGAGCTGGTTTTAGCTGCTTTAGCTTCCTTAA
This sequence comes from Candidatus Symbiodolus clandestinus, assembly GCA_038960095.1. Taxonomy (GTDB): domain Bacteria; phylum Pseudomonadota; class Gammaproteobacteria; order Enterobacterales; genus Symbiodolus; species Symbiodolus clandestinus. The sequence continues at coordinate 584,453 of CP152425.1, forward strand.
CAGCTCGCTATCTTGAGCCTTTTCGCGGTCTTCAGCGACCGCTTCAGCACTCTCCGATGTTTCATTCAACAGCGCTTCTAATTCCTCTAAAAACTCCTTTAGGGTTGGAGTTTTCTGAGAAGTTGGTTTCGAATTTTCAACAGGTTTCTCGGCAGTGACTGCCGGTCGGGCTTGGATGGGATTCTGGCTATTAAGCAATACCATCAGGTTGGGGTTATTACTGAGCAAGGCCGGGTCTCGATGGGTTACCGGCTCTTTTTCCTTTGACGCCTGGCTTTTGGGATTCTTTTCAGGATCCTTAGTCAGTAATCCGGGTTGTTCTTCAGTAGTCTGCGCAGTTACCGTATTCTTATTCGGTAAGTTTGTTTTATTGTCAGTATCCAGGAAATCTGAAATATCAGTAGCACTGCTAGCTATCTTATCGTCAGCCTGCGTCTTTGAGCTACCGGTTTTAGAAGCATGATCCTCGCCAGCACTTTGACGTTTTGCCGTCTTTTCAGGATCTTTGTCGGTGATACACTTCTGCAGAGCTGCGGACGTAGGCATGGAGAGTTTCCGAGGGGTGTATGTAAGGAGTGAGGCAAAATACCTATCTCCTTTCCGCGGTTGATTTTGATAACCAAACCACGCCACTGCCCTCGGAGTAGTGTTCTTAATCGATGGATCATCTATAGGTGCTTTTAGCACCCTATTTCCTTGTGCGAGAACAATTATTTTTAATTGAAAATCAGCCTTCTTTTGGTTCTGATTGACTGGATAATCAGAGACTTCGAATGTTGGCAACTTTGGATTTTTTTCTAGTAATTTCTCCTCTGCAAGAGCTATTTCCCCTTTAACCATGGTCAAACCTTTCTCAAAAAAATCTACAAGAGATGCGCATGGGTTATTATCATCTCCAGGATGATATGTTTTAAAAAAATTCTCACTATATTTTTCCAATTTATTTTCCACAAACATTAAATCTTCTATACTTTCCAAGTTATTCAAAACACCCTTCAAAGTGATATCTAATACTTCCAATCTATCAGCGGAGAGGGTTTTTCTAGAGAATTCTTCATAATTTCCAGAGACATCTTTCCTTAACTGACTGATATTATTTAAAGAATCTTCTAGATCTTTAATATAAGAAAAAAATAATTCATTGTTATTAGCGGTTTTTAAAATTCCCTTGGGTGGATCAGTGTTTATTCTCCCACCATCTCCACTGCCACCGCCGCCGCTTATTTTCATAAGTTGATAATATCTGTATTATGATACCAATAGTGGTATAGCTTTAAGTTCATTGATAATATTAATGATTTCTTCATCAGTTTTATCCCATAGTATTGACTTATGGTAATCAATGGCATTGTTATCTTCATCATGAAGTTCATATTTTTTTGGTCTCATTGGTGGCGCGAATGTCTCAAAAATAGCTGATCGTTTAGCATCATTCATGTTTTTCAAGCAAACCTCAGTTTCTTTAATAATCTGACCCACCACTGAAATGAAATTTTTATCTAATTTTCCTTTATTTTTAATTTTTTCAAAAGCTATTTTTACTGCAGGGAGTTGATTCTCTAAAATACCTTTCCTGGCATAGTGATGCCCCATTGTTCTCAAAAACCCTCTCCGCGATTCTGGTTCTATAGAATCAACTTTACCACTGGCTATTGTCAAACAATCCATATAAAATGGGATAACTAATGTATGCGCAAAGCTTTCATGCTTAGAAAAAAATCTTGCTTCTGGATTTTTCGATAAACTAGTAATTAGTGCTTTATTTTTAAAAATTTCACAAGAATCTAGGATAGCATCATAGGAGTCATTAATTAATGGCAACTGTTTATCGATTGTTTTAGAATTTAATTCAGATAGTTTATTTTTTTGAATAGAATACACGTCTGTAACACATTCATTAATTTTTCTATCTATCGCAGATTGAGGAGTAGAACGGTCAGCTAATGCGACTGCTCTAGCAGTCCCATTAGCCAAAAGTCTGTTGCGATGCTCAATATCTCTAGAGATTCTTGATAAATTTAAAAATAAACACATTCTTGTATGGAGTGAGTGATTAAGCAACCCATATTGATCAGCAGTCAAATTTAATTTATCAGCACGGTAAATATTATGGGGCTCGCAATTTTTTATTTGACGAATCACTTGTGTCGTTTCACCAAAATTATTTTTGGCGTTTAATGTACCGGTAGTGGTTTTTGAAGAATTAGCGGTACTGTTTTGCAATGGTTGCATGACCGGGCTTTTTTTGGTTCGAGATAACCATCCCATAATTCACCTCAGAAAATTAATTATTTAGGTTATGATTGTATCACTCAATTTCCTTCTCTGCAGGTAGCTTTTCAAAAAATCCCGGCCCAAGGGCCTGTTCCAAACTCAATTGAAGAGTTTTTTCTAATTTTTTATTAACTTTTTCTACACCATCATAAAAATATTTAGTATTTTCTTCACTAGCTCCCTGTTTTTTCATAACATTGATATAATATTCTAATTGATGTTTAACGAAGCACAAATCCTTATAAGTATGTGCATCATCCACAATCGCTTGCAGTGAGCAGTTTTCAGCTCGTACCCGGCCTTTTAGGCCACGTGCTTTAAACAGGGTGAATCCTGGCTTAACATTCGGTGATGTTTCATCGGTGGGTGATTCATTCTTTGGCATAACACCACCATCGCTAGTATCGATTAACCCCAGAATAGGATTATCTAATTTAGAAAAGCAATGTTTAATTTTAGTTATTTGTTATATAAAAAATAGACTATATTTTAATTAAATTTAACTTTTTATCTATTTTTCAGCAAAAAATTTAATATATCTATCACTAATACTACTATACTGCACAATAATATAGATGAAATTTTTTAACTTATTCTGAAGCGTGTATGGATCTTCGTAGTCCTCTACCGCGAATTAGAAACCGTTTCTTCTTTTTTCAATATATCTAATTGCTTTTCAATTATCCTAATAATGCCATCTAACGGAACTCCACTATGAAAAAGATTTGTATACTGTAATGTTAAAGTTTTGCAAATATTCATTGCTTGTTGTAAATACTGTTTATCGGTAGACTGTGACAGCTCAAAGAGTAGAGATTGCGTATCATTGTTGACTTTTCTCAGTGTTGAACTTTCTTCCGAAGAACCACTCTTTGAGACTGCGTTTATTTTTGATTGTCTTGTTGTAAGAATAGCTTTTCTAATTTCCTGTTCAAGTTCAAGTAACATAACTACCCCACTCACCGTCTATTAATCATCCTAAGTCCCTCTGTTTTAAGGTAGCAAGGGTTAATCCACAAAAATGTTGTCCCTAGTTTGATGGATGGCTAACCGTCATATCCAACAAGTCAGGCCAGGGGTTACGCATCAAACTCAGTCTTTGGAACTTCCTACAATTAAACAGCAGGTGAGCCATATAGTCATTATCCTATATGCCTGCCTAGCAGGCTAGTTTTCTTATCTTGGTCCGTTGTCTGTTGGGAAAGTCATATTTGTGTTGGGATTATCAGCAATTGTTCTGCTATCAACACTAGAAACTAACTGTTCAGTAGTACTTGAACTAGACATCCCTTGGGCAAGCATCCCATGCGAAGGGCTGAATTCCATCTGCTGTGCTGAAGAGGGTGAGGCTTCACTTTTTGGCGATAACTGCTCAAATTCTTCATCAGATAAATTAAACCTACTTTTTATAAATAACGGATCGTCACCCTGTGATACCATGACAGAAACAAATTCACGTTTACCCTCTAATCTACCCTGCTGTATACCTTTCTGTATACCGCGTTCCTCTAATTGTTGAGCTGCTGTTAACATAATCTCTTCCTCCTCTGGGAGTACCTTACTCATGATATTTATCAGCTCACCCGCTGATTTATCACCTTTGTATACTGAAAGTATATACTCATACATCGCTAATTTAAAATCATCAGAGACAGAAGCTAGTGCACTATAGCACGGACGTATTAGGTGCTCTGTTACTCTCTGCAAAAAATCATCGCCAGGTAGAGAGGCATCCTTCAAAATCCATTCAACTATAGCCGCTTTACCGTGCTTTTTGATTTCCATATCAGTCATAACCGTTAGATCAACGACCTTAATACGGATAATCTCGCTAAACTTATCAGCACTAGCTGTGCTGCCAAATAATTTCTCTAACATAGACTTGCCTTTATCCTTAGGCACATTCCTGGATTCACCATTATGGTGTGGCGAATGATAGAGACATATAGGAAATACTATTGCCTGATGGCCATGTGGCTTTTGTTCGATATACTCTTCCATTAAAGCCGCAGAATATTTTAATAATCTCGGAATTATCTTCCTATCAAAGCTAGATTGATGTTCAAGAGCAATATAATAAGTTTGACCTTCTACTTCCCCACGATAAACCACATCACTCAATAATTTGGTTTTAAAGGGCTGCTGATGCTCACTGTTACTCAGGTTAAAATTTTCGAGTTGATGCTTATTCAAGCCTTTGTCTACCAGGTGGTTATTAAAAAAATCTATGGCGATTTCTTTGATTCTGAAGGCACATTTAACGAATTTATCATGCGATTGATAATATCCTTGTTCGTCATTGGCAGGATGCCTAGAGGGAGAGCTAGCAACTACCGCTAGTTCTGGCGTAAACCGCTGAGTTTTCACCCGCTTTTGTGATCTGGGATTGTTATCATTTTTCATGAAAAATTTACCTTCCTTGGTTATATTCCAGGTAGGAAACATTAGATCAAAAATCTAGGAATTAGGCAAGCCTATCGGCACTATTGAAAATAAAATGTAAGGGCTGAATTTTTCTACTGAGGGAGTCTATCGGTATCAGTGCCTCTGCTCCGGCAATGATCACTATACCCATGAGCCGATGGCAAGTCCTTTCCACACACCGTAGATCTGGAAGTCCACCAAACGCATCCAATAGTCTTTTTAACAAACAACTTTTAATGGTAGCAGGGAAGTATCTCTTAAAATCCAAAATATACTTTGATTTTTTGATGCGTAATCCCCCTGGCTAAATGGCACTTTTGGCCTCTATGTGGTCAATACCCCACATAGGTGCGAAAACGGCCATCTGAAGTGTTTAAACTTAGGAGGCTTTTGAGGATGTTAGTGGTTTAGCGCTGAGCTGCATTCCAAGTGCATTGAGGATTAATGTTAGGTTTTTGAGGGTTGGATTCCCATTTTTCCCTAATGATTGGTACAAACTCTCCCTGCCAATGCCTGTAGCTTTCGCTAGATCAGTCATTCCTTTTGCTCTGGCTACCACTCCTATGCCGTTGGCTATCACTGCAGGATCATTTGATTCCATAATATCTTCTATGAAGACAGCCATAGCTTCCGGGCTGTCCAAGAATTCTGCAGCATCGTAGTTAAATAATTTTATGCTCATTCTTTTTAATCTCCGCGAAAAGTTGTTTGGCCCGTAAAATATCCTGATTTTGCGTGCTTTTATCACCGCCACACAACAAAAGGACTACGTACTTACCGTGGGTACCAAAGTAAACACGATATCCAGGGCCGTAGTGAATTCGGAGTTCACTGATACCGTTTCCAACCGGACTAACGTCACCAAAGTTCCCGGTTTCAAGTCTAACGATTCTGGCCTGTACCCTGGCTTTTGCAGCTTCATCTGGAAGCTTACGGGCCCACTTGCTAAATATTTCAGTGTATCGAATTTCATACTTCATCCCCTTATTGTATTATTTATAATACAATAAATCAAATGATGAATATGTCAGAGAAATCCAGATTAGAATTGTGCAAACGGTCGTTTGTGCAACCATTGATAGGTAATCATAAGGATAGTCTCCTATTGTTTTGAATGAAGTGTCAATTTGAAGTGTACCCTATTCTGATGTCAGAACTCCCTGCTCAATGTGGTCAGGATAGAGTATTAATTCTCATTTCTTGACACAGACCTCTCAAGGTTATAGATTTCATCCTGACATATTCAGCTATAGGAGTGATTTTGAAAGGCCATCGCATTGGTTATATTCGGGTCAGTAGTTTTGACCAAAACCCAGAACGCCAGCTTGAGCATATCAAGGTGGACAAAGTATTCACTGACAAAGCATCCGGCAAAGACACTCAGCGCCCACAGCTCGATGCACTAACCACTTTCGTGCGAGAAGGCGATACGGTTGTCGTTCACAGTATGGACCGCCTAGCGCGCAATCTTGACGACTTGCGACGGCTTGTTCAGGGATTCACTCAGCGGGGAGTGTGTATCGAATTCGTCAAAGAGCACCTGACCTTCACCGGTGAAGACTCCCCCATGGCAAACCTGATGCTGTCGGTCATGGGGGCATTTGCTGAATTTGAACGCGCTTTGATTCGTGAACGACAGCGTGAAGGGATTGCTTTGGCCAAACAGCGTGGAGCTTATCGTGGTCGCAAAAAAGCATTGTCTCCCGAACGCGCAGCAGAGCTACGACAACGGGTTGCTAAGGGAGAACAAAAAGCAAAATTAGCGCGAGAGTTCGGCGTGAGTCGAGAAACCTTGTACCAATACCTGAGATTCCATTAGGAGTGTCTTTAAATTTGTTTTGGTATAAAGTATCTATTGATACTGTAGAATTTGTTGATTGGAGAGATAAATGAGTGGAGTAGAAAAAGTTTCATATTTTTATGATAAAACAAAAAATATAGACATTTTTAGTATAGTCAAAAAAATTCTTGCTATTTTTACACCCTCTCTTTTTTTATTGGGCTAATATAAATTTACCTTTATTTTTCAGCAGAAAAGATGTTAACTGCTATAGATTTTAACACACTGATATTTGGATTTTTTATCGGTATGATCGTTTTTTTTAAAATTTTCATCATCTTGATTCCTGTTACGGCAGCAGCATTTTATTTATTTAAGTTTCTATCCCCTAAAAAGTCAGCTTTCCCTTTGATTTTTATGGTTGCATTTTCTTGTTTGCTTGAAAGTATTTTTTTTGATAAGAGTATCTTACCCAAGTCAATGATAAACAAACTTTCAAGAGGAAATTATTCAGCTACACTTATTTTGAGAGAAGATGGTTGTAAAATTCTAAGAGAGTATCCTTTTTTAAGGTCCACTCCTCAGGGGACTATAGAGAATGCTAAGGTTTTTTTAGTAACAGTAAATTTATTTACTTGAGTATTGATAATAAAATGATAACTTTGCCTAAAGAATTAGTGTTAACTGAAATAAATAAAATATAATAAAAACAGACCGGTTCTGGAAGAACAACCGTTCGCCTTTAGCAATTTGTAGGCTTTCTGCAGCGTTTCAAACCTGATAGCATGCATTTCCTTAGCGTTTTGTTCCACCGTTTTTTCTTCATGGAATTTATCAAGGTGGCAATCTCATGCTAACTTTTTATAAGTACTCCTGATCTTTTGATGAATGGGATTATCTGCAACCATTCAAACTAATAATGGGTGATAAACCTAATAATGCCAATGCTTCATTAACACGGTTACATTTCTTTAAATTATTAGCCCTGCCGTTGTCGGTGACGGCTCTTGGGGCGTCGCTCTAGTTGGTTGACTCCAGTATCAACTAAACCCAATAGTTAATTAAAAAGTAAGCACTGGCTAATAGGTCGCTGGACAGCTTAAGCAAGGATCATTAAAATGCCGGCAGCCATTTGATAAATGGGCCGATTGGGTCCGGTAAGGCATCCTCAAGCACGGACAAGACGTTTTGACCAGGAAGCTCTCATTAGCCTACACACCCCAGGAGAGATCATTGACTAATAGCCCAGCCCTATTGATGTTAGAAGATGGAACTGCTTTTTGGGGGCGCTCGATCGGCGTCACCGGTTCAGTGGTCGGTGAAGTGGTTTTTAATACCGCCATCACTGGCTATCAAGAGATCTTAACCGACCCCTCTTACGCCCAGCAAATTGTCGCCCTGACCTATCCTCATATTGGCAATACGGGAGCTAACAATGAAGATCAAGAGTCAGCAGCGATACAGCCCAAAGCACTCATTATACGTAATGCTCCCTTAGTCACCAGTAACTATCGAGCACAGCAAGGATTATTGGATTACTGTCAACAACAGCAGTTGGTAGCGATTGCTGATATTGATACTCGACAGCTAACCCATCTATTGCGCCAAAAAGGGGCCATGCGTGGTTGTATTATTGCCGGAGAGGCCATTGATGCCAGTTTAGCCCTTCAGCAGGCAAAAGCCTTTCCCGGACTAACGGGAATGGATTTAACGTCTACCGTCACCACCGCAGAACCCTATGCTTGGATACAGGGGACTTGGTTCGCTAGCGAGCGCAGCCCTCAGAACCCAGAAGTCCCCTACCGAGTGGTCGTCTGTGATTTTGGGGTGAAGCGATCGATTCTTCGATGTTTGGTAGACCAAGGTTGTCAGTTAACAGTCGTTCCCGCTTTGATGCCTGTTGAAACTATCTTAGCCTATCAACCGGATGGCATTGTGCTCTCTAATGGCCCCGGTGATCCTCAAGCGTGTAGTGATGCTATTCGTTTAGTCCAAGCGCTGTTACAACAACCCATTCCTCTGTTTGGAATCTGCTTGGGTCATCAATTGTTGGCGTTAGCCTGCGGTGCTAAAACCCATAAAATGCGCCAGGGACACCATGGTAGTAACCACCCTGTCCGTGATCAGCAAGGTCGAGTCATGATCACCGCGCAAAACCATGAATTTGCGGTTGATGAGCAGAGCTTACCGGATGACTTAGAAGCCACTCATTGGTCACTGTTCGATGGAACCCTACAAGGGTTACGACATCGGCATCGGCCAGTGATTAGCTTTCAAGGCCATCCAGAAGCAGCCCCTGGGCCGCAAGATGCCACTCGATTATTTTCACAATTCGTGGCACTGATGCAGCAATATCGACAACCCTCTTTGTCACTGCTTCATTGACGATGTTTGCTGATTTCCTCGGTTTTTTGATCCGAGTCGATTGATCAAACCCACCCTTTTATTCAGTTGTTGCCTTTCAGGAGCAGTGCTGCCATGCCAAAACGTAGCGATATCCAATCCATCTTATTGCTTGGAGCCGGTCCCATCATTATTGGCCAGGCTTGTGAATTTGACTATGCCGGTGCTCAAGCCTGCAAAGCGCTTCGAGAGGAGGGCTACCGAGTCATTTTGGTCAACTCTAATCCAGCCACCATTATGACTGATCCAGAGATGGCAGATGCTACTTATATTGAACCGATTCATTGGCAGACGGTACGCCGTATTATTGAGAAAGAGCGGCCCCAGGCTTTATTGCCTACCATGGGGGGACAAACGGCACTCAATTGCGCACTTGACCTAGCCCGTGAAGGGGTATTAGAGCAGTTTCAGGTAGAATTACTGGGTGCCACCATTGAAGCCATTGATAAAGCAGAGGATCGCCAACGCTTTGGTGAAGCGATGCGCCGTATCGGGTTACATACCCCGCGCTCGGGGATTGCCAAATCGTTGGACGAAGCCTTCGAAGTTCTTGAACAGGTGAGTTTCCCCTGCATTATCCGACCCTCGTTTACCATGGGAGGCAGTGGTGGTGGCATCGCCTATAATCGTGAAGAATTCGAGGAGATCTGTTCACGAGGACTGGCCTTATCACCGACACACGAACTACTGATTGATGCTTCTTTGATTGGCTGGAAAGAGTATGAGATGGAGGTAGTGCGCGATCGGTGTGATAACTGCATTATTGTTTGTAGTATTGAGAATTTAGATCCCATGGGGATCCATACTGGAGACTCCATCACTGTAGCGCCGGCCCAGACATTAACCGATCCCGAGTACCAACGAATGCGCAATGCTGCCATTGCAGTACTTCGAGAGGTTGGTGTTGAAACCGGGGGAGCCAACGTGCAGTTTGCGGTTAATCCGCAGCAGGGCGACTTAGTGGTGATTGAGATGAATCCACGAGTCTCGCGTTCATCCGCATTAGCCTCAAAAGCAACTGGATTTCCGATTGCTAAAGTAGCTGCCAAATTAGCGGTAGGGTATACCTTAGATGAACTGAGAAACGACATTAGTGGTGGGTGCATGCCGGCCTCTTTTGAGCCCACCCTGGATTATGTAGTCACCAAAATTCCCCGCTTTAATTTTGAGAAATTTGCTGGCAGCAATGATCGACTCACCACCCAGATGAAATCGGTCGGTGAAGTGATGGCTATCGGCCGTAGCTTTGTTGAATCATTGCAAAAGGCGATGCGCGGTTTGGAAATTGGAGTGAGCGGTTTTACTCCCAAAGTGGCGCCCCAAGCCGAGGATGTATTAACCCGAATTCGGTACGAATTAAAAGAAGCCGGTGCTGAACGACTGTGGTTTATTGCTGATGCTTTCCGTGCTGGTCTATCGATTGATAGCGTACACCAACTGACTCAGATAGATCGCTGGTTTTTAGCTGCGATTGAAAATCTTGTTCACCTAGAACAGCAGGTAAACACTGAAGGATTTGCTGGGCTAGAGGCCAATTTTTTACGCTACCTGAAACGGCAAGGCTTTTCGGATGCTCGACTAGCCAAATTGGTTGGCGTTAGCGAACAGCAGATCCGCCAAAAACGCTGGCTTTGCAATATTTTCCCGGTTTATAAGCGTGTGGATAGCTGTGCCGCGGAATTTGCTACTGATACCGCCTATCTCTACGCCTCTTATGATCAAGCGTGTGAATCACAACCCACTTTGCGAAAAAAGGTGATGATTCTAGGGGGTGGGCCCAACCGCATTGGTCAAGGCATTGAATTTGACTACTGCTGTGTCCATGCTGCTTTAGCCCTGCGGCAAGCCGGTTTTGAAACCATTATGGTCAACTGCAATCCAGAAACTGTCTCGACTGACTACGATATTTCCGATCGCCTTTACTTTGAGCCAATTACTCTAGAAGACGTTTTAGAGATCGTTCGAGTTGAACAGCCTAAGGGCGTTATCATCCAATATGGCGGACAGACTCCTTTAAAGTTAGCTCGCGAGTTGCAAGCGGCTGGCGTGCCCATATTAGGGACTTCACCGGATGCCATCGATTGTGCCGAGGATCGGCAACGATTCCAACAATTGATCAGCCAACTGGGGTTGCAGCAGCCGGCAAACGCGACGGTTACCACTTTAAGTCAAGCGATTCATGAAGCAAAATCGATCGGCTATCCTCTGGTGGTTCGCCCCTCCTATGTGCTGGGAGGTCGGGCAATGGAAATTATCACTGACGAAGCCGATTTAATTCGCTATTTCCAAAGTGCCGTTATTGAATCAAATGCAGCACCGGTTTTACTCGATCGCTTTTTGGAAGAGGCAATTGAAGTGGATGTTGATGCCGTTGCCGATGGACAGCAAGTATTAATTGGTGGCGTCTTAGAACATATTGAACAAGCGGGGGTTCATTCGGGAGACTCAGCCTGCTCCCTACCCCCCTATAGCTTGTCAGCCGCCTTACAACAGCAACTGCAGCAGCAGGTGGAACAGCTAGCTTTGGCTTTACCGGTCTGTGGCCTGATGAATGTTCAGTTCGCCGTACAGGGTGAGCAAATTTATGTTATCGAAGTGAATCCTCGGGCCGCTCGCACGATTCCTTTCCTGTCAAAAGCCACCGGTATTCCACTAGCCCAAGTGGCCGCTCGCGTGATGATCGGGCAAACTTTATTGCAGCAGCAGCTCACGCAAACCGTGATTCCTCCTTATTACGCAGTCAAGCAAGTCGTATTCCCTTTTAATAAATTCTTAGGGGTTGATCCTATTTTAGGGCCAGAAATGCGGTCAACGGGAGAAGTCATGGGGATGGGTTCGACTTTTGGCTTAGCCTTTGCCAAAGGAGTTTTCAGTGCCAGCTACCAAATGCCGAAAATTGGCCGGGCGTTACTATCGGTGCATGATGGTGACAAGCGCCGAGTGGTTGACCTGGCCACTCAACTGCTGGGTTTGGGATTCCAATTGGATGCTACCCAAGGTACTGCAGCGGTATTAAGCGAAGCGGGGATTGAGCATCGGTTAGTCAACAAAGTGCATGAAGGGCGTCCACATCTGCAAGATCGCACCAAAAACGGTGAGTATACTTATATGGTTAATACCACCGCAGGACGGCAAGCGATTGCTGATTCTAAGCTAATTCGTAAGACCGCTTTACAGTATAAAGTGCCCTACGACACCACATTAAATGGCGCCTTTGCGACGGTACAAGCACTGCCCGTCGACCCGGTCTCTGAAGTCATCTCCCTGCAGGAGCGGCTGCAGCGAATCCAACATTAACGACTTAAGCTTGCCGGCGCGGGATTAATGATACTGGCAGCTGCCACAACCTGGGGTGTGCTACGTTGATAGCTGCGGCATGCTCCTTCCAATGCTCATAATAGGCGTCCGTCAGCTTTATTGAATAGCGGTAGACCAATAATGATAATGGCATTGAACGATGGTGATTGTTTAATTAGAACACTGATAAACCAAACTCTGTTAGCGAACCATTCCCCGTGACCAGTCATCAGTCGATTGGGGGAGTTTGATCTTACTACGTGTTGCATCGCTAAAGAGCGAAATTGGTGCAGATTCTCCCAAGCTTGCAATCTTATCCGTCTGCGGACTGAATTACTGATCCTGAAGGTTAACAATCGTTTAAATAACTCTATTTTCCAGAAAAAGTTCTATAAATTTTTATTTTTTGTTAATATTTTGATACTTAATTATTGCTATAAAGTAAAATGTAGAGGATGATACCTATGAATAGACTTTAGCAGTGTTGTGTTTTTACAACAAATGGGGAGCATTCATGGATCCAATAACAGAAAAAACAGGTCGTCAGGCTGCTTTAAGAATGCAATTGAACCTCTGGGCCGAGCAGGCGGAAGATACCAAGGAAAACCGCCAAGAAGCAGTGGTAAGAAGCATGGCAGCCTATGAAAACCAGACCACTCATTTGGATCTCAGTGGCCTAGAACTAACCTCACTTCCGGCATCCTTAAAACAATTAACTTCGCTGCAGCAATTGAACTTGTGTGGCAATCAATTGCGATCCTTTCCTAAGAATAAACAACTTTCTCGGAGATTAAATTCTGGCCTCTACCGGAGAATCAAACTGGCAACAGCCAAGCGTCCTTGGGAAGAACTACACGGTCAGCAGCGGCAAAAAGAGGAAAACTTAGGGATTAAAGGGTTAAAAAATTTACCAAATTTACAAAAACTGGATTTAAGCAGAAACCCCAGGCTGATCAAACTCCCCAGCAGCCTTGGCCGCTGCCGTCAATTAAAAAGTCTCGATATCAGTTACACTAAAGTGCATAAAATTCCCCATACCATAGGCCAATTAAACCGCCTAGAGGAGTTCGTGATAGATAGTACGCCGGTGCAGTTTCTGCCTCGGTTCAGCTCTTTCAGTCGCCTGGAGCGCTTTTCGTGCGCCAATAGCCACCTCCGTAAATTACCGACTATTCCCAGGTATGGAAATAAGCTAGCGCGTCTAAAGCGGTTAAACTGTTCAGCTACTCCTTTGAAGCAACTGCCGCGGGGCTTTGGCCGCTTATCTCAACTGGAGCAGGTTAATTTCAATGACAGCAGTCTCAAGAAGTTGCCAGCCGATTTCAAAAAGTTAACCGCGCTATCCAGTTGTAATCTGCGGAATATTCGGCTGAAAAAATGGGATATTAACCTTCGATCTCTGCCTAACCTTCGGACCTTAGATTTGCAGCAGAATCAACTGAGCAAACGACCGAACCGATTGCAAAACTTAGGAGATCAGGTGCAACTGAAATTAGAGGGAAATCTATTTAAACTCTCCCCTAAAAACCGGAGAGCCCCGACGATTCCAGAACCATACAATGCTAATGCTCTCGCAAACCAGTTAGCGGCAATAGAGACTTCTCAGGGAGCCTCACAGCCAACAGCACCCCCTCCTAGCTACTCTGAATCCAATCCGTTTTTACCGTTAACGGGACGACGGGTTGACTTTCCTTGACTAAACCAACGGTTATCCATCACTGCGGATGACCATGCTCACTAATCTATGAATCCCCCGGGAAATCTCGGAGGCGGTTTTTTGGAATCAAGCAGGCGTTGTTGCGTAAATCGGCTGTTCAAGGGAAAGCCTAACAATTGAGATTTAAGGACGGAGAAATCCAGTGAAGCACATCTACCCTGCAGCCAAGATAGTGCCCATGGCGAGGGGTATAAGCGGCGTTATTTTCGGTCTCAATCTGACTAATGTCAACAGCAACTGAAAAGTGATCCACTTTACTTGTAATACCTCAATTCGGGACAAGTTTTGTCGATAAACTAAGGTAATTCAACGGGTTTTGGCTTAGCCTTTGCCAAAGGAGTTTTCAGTGCCAGCTACCAAATGCCGAAAATTGGCCGGGTGAATCCCCCCGGGAATGTCGGAGACTGTTTTTTTAGAATCAAGCCGCTTTATCGAGCTCAATTTGTTGTTGATAATACCTTATTTCTGCTTCGACTGGGGGTATGTAACCGATGGGTCCCAATAACCTCTGCTGATTAAACCAAGCAACCCATTTCAAGGTAGCCATCTCTACTTGAGCACGGGTTTGCCAGGATTGGCGATGAATGACTTCGGATTTATAGAGGCCATTGATAGTCTCAGCTAATGCATTATCGTAAGAATCGCCAACACTACCTACAGAGCATTCAATGCCAGCTTCTACCATCCGTTCGGTGTAGCGGATAGAGACATACTGACTGCCGCGATCACTGTGATGGATTAAGCGCTCCCCTTTGAAGGGCCGGCGAGCATACAGGGCCTGTTCTAACGCATCTAGAACAAAATCGGTTTTGGCCGAGCTAGAGACTCGCCATCCCACGATATAGCGGGAAAAAACATCAATAATAAAGGCTGTATAAACAAATCCTTGATAAGTCGTACAAAAGGTATAATCAGCAACCCACAGCGCATTAGGCCGGTCAGCCTGGAAATTCCGGTTAACCAAATCATCTGGGCAGGGAGCAGATTGATTAGAAAATGTGGTTTTGACCCCTTTACCTCGTCTTATCCCTTGCAATCCCATGGTACGCATCAGACGTTCCACGGTGCAACGGGCTACCGTAATGCCTTCACGCTTCAGTTGATGCCAAATCTTAACAGCACCATAGACTTTAAAATTAGCATCCCAGATTTTGCGGATCTGCTCACTTAGTTTGATATCCTTTACCTGCCTTGCCGGTAACAGCGACGGCTGCTTTTTTCTGGCGGCATGCAGATAGTAGGTGGATGGGGCAATCGGTAATACTTTACAAATTGGCTCGACCCCGTAAACCTCTCGATGCTTATCGATAAAGGCTGTCATGACCGGCGATGGCGGTCGAGCTCCGCCTGGGCAAAATAAGCGCTGGCCTTACGCAAGATCTCATTGGCTTGACGTAGCTCACGATTTTCACGCTCCAGAGCTTTAATACGTGCTTTTTCCTCTGAAGTTGCTCCTGCTCTTAACCTTTGATCTCGCTCTATCTGCTGCAACCACAGAGCTAACGTTTTAGGATGGCAGCCGAATTTTGCGGCGATAGAGCAGATAGCTGCTCGACGATTCTCATAATCAGCCTCATGCTCTAATACCATCTTAACGGCTCGTTCACGCACTTCAGGTGAGTAATTTTTTGCTGGTCTTTTTTTCGTTTCCATAACTCCATTCTCTCATACATTTGGAAAAAATAGAGTCTCCGATAAAACCAGTGTGATTCAGGGCGTTACTATCGGTGCATGATGACAAGCGCCGAGTGATTGACCTGGCCACTCAACTACTGCGTTTGGGATTCCAATTGGATACCACCCAAGGTACTACAGCGGTATTAAGCGAAGCGGGGATTGAGCATCGGTTAGTCAACAAAGTGCATGAAGGGCGTCCACATCTGCAAGATCGCACCAAAAACGATGAGTATACTTATAGGGTTAATACCACCGCAGGACGGCAAGCGATTACTGATTCTAAGCTAATTCGTAAGACCGCTTTACTGAGTATATCAGGATAATTGATCCGGGCAACCACCTGGGTGCGCTGCGTTTATCAAAGGCAGTGGACTTGATTGAACAACGGCAAACTAATAATGATAACGACATTGAACAGTGGTGATAGTTTCATTAGAAAACTTATAAACCAGTCGATTGATGTTTTAGCGGTTCTGGATCACCGATTCCTTGAAACGGCTCCTTGTGGATCGCTGTTATCAGGGTATTGATTCTTTTTAGTAGCTGTTTATCTTGATGCTGCCAATAAAGATAATCCTCTGCTTTCAGCTGATATCGCCGCTTAGACAACCAGTCACTGAAAATGCGCTGTCAATGGTACCGTAAGTTTTTAGGGAGTAACTGGTGCACACCCCAGTTAACCTTACGGATCGTCGATCCGTTGGTTAATTTTAAATCATCCTGATTAACCGAGGTTTTCAAGCTCAACTTCTTGCTTCAGCGGAACTCGGCATTGCTGCTAGCGGAAATCCTAATAACCGCTACCCAGACGCTGGTGGGAGTACTACTGATCGGGCCAGTGCTTATCAATTACTCAAACGCTTAAACCATTATTCGCCTCATTGAGAGGCGATTATTTAACCAGTCCGGTTTAATTTCCGGCAAACCAAGCTTACATCCGTTGTACTGCCCAACGAACACCGAGGTAGACGATACCAGCTACGGCAACAGCTGCCAGTATAGGGTGAGCGGCTGCGACTAAGGATAGAGCATAACCAGCTGCCCCAGTAATGGCTAAGGGAGCAACAACAGCTGCCGTAGAAATTGCCAATCCTTTAGCTGTTTTTGCTGAAAATTTTGTCGTGGGGTTTTCCTGAAGCATTGGCATAGTTTGCAAATTTTCCGGGAGTGATACTTCATTAGGAATATAGTGACTGTAGGTCTCTGGGCTACCTAAGTGAGAGTTCTTCATGGGTTGTAGGAGAGCTTGTTCAGTGGTTTCAGACATCCGAGGAGGGTAATCAATAGATTTTCGGGTACTGTCAGTAGAATTAGCAGGCATTAGGTGAGGGTATAAGGATACTGATGACAATTGATCATCTGCATCAGAATGGATCAGATCATTGGACAACCCAATGGGTTGTGCAGCGTCGGGGAGTTTTTGAGAATGCTGGCGTACAGACGTATTGGCTCCGCTTTCTAGGGATTTTCTGTTATAAATTTGCTGCTCTTTAATTGGGACCGCCACTGTTTTTAATGGTTTAATAGGATTATCTATTTTAAATTGTGAAGCCTGAACTATTTTTTCAGGAACTTTTGGTTGGTTAATTTTTAAAGATCCCTTTAATACTTTTAACTTGCGTTTACGCCATTTAAATTTTTCCTGAAAAAATGCTTTTAGCATCTGAATTTTGCTACGATGTTGATAAACATTAATCCCCATTGCATGGAATAATTGCTCTTTTTGATATTTTGTCAAATGAAGATTAACTATTTTTCTTTCGGATTTTTTGGCTAGGCAAGCTCTGTTTTTTTCATGAATTGAGGGTGTTGTAAAGTAATTATCAATTGTGATATTTAATTTCATAATAAATTCCTATCAAACAATTTAAACGGAGTTTTACTAATGAATCATCAGGTTTTATATCACTGATAGCGTAGATTTAATGGAACCAGCTGGAAGTCCAAGCAAGCACAGGATGGGCCGCCATAATGGAGGCTTTCCAGGCGGCCAGACCTGCCGGGATGCCTGCTGACACTCCTACAGTGGCTCCAATCACACAGCCGACTAAAGTGCATTGTGTCATCACCGGCAGCCATCGGCGTAAAGTTTCTCCCGGATGATCAGCAACATGATCAAGCGTTTGAATCACTCGCTCTTTCAAACTAAGCGATGAAGAATATGTGGGTAAACTAGGATGATGCCGAATTAAATTGCTAGAGGTAGCTTGCCAGTGAGGTAATTTTTCTGGAAGCTGTTCATGGAAAATGGGTAGTGAAGCAAGGTTTCTGGCAGAATACCCATAGCTTAAACTGCTTGTATCTATCATAGTAACTCCTAAAGCTATCTACGAAAGCGATTTAATTTAATGACATCATAACCGCAATCGAACAGAGAGATAGGTTAGGGTTTATACGGGTTTTAGACGGCTGATTAAACCGCGGGTTTAATCCTGCACAACCCATAGGAAAAACTATCTGTTGTTTGTATAATGCCCCGTAAATTTTTGGATGAGATACTGAAGCATGATAACCTTAGAACACACTCTATCGATCATCAAACCAGACGCGATGTGCCAGGCTTTGACGGGAGCAATCTATACGCGGTTCACTGCGGCTGGCTTACAAATAGTTGGAGCGCAGCTGACGCAGTTCGATCGCCAACGAGCCCAAGGCTTTTATGCCGAGCATCAAGGTAAGAGTTTTTTCCCTGAACTGGTCAATTTCATGATCTCCGGTCCCATTATGGTGCAAGTGCTTGCCGGTCAAGCAGCCATACGGCGCTACCGCGAGCTGATGGGTGCAACCAATCCTGCCCAGGCTTTGGCAGGGACGTTACGCGCCGATTATGGAGCCGGCATTCAGGAGAATGCCGTACATGGCTCTGACTCGCCCGAGAGTGCTGCACGTGAGATTGCCTATTTCTTTCAAGCACGCAATGACGGCTATTACCATGCCATTTGATAAAAGTATCGATTGATCACTGATGGAACCCCTACCATGCTTCTCTAAAAGCTTTGATCGGCGTTTAGCTGAAACAGCCACCTTGAATGGCAGCTGCTCTGTGCATTCTAACGTCACCTCTGATAAAGTTAATTTACTGGATTTTGATCGCCGGGCGCTTCAAAGATTTTTTCAACAGCTTGGGGAAAAAGCGTTTCGAGCTGATCAGGTCATGCAATGGATCTACCAGCGTGGCTGTACCGATTTTACGGCCATGAGCAACTTGAATCGGCCATTGCAGCAGCGGCTACAAGCGCTAGCGGTGATTCAAGCACCCACCATTAATAGTGAGCAGCAAGCCAGTGACGGGACAATAAAGTGGTCGATAGCGGTGGGAGAGCAGCGGGTTGAGACGGTCTATATTCCAGAAAAACATCGAGGAACCCTCTGCATCTCTTCTCAGGTGGGCTGTGCTTTGGCCTGCAGCTTCTGTTCGACGGCCCAGCAGGGCTTCAACCGCAATTTACGAGTCAATGAAAT
Source organism: Candidatus Symbiodolus clandestinus (assembly GCA_038960095.1). Taxonomy (GTDB): domain Bacteria; phylum Pseudomonadota; class Gammaproteobacteria; order Enterobacterales; genus Symbiodolus; species Symbiodolus clandestinus. Next base: position 603,487 of record CP152425.1, read on the forward strand.
TATCGGTCAGTTATGGCGCGCTACTGAGCGGTTAGGAGCTTTTTCTTCAGGTGGCCGTTTGCCGATCACCAATGTCGTGATGATGGGAATGGGTGAACCGCTGCTCAACGTTGCTAATGTAGTGCCGGCCATGAAAATTATGCTCGATAATTATGGCTTCGGGCTCTCTAAGCGGCGTTTAACACTTTCTACTTCTGGTGTAGTGCCAGCTTTACAACAGCTAGCACAACAGATCGACGTTGCTTTAGCGATTTCTCTGCATGCTCCGGAAGATACTCTGCGTGATCAGTTAGTACCCATTAACCGTAAGTATAATATCGGCAGCCTATTAACAACCGTTCGTCACTATTTGCAGCATTCAAAAGCCAATCAGGGACGAGTGACCATTGAATACGTCATGCTAGACCAGGTCAACGATTCTGAGGCACAGGCCAAACAGTTGATTCGCTGTCTGCAAGGCACCCCGAGTAAAATTAATCTGATCCCCTGGAACCCCTACCCTGGCGCTCCCTATCGTTGTAGTACCCTTGATCGAATCAACCGATTTTCCGAGAAACTACAAGCCGCAGGTTTGATTGTCACGGTGCGTAAAACCCGGGGTGAAGATATTGATGCCGCTTGTGGCCAATTAGTCGGCACGGTGTTGGATCGCACTCAACGACAGAGCAAAAATCGGGAAAATGCCGCTCAACCTGGAATGGTAATCCCAATTAGTAATCACAGTCCTGATCGCTAACAGCTATTGAGTTAATCTAAACTTAATTCTCGGTTAAGTTAAGGCGCTTACTTAAATGATGATGCGATTTCTAACAGGTGTCGGTTATCAATCCCTATTCAGCATTGTATTACTAGGACTATTGAGCAGCAGCTGTTCCTTAAGTGAACCGCGCGCAATGCTCAACCCAAGAGCAGCAGCGAAAGCTAGAATTCGTTTGGGGCTCGCCTACCTAGCACAAGGCGAGCTACCGCTCGCGCAGCAGAATTTAGAGCAGGCTTTACAGTATCAACCCAAAAATTCCCAAGCGCTGCGTGCCATGGCTTACTATCAGCAACAGGCCGGTGAACCCCAATCCGCAAAAATCTACTATCAACAAGCACTACAGCAAACCCCCCGGGACGGCCAGTTACTCCATCAATATGCCGATTTTTTATGCCAGCAACGCTGCTATCCCGAGGCGCAACGCTATTTTACCGCAGCCTTGCAAGCACCCGGCTACACGCAAATGGCAGCCACTTTTCAGCAATCAGGCTTCTGCTACTTGCTGGCAGGAGACACCAGAGCGGCTAAACAGAAGTTAGAACGTGCCTTACGACACCATCCAGCGCAAAGTAAGGAATGGATTCGTTGGGCGCATCAAGCAGTCGATAAAGCTCAAATTCAGCAAGCCGCTGAGTTGCTGACCATTTACCACACATTACAACCTAATACGCCAGAGAGTCTCTATTTACAGCAGCGGATCGCGACTCGTTTAGCTGAACTACCGACTATCCAGCAGTAGCGGATGGATTTCGTAATCCCTACAGTTTATGACATACCTGAAGATCATTTGCCATAACGAATTCAAAATAATAAAATGAATGCAGTGAAGTCATTTTACAAAGGTGATGCAATGGCAATGCTGACAGTACGTAATCTACCTGATGACGTGCACCGTGCGTTACGGGTACGAGCGGCTCAACATGGGCACAGCACCGAGGCTGAGGTTCGAGAGATTCTGGCAATGGCAGTTAGGCCACAAACACGTGTTCGCATGGGTGAGTCCTTGGCGGCATTAGGCCGTGAGATCGGCCTGACTAACGAGGATTTTGAGATCTTTGACCAGGCAAAAGACAAGCTGCCGGCCGAGCCACTGAGATTTGAATGATCGTCCTCGACACTAACGTTATTTCCGAAGCAATGAAGCCTGAATCGCATCCGAACGTGCGGTCCTGGCTGGATACTCAGGTCGTCGAAACGTTATATCTGTCCAGCGTGACACTGGCTGAGTTACTGTTTGGCATAGCGGCGCTCCCAGGCGGTAAGCGAAAGGATAGGCTGGCACAGACCCTTAACGGCCTGATAGGATTATTTAGAGGTAGAGTGCTGCCATTCGATATCGATGCGGCACAGTGCTATGCCGAGCTAGCTGTGACGGCTAAGGTGGGCGGGCGAGGATTTCCAACCCCCGATGGTTACATTGCAGCGATTGCGGTTTCTCGGGATTTCCTCGTAGCATCACGCGACCTGGCACCCTATAAGTCAGCAGGTGTACCAGTCATTAATCCGTGGAAAGCATAGCGAATTTCGGTAGTGCCTCTGACTGGTTGTTCTGCTAGGATACTTGCCAAAACAAGGGGTTATTCAGATGGCAGTAATAGCGGTCGACCGCCTCAAGCCATTAATAAAGGTTTTAAAAATCGGCCTGTATGCGAATGTGAGATTTCGGCCACTCGTTCAGGTGTACCGGCCACTACAATCTGACCCCCACCACTCCCACCTTCAGGACCTAAATCAACAATCCAATCAGCTGTCTTGATAACATCCAGGTTATGCTCAATGACCACAATAGTGTTTCCCTGATCACGCAATCGATGCAGCACCGCTAACAGTTGTTGAATATCGGCAAAGTGTAGCCCTGTTGTGGGTTCATCCAGAATGTAGAGGGTCTGCCCACTCGCTCGCTTGGCTAATTCACGAGATAACTTAAGCCGCTGCGCTTCCCCGCCAGACAACGTGGTCGCCGCCTGCCCTAAGGACAGGTAGGAGAGCCCGACATCAATCAAGGTCTGTAACCGACGGATCAATACCGGAATAGCAGCAAAAAAATCATAAGCCTGAGACACCGTCATTTCCAGGATTTGATGGATAGTATAACCTTTATAGGTAATCTCTAAAGTTTCACGGTTATAACGCTTTCCCTGGCATTGATCACAGGCCACGTAAATATCGGGTAAAAAATGCATTTCTACTCGGATCACCCCATCGCCTTGGCATGCTTCACAACGTCCTCCTTTCACATTAAAGCTAAAGCGTCCAGGCGAATATCCGCGTGTCCGTGCCTCCGGCACACCTGCAAACAGTTCACGAATTGGCGTTAATAATCCCGTATAAGTCGCTGGGTTAGAGCGTGGAGTGCGTCCAATTGGGCTTTGATCAATCGCAATCACTGAATCAATCTGCTGTAACCCTTCAATCGCCTCATAAGGCGCCGGCTGGCTATCCATAGCCTGCTTTAACCGCTGCTGGACTAAGGGTAATAGCGTACGACCAATCAAAGTTGATTTTCCAGAGCCGGAGACTCCTGTAATGCAGCTTAATAACCCAACCGGCAAATTCAACGTCACGCGCTGTAAATTATGGCCGCTGGCACCTCGTAAACTAATGATTTTTTGGGGATCAGCAGCCACTCGTTGTTTAGGAATTACAATGCTCCGTTCTCCGGAAAGAAATTGCCCTGTTAATGACTCTGGTACCGCTATAATTTCCGCTACGCTGCCTTGGGCAACTAACTCTCCCCCTTGCAGCCCGGCGCCAGGGCCAATATCAATAACGTGATCAGCGACCCGAATTGCCTCTTCATCATGCTCAACCACAATCACCGTGTTGCCTAAGTCTCGTAAGCGAAATAGTGCTTCTAATAACCGTGCATTATCTCGTTGATGTAAACCAATAGAAGGTTCATCCAGCACATACATGACGCCAACTAATCCGGAACCGATTTGGCTGGCCAACCGAATACGTTGCGTTTCTCCCCCCGATAAACTATCAGCAGCTCGCCCCAGGGTTAAGTAGTCTAGGCCCACTTGCACTAAAAAATGCAAACGATCGCTCACGGTGATCAGAATTTTATTGGCTATCTCAGCCCGCTGTCCCGACAAGTTTAACCGCTGAAAGAAGCTTAATAGCTCGCCAATACTCATCTGTACCATCTGCGGCAGTGTTGTATCACTTAAAAATACATGCCGTGCACCCTCTTGAAGCCGAGTGCCTTGACAACTTTCACAACGTTGTTGTTTGAGATATTGCGCTAAGTTTTCTCGCACTGCGAGGGATTCTGTCTCATGGTAACGACGCTCCATGGTCGGAATAACCCCTTCAAAAAATCGCAGTGGCCGCTGTTTATTATTTGCTAGGCCTAAGTGATGACACAAACTGGAGGTTACCGCCGATGATCCATAAAGGATCAGTTGATTGATAGCTGCCGGCAACTGATTAAAGGGGAGGTTAATATCAAATTGGTAATCGTTTGCTAACTGCGTCAGCAGCTGAAAGTAGAAGTGGTTTCGACGATCCCAACCTCGAATAGCACCAGCCGCTAAGGATAGTTCAGGGTTTGCCACCACCTGCTCAACATCGAAACGCTGCTGTACACCCAAACCATCACAAACCCGACAAGCACCCGCCGGATTATTAAATGAAAATAGGCGAGGTTCTAACTCGCTTAAGGTATAGCCGCAATCGGGACAACTAAAATGGGCCGAAAACAGTAGCTTTGAAAATTGATCATCATCCATATCAGTGATCCAGGCCAATCCATCGGAAAGCACCAATGCCGTTTCAAACGATTCTGCCAACCGCTGTTTTAATTCTAGATGCGGCCTAAAACGGTCAACCACCACCTCAATTGAGTGAGTTTTACCCGGCACTAATGGCGGTACCTCCGTGATCGGGTACAGCTGCCCATCGACTCGTATTCGGTTATAACCTTGACGCAGTAGATCGGCGATCAACTGGCTATGCTCCCCTTTGCGCTGCCGCACCACCGGAGCTAATAATAACAACCTCCGTTGTTCAGGCAAGGTTAATACCTGATCGACCATCTGACTCACCGTCTGCACGGCTAATGAGACGCCATGACTGGGGCACCGGGGCTCACCCGCTCGTGCAAACAGTAAACGTAAATAGTCATAAATTTCCGTCATGGTCCCTACTGTTGAGCGCGGATTATGAGATCGAGACTTCTGCTCTATAGAGATGGCTGGCGATAACCCTTCAATGGCATCAACGTCAGGTTTCTCCATCAGCGATAGAAATTGTCGTGCATAAGCGGAAAGTGACTCCACATAGCGACGCTGCCCTTCCGCATACAAGGTATCAAAGGCTAACGAAGATTTCCCCGATCCGGAAAGACCGGTAATCACCACTAATTTATCGCGTGGGATCGACAGACTGATGTTTTTAAGGTTATGTGTTCGTGCACCTTGTACTTTAATATTATCCATAGAGTAAGATTAATCACCGTAAGCAAAACTGATCCGCACAGTGACAGGTTTTGAAGGCATTGGATTATTTACTTCTTAAACTCTGTTATATCAGATACCTGTCGCCCGATCACTGCAACTTAATATAGTATACTGCATCTGCTTTGGTGAATAACCGTTTATTCCTTTACCTTGCAAAATGGCTGATTAGGATCTTTCCAGAGCGAACGATGGCTAAAGCAGGTAATTGGTATTGAAATATGTTATTATTAATCAAAACTTGTTTTGATTGACTCAACGGCATAGGAGAGAGCTGTGGCACGAGGCGGTGTAAATAAAGTCATCCTAATTGGTAACCTGGGACAAGATCCAGAGATGCGTTACATGCCCAATGGAACACCAGTGGCTAACCTCCGGCTAGCCACTTCAGAAAGTTGGCGCGATAAAAACAGCGGGGAGCAAAAGGAGTTGACCGAATGGCATCGTGTGGTGCTTTACCGGCGCCTAGCGGAAATTTCTGGAGAGTATTTGCGCAAAGGCGCTAAAGTTTATATTGAAGGGCGATTGCGTACTCGCAAGTGGCAAGATCAGAGTGGCCAAGAGCGTTACACAACTGAAATACAAGGCGATACCTTGCAAATGTTAGACAGTCGCCACTCAGGGGGAACACAAACGTTTTCAGCAACCAGCAATCCTGATAACACTCCACCGGATCACTATCCCAGTCCCACAAAAGGCCGTTCTCCATCAGCATCTCCTGTAGAGATAGCGCCTGACGATCCGTTAATTGATTTCGATGACACGATTCCTTTTTGAAGCTAACGACTTAATCAATAAGTTAAGCCATTGGTACCGTCAAATGGCTGTTTAAATAGCGTCTATTATTTATAAATTCGTTAAACTCAACTTAATAATAGCATTTCTAGAAAGTTGCGTGGCCAGGTGATTAAGGTAGTATCGTGTTTAACCGTTTTAAGATTATTTTACAGTATTTGCTACCAAAATATCTCCTCAGCCTCTTAGGCGGTTGGCTAGCCAATCGCCGTGCGGGGATACTAACTCGAGGTCTTATTCGCCTTTTTATCCGCTATTATAATATCGATCTACAAGAAGCTGCTCTTTCCCAAGTCAGCGATTACAACACCTTCAACCAATTTTTTACACGTTATCTGCATGCAGACGCCCGTCCGATAACCTGTGACGATCAGTGGTTGGTCCTCCCGGTTGATGGCTTTGTTAGTCAATTGGGTGACATCACCGAAAGCGGATTACTCCAGGCTAAAGGACACTATTACAGCTTAGAGCAATTGCTGGCCGGAGACCATAGCTTAACCAAGCTTTTCCAAGGTGGAAAATTTGCTACACTGTACCTATCCCCCAGGGATTATCATCGCGTCCATATGCCTTGCGAGGCGGTTTTACAGAAGATGATTTACGTGCCAGGTAGCCGTTTTTCAGTGAGTAGCTTAACCGCTCAACATGTGCCTCAGCTATTTGCCAGAAATGAAAGGGTTATCACATTCTTCGATACCCAGTTTGGTCCTATGGTGCAAATTTTGGTGGGTGCAATGGTTGTCGGTAGCATTCAGGTAGTCTGGGCTGGACAAGTCTGCTCATGGGCAGGGAATATTACACAGTGGGATTACTCGGGAGAAAAAAATTCACCGATTAATCTACCACGAGGTAGTGAGATGGGCCACTTTAGTTTAGGATCAACGGTCATTAACTTATTTGCTAACCCTCAATTATCCTTTGAAGAGATGCTAATTCCAGGTCAAGCCATCAAATTAGGTAATAAGTATGCTAAGTGCCTATGATATCGGTCAAAAACAGCAGTGTCTTCCAGATTATTACCGTAACCGCCTTACTCCGAAGATCTTAATCAGCAGTTTATTGGTGCTGCTGTTGATTATTCCCAGTATCCTGCCCCCTTCAGCCGTAGCAACGACTTCATTGAGTAGTGAGAATATCGAGCTTGAACTCAAGGCAACCATTAAAGATTTTCGAGAAAAAAAACGAACGATTGAAAAAGAGCGCCTGCATTATCAACAACAACTGGATAAACTGCGGGAACATATCAGGAAACTTAACGATAAGCTGAGCCAATCTGACTCAATAGTTCCGGAAACCCAGCAACTTAGCGCTCTTCAGCGACAACAACAGATATTAAAAAACAGTCATCAGCTGTTCAGTTATGCGCAACGACTTCAAGTATTAATGAATCGTTTAATAAAAAACAGTGAATATTTAAAAAACATTCCACAAAAATTGATGGATACAAAAGATTCTATAAAAAGCGATGAAAGAATGCTGAAAAAAATGCAACTTTCTCCAATAGATTGTCACCAATTAGAAATAGATTTACAGAAAGAAAAAATTGATTATCATTACCTACAAAAGAAAAAGTTATCCATACAGAAACTTTATTATCAAGTAGATGTAGCTGCTATTGAACAGGAAGCAAAACTGATTAATAAACAACATCAACAGCTCGAACAGAAACAACAAGAAGACATAAAAGTACTGAGTGCTTTGGACTTAGAACCAACCCAATATCAATTACTAAATTATCTAGAAAATAACCGTCTACTGTCAACTTCATTAATCCAACAACAACGGCAGCTACAAAAAATCCTTTCTGAACAACAAGCCATTGATAATAAATTGCTGAATATTCAACAGGAACTTGAACAACTAAGAAATTTAGCTTCTTGGAAAATTCGTAAACCTAAAACCAGTCAAAATCTGAGATCACAAAAATTAAAGTTGACGATATCCTTTGATTTGCGTCAAATATTTCGAGAGGTCAGTAAATTCGATGATAAGCAAAGTGAATATGAAAGTGATTTAAAAAAATTAGAACAAGAAAATCAGGCATTTGCTCACTCCTATTCCACTTATCCTCCTGGCCGACAACTACCTCCTCTAGAAAATGAAAAAATTAAATCTCAAAAGCTACTGAAGAGATTAATAAAAAGTATTGAAACTATCACTGAGCAATTTGATATACTGTATAAAAAGAAAATTGAATTAACTCAGGACCAGAAGCGTTTACAGATCGAGACTGATCGCCGCTTATTTTGGATAACTGATGCTAATCCAGTGGGTTTAAATTTCCCAATGTTGGTCGCTAAAGATATCCAAACTATTCTACACAGTGGCTTGGTGACTGATTTACACTCAGTAGCAGTCAGTGGCAGCCATATCCTTTTATTTTCGCTAGTACTGGCTGCTTTTTTACTGGAATGGAGTGCTCGACGCAAGCAGCTCCTCTTTTTACAACATGCTGCCACCCGCGTTGGTAATGTGACTCAAGATAGCTTTAACTTAACGACTGCTACCGTTGGTTGGGCATTGGGAGCTGCACTACCCTTGCCATTATTGATCGGAGTAATAGGCCAGGTTTTACTGGACTCGACACTCGAACCTTTAGATAGCACATTCAGAAATATAGCCCCTTTTTTATGGGGTCTACGAGTTTGTGCTAATTTTGCTCATCCTCAAGGTCTGTTTATCAAGCACTTTGGTTGGGATGCTCGTAAAGTCTCGCGTATTTCTCATTACTACCTTTTAGCAGCATGGGTCATATTGCCGTTGATGGTGTTGCTCACCCTACTGAACCAATTCGAAGGCCATCAGTATGCGGAAACCTTAGGACGAACCACCTTTTTCTTGCTCTGCACAGTTTTGTGGGCCTTGATCATTGGTATTAAACATACCGGTGTGACATTTTATCTAACCAGAAAAGCCTTAGCACAGAACTTTTTGAATCGCCTGCTGTGGATGTTACTGTTAGGGATACCCCTATTAGCCAATCTATTCTCCCTGTTTGGCTACACAACTGCATCGCAGGAGCTGTTATTCCGCTTAGCCGGCTCCGTTGGTATTTGGTTCACATTACTGATCATCTACCACTTAGCGTGGCGTTGGATGTTAATCCAGCGACGGCGCCTGGCTTTCGAGCGTGCTAAACAACGGCGGGCCAGCAAATTAGCCCAAAGGACTCGCATTGACGATGAACTAGTTCGCATGGACCCTAGTTTAGAAATACAACTGCTGGATCTAGAGACCATGAGCAGTCGCTCTTTGCAGTTATTGCGTTCTATTATTGCGATGGCAACACTTATGGCATTGATTGCTTGGTGGTCTAAGATGCATCCTGCCTTTGGATTTTTAGAAAATTACCCTTTATGGAATATGGATACTCTCAGCCAAGGTACACAAATTAGCAAATCGGTTACACTCAGGGATTTGTTAAAAGCCGTTCTATTTTTCATAATCACTATGCAGTTAGTCCGAAATTTGCCCGCCGTACTCGAGTTAGCTTTATTGCAGCATTTAGATTTAACCCATGGAACCAGTTATGCGATCACAGCGGTTACTAAATATTTATTATCATTGATTGGTGGCTTTATCGTTATCTATTTATTAGGGATTGATTGGCCTAAAATTCAGTGGGTGGCCACTGCATTAGGGGTAGGATTCGGATTTGGTTTAAAAGATATTTTCGCCAATTTTATTTCTGGATTAATTTTACTCTTTGAAAAACCGATTCGAATTGGCGATACCGTCACCGTAAAAGATTTTCACGGGACAGTAACCCGAATCAGCACACGAGCCACTGTTATTACTGATTGGGATCGCAAAGAAATTATTGTTCCTAATCACAATTTGGTGATTGAGCAATTTATCAACTGGACGCTTTCAGATACGGTCGTCCGCTTAGTACTCCAACTGACTACACTCGCTACGGTCGATCCTAAACTAATCAAAAAATTGTTCAAACAAGCTGCTAAAAAATGTACCTTATTGCTGGTTAACCCAGCCCCTGAGATCTACTTAAATGAGTTACAGCAAGGTTTGCAAGCCTTTGAGATTCGATTATATGCCGCTGAACCAAGCCATCGAATGCCCTTGCGCCACGAGTTTCACGAGCGGATCCTGTTTCTCTGCCGGAAACATCATATTACGTTGCCCTATCCACCGACTCAACTTCGGATCGAGGCAGTATCACAAGCCACTCAAGAGAAATTCTCAAATATTCGCTCCCAAGGTGCGTGATATACTCCCATCACTAAATCACCAGTGATTGTATGAGGGGGCTTTTTGCGACCCACAATCTGGCTAATAGCCAGATCCTCTTGCTATGACACAACCGCTGAGTCATAACGCCATAGCGAGACACTTTACACAACCACACACTATCCTGACAGTTTAGCTAAAGAAAATAGGACGATCATCTTTGCCGCATTACAGTCGCTGGAGAAAATGCTCTAACCCCATCCACACCATGCTTGCGATTCGGTAAAGATAAACCAGCTTTAAAGCAAGCCTTAAGCCACAATTTAAACAACTCACTTTCAAAAGCTTGCAACTGCGTTTATAAACCATCAAGGAACGCTATCCATCTCCACCCAAACTTTAAGGCTATGGATGGAGAATTCCACATGTTTCATTAAGCCACGGGTGTAGAGAAAGCAATGACTTCTTGGATCGCTGTTTTCCCTAATGCCAGCATCAGTAGTCGGTCAATTCCTACCGCTATCCCTGAGCAATCTGGTATTCCGTGCTGTAAAGCAGCCAAAAGCCGTTCATCGATGGGTTGTTGCGGCAAACCTCTCTGTTGCCGCTGCCAGTTATCTTTTTGAAAACGCTGCCGCTGCTCTTCGGGGTCTTGCAGCTCATGAAATCCATTGGCCAGTTCCACGCCCTGATAATACACTTCAAAGCGTTCAGCCACTCGGGGATCCTCAGGATGTAGCTTCGCTAAGGCAGCCTGACTGGCTGGAAAATGGTATAAGAATAGCGTAAGTTCTTTAGGCAACTGAGGCTCTATCGCCATCGTTAATAACAGCTGCAATAGGGTATCTCGATCAGCTTCTTGCAGTGCCGCTGATACCGATTGAGTCGCTGCAATAGACTGTAATGAGTTTAAATCAATGGTGAGTGGATCAAACCCTAAATAATGCTGAAACAGCTGCTGGTAGCTTAACCGCTCGGCACTTTTACAACCCAATAACCTCATCAACAGCTGATCCATAACCTCCATCAGCGCCGTTAAATCACCCGGCTGATACCACTCTAACAAAGTAAATTCAGGATTATGCCAACGGCCCCACTCCTCATTACGGCAGCAGCGGCTTAACTGAAAAATTGGCCCGCTTCCGGCCGCTAGCAGCCGCTTCATATGATATTCTGGACTGGTGATCAGGTAGAGCGGTAGTCGATGATCTGAGCCAGGAAGCGCCAGATGCGTCATAAAGCTGTGCAAATGACAATCAGTCACACTCGCTTGGCTCATCAGCGGTGTCTCCACTTCCAAGATGGCGCGTTCAGCAAAAAAGGTGCGGATTGTTGCTAGGAAACTAGCCCGCTGTTGTAAGGTGGTGATCGACGTTGTGGGTTGCCACATAAATAATGGTTAACTGAAACTATCCCGGTATTCAAGAGGACGGTAATAGAAGCTCCTCAATAGCTCTACCTTCATAGCAGTAGCCGTCATGGAACTGCACAGCTAGCATTCTGCAATACTTTGACCTACAGTGTAAGCACATTCGTATAACTTGGTAATGAACCGATAATTATGAAAAATCAGTTGACAAAATGGACACTAGCTGCTGGTCTCTTACTAACCAGCTGCTTATACAGCGTTACCGCTGAAGCGCCCGGTCAACTTTTACCCTATTTACAAGCAGAACCACAACACAGCATCGCCAGCCGGTATATTACCCGCGATTTTACTCAAAAACACTATCGCCCAATTACCCTGGATAATAAATTTTCATTTAAACTGCTTGAGCGCTACTTACGCCTGTTAGATCCCCAGCGTAACCTACTGCTACTGTCTGAGATCCAGGCACTGGCTGCTGCTAACCACTCGTTAGTCCAGGAGCTACTCAATGGTAACCTCGATCTAGCTTATCAGCTCTATAATCGGGTACAACAACGGTGCCTAGAGCGCTACCAATATGCCCTGACCCTAATACAACAACCACACACTTTTGATACTAATGACACTTTTGCCAGAGATCGCAGTGATTCCCCATGGCCAGTCACTTTACAGGAACTTGATGAATTGTGGCAGAGCCGAATAAAATTTGAGGCACTGAATTTATGTTTAGCCAATAAGAGCCCTTCACAAATTCGCATGCTGTTAACACAGCGGTACCGGTTATTGATTAAACGCTTAAGCCAGGCTAATAGCGAAGATGTTTTCTCTCTCTTTATGAATGCCTTTGGCAGTGAGATTGATCCACATACTCTTTACTTTTCTCCCTGCTTTGCAAAACAGTTTAATGCTAGTTTAAGCTTATCAATGGAAGGTATCGGCGTCACCTTGCAGGCAGTCGATGAGTATGTGGTAGTATCCAGTTTAATCCGGGGAGGGCCAGCGGCTAACAGCAAAGCTGTCGAGATGAATGACCGTATTATTGGTGTCGCGCAGCTAGGAAAAAAGATAGTAGATGTTGTTGGTTGGCGATTAAATGATGTTGTTGATCTAATTCGTGGCCCTACAGGAACCCAAGTCTGTTTAGAAATCCTACCTCATGAGGGTGGGAAACCTCGGCAAGTGACGTTAACTCGACAGAAAATTCGATTAGAAGATCAGGCCATTAAATCCACGACCGAGATTCGTAATTCTCGAAAGATCGGGGTGCTCACCCTTCCTAGTTTTTATAAAAGGGTGGCCGATGAGGTCAAAAGTGCGCTGTTGACTTTTGAAAAACAGCAGGTGGCTGGTGTGCTTGTCGATCTGCGCGGTAATGGGGGCGGGCTGTTGAATGAGGTCATTGACTTGACCAGCCTTTTAGTACAAGGCCCGATTGTCCAAATTCGTGATCGACAAGGGAAAATCAGCGTCAATTATAGCCGCTACCCACCCCTCTATTATAAAAAACCGATTGTCGTTCTGGTCAATCACGCTAGTGCTTCAGCCTCTGAGATCTTTGCCGCTGCCCTTCAAGATTATGGAAGAGCCATTATTGTGGGTGAACAGACCTTTGGCAAAGGGACTGTACAACAATATCATGCTTTAGAGCAGAGACTAGCATTTCATCCGAAATCATTAGGATCCATTCAATATACCACTCAAAAATATTATCGAATAACCGGAAACAGCACCCAATTGCAAGGAGTGACGCCAGATATCAGGATGTTACCCGATAGTAAACTGACAACGATAGATGGGGAGAGCCAGGCTGACAATGCTTTGCCTTGGGATAACATCCCGGCGGCAGCTTATCAGCCGGTGGATGTTTTAACACCGCTGCTGCCTAGGCTGCGTACCCAGCATCAGCAGCGTATCCGACAAAACCAAGCATTTGGTTTTATCCAACAGGAATTGGAGTATTATCATGCTATGAAACAGAAGGAGGGGATCATCTCCCTCAATCTACAACAGCGGCAACAGGAGATACAGCAACAAGAGGCTTGCCGACTCGCACAAGCTAATTGGTATCGTCAGCAGCAGGGTAAAAAACCCATAAAATCTCTTGATGAACTGCCAAATCAGGAACCTCTACCCGATCTCTATCTAGAAGAGGGGCTGGCAATCACACAAGATGTGATCGCGCTCGTGCAAAACCCAGCAGCGACTCAAGCATATAGAGAAACTACCGAAAAAATAATAGAAAATTACTTCGGTGATAGCCTATCTAAGGGTTTAAATTGTAAAAAACCTGAAATCCTTATAGATTTTCACTGCTCGATAACACGGCCAGCTTCCAGGATCATCCTACCATCGAAGCGCGCTAGGTCTGGTGGACGATGGGTAATCCATAACAGAGATTTACCCTGAACATGCTCCCAAAGCTGCTGGATAATCTGCTGCTCAGTGTATGGATCTAACCCTTCGGTTGGTTCATCCAATACCAGCAGTTGGGCCGGTCGTAAAAAAGCCCGAGCGATACCCAATCGCCGCTGCTCGCCCCCGGATAGCGGCCTCCCCCCATCGCCTAACCATAAAGCCAGCCCTTGTTCCGTCACTAGATGTCCTAAATTCACCTGATGGAGCACCTGTATACACGCTTCATCGGTTGCACCGGGCGCTGCTAACCGCAAGTTATCCGCTAAGGTGGCACTAAAAATTGTAATCTGCTGAGGGACCACGGTGATCCATTCTCGCAATTGCGCCTCTGAGCAATCGGTTAATAAACGCTGATTAAAACGGATAGAACCCTGTGTGGGCGCCCAACAACCGGTTATCAATTGCCACAAGGTTGATTTTCCACTGCCGCTATGGCCCAACAATACCCATTTTTCGCCTGGCTGGATGGTGAGCGAAATCGATTGCAGGGTCGGTTGCCAACGACCCGGATGGGTGAAGCTAACCTGTTCCAATGTGACGGTGAGTGGTTCGATGATCGAAACCGTTTGGGTGGAAAACTCAACCGCAGGCGGTTGTTCTAAAAGCTGCTGTATACGTTGTGCTGCTTCAGCTATCTGTACCCAGGGTTGAAAGGCACCGGCAACCGGAATGAAGCTATCAAAAACCGCCAGGGTAATGAATACTACCCAGGCTATCCAGGCACCCGACAAGCTACAGTGCAGCGCTAAACCCAACATCAATAGTAGCGCCGCGGCACCAACCAGTGATAGCAGAGCTTGCGCTAGTCTGATCAACAACTGCTGGCATTGTTGACAGCTCTGCCAGGATTGTAGCGCTTCTTCGATTTGCCGCCGCCAACGCGCTGACGCGCCACAACTTTCTAGTTCGGCTTGCCCCTGCAACCACTCCACAATCTGTAGACGACTTTGGGCTTGCCAATGCCCCAATCCCTGGCTGCCTCGACGCCCTACCCAATACCCCAAGGGCGGGTAGAGTAATAGTAAGGCGAACAGCACTCCCCCCAACGTTAATGCTAATCGGTAATCCAGTGATCCCAGTCCGATGGTCACTGACAAAGCGGCACTGCCAGCACACAGTAGCGGAACCATTAAACGTAAATAGAGATGATCCAGGGTATCAATATCACTGACTAAGCGGTTTAATAACTCGCCCTGCCGATAGCACTGGATCCCCGCAGGCACTAATGGGATTATCCGGCTAAAAGTAGCTGTCCGTAGCTCCGCCAGCAGGCGTAACGTGGCATCATGGGTTAACACGCGCTCGCTATAGCGGCCTGCAGTGCGTATGAGGGCTAAAAAACGAATCGCGGCTGCGGGTAACAGGTAATTAAAAGTGGCCGCGGTGCCACTGATCCCGGCTATAAAGGTGGCCGATAACAACCAACCCGCTAAACTAAACAGAGCAACCGTTGCCAATACGCTCACAATAGCCACCAGTAGACCACCCATGAGTGCGTAAGGGTAGCGACGATATAATGCTAAAAAGGAAAATAGAACTTTCATCAGTTAGCTGAATCTGATTGATGATGCGAGTCAAAATCCATTTTACCCGCTTGAAAAGATCGCTTACCCACTAACCGGTCTGACTGCGCTTGTAATTCACCCCACAGCCCCTGCTGGACGATTTTACCGCTTTCTAATACCCATATCTGATCGGTTGCTTGTAAGGTCCCCAGACGATGGGTCACCGTTAAGGTGGTCTGCTGGCAACTGGCCTGATGTAAGGCTGCTAGTACCCGTTGTTCACTCTCCCGATCCAAACTGGCGGTTGGCTCATCTAGCAGCAGCAGATTGCAGGGTCGCAATAAGGCTCGTGCTACGGCAATCCGTTGCGCCTGCCCCACCGACAGCTCGCAACCATTATTGCTTAAAGAGGTTAATAAACCTTGAGGCAGTAAGGGAAGAAATTGATCAACTGCTGCCTGCTGAACCGCTCTGGCCACGCTCTCCTCATCAGCTGTCGGATCGCGTAATCGAATATTATCCAATACGCTACCGGTTAACAATTGAGGCGTTTGACCTACCCAAGCCAACTGTTGCAACCACGATGAGCGATCCCATTCACGCAACTCAACCCCATTCAAAGTACATGAACCTTGATACGGTAGAAATCCTAATAGCCCGTGCAGTAGACTGCTTTTACCTGAACCACTGGCGCCCACCAACACAATTTGGGAACCGGCAGCCACCTCAAAATTCAATGGTCCCACTAAGGGAATACCTTGTGGTGATAAGATCAGCAGATCACGCGCGTAAATGGAGATAGTTTCCTGCTTAAAAGATCGGGATTCCCCCTGTTGGATTATCTGAGTCACTGGGGTGATCAGCGCCATACGCAGCGCTTCAGCAGCTGCCAGGGCTTGCGCTTTAGCGTGATAGAAACTCCCTAAATCTCGCAAAGGTTGGTAGAATTCCGGTGCCAATAGCAGTGCTAATAGCCCAGCAAACAGTGTGACCTCGATGGGAAAAGCTGAAAAGCGCAGATAACCTAAATAGGTGAAGCCAAAATAGACTGCCGCTAAAGCTATCGACAGTGCAGTGAAAAACTCCAAGGTAGCCGAAGAGACAAAAGCCAAACGCAATACTGCCATGGTTTTCTGGCGCAAGCGATTGGATACCTGGGCAACTTCTTGTTGAGTTGTCCAAGCCTGTCCATACAACCGCAACGTTAATAAGCCACGCAGTCGGTCCAGAAAGTGGCTGCTGAGTCGGTTTAAAGCTTGTAAACTGCGACGATTCGCGGCAGCTGCTTGCTGACCTGCCAGAATCATAAACAGTGGAATTAAAGGGGCAGTGATCACCAGCAAGGCTGCTGCTACCCAATTGATTGGCGCCAAAACCCCTACCACGGTTAGCGGGACCAACATCACTAAAGTTCGTTGCGGCAAATAGCGTGCATAATAATCTTGTAGCTGCTCGACCTGTTCGATTAACCGACTGCTCCAGCTGCCTATCGAGGCAGAACGCCCTAAAGGCCCTAGCTGTTCTAAATGGTCGAAAAGCTGCTTGCGGATCGCGGTGCGAATTTGACTAGCCGCCCAGCCCTGCAGCTGTTCCCGTGATAGGTTCAAAATTGAGCGTAAGACCACAACCATGAAAAAAGTAGCTGCCGTTGGTTTAAGATCGCTCCATGATGCTTTTTCAGTCACTGCCTGCTGCAATAACTGAGCCAATAACCAACCCTGCGCGGCGATAGTCAAAGCCAACGCTATCCCTAATCCTTGGGTCAACGTAAACCAATGGCGAGCAACTGCTCCCTGCTGTCGCAACCAGCTGAGTGATTCACGCTGCTGTAACGGTGACATCAATGCTCACCACGCTAAAGGTTTAACTATCACTCACGTGTCTCTAAGTAGTGCTCAGCATCTAAAGCAGCCTGACAACCACTGCCCGCTGAAGTGATCGCTTGACGATACACACTATCTGTCACATCGCCGGCAGCAAATACCCCTGGAATACTGGTCTGCGTCGCATTACCCGCTAAACCGGATTGCACCCAAATATAGCCCTTCTGCAATCGGAGCTGCTCAGCAAAAATTTGGGTATTAGGCGTATGCCCAATAGCGATGAAAACACCCGATACTGGCAGAGTTGTTAAACCGACCTGCTGAGTATGGCGTAATTGCACTGCTATCACTTTAGTTTCATCTCCAACAATATTCTCCACCACCTGCTGTAACTGTAAAACGATTTTTCCTTGCTCTACCTTACGTAACAAGCGATCGACTAAAATCTTTTCTGCACGAAATTGCTCTCGACGGTGGATTAGATGTACGGTTTCGGCAATATTAGAGAGGTAAAGCGCCTCTTCCACCGCCGTATTTCCACCTCCGACGACAGCAACCGTCTGATTCCGATAAAAGAAACCATCGCAAGTGGCACAAGCCGATACCCCGCGGCCCCGAAAAGTAGTTTCTGCCGGTAACCCTAAATAACGAGCGCTGGCACCGGTGGCAATAATCAGCGCATCGCAACTATAATGACCCCGTTCTCCCGTCAAATGAAAGGGAGATTGTTGCAGCGCTACCTGTTTTATATGATCGGTTATCACTTCGGTGGCAAATTGCTTAACATGCAGCAACATCCGCTCCATCAAGGCGGGCCCAGTTAATCCATGCGCATCCCCTGGCCAATTCTCTACTTCAATCGTCGTCATCAGTTGACCACCTGGCTCATGACCACTGATCAATAAGGGCTGTAGGTTGGCACGAGCTGCATAGAGGGCTGCCGTGTAGCCGGCAGGACCCGATCCTAAAACAATCAATTTTCGGTGCTGAGGTTCGTTCTTCAACTTCTGTTCTCTCCTTATATCGACGGACAGAGAGATTGTAAAGAAACTCATACGATAAAAGAAGCTGATTGCTAATTGAATGACAACATACGAATACCCAAAATACTCTTTGAACCCTGATATAAACAATTGTATGATGACGGGCAAACCGTCTAGAACTGGGGGAGCCTATATGATGAAATTCTGGAAGCTGCTACCGCTTTTATGGATTAGCCTTATTATCAGCTGCTCCAACAGCAAAAATATCCTATTCGACCAATCTATCCAATCGCCTAATCAGAATTCTCGGATAAAATATATCATTTTACACTACACGGTTTCTAATTTTAAAAGCACGATTGATATATTTACTAATAATACTAACTCCCCGAAAAACGTGAGTGCACATTATGTGATCCCAGAACCTCTTGATAACAGTTACCACTATAAAAAATTAAAAGTCTTCAAATTGGTAAAGGATTGTCAGCGTTCTTGGCATGCTGGGGTAAGCGCTTGGAAAGGAAGCAATGGATTAAATGATCAATCCATTGGCATTGAAATGGTTAATCAAACCGACTGCAAAAGCATCGGTGAGCAGGATTATTTTTACTACGCCGATTTCGATCCTCAGCAGATCCAGCTACTAATAGAAACTTTGAATCAGCTAATGAGAAAATATCCTCATATCCACCCAACTAATATTATTGCTCATAGCGATATTGCTCCGGGTAGAAAAATGGACCCAGGCCCCAAATTTCCCTGGGAACTACTGTATCGTTATGGCCATGGTGCTTGGTTTGATTACAATGTAATGCTTAAATACGCTGAAAAATTCTCACAAGAGGGGCTTCCCTCAATCGCTGTTTTACAGCAAGCATTGAAATGTTATGGCTATGCTGTACAGATTCATGGTCTGTTTGATCAGCAAACTAGTCAAGTTGTTAGTGCATTTCAACGCCATTTTGTTCAAGATAACGTTACCGGAATCATGGACATTAAAACTTCTGCTATCCTGTTTGCTTTACTAGAAAAATACTACCCTGATTGGGTACCCGAAACGTCAAATAACTATGAAGGGCAGTTGACTATTAAAAAGTAGATTTCAAAAATGGAATAGCAAATCCGCCATAATAAGTTTGCTATTTTGCCTAGGGCTTGTTGAGGTTTTGTTGTAACCGATTGAAGAACAGGAGAAAACCCGTAATATTGCGGTTCTGAATCCCACAATAGAACGAGTTTTCGGTAGTGTCTCGTATTAACTGATAGTGGAATTTATCGAGGTAAGCACCCATCACTTTTTCATGGATCTCTATTGACTTGGAAAAGTAGATACTTTTTCTAGCTAAGCGTTTGATCCGCGTCCGTAGGGTTAAGTTGTGACGTTCGATGCGCTGAGTAAAAATTTTACCCATAAGATGCTTTGATTGAGGAAGTCACCGTAAATAGTTGGACAAACTGTCAGTAGTAAACAGACCGATGGTAAATTTTTCAAGCAATTTCAATAAGTTATTCAACGTAGCTGGTGTGCTTCGACCAAAAACAGGTGCCAGCACTTTTTTAGGTTTGGTATCAAAGGCATAAAATAACCAAGGTTGCTGTTGTTTGCTACCGACAATGAAGCAAGGAGGGCAGGCAACCATCAATGATCAATGGGCAGTCAATCGGAAAATTGATTTGCAAGCATCTGTAGACTACAAAACAGCAGGTTTTGTAATGGGGGAATCCTTAAAACAGGGGGCTATTATAAAATTAGGAGTTGGTTTAACTTTTTAACAAGAATAACCCATTAGCTTAGAGAAAAAGCCAGTCCGAGAAAAATCAGCAGACCGACATATTGGTTATTGGTAAAAGCTGCAAAGTCTTTACTCGGTTGCTGGTAGGCTAACAGTTGCTGCTGGTAAATGAACAGCCCGGCGGCGGCGATCAGTGAGAGATAGAAAGCACTACCCAACTGATAATACCGGCCAATCTGCACTAGTAATCCCAGCATCATCAGCTGCAACATTCCAATAACCTTGGCGTTGTTACCCCCCCAAAGCAGGGCGGTGGAATAAATGCCGATCTTTCTGTCATCTTCTTGATCAACACGGGCATATTGGGTGTCATAAGCCACTACCCAACAGCAGGTGGCGAGTAGCAGTAACCAACAGGGTTGGGGCAGCTGAGTAGTGACAGCAGCAAAAACCATTGGAATCGACCAAGAAAAAGCAAAACCAAGGATGACTTGTGGCAGCTGAGTAACCCGCTTAGCAAAAGGATAACCTAAAGTTAATAGGAAGGCGATACCAGCCAGCAGTCGAGTCAACCCGTTACAGGCCAAGAGCAATAATCCAGCGATTAATAACAAACCGCTGAATAACCATAGACACGCGGCTTCGCTGATCTCCCCTCGAGGCAAAGGCCGCTGGCAAGTTCGCTGAACTCGACCATCGAAGTGGCGATCAGCATAATCATTAATAACACAGCCAGCCGCTCGCATAATGAAAACGCCCGTAGTAAATAGTGCCAACCATCGAAGTGGCGGCACTCCACCAGCCGCTAGCCATAAAGCCCATAATGTTGGCCAGAGCAGCAGCCAAAAACCCACCGGTCGATCCAGGCGCATGAGTTTTATACTAGCTTTCAGTACTTTTCTTTTCATTTGATACTTGGTAAAAAACAGTTACAACATTACCCAAAGTAAATAACCATTAAGGGTAATCACCGAAATGACGATAAGACGACCAATAATTCGCGTCACTGGACCATTGACCAGCTCTCCCATAAGTGCACGATCTTCAGTAAAACGCAGAAGGGGCAATAAAGCTAGGGCAATTCCAAAGCTCAGTAACACCTGACTTAAGAGTAAAATTTGTGTGGTATTCATTCCGATGACAATAACGACAAAAGAGGGTAGCATGGTCACCAAGCGACGGATCCATAGGGGAATATAAAAATGAACAAAACCCTGCATGACTACCTGACCTGCTAAGGTTCCAACAATGGTTGAGGAAAGGCCAGCAGCAATCAAACTAAAGCCAAAAATAGTAGCGGCTGCCTGTCCTAGCAGCGGCTGTAAGGTAACATAAGCCTCTTCAATTTCTATCACTTCTGAATGGCCAGAAAAGTGAAAGGCCGCGGCAGCCATGGTCATAATCGCTAAATTGACAAAATCAGCGATAGTCATCGCGATCGCAACATCTATCCGGGTGGCTTGATAGCGAATAAGTTTGCTCTCTTGGCTAGCCCGTTGGGTTAATGAGGAGTGAAGGTAAATCACATGCGGCATTACCGTTGCCCCCAAAATAGCGGTGGCTAAATAGATTGCCTCCTTGTTAGGTAGGCTAGGAAATATCGCTCCTTGCAATAAGGCATTGGGATCAGGTTTGGAAAGCAAAAGCTCTAATAGATAGGCGGCAGCAACAAACAGCAAAAGAGAGCCGATGATCACCTCCAACGGCTTTTGTCCATACTTTTGCAGCATTAAAATCAGGTAGGTGGCAATTCCCGTCAGTATAGCACCTTGCAGTAAGCTGACATCGAGTAGCAATTTAAAGCCAATAGCTGCCCCGATGAACTCCGCAAGATCGGTTGCTATGGCGATAATTTCTGCTTGTACCCAATAAAACCAGACAACGGGTCGAGGAAAATGGTCACGAATATGCTCGGCTAAATTTTTTCCGGTAGCAATTCCCAGCTTGGCTGACAATAGCTGAATCAGCATAGCCATCAAATTAGCCCAGACGACCACCCACAGCAGTTGATAGCCAAAGGCTGATCCTGCCTGAATGTTGGTAACAAAATTGCCGGGATCAATGTAACCGATGGCAGCAATGAATGCTGGCCCGATCAGGGAGAGTTTGGTTTTTCCCCACATAAAGTTTTATTAGATTCCTGGTTAATGATATGGTTTCTGTTTGAGACAAGGTGATCGTTATTTATCTCTATTGTAATCGGGAATTGATCAGTCGTCAGCACTAGAGCAGGCTTTAGTACAGTCAGTGGCTTCGGGGATCGCTAATCAAGCAAAGTAACAGCCTGAAAACGATAGTACCCAAGGATAACTTGCGCCGAGCCGTAACCTGCTTATGGGTAGCCTACAACATGTTACTGTTAATCGATAATTATGACTCTTTTACCTATAATCTTTACCAATACCTGTGTGAATTAGCTTGCGAGGTGGTTGTTTGTCGCAATGATGCGATGACTCTGGGAGAGATTGAACGTCTAATTCCATCGCATATAATCATTTCTCCCGGCCCTGGTGCTCCAAAATCGGCGGGGATCTCCTTAGCGGTGATTCAGCACTTTAGTCAACAACTACCGATTCTTGGAGTCTGTTTAGGTCATCAAGCACTCGGGGAAGCATTTGGTGCCGAGGTGAGACGAGCCGGGCAGGTAATGCATGGTAAAACATCTTACATTCATCATCGGCAGAGCGGACTATTTCAAGGGTTGAATAATCCTTTATTGGTAACGCGTTATCACTCATTGCTACTGCACCCACCTTCTTTGCCAGACTGCTTTGAGGTGTTGGCTTGGCATTACCAGCAGAATGCTGAGGATGAAATCATGGCGATCGCTCATCGAAGCTTGCCACTATTTGGAGTACAGTTCCATCCGGAGAGTATACTGACTGAGCAAGGGCATCAATTGTTAAAAAATTTTTTACGATTATAGAATTACTCATTAAAGAAGGATTTTAATTAAACTGGCCCAATCTATGAAGGCGATTAACCCAACAAAAACAGCAGCTTGGCAAGCATTAAAACAGCATTATCAGATGATGAAAAACGTTAAGTTGCATGAGCTGT
Organism: Candidatus Symbiodolus clandestinus; assembly: GCA_038960095.1. Taxonomy (GTDB): domain Bacteria; phylum Pseudomonadota; class Gammaproteobacteria; order Enterobacterales; genus Symbiodolus; species Symbiodolus clandestinus. Next base: position 626,578 of record CP152425.1, read on the forward strand.
TTGCCGCCGATCCCTATCGTTTTCAGCGTTTTTCCTATCGTATTGCTGATCAAATGGTGGTGGATTGCTCAAAAAATTTTTTAACTTTTGAAACGCTAAACCGGTTAATACAACTGGCTGAAGAGACAAAGTTAGTTGCCGCTATCCAAGCGATGGTTAGTGGTGAGAAAATTAATCGAACCGAAGATCGAGCAGCCTTACACTTGGCCCTACGCAACCGCAGTAACCGACCTATGCCAGTGGCTGGTCATGATGTTATGCCGCAGGTTAGAGCAGTGTTAGCTAAAATGGAGCATTTCTGTCACCAGGTGATCACGGGAGAGTGGCGAGGCTATAGTGGGTTAGCGATTACCGATGTCATATCGGTTGGTATTGGCGGTTCTCACTTAGGTCCATTAATGGCGGTGCAAGCATTGATTGATTATAAAAACCATTTGCGGTGCCATTTTGTAGCTAATGTAGATGGAGGAGAGATCAGCAAGGTTTTAGATCATTTGAATCCAGCCAGTACATTGGTCATCATCTCTTCAAAAAGCTTTTCGACCCCGGAAACGTTAACTAATGCCAAAACAGTACGCAAATGGTTATTAGCGGCTATTGGTGATAAAACCTATTTGAAGCATCACTTGGTAGCCTTGTCTGCCAATGCAGAGGCAGTCGCTGATTTTGGCATTGAGAAAGAACAGCATTTTGAGCTCTGGGATTGGGTCGGCGGAAGATTTTCCTTGTGGTCAGCCATTGGTTTGCCGATTGCTTTAGCCATCGGTTTTAAGCAATTTGAGCACCTGTTAACGGGTGCTTATGCGATGGATCAGCACTTTATTAATACCCCTTTTCACAGTAATTTACCGGTGATTTTAGCGTTACTGAGCATCTGGTATGGCAATTTTTGGGGAGCAAAAACCGAAGCTATTTTACCCTATGACTACCGATTGCAACGGTTGATGGCTCATCTGCAGCAAGCCAACATGGAGTCCAATGGTAAGTCAGTTGATCGCCAAGGAAACCGGATTGATTATCAGACAGCACCGATTATTTGGGGAGAGCCTGGTACCAATAGTCAACATGCTTTTTTCCAATTAATTCATCAGGGAACCCATTTAATTCCTTGCGATTTTATTGCGGTTACCCAACCTCATCACACCTTGACTCAACACCATGAGCAACTACTAGCCAATTGTTTTGCGCAAACACAAGCGCTGGCTTTTGGGCAGAACGCTGCTACCATGTTACCTGTCAATAATTGGCAAGGTATTCACGATAAGTTACTGCCTTTTCAGCAATTTTTTGGGAATAAACCCAGTAATACTTTATTATTAAGGCAGTTAAATCCTTATACGCTAGGTCTGTTATTATCGTTATACGAGCATAAAATCTTTGTGCAGGGAGCTATTCTAAATGTCTATAGCTTTGATCAATGGGGAGTTGAGTTGGGTAAGCAGCTGGCACAGCAGTTGCAGCCACAGCTGCGTCAGCCAGACGGTAAGCAGCCACTAGATAGTTCAACGGCTGGTTTAATTGATTACTACACTGACAGGCGCTGTTAAAAGATTATTCTTACGCTCAGTGAGCAGGCATTGATCGAATTAAACCACTGACCCCAAACCTTTTAAGGACGGTTTTAACCAGAAAACTCGATAGATATGAATATTAAAAAACTAAACGCCATGCAGCGGTTACAGGAAGCGCTTCTCCTAGCCGTGATACTGTGTAGCCTCTATAGTGCCGTAGCGCTTTTCAGTGTGGATGAACAGGATCCCAGCTGGTTATATGCAGTACCGGCAACGACTATCCACAATCATGCTGGTCCTTTAGGTGCTTGGTTAGCGGCTACTTTACTGTTTATCTTCGGGGTATTTGCTTACCTTTTACCAATCTTGGGAGTGATTTGGCCTCTGATGCGTTGGTGGTACCAGCCGCTAGAGAGACAACCCGTCCACCCTCTACTGCGAGTACTGCATCTGGTTGGTATCAGCTTACTACTGCTAACAACCTGTAGTTTACTGACAATAACACTAGAGCATCCTGCCGGTTATTTACCCGCTGGGGCTGGAGGGGTAATAGGATCGCTGCTGATCCAGGGGGTATTGCCTTGGTGTAGCCGTTTAGGGACCCTGTTAATTCTTGTCTGTGGGTGGGCGATAGGGCTTACTTTGCTAACAGGTTGCTCTTGGTTGACCTTACTACCCAGGGTGGCTAAGAAAATCAAAGCATTCATCTATGGGCTACTTGGTTGGCTGTTTGGGGGGAAAGAGTGGTTTCTAAAATGCTATGTTTTACTGAAGCCTGTTCGATCATCAGCCACTGTAATGATTCAAACGGTTTCACCCACACAAACGATGGTTAGACTACAAGCAGAAGAATCCGGTACTACTTCTGAGCGACAAGAACCAGAACTGGATGATAGGTATCCAGAAACTACTCTAGAGGTTGTATCCGATCGAACATCAGCTGTGTGCGTGGATAAAGCGTTAAAACCTATCCATGGAAATAGCAGAAATCGAATTGAATCATTGAAGTGGCAACAACACCCAATCGATCAGATAGAAAAAACAGGTAGGTTGTTACCTGACTTGGCATTATTGAATTTAGCGGACAGGCAACCCACTGAGCTACCACAAGCTGAGTTGCAGAAAATGGCCAAGATGATTGAGGAGCGATTAGCAGATTATCGTGTGGCTGCCGAGGTGGTCGGGATCTCACCGGGGCCGGTGATTACTCGTTATGAATTGAGCCTCGCTCCAGGGATTAAAGCGGCGCGTATTTCCACATTGGCGCGCGACTTGGCACGTGCACTTTCGGTTGTTGCTGTGCGAGTGGTAGAGGTAATACCAGGCAAGCCCTACGTTGGTTTAGAGCTCCCTAATCAACAGCGACAAACTGTTTATCTGCGAGAAGTATTGAGCAGTGAGCTATTTCAAAAAGCTCACTCTCCCCTGACTATTGTGCTGGGTAAAGATATTGCTGGTTACCCTTTGATCGCTGATCTGGCCAAAATGCCGCATGTTTTAGTTGCTGGTACGACGGGTTCTGGGAAATCTGTCGGGGTGAATGCAATGATTCTTAGCCTATTGTATAAGGCGACTCCTGATGAAGTACGCTTTATCATGATTGACCCGAAAATGTTGGAACTATCGGTTTATGAAGGCATTCCACACCTATTGACCGAAGTGGTCACTGATATGAATGATGCAGCGAAAGCATTGCGTTGGTGTGTGAATGAGATGGAGCAGCGCTACAAACTAATGTCCTTGCTAGGTGTGAGGAACATTGCCGGTTACAACCAGCAGATCCGCCAAGCCATAGAGCGAGGAGAACCACTGTTAGATCCCCTATGGTGTCAAGAAACATCATTAGCTGAAGCAGCGCCTTCTTTAAGCCATCTGCCCTATATTGTGGTCATTGTCGATGAATTTGCCGATCTGATGCTCACAGTGGGTAAAAAAGTAGAGGAATTAATCGCCCGTTTGGCGCAAAAAGCACGAGCGGCTGGTATTCATTTAGTGCTAGCCACTCAACGCCCCTCGGTGGATGTTATCACTGGGCTGATTAAGGCAAACATTCCTAGCCGAATCGCCTTTACGGTCTCTAGTAAAATTGATTCACGAACCATTCTTGATCAAATGGGCGCAGAATCGCTGCTAGGAATGGGGGATATGCTCTACTTACCAGCCAATGCTTCACTGCCCATACGAGTTCATGGTGCTTTTGTGCAAGATCAAGAGGTGCATGTGGTGGTTAATGACTGGAAAGCGCGGGGACAGCCACAGTACATTGATACCATTTTAGCAGATAGTGATAGCTATGGTGATGAGGGAGGAATAACCCTCTCTGGCGTCACAGGATCAGGGCTAGATCCTCTGTTCGATCAAGCAGTCTCTTTTGTGGCAGAGAGCCGACGCGGATCAATCTCCAGCGTACAGCGCAAGTTTAAAATAGGCTATAATCGGGCAGCTCGACTGATTGAACAGATGGAAGCAGAGGGTATTGTTAGCGCCCCCGGGCATAATGGTAATCGTGAAGTTCGGGTTCCCCCTTCTCGGCGGGAGTTTAGCGAATGAGATTGATAAAGCGGGTATTAAGCCTTCTTTTATGGTGCTGGGGAGTCCCATTAGTGATCGCCGATGGTGCCAGTGAATTACAACTTCGGTTACAGCGAATCAAACACTTTTCGGCTGATTTTGTGCAAACAGTCACCGATCAGGATAATCAGTTATTACAAACCAGCCAGGGAAAAATTTGGCTACAGCGCCCTTCACGGTTTCATTGGCAGATCAACAGCCCGGAAGAGATGCAGGTTGTCAGCGATGGCAATACACTTTGGATGTATTTACCCGAGCTACAGCAGGTAACAGCCACCCGACTCAACGAGGCTTTAGATAATACTCCCTGGATATTGATCAGCAGCAACAGACCAACGGATTGGCGACGCTATCAGATCCAACAGCAGGGTAATCAATTCATGATTACTCCTCGACGACCAGGGAGCCTCCTGCAAAAGTTCGCTATCAGTGTGACACGGCAAGGGATCATTCAGTGGATTACTTTTGTAGAATGCCAAGGTTCCAGAAGCCAGTTCCTGCTAAAAAATTATCGCTGTCATCCCATACCAGCCCAGCAGTTTATTTTCAAATGTCCGTCCGGGGTTACTGTGGATGATCAGCGATAGTGATAATTAACTGATTTTTCAGTTATTAATGCTACCTATCCCAGTCTAACTGAGATGGAGTGCTGTTGGCTACAAGCATGAAATTATAGGTTCCAGGACCTCCAGGGCTCCAAATGCACATACACAAACGCGTCCACCAGTCACGATTATCTCGAACAGTAAAGAGTCTACCAGTATTCACATGACAACCGACTTTATCGGCGGCTTTTTGTAATTCATCGGGACTGTTTATATCATCGATATGGACATGAGGAACTTGCAAAATATTTACAGCAGAAATAGGGTTATTATTAATATAAAAACCATCTGGTCTTATCTGTGCAGTTTCATTACCATTCTTGTTGGTAATACTTATCTCGTTTCCATCCATTCTTATTTTTCCTATGCTGTCTACTTTTCCTCCGGTATGCTCGATAAAATCATTACCTAAATACGTTTTCCTACCAGAACCAGTTCCTTCAAGATGAATCTCTGTAGGAGTTATTTTTGTTGTCCATGTATCATTGGGACTCGAGTAATAGGTGAGTTTTATTGTAGAGTTATCAACACTAGTAATCCATGCATCCTCAGAGGATCCTAGGAGAATTTTTTTATTTTGGGGGAACATTAAATCGGTCTCCATTGTATTATATTCTGGCTTCCCCAGACATTGAGTCCGTCGCAAAAAAGTGGCAGCATCCATAATTTCTTGTTCATGGATAACCGATAAGCTGGCGAGGTGGCCAATGGTTGAGGGTACACCCTGAACAACCCAGGCTTGCTGATTACCAGTAATTTGACTGGGATCTAGCCGGGAAGTATAGCCTGAGGTGGGTCCGGCTAATGCAGCGATCTGCCGTAAAGAAGCCTCACTAATCGGTCGACCACCTTGGGTGGTTAAAACCAATTTTAAGTACTGATTATCGGATTGTATAGCAAATTGGTAGCGTTGATCATAGCTATTGACTACAGAAAAAGTGCTCGGTAAATAACCATTATCGATTAACTCTTGCCAATTCAACTGTTGTTCAGGATTAGCTTTAAATCTGGAATAATTATCTTTGAGACAGAAAGCAGCAGCTTGGGTAACCTGTTGCAGCTGTTGCGCAGTCACTTGATTAACCTGCCTATCAGCACTTTGAATCATATAGCGTGCACCTAAACTCATAAGGCTAATGGATATGGTAAGCAAGAGCAGCGCCTCTAATAAATAAAAACCCTGCTGTCTCTTCAAGCGATTTTTCATAGGGTTCACTCGATCAAGGTTATCAAACAGTATCATTTAATTGACTTAAGCGAATATGCTATTTATAGGGCGAGCTGTTTATAAAAAGCAATAACTATCTAAAAAGATAAACCATCCAGATTTTAGTGATATTATTCAGGGTATTAATTTTATCTATAAAAAACAGTGCCCATTAAGAAGTTAACCGGTTAACGATAAGCAAGCGCTAATAATTTTTATGGGACAATGGTCTGATTATGTAAAATCGGCGCTGTTTTTACCGATAGTCTCTCGTTGTTCTTCAATAAACCCAGCGCATTAATTGTTATTTTCTGGAAAAACATAGCCAGATGAGGGGATACCACCTAAAGGGTCTTCGCTTTATTGTCAACCATCTGCCGGATAATGGTGGCAAAAGAGCACGCTTGTAGCGAAGCACCGCCCACCAAAAAACCATCAATATCCGGCATACTATAAAGGTTACTCGCATTGTTCTCGCTGACTGAACCCCCATAGAGTAGCCGCATGCTTGAAGCGAGCATAGCATCTTGCTGAACGAGAAAACGGCGAAGATAGTGATGAACCGCCTGCGCCTGCTCCGCAGTGGCAGCTTGGCCACTGCCAATCGCCCAGATAGGTTCGTAGGCAATGACGCTGTTTTGTAAAGCGGCAGCGCCCGCTTGCCGAACAATCTGCGCCAGCTGTTCACTACAGATGCGCTCAGTTTCTCCTCGAGCCCGTTGTTCACTGGTTTCCCCAAGACATAGAACAGGAGTGAGTCCCGCTCGTTTTACCTGGATAAATTTTTCAGCAATCACCGAATTGCTTTCTTGATGATAACAGCGCCGCTCGGAATGGCCAATAATCACATACTGGACAGCAAATTCCGGCAACATGCTGGCAGCGATTTCTCCAGTAAAAGCTCCGGAGTCGTGAAGATCAACGTTTTGTACCGCTAAGGCTAGCGAGCTAGCAGGACCCAATAAATGGGTCGCTTGATCCAAAAACAGCACCGGAGGTGCTATGGCTATGTCACAGTTTACTGGTTTAGAGGCTAACTGTTGCTGTAACTCATTTATTAATGAAGCCACCAGCTGTTTACTGCCATGCAACTTCCAATTACCGATAATTAGCGGGCGGCGCATAATTATTTTTCCGATTACTCAACCATTAATAAAAAATAGGGGCGATTACCAATAGCGTTCGCTGCTAATATGGCCAGGCTGACGACGCAAATGTTTGCGCATGTCTCGACGTTCTTGCAGTAACAGTTGGGTGTCACGTACCATATCGGGATTGCCGCATAGCATGACATGGCTTCGCTCAGCTTGCAAGGGTAAACCCACCGCCGCTTCCAATTGTCCAGTGGCGATTAATGCTGGAATACGGCCATGCAGGGCAAAAGGAACCGATTCACGGCTGGTGACCGCTTGTAGCTGTAATTTCCCAGCATAACGTTGCTGCAGCTGCTGCATTAATGGCCAGTAACTCAGATCGCGCGCATAGCGGACCCCATGGACTAGTACTATTTGTTGAAAACGATCTAACCCTTCAACCGCTTGTAATATAGAGAGATAGGGCCCAATGGCAGTACCAGTGGCCAGCATCCAAAGCACTTCAGCATCAGGAATCTCATGAAGTGTAAAGTGCCCTGAAGCTTGTTGCGTAATTAGTATTTTATCTTGTGGCTTTAGGGCACGCAGTGGACTGCTTAATTTTCCCTGAGGTACATGGACTAAATAGAACTCTAGTATTGGATTTTGCGGAGCATTCACATAGGAATAGGCTCTCTGGTAACGCTTAGCATCAATTTCCAATCCCAATTTAACAAACTGACCAGCAGTAAAAGAAGCCACCGCTGCTGTTAGTTGAATACTAAATAGGGCCTCATGCCAATGCTGTACGGCAATGACAGAGCCCTCAATCCATTCCGCCACGAAGACCTCAAAACAATTAACCTAATACCAAATAATGTGAACAATAACGCAGCTGGGCTTAAAAAGCCACAATAACTCATTGTAATATCAGGACTAAGTTAATTTATGGTAGAGTTTGGATGATATCGGATTCAAACGGCAAGATCCGTAGAGATTTCATATGAGAAAAACATAAAAAATGGCAAGCCATGGTTACCATATATTCAAAATTGCGCTTTAGTTTGTTGTTTTGAAAGTTTCAGACACTACCAGATAGCTACTCATTTTTCAGGTTGCAATTTATTGTCAGGTCAAGTCTAAACTTCTACCAATACCAATTAAGGGATGCTATCTATCTCATACTCAAACCAGGTTATGGGTGAAGAATTTTGCGTCTTTGATTAATTTCTAGGGCTGTTTTTTTTGACAGGGAGCTCTATTAAGTTTTCTCGGTAATGCTACCGCATCAAATACTCTGAGTTTCTACCCCATACTGATATATTTCAGGTGTTTTCTATATTTATTATTGGTTTTTTGATAGACGATACTTGACAGGTAAGAGCCCACAAGGTCTTAACTTTAATTCACGATCTATTGATAACAAATGGATTATTTTTATTAAAAATCAAAAAAGGTGATTACCATGTTAAATCCAACGATTCACATTATTGATACCCCGATTGCTGGCAGGACAGCCTTTGGACGTCGTATCCGGGAAACTGGTTACTGTATTGCCACAACGATGGAATAATATTAGCAATTTTTCTTTTAGACTTCGTTACCACTTGAGTGGCAAATGTTACGGAGTTCTCAGAGAAGTTGACATTCAGTTTCAAAGAGAAACTAATTTATTAATACAATCAATCGATCAGTCAGAAATTTAGGGAACCAACTCAACAGTATAGAGTTATGCTTACCCCATTTACGTATAGAATTGATCAGGGAAACAAATAGAAACAGGCATCAATTTACAAGCTTAAATCAAAGAATAAATCTTATTAACCAGCAATCAATGACTACCGAAAGAGGAACCGGTGGTTTAGGAAACTAAATTCTGTTAACATTTCACAGGAGTGGCCATAAATAGCTGCATGCCATAGCAACGGAGCTCATATCATTTTGCTTTAATTTAATAAACTATACCATCCTGATAATAGTCGCAGGCCAGGTTAAATCAGCCGTGAAAACATTTTCCGAGAAGATGGATTAAAATAGCGATCAAAGCAGCAGCAGATTTGGCGGATCAATAGTCGCCCCGTCGGAGTAACGGTGATGCGCTGAGGATAAATATTAAGCAGTTCATCAGCGGCCAAAGCCTCTAAAAGAGAGAGCTCGGCAGCAAAATAGTCAGCAAACTGAATGGAATAATGCTGCTCAATTTGCTGGATATCCAAAGTAAAATGGCAAATTAAGCTTTGAATGATATCGCGGCGCAAGCAGTCATCTCGACTTAAGATCAGACCACGCCATATAGCCTGACCACTTTTTGCTACCTGGCTTTCATAGTTCCCTAACAGCTTTTGGTTTTGCGCATAAGTGTCTCCTAGCGAGCTAATGGCTGAGACACCCAGACCTAGTAGTTCACAATTTTTATGGGTGGTGTAACCTTGAAAATTTCGATGTAATTGCCCGGTTTGCTGTGCCTTAAAGAGATCATCGGTTGATTTTGCAAAATGATCCATGCCAATCCATTGGTAACCGGCCGTTAACAATTGCTCTTGAGAACGCTGCCAGATGATCCATTTTAGCTGACTGTTAGGTAAATCAATGGTTTTGATTTTATGCTGTCCTGGAAAACGATCGGGTAAGTGTGCATAATTGAACAGGCTTAATCGGTCAGGATCCCAATCGATGATTTTTGTTAAGGTAGCGGTAAAAGTTTCCGGAATTTGTTGGGGTAATCCGTAGATCAAATCCAAATGGATGGAGTGAAATTTAAGCTCCCGCGCCCGTTGAATCAGGGCTGCTATTAGGTTCTCATCTTGTTGGCGATTGATCACCTGCTGTACTGTCGCATTGAGATCTTGGACGCCGATACTAATTCGATTGAATCCCTCTTGCCGTAGATGATCAAGCAACGAAAGTTCAACCTGGCGAGGGTCAATTTCGATCGAGCATTCAGTTTCCTCAGTGAAATGAAAGGCTTGCCGCAACTGCTGGTTGAGTTGGCTGATCTGCAAGTTGTTTAGCAGGGTTGGTGTGCCGCCACCCCAATGAAGTTGGTTGACCAGCCGTGTAGAAAATAGCGGCGAATAATGCTGAATTTCTTGAGCTAAATGCTCCAAATAGCGTGTTACTTTATCCGCTTGTCGGGTGATCAACTTATTACAGGCACAGAAATAGCAAAGCTGTCGGCAGAAAGGAAGATGGACATAAAGGGATAGAGGGAGTTGCGGATAACGGCACGCTGCTTGGTAGAGGTTTTCTGCTCCAAAAGCCTCAGAAAATTCGACTGCCGTCGGATAAGAAGTATAACGGGGAACCGAATAGGACTCATATTTCTGGATTAAAGAGGCTTCCCGGTGTATGGTTGTATTTAACATACTTTATCCTCAGTTCGAACGCTGGCTAGTATACTCGAAAATTAGCTTGGAGACTGGAGGGAAAGTCAAGTTTGAAAGTCGCTCTTAGTTCAGTCAGTGTTGTAAGGTTAATTCAATTGGGTATCGATACCATTAATTATCAGTCGGCACGTTTTATCTTAAGTGCAGAAAATATAGGACAGTTACCGCAACAGTCCGGACGTGAAGTTGCTTTTGTAGGGCGTTCTAATGCTGGGAAATCAAGTGCTTTGAATAGCCTAACGAATCAGAAAAAGCTAGCAAAAACCAGCAAATTACCAGGAAGAACCCGTTTAATCAATTTATTTCAAGTGGCCGAACAGAGCTATTTAGTTGATCTTCCCGGCTATGGGTATGCGCAAGTTCCTGATAGTGTTAAGCAAAAATGGCAACACTCCTTAAGCGATTACCTATGGCAGCGCCGGCAGCTGCAGGGTTTGGTTTTATTGATGGATTGTCGCCATCCACTTAAGATATTAGATCAGCAGCTAATCCGCTGGACCGCAGAGCATTCGCTACCATTGCTCATTGTATTAACTAAAAAAGATAAGCTTACTCACAGTGCCTATAAGCAGCAAGAACTTAAAGTACAACAATCGCTGCAGTGCTACCCGGGAAAAATTGATGTGCTGGGTTTTTCAGCGACCAAACGTTGGGGGATAGAGGCTCTACAACAAAAACTTACTCTTTGGTTAATGGGTTCTTAACATCCTCCCCGCCCTATAAGGACAAAGATTCCTACTGTGTCCGAACCGATCTTGCTACCCTTGTGCGACATGAAGCTGTATAAACCATTGTTCTCCGGTAAAGAGAGAACTACCTGTATCACCAGGTGACCCTAAGGTCCTGTTCTGGTGTAATAAAAGTAGACACTTAAATTAAGAGAAATAGGATAAGCTCTATATCACTTAACCTAAGGTGTCATATGAACAATAAAGTAGGTCGTCATTTAGAATTTAAACTAGAGGCAGTAAAATTGGTTACAAAGCAAGGGTATACTCAGTCTAAAGCCGGTGAAACTTTAGGAATCAGTAGTAAAAACATTAATCGTTGGCTGAAATAATTATCTAATCCAATCCCTTCGAAAAAAATGGGATTAACCTCTGAACAACAAGAGTTAGCTAAACTGCGTAAAGGAAATCAACCGCTTAGAATGGAACGCGCTATTTTAAAAAAGGCGGCAGCCTTCTTTGCCAACGAGTCAAACTAACAAATGCAAGGTTACCCTGTGGGCAGATTTTGTGCTCGTCGTTTGATGCGTAAGGCTGAAGTGTTCTGCTTACAACGTCGCCGCTACATAATAACTACTCAAAGTAAGCCCGGGTTGCCAATACACAAGTGCTACTTATCAAGCACGTTTAAAACAATCAGCACTGACGGTTAGCATGAGTCAAGCAGGTAATTGTTATGACAATGCAGTCGCTGAGCGTTTTTCGGCAGCTTAAAATCAGAGAGAACTGGCCAAGAAATTTATCATACCAGGGCACAGGCAAAATCAGCTGTCCTCGATTATATTGAAGGTTTTTATACCAGTCAGCGCTTATATTCAATATTAGGGTATAGATCTCCTATACATTTAGGAACAAGCTCACGGTTTCTCTTAAACAAATTGTCCTTTTCTACTCACATCGTTACCCATAAGTTTTTCCGGCTTGGATAAAATTTTGGGGAGATAACACTTTTTCTGCATTGACTTTAGCATTATCAAATAACCGGTAGGCTGCTTTTGTTTCTGCCCAACTGCCGCGTGCTACCGGAATACTGGCTTGAGCATTGGCACCCAACCTATCAAGCAATGCAATGACCCGATGATTAAGTCGCTGCTCTCCTAACTCCACCGTTCCCATCTCTCTCATTGCCCAGTCCATCGTATCAATACCTCAAATTCATCCATCTTAACTTGTTTATGGCGATTTTTTCAGACTGTTGATGGTTATGGGTAACGATGTGTTTTTACTGGACCAGAACACGAAGTCAGTGGTCCCATTCTATTGCACAACTACTACTCTGGTCTACGTCAGCCTACTTCTCCAACAAGTCAAATTTAAAAATATTAGTTTAATTAATGTCAATAAATAGTTTCAATTGTTATATTTTTATGATAAAATTATAAAAAATAAAGTCTGCTAACAATTGGGAAATATCCCATTTTTGTTAACAGCACATTGTTTATTAGGTAGCGCCTCTAACTTTAGGATTTTAGGTATGTTAACCGCCAATGTAGAACAAAGAGTTGTTGAAGTGGCGTTGGTAGAAATTAGGTGTTGCTATTATGAAGGAAACCAGATTAATAAGGCTGAAATCACTGGTTAAAGGGGTACAGCGTTATCGCTGTAAGTCTTGTAGCAAGCATTTTCAGCTAGAGTACCGTTATAATGGCAACCAGCCAGGAGTTGCTGACAAGGTCGTGGACATGGCACTCAACGGTTCTGGGGTCAGAGATACCAGTGGAGTGCTAAAAGTTAGTCAAAATACCGTAATCCGGCGCTTAAAAAAAATTAGCGCCAGTCCAAGTGACTAGGCAGTGTAGTACCATAGATGACCTAGCTTTAATCTGTGAGATGGATGAACAGTGGGATTTTGTAGGCAATAAAAGCCGTCAGCACTGGCTTTGGTACGCTTTCGATACCAAGCGCAAAAGAGCTATCGCTCACGTGTTCGGTCCACGGACGAAGCAAACATTTTGGGTAAGTCACTTAAGAAGAGACTATTAATATGCCAAATTTATCTAACCAACTATTTGAAGCTATTCATAAAAATTCCTTAGAGGCTGTTCATGATTTAATTGAGAGGGGCGTAAAAATCAATTTAAAAAATGCCCTCGGAGAAACGCCACTGTGCGCAGCTACTAGAACTGGAAACTTAGCAATAGTTGAACTGCTGATTAAAAACGGCGCAGAAATTAACATACAAAGTGACTGGGGAGAAACACCGATTTTTGCTGCTGCTAGAAATGGCGACTTAAAAACAGTTGAGCTGCTGATTAAAAACGGCGTAGATATTAACTTGGAAAATAACGACAAAGAAATGCCACTGTTTGCAGCTACTGAGTCTGGAAACTTAGCAATAGTTGAGCTGCTGATTAAGAACGGCGCAGATATTACACTAAAAAATAACCGAGGAGAAACGCCGCTGTCTGTGGCTGTTAACCTTGGCAGGTTAAATATAGTTGGCTTTCTGAATAAACTAATTTTTTTATCTAACCAACTATTTGAAGCTATTTGTAAAGATTCCTTAGAGGCTGTTCATAGTTTAATTGAGAGAGGCGTAAAAAGTAACCTGAGAAATAACCAAGGAGAAACGCCACTGCATGCAGCTGCTAGAACTGGAAACTTAGCAATAGTTGAGCGGCTGATTGAAAACGGTGCAGCTATTAACTTGGAAAATAACGACAAAGAAACGCCACTGTTTGCAGCTACTGAGTCTGGAAACTTAGCAATAGTTGAGCGGCTGATTGAAAACGGTGCAGCTATTAACTTGGAAAATAACGACAAAGAAACGCCACTGTTTGCAGCTACTGAGTCTGGAAACTTAGCAATAGTTGAGCGGCTGATTGAAAACGGTGCAGATATTGACCTGAAAAATGACGAAGGAGAAACACCGCTGTATGCAGCTGCTAGAACTGGCAACTCAGCAGCAGTTGAGCGGCTGATTGAAAACGGTGCAGATATTGACCTGGAAAATAACCAAGGAGAAACACCGATTTTTGCTGCTGCTAGAGAGGGCACCTTAGGAATAGCTGAGTTGCTGATTGAAAACGGTGCAGCTGTTAACCTGAAAAATGACGAAGAAGAAACACCGATTTTTGTTGCTGCTAAAAATGGCTGCTTAGCAATAGTTGGGCTGCTGATTGCAAGCGGTGCAGCTGTTAACCTGAAAAATGACGAAGGAGAAACACCGATTTTTGCTGCTGCTAAAAATGATGACTTAGAAATAGTTGAGTTGCTGATTGCAAGCGGCGCAGCTGTTAACCTGAAAAATGACGAAGGAGAAACACCGATTTTTGCTGCTGCTAGAACTGGCAACTTAGCAATAGTTGAGCTGCTGATTAAAAACGGCGCAGATATTACACCAAAAAATAACCGAGGAGAAACGCCACTGTCTGTAGCTGTTAACCTTGACAGGTTAAATATAGTTGGCTTTCTGAATAAAATAATTTCATTATTTAACCAATTATCTGAAGCTATTCATAAAGATTCCTTAGAGGCTGTTTATGCTTTAATTGATAGGAGTGTAGAAAGTAACCTGAAAAATATCCTCGGAGAAACGCCTCTTTTAATAGCTGCTAAGTTTGGCAGTTTAGAGCTAGTTGAGCTGCTACTTGAAAAAGGGGCGGATGTTAACCTGAGAAATAGTAACCAAGAAACACCGCTATTTATAGCTGCTAAGTTTGGCAAAGAAAAAATAGTTGAACTGTTGATTAAAAACGGTGCAGATATTACACTAAAAAATAACCGAGGAGAAACGCCACTTTTTCTGGCCATTCAGTTTAAATATACAAAAATCAGTTACACCATTATTGACCATCTGTTATTAAGAGATATTAATATTGAAAAACCTGAAATTTTAAATACTCAAGGAAACCTTTCCAATTACTGGGATAAATGTAAATCTAAACTTCAAAAAATAATTATTTCAAATAAAAATAAAGTTATCTCACTGCACGATTTTCTAACCACTCAAGATGATATTAAATTAGTAAGTTTAATTAGATATAAGGGTGTTTATAATAAACTAATGTGGTTAAAAAAGAAAACTAACCCACAGGTGGGCACCATTCACGGTAAGCTTAAGCGCAAATTTAAAAAGGCAGTTAGCAAACATAAACTTCATAGCAAAATAGAAAGAAAACTTAAACCTCTAACATTCTTAAATTCATACTTAGACCACATAACAAGGGTTAACTTGGCACAAGCCTTAAGTTCAGTAGACATAAGCCTATTTAGTGAAACACAGCTTACGAACACACTTGGTAGTTATGTGGATTGCTCACATCCTGGGCCGTTTCAAATACCAAGGGGCAGTGGCCCGGAGAAAGTAGTCCAGTAAAGGTGGTGGTTTATTTTGGGGCTGACTATAAATTAGTTAGTCAAAACCTGAATTTGGGATAAGAGAGTCATTTTTTGAGTAGTTTAACGAGGATAGCACTTGAAAGGTAGCACGCCATTCAGGAAGAAGCATGTTTGCGAGAACAAAACTCGAGAACCGCGTGCTACTCATGGACAACCTTACCGAACTTTACTGCCTTGTGGATGATTTTTGTAAAAATTTTGATTCGATCCTAAAAAATCACTCAATTCCTGGACCAAAAAGAAAACGCCAACGGGCAACCCAACTATCATTGGCTGAAATGGTCACTATCATGATCCTTTTCCATCAGCTCCGCTACCGTCAATTTAAGGTTTTTTACCAACACCACGTGCTTCAGCTGTTACACAAGGAGTTTTCCTAATACACCATCATACCAACGAGATGGTGGAATTGATGCCACGCTGTGCCATGGCTAAAGCTGATCGCCTAAACTTTAGTGCTCTGGTTAATTTTTTAAAGAAACATGCTTGTGTTATGGGTATTAGTCTGTATAATTCAACGTCCTACCAGCAAGATAAAGCTTCTCTAGTCTGTTCTGTTAAAAGAGTGAGTAATTTTCTGGGATGAGTTATAAGCGAGATTTTGTAATGCAAGCTCGTTGGAATGCCAAAAGTTCTCAATAGGAGAATAGAGTTTAATTTCTATCCATCTTGCTGACGGTTAAGCAGGGTGGTTTTTTGCTTTATATGATTGGAGCGTTGGTCTCATGCAGAACCCAAAGACCCGTATACGTATTCGCTTAAAGGCGTTTGATCACCGTCTTATTGATCAATCTACTGCCCAGATTGTTATGGCTGCCAAGAAAACAGGGTCTTGGGTATGCCCAGTTCCTTTGCCAACGCGTGAAAGACGTTGGACTGTGTTAATTTCGCCTCATGTTAATAAAGACGCTAGAGATCAGTACAAGCAAGACATGCACAAGCGTCTCATTGATATCGTTGAGCCAACTGAAAAAACTATAGAAAGTTTGATGAGTTTAGAGTTGGCAGCGGGTGTACATGCTGATATCAAAGTGAATAGTCCTGAGAATCAGCGTGCTAAGCGTAGTAAGCGTAAATAAAGGTTAAAAAAATGATTGGTTTGATCGGCCGTAAAGTTGGCATGACTCGACTCTTCACTGAAGAAGGTGTCTCCATACCGGTAACGGTGATTGAGATCGAAGCGAACCGGATAACTCAGGTTAAAACAGAGATATCCGATGGATATTCAGCTATCCAGGTGACCACAGGTAATAAAAAAGCCAGCCATATCAATAAGCCAGAGGCTGGTCATTTCGCTAAGGCAGGGGTTGCTGCTGGTCGAGGACTGTGGGAATTTACTTTTCGCAATAATGAAACTTTCAGTGTGGGTCAGGCGATCGGTGTCGATCGGTTTACTGACGTCAAGAAAGTAGATGTTACCGGGGTTTCCAAAGGTAAAGGGTTTGCGGGTACCGTTAAACGTTGGAATTTTAGAACGCAGGATATGTCTCATGGTAACTCTTTATCGCACCGGGCACCGGGATCGATAGGTCAAAATCAGACTCCAGGCCGGGTTTTTAAGGGTAAAAAGATGTCAGGACATTTAGGTGCTGAACGGGTTACCGTACAGAGTTTGGAGATCGTGCGCATAGATGCTGAGAAGAACCTATTGCTTGTAAAGGGAGCTATCCCTGGAGCAACGGGTGGTGACTTGATTGTGAGACCAGCGGTCAAGGCGTAACCTTCGAGGAGATGGGAATGGAATTAGCAATACAAGATACATCCGGTACGTTGACGGTTGCTGAGACAGTCTTTGCGCGCGATTTTAATGAAGCACTGGTACACCAAGTGGTGGTTGCTTATCAAGCAGGTCAGCGCCAGGGAAGTCGCGCTCAAAAAAGTCGAGCAGAGGTTTGCGGAACCACCAAAAAACCTTGGCGGCAAAAAGGCAGTGGTCGTGCTCGAGCTGGTTCGGTAAAAAGCCCGCTATGGCGCTCTGGTGGCGTTACTTTCGCTGCAAAGCCACAAAGCTACGATCAAAAAGTCAATAAGAAAATGTATCGAGGCGCTTTACGCAGCATCCTTTCTGAGCTGGTGCGTCAAGAACGGTTGTTGGTGGTAAACACTTTTACCACAGATTCACCAAAAACAAAGCTATTAATAGAGAAACTTAAAGCAATGTCCTTAGACAACGTTTTGATTGTTACTCACTTATTAGATAAAAATTTGTTTCTCGCTACACGCAACTTAAATCGGGTGGACGCTCTTTCAGTGGATGGGCTCAATCCTTTAAGCTTAATTGCTTTCGATAGAGTTCTGATAACTGCCGAAGCAGTTAACCAATTGCAGGAGTTGTTAGCATGATCTCCGAAGAGCGTTTATTTCAGGTATTGCGTGGTCCGCATCTGACCGAAAAATCGACACGGATTCACGAGAAAAGCAATACAGTCATTTTTAAGGTGGCTAAAGAAGCTACTAAGGCGCAGATTAAGGCGGCAGTTCAAAAGTTTTTTGACACCGAGGTAGAGAGTGTTAATACCTTAATCGTTAAAGGAAAAGTAAAGCGACGTGCTGGCCGAGAAGGTCACTGCAGTAATTGGAAAAAAGCCTACGTAACCTTAAAAGCTGGTCAATCTATCGCATTGCCTGGCGGTGCGCAGTAAGTTGAAGGAATAGAATCAGATGGCTGTTATTCAATGTAAGCCGACCTCTCCTGGTCGCCGTCACCAAGTTAAGGTCGTCAATCCTGAACTGCATAAGGGTAAACCTTATGCGCCGTTGCTGCAGAAAAAAGGAAGGACAGGTGGCCGAAATAGCGATGGTCGAATCACAACGCGACATATTGGCGGTGGCCATAAAAAACAGTATCGAGTAGTCGATTTTAAAAGAAATAAAGATGGCATACCGGCAACCGTTGAGCGCTTAGAGTATGATCCAAATCGGTCAGCAAATATTGCTCTAGTGTTGTACCAAGATGGTGAACGACGTTACGTGTTAGCACCGAAAACCTTACGTCCTGGAGCATGTATACAGTCTGGAAACAATGCACCCATCAAAGTTGGTAATACGTTACCAATGCGTAATATTCCGGTAGGTAGCGTTGTCCATAATGTAGAGCTAAAACCGGGTAGAGGTGGGCAGTTGGCTCGCTCTGCGGGTGCTTATGTTCAATTGGTAGCCCGTGAAAATACTTATGTAACCTTGCGACTACGTTCAGGTGAAATGCGAAAGGTATTGGCTGATTGTCGTGCTACCATCGGTGAAGTCGGCAATGCTGAACATATGCTACGTGAACTTGGTAAAGCGGGTGCTAGTCGTTGGCGTGGGATTCGTCCAACAGTGCGCGGTACGGCGATGAACCCTGTGGACCATCCACACGGTGGTGGTGAGGGACGAAACTTTGGTAAACATCCTGTTACCCCATGGGGTGTGCAGACCAAAGGTAAAAAAACGCGACATAACAAGCAAACTGACCGCTATATTATCCGTCGCCGTAATCAATAACTGTTTAATTGTAGAGGATAACGCATGCCACGTTCTCTCAAGAAAGGTCCCTATATCGACCTACACTTGCTGAAGAAGGTAGAGAAATCGGTAAAAACCAGTGATAAAAAACCGATTAAAACCTGGTCTCGTCGTTCGATGATCATTCCGCAAATGATTGGATTAACGATAGCTACCCACAACGGTCGCCAACATGTGCCTGTTTTTGTCTCAGATGAGATGGTGGGGCACAAATTAGGTGAATTCGCCCCAACCCGAACTTTCCGGGGTCATGCGGCGGATAAAAAGGTTAAGAAGCGCTAATAAGGGCCTAAGATGGAAACTATCGCTAAACATCGTTACGCGCGGAGCTCAGCTCAAAAAGTAAGATTAGTGGCTGACTTGGTTCGTGGCAAGCAAGCCGCGCAAGCCTTAGAAATTTTAAGGCATACGAATAAGAAAGCCGCACTTCTTACTAAAAAAGTGGTGGAATCCGCCATTGCCAATGCTGAACATAACGCAGGGGCAGATATTGATGAACTGAAGATCAGTAAAATCTATGTCGATGAAGGCCCTAGTATGAAGCGTACCTTGCCGAGAGCTAAGGGACGTGCTGATCGCATCTTAAAGCGTACAAGCCACATTACCGTGATTGTATCTGATCGCTGAAAGTCTGGAGAATTATAATGGGCCAGAAAGTCCATCCGGTTGGAATGCGACTGGGTATTGTTAAACCTTGGAACTCTACCTGGTATGCAAATAGTAAAGAGTTTGCTGATAACTTAGACAGCGATTTCAAGTTGCGCCAGTTTTTGAACAAAGAGCTAGCCAAAGCCTCTATTTCGCGTATTGTTATTGAGCGGCCTGACAAAGCGATTCGAGTTACCATTTATACGGCACGCCCGGGAGTGGTGATCGGTAAAAAAGGTGAAGATATCGAAAAGCTTCGGCAGGCGATTACAGCTATTGCTAAGGTGCCGTCCCAAGTTAATATCTCTGAAGTTCGCAAACCAGAGCTTGATGCTAAATTGGTCGCTGATAGCATCGCTTCTCAGCTTGAGAGACGTATCATGTTCCGCAGAGCGATGAAGCGCGCGGTGCAAAATGCTATGCGAGTAGGTGCTAAAGGGATTAGAGTCCAGGTGAGTGGCCGTTTAGGCGGCGCAGAAATTGCTCGGACTGAATGGTATCGAGAAGGGCGGGTTCCCTTGCATACATTACGGGCTGATATCGATTATAGCCTAAGTGAAGCGCATACTACGTATGGGGTTATTGGGGTTAAGGTGTGGATCTTCAAAGGGGAGATTCTAGATAGCAAGTCAGCTTTACTGCAAGCTGAAAAGCCAGTTGTACCAGCGCCCAATAAACAACATCGTAAAGGCCGTAAATAAGGAGCTTCTGGGATGTTGCAACCAAAACGTACTAAATTCCGTAAAATGCACAAAGGTCGCAATCGAGGTCTAGCCAATGGCGTTGATGTGAGTTTTGGAACCTTTGGGCTTAAAGCGGTTGATCGAGGTCGTTTAACGGCACGACAAATAGAATCGGCTCGCCGTGCTATGGTTCGGGCAATTAAACGTCAGGGAAAAATTTGGATTCGGGTTTTTCCGGATAAACCAATTACTAAAAAACCCTTAGAAGTTCGTATGGGAAAGGGTAAAGGTAGCGTTGAATATTGGGTCGCTTTAGTACAACCTGGAAAAGTCCTCTATGAAATTGGCGGTGTATCCGAAGAGTTGGTTCGAGAAGCATTCAGACTAGCAGCTGCTAAATTACCTATTAAGACTACATTCGTAACCAAGGCGGTGATGTGATGAAAGCCAAGGTAATGCATGAGCAGAGTGCTGAGGCGCTTCAAGCTCAGTTACTAGAGCTACTGCGTGAGCAGTTTGCACTAAGGATGCAAAAGGCTTCTGGCCAATTGAAACAAACGCATCAATTTAAAGAGCTAAGACGTAATATTGCCCGTATTAAAACGGTATTGACGCAGAAGAAGGGTGTATCATGAGTGACAATAGTCGTACACTGCAGGGCAAGGTGATCAGCAATAAGATGCAAAAATCTATTGTTGTCGCTATTCAACGTAAAGTAAAGCATCCGTTATATGGTAAGTTCATTCAACGTACCACGAAGCTTCAAGCACATGATGAAGAAAATCTCTGTGCTATCGGTGATCTCGTTGAGATACGTCAATGTCGGCCCTTGTCGAAGAGAAAGTCTTGGGCATTGGTCAACATTGTAGAAAAAACGGCTCTGTAATTAAAACGAAACGAGACAATTTCATTTTTCGAGTAGGCGAGATGAAAGCAATCTTACTTATTGGCAAGCGCGGAGCGTTAACATGATCCAAGAACAGACGATGTTGACGGTGGCGGACAATTCTGGGGCACGTCGCGTCATGTGCATTAAGGTTCTCGGGGGTTCACGCCGTCGTTATGCAAGAGAAGGTAATGTTATTAAAATTACCGTTAAAGTAGCAATCCCCAAAGGCAAGGTTAAAAAGGGTGATGTTTTAGAAGCGGTCGTGGTGCGAACCCGAAAAGGCACCCGCCGCCCCGATGGCTCAATATTGCGTTTCGATAGTAATGCTTGTGTTTTATTGGCTAAGAATGGGCACCCGGTAGGCACTCGTATTTTTGGGCCGGTTGTTCGCGAACTGCGGTCAGAGAAATTTATGAAAATAGTCTCTTTGGCCCAAGAAGTATTGTAATGAGGTGAGGTATGGCGGCCAAAATTCGTAGCAATGATGAAGTGGTTGTCTTAGCTGGAAAAGATAGAGGCAAGCGCGGTCGGGTTACCAAGGTATTACAAGCCGGGCGAGTGGTTGTTGAGAATATCAATCTAGTTAAAAAACATCAAAAACCAGTTCCAGCTTTGGGATTGTCAGGGGGAATTACTGAACAAGAAGCTTCCTTGCATATTTCTAATGTTGCGCTGTTTAACTCAACGACCCATAAAGCGGATAGAGTCGGTTTTCGATTTGAGAATGGCAAAAAAGTTCGCTTCTTTAAGTCTACTGGCGAAACCATTAAATAACTATTAACAGCGGAGTAACTCATGGCGAAACTGCATGATTCTTACAAAGAACAGCTAGTCCAACAGCTCAAGCAGCGATTTGGCTATAAATCTGTCATGCAAGTCCCAAAAATTGTTAAAATTACCTTGAATATGGGAGTTGGCGAAGCGGTTGCTGACAAAAAGGTATTAGATCGTGCGGTTGCTAGTTTAGCAGCCATTTCCGGACAAAAACCGGTGGTAACTAAGGCACGTAAATCGGTAGCAGGTTTTAAAATTAGGCAAGGTTATCCGATTGGTTGTAAGGTCACTTTACGGGGCCAATTGATGTGGGACTTCCTTGAACGATGCATTGATATCGCTATTCCGCGGATACGGGATTTCAGAGGATTCAGTACCAAATCTTTTGATGGTCGAGGTAATTACAGTATTGGCATTCGTGAGCAGACTATTTTTCCTGAAATAGATTATGACAGCGTTGATAGTGTAAGAGGATTAGATATAACCATTACCACCACCGCTTCTACTAACGAAGAAGGCCATGCGTTATTAGCTGCCTTTAATTTTCCATTTCGTAAATAAAGAAGGTAGTAACTCATGGCTAAACAATCGATGAAAGCACGTGAGGTTAAGCGCGCTAAATTGGTTAAAAAATATTCGGTCAAACGTGCTGAACTCAAAGCAATTATCTCAGATAACAATGTTGGTGATGACCGTCGGTGGGATGCGGTATTGAAGTTACAGCTATTGCCTCGTGACTCCAGTTCTTGCCGCCAACGCAATCGCTGCCGTCAAACAGGAAGACCACGGGCATTTTTGCGACAGTTTGGTTTATCACGCATTAAATTGCGTGAAGCCGCCATGCGCGGTGAGATACCTGGTTTAAGCAAGGCAAGCTGGTAAGACTACTGCTGCTATCATGGGAGCTAATGAATAATGAGTATGCAAGATCCGATTGCCGATATGTTGACCCGTCTGCGTAACGGACAATCTGCCAATAAGACCACCGTAGTTATGCCCTCTTCTAAACTTAAGGTTGCTATCGCTAATGTTTTGAAAAAAGAGGGTTATATTAAAGATTTTGTGATAATGGGAACGATAAAGCCATTATTGGAAATTACCTTGAAATATTTCCAAGGACAACCGGTACTCGAAACTATTCAGCGAGTCAGTCGCCCAGGATTGCGTATCTATAAAAACAGCAAGGAGTTGCCAAAAGTGATGGGGGGATTAGGCATTGCTGTCGTCTCAACCTCTAAAGGAATCATGACTGATCGTGCAGCACGCCAAGCCCGTTTAGGCGGTGAAATTGTCTGTTACGTCGCCTAAGGGAGAATCAAGAATGTCTCGTATTGCTAAGGTGCCAGTGACTCTCTTACCGGATGTTTCGGTCGCATTCACTGAGAAACTCATTACAATAACTGGAAAGCTAGGATCGCTGGCAACAAACTTACATCAAGCAGTAAAAGTTGATCAGTATGGTGAAGAACTTCATTTTTCTCTTTATGAAGGGCATGCCAGAGGAGATAAGGCTCAATTAGGAACCGCACGTGCTTTGATATACAACATGGTTGTTGGTGTTAGCCAGGGTTTTAGCAGAAAATTGCAACTGGTCGGTGTCGGTTATCGTGCCCAAATGGAGGGGAATACGATTGTTTTACATTTGGGCTTTTCAAATCCTGTTAGACATCAGTTGCCTCAAGGAATTACCGCAGAGATACCAGCTGCCGCGGAGATTTTGGTTAAAGGAATTGATAAGCAATTGGTTAACCAAGTTGCGGCTGTTTTGCGCGGATACCGCTCTCCAGAGCCTTATAAAGGTAAGGGAGTTCGGTATGCCAATGAAACGGTACGACTCAAAGAAGCTAAGAAAAAGTAGGGTAATGCCATGAATAAACAAGCTGCTCGACTTCGTCGAGCAACGCGTACACGTTGTACCATAAAAAGGTTATCAGCGGTTCGCTTGCTGGTACATCGCACCCCTCGTCATATTTATGCACAGGTGATTGCTGCAAATGGTACTTCAGTGATAGCGACCGCCTCTACTGTGGAAAAGTCACTAAAGACGCAGCTGGGGTATACAGGGAACAAACAGGCAGCCATGCTAATAGGGCGTTCAATTGCTGAGCGTGCATTAGCTAAAGGGGTTAAGCAGGTGGCATTTGATCGTTCTGGTTTTCAATACCATGGACGTATTCAATCGTTAGCGGAAGCGGCTAGAGAAGCCGGCCTGGATTTTTAAAACGTAGAGAAATAACATGGCACGTATCGAAAAGCAAGTGGGCGAACTACAAGAAAAACTGGTAACGGTTAATCGTGTCTCTAAAACAGTCAAAGGTGGCCGTATTTTTAGTTTTGCTGCATTGACAGTTGTTGGAGACGGAAGTGGTCGAGTCGGTTTTGGTTATGGTAAAGCCCGGGAAGTTCCAGCTGCAATCCAAAAAGCGATGGAAAAAGCTCGGCGAAATATGCTACAGGTTTCGCTAAATAATGGCACCCTACAGCACCCAATTAAAGGGAGTCATACGGGTTCGCAGGTATTTATGCAACCTGCTTCTGAAGGTACGGGTATTATTGCTGGTGGTGCAATGCGTTCACTCTTGGAAGTGGCGGGTGTCCATAACGTATTAGCAAAGGTTTATGGCTCTACCAATGCTGTTAATGTAGTTAGAGCTACAGTAGATGCCTTAAAAAAGATGAGATCTCCGGAGCAGGTGGCTGCAAAACGGGGTAAAACCGTCGAAGAAATTTTAGGATAATTGCCATGAAAACTCGGCTGTTCATCACCCAGATAAAAAGTTCTATTGGATATCTACCTAAACATCGAGCCACTTTAAAGAGTTTAGGGTTGCGAAAAATTAACCATACCGTAGTGCATGCCGCCACTCCTGATATACGAGGTAAGGTAAAGCAAATATCCTATATGGTTAATGTTGTAGAGGAGTCAGTGGATGCGATTAAATAGTCTCTCTCCAGCGTTCGGCGCTAAGCAAGCCCCTAAGCGTTTAGGGCGAGGTATCGGATCAGGGTTAGGAAAAACCGGTGGCAGAGGTCATAAAGGACAGAAGGCTCGGTCTGGCGGTAAAGTTCGCCGAGGCTTCGAGGGCGGACAAACTCCGATGCATCGTCGTCTGCCTAAATTCGGTTTTACTTCGAAAAAGGCGTTGTTTACTGCGGAAATTCGCTTGTCCAATTTAAACCGATTAACGGATAGCATTATCGATCTAGACAGTTTAAAAGCTGCCAATTTGGTTAATCATCAGATTAAAACAGTAAAGATCATTGACTCAGGTTCCATTGAGCGAACCGTTACGTTGCGCGGCTTACGGCTGACCAAGGGGGCCAAAGCGGCAATTGAAGCTGCTGGTGGGAAGGTAGAAGAGTAGGATAATCAGCATGAAAACACTAGGGGTTGCTCGGCCACAAAAGCATGTCCAAGATCTGCTATATCGTTTGCTATCTGTATTTGGCATGCTAGTTGTATTCCGTGCGGGTTCATTTATTCCGGTCCCTGGTGTTAATGCCGCTGTTCTCTCCTCATTAGTTGAACAACAACGCGGCACCATTGTTGAAATGTTTAACATGTTTTCTGGCGGTGCTTTGAGGCAAGCTTCCATTTTTTCATTAGGGATTATGCCTTATATTTCTGCATCCATTGTTGTGCAGCTATTAACCGTAGTACACCCCGCATTAATAGAATTGAAAAAAGAGGGCGAGTCTGGACGGCGTAAAATTAATCAGTATACGCGCTACGGTGCTTTCGTTTTAGCGCTATTTAATGCAGTAGGGATTACTATTGGTTTGCCAAGAATTGTCCCTGGTTTAGTTGTTAATCCCACCTTTAGCTTTTATTTTGTGGCAACGATTAGTTTAGTCACAGGGACCATGCTATTGATGTGGCTGGGCGAACAAATTACCGAAAAAAACGTTGGGAATGGGATTTCATTGATTATTTTCACTGGAATTGTAGCAAATTTGCCGCCCACCATCATACAGACTGTAGAAAAAGCTCGTCAAGGCGATGTTAGTATCATGCTGTTGTTAATAGTGGCTATTTTCATGTTGTTAATTACTAGCTTCGTGGTATTTATTGAGCAAGGAAATCGCCATATTACCGTTCATCACCCTAAGCAACAGCAGGGTAGGCGTGAATCCCTAGCTCGTAACACTCTATTGCCGCTTAAGGTAAACATGGCGGGAGTGATTCCAGCAATTTTTGCCTCTAGTTTAATTTTGTTTCCTGCTACTTTGGCAAAATGGTTTAGCAGTGGCACTCGTTTTCAGTGGTTGTTTCAGCTATCCGAGATGCTACAACCTGGAAGACCGCTGTATGTAATGTTGTATGCTTCTGCAATTATATTTTTTAGCTTTTTTTATACTGCTTTGGTGTTTAATCCTAGGGAAATGGCTAATGATTTAAAAAAACAGGGTGGGCTTATTTTAGGTATACGTCCTGGTGAGCAAACGGCACGCTACATTGATAAAATCATGACACGGTTGACGTTGGTTGGGGCAGTTTATATTAGTTTTATCTGTTTAATTCCTGAGTTTTTTATCCTTTATAAAAAAGTTCCTTTTTATTTTGGAGGAACTTCTTTGTTAATTGTTGTTGTGGTAATTATGGAATTTATTGGACAAATTCAGACCCAACTGATGAATTATCAATATACATCAATGATGAAAAAGTAGGCAATAGAGTAAGTTATTGACCATAGCGCTATTAGGGAAACCTAGATAGTATTTGAGGATAAAATCATGAAAGTACGTGCTTCAGTAAAAAAAATGTGTCGTTATTGTAAGGTAATTAAGCGGCATGGCACGGTTCGAATCATTTGCGAAGTGCCTAAGCATAAGCAGCGGCAGGGATAGTTTAGACGTTTTTACTTGCAAATTGACTGATGATCTGCTAGATTTCTCGGTCGATTTTTAATCGGTAAGTAGCACAGGACTGAGATCTTAAGACGGGCTTTTCAGGCAGGTGTTGCTTTAATAAAACCATAGGAGTGCGTAGTGGCCCGTATAGCAGGCATTAACATTCCTGATCAAAAGCATGCCTTAATCGCTTTAACAGCGGTTTATGGTATAGGCGTCAGCCGATCTCGTAAAATTTTGAGTGAGACCGGCGTTTCAACGCACGCTAAGATCAGTGAGTTATCTGAAGAGCAGATTGATAAATTGCGGTCTGCAGTAGCACAGTATACTGTCGAAGGCGATCTACGTCGGCAAGTTACCTTGAGTATTAAACGGTTGATGGATTTGGGTTGTTATCGTGGTTTGCGACACCGTCGCGGTCTACCCGTTCGTGGACAAAGAACAAAGACTAATGCGCGGACCCGTAAAGGCCCACGTAAAGTCATTAAAAAGTGATAAGGGCGATTGAATAATGGCAAAAGTCCCTGTTCGTACCCGTAGACGGGTAAAATATCAAATTACTGATGGCATGGCACATATCCACGCTTCATTTAATAACACAATTGTGACGATTACTGATCATCAGGGAAATGCTTTGGCTTGGGCTACTGCGGGTGGATCAGGTTTCCGTGGCTCGAGAAAATCAACTCCTTTTGCCGCACAAGTAGCTGCTGAGCGCTGTGCAGAAATGGCTAAGGAATTTGGCATGAAAAATCTAGAGGTCATGTTGAATGGTCCTGGACCAGGCCGAGAACCCTCAATCCGTGCTTTGAATGCAGCTGGATTTCGAATTACTAATATCACCGACGTGACACCTATTCCGCATAATGGGTGTCGCCCGCCTAAAAAGCGCCGCGTGTAATGTTGCTGTGGGCATGAAGTTGGAGAAGCAAAATGGCTAGATATTTGGGCCCTAAGCTCAAGTTAAGTCGCCGTGAAGGTACGGATCTGTTCCTATTATCTGGGGTTCGACCTTTAGAGAGCAAATGTAAAGCAGAGGTTCCGCCAGGGCAGCACGGTGCTCGTAAGCCAAGATTGTCTGACTATGGTGTTCAGCTGCGTGAAAAGCAGAAAGTTCGCCGGATGTATGGTTTATTGGAACGTCAATTTCGAAACTACTATAAAAAAGCGACTCACTTAAAAGGAAATACGGGTGAAACCTTACTGCTATTATTAGAGAGTCGGTTAGATAACGTCGTTTACCGAATGGGATTTGGTGCAACTCGTGCAGAGGCACGACAATTAGTTAGCCATAAATCGATATTAGTGAATGATAAGGTTGTGAACATCGCTTCTTATCAGGTTTGTGCTGATGATGTAGTAAAAATTCGAGAAAAGGCTAAAAAGCAGCACCGTATCAAAGCAGCTTTAGAATTAGCAGAGCAGCGAGAAAAGCCAGTTTGGTTGGAAATCGATATCAACAAAATGGAAGGAGTGTTTAAACGCTTACCTGAGCGCTCCGATCTCTCTGCGGATATTAATGAGCACTTGATAGTTGAACTCTACTCTAAGTAGAGTAACTAGCTAAAGTTTAGAGGGGATACAATGCAGGGTTCTGCAACCGAGTTTCTTAAGCCGCGTTTGGTCGATATCGAACAAATCAGCCTAACTCATGCTAAAGTAACACTTGAACCGTTGGAGCGAGGTTTTGGCCATACGTTAGGCAATGCGCTACGACGTATTTTACTCTCATCGATGCCGGGATATGCGGTTACAGAAGTAGATATTGAAGGAGTCCTGCACGAGTATAGTAGCAAAGAGGGGATCCAAGAAGATATCTTAGAGTTATTACTAAACTTAAAGGAATTAGCGCTCAAAGCCAGCAGTGATGAGTCGGTTCTATATCTCAAAAAAAGTGGTATTGGTCCAGTAACAGCAGCTGATATTACGCCTAACAGCGAAGTTGAAATTGTAAATCCGCAACAGATTATTTGCCATCTTACTGATAGTCAGGCTGTATTGAATATGCGCATTAAAGTGAAGCGTGGCCGAGGCTACGTCCCAGCCGCCGTGCGCTTGCAAGATAAAGGAAAGGAACCATCAGTGGGTTGCCTATTACTTGATGCTTGCTATAGCCCAGTAGTGCGAATTGCTTATACTGTTGAAGCAGCGCGTGTTGAGCAGCGTACCGATTTAGATAAGCTCATCATTGAGATAGAAACTAATGGTGCGATTGATCCTGAAGAGGCAATCCGGCAAGCGGCTACCATTTTAGCTGAGCAATTAGAAGCATTCATAGATCTTCGCGATATTCGGCAACCAGAGATTAAAAAAGAGAAGCTTGATTTTGATCCTATGCTTCTAAGAACTGTTGATGATCTTGAATTAACAGTGCGTTCCGCTAATTGCTTGAAAGCTGAAGCCATTCACCATATTGGCGACTTAGTACAGCGGACAGAAGTGGAGCTACTAAAAACTCCCAATTTAGGCAAGAAATCACTGACTGAAATTAAAGACGTTTTAGCTTCACGAGGCTTGTCATTAGGAATGCGTTTAGAAAACTGGCCTCCCAGCAGCATTGCTGATCAAAATCGTGAACGCTAACAGCGAGTGAATATTGACTAACTTAAAGTTAAAGGTACATTCCTATGAACCATCGTAAGAGTGGTCGACAGTTAAATCGTACAGGCAGCCATCGGAAAGCATTATTGCGAAATTTGGCTAGTTCTTTACTCGGCCATGAATTTATAAAAACCACCGTTCCAAAAGCAAAAGAATTGCGTCGGGTGGTAGAACCACTGATAACCTTGGCTAAAAAAGGTGGGCTTGCCAATCGTCGCTTAGCGATTGCATGTCTAGGTAACAAGGAAATAGTTGTAAAATTATTTGATGTATTGGCTCCACGGTTTTCAGCTCGTTCTGGAGGGTATACGCAAATTTTGAAATGTGGTTTTCGCACCGGAGACAATGCACCTATGGCTTACATTGGCTTAATGGACCGTCAGGAAGTAGCGCCAGCCGTTGGTAGCAGCTGATGTCGATATAACAAAGGCTTTAGTGAATAATTTTTATAAAAAGCTTGTACTATTCACTATAAATACTATAATGCACCCACTTTCTGAGGAAAGTGACTAAAAGTAAAAGAGCAAAAGCCAAATAAAGCGCTTAACCTTTTATTTTAATGATAGATACTGCTCTTTAAAAATTTAGACAAACAATCTGTGTGGGCAGTTAGTTGAGGTACTGATTAGTTGGTACCGAAATTGAGAATTAAAGATTTTAAAATTGAAGAGTTTGATCATGGCTCAGATTGAACGCTGGCGGCAGGCCTAACACATGCAAGTCGAGCGGTAGCGGGGAAGATTTTGGTCTTTTGCCGACGAGCGGCGGACGGGTGAGTAAAGTCTGGGGATCTATCTTGTGGAGGGGGACAACCACTGGAAACGGTGGCTAATACCGCATGAACTCTGAGGAGCAAAGGGTGGGACCGATGAGGCCACTCACCACGAGGTGAACCCAGATGGGATTAGCTAGTAGGTAGGGTAAAGGCCTACCTAGGCGATGATCTCTAGCTGGTCTGAGAGGATGACCAGCCACACTGGGACTGAGATACGGCCCAGACTCCTACGGGAGGCAGCAGTGGGGAATATTGCACAATGGGCGCAAGCCTGATGCAGCCATGCCGCGTGTGTGAAGAAGGCTTTCGGGTTGTAAAGCACTTTCAGCGGGGAAGAAGTTGTTGTGTTTAATAGACATAATAATTGACGTTACCTGCAGAAGAAGCACCGGCTAACTCCGTGCCAGCAGCCGCGGTAATACGGAGGGTGCGAGCGTTAATCGGAATTACTGGGCGTAAAGGGCCTGTAGGCGGATTATTAAGTTAGCTGTGAAAACTCTGGGCTTAACCTAGGGCGTGCAGCTAAGACTGATAGTCTAGAGTAATGTAGAGGGGGGTAGAATTCCAGGTGTAGCGGTGGAATGCGTAGATATCTGGAGGAATACCGGTGGCGAAGGCGGCCCCCTGGACATTAACTGACGCTGAGGGGCGAAAGCGTGGGGAGCAAACAGGATTAGATACCCTGGTAGTCCATGCTGTAAACGATGTCGACTTGGAGATTGCGGCTTAAAGCTGTGGTTTCCGGAGCTAACGTGTTAAGTCGACCGCCTGGGGAGTACGGCCGCAAGGTTAAAACTCAAATGAATTGACGGGGGCCCGCACAAGCGGTGGAGCATGCGGTTTAATTCGATGCAACGCGAAGAACCTTACCTACTCTTGACATCCAGAGAAGATTGTAGAGATACGATTGTGCCTTCGGGAGCTCTGAGACAGGTGCTGCATGGCTGTCGTCAGCTCGTGTTGTGAAATGTTGGGTTAAGTCCCGCAACGAGCGCAACCCTTATCCTTTGTTGCCAGCACGTTAGGGTGGGAACTCAAAGGAGACTGCCGGTGATAAACCGGAGGAAGGTGGGGACGACGTCAAGTCATCATGGCCCTTACGAGTAGGGCTACACGCGTGCTACAATGGCTAATACAAAGGGCAGCGAGCCAGCGATGGTAAGCGAATCTCATAAAGTTAGTCATAGTCCGGATTGGAGTCTGCAACTCGACTCCATGAAGTCGGAATCGCTAGTAATCGCGAATCAGCACGTCGCGGTGAATACGTTCCCGGGCCTTGTACACACCGCCCGTCACACCATGGGAGTGGGCTGCACCAGAAGTGGGTTGCTTAACCTGAAAGGGGGGGCGCTTACCACGGTGTGGTTCATGACTGGGGTGAAGTCGTAACAAGGTAACCGTAGGGGAACCTGTGGTTGGATCACCTCCTTACTATACAGTAAAGGTACCGATTAATTGGTGGCTGAGATTGACTGCTCACAGAGATTGTTTGTCGTGTTTAGAAGCTAGAAGCTTGTGTTAAATAGTTTTTCTGTTTTCTAGTATTTTGTTTCTGACATCTAATAAGTCCCCTTCGTCTAGAGGCCTAGGACATCGCCCTTTCACGGCGGTAACAGGGGTTCGACTCCCCTAGGGGACGCCATACCAGAGTTCAGAAATCAGAAACCAAACGTCAGAGGTTGAAAAGTTTTGATTTGTGGTTTTTGATAATCAACCAGTTCTTTAACAATTTGGATAGTAGCGACCTAAAGACTTTGAGTTTATGGTTAGGTGTAGTGTGCGAGGGGCTCAGAGATTTCTATTTTTCTGATAACTAACTACCAACATTCTAACGGTGAGTAATGAAGTTGTTTTGGGTTGTAGGGTTAAGTGAGAAAGCGTACACGGGGGATGCCTAGGCAGTCAGAGGCGAAGAAGGGCGTGCTACTCTGCGAAAAGCGTTGGCGAGCTGAGAAGGGGCGATTGAGCTAACGATATCCGAATGGGGCAACCCACCATTTTATGATGGTATCACTGTTTGAATAAAATAGGGCGGTGAGGCGAACCTGGGGAACTGAAACATCTCAGTACCCAGAGGAAAAGAAATCAAAAGAGATTCTCTGAGTAGTGGCGAGCGAAAGGGGAATAGCCCAGTGTCTGTATGTGATTAGATTATAGGGGAATGGTTTGGGAAAGCCAGCAATAGAGGGTGATAGCCCCGTACCTGAAATAGTTTAATGATTTGGACACGAAGAGTAGGGCGGGACACGAGAAATCCTGTTTGAAGAAGGGGGGACCATCCTCCAAGGCTAAATACTCCTGACTGACCGATAGTGAACTAGTACCGTGAGGGAAAGGCGAAAAGAACCCCGGGAGGGGAGTGAAATAGAACCTGAAACCGTGTACGTACAAGCAGTGGGAGCTAGTTTAAGATTAGTGACTGCGTACCTTTTGTATAATGGGTCAGCGAGTTATGATCAGTGGCGAGGTTAACCGATTAGGGGAGCCGCAGGGAAACCGAGTCTTAAAAGGGCGGATAGTCGCTGGTTATAGACCCGAAACCCGGTGAGCTAGCCATGTGCAGGTTGAAGGTTGGGTAAAACCAACTGGAGGACCGAACCGACTACTGTTGAAAAAGTAGCGGATGACGTGTGGCTAGGGGTGAAAGGCCAATCAAACCGGGAGATAGCTGGTTCTCCCCGAAAGCTATTTAGGTAGCGCCTCGTGAGTCATTATTGGGGGTAGAGCACTGTTTCTGTGAGGGGCCTATCCAGGTTACCGAGCAGATGCAAACTCCGAATACCGATTAATGTAATCACGGGAGACACACGGCGGGTGCTAACGTTCGTCGTGGAGAGGGAAACAACCCAGACCGCCAGCTAAGGTCCCGAAGTCATGGCTAAGTGGGAAACGAAGTGGTAAGGCGAAGACAGCCAGGATGTTGGCTTAGAAGCAGCCATCATTTAAAGAAAGCGTAATAGCTCACTGGTCGAGTCGGACTGCGCGGAAGATGTAACGGGGCTAAAGCCATGCACCGAAGCTGCGGATGCGTGTAAACGCATGGTAGGGGAGCGTTCTGTAAGCTGAAGAAGGTGTACTGAGAGGTATGCTGGAGGTATCAGAAGTGCGAATGCTGACATGAGTAACGAAAAGGCGGGTGAAAAACCCGCTCGCCGGAAGACCAAGGGTTCCTGTCCGACGATATTCGGGGCAGGTTAAGTCGACCCCTAAGACGAGGCCGAAAGGCGTAGTTGATGGACAACGGGTTAATATTCCCGTACTTATGATAGCTGCGAAGGGGGGACGAAGGGAGCTAGGCTAGCCAGGCGTTGGTAACCTGCGAAGGGGAACCTGGTTTAAGCGTATAGGTGAGGTGATTAGGCAAATCCGGTCACCTATTAACACTGAGGCGTGAAGACGAGGCTCATTAGAGCTGAAGTAGTTGATGCTGAACTTCCAGGAAAAGCCTCTAAGCTTATAGGCTATGATAAATCGTACCGTAAACCGACACAGGTGGTCAGGTAGAGAATACCAAGGCGGATGAGAGAACTCGGGTGAAGGAACTAGGCAAAATGGTGCCGTAACTTCGGGAGAAGGCACGCCTGCTGAGGTAACATTTTGAAACGGATGGAGCTTTGGTGGGTCGCAGAGACCAGGTGGCTGCAACTGTTTAATAAAAACACAGCACTCTGCCAACATGTAAGTGGAAGTATAGGGTGTGACGCCTGCCCGGTGCCGGAAGGTTAAGAGAAGGGGTAATCCGCAAGGAGAAGCTCTGGATTGAAGCCCCGGTAAACGGCGGCCGTAACTATAACGGTCCTAAGGTAGCGAAATTCCTTGTCGGGTAAGTTCCGACCTGCACGAATGGCGTAATGATGGCCACGCTGTCTCCACCCGAGACTCAGTGAAATTGAAATTGCTGTGAAGATGCAGTGTACCCGCGGCAAGACGGAAAGACCCCGTGAACCTTTACTATAGCTTGACATTGGTCAGCGAACTTTGATGTGTAGGATAGGTGGGAGGCGATGAGAAGTGGACGCTAGTTTGCTTGGAGCCGACCTTGAAATACCACCCTTTAAAGTTTGGTGTTCTAACGGGTTACCGTAAACCGGGACCCGGACATTGTCTGGTGGGTAGTTTGACTGGGGCGGTCTCCTCCTAAAGGGTAACGGAGGAGTGCAAAGGTGGGCTAATCACGGTCGGACATCGTGAGGTTAGTGCAAAGGCAAAAGCCCGCTTAACTGTGAGACGGACAGGTCGAGCAGATGCGAAAGCAGGTCTTAGTGATCCGGTGGTTCTGAATGGAAGGGCCATCGCTTAACGGATAAAAGGTACTCCGGGGATAACAGGCTGATACCGCCCAAGAGTTCATATCGACGGCGGTGTTTGGCACCTCGATGTCGGCTCATCACATCCTGGGGCTGAAGTAGGTCCCAAGGGTATGGCTGTTCGCCATTTAAAGTGGTACGCGAGCTGGGTTTAGAACGTCGTGAGACAGTTCGGTCCCTATCTGCCGTGGGCGTTGGATGATTGAGGGGAGCTATTTCTAGTACGAGAGGACCGAAATGGACGCACCGCTGGTGTACGGGTTGTCATGCCAATGGCAGTGCCCGGTAGCCAAGTGCGGAAAAGATAACCGCTGAAAGCATCTAAGTGGGAAGCTTGCCCCAAGATAAGTCATCCCTGGCTAAAAGCCAGTAAGGGTTGTTGAAGACTACGACGTTGATAGGCTGGGTGTGTAAGTGTAGTAATGCATTGAGCTAACCAGTACTAATTGCCCGAGAGGCTTAACCCTACAACCCACAACGACTTCAGAAGAGCTACTATCCAGAGTGGAGCTTGTTTAATTATTTGCTTGGTGTTAATAGCGCGATGGTACCACCTGAACCCATCCCGAACTCAGAAGTGAAACGTCGCTGCGCCTATGGTAGTTTGGGGTCTCCCCACGTGAGAGTCGGTCGATGCCAAGCAAATAATTAAACACGGCTTCACGCGGCAGGGATTAATTTTTAAAAGGTATGCCGTTTAATTATGTGGTGCGGTAGTTCAGTTGGTTAGAATACCGGCCTGTCACGCCGGGGGTCGCGGGTTCGAGTCCCGTCCGCACCGCCACTTTTAGGAATCAGATATCAGGATTCAGGGTACAGTGTTTTGTCAATATTTTAGACTGAAGCCTGTTTCCTGAGTCCTGTTTTTTTAGGGGTGTAGCTCAATTGGTAGAGTACCGGTCTCCAAAACCGGGAGTTGGGGGTTCGAGTCCCTCCACCCCTGCCATGTTAAAAATTTGGTCTTAGTGAAGTAAGCGAGATTTTTTACTAAAAAAGATTTTTTTCTTAACTTGATCAGGTTTGTGTTCAGTATAATAGAAAAAAATTATTGAGGCGATAATAAAATAGAGCAGATGGGTTGCTAAATGTGCTTGAGCTACACCAAGCGTTCCATAACGTGGAATAAAAAAGTAAGAAAATAGCAAAGTTGAAGCTAGCAGCCAAACCAAGGATAGAATATGGAATCCTAACAGTGCTTTGCTCAAAATTAAGCTGGTAAAAGTTGCGTTAGCAATTTTGAATATATCACCGGTGAGTTGCCAACCATATAGTTCATTTAACGCCATAAAATCTTTAGAAAACAGTAATAAAGTCAGCTTTTCTCGAAAAACCCAGGATAAACTGCTGACCAGGATGGCTGCGGGTAAGATGAAATGTAGGACGCGTCGTATTGCTTGCTTAATAGCATCTTTTTTCTGTAATTTTGCTAACAGCGGTAGTAGATAAACTGATAAAAATGAAGTAGTGACTTGAAAATAAATTTCTGAATATTTATGGATCCCTTGCCATAGTCCAACCGCTGTCCACCCATCGTAGGCTTTTAACCGGTTTCGTAATAAAATAGCTGCTAGTATATCTGAGCTAGTGGTTAGTAAAGCTATTAAACTAAATTTAAAAAGTGCAATTGCTAATTTAGAATTCCAAGTTAACTTTATTAACCAATGCCATGGGATAGCGGTATACTGATAAAAAATTATCACTGCTGGAACTAGTGTCCAGGCTGGCATCAGCATCAGGCTGGCATCAGCATCAGGCTGGTTAATACTCCGCAGTAACCATAATATTGGAAACCTATCCAAAACGCGAATAGCCCTAAACCGGATCCAATGATGATGGATAATGAGTTCCCAACCGCATTTCCCTCGCCCTTAAAAATAGCTCTTAATAAATTTGATATGGCAAGTGAAAGCTGGACTACACTAGCAGCACGAATTAGCCAAAGATAATTCTTAGGCAGGCAAACTAGTTGATTAATAGTATTAGTAAATAGAAAAAAAACAGCTGTTATTATTGCAGAAAATAAAAATACAATAGTTGATGCGGTACCCAGTAGTTGTTGCTGTTGAAAGGGATCTTTGTGAAATTGAGAAATGTATTTATTAATCCCGTTAAAAATCCCTGCCCCAGATAAATTGTCTAGATATGATGAAAAAAACGACATATTATTAAATTTACCAAAATTTTCTAGGCCAAAATTAACGGCTATTAATTTATGCACTAGAATTCTTAAACTAATTTTAATGCTCGTAGAAGCTGCGGTCCAACTGAATATTTTAACTAATAGTTTATTATCAGTTGTTTTTTTCATCCTTTTACTCACTAATTATTGGAGAATTTTTACTACTCTTGCATTGAGTTTAGCAGAGAATTTTTGATATTAAACATAACCTTGTTACCTTTTTTATACAGTCAGAAAAGAAATTTTAAGCTACTTTTAGTATCCAGTTTTTTTCAAACTCTGAATGTGACAAATATCTTAGCGCTATGTGTCTCTTTTGCTGGTCGTAGGGCTCTGTGATATATTCAAAAAGGTAATAAACGCAATATTTTATGGATTGAATAAAGAACAATTATCGGTAGATTTCGGAGTTTTAGCCCAACCAGAATGAGTGTCTGAAATGCTTAAAATGAGCCAATAATGCTAACAGTTGACGGAAGGCCAACGCTACCAGCTATAAGCTTATTACTTAAATCTAGTGCTTCTGTGTGTCGTAGCTCCTGGAGAACTAATCACCATTTTACAGAGAAAATTACCAAAAAATGGATAGGACATGTGTGATGCCAGATCTAACCCTCTCAAACGTTGAACTGCAAACCAAACGGCTTTTACTGCGGCTATCTGGCCTAGAATATGCGGCTGTTCTGCTGCAGTATTACCATGCTAATAGTGATCATCTTAAACCCTGGGAGCCCCTACGTCCTGACAATTTCTATACTCCGAAAAAACTGACGCAAAGCTTGATCGATAGAGTACAGCAAATGGAAGCGGGTAATGCAATATGCTGGCTATTGCTTTGTCGAAAAAGTGGCGAACTAAAGGGAGAGTGTAATTTTACCAATATTATTCGTGGTTCCTTTCAGGCTTGTTATCTTGGCTTTTCCATTGCCCAGGGAGGTCAAGGTAAAGGGCTAATGCATGAAGCGCTTTCCACGCAATAGCCTTTGTGTTTATTACTTATGGTTTGCAGCGCATCATGGCTAATTATCATCCGCAAAACTAGCGTTGCGGCAAATCACTTGCTCGCCTAGGCATCGAAATCGAGGGTAAGGCTCGTTCTTACCTCAAGGTCAATCGCCACTGGGAAGATCATATTTTGACCTCACTGATCCACAAAAAGAGTAGCTAGCCAACCAAGAGATTTATTGCTATG
Organism: Candidatus Symbiodolus clandestinus; assembly: GCA_038960095.1. Taxonomy (GTDB): domain Bacteria; phylum Pseudomonadota; class Gammaproteobacteria; order Enterobacterales; genus Symbiodolus; species Symbiodolus clandestinus. The sequence continues at coordinate 664,403 of CP152425.1, forward strand.
GATTGATTGGGACTTTAAAGCATATAGCGGTTGTAGGACAGCGTTAGCAATGGCCACTAAAGTTTGTCGTTCAGGCGTCATGGGTAGTGCCTTTAGCGAGGTAATAGCTTGAGAAATCGCGGTTTCAGCCAGTTTCTGGACATAATCTAACGATCCATAATGCTGCATTGCTAACAAAATAGTGTCGAAATAGGTATAGCCTCTACCATTGAGGATGGCTTCACGAATTGAGGCAGATTGAGTGGATGGAGCATTTTGAAGTAGGTGTAACAAAGGTAAAGTGATCTTTCCTTCCTGGAGATCATCCCCGATGTTTTTACCTAACTTTTCTGCTGTTGCCTGATAGTCGAGTAGATCATCGACTAGCTGGTAAGCTCGGCCTAGTTGTTCACCATAGGTTTGCAATGCTTGTTGCATGGGTTCGGGAATGCTCATCAATAGCGCTGCACTTTGGGTAGCCGCTGTAAACAGAGGGACGGTTTTGTGGTCGATAATTTGTAAATAGTCCGCTTCGGTTTGTTGTGGATTATAGCAGTGGGTGAGCTGTAGTAGCTCACCTTGAGCAATTTTATGGGTAGTCTCTGCCATCAATTGAAGCAAGGGTAGTGATTGTAGCTCCATCATTAATTGAAAAGCACGGGTGTAGATGAAGTCACCGACTAAAATGCTAGCCGTGTTACCGAACAGTCGATGGGCTGTCTCTTTGCCTCGGCGTTTTTCCGAACCATCCACGACATCGTCGTGAAGCAGTGTTGCCGTATGGATCAGTTCAATCCAGGTAGCGATGCTGACTGCCGCTGGTTGCGGGCACTGTAACATCTTAGCAGTAGATAGCGCAATCAAAGGTCGTAATCGTTTGCCGCCACTATGTAGGATATGTTGACTGATTTGATTAACTAACGGTACTGATGAGAGCAGTTGAGTACGGATCAGGGTATCAATGGCTGCCAAATCGGATTGCGATTGCTGATAGATTGCCTGTAATCCCATGCTTAAGCACCACATTCGTTAGCTATTTCCAAGTTACCCCTGAATATTTCGCTCATTGATCGCTCGCTACTCCTCTATTTTAATTCATAGACCGGATTGTTCATAGTCGCGATGGATCATAGGTGACTTTAACTGAACAATTCAAGGTCTCGGGATATTCTTTAGAAGGTTCTCAGTGAGTAACCTTGCTCACCCAGTTGGATATCAGCTTGCAGTGCGGGTAAAAGCTGTTCGAAAGCCTGTTGTTCGTCTGGAGTGAATGGAGTGATAGGCAGTCGCTGTGCAATGCCTTCTGGCCCAAGGCACAGCGGCTGCGCTAAAAATCGGCAGTCAGGGTGTTCACTCGCTACATAGGCAGTAATTTCAATGGAGGGCGCTCCTTGTAAGGCTTGGATTAGCGACAGGGTAAATTGTACACCGGCATAAGCCATGGCTAGGGTCGCTGAGCCATGGCCTGCTTTGGCATTGACGACTTCCGTACCTGCTTGTTGAATGCGTTGGGTGATTTGAGTGCTCTGTAACGGTGTTAACCGTAGAGGATTGCGCTGTGAAAACAGGGGCAGCAAGGTTTCCGCAGAGTGGCCACCTATGACCGGGGGTGGAAGAATAGCTTGTGGTTCGGTATCAATAAATTCAGCGATAAAAGCAGCAGCGCGGATCTGATCTAAAGTGGTGATTCCAAATAGTTTTCGCCAATTATAGACCCCCGCTTTAGCCAACAAAGTGGCTGCCAGGGGTACTAAGCTATTTAGCGGATTAGTAATAATACCTAGGCAAGCCTCAGGAGCTACTAACACTATCTTTTGAATCAAGGAGTCGATAATAGCCGCATTAGCGGTAAATAGATCTTTGCGCTGCATGCCAGGCTTTCTCGGTAAGCCTGCAGCAATCAATACAATATCAGCTCCTTGCAGTGCTGGCGTCGGATCAGGGCCAGCATAACCAGTAACGCTTACAGCAGTTGGAATATGGCTTAGATCAACAGCAATGCCTGGAGTAACGGGTGCAATATCATAAAGAGCTAAAACGGATTTGGTTGGTAACTGAATTTTCAGCAGTAGTGCTAGGGCTTGACCAATGCCGCCGGCAGCACCGAGTAGAGCAACTTTCATACCTCTTTCTCCTAATTACGAAGTCCCTTTGATTTCAAATTTGAGTAGGCGTAAACGATTAAGAGTTTTTAGTACCCACTCAGCGCTGCCATGCTACCTAAAGGGAACTTAGGGCTTATAGCACAGAATAGCTCTCGAATCGAGGGTTGTTAATTAACGAAGTGAAGTGGGCTGTTTCGTCCAATGGCTAACCAAAATAGCATTGTCACAAATCATTATCATTGTGTATGATGCTGATTTTGCGGTGGTAGTAACGGGGTTTTACTCAAGGCACCGCCAACTTCTCGCACTAGGCGTGGGACTAAGTAGCCGGAAGTGCTCTGCAGTAGACCTTGCCATAACTGGAGCGCGGTGACATCATCAACTAAGAAGTGAGCTGCTCCCTGTACGGGATCGAGTTGATGGAGGTAGTAGGGTAGTATTCCAGCCTTAAACAGCGCCTGGCTCAAATCTAACAAGGCATGGACACTATCGTTGATCCCACGGAGCAGAACCGCTTGGTTGAGTAGAGTAACGCCGGCCATCCGCAGTTGCGCCAACCGAGCGGTCATTTCCTGATTAATCTCCTGCGCATGGTTGATATGGGTTACCATGATGGCCTGTAACCGTGAGGACGCTAAACGTGCTACCAATTTCTGAGTAATACGTGCGGGGATGACTACCGGCAACCGGGTATGAATACGTAGCCGTCGCAGCTGTGGAATTTGCTCTAACTGCTCAATGAGCCAGGTCAGCTCCTGATCTTTGGCCATTAAAGGATCACCGCCAGACCATATCACCTCATCAATAGCAGGCTGTTCAGCGATATAAGCGATAGCTTGCCGCCAATGTTGTTTGCTGCCTGGATGTTGTTGATAGGGGAAGTGTCGGCGAAAACAGTAGCGACAGTGGACAGCACATCCTCCTTTGACTAGCATCAATACTCGATTAGCATATTTATGCAAAATACCAGGGACTGCAATGGCTTGTTGCTCCTGAAGAGGATCGGTGGTGAACCCTTCCGCCGGTAACTGCTCCAGTGGTGTGACTAACACTTGTCGAAGTAGCGGATCATCGGGATCACCTTTACGCATGCGAGCAATAAATGCGCGTGGTACCCGTAAAGGGAAGCTAGCGAGGTTGTGTTGAAGCCAAGGAAATTGCACTGCATCGAGCTGTAATAGTGCAAACAACTCTAGGGGGTCGGTGACTACATCAGCTAACTGTTGTAGCCACTCTTCTCTCTCTGAGCAACTCTGGGTTATCATAATAGTAATTATTTCATATAACGGACTGTGACGCAGATGCCATTGTACAATACTAGCGAATTTCGCTCTGGACTTAAAATTATGCTAGAAGGCGAGCCTTGCAGCATCATCGAGAATGAATTTGTCAAGCCGGGAAAGGGACAGGCTTTTAGCCGAGTTAAAATCCGTCGCTTACTGAGTGGTCGAGTATTTGATAAAACTTTTAAATCGGGTGAAACCGTTGAAGCGGCCGATGTGATTGATGTCAACTTGACCTACCTGTATAGCGATGGCGAGTTTTGGCATTTTATGAATGCGCAAACATTCGAGCAATTGGCTGCCGATAAGCAAGTAGTGGCGGATAGCGCTAAGTGGTTGGTAGAACAAGCCTCTTGTGTGCTGACTTTATGGAATGGGAGCCCTATCAGTGTCATTCCTCCCAATTTTGTGGAGTTAGCTGTGGTAGATACTGATCCTGGACTTAAAGGGGATACGGCAGGTACCGGGGGTAAGCCGGCTACTCTGAGCTCAGGGGCGGTCGTTAGGGTTCCGTTGTTTGTACAGCTTGGCGAAGTCATCAAGGTGGATACTCGTTCGGGAGAATATGTCTCTCGGGTGCGTTAAACCCTAAACCCCAGAAAGCATTGTGCTGGGGTTTTTAGTTATTAACTATTGATTATCAATCTAGTACTGCAGTCGAACTTAATAATCGAGTGTAATGCCCGGGATGTCATGTGAATGAATGATTAGTTTATGCGGCTAGACGAATGGCTTGGAGACACTTCTCCGGATGGGGTTCAGCATTTACTAGCCAGAGCACGCTGGGATGTTAATGAAGCACGAAATATACTGCAACAATGGGTTATAGAGCATTTAGGCTCTAATAAGGCGATATTAATTTTAGATGAGACCGGATTCATCAAAAAAGGGGAGCATTCAGCCGGAGTGCAACGTCAGTATAGCGGCACTGCTGGCCGAGTAGAAAATTCCCAAATTGGGGTTTTCTTATGTTATTCCGGAAAAGGGGGTAGAGCTTTTATTGATCGCGAGTTATACCTCCCCAAACCTTGGATAGAGGATCGGGAACGTTGTCAACAGGCTGGTATCCCAGATGAAGTATCCTTTGCTAGCAAGCCAGAGCTAGCTCAACGAATGCTGGGGCAAGCCTTTGCTGGGGTAGTAGCCCCGGCTGGGTCAGTGGAGATACTGTTTACGGGGGTACCCGCAGGCCTATGTGGTATTTGCCCCGCGGGAGCAGGTGTCTCTAGAAAAATTGGTGAGTGTTTCCGGTCACCGTTGGCAAATTGAACAATGTTTTCAGATGGCTAAAGGAGAGTGCGAGTTAGATCAGTTGGTATCGTCATATTATCCTATCATTATTAACACACGCTCTATTGGTTGCAATACGGAAATTAGCTCAAAAAAAATGCCGTTGAGCGAGTACCCTGGTCACTGCCTGAGTTGGGAAAATGGTTAAGTTACTGGCTATGGCGAGGGTTGATATCATTACCTCATTTTATCAATTTTATCAATGACTTTAGGTATAGCTTCTAATTTTCTACGACCAATTTCTCCATAAGTTCAATTAAAACACTTTCATTTTCTTAAAGTTAACTATATATTAATATATAGTTAACTTTATTTTATTAAATGTATACTATAAGGTGTTGTTATGATGAAGAGAACTCTGTCCAAAATTCCTAAAGAAATTTCAAACCAATACGATAAGATCGGTGGCTGGCGATCGATTCCTGCCATTGTTGGATTAGTCGCTCTAATAGGCGTTCCGGTGGCATTTGCACTCGGTGCAGAAGCTGGTGCCGTAATTTTATTATCGGCAATAACCATAGCGTTAGCCAGTACGTTGACTCATTGTTTAGTAGGTTTAGTGGATAGGGAGAGGAAAAAAAGGCATGAAAATGTTTTAGGCAATCAGTATTGTAATAATTTAACACAGGGAACAAACAGCGATATCTTAGCTGCATCCATGTCAGCCAATTTTTCTGGGGAAACTAGAACTTCTCAGCGTGTTCCTGCAACAGTAGTAAATAATACACTGGGATTAATTTTCCCTTGTTTGAAATAAATTCAATAAAGTCTACTAACCCTGAAGCGTAAAATAGCAATGACGCTTCAGGTGAATTTAAATAGCTGTTCGGCTATTTTATCTTAGCTTCTTTATATAACACACGCTGGCGAACCACTGGATCATACTTCATTAGTGACATTTTTTCCGGTACGTTGCGCTTGTTTTTGGTCGTGGTATAAAAATGCCCGGTTCCTGCTGAAGAGACTAATTTTATTTTCTCGCAAATACTTTTTGCCATTTAGCTGCTCCTGTAAAGTTATACTTTTTCGCCTTTGGCGCGCAGTTCAGCGAGCACCGTTTCAATGCCTTTTTTATCGATAGTCCGCATCCCCTTACAAGAAAGACGCAGGCTAACGAAACGTTTTTCGCTTTCTACCCAAAAACGATGTGTTTGTAAATTAGGTAAAAAACGGCGCTTGGTGGCATTCATCGCGTGTGAGCGATGGTTACCAACTAAGGGGCGTTTACCAGTAATTTGGCAGATTTTAGCCATAAATCAAGGATCTCCAGATCAGGGGGCTACTAGCAACGCCCCTTGCAATAATGCGAAATATTATACTCCTGCTCTTTAGGTCTCTCAAGGATCTAAAAAGCAGTACTCAGAATGCTTGTTAAGGAGCAGCTGAACTTTCTACAATGTCGTTCGAACGGTGCTGTAAGCGCTCTTTAATACGAGCCGCTTTACCTGAACGCTGTCGTAAATAGTAAAGTTTAGCTCGTCGGACGTCACCACGACGCTTGACCTCAATCGATTGGATGACGGGTGAATGCGTTTGAAAAACCCGCTCTACCCCTTCCCCACTAGAGATTTTACGCAAAGTAAAAGCTGAGTTAAGGCCGCGATTGCGTTTGGCAATCACAATTCCCTCAAAGGACTGAAGCCGTTTTTTACTGCCTTCAATAACCCAGATTTTGGCTTCCAGAGTATCTCCAGTTCGAAATTCCGGAACATTCGTTTTTAGCTGTGCTTGTTCTATCTGTTGAATAATAGAGTTCTTCATAGTATATCCTTGATTACCTAGAAAGCAGGGATCTGGCTATTGCTGCTCTGTTCAACATGCTCTTGTTGAAACTCCGCAAGCAGCTGTTGTTGTTGATCCGTCAGAGCTAGGTCCTTAAGTAGTTCAGGTCGTCTCAGCCAGGTACGACCCAATGACTGCTTTAAACGCCAACAATTTACTTTGGCGTGGTCCCCCGATAATAGTACTGGGGGTACTGCTACACCATCGATGATGGCGGGGCGAGTATAGTGTGGAGCATCCAGCAAGCCTTGAGCAAATGAGTCCTCTTGGGCTGAGGTTGCCTTTCCTAAAACCCCTGGCACATGGCGCACTAGGGCATCAATCAATATCATAGCTGGAAGTTCGCCGCCAGTTAACACATAGTCACCGACTGACCACTCCTCATCAATATCCTGCTGCAGCACTCGCTCATCTATCCCTTCATAGCGCCCACACACTAAAATAAGATGGCCGACAGAGAGTAGTGGTTGGATGGCACTCTGTGTAAACAGACGCCCTTGGGGCGATAAGGCGATCACTCGGCTAGGTAGGTTTGTGGCCGCTCTGGCTGTTCGGATCGCTGTTCGTAAAGGTTCAACCTTCATTACCATCCCAGGCCCGCCCCCATAGGGTCGATCATCAACCGTTCGGTGAACATCTTGCACAAAGTCACGTGGGTTCCAGCAGTGTAACTTTAGCAGACCTTGTTGGAAAGCACGTCCGGTTACGCCATAGTGGGTCACTGCTTGGAACATTTCGGGAAAGAGCGTGATTATGTCAAAACAGATGCTCGGGACCATCTAAAGATAAAAACACTAAAACTCTGGATCCCAATCGACAGTCAGTAGCCGATTGGCCAGATCAACCTGCTGGATTACCCGAGGTTCTATCCACGGTAGCAATCGTTCTGATTTACTGTAAATGTCATTAGCGGTTGCCTTCACCACTAAGACATCATTGGCACCGGTTTCCAGTAGTTGCGTAACGATCCCTAAGCGGTAATTCGCCGTGTTCACGACCTGACACCCAATTAACTGGCACCAGTAGTACTCGCCATCAGGCAGTGGTGGCAGCTGGGTGGCATCAATAGCAATGGTACTGCTGACCATAGATTGGGCACTGTCTCGATCGTCAATACCTGCCAATTTAACCAACAGATTTTTGTCTGGCTGTTTCCAGTCGGCCAAAAGGATAGGCGACCAAGATCCTTGACGTTGCACCAACCAAGGCTGATATTTAATCATATCATACCGGTTTTCTGTCATGGCATGAACCTTTAGCCAGCCTCGAACCCCGTAAGGAGCACCGAAGGTACCGACAATTAATGGCTGCTGATTAACTCCCATAACACTCAAAAGAGGAGGTTAAGCGGTTTTCCGGTTCTCTTTGAGCAGGCTAGCCACCCGACCAGACAGCGAAGCACCTTGCTCAATCCAGTATTGCACCCGTTCTCGACATAACCGTAGGCGCTCTGCTTGACCCGAAGCAATGGGGTTGAAAAAGCCAACTTTCTCTAAAAATCGGCCATCGCGCGGGCAGCGGCTATCCGCCACCACGATTCGGTAGAAAGGGCGCTTTTTAGCACCACCACGCGCTAATCGAATAGTTACCATAAAATTCTGACATTTCCCGATAGTAGACCGTTAGCCATTCGGCGGCACTTTACAAAAGCTACCGACAGACCGCTGCATAAAACTGCGTATTTTACCGCCTTTTGGAATAAAAGCAATCAGAAGTATGAGGTCGAATTCTGCTTAGTTAACAGCTGTTCTAAATTCTCAAAGCATCTGATAGCTAACTTTTGAAATGAGGCATACTAGGATGTGGGGGTCGTTATTTTAATTTCAGGTAGAGGGCCCGATTGAGTTCTATGGATGCTTTTTGGTGTTCTAATAGGGACTTCTAGTTCATTATCGCAGCAGTGGTAAGTCATTTGCTGTAAAAGGTAGGAGATACCTTTAAACCCAAAAGCCAAGCCTTCTGCCCCTCCCTCAACTAAATAGACCGCTCCCTTTAGGGCATCATAAGGTAGAGCAACGGTGTAAATGCCAATATCTGCTAGATGCTGTAATAGTGAGTGCTCTTCTAATGACTTTAACAGTTCGCAAGAAGAGGGGGGACGGCGGGTAGCAGCCTGATAGCCTTTGACCATTGCCGCCACCGGTAATTTAACAACACTAAGCGTTAATCGGGCAGTGTCAATAGCAATCATCGGCAGTTGTTTACCGATCCGTGCCCCCCAGCGCTCACTACCCTTTACGATTAATGATTGCGGTTTATGGTGGGTGAATTCTTCTTTGATATAATCACTAATAGAGTGCGTTTTCGGTGATGGAGAAGCTTGAGATTCTGGAGACATAGGAATTCCCTGTTAACAGAATTAACAATTTTAAATTATAAAATAACAAATATGACTTTTCATTTAAATAGATATCTTCAAAACTGTGAAGTCGATAAAGAGTAGAAGCTTATTGGCCATGGTGAAAAGAAAATTATAGCTTACCAAGAAGTAGTGCCAGTAGGCGATACAAAGGTTCAGCAGCTCCCCAGAGTAGTTGGTCGCCAACGATAAAAACCGATAAATAGTTAGGTCCTAAAGTCAATTTGTGCAGGCGCCCAACAGCGATAGTCAAGCTGCCGGCAACTGCTATTGGCGTTAACTCTTGCAGTGTAGTTCGTGGATAATTATCAACCAGACGGACCCAAGGGTTATGTTCGACAATGATTTTCTCCAAGGTGGCTAATGGGAGATCACGCTTAAGCTTAATCGTCAATGCCTGACTGTGGCAGCGTAAGGAGGCTACTCGAACACAGAGCCCATCAATAGGAATGGGTTGTTGTAAGCCTAAGATTTTCTGCGCCTCTACTTGGCTTTTCCACTCTTCACGGCTTTGTCCATTTTCCAAATAACCATCAATCCAGGGGAGTAAATTATTGGCCAAAGGTGCTCCGAAGTGGCAACTCGATAGCCCGCCGCTGCGGGATTGAGTGGTGATTTGCCGCTCTAAATTAAGCAGAAGATCGCTGGTGAGTGGTTGATGGCAAGAGCAATCATCAGGAAAAGAGATCTGCTGTAGCTGCTGCAAAAGCTCCCTCAGGCCCACCGATCCAGCGCCAGAAGCTGCCTGATAAGTAGCCATAGAGATCCATTCCACCAATTGATGGGAAAAGAGCCCCCCTAAGGCCATCAATAATAAACTAACCGTACAATTAGCACCTACAAAGGTTTTAACCCCGCAGGTTATTGCCGCTTCAATTTGTAGCCGATTCACTGGATCAAGTACGATAACGCTGTCCGAGGCATAACGCAAAGTGGAGGCTGCATCAATCCAGTATCCTTGCCACCCACGTTGCCGCAGTGTATGGTAATAACGTTGAGTATAGTCGCTCCCTTGGCAGGTTAATAAAATATCGACGGCTTGTAATGCATCCAAATCTTCAGCGGAATAGATCGTAGTGGATTGGCTAGGATCGAGTGGACTCACCACCGTTCCTGATTGGGACGTTGAAAAAAAACGGACCTGGCAATCGCGTAAGGTTTGTTCAGCTTGTAGCCGCTGCAGCAGTATTGAGCCGACGAGTCCACGCCAGCCAATCAATCCGATAGTTTTCATAGCATTCAATGATCGCAAGGTGCTGTTTGTAATCCATAAAGTTTGATACGGTATTTTATAACAAGAAGTTTCTTCTATCTCAAGTCAGCATTTTTCAAAATCGATCGTTAGAAGACGATAACTTGTGGTAAGGCAGCTGATTACCATAGTGCAGTGGCAGTTTTGGTGGAAATAGCGCATGCTTATAAACTGGGAAATCTAGGCAAATAATGAGTATTATAGTTGTGATTAACTTAGGATAAAACATAGTTCGAGGAAGAAGATAATGCAGATCAAAGCAACGGCATTACTGCTGTTTATTGCCATGGATTCTCCAGGTAATTTACCCATATTTATCTCAGCGCTTCAACATTTAGAGCCGAAAAGGCGCTGGCGAGTGATTCTACGAGAGATGCTGTTTGCTTTATTAATCCTCCTGCTATTCCTGTTTTCTGGCGAAGCACTGCTTAAGTTGCTTAATTTACGCTTAGAAACGCTAGCGATTTCTGGGGGACTAATACTGTTTCTAGTGGCTTTACGAATGATTTTCCCTCAACCCAATGGGGCCTTAGGATTACCCAAGGATGAGGAACCTTTTTTAGTTCCATTAGCCATGCCTTTAATTGTCGGACCTTCGGTTTTGGCGATTGTCTTACAGCAGGCTGCTAGCTATCCTCAGCATTTAAGTCAGTTAACTTCGGCTATTTTATACGCTTGGGCAACCTCATTGCTGGTCTTATTAGTTGGTAACTCCTGTAGCCGTTGGTTGGGGAAAAAGGGCCTCAGTGTACTTGAGCGTTTAATGGGATTAATTTTACTTATGATATCTATTCAAATGATGATAGATGGGGTTAGAACATGCTATATGGGCTAAATAGATTCCTATAAAAAGATTATTTTATGCACCAGTTTCTCTGGTTAATGAAATAGAGGAAAAGGGCAACAAATGAGTTTGTTTAAAATGGTTGTATTGAAAATTAATAGCAAGTTTTTAATACTGGGAGAATAAAAAACCGAGGGTGCTATAATTCGATTAATGCTCAGTGATGAGCGTGGGGCGAAGCTTAGGTCTGGATTCACACAATAAGTGCAACACTCCTCCCAGTATAAACTTCTAATGGAGTGAGTCCCCCCCCCCCCCCCCTAAGACAACTCTTGGGGTCATGTTAAAACAAAACTCCCTATTTCTCGGTTTCATCCAGCGGTTTAAAATCAGTTCCTTTAGGCCAAAAATGGCGAATGAGGCCATTGGTCTTCTCATGAGTTCCTCGTTGATAACTCGCATAGGGCTTAGTGAAATCCCCGTAAGCATCCTGCTGTATGCCCACCGTTTTCCTATTGTCATACAGCACTTCGCGAGGAACCCCTTCAAACAGTTCAAAAGCTTGCTGATGACAAGCTTCGAGTGTTTGATAACCCATATCCTGAGTGAAGGTGACCAATAGCAGTCGACTGAACCCTAAAGTGGCTAAGAAAGCGTAAATGGGTGAACGACCGCCACACATCTGTGCCCAGTCAACTTGCCTCATTTCACGAAAAATCGCTGTGGCAGGCAGCTTATGGGGTAAAGCTGATTGCACCCGTTGCTGGATAGACGCTGGGTGGGCTGCTAGCAACGAAAGTTTAGCTTTGCGAAGTAAGTAAGTCGGTAATGAACGCTGTTGCAGATACTTGCGGACTGTATTGCGCGAGATGTGCAATTGGCTAGCAATAGCTCTGAGACTAAAACCTTGTTGGCGTAATAACTGAATTTCCATAAATTGCTCGAATTTGATCATAGGCCTTCTTTATTAAGAGAAGGCAGATTACATGACTGGATCAAATTTCAATTGTTGCTTTTGGATCAGTTTTGCACGGTTGCTAATAGGGTTTAGGGACAAAGCCTATGCAAGAAAAAAATGGGTGTGTATTGAAATCGGGTGAGCTATGGCGAGTACAGTTAATCGTCTGCTATAAAAGGAATACCCGATTAGTGCTTTTTGAATCAAGATAGATGTGTCTATTCAGAGAGTTTTGCCAACCTGCTTGTTAAGTAGGTTGGCTTTATATTGTATGTCTATCACAGTTTTTGCATAACAATATAAAAAAACTAATGAATTTATTAATATTAGGTTAATCTATCTCTAATTATCAAATATAGGGATGAAGATAGTGAAAAATCTTGTATTGGGTAGCGTAGTTAGATTTTGTTAAGAAGGAAATTTTATATGTTTTGGAAAAATTACCTTAAGATAATCTATCGTTGTTATCGAATCATTAGTTGGAGATTTAAGCAGTGGTATGGGCTAAATAAAGATAAAGGCTCCTGGTGGAGTTTTTGGAGGCGACGCCTATTTCGTAGCGGTAAGCATCCCATTTTAGGGAAGGTGATTAAAGTAACTGTGCATCTTACTCGGATTTACCGGAGTAAGTGCAGCCGAATTATCCAGCAACCGAGAGCTCATAACATTCGCCTTTCGCAGCGAAGCTTGGTAAAACGGCAAACGACTAAATCAGTATCTACCCTTGAAAAATTCAGGCATAACCCTGATCACAGAAAGTTATCTCCTATAAAGATCGGTGTAAAGAGTATCCGAGTTAAACAAATATCCTTTATCGAAAGAAAAAAATTAGCTATATCCAATAAAGTATGGCAGTGTGCAACCGTTGGTAGTTCTCTAGGTGCCTGTGTTTTTGAACCACATTCCCGGCGCCTCTTGATTGGCCGCATGCTAAAGCAGCGCATGTTAAGGCAGCGCATGTTAAAGCGGCGCATGCTAACCTCCCCAGTTTTTGATGCCTATAGGCCTGTGGAGATCATAATTTACCCAATTTATATACCGTTAATTTTTCCGGAAATTTTTTATTTTCTTCATCCTACAGTTCCTACGTCAAAAGACTTGCCTTCTGAACGATCTGACAGTTATCTAGATAATAATAAATATAATTTAAGAAATTTTAATGAAAGAAACCAAGTTTTTAATCATACTTGCTTAATTAATATCACTGGAAGTTGTTATTGCCATGAAGAATTTGGCATTGAAGAGGCTCGTAAGTTAGTTATGAGAAAAAATGGAGCAGCCGCACTAGAGCTATTTGAAAAGTGTGAAATGTGTACAGCATGTAAAAATTGTATAAAGTGTAAAGATTGTAAAAACTGTGGAGAGTGTAGAAATAAAAATTGTAGAGATTGTATAGAATGTAAAGTCTGTATAAAATGCGAAAATTGTGTAAAATGTAAAAATTGTAAAGATATTTTTAGCAAACTTAATCCAGATGTAGAAATACCTTCTGTTTTTGAATACTTATTTGATGAAACTTTAAATTTTGATAAGCTAACAATCAAAAAAGAGGAAGCTAAAAAAATACTAATATTGATGCAGAAAAATTTTGTTGAATATATTCATTGTTTTCAGAAGGAAATAGGATTAAAAGATGAAGAATATATTGAGGATTTAGTGATGGATTTCATTAAGAATAAGTTATCAATTACGTGGCTTTCCTGTAAATGCAGGGAAGCGGGTGATTATTTATGCTGTTTTACAATAGAAAAAATACTAAAAACAGATAATTTAAATTATTTTGTAATAAAGAAAAAAGAAAACATTACAAAAGAATGTATTGAGGCTTTTGAAAAATTATCAGAAGAATTTTTTCTGGCATTGAAAAATAATTTTTTAAATAAAGATGATTTGGATTCGCATTCAGTAGTTACAAACGGTGGAATCATTTTATATCCTGAAACGGAAAGTATTTTGGTAATAGATGACTGGAATCCGTGTAATAAAATAGCTTATCATCTATCTTTCGAAAATAATCAGCCAGATGTTTTGGATTCAAATGAAGTAGCAGTGAAAGATAGTGTTTTAACAAATACCTGGAATAATCCAAACATAGGAATCTCTAGCACCGTTATTTGGCCAAATGATTAGTAACAGCTTCGCCAACTTAAGTATCTAGTAGATAAATTTTTATTCAACATATTAAATATCAAAACTTAACACGGTGGACATACGCCGACCGATCAGCTAGAAAAATAATTTGCTTTCCTAAATCCGTAAAAAAATCATCGGTGCTTAACTTGATAAAGTTTACTATCAGTCAATTATGAACCAATAGTTCCATTTTAGCTACGAAGCTATTAACACTTACGAATAAGATAGCGATAGGTAATAGGGGAAGTATCGGTGGCAGTTGCTAGCAGCTGATGGCCCATAAAACGACAAAAATTAGGGATATCTCGAGTGGTTGCCGGATCATCAGCAACCACTAGTAGAGTTTGCTGGGAAGCCAGAGCACGTACAGCTTTGCGTATTAGCATAACGGGTTCTGGACAACGTAAACCCAGGGTACTGATGGTTTGGTCAGATTTGGGGAAGGTAGTAAACATGGTTGGTAATCAACCGTTCTAGTCAATGAGGTTTCTATCAATTAATTCTTTATCCTAACAAAATCTCATTGGAACCGTCTACTATAAAAAGTAAAATCCCTATCCGTAAATAGATGGGGATAAAACAATAAGCTAATTTTTAAAAAGTAATAAATATATTAAAAAATAATTATAAAAATTCAACCTATTTGTAGTATAGGTAGCATTTGAGGAATTACTTGTATTAAACTAGGCCTACAGTAAACTTTTCTGGAGAAGGAGAAAAGGTTGCCATGCTATTATTTAATTGATTTTCCTGCCATGCTGTTCTAATTAATTTCTTGCCTTCAGAAAAAGCCACAGAAGCTTGTTTGGAAATTACCCCTGATCCTTTTGGTTTTTTAATAAGCTCTTGTATTCTCTGATTGACTTTACTTAAAACCTGACTAATCAGACTAGTAACAGATAAAATTTCGTTTACATTTTATTTTTTTAAATAAACAGAATAATCTACAGAGCTATTATGATTATTTAATGCTTCATTTAATGATTTTTCTAAATAAATCAGACAACAAGCAATGGCCTTAATTATATAATCAGCTTTCTAAAAAATCTACAGTATGGAATTTGTAGGAAATCATCTGCTGTTGGCATTAATAGGCACGACTAAGGGAAAATAACAGCTAAAATAGTCGAAAGTTTAGTGCGGAGTTCCGTGAGCGACGAATGATTGGCTGAACCGATGATAAAAATAGGATATACTAAAAAACACTTTGCAGTTTTTCATCACTAAACAGAGAAATAGCACCATGAATGCTATGTTATTGCTCTATTCAAGTCGTAATGGACACACTCAGCATATTATTCAGAAAGTGGCGCAGTATCTAGGAGAACAGGGAATTGACTGCGACGTAGCAGATCTACATTGTCTTGCTAATCCTGAATGGCAGCAATATCAACAAGTGATTGTAGGTGCTTCCATTCGTTATGGTAATTTTCATCCACTACTATGGCGGTTTGTTCGCCAGCATTCCCAGGCACTGAATCAGCGAAAAACCGCTTTTTTTTGTGTAAGCCTGGTAGCGCGTAAAGCTTCGAAGTGTACCCTAGAGGGGAATCCTTATTTGCGAAAATTTCTGAAACACTCGCCTTGGCAGCCCACCCTTTGTAAGGCCTTTGCGGGTGCCTTACGTTATCCGCATTACCGTTGGTTTGAGCGGAGGATCATTCAACTGATTATGGCACTAACAGGGGGAGAAACTGATGTTACACAAGAGATTGTGTATACCGAGTGGCAACACGTTGACAATTTCGCTAGGCAATGTGCTGAAAAACTCTGTTTATCAGGATCCTAATGCCCTGGATATCAGGGAAGATTACCTCTAAAATTACTAACTTTGGACTTACTGTCTATCAATTGTTTTTCACCGTTATTTTTTACTTGCAATTCCAAGAAAAACGCTTAAAATGCATTTTCTTGTCGAACTGCTTTAAGCAAGTTAGCGGCGAGTCGGTAAGATCAAAGCCGAGCTCTTTAAAAATTTAGACAAACAATCTGTGTGGGCAGTTAGTTGAGGTACTGATTAGTTGGTACCGAAATTGAGAATTAAAGATTTTAAAATTGAAGAGTTTGATCATGGCTCAGATTGAACGCTGGCGGCAGGCCTAACACATGCAAGTCGAGCGGTAGCGGGGAAGATTTTGGTCTTTTGCCGACGAGCGGCGGACGGGTGAGTAAAGTCTGGGGATCTATCTTGTGGAGGGGGACAACCACTGGAAACGGTGGCTAATACCGCATGAACTCTGAGGAGCAAAGGGTGGGACCGATGAGGCCACTCACCACGAGGTGAACCCAGATGGGATTAGCTAGTAGGTAGGGTAAAGGCCTACCTAGGCGATGATCTCTAGCTGGTCTGAGAGGATGACCAGCCACACTGGGACTGAGATACGGCCCAGACTCCTACGGGAGGCAGCAGTGGGGAATATTGCACAATGGGCGCAAGCCTGATGCAGCCATGCCGCGTGTGTGAAGAAGGCTTTCGGGTTGTAAAGCACTTTCAGCGGGGAAGAAGTTGTTGTGTTTAATAGACATAATAATTGACGTTACCTGCAGAAGAAGCACCGGCTAACTCCGTGCCAGCAGCCGCGGTAATACGGAGGGTGCGAGCGTTAATCGGAATTACTGGGCGTAAAGGGCCTGTAGGCGGATTATTAAGTTAGCTGTGAAAACTCTGGGCTTAACCTAGGGCGTGCAGCTAAGACTGATAGTCTAGAGTAATGTAGAGGGGGGTAGAATTCCAGGTGTAGCGGTGGAATGCGTAGATATCTGGAGGAATACCGGTGGCGAAGGCGGCCCCCTGGACATTAACTGACGCTGAGGGGCGAAAGCGTGGGGAGCAAACAGGATTAGATACCCTGGTAGTCCATGCTGTAAACGATGTCGACTTGGAGATTGCGGCTTAAAGCTGTGGTTTCCGGAGCTAACGTGTTAAGTCGACCGCCTGGGGAGTACGGCCGCAAGGTTAAAACTCAAATGAATTGACGGGGGCCCGCACAAGCGGTGGAGCATGCGGTTTAATTCGATGCAACGCGAAGAACCTTACCTACTCTTGACATCCAGAGAAGATTGTAGAGATACGATTGTGCCTTCGGGAGCTCTGAGACAGGTGCTGCATGGCTGTCGTCAGCTCGTGTTGTGAAATGTTGGGTTAAGTCCCGCAACGAGCGCAACCCTTATCCTTTGTTGCCAGCACGTTAGGGTGGGAACTCAAAGGAGACTGCCGGTGATAAACCGGAGGAAGGTGGGGACGACGTCAAGTCATCATGGCCCTTACGAGTAGGGCTACACGCGTGCTACAATGGCTAATACAAAGGGCAGCGAGCCAGCGATGGTAAGCGAATCTCATAAAGTTAGTCATAGTCCGGATTGGAGTCTGCAACTCGACTCCATGAAGTCGGAATCGCTAGTAATCGCGAATCAGCACGTCGCGGTGAATACGTTCCCGGGCCTTGTACACACCGCCCGTCACACCATGGGAGTGGGCTGCACCAGAAGTGGGTTGCTTAACCTGAAAGGGGGGGCGCTTACCACGGTGTGGTTCATGACTGGGGTGAAGTCGTAACAAGGTAACCGTAGGGGAACCTGTGGTTGGATCACCTCCTTACTATACAGTAAAGGTACCGATTAATTGGTGGCTGAGATTGACTGCTCACAGAGATTGTTTGTCGTGTTTAGAAGCTAGAAGTCAGAATCTGACAACTGAATTGGGTCTGTAGCTCAGGTGGTTAGAGTGCACCCCTGATAAGGGTGAGGTCGGTGGTTCAAGTCCACCCAGACCCACCACTCTAGAATATAAAAATTGGAAATCAGCAACGCACAACCTGTTTTAATCTAACTTCTAACTTATGAATTAAGGGGGGCTATAGCTCAGCTGGGAGAGCGCCTGCTTTGCACGCAGGAGGTCAGCGGTTCGATCCCGCTTAGCTCCACCAAGTCAGTGGTCAGGTTTCAGGGATTAGATTTCAGAGGGATTCCGAGAATTAATTGCTGAGAGTTGACGAAACGTTCTTTAACAATTTGGATAGTAGCGACCTAAAGACTTTGAGTTTATGGTTAGGTGTAGTGTGCGAGGGGCTCAGAGATTTCTATTTTTCTGATAACTAACTACCAACATTCTAACGGTGAGTAATGAAGTTGTTTTGGGTTGTAGGGTTAAGTGAGAAAGCGTACACGGGGGATGCCTAGGCAGTCAGAGGCGAAGAAGGGCGTGCTACTCTGCGAAAAGCGTTGGCGAGCTGAGAAGGGGCGATTGAGCTAACGATATCCGAATGGGGCAACCCACCATTTTATGATGGTATCACTGTTTGAATAAAATAGGGCGGTGAGGCGAACCTGGGGAACTGAAACATCTCAGTACCCAGAGGAAAAGAAATCAAAAGAGATTCTCTGAGTAGTGGCGAGCGAAAGGGGAATAGCCCAGTGTCTGTATGTGATTAGATTATAGGGGAATGGTTTGGGAAAGCCAGCAATAGAGGGTGATAGCCCCGTACCTGAAATAGTTTAATGATTTGGACACGAAGAGTAGGGCGGGACACGAGAAATCCTGTTTGAAGAAGGGGGGACCATCCTCCAAGGCTAAATACTCCTGACTGACCGATAGTGAACTAGTACCGTGAGGGAAAGGCGAAAAGAACCCCGGGAGGGGAGTGAAATAGAACCTGAAACCGTGTACGTACAAGCAGTGGGAGCTAGTTTAAGATTAGTGACTGCGTACCTTTTGTATAATGGGTCAGCGAGTTATGATCAGTGGCGAGGTTAACCGATTAGGGGAGCCGCAGGGAAACCGAGTCTTAAAAGGGCGGATAGTCGCTGGTTATAGACCCGAAACCCGGTGAGCTAGCCATGTGCAGGTTGAAGGTTGGGTAAAACCAACTGGAGGACCGAACCGACTACTGTTGAAAAAGTAGCGGATGACGTGTGGCTAGGGGTGAAAGGCCAATCAAACCGGGAGATAGCTGGTTCTCCCCGAAAGCTATTTAGGTAGCGCCTCGTGAGTCATTATTGGGGGTAGAGCACTGTTTCTGTGAGGGGCCTATCCAGGTTACCGAGCAGATGCAAACTCCGAATACCGATTAATGTAATCACGGGAGACACACGGCGGGTGCTAACGTTCGTCGTGGAGAGGGAAACAACCCAGACCGCCAGCTAAGGTCCCGAAGTCATGGCTAAGTGGGAAACGAAGTGGTAAGGCGAAGACAGCCAGGATGTTGGCTTAGAAGCAGCCATCATTTAAAGAAAGCGTAATAGCTCACTGGTCGAGTCGGACTGCGCGGAAGATGTAACGGGGCTAAAGCCATGCACCGAAGCTGCGGATGCGTGTAAACGCATGGTAGGGGAGCGTTCTGTAAGCTGAAGAAGGTGTACTGAGAGGTATGCTGGAGGTATCAGAAGTGCGAATGCTGACATGAGTAACGAAAAGGCGGGTGAAAAACCCGCTCGCCGGAAGACCAAGGGTTCCTGTCCGACGATATTCGGGGCAGGTTAAGTCGACCCCTAAGACGAGGCCGAAAGGCGTAGTTGATGGACAACGGGTTAATATTCCCGTACTTATGATAGCTGCGAAGGGGGGACGAAGGGAGCTAGGCTAGCCAGGCGTTGGTAACCTGCGAAGGGGAACCTGGTTTAAGCGTATAGGTGAGGTGATTAGGCAAATCCGGTCACCTATTAACACTGAGGCGTGAAGACGAGGCTCATTAGAGCTGAAGTAGTTGATGCTGAACTTCCAGGAAAAGCCTCTAAGCTTATAGGCTATGATAAATCGTACCGTAAACCGACACAGGTGGTCAGGTAGAGAATACCAAGGCGGATGAGAGAACTCGGGTGAAGGAACTAGGCAAAATGGTGCCGTAACTTCGGGAGAAGGCACGCCTGCTGAGGTAACATTTTGAAACGGATGGAGCTTTGGTGGGTCGCAGAGACCAGGTGGCTGCAACTGTTTAATAAAAACACAGCACTCTGCCAACATGTAAGTGGAAGTATAGGGTGTGACGCCTGCCCGGTGCCGGAAGGTTAAGAGAAGGGGTAATCCGCAAGGAGAAGCTCTGGATTGAAGCCCCGGTAAACGGCGGCCGTAACTATAACGGTCCTAAGGTAGCGAAATTCCTTGTCGGGTAAGTTCCGACCTGCACGAATGGCGTAATGATGGCCACGCTGTCTCCACCCGAGACTCAGTGAAATTGAAATTGCTGTGAAGATGCAGTGTACCCGCGGCAAGACGGAAAGACCCCGTGAACCTTTACTATAGCTTGACATTGGTCAGCGAACTTTGATGTGTAGGATAGGTGGGAGGCGATGAGAAGTGGACGCTAGTTTGCTTGGAGCCGACCTTGAAATACCACCCTTTAAAGTTTGGTGTTCTAACGGGTTACCGTAAACCGGGACCCGGACATTGTCTGGTGGGTAGTTTGACTGGGGCGGTCTCCTCCTAAAGGGTAACGGAGGAGTGCAAAGGTGGGCTAATCACGGTCGGACATCGTGAGGTTAGTGCAAAGGCAAAAGCCCGCTTAACTGTGAGACGGACAGGTCGAGCAGATGCGAAAGCAGGTCTTAGTGATCCGGTGGTTCTGAATGGAAGGGCCATCGCTTAACGGATAAAAGGTACTCCGGGGATAACAGGCTGATACCGCCCAAGAGTTCATATCGACGGCGGTGTTTGGCACCTCGATGTCGGCTCATCACATCCTGGGGCTGAAGTAGGTCCCAAGGGTATGGCTGTTCGCCATTTAAAGTGGTACGCGAGCTGGGTTTAGAACGTCGTGAGACAGTTCGGTCCCTATCTGCCGTGGGCGTTGGATGATTGAGGGGAGCTATTTCTAGTACGAGAGGACCGAAATGGACGCACCGCTGGTGTACGGGTTGTCATGCCAATGGCAGTGCCCGGTAGCCAAGTGCGGAAAAGATAACCGCTGAAAGCATCTAAGTGGGAAGCTTGCCCCAAGATAAGTCATCCCTGGCTAAAAGCCAGTAAGGGTTGTTGAAGACTACGACGTTGATAGGCTGGGTGTGTAAGTGTAGTAATGCATTGAGCTAACCAGTACTAATTGCCCGAGAGGCTTAACCCTACAACCCACAACGACTTCAGAAGAGCTACTATCCAGAGTGGAGCTTGTTTAATTATTTGCTTGGTGTTAATAGCGCGATGGTACCACCTGAACCCATCCCGAACTCAGAAGTGAAACGTCGCTGCGCCTATGGTAGTTTGGGGTCTCCCCACGTGAGAGTCGGTCGATGCCAAGCAAATAATTAAACACGGCTTCACGCGGCAGGGATTAATTTTTAAAAGGTATGCCGTTTAATTATGTGGTGCGGTAGTTCAGTTGGTTAGAATGACAGAATTTCATCGCGCAAAAAAAAGTAAATCAATGGAAGTCGCTACTATCAATCAGCAGCCGTTAAGTGATGAAGAATTAGATATTATCGATGAAATTTTAAGTCGCTTTTATCAACGAGATGGCATGAGCCTAGAAGGAATGGATGGGCTATTCGCAGCAATTATCTGTTCAGGTATTAAATCAATCAGTATCCTGCAATGCGTTCCTGCTTTGTTGGGTGTAGAATCTCCTAGCGAAAAAGATTTTTCTGATCAGCAAGAATTCCAACTTTTTTTAGAATGCTTAAAACAGCATTGGCAATATACTGAAGCTCAATTAGCGTCAGGAAGGCTATTTTTACCCCTACTGTATGTTAATCAAAAAGATCTACCATTAGGCAATGATTGGGCGGCTGGATTTTTGTATGGGGCAAGTCTTTGTGAGGACGGGCGTTGGGATGAACTCATGCGTGATCGTGAATATGAAGAGGTTACTTACCCTATTTTGTCATTAGTGATGGAGAATAACCCTGATCCAACACTTCATCCTTTTAATAAACCGATTGGGCCGCGTAAACGCAAGCAGCTGCCTAAAGAAATTTCTCATAGTGTTACACTGATTTATAATTATTTTAATCCTTACCGACATAAGACTGGATCCAGTCCAAGCTTACTTGAAGCTTGCCAGCATACTTTTCGAAAAATTGAGAGCGATGATCTCTGCCCTTGTGGTTCAGGCTTTATCTATAGACAGTGTTGTAGCGTTAAGCAGACCTTGCATTGATTGAAAATTGACTTTTTTGTAAACTTCTATGAACTGAATGCTTTTAATACTTGCCATCTACCTGTAAAGGGAGGAGAGCATTTATGCAGCGTGCTGAACCCTGGTGCTGCCCATTACAGGGGCAGCACCTAATAGAAGCTTCGGCGGGTACTGGAAAAACCTTTACAGTTGTTACTATTTATCTACGTCTGTTGTTAGGCTTAGATAAGCCTGAACGTCGCCCCCTTAGGGTTGATCAAATCTTAGTTGTCACCTTTACGGAAGCTGCCACGCAAGAGCTCCGAGAACGTGTCCGTCAACGTATACGCCAACTTCAATATTTGTGTAATCAAAATCACAGTTTGAGAGATGATGACGCTTTGAAGCAGCTGTGGGCTACCATCGATAAGCCGAAAGTTGCTGCCAGTTATTTAGCGGCTGCCGAGCGGCAAATGGATGAAGCGGCGATTATGACCATTCACGCCTTTTGTCAGCGGATATTAATTCAGCAGGCTATTGACGCCAGAACCTTTCTAAATCAGCAATTGGTAACCCAGGAACAGCCGTTGCAACAGCAGGTGGTTGCTGACTATTGGCGACGGCATTTTTACTCTGTGCCTCCTTCACTAGCGCGGGTAATTCAGCAGGAATGGGCAGAGCCGAAAGTGCTATTTAGCGAATTAGCGCAATACCTAACAGGGGATCTGCCAAAACTGCTAACTTATACCACGCCGATGGAAACGCTGTTGGCTCGTCACCACCGGTTAATTGCGGCCATTGATGGGGTAAAGCAGCAATGGAGGCAGTTAACCACTCCAGCAGCAGAGTTGCTCGATCAAATTGCACTCAATAAACAGCGTTACCCAACCCGCTACCGCTCACGCTGGCTTCAGGAAATTGATGATTGGGTTCAGCAAGCGACGGAAGATTATCAGCTCCCTGATGTATTATCACGCTTTCGTTACTCGGTACTCGCTCAGGCTACATTGAGTGGGGAACCCCCTCAGCACCCTTTATTTCAAGCAATTGATACGCTTTATGCATTGCCTTTGACGCTGAAAGATTTGGTAATTGCTCAAGCTCTTCCCGAGATCCGCCAAACGCTAGCTCACCATAAACAACAACGAGCTGAAGTCACTTTTGATGATTTATTAAGCCAACTGGATACAGCACTGCAACAGACCGGTGGCCATCGACTAGCAGCGACTATTCGTCAACGCTACCCAGCTGCACTAATCGATGAATTCCAAGATACTGATCCCATGCAATATCGCATTTTTCAGACAGTCTACGAGCACCATCCGGAAACCCTATTACTGTTAATTGGTGATCCTAAGCAAGCCATCTATGCTTTCCGAGGGGCTGATATTTTTACCTACATGCAGGTACGGCGTATTGTTGAGAGTCATTATACCTTACAGATAAATTGGCGTTCTGGTCGATCGCTGGTTAATGCTGTTAATCAGCTGTTTCAACAGGCACCCGCCCCCTTTGTTTTTGATCAGGATATCCCCTTCTCTACGCTACAAACACCAGATTCATCGGCACAAACTCATTTCATCATTCAGGAGAAAGTGCAAGCTGCTTTGCAGTTTCACTATTGCGACCAGCTGATGTCGTTGCAACAGTATGGTGAAACTTTAGCAACCTGGTGTGCCTCTGAGATCAGCACTTGGTTAGCTTTTGGGCAGCAGCACCAAGCATTACTAGTTCGAGGGACTCAATCACGACCGGTAGAAGCCAGTGATATTGCTGTTTTAGTCCGTACTGCTGATGAAGCGCTGCTGATTCGGCGTGCTTTAGGGGCACTATCGATCCCTTCAGTTTATCTTTCAGAGCAGCAAAGTGTATTTGCAACCTCTGAAGCTCAAGAACTGTTTCGCTGGCTACAGGTATTATCCTATCCGATCTCTCCAGAATCTCTCTTACCATTGCTCGCAGGATCATTATTGATGTTAGATGCCAATACCATAGAGCAGCTACATCAGGAAAATAATCAGTGGGACGCTATTTTAGATGAGTTTGCTGACTACCAGCAGTTATGGTACCAAATGGCCCCGCTGCCATTGCTGCAACGCTTGTTGTTTCGTCGCCAATTGCCCGAGAAATTATTAACTTTGCCTGACGGCGAGCGGCGTTTAACTGATTTACGCCACCTGGGTGAGTTATTACAAGAGGCATCACGACGGCTGGCAACACCTCAAGCATTGTTACGTTGGTTTAGTCAGCAGATTGCCCATCCCAATCGCGCAGCGGAAAATCATCCATTGCGTTTAGAAAGTGACCGGCATTTGGTGAAGATTATCACTATCCATAAATCCAAGGGATTGGAATACCCTTTAGTTTGGCTGCCTTTTCCCTGTGCCTTTCGTCAGCAAAAGTGTGTTTACTACCATGATCGGCAATCTTATCAAGCCATCTTAGATTTACGCGGTACATTGCCAGCTCAGCAATGGGCGGAACAAGAACAATTAGCGGAATCAGTTCGTCTGCTTTATGTGGCGCTAACGCGCGCAGTTTTTCATTGTAGTGTAGGTGTTGCTCCGGTTGTATCGGGTAGAACTCGGAAAGCTACAACCACTGATCTGCATCACAGTGCGCTGGGCTACTTGTTACAGCGAGGAGAAGCAGGTGATCAGCAGCGTCTACAGCAAGCATTAGAGGCCTTACAATCACCAGAGATCAAAGTATCCCTGGTGGAAAACAGCAATCGCTCGCAAGCATTGTATAGGGCAGAGACTGAGCGAAAACAGGTGCTCCAAGCTCGCGTTTTTAAACAGCCATTACGATCATATTGGCAGATCAGCAGTTACTCTGCTTTAAGAAACCAGCATGCTGAAAGAGCTACCGGAAACTCTCCATTGCTTTTTTTAAATTCAACGGAAGTCAACGCATTATTAGAGAATCCAGAGCATTTAGAGGCATACCAGTTTCCAAGGGGCGCTGAAGCAGGGACTATCTTACATAACTTATTACAGCAACTGGATTTTACTCAGCCGATTCAATTGAATTGGCTCGAGGAGCAGTTGGAGCAGCAGGGGTTAGATAGTCGGTGGAGTCGATTACTGCAGCAGTGGTTAGCACAGATTTTGCGAACACCTTTGATGGCTGAAGGCCCTTGTTTACGTCAAATAACATTAGCTCAAAGATGCTGTGAGATGCAGTTTTATCTACCGGTAGAAAGTCGATTGGAGGCTTCATCACTGGATACTCTTATGAGGAAGTATGATCCCTTATCACGGAAAGCCAGCACTTTACACTTTACCAAGATATATGGAATGTTGCAGGGCAGTATTGATTTGGTGTTTTGTTGGCAAGGATGCTATTACTTGCTGGATTATAAGTCAAATTGGTTAGGAGAGAGTGCTAGTTCCTATACACGCTCTGCTTTGGTAGCAGCAATGGTAGAGCATCGATATGATTTACAGTATCAGCTTTATACGGTAGCACTGCATCGTTATTTGTGTCAACGGTGCCCTAATTATCAGTATGCCAGCCATTTCGGTGGGGTTTTTTACCTATTTTTACGGGGTATGAATGACCAAGGTGGTGGTGTATTTTTCCATAAACCAGCGGTAGAATTAATCGATGCCTTGAATTGTCAACTGGCCAGTTGAAAGTCAACCCATGTTACTAACCCTATTAAAACAGGCCGAAACGCTAGGCGCATTGCGTCCCATTGATTATCACTTTGCGCGTTGGATTGCTCCCCAGGGGCCAGTAGCAGTCGCCGCAGCTCTATTAAGTTATGAAAGTCATTTAGGGCACATTTGTTTACCCTTACAGTGGTTAAGCCAGCCTGAACAATGGTTCGAAGGCGGTTATGCATCGTTAGCTAATCAAATTTGGCAGCAATTACAGCAACCCAATTTAGAGACTTGGGAAAAATGGCTGCAATCTAGCGATGCAGTCGGCGATGGGCAAACTGCCACTCCACTGGTTTTAGAGAATCAGCATCTCTATCACCATCGATGGTGGCATGACGAGTGCAGCTTGGCGCGATTTTTTCAAGCAACTCAGCTGGCAAAAGCTCCTAATCAGCATCGATTACAGAAATTATTAACGCAGCTATTTGCTGATGGTAGCGACGTTGATGAAATTAATTGGCAGAAGGTAGCGGTTGCCGTGGCCTTAACTCGCAAAATCGCGCTGATAGTGGGTGGCCCAGGCAGTGGAAAAACGACAACGGTTGCCCGTCTCCTAGCCACCTATTTATTGCTGCATTCTATCGATTCTGCCAACAAAGAGAGCTCTGAAAGTCGACAACCCCGGTTACGTATCCAGCTGGCAGCGGCAACGGGTAAGGCTGCTGCACGATTGGTTGAGGCTTTAACTCAAGCAAAGCATAGTTTACCCCTCGATGTAGCCCTGCTGGCAGAGTTTCCAACGGAAGCAATAACACTACATCGGCTCTTAGGGGCTCGAAACAATGAGTATCGCTGGCGTTATCATCGAGATAACCGATTATCACTCGATTTATTGATTATCGATGAATTTTCATTGGTCTCCTTTCCGCTGATGGCACGTCTAATAGAGGCATTACCCTCCGATGCCCGTTTAATTTTGCTAGGCGACAGCGATCAACTGCCTGCGGTTGAATCAGGAGCTCTGCTAAGGGATTTGGTCGAGTCAGCGATATCTGGTTACAGTCCACCAAGGATTGCTGAACTCAATCAACTAACCGGTTATTCACTGCCAGCGAGAAAGGTCAAGAGCAGTGGCTTAAATGATGCGCTCTGCCAATTAGTTACCCATTATCGTTTTTCAGCCGACTCCGCCTTAGATTGCTTGGCTGTTTCAATACGGCGGGGGGAGGAAGAAACGTTTTTAGCAACGCTACAAAACGCTTCATCTGTGATAGTTTGGCATGAGTCATTGCCATCAATAGAGCAAGCGATTGAGCAGGCCTGCGTGCAGGGTTACCGGGACTACCTGGAACAGGCAAAACAGCGTGTGGAGCCACAGCAAGTTCTGGCTAAATTTTTTGAATTTCAATTACTGTGTGCGTTAGCTGAAGGACCTTTTGGGGTAAGCGGACTAAACCAGCGCGTTGAACAAGCATTGCAGCAAGCAGGTTTAATTACACGGTCATTAGCTAGCCCTTGGTATTGTGGGCGTCCTATCTTAATTACCAGTAACCAAGCTGCCTTAGGGTTAGCCAATGGGGATATAGGGGTTACTCTGTTTAATGCCCAGGGAAAATTAGCGGTCTACTTCAGTGGGAATGATGGTTCTGTTATCGCAATCGATCCACGTCGGTTGACAGCACACCAGACAACCTATGCATTAACCGTTCATAAAGCTCAGGGCTCGGAGAGTTTGCGAGTTTTATTACTATTGCCGCCAAGCCATACTCCTTTACTGACTCGAGAATTATTGTATACGGCAGTAACCCGTGCTAAAAAGCAGCTGATTTTATGTGCCGATAAATTAGTATTGCAAGCCATGTTGAAGTCGCGGTGCCAGCGCTATAGTCAGTTGCCGAAACGGCTTTCAACCATTTTACCTGTAGAAAGTGACTTATCCAGAGAAATAGTTTAGTCTAAATTGATTATTTTTTAATCAATACAGCCAAAAAGTCGCTTAATTCATTGAATTTTTTTAATTTTTTAGGTATCCTATGCAAGTCTCAGCAAAGCAAGTTCTGCTTTCATTATACTCGGTTAATTGTTAAAATTTTAGCCTATAAGTTGCATAAGAGTTTTATTAGGTAGATAAGTACATCCGAAATGTTTGCTGATTTTTGCAAAGTGACTGCTAAAAGACTATGCTTTTATTGAGTGCTCGGTATTACTTAGCTTGAACCGCTGCTCAAACAGCGGCATGCTGTGTGATTTCTTAAGATACAATCTCTGTAAACCTGTTGGACCATTAACTTGACTATGAAACCTATCCAAACCGCTGAATCGCCTTTTGGGAAAATGAGGTCACTGCTGTTTCCGATTCATTTTTATGAATTGAAGAAATTTTTGCCAATGTTTCTCATGTTCTTTTTTATCTCTTTCAACTACAGCATTATGCGCAATACAAAGGATGCGTTATTGGTTGGCGCTGCACAAACAAGCGGTGCTGAGATACTCCCTTATATTAAATTTTGGGGAGTCACACCGGCAGCTATCCTATTTATTATTGCTTACTCAAAATTGAGTAATTTAGTCAATAAACCTACACTATTTTACATAGCCATATCATTCTTTATCGGTTTTTTTTCACTGTTTGCCTTAGTTCTTTATCCTAATCACCAGTTGTTACATCCGGTAGAGTTATCCGTTGCCTTTTTACCACAAGGCTTTACCGAAGTTATTAGATTGTGGTCATTTTCATTATTCTATATTTTTTCCGAGCTTTGGGGTAGTGTCGCGCTTTCTTTGCTATTTTGGCAATTTGCTAACCAAATTACTAAAGTCAATGAAGCTAAACGTTTTTATGCATTGTTTGGTATTGGGGCCAACTTAGCTTTAGTGGTTGCTGGAGATACCATTGGTAAATTATCTAAAATAGCCAAGGTTCAGCTTTTAAACGAAGAAGCTGCTATGGCATTTAATATTAAGCATTTGTCTGTTTTTTTTGTATTATCTTCCTTAGCTATTATTGCAATATATTGGTGGATTAATCGTTGTATTTTAACGGATACTCGTTTTTATGATCCTGCATTATTAAAACAAAAAGGTAAAAAATTGAAATTGGGGTTATTAGATAGCATTAAGATGCTGATGAAGTCCCGTTATCTGATTTGTATTGCCTTATTGGTGATTTGCTATGGAATTAGTATCAACTTAATCGAAGTTGTCTGGAAGAGTTATCTAAAAGTACAGTATCCTAATAAAGCTGATTACCTGAATTTTATGGGGATTTATAGTAAATATTTAGGTTGGACTACCATCGCAATGATGCTATTCATTGCTGGGAATGTCATTCGTAAATTTGGTTGGACAATTGCCGCTTTAGTTACTCCTGTGGCCATTTTTGTTTTAGGATTAGCTTTCTTCAATTTGATTATTTTTGAAGAAAGTTTTAAGCCCTGGCTAAGCAATTTTAATATTTTATGGTTGGCTGTATTGTTTGGCACTGTTCAGAATATTTTAAGCAAAGCAGCCAAATATTCTCTGTTTGATCCTACCAAAGAAATGGCTTATATTCCCTTAGATGAAGAATCGAAGGTCAAAGGTAAAGCTGCTATCGATGTTGTAGGAGCTCGCTTCGGTAAAGCAGGCGGCTCAATTATCTACCAGCTTCTGTTACTGTTAGGTTCTATTAGCTTTGTTCTTCCTTATATTGAGGTTATATTTATTGTCTGTATGATTCTCTGGATTTGGTCAGCGACTGATCTAGGGCGCTCATTTTCTAAAATCACACAAAAAAATGATGCTAAAGAAAAAGAGGGTAGAAAATCCTGTGCTTACTAATAGCTGATCCTTGATAAAAACCCCGCCTAACGGCGGGTTTTTTTATGGATTCTCGTGGACTGTTCTGTTACTAAATCCAGATCCGCTGAGATCCATATCTCAGTTAAATTTATTTTCAACCTCTAGACGGTATCACTTAATAGCTTCATCCAGCATAAGCAACCTAAACAGAAAATTTAAAGTTTTTCGACTATATTATTTTTTTAAAAAATTTTACAAACATCTGCATTAAATTTTTCATAAATTCCATTATTTTTTCAATGCTTGATTTTTCCATATTTTCTTTAACAAATGATGTTCTTGGTCTATTAATGTTTTTATTGGATAATTGATTAGAGGGGGCTATAATTTTTTCTTTAATTACCTGTGTGTTTATATTTTTTTCTTGATTAAAATTATCATTTGTTTTTTCTGTGGACAATTTTAGAACTTCTTCTGTAGGAATATCGTTTTTTTTAGTATAATTTTCATCTATATTATTTTCTCGAATGGGATTTTCATAGGTATTATCTATTAAGTTTATGGATTCTTCTAGAGTTGATTCTTCAATCTCTTTAAGTTTTTTATTTAAAGTATTATCGAGTACTTGATTTCTCTCATAGAGATATCTGTTATTTATATTTTTTTGATGTAACCGTTTTAATCTGTGAAAAAGCTCTGCTCCTTTGAATTGATCATTATTTATAATCGTATCTAGTTTTTTAGAAATTTCTATCATAATATAAAGTTGTGATTCACAGTTAAAGCTATAGGGTTGAAAATAATTATCATTATTTTTGTTGGATTCATTTTCTAGTAGGGTAAACAGTGTTTCGACAATTTCTTCATCTGTGAGTGAAGGCTTTTGGTTTAAAAGATTATTGGTTAATTCTATTGTGTTTGTTAACCTAATATTTGCTATTTTTTTTCCTTTGAAGAAATCTAACGCCAGATTAAAATGATTGGAATGATGATTAATTTTACTTTTAATTATCTCATTATCATGATCAAATATTTTGTTTTTTAATTGATTGAATTCTTCTGATTTTTCCTTAATAGACATTGAAGGATCTAGTTGGATTTTTTTTAAAATGTTTTCTAATAAAACAGCTCTTATTTTTTTGATATTATCGGTGATAGGATCTTGTTTATTATCTATGGTTAAGTTCAAAAATTTATCTAAGTATGTTAACGATTCATCTAATAAAATTTCTGGTGTAGAAGATTCTAACTGCTGTTTTAATTGAATGAATCTCTTAAAGTCATTATGTTCTTTTTTAAATTTATTATCTTCTGGATATTTTCTAACTCTAGTGCTTAGGTTTTTTATGTGTAATTCACCTATATTTTCAATGATTTCTTCCCCTGCTCTTGTGAAGAGCAGTTCTGGCTGCTTAAGGGTATCCAGTAAGTCATTCATAAGTTTTACTTGAGCTTCACTGCTTAAGCTATTCTTCTTATTAGATGTTCTATCAGGATTTACTTCTAACAATTGATATAAGAAAACAGCACGATCGATGGGTGTAAATTTGAAAGAATTTTTAGGAGAGTCGTTAAATGAATTTTCAAAATTAATTAATAATTCTTGAGCTTTAGAGTATGGAATTTTTCTGCTACAATCTTGATTGTAAATTTCTCCAAAAAAAGCTTTTCTGATCTCTTTTTTATCTTGATAAGATGTTTCACTCTGAGAGTAATTGATTTCTTTAGATGGAGCTATATTTTTTCTCCAATGCCTTAAGTTATTTATAATACTTTTTTCTGTCATTTGCAATGAGGGTACAAAATCACTATGTATATTATTTACATTTAAATTACTCTGAGTTTTTTTAATGTTAACATTGGCTACATTGTCAATTTTTTCAGTATTAGTTATCTCTGTACTTATAGGAAACTTAATGCTATTATTGGGTGGTGAAACCATGATTTTTCTCCACTATTCGAGTATTTTCACAAGCGAAATATCAAATGTGAAAATAATTTATACGTAGCATTTTATTGATTTTCAGTTGGGTAAATATTATTTTTTGTTGTCAGCTGTCTTGTGTCAACCTTTGTTTAGAATGTCTAATTTTTAACAGGCGTCACATCACCAATAAGAAAACACTACCCTTGACCTTTTAGCTATCTTTTTAAAATAGTTGATATCATAAATTGCTTTCTTGGATCTAGCTAAGCATTGGGACAGGTATTCGTGTGGAGCAGAGATGTCAAAATTTACCAAGTGTTTCGGCAACTGAAGCTTTTGGAAGCGCCGTTGCACGGGCTTGTCAGAAAATGACAATTTTCTATTTAGTAGGCGAGTTGGGTACCGGTAAGACCACCTGGTGTCGAGGCTTTTTGTCGGCTTTAGGCTATACGGGTGCTGTTAAAAGTCCTACTTATACATTAGTAGAACCTTATCGATTATGCCGCTGGCAGGTGTATCATTGGGATCTTTATCGATTAAATAACCCGGAAGAGCTCGAGACTGTGGGTATCCGTGATTATCAACAGCAAGAAAATAGTTTGCAGTTAATTGAATGGCCTGGACACGGCGTTGGTTGGTTGCCACTTGCTGATGTAGAGATACAATTGCTTTATTCTCTCACCGGGCGCCAGGCAATTTTGCAAGCATGCTCATTAACCGGGCAGCAGTTATTTAGACGCCTGGAAAATGCTTAAGCAACGGCGTTATGGGTCCTGCAATTATTTCAGCTATTTTCTCTGGCTATGTTTAGTAATACCAAGCCCTGTTAGTGCTAGTAGCACAATAAAAAACCATAAGAAACCGGCTGTCGTTACCAAGATCAAGGCGGTTCCTCCTGCAAAGCTAGCTTTATCTGCTAAAAAAAATCGAGTGAAACAGGAGAACGATAAACGGCTGGCTCTCGTTAAATCACTCTCAGTTAAAAAAATTGTCGTGGCTATTGACGCTGGACACGGCGGTAAAGATCCTGGAGCTGTCGGTCCTACTGGATTACAAGAGAAACAAGTGACTTTGGCGATTGCCCGTCGTTTAGCAGCACTGTTACTCCAAGATAAGCAATTTACACCAATATTGATCCGAACTCATGATCAGTTTATTCCTGTCGGTGAGCGCTCTACCCTAGCACGTCAACAACGAGCGCAACTATTGGTTTCTATCCATGCGGATGGTGCTATAAATCGTCAAGCTCGCGGTGCCTCAGTTTGGGTGCTCTCTAATCAACGTGCTCATCGTGTGGTTGGGCATTGGTTAACTCAATCGCAACCACTACCGTTATCGTTGAAAAAGATTAAGCCAGCTGCGCAAAATTCGGGAGATTATCATGTACAGCATGCTTTATTAGATTTGCAATTTGGTTATTCCCAACAGGTTGGTTATCAGGTAGCCAGCTCGATATTGGGTGAATTATCTAGCATTACTCCTTTGCATAAGAGAACGCCAGAATACGCAAGCCTCGGGGTCCTACAGTCGTTGGATATCCCCTCACTCTTAGTAGAAAGTGGCTTCATCACTCATCCTATTGAAGAGCGCTTACTAAGGAAAACGCACCACCAACGACAAATTGCCCGGGCGATTTATCAGGGCATCAAACGCTACTATCAACTCTATCCTCCTTCTCAGCCCCCACCCATGCTTAAACAGCAGCTTGCTAACATCCCTAAGAAGTATCCTAAAGCCCCTGTCGTGGTCAAGGAGCATGTGGTTGAGGTGGGAGAGACGTTATTTGCTATTGCTCGCCGCTATCGGATAACTTGGCACTATTTGCAGCAGCATAACCGACTCACTAGCCATCAGCTGCGTGTCGGTCAACGCCTGAAAATTCCAGAAGCCACTCAGCTCGCTAAGCAGCAATAACAAATTTTACTGTTGATCCTGTTTAAAAAGGGGCGAACGCGGTCCGTAGAGTAGACCGTTTTTACCGCCAACGGCTAACAACCGGCAAGCAGTTATTCCGGCAATTTGGTGACTCTTGTTGGTTGAGGTGGCCATGACCTGCTTAACCACTGCTTTGACTAACACACCAATTGGGTTTAAGTCTACGGAGTTATCTTGTTCATTGCTATTCGCAGTCGCATTACCCGACCAGAGAACAGCTCCTGTCTTGAGATCGATCAGCTTAGCAGCAGCAGTTACACGGGTTACGCTGTCAATCAGTTGGAATTGCGTGCCGTAATCTTTGATTTGCAAATCTAGTAGTGCATCAGCTCCAAAGATTTCCTGAATTTTTTTAGGATTAATGGTACGAATATCGTGAGCATTAGTGACACCATTTTGCCGAAAGGTCTCTTCCACGACAGCAATTGGAAAGACATAGTAGCCCGCTTCGGCTAATGGATAGTTGATTTGTGTTAATAAGCTGGGTGCTGCATTAATATCAAGAGAATGATTCTCAGGGGTAATAACAATAATAGATTTGGGAAGATGATTTTTATAGTCGGTATAGTCCTGAAACCCAGTGGTTCCAGCACATCCAGTTAACAGCAACAGGATAACTAAGCACAAACTACTCATTATACTGCTCATAAACCGCTCCTAGACTGCTTTTTTAGCAAAAAACCCATAAATGCAGTAGCTTCAGGAAATGACTGTTTCTCTGCCTCAAATTGCTGCAGTGCTTTTCCAGTTTGCCCTAATTTGCTGTACAGCAAGCCCAGATGAGCATGTAGTCCAGGCGGTACCTTTTTTCCTTTAGCAGCAGCTTGTGCTACCACCTTTTCTAAGTTGGAAACCTGCTCAGCAAAAGAGCTTTTTTCTGGCTGATAATATTGATACAGAGTTTTTTCATATTGATCCCAACAGTAGAGCTGGGGTGGCGCGGAACTGCACGCGCCTAGTAGCAGTACTGCAGCCACTGGTCCTATTTTAAGGAAACCTGCCATAGTTTGTTATCCTGAAATTGGTTAATTAAAGTTGGGGCTGCCAAGCGCCACTTTCGATACCACTGACCAGTTGGTTGACGGCTTCACGAATAGCTAAATCTAAAACCTTACCATTTAGGGTAGAATCATAACTAGCAGTGCCGCCGAAGCCAATCACCTCGCGGTTGGAGAGTTTATACTCACCAGCACCTTGTACCGAATAGATGACTTCGGAAGTTTGCACATTAACCACATTTAAGCTAACTTTAGCATAGGCAACTTGTGATTTTCCGCGACCTAAAATCCCCCAAGCTTGGTGATCACCGACCTCTTTTCGACCAAACTCAGTGACATCTCCAGTGATTACGTAGCGAGCTCCCTTTAGTGTCTGTGCTTGACCTCTAATGTCTGCTTCGGCTTTCAGAGCCTGTAGATTATCTCTTTCCAGCACGTTGAAACGTCCTGTTTGTTGGAGATGGGTAATTAAAATAGTTTTTGATTGATTTCCTAAGCGATCAATGCCATCAGAGAAAATTCCTTGCAGATAGCTGGAACGATTATCAAATTGACCGACCGCAATGGCACTGCGGATACCTTGGTAGGCTGTTCCTGCTGAAATTACCTTTTTAGCTTCGATTGTTTGGGAAGTTTCCATAGCACAACCGTTAATCAGTAATGATGTTGCTATTATCAAGTGGGCAAACTGGGATCGTTTCATAACTAATAATACCTTTTTCCTATTATTGATTATCAAATAGCTTTCACTATTAACATGTGGGTAAATCAGTCAACTTAGCTTAAAAAGAGTCATACACTAGTTAATTTAACTGAACTCCTTAGGCTTAGGCGTAGACGTAGACTTAAAAATTTCAACCTTCAACCGGATCGACATCTAAGGCCCATTTTATTTTGCGAGCTAGCGGTAAGGCAATAATATTTCGGAAATATAATCGCAGTTGTTGTTGTAACGTTTCACGAGAGGGGTGTTGCAGCAGTAACTGCCAGCGGAAATAGCCTGCCCGTTTAGCCTGTAGCGATGGCATTGGACCCAATAGCCATAATGGGTTGGCTTGGGAGGCTGTTTTTTCGAATAGTTGGCGCACTGCTATCAGGAAGTCGATTGCCCGTTGGGATTGAAGAGATTCGGCAAAGAGGATGGCATGGCTGACATAGGGGGGTAGTAATGCTTGGCGCCGTTCTTCTAAGACCTGTTCGGTAAAGGCAGGATATCCTTGGAGCAGTAAAGTTTGTAACAATGGGTGTTGTGGATGATGAGTTTGTAAGATAACTTCACCTGGTTTACTGGCGCGTCCGGCACGACCTGCCACTTGGGTATAGAGTTGTGCAAGTCGTTCAGCGGCTCGATAGTCGGCGGAAAAGAGAGCAGCGTCGATGTCAAGTAGGGCAACCAGGGTGACATCAGGAAAATGATGCCCTTTTGCTAACATCTGAGTGCCAATCAGTACCTGAGGAGTGCCTTGATGAATGGTTGCTAGTTGGCGTGCCAGAGCACCTTTTAGACGAGTGCTATCGCGGTCAATGCGCTGAATGGGTATTTGAGGCAACAACAGTCGCAATGCTAGTTCTAGCTGTTCGGTGCCAATGCCTAGAGTGATTAAATGGGTTGAGCCGCAAGTGGCACATTGTGGTATCAGTGAATGCTGTTTGCCACAATGATGACAACAGAGCTTTTGGATATGATGATGAAACGTATAGTAACGATCGCAACGAGGGCAAGCTGCTATCCAACCACAATCATGGCATAAAAGTGTAGGTGCATAACCCCGACGATTTAAAAACAGGAGAACCTGGTTGCCAGCCTGTAAATGTTGATGGATATGCGAGAGCAATTCAGATGACATGCCAGCAGTCAAAGGCTTCCCCTTAAGATCAATCAATTGCTGTTTAGCAGATTTAGCACCACCAGCTCGTTGGGTTAACCATAAGGAGCGATATTTTCCTTGATGTAGGTTATAGAGACTTTCTAAAGCGGGAGTGGCAGAACCTAGTACAATGGGTATCCCTTCATTACGAGCTCGTAATATCGACAAATCTCTAGCATGATAGCGCCAACCGTTCTGTTGTTTATAAGAGCGATCATGTTCCTCATCGACAATAATCATCCCTAAATTCGGAAATGGGGTGAATAGTGCGGAGCGAGTGCCCACGACTAAAACGATTTGCTCACTCTGGGCAGCAAGCCAGAGTTCCAAACGTTCACTATTGCTGAGCCCGGAATGATGAACCGCCAGAGGCACAGATAAGCGCCGTTGTAGGCGGTCAATGGTTTGATGAGTTAAACTAATTTCTGGGACTAACAGTATGATCTGTTTTCCTTGAGCTAGCACCTGGGCTATTAAGCGTAGGTAGACCTCAGTTTTTCCAGAACCGGTCACTCCTTGGAGTAACCAGACGTCGAAGCGGTTGAGTTGTTGACTGATGCTAGTAACTGCCGATTGTTGCTCAGCCGTTAAGATCGGCAGAAGCTTTTCGGTTTGTTGGCAAAGTAAGCGGTCGGGGGTCGCTATTGGCTGATTCTGGATGGCTTGTACTAATCCTTTAGCTTGTAAAGTACGTAAAATGGGTTGTTTAATCGCATAGGGTACCAGAGCATTTTGTTGGTATAATTGGCGCAATGCAGCATGTTGTTTAGGTGCTTGGCGTGAGTAGCGTGAGCAATCCAGTAGCGAGCGGCCTAAAGGAGTGATTTGCCATTGAATACTAGAGGTTATTGAGGCTGCTTTCCCTTGACGGAGAGCTTTGGGAAGCGCGGCTTGTAGTACTTCGCCGAGTGGGTATTGATAATAGATAGCAGCCCAATGCAATAGTTTCCATAATGCTTCGGAAAACAGTGCTTGTTGGTCTAAAATTGCCAGCAGCGGTTTAATTTGGGTTAAAGGCAGCTCGCTACTTTCCGCATAATCAGCGACAATACCAATCAGGTTGCGCGATCCAAAGGGAACCTTAACCCGAGCGCCTTTTACAGGTACTGGTTGGTTTCCTAGCTGGTAATCGAAAAGAACAGCCAGTGGCACTGGCAGTGCAACCCGAATAATGGTTATCATGAATCTGCTATCATACGGCTATGGTTAGTCAGTACTATTGGGAAAGTCAGGAAGCTGACAACTGAGGATTATGAAGAGAGCTTACCATTGGTAGAGGAGTCCTTATCTGCTAGCAGCATGGTGCGTCTTTGCGTTTTGATAAAAAAGGGATGTAACATACGGGATTTCTAATGGCGGGAGCTCGGTTTTCGAGATAATAAAGACCTGTGCTCCAAGGATTGAAACTGACTGTATTATTTTTTCTAACTGTGCCATAATGATGGAATTTTTGGCAGGAGTCAATCGATTTATCGATAGTCAAAAGTAGCGCTGTAGCGTAAAGGTCGTAGCGCTCTAACCTGTTTTTTATTTTTATTGGGAGGATGGATGGCAGTTGCCGTGAATAAACGTTCAATAATGACTCTGTTTTCTAGTCCAACTGATATTTTTAGCCATCAAGTACGTATTGTATTGGCCGAAAAGGGTGTGAACGTCGACATTGAGATGGTCAATAGCAATAATTTGCCGCAGGATTTAATTGACCTCAATCCTTATCGTACCGTACCAACGCTCGTTGATCGGGAGTTGGTGCTTTATAACGCTAAGATTATTATGGAGTATTTGGATGAGCGTTTTCCGCATCCTTCGCTGATGCCGGTCTATCCAGTTGCTCGAGGTAATAGCCGCTTGATGGCCTATCGCATTGAACAGGATTGGTATTCGCTGTTAAACAAGATTATCACTAGCCCGAAAACTGAAGCGGATGCTGCGCGTCAGCAATTACGTGATGAACTGCTATCAGTGGCACCGGTGTTTGCTGAGTTTCCCTATTTTATGAGCGAAGAATTCAGCTTGGTTGACTGCTACTTAACGCCACTATTATGGCGCTTGCCTTATTATCAAGTTGCGTTATCAGGGACTGGTTCCAAGGCTCTAAATAGCTATATGCAACGGCTGTTCGATAGAGATGCTTTTTTAGCTTCGTTAACAGATACTGAGCGTGCTATGTCCAATTATTTTCGGTAACTAAGGAACGCGTATGAATACCCATCAGCCCTTACGGCCCTATCTATTCCGTGCTTATTATGACTGGATGGTAGCCAACCAATTAACGCCTTATTTGGTAGTTAAGGCACCTTACCCCGGTGTCAAAGTGCCGTTGGATGCTGCTAAGGATGGGAAAATTGTACTTAATGTCTCTCCACAAGCGGTTGTCGAATGGAAAATGACTACGGAACAGGTTTGCTTTAATGCTTGTTTTCATGGTGTGCCGCAAGAGATTGTAGTGCCTATGGCAGCAATGGCAGGGATCTATGCCCGTGAAAATGGTGCAGGGACGCTGTTCGCCGAAGAGCCTGGCTACCAAAAAGAGCAGACGCAGCAAGTAACCGTCATGCCAGGAATGGCTGATGCTGAGGTAAAGCAGCCGATCACGCTATCCGAGCCAGCTAAACCGACTCGGCTGCGGATCATTAAGTGATCTTTAATTGTCATTAGCAGCCTATAGAGCTGCTAATGGATGTTTAACTGCGATCAGCTTTTGGGTCCTCATCCAGATATTGGAAGACCTGAAGCACTCTTTCTACCCCTTGGGTATATCGAGCAATAGCTACTGCATCCTCAGCCTCTTCCCGAACTACCGAACCATAGAGGAGGACTTCACCCGCTTCTACCGCTATTTTTACATGGTTAATCTGAATTTTTTTATTGACCAATAATTGCGATCGGATTTTCGAAGCAATCCAACTATCATGGGCAATTTTTTTTGCGGTGATTATCGGCGATTGTCTGATCTCATTATGCACTGCTGCCACGCCAGGGATTGCTTTCACAGCTTTTTCAATTTGTTTTCGTAGAGCAGCAGAAGGTGCTTGGCCGAGCAAAACCACCACACCATTATGAATAATCAGTTGGTAATGAGTATCGCGCTGAATGTGTTCGTCAGAACGCAGGGCTTTTAAAATTCGGATTTTAAGCGTACAGTCATCTAGTTGGTTACCGAGAGTTCGAGTATCGGTTGCCGCTTGACCAGCCACTACCGCGGTAGTAGCCACTAAAGCACCAACACACCCCGAGAGGCTGATGACAGCCGTTAAAAGTAAGCCAACAGTTATCGTTGAGCCGCGCATATTTTATACTCCAGGGGATTCAGATGATTTAAATAGGCGATAATCAATCAGATCGGATAAGCAGTTAAGAACCATAATTTGAATCACTTGGATATGCGCACTATTTTGGGAGGGGATACGAATTTCAACATCTTGTGAACCCATAAGACCCGCTAATTCTCCATCATTTTCGCCGCTCAAAGCAATGATAGTGATATCACGTGTCACAGCCGTTTCAACGGCTTTGATGAGTGCTGGGTGGCTCCCTCGCGTCGCGATTACCAGCAAAATATCACCTGCATGTCCGAAAGCACGGACCTGCTTAGCATAAATCTCATCTGATAAATTGTCATTAATAATAGCTGTCAGTGCAATAGAGTCTGCTGTTAAGGCAAAAGCAGGCAGACTAGGCCGCTCAGTCTCATGATGAATCAGTCGGGTGCTAAAATATTGAGCACTGACTGCTGAGAGTCCATTACCACAACAGAGGATCTTGTTGCCATTTAATAAGCTTTGGACCATCGCAGCAGCGGCCTGAGCAATGCTTTCAGGCAAAATTTCCGCGGCAGCAATTTGTATTTGGATGCTTTCTGTCAAACAGCTTTTTATTCGTTCTAACATCGGTCACCAGTTTATGGTAAACGCATTGGGGATCCAATCAATCGTTGGGGATTCTCCAGTGAATGCTATCACATCAAAGCGGCAGGGTGCTATATTAATACAAAGACCCTGTCTCAGTAACCAGACACGAGCAGCATGGTATAAGCAGCGCTGTTTACGAAGAGTTACGCTGATTAGTGCACCTCCGTAGCGGTTGGTTCTTCGGTAGCGGACTTCAACAAAAACCCACGTCTGTTGCTGTTGCATAATCAGATCAATTTCGCCGCCTCGACATAGGACATTAGCAGCAATATAGCGTAATCCTGCTTGCTCTAAGTAGCGTCGTGCTTGCTGTTCATAGTAGTAGCTTTTCTGCCGACTTGCTAAGGCAACGCTACTCTTTGACCACGGTGATAACGTGCCCATGATAATTGTCGATGAATGATGCCATAGGAATCTGCTTTAAGAACGCCAGTCAACCCTGATAACTGGAAATAGGGTAATTTCATTAGCTCGTCGAAGTGGTTAATTAAAGCCCAGGCATCGTAACCCATTGCATACAGGCGCATTAATGAGAAATCATAATGGCACTGCTTAGCCGCTTGTTGATGGATAGCTTTGGGTTGTTGGGTAATTAATAGCGGTATATCGACGAGCTGTAGGCCCTCCATCTCTAAGCGGTGATCAGGATCAATAGTGGACTGTAAGCAGCGTGAACCCGCGTAAAGCCTAGGACGACCAGTAACCGGAGTGCTCATATCCAATAGTGCTTTCAACAATATAAATTCTTCAGGAGTAGCCACCATATAGATGGCATCGATGGCTGGTTGAGAAGGTTCGATGACTGCCACCGGCTCCTCAGCAGGTTCGGCAAATAGAGCGCGCAATGGATCGACTTCAGCATTGTCTGTTTCTTCTAAGGTTTGCTCTTCATTGGTTTCTGACATTTCAACCGGAACTGTTTTTTCTGCAACCTTAACCTTGGTTAGGCGTTGCTTCGATAATTGGTTGATCATCTGTTTCAACTCAGCTGATTTAGGAAAATAACGAACCGTCGGTGGGTAGCCAGCGAGCTGCTGCCAAGTACTTTGGAATGCTTGAGCTGCTTTTTCACCCATCTCATTGCGTGGAATTAAGAGAAGCGGTTGCTGTTTTTTTTGACGCCATAAGCGCCGTGCTGCTTCTTGTGTTTCATCGTTTGGGGTTAAACCATAGTAAAAGATCGCAGGCTGAGCAGCGGGTTGTTGGGGGACATTGAGTGCCAATAAGGGAATAGTAACTTTCAATTGATTCAGCTGTTCAACATCCTGTTTTCGCAGTGGTCCCACTAAGATAGAGGTTTGATCTTGTTTCGCTTGAGTGAATAAAGTGCTGAGTGGGTTAGCCGTGGTATCATAAATGATGATTTCGGGCAATGGTGTAGTGTGCACGAGTTGATGACTTAAAGTCATAGTATCTGCTGAGTTGGATGAAGTATTCTGGTCTTTCGCTTGTTTTGCTGCTTGCATAAAGCCCTGGTACAGGCTATGACCATAAGGTGCGTAGGGACCGTTGAGTGGCAATAGCAGGCCGATTTTTTTTAATTTTAAGGGCTGTGCTTGTAGTTGTTGTATGATGGCTACTGGCAGCTGGTTAGCGGCTGGATGATTAGGGTATTGTTGGCACCAGGCGGCTATTGCCTGTTGACGTTGTTGTTGATCGGGATAGGCGGTTTCATATACTGCAAACAGCGCTAACCAACCCTGCAAGGTGGGTGAAGCAAAAGGTTTAGTGGTAAGAGCCTGTTTTTCTGTCGGTGATAAAGTCGTTAAGCACGACCATATCTGCTGCTGATTGGCTGCTTGTAGGGGGGGTGATAGCAAGGGATGCAGGGCAATCAATGCGGATAAAGCACCTAAACAATCCTGCTGCCACTGAGCAAGCGTATAGCACAACTGGTAGTAACGGAGTTGTTGCGACTGGCTTAATGTTTCGGCTGCCAGTGCGCTACGGCTAGTGATAGCAGCAGTGAGATCTTGTTGCTCAATCGCAATGGCTAGGGTGAGTAGATAATATTCCCGGTGATGCTCCGGTGTGAGGGGAGGAACGAATGCCTCGAGCTGCTCGATGGCTTGTGCTAACTGGCCTTCCTGTAACCAGGCGCGTATCGCCAATAGTCGCCAGGTGTTGGTTTCTGTTGCTTGACTACGCTGAGAGCGCCTTAGATACTCTGCGGCTGGCACCGTTGGGTCATAGAGCTCATCAAGCGAGCGCACAATTGATTGTTGGCAGCCATTGAGCAATATTAAGGTAAGTAGTAAAAATAGTATAGTACGTGGCAGCTGTGTGGTGAGGCGCATTAACAACATAGGATGGTTTAAGCTCTTCAGGAAGATTTATTGTTCACCATCTTAGTAGCACCCTGTCAGGGACACAACCAAAACATAACCGTTTAAGGTATAAGTTACGATGCCCATCGCAACGCTTTATATTGTGCCGACACCGATTGGTCATTTAGAAGATATCACATTGCGTGCATTAACCGTATTACGTAGCGTGGATCTGATCGTTGCTGAGGACACGCGACATAGCGGACGCTTATTGAAGCATTTTGGGATTACAAAACGTTTATTAGCGCTTTACGAGCACAATGAAGCTCGCTGTGTACCTGGATTAATCAGGCAATTACAAGCAGGAAATCACTTAGCGTTATTATCTAATGCGGGGACACCGCTAATCAGCGATCCGGGCTTTCAGCTCGTCAGAGCTTGCCATTTAGCAGGGGTGCCGGTAGTCCCTTTACCCGGGCCTTGTGCGGCCATCACGGCACTCTCTGCTGCTGGGATTGCTACCGATCGCTTCTGCTTTGAAGGTTTTTTGCCGGCTAAGCGGGCAGAACGTTGTCAAACACTACAAACCGTTGCTACCGAGCCGCGAACGCTGATTTTTTACGAATCATGCCATCGGATTATCGATTGCTTACAAGACGTGATCAATGTATTGGGAGCGGACCGTTACGTGGTCTTGGCGCGTGAGTTAACTAAGGTGTGGGAGAAAATTCAGGGAGCACCCGTTGCCGAGCTATTGGCTTGGGTAAAACAAGATCCTTGGCGCCAGCGAGGTGAAATGGTTTTGATAGTATCCGGTTGCCAGCCGCATGACACTGAACCGCTATCCGCAGCCGCTAAACAGACCCTCACCCTATTGTTAGACCATCTGCCATTAAAGCAGGCAACCCGGTTAACCGCCTCAATTCATCAGGTGAAAAAGAATGTTTTATACCGTTATGGATTAACGGTATCGGATCAAACTCCAAAAGCTGATAAATAGTCATCTACTGCCAGCACGGTATTAAGAACTGCGCTGGCCGGTGAATTTAAAGCTAGATTGAATTAGTATCTGACTGCCTTGGGGGCCTTAGGATGTTGGCGAATGTAAAGATTTTTGGTGTAAAAGTATTCGCATTGCTTCTCCGGATTTAAGCCTGCTACATAAGGTTTAACCAGCCGGACATAGCGAGGGTGGCTAATCGGAATAAACGGCACCTCTTCGGCTAATAGCGCTTCAGCTCGGTGATACCAGGGGTGACGTTCAAAGTCACGTCCCCCATTGCTCGCTTTTTGGATATAGTGATCAAACTGGCGATTAGCGTAGCCAGTTTCATTATTGCAATTCTGCGAGTGGAAATCACTGAGTAAGCCATAAGGTTCGTATGCACTGGTAGAAGAGCCAGCCCGAACCATCTGATATTGCCCTTTTTGTTTCTGTTCTGAAAAAACTTTCCATTCTTGTTGTTCTAAAGTTATCTTAGCACCTAATAGTGTTTTCCATAGCTCACTGATCGCTACCGCTGTGTTTTTATTGTCGCCAATATCATTGTACAGCAAAGAAAAAGTCAGAGGATTATTGTTATTAAACCCTGCATCTTGGAGCAATTGCTGGGCAATTTGCAGTCGCTGGTCAAAATCCCAAGCTTTCCAAGGCGGTTGGAAAGCCTTTAGATCTCCTATGCCATTGGGTACAATATTATAAGCAGCCGTAGCCCCATTGATTCCTAGATCATGGAATAATTTTTCACGATCAACCACTAAGTTTAGCGCTTGGCGGACACGGCTATCATTAAAGGGCTTAACTTTAGTATTTAATTGATAACCACCTACTGTCGCCGAAATTAACCATTGTGCCTCGCTCAATAGTTGCGGTGGTAATTGGTTATATTGGTTAACAACCATTTCTTCGGTAATATCGATTTTCCCCCTTTTGTAATGAGCTAATGCACTGACTTCCTCTAAAATCAGATAGGTAACTTGGTTAATCGAAGTCTGTTTATTATCCCAATAATTGGGATTGCGGGTGAGTACGATTTTATCGCCGATGGCTCGTTCCTTGAGACAATAGGCGCCGTTGCTAACCCAGTTCGTCGGCAGAGTCCAGCGGTCCCCATGCTGTTTAACTGTCTTTGGATGCACAGGCATTAGAGCGGTGCTGGTTAAGAGCTTGGTCAGGAATCCCAGCGGTTTATTAAGGAACAAGTGTAGGGTCGATGGACCGCTAGCGACAATGCCTAAATCCGTAGGCGGCCGTTTGCCAGCGATAATCTCATCGATATGCTTGACCCCCATGTCTTGAAGGATACCAGTTTTGAGCGATGCGGTTTGCGGATCAGCCAGTCGCTGCCAGCTGTAGACAAAATCATAGGCAGTCAGTGGATCACCATTGGACCAACGCAGGCCGGGGCGTAGGTTAAAAGTCCAGTCCTGTTGATCGTTGGTATAAGCATAGACAAAGGCCCCAGAAAGGGCATTGCCCTGATTATCAAAAATATAGGGGCCCTCCAACAGATCACGGATAATTTTTTGCTCCTCACAACCGTTGGTTTTATGTGGATCCAGTGACTGAATATCGCCGCCAGTCACGCCAATAACCAGTTCCTGTACTTTTGCCTGTGGCCGACTAACCGGCAGGCCATAAGCCTTAGCCAATGTGTGTAACAGTGTGTAAAACCAGCCCATACCCAATACTCCCACTAAAAT
Source organism: Candidatus Symbiodolus clandestinus (assembly GCA_038960095.1). Lineage (GTDB taxonomy): Bacteria > Pseudomonadota > Gammaproteobacteria > Enterobacterales > Symbiodolus > Symbiodolus clandestinus. Next base: position 709,370 of record CP152425.1, read on the forward strand.
GATCATCCTAAAATGACTAATTTTACCGTTCATTAATTCACCTCTTAGGTATATAACAAATCATTAATTTATCGCTTAGGAGCATAACAACTCATTAATCCATCCATGCTTGTAATAACAAATTATTTACCTGATTTTTGAAACAAATTAGATTAATAGGCTAACACTATTAAAAATTTATGGCGACTAAAAAATAGTAGAAAAGTCTAGGGCCTGTTGAGGTTTCGCTGTAATCGATTGAACTGAAGGAGAAAACCCGTAGTATGGCAGTTCTCAGCCCTGCCATAGAACGAGTTTTCAATGCCCCGCTCAATGATGAGCAGTGGTCGAAGTTAAAGGCGATCATGCTTCAAGAAGGAATTTATGACAAACCTGATCTTCGATTAGACGTTGAGGGAATGTTCTATCGAATGCGCGTAGGGCGCCCTTGGCATGATTTACCGAAGCAATTTGGCAAGTGGAGCTCCCTCTACAAGAAATTTAATGACTGGTCGATGACTGGCAAGTGGCTAAGGATTTTTAAAGCGGTGGGACAACACCCTGATTTAGAATGGATATTCATAGATGAAGCTATATCAAAGCTCACCAACCTAGTGCTGGGGCAGCTGGAAAGCATTGTGAGGCCATTGGCATCAGCCGTGCAGGCCATACCAGTAAGGTTCACCTGGCAGTAGATAGTTTTGGCTTACCGGTTTCTTTTAAAATCGCCGCTGATTAAGTTCACGATGCTTCAGAAGCTCCAGCCTTGATTGAATCTCTACCAGTGCCTACGGTACTAACCGCTGACAAGGGTTATGCTAGTGAAGCAATACGCCAACCAATCCTTAATAAAGGCGCTATCCCAAATATACCAAGGAAAAAAAACTCAGTTATCGGGAATGCTACGCTAGAACATCACCTCTATAAACTACGGTACTGGGTAGAAAATGCCTTGGCTAGATTGAAGCATTTTAGAGCCATTGCCACTCGGTATAATAAATTGAAGCGAAATTATCAAAGTATGTCAGCCATGGCTTGTAGTTATCTATGGCCGCCCATGTGAATCCAGGCCCTAGTCCAATTTAAAAATTTGGTCATAACCAAATTTTTTCAGAGGGCCGGATATGACTAGAGGCCAGAGCCTACTGGTGCCCGATTGCGTTGGCTGACAATCCATAGCGAGGTAACGACTGCCAGTGCGTAGCAGTAATAGACTTGCTGAGTAACAGCGATGGGTGAGACTTTGGCAATGCTACTGGCTAATAAAATTTGCGCGCCATAGGGTATCACCCCTTGGATAACACAAGCAAAGCAATCAAGACAAACAGCTCGGTAGTGGGCTGGTAACTGATAGCGCTCCCCGATGGACTTGGCAAAGTCGCCACTGACAATAATGGCGATGGTATTATTGGCTAGCAGTAGGTTAAATAAGCTGACGATAGCCGCTATAAGAAATTGAGCTGGTTTATAGCCGACTTCCCATTTGGTTAGCCAAGCGGTTAACTGCTGGGTTAATCTTCGAGTAGCAGGCGCCATTAGGCCAGATAACCCACCAATGAGCAGAGAGAGCAGTAATATTTCCTGCATACTAGTAAAGCCATTGGCAATCGATTGAGCTAAGGCCAACACCGGATAATCGGTGGCTATAAAGCCGATAGCCATCGTAGACATTATGCCTAGGGTCAAGGCAATAAATACATGGGTTCCCAAGAGTGCTAGGGTGATAACGATGCAATAGGGAAGTATCAATACTAAGGAATAGGGTTGGTGATCTAGCGTCGGCTGAGGATGCTGTGGCTGGCACCAGAGTAGTGCCAAGGTAATGATGGTCGTTACACAGGCCACTTGGGCATTAAGACGACATTTCGCACGCCAATCGGCCTGTTGAGAGAGCACAGAAGCAATAGTAGTATCAGAGATCAGTGATAAATTGTCTCCCAGCATGGCTCCCCCAACAACAGTAGCGGCCCCCAATGCTGCGGGAAAGGCGCCTTGGGCACTTAAGCCATAAGCAACGGGTGTGATGGCAGCAATGGTTCCCATTGAGGTACCGAGAGCAATTGACAGCAAAGCCGCTGTAATAAACAGACCCATCAGTAGCCATGGTCCAGGAATAAAAGAGAAGGCCAGTTGTACCAGTGCATCAATACTACCTATGGCGCTAGTGATACTACTAAAAGCGCCTGCCAGCAGAAAAATTAGGCACATGCTGAGTATGTCTGGGTGACGCATGCCATCCAGTAGCCCTTGCAATCGCTCCTTAGTGTTCCCGCGGTACAGTAGCCAGGCTAATATAATAGCGGGCAGGATAGCGATGGTAGGTGGTAATTGATAAAACGCCTGCTCTACGCCTACGGCTGTTAGATAGAGACCCGTACCTACGTATAAAGCAACGAAGATCAGCAGTGGAAGGAAATTGGAGACTAAAAAAAGCATTTTCAAAAACCTAGCAGTCATTGGGTTGAGATAGGCAATTCAGCACCTGGAAATTTTTTATCCTTAGTAAGATTGCTTATGAAAAATAGAATATTATAATAATATCCCTAATAAAAATAGGCTTGCTACAGAATTTTCCACCAGTATTTTTTACCCATTGCTTGACCACTACATTCGGTCTGTGGTCATTGTGCTAAAGAGAACCGATGCAGCCAATCGAAGTTTGTCTGTATAAGCTGCGGTTATGCAGAGCATGCCGTGTTAGCCTGTGGAGAGCGGGTGCCGTTAGACCGCTCGATGAAGCAGGAACCCGCCGAAGTGATTTAGATCAGACTTTGAGGTTTAGGCGCCGTAGGAATCCTCGTCCTTGATAAGGCGGGGAGGATGTCAAAAGTTTGTCATTACTTATCAATGGATTAGCCCGAAATGTCAACAGCCCCTAGGCACTTTTTGAAATTCTCTACACCATTGTGCTGCCATATAGAACGAACTCCACTCCCCGAAATAAAAATTCCTTGCTTACGCAGTTCATTAGACCATGACATATCTGGTATCACTGTCCTTTCGGTATTGCTGAATCCTTTTAGGCATTTTAGCATCTATTCCATGGGTCAGAGCTTCGGAATGTACCGATAGTTGATCTGCTTTTCAATCTCTAGAATGGTGCACTTATTCCGTTAATCCAGCTTTATTAGTAATAAATAGTTACAGAATACCTATCGATACGATCAACCCACAGGTTGACTACTATATATTAATTGATTACCCTTAAGATACATATTTAATCAATTTTGATAAAATATGTATCAAAAAGTATATTAGCATTCTAACTAACAAGGAGTTTTTATGGACTTTGAAGTTATAGAAACATGCAATCAACAAGAATTGTTAAATGGATTAACAGATCTTAATGTAAAATATGCTTATCGCAGAGATGATGATCGTGTCAATCAAGACAAAATAGAAGTAGCAGGATAGCTATTTAAAATTTTACCTGTCAATTGTTCACTCTCTAAGTTACAAAAAGTTTTATTTTAAAATAACCCTTAGAGAGTGAACATAATTTCATGCATTAATTATAGAATGGATTTCTTTGCTGATGATTGCTGATAGAATTCGTAGAGAACCGTATGAGTCAATCGAAAATTTTTGGCGTAGATTTGTTGATGACTACTATGAAAAAAAACCTTGTGTTATAGATTTACAAAACATAAATATAGATTTAATTTCAGAAATAGATTGTTTAAATATCCTTAAAAAGGCTTTTTCACCTAATCTTAAAAAGATGACTAAGTCCAGATATGCAAAAAGAATTCAAATTGATAATAAAAACATTGATAATGACATCATAGATAATTCTTATCTAGATCCTGATAAAGATTCCTTTATAGAATTTATTGAAAAATATGCATCAAACAAAAATTTTAAGGATTTAAAATTTATTATCCATAATTGTCAATCTTATTATAATCCTATTTTGGAAAAAGGTAAAAATTTTTTAAAAAATATATTTGAGATTTCTGGGATACCAGGTGCTTTAGTGGATACAGATATATTTGCTGGGAAATATCTGACAGATATAAAAGGCATTCACAAAGATTGTGGTGGCGTTTTTATGTTTCCTATTGTAGGAAACAAAACGATGGCTTCTTGGCCATTTGAATATTTTAGTGGTTATCTTTCACCCGAAAAAAATATATATTCTAATGCAGAATTAGAAAATGTTGATTATAAAAAACATCTAGAAAATGCCTATATTATGACCAGTAATTCTCGTGGAATTATATATTTTCCATCTCATTGGTGGCACTTAGCAGTAAGTGAAAGTTTAGAACCAGTAATGTGTTTTAACCTAACTGTATATTTACCTATGCCACTTTTAAATATTGTTAAGCCTGTTATTGATAAAGTTATGATGGAATTAGAAAAAACCTCTGCCTATATTTTTAATTTTGATAATTTTCAATATCCACATACCTTAACTAATCTGCGAAATATAATACTTCCTGTAGAGATAAGAAAATTTACTGAAAACTTAGAAAAAAACTTAAAATTAAATTATTTACAAAAGATAAGTGATATGGGATTTTTAAATTCTCATGAACACACTAGATCTTTAGCAAACGATTCATTTATTCATGGAAATAAAACATTTCCGATCATGAATATTACCGACCATGACAATTCTATACTGATAGCAAACAGTAGAATTATTAATTGTAAATCTTCTAAATCTTTAGATAAACTTATCGAACTGCTAAATTCTGGAAATATTTTTTCATGGTACCAACTAAAAGAAGATTATCAAGAGTTCGTCAAGTTATTAGAGAAGTTATATGCCATAGATGCTATACGAGTGGCTTAATTTTAGTTTAGTTCGTATATACAGTTAAATTTTATTGATGAAAATTGAAGATAAATATAATTAGATATCTCTATAACATAATCTGGAATAAGATCGTACATATGCGGTCTATAGGTGAATTTACCATGATATATATTTTAAAATCCAGAAACTACAGTTTTTATTAAAAAGTGTAATTAAAGGAGTTTTAAATGTTAAAAACTGATTGTTATCATAACTTTATAGAAAACTATTATGGAAAGAAAGCTTGTGTATTAACAATGGATAGCTTTATATCTCCTGTTTTTACTAAAAAAGATTGTCAACAACTAATAAACGAAATGGTTATGAATGATGCTTTTGAATGGACAATAAATGGAACCACCACCTCACCAATTAATAAATTCATTCAAATTGATATTAATAACTTTAAAAGCTTAACCAATAATTTTTATTTTGATTCATCTGAAGAAAAATATATTAATTTTTCTGGACACAATTGTCATCAATATTCTCAAAAACTTCAAATAAAAAGCTCTCAATTTCTTTATCCTATATTCAGGATTCATGGTATTCCATCGAATGGTGTTAATATATTTATTTTTGGAGGAAATTATAGAAAAACCCCTGCTGGGTTACATTCTGATGTTTGTGATGTATTTTTATTTCCAATAGTTGGACATAAGAAATTATTTACTTGGGCAAGTGATATGTTGGATAAAAAAAATCCAAAGTATATCAACGGGAAAATCAATGCCAGAAGACTCCCTACGGTTGATTACTCAGAACATGTCAATAGCTCTACCTTACTAGAAGCCCAGGAAGGAGAGGCAATATACTTTCCTGCAGGAACTTGGCATATTAATGATTACGGGAAAATGACTTCAACTATATCTATAGGAATTTCTATTTTTCGTAATGCGGATGTTAATATGTTGATTGTTCCTATATTAAAAAGTCAATCATTTGATGATTTTTTTAAACATGAAGACATGAATAAAGTTAAATTAATTAATTACTTAATAAAAGAAATAAAATTAAATCTGTTAAAAAAACAGAGCTCTTATGGATTCATAACTTATATTAATAAAGAAATTAATCTTACAAAAATAACAAGGGGACTACAATTAGTCAAAGAGACTTCTTTTGATATTTATTCCGTAAAAAGTGACGAGTATTTATATTTGATATCTAATGGAAGAATAATAAGAACATTGTTTAATAAAAATTTAACAGAATTTATTCATAAAATAAATTCTGTTAAAAAATTTACTTTGGATGATACAATTATAGAATATAAAGATATTATAAAATGGTTGCTGAGCACAGGAATTTTAAAATTTTGTTAGACATCATGTTGAAAAATAAAAAAATGGTTTCCTTGGTAAAGGATTTACTAAACAAGGAAGAGTTTAAACAAAAAATAAATGATTTTGATGTTATAAAATCCCAATCAATTCATATGATAAGTGATATTAACTTACCTAAAGAATTTAGTGATTTTATATCAAAAATCGATAATACTAAATATGATTAACTTGATGATATTGTAGTAAGAATTTTTGGCATGAACAGTAACTAGATAATCATTTTTTTATCTATAGTCAAAAGCTGCGTGCATGATGGCCTAAAATATTTTATTAATGGAGAGAGAATGGATAACTCGCCGTCTGGGGACTATAGAATCACTGGCTTATTAGGACACACTGGACCAGAAAAGAAATATCTCCTTGCCCAGCTTTGCGTCTGTGTTGCGCTATGTTTTGGTAGCTTTATTGATGAAGCCGCACAGGTAACCTTTTCACTGCATTTGGCAGACGATGCCTCATCAGTATCCGCTCTACTTTCTGCTGGTGTTTTTGGTGCACTGCTGGCAGGGCCACTTTCTCCGCGGATCTTATACCGAATAGGTCCGCTGAAATCAATATCACTGGCTTTTATCGTTCAGTCTTTACTGATTACAGGGGCATCGTTGGTCAATCAGTTTATAGCGTACCTTATTGTTGCCGTAGCGCTTGGATGCACTGGTTCGATTTTTTGGTCGGCCATTATGGTTGCAGTACCCAGTTTTGCTCAGCAAGATTGCGAAATTAATCGAATTAATCGGGTTATGCAAGCAGTTAGAAATTGTGGACACGTCGGTGGACCAGCATTGGGTGGCGTGTTGTATGCTCTGGCTGAAGGTTCTCAAGGCATGTTACTGCTTGCACTATTGGCGCTTTTTGCAGCACTAATAACTTTGGTTTGCTTTAAAATATTGCATCCACACAGCTATCATACGGTTGTTTCAGATCCTGATAATTCGCGAAAAGGATTAGATTTAATAGGCCTTCTACGCACTAACGGAGTTATTCATGCGTTTTCTCCTTTAATAATAACAATAATTTTGACTTCTATGCTAAACGTTCTGCTGATTATTCGAGTTCGTAACGATTTAAAGCTTAGTGCGGAAATATATGGACTTATTGTTAGCATGCTGAGTGTTGGACTCGTTTTAGGGCCGCTAACACTTTCTGGCCTCTTTAATCGTTTTTCTGATGCGGCAAGTGCTTCTATGGCAGCTGCTGTCATGGGGTGCGGTATTCTTTGGCTGGCCAACACTGAACTAACCTGGCATCTTATGACCGCTACTTTTCTCATCGGCTGTACAAATGGTCTTCAAAACACTTTTATGTCAAGCTTTATCATGAAGGCTATTGATAAAGAACGGCGTATTTTTCAGATACCTACCTATATTTTGATACTGCAAACTGCAGTATTTATTGGGTTTTTCGGAGCTGGATTTATCAAAGCACAGAATGTCAGTGGAGCATTTGTGTTTATTGGAATGATTACACTAATCATTGGCATATTTGGTTTTGCTTTTAATATTAGCAACAAAATAAGTTGTGAAAAAGGGACAAAATAATGGCGGAAAAAATAGGTCGTTTTGGAACAACATCAGCAAATTATAATACAACTAATCTGCAGCCACCCTTAGATAAGATTGTTAACTCAGGCATTTGTAAGCTTCGAGTCAGTCAATACTACTTTGACGAACCATTATTTGATGAATATGAATTAACCACTGTTCGTGCTACCTGGGATTTCCAGGCGGCTGAAGCGATAGTTCAGAACGGCTACCATATTCTTGATATGGGTTGTGGTGACGGCAGGTTGCTATTGCACCTAGCTCAAAAATATAAACTTGCGAATAGCATTGGAATAGATGTTTCTACTGTTGCGATAGATCGTTTTAATTCACTGATCCCCTCTACTCAGCATAGCTACATTCACGCGCGAGTTGGAGATATATTTAAGTTACCGCAAGATATTATACACCAACGTTTTAATGTTGTTACCTTTGGTGATGCTACCATTAATTTCATCCTTGATGATAACAAGCTTGAGGAATTGCTAAATATTGCCAAACAACAGTTACGTGATCGGGATTCACTAATTATGCTAGCCGTCCTTGATAATGGCACTCCTGAACGGCTTTCATTCATGAATAAACGATGTACGGTGGTGCCATTTCGACAGAACAATGGTCAAGCTTCATTAATTTGGTGGGCTTATCGATATGATGCTGATAGATTAATTCTACACCGCTCAGTTTTCGCTCAACAGGGATGGAATGATTCTGGTGATATTGAAGGTGTTATCTGTGATCTCCAAGATCGCTTGTGGACTCCATCTTCCATTCTCCCTATTGCAGAACGCTGCGGATTGACTACCCATAGAGTTTTTAAATCAGAGGTACCCGATGGAGCGGCAGTTGGTATGGGAACTGCTATCCTCACTCTTAAACCTACTTAGAGAACATAATGTACAATATTCATCTAGGCTGGCATGCATCGTTTGATTACAGGGGGTAAAAATCGTTGGATCCCATCAGACAAAAAATACTTACAGAATGCCATGTATCCTTAATATCGACCCTTATTCGAATGGCATGCTCCAAAACGGTGGTGATAATCGGTGTTGGTGACCATGCGCTAACTTTTGCTACCGCCTGGCAACAGGCACAGATTGATTGGAAGCAAGATGGTGATCGGTTTGACATTCATAAGGATCAAACTTTCCTACTCGATCCCCCTGATATTCCAGACAACCACCAACCCAAATTGCTCGTTGTCGATGACTGGATTGCCAAAGCACCATTAGCAAAAATGCTCAGGCAGACATTATTCGATGCTGGTGTTGATGGGAGATTTGTCCATTTTATTCAGAAAGATTTTTCCACCTTGAGCAAGAAAACGATAGCTTCTTGGGGATCTATCGATTTGGCTTGTATTGATGCTGCTAGCCCTGCGGATAATGTGCTTTTTACTGCAATAATGTGGGAATGCATTGCTCCAGGCGGCTACCTATGCCTTTATAAGCCCATGATGAAGATAACAACGGCTAACATTAATGGTGAACAGCAAACACAAACTGCACGATCGCCGATTTGGGAAGAGATTATTTTCCGGATCGATAACTCCTATGAAGTGATTACCATTCCAGAACCCCATAAGCAACCTGAAGGCGGGCTTGGCATTGTGCGAAAGCGTCTAGACAGCGAATGCAGGGTTCGCTCAAAGTCATTGCAAGCCGAGTTGGTTGAACTGGGGGAGGTCCCCATCCGTAATGATATCCTAACCATCGGATTGGCAACAGCTCAGCAGCATGCAAAACAACATTCGTTGACTGCGGCCATGACCTCTCCTGTGATGCGATCCGTTTATGCTTCGGTGGTACTTGGAGCAAATAGTATCCGTGGTATTGTCGACCAAGTAAAGATTGACACTAAAATTGTTAATAAAGCAATTATTCGCTTGCTCAACCTTGGCCTTATTCAACATGATGCACAGGGCTTTCATGATGTAGCGTCCATTTGGGCAGAAGGCACTACGGTACTTTATCGAGATACTGAAAATCTCAGTGACCGACAACTGGAATCCCATGAAAGGCTAGTGCAGATAGCACAAGCCTTTCACGTGGGGATCCCCTATAGTGAGGCAAAAGTTTCCAATATTTGTCAGCTATTTACCCTCGATTTTGCACGACTCAGACGTTGTCTCGTCGATTCAGGAATTTTACAACGCAAAAATAATATCTATCGACGGGTCCGCTAGCGATTATTACCCGGCTTGATTACAAAAAATCTATAGGGCGATTGCCCTGGGCTTGCTGGCAGCATTTTCCACCAGTATTTTTTTACCCATTGCTTGGAGACTCTTCAATGAATTCAGGGAGAGGTTGATGCTGGCTGGCCATTAGCGAGTAGATGACCGGCAACACAAATAGAGTAAATAGCGTTCCCAAAGAGAGCCCGGCTACCATACGATACCAATACTCAAGCGGGCAGCGGCCCCTGCGCCCGTAGAAAACAGCAATGGGATAGAGCCTGCTACCATCGCAGCTGTGGTCATAATAATTGGTCTAAGTCGCATCTTTGCCGCTAATAAAACGGCCTCTTGGCGGTTGATGCCTTGTGAAAGCTGCAGAGTTTTGGCTACCTCACCAATCAAAATGCCATGTTTACTAATCAATCCTACTAAGGTAATCAGTCCCACTTGCGAGTAGATGTTTAAACTAGAGGCCCCCCAAGCCATGGCAATAAAAGCGCCCGATAAGGCCAGTGGCACGGAAACCAAAATGACGCCGGGATCACGCCAGGATTCAAACTGCATCGCCAGCACTAAATAGATAACAATAATCGCTAGGGCAAAGGCAAAGTAGAGAAGATGGCCTTCCTGAATAAATTGGCGTGCTTCTCCAGTAAAATCAAAGCGATAGCCTTGAGGCAATTGCTTGTCTGCGAGTGCTTTAAACCAAGCAATCGCCTCTCCCATTGAAAATCCTGGCGCTGGGACCACACTAATGGTGGCTGAGTTCATCTGATTAAAATGTCTCAGTGCACGGGGTTTGCCAACAACTTCAGCTGTTATCAAAGCGCTGAGCGGAATCGCCCGCCCATCAGCAGCATTGACAAAATAGCGCTGCCATGCGCTGGGATCCATTCGCTGTTGACGTTCGGTTTGGATGATCACTTCATAGGCTTGACCGTCGAGTTCAACTCGAGTCAGTGGACTATCTGTTACTAAGGTTGCTAAAGTTTGCCCAATAGCCTGCTGAGTCACACCATAGGAAGCTGCTCTGTCCTTATCGACACTCATCACTAGAGTCGGCGCGTCATACTGTAAATCGAGCTGTGAGTAAACGAACTGTCGGTTTATTTGTACCTTGTCTAGCAGCCCTTGAGCTATCTGCTGTAGTGTCTCAAAGGGCTGAGCCGTCGTGATCACAAACTGCAAAGGCAGTCCCAACGAACTGCCTGGTAGTTCCGGCAATGAAAAAGCTGTGATAGCAATTTCAGGGATTTTCTGTAATTGTGGGGTAATGCTGTCAATGACCGCTTTTTGTGAACGCTTGCGTTGCTCCCAGGGTGTCATTATCCCCATCCCAAAGGCTTGATTAGCCTCTGGCATCCCTGCAAAAATCTGTGAGAACACGACCTCGGGTTGCTGATCTAAGAGGGTATTGACCGATTGCATGGCTTGCTGGATAAAATCTAAATTGGCTGAGGCCGGAGCATTGCCTATCAGCAGTAACACTCCTCGGTCTTCGGCAGGTGCTAACTCTTGGGGTATCCAGCGCGCCAGCAGCGGCAGTGAAAGGAGTACCAGCAAGGCGAACAGCAGCACGGCTGGACGCTGGGCTAAGGTGGCTTTTAAAGCTCGCTCATAGCGATCAGATATCCATTGTAACGACTGCTGGGCTCGCTGCTCAAAGGTTGAAGGCTTATGAATGGTTAGTAGCTGGCAACACATCACCGGTGATAAGGTTAGCGCAATCACTCCGGAGATGATTACTGCCCCTGACAGCGTTAGTGCAAACTCTTGAAACAGTGCACCGGTTAACCCGTGCATAAAGGCAATTGGCGCATAGACAGCTGCCAGAGTAATCGTCATGGTAATAACGGGCAAAGCGATCTCCCGCGTACCGAAAATAGCAGCTCTAAAGGGGGTATGACCACTCTGAATCAAGCGTTCAATATTCTCCAAAACCACAATCGCATCATCAACCACCAAACCAATCGCCAAGACCATCACCAATAAGGTCAACAGATTAATACTGAAGCCGAATAGTTGCATTAGCCAAAGCACCCCGAGCAGCGAGAGTGGAATAGTAACAATTGGGATCACCACGGCACGCCAGCGGCCGAGAAACAGCAGGATCACGGCTAATACGATCACTGAAGCCTCAATTAAGGTTTTAATCACCTCACGGATGGCAGCATCGATGGGAGTGCTGGCATCATATAACAGGGTCATCTTGATCGCCGGCAATAGGGTTTTCTCTAGTGTGGGGAGCAACTGCCGGATCTCATGGGCGATAGTCATTGGATTGGCATTAGGCACGCTGTCAATACTGGCGATGACCGCTTCACTTCCGTTAGCTGAGACTCGGTAGCGATCATGGCTTTTATCTAGGGTAATTTCGGCAATGTCCTGTAAACGCACTAACTGCCCTTGGGGTGTCGCGACGACTAAAGTGCGTAATGCTTCCAGGCCGCTGATTTGGGTATTGGCGCTGCTGTAATAGCGGATCCACTGTCCCACCCACTCGCCAGTGGCTGATTGATAGTTATTGGCTTGCAGTTGAGCCACTACCTGATTTAGGGAAATCCCTAATACCCCCAGCTTTTGCGGATCGATCCATACGCGCAAGGCGTACTGCTGCCCACCCATTAAATTAACTTTGGAGATGCCATTGATCGCTAGCAGTTGTGGGCGGATCATTCGTTGTAGGTAATCGGTCATTTGACTGGAAGTGAGATCATTGCTAGTAAAACCTAAATAGATGATTGAGGTGGCATTGCTACTGGAACGCTCAATCGTTGGATCTTCAGCGTCTTTGGGTAGCCGAGAGCGCACACTATTCACCTGAGATAGGATATCAGCTAAAGCAGCGTCGGCATCGCTATTCAGCTGCATATGTACCGTGATCATCGATGTTCCTGGCAAGCTTTGTGAGGTGAGATAGTCAACGTTATTAGCGTTAGCAACGGCTTGCTCTAAGGGTGAAGTAATGAAGCCTTGGATCAATTCAGCACTGGCGCCATAATAACGGGTGGTTACTGTGATTACCGTATGGGTCAGCTGCGGATATTCCCGTACGGGGAGCTTATAAAAAGCTTGTAGGCCTAGAAGCGCTATGAGAAGACTAAATGCGCTGGCTAATACTGGACGGCGGATAAAATGGTCGCTCCACTGCATGATGGCCACTTCTCCTACCTAGAGTTTAGGTAATGGTTGTGAGGTCGAGGGTACGGACTCTTGCTCAATGATAGTCACACGGCTGCCATGGCTTAACCGCACCTGGCCTGCCGTGACCACCTGGTCACCGGGCTGTAATCCTTCGAGCACCTGCACCCATCCATCACGACGCTCACCAACCTTTAGGGTCACTTGGCTAACTCGCTGAACGAACTGTTCATCACGGATTAGCCGATAGGCCGTCTCACCATAGAGGGTAAAGGCGACTGCCATTTGTGGCAGCAGCAGCTGACTGCTGGTTGAGCCAGGAATACGGATGCGGGCTAACATGCCGGGACGTAGCAGCGGGTTGTCGGCAGGAACATCAGCCTGTACTTCCAGTAATCCACTGTGTGGAGTAATTCGTGGCTCAAGGGCACAGATAACTCCTGAAAACTGCTCCCCAGGGAGCGCATCAACCTGAATCGTAATCGGTTGTTGAAGCTTGATTTGGGTGATAGCCGTTTGTGGTACGGTAAAGCGTATTCGGAGCTTCGATAGATCCTGCACATTGACGATAGGGGTCCCTGGTGTTAAATATTGACCAAGCTGCACTTGATTCAGGCCAAGTACACCGGTAAAGGGGGCGATAATCTGCCGGCGACATAGAGACTCCTGAAGGCTTTTGATCTCAGCCATCAGCGTTTGGTAATCAGCTTGTGCTTGCTCGAACTGCTCTTTAGCGATGGCACGTTGTCGATAGAGTCGCTGGCTGCGTTGGTAGTGGGTATGGATCGCCACTTGCTTAGCCTGAGCCACTTGTAATTGGGCTTGTTCAACCGCACTGTCTAACCGCAATAATTTTGTACCTGCCTGAACGGTTTCTCCAGCCGTAAACAGGATCTGCTGTACGGTGCCTGGCAGTTGATTCGCTAGGGTAACTCCTTGGTAGGCTTCCAGAAAACCCACACTCTCCAGCACCGATCGCCACTCACTGAGTTCAATGCGTTGAATGCTGACAGGATGGCTAGGTTCGGGTAAGTGTTGAATGGCCTTCGCAATCATTCGCTGCTTAAATGCATTAAGTCCAATCACCGAACCGAACAGCACGATAAACAGCAGCGACAGGTTGATGGACCACTTTTTCATCCGGTAAACTCCTTAAACCAATCCTTGGGTTGAGCGGGTTGTTGAAGTCGGCAAACCGGAGGCTAATAGCTGCCAGTTATCAGATTGCCAACGTCAGATACTGGAGAACTCAGCCTAGGTAACCCAAGCACCTTTAAAACCTGTTACCTGACTGCTGAAACTTATTAAAAAATGACAGCTTCATTATTCTCTAGGCATCTGCTTAAGGTTGCCAAAGAGAATTTTTAGAGTACTGCTTTTATAAGATTGATTGGCTATTATTAGAGTGTGCAGTGGGTTCAGGATGTTTTAGTAGTGGCTCATATTGACTGATGGTGAAATTTATCGAGGTAAGCACCCATCACTTTTTCATGGATCTCTATTGCCTTGGAAAAGCAGATAGTTCTCCTAGCTAAACGCTTGATCCATGTCCGTAGGGTTAAGTTATGACGTTCAATACGCTGAGTAAAAATTTTACCCACAAGCTGTTTTGATTTAGGAAGTAACGGTAGATAGTTGGGCCAACCGTCAGTAGTAAACCTGCCGATAGTAAACTTTTGAAGCCGTTTCAGTAAGTTGCTCAAAGTACCCAGCGTTGTAACGATAGTTCAGTTGGAAATATGGCAGTTAGGCCAGAAACACGTATTCGCATGGGTGATGCCCTGGCAGCTATAACCTGTAATGCAGTAGTGAAAGCTCAGAGGGAACGCTTAGTATCACGCCATAAAGGTGGCAAGATTGGCATCTGTGCGGCCATGCGTAAGTTACTACAACAGGCCTATGGCGTACTGAAATCTGGGATGCCCTTTGATGAAAAAATAGTGCTTGCATCGTGACAAGTAAGACGGTATCTACTCACCCACTACCCCAAATTAAAATGCATTGGTAATTCAGCTATAGATGCATTTGTGTAAACCTTAATAAAATAGTTGAAATATGGCTCATTAGTGGACGCTGTTCCAGACTAGTATGATTTTGCATATAAGGCCCAAACAGAGGTTTCCTTCCCAGTAAACAGGCAGTATGCGGACTCAGTAGGTTGTTGCAATGGAATACAACGTACAGTGACGCCCAACTCTTTTATCTTTTCTTCTACCTTTTCATCCTCAACAAATGGAGCAAGGACAAAGCTGTTCATTTTGTTATTTTTCTCAAAGTGGCTATTGAACTCATCAAGTTTGGTTAATTTTTTAGTGTTTGTGGAAAGTAAACTTCTTGCTTTATTCAGCATTGATCGCTGAATATCAAGCATAATGCGTGAAATGCCCTTAACAAACTCTTCAACTTCAAGTTGAATAGTATCTTTTATATTATTCCTACAAGAAAAAGAAACAATATTTTTCTCCAGCTCTTTTATCCCAATTTCTACGCGTATAGGGACACCATGTTTAATATGATACCACTTTTTCTCACCACCATTCATTTCCCGTTTATCGACGCTGGTTCTGATCATCTGCCCTTTAATTTTCTTACGCGAGATCTTATTTTTCAGGATCTCGCAGTAAGCGTGTATAGCTTCGGCATCCTCTGCTCGGTGCACAATTGGGGTGATAACTACCTGAGTTGGGGCTAGTAGTGGAGGGATCACCAACCCGTCATCGTCGCCATGGATCATGATCATTGCCCCAATTAACCGTGTAGAAACGCCCCACGAGGTGGTCCAAGCAAATTCACTCACTCCATTTTTATTAAGGAATCTGATATTTGATGCTTTGGAGAAATTTTGCCCTAGGAAGTGCGATGTCCCAGCTTGTAATGCCTTACCATCCTGCATCATCGCTTCGATAGTATAGGTGCTGACAGCTCCGGGAAATCTTTCCCAGGCGCACTTTTCGCCCTTGATAACCGGCATCGCCAGATATTCGACACTGAAACGTTCATAGATGTCAAGGATAAGCTTTGTTTCTTCCATGGCTTCTTCTTTCGAAGCGTGAACAGTATGGCCCTCCTGCCAGAGAAACTCCGAAGTGCGTAAAAAAACTCTAGGCCGCATTTCCCAACGAACTACGTTAGCCCACTGGTTGATGAGCAGAGGTAGATCCCGGTAACTTTGAACCCATCCTGAAAACGATGCACCGATAAGAGTCTCGCTAGTCGGCCTTATGATCAGTGGCTCCTCGAGATCTCCTGAGGGGAATAGTTTGCCATCAGCTGTTTGCTCTAGACGGTGATGAGTTACAACTGCACACTCCTTGGCAAATCCATCCACATGGTCTGCTTCTTTTTGAAGGAAAGATAAGGGGATCAACAGGGGAAAATATGCATTTACATGCCCAGTCTCTTTGAATCTCTGATCAAGTTCACGCTGGATATTTTCCCAAATACCATAACCACAAGGGCGGATAACCATGCAACCTCTGACTGGAGAGTTTTCCGCCAGATCGGCGTGCATAATTACTTGTTGATACCATTCAGCAAAGTTTTCGCTGCGCTTGGGACTTATCGCATTCTTCATAAAACCTCTTAATTAGGGTTTTAGGTGAAAGGAAGTCTGACTCCCAATTCGGAACAGGCATCCAAAGACTATTCTATGGCAGTCGCGCACGTAACCATTGAATCAGTGTGGCTGATCGACCCAAGCCATCCGATAGGCCACAAAGGTTGGCGGTGCGCACCGCTAGGGATCTGAATAAGGTTCAAACCTTGCTCCGTAAACAATAGCCGACTCAAATAGCGCCCGGCCAAATATTCTGCCTGACGCTTGGGAACCGCCGTGCCAATCCAATAGTGTACGGGCAATAAGTGCCCGATTGCGCAAAAAGATTGTTGTGATAATGGGCTAACTCATAGCCCGCGCGCAACGAATAAACACCCCTGGAGGCTCCCAGTGTCACCGTATCAATGTATGTAAAGAAACTACCCAGAAAGAAGCATCTCACAGACAAGAAAGTTGTTGAAAATTCTATATGGGAACCTCCTGATTGCCAAGGTTTTTCTGTTCTTCATGCTCCCCAAGCACTGATCCTGCTACCTTTTAACAGACACATCGAAGAGGGCACTAGATGGAAAAGGATCATGATAGTGAATCGCCCCGGGTTTCCTGGAGACTCTATTTTTTCCTTATGAGAGAATTGGAGTTTATGGGAACGAAAAAAAGACCAGCAAAAAGATGGTATTGGAGCACGAGGGTAATTATGCAAATCGCCGGGCAGCAATCTACTCTATTGTAGGGAAAATAGGCTGCCATCCTAAAACACTCCGTATCTGGCTACATCAAGCTGAGAGAGACCGAGGTTTGCGACCTGGCCCAACCTCAGAAGAGTAAGCGCGTATCAAAGCCTTGGAAAGAGAGCTCCGTCAGGCTAATGAGATCCTGTGTAAGGCCAGCGCTTATTTTGCACAGGCGGAGCTCGACCGCCATCGCCGACTATGAAGGTATTTATTGATGAGCATCGTGGGATTTATGGGGTCGAGCCAATCTGTAAAGTACTACCGATTGCCCCATCAACTTATATTTGTATGTGAGCAGGCAGAGCGCCCTCTATCAAAACCGGTAATGCTCTTCTTTTCGAGCTTTAATGTCAGATTATGTCGTGACTAATACAACTGAGTGGGTCTATTTCGGTATCAGTGATCGAAGCTCTGGTTCACCAGACGCACCTTTCCTAAAGGATGGCCATAATACCAAAGAGCAGCTTGCCCTTTTCGAAGAGCTCTCATAACCTCGATCCCCTTGATGGTAGCATAAGCAGTTTTCAAGGATTTAAACCCTAGCATAGGCTGGATAATTCGCTTTAACTTGCCATGGTCACACTCCATGATATTGTTTAAATACTTCACTTGTCGATGTTTAACCTCATCGAACACTTACCTTGTTTTTTCAATTCGGCAATCGCTACTGTATAAGAGGCGGTCTTATCGGTATTGAGCGTATGCGGCATTTGCCAAGATTTTAACTCCCCCTAAGGGCTTTACCTAAAAACCGAGTCGCGGCGAAAGCATTGCTAAAAAGCATATCCATCCACGTTGCTGCCTGTGGATTGTCTCTAGCAATGTAGTCCCATATAGCCGCACAATCTTGTTCTGCCTCTGGCGTCCAGATGACTTTCATGCTTAGCTAGCCGTTTTGGTGCGTTTGGCAGAAAAAGTTTCTTCAACTTCATCATTCGATCGGCGCGATCCTGCATGCATTGACATTCTAGCGATCTCGACCTTCCTGTGCAGCCAATTGGGATTGCAGTTTGTGCATACGGAGGGGTAGCTTCGGCTGGAACAGCATTGGTTTGGTTTATGCTTAATTAATTTAAATTTTTAAAATGATCAAACTGTAAGTTTTAAGTTTGGTCATCAACGAGACTGTAGTCATAAGTTTATTTTTTAATTTTAAAAAACATAATTTATTTTTTATATAGTCTTTTATCAGTAGTAAAATATGAAAAACCATCATTATTGTATGAGCAAAGTATCCAAACTTTTCTCTATTTTCTACTTTCATGAACTTTCCTAAGAAAGGGACGATTATTAATGAAAAAACCGCATATCCTATAACAAGAGTTATTGGTATACTCAATTCAAGTTTTATTGCTAAAATAACTGCGGATATCCAAATGATTATAGTGAATAAAAAATAAAAGAATAATTTATGTAGTTTTATGATCTCAATAATCATTGATATGGTTTTTATTTTTTTCATGACTTTCTCTCTTAACAGATTCTTAACTTACTAATATTATTGACTATCACGTAAATACTTCAATGGTTTTTTAAAACAAGCGCTAGCTTTTAGTCTAGGTCAGTCTAGTTAGTTTATACCCAGTTTATACAAATATCATTGATTTTTTTTAAAGCAAGAACCAGCCTTCATCGTTCTGAGTCTTTTGTTTTTAACTTTTCGGTAAGACTCAATTTTATAATTCTATCATCAGTCATTTTGGGACACTACCTTATTTTCATGGCCGAAATCTTCAATACTTTGCCAAACTTCACAACCACTTAACACTGCACACAATATCATCATCAAAATATCTGTTAATTTGTATAATTTATTACGGGAGCTACAACGCGGATCAGTTAATCGTGCAAAATAGGGAAGGGGGTCCGGTAACATCACGCTCTCTCCTTAGAAAGATCCTTTTTACCTCATTCGCCCAATAGTTACAAAAAATCTATAGTGCGATTGCCCTGTCACCGGTGGTGGATTATTTGTCGGAGCGGTGACCGGTGGTGTATTATATGGGGTTATTGTGAAGCCCATGGACAGCAGCCCCGTTTTTGGCAGCTACTGATTATAACAGGGTCTCTGAATGGGTCCACTACCGTTTCTCTATCGAGTCACTGAACAATTAACATGATTCCTTTAGCTTTAAATGAACAGCAACAGGCTGCAGTACACGAGGTGACAGGACCCTGTTTGGTCTTGGCTGGTGCTGGCTCAGGTAAGACGCGGGTGATTATCCATAAAATTCATTACTTAGTTCGCCAGTGTGGCTATCAGCCTGAACACATTGTGGCGGTGACCTTTACCAATAAAGCCGCTAAAGAGATGAAAACCCGGCTGGCGAGTGCGCCCGGAGCAACCGGTATCCGTGGGGTAACACTCTCTACTTTTCATGCCTTGGGGCTGGAGATCATTCGCAAAAGTCATGTGCAATTGCAGTTAAAGGCAAATTTCACGCTGTTTGATTCACAAGATCAGCAAGCGCTATTAAAATCCCTATTAGAGGCCACCCCCTACGCTGCCAGCCATGCCATAGAGCGGGTGACTGCTGCGATTACTGCCTGGAAGCGTGAATTAATCCTGCCAGAGCAGGCCCTTTCTGCTGCGAAACTGCCTCAGGAGCAGCAGTTAGCAGAGTGTTATGCGCAGTATCAGGAATACCTACGAGCCTGCAGTATTCTTGATTTTGAAGATCTTATCCTGCTGCCCACCCAGTTGCTACAACAGGATGACCAAGTGCGTGAGCAGTGGCAGCAGCAAATCCGTTACCTATTAGTCGATGAGTATCAAGACACCAACCGCAGTCAATATGAGTTGGTAAATTTACTGGTTGGACAGCGGCAGCGTTTTACCGTAGTCGGCGATGACGATCAATCCATTTATGCTTGGCGCGGTGCACAACCTGAAAATTTACTGCGTTTATCGCAAGATTACCCGGCGCTAAGAATCATTAAGCTTGAACGCAACTACCGGTCGACCGAGCGGATCTTGAAGGTAGCTAACCATTTGATTGCCCATAATCCCCATATCGTAACCAAACAGCTATTTTCTACCGTCGATTACGGCGACCCCATTCGAGTTATTAGCGCTGCTAATGAGTTACAGGAAGCAGAGCGGGTCGTGCATGAGATCATCACTCATCGCGCTCTGTATAAAGGGGCTTATCGTGATTACGCGATTTTTTACCGAAGTAACCATCAATCTCGGCCGTTTGAACAGGTATTATTACGTTACCGAATTCCCTATCAGTTGTCGGGCGGCCTGTCATTTTTTGCCCGCAGCGAAATCAAAGATATTTTGGCCTATTTGCGTCTGCTGACCAATCCTCAAGACGATAGCGCTTTTTTGCGGATTGTCAACGTCCCTAAGCGGCAAATTGGCACAGTGACTTTGAAGAAATTGGGAATTTGGGCGCAACAGCGGCGGGTTAGTTTATCGGTAGCGTGTGAGGATTTAGGCCTGGCTACTCAATTATCACCTCATTGCCTAACCCGGATCCGTACCTTCTGGCAGTCAATGCGGCAATTGGCTCAGCAGTTGGCTGATCAACCGATAGCAACTCTCGAATCATTGGTCAACACCCTGGGTTATGCGGCTTGGTTGCGTGAACATCTAGCCACCCCTCAGGCAGCGCACAGCCGGCTCAATAGTATTCAGGAGTTATTAAGTTGGTTTAAAGCGCTGCTAGTAGGCGATGATGTTCAAGAACCTTTGTCATTGGTGCAAATTATTCGGCGTTTTACGCTGCAAGAACAGCTAGATCGAGGGGAGTCGGGAGCGCATCGGGATACTGTACAGCTGATGACCCTCCATACGGCAAAGGGGTTAGAGTTTCCTTATGTCTACTTAATCGGCATGGAAGAGGGCCTATTGCCCCATCAAAATAGTCTGGATCAACAGCAGTTGGAGGAGGAGCGGCGTTTAGCCTATGTAGGGATTACTCGCGCGCAGCGAGAGCTAACTTGCAGTTATTGCCAGGTACGGCGGCGGCAAGGTGAAACTCTCTCGGTCGAACCAAGCCGCTTCTTGAGAGAGCTACCGATGAATGATCTGCACTGGCCAGCTTATGCGGCAACTGGTAGCGCTGAGGGTCAGATAGATAAGGGAAAGGTGCAGATCGCTAACTTAAGAGCAAAATTTGGTTTGCAAAAACGTTCTTAGCTTTGACAAATAATCTATTCAGAACTAATAGATAAGATACTAAGTTGTAATCATCAGATGGAGTATTGACCATGATGACGGTATCTCAAACTTTGTTTAGAAATAGCGCTATTTCCCTTCAATCTCGCCAGTTGCCTCAAAGCCTAGCGCAGCACCCAAAAACGATTAGACAATCTCCAATGAGTTCTCTAGTTGAAAGTGGCAATAACCTATCTCATTTGTCGCCTTGCGCACCCAACCCTACCTGGGTAGCCAATGTATCGAGGCTATTTGCGCAGTCACCTCGGTGCATAACGGGAGAAAGCATTTGCAAAAATGATATTACTAATCAAATTCATCAAATCAAAGACTTAACTGTTTTTAATTTAAAACAGCGAAAGGATATCTTGGAATTCTTCAATAAATATCTGCCTGAAGCTGGGAGCTCTGGGGAAATCGCAAGAAAGCGTCTGATTGAGCATCATAATCGACAGCTATTGCTAGATGATATTGTGAAAGTTGCGCTGAACCCAGATCAAATTTTAAGACAGGAGCAGCAAGAAGCGTATCCAATAGCTGTTAAGTCGATGCTGGAATCGCAACCTAGTGCATGCTCTACCTCTAAAAATTTAGCGGCACAAACGCTTTCCAAAAATGCCATAAGTGCTGTTAGCTGTCAGCCAGCATTCAACCAAACACCAAAAATGAATAATTATCCACCAGCAGGTTATTCTAATAGGCCTATATTTTCAGCTGGTTGTTGTACAGGACCGCTAGGTGCGCAACACAGTAATAATGATAGCTGGTACTACAAGCCGTTTAGTGACTGGGGAACCTTAAAAGAGAGGATAGAACGACATCGTAATCAACTGATTACTGAAAAAAGGTTTCCAATAGGAGCAATGCCATTTCCTTTATTGAACAAGTTTTCGTGCTTGGCTCAAGCTATTTCAAAAATTTGTGGTTGTTGCGACCTGATCGAAAAACCAGCTACTGCCACCACGGTTATGCCAGCTGACTTAGATCTCGGGTTAACCAACCACATCATTGTATCTTCTAGCTCCAATTTTTAGCAACTAATAAAGCGGCCGGTAGAATAAATTATCGAATCGGAAGCACTCCGGGACGCTATATCTGCACTGGCCACCTTGTGCAGCAACTGGTCGCTGAGGGGCAGATAGAATAAGGGAAAATGCGATATCTAATTTAAGAGCAAGGTTTGGTTTACAATGCCATTAACTTTGACAAATGATAGGATCAGTTCTAGTAAATAAGGCACCAACTCGTAATCATTAAATGGAATATGAAATGTGATGAGGGTCCCCAAATCGCTAACTAAAGCCAACCTCCTTCTAATTTAAGCTAGTATGCTTTCTCAAGGAATAGCCAAGACCTCTGCTTTTCAAACATCTGGACAGAATATAAAAGGAGTTATCAGCCACAATGATGCACCCAATTATTCAAGATTGACGATTGGACAGCAAGCTAATTCAAAGCAGGTGACCCCTCTCTCATCTTGATCTAGATCTTCAGAGAACGCAGGTGTAATAAGCGATCCATCTATTAACCGTATTAGAAAAGAGGCGCAATTAGCAGCAGAGCGTATGCTTAGCACTTACATGGTTCAAGCAGTATCTCCGCCGATAGGGAATAAGCCAGAAGAACTTATAGCCCAGGCTACTAGCCCTACAGCCTTATCAAACAGTCCGTGGCCAATAGCTTATCCCAACTCAATGGCATCTGCTATGCCATTGAATCCTCAGCGATTATCAACAACACAAGCCGCCTCTTACCTTAACCAGACTCAAGCTACCAGTGCCTTACCATTTACGGGATCAATACCAAAAGAAAGCAATCCATTGCCGACTAACAACCTCGGTTTTCCGAATTTTTGGAATCCATTAAACTTTCAGTACCTTTATCTACATCGCAACATACCTTCAGCAGCTATGCAGGTTGGCATGCCCCCAGTACCAACAGAATGGCCCATTAATAGTCATGTAACGCCCTTTTCCAGCCCTTTTAGGTTAAATTTGGCGGAAGATGCGAATCGATTGCAGTATTTAAGACGAAATCGTCCAGTTGCGGAAAAGCAAATTACAGAAAAAACTGCTCTGACAGGTTTGTTTAACGGGTTACATCGGGTTATTCAAGAAATGGCTAATACTAGGTTATCCGCACAGGGTAGTGATGCAAATTCTCACCGATTGAATAACAGCGGCTATGATAAGACAACCACAATGGAGTAAGCGGCAGATAAACCACCCACACCATCCTGTCAACTAAACCAATGCGGAGCTGGTTAGAGATAACAAGCTATCTAAGTTGCGGGTAGGTCAAGCAAAGGAAATGAAGTAGATTGACCGTAAAGTGAGTGATAACAGCAGCTGGCCAACCAGAGTGGTGATAAGCAATGCCATAACCGATACCAGCAAGGCTAGCCACTCCCACCCAGTGCCACCCACCCGCATAATGCATGATCCCGAACAACAGAGCAGCCCCAGTAATAGCAAACAGTGTCCCTAGATAACTGGTACCAAGTTGGCGCTTTAGTCCTTCCTGTAGATAGCCACGAAACAGGGCCTCTTCTGCCATACTGACCAAAAGTAAATTATTAATCACCCAAATCCATCCAAACCAAGGCCATTTAGGAGCCCAGCTAACCATGGTTAGCTGCAGCGCTACGAAAGAGCACAGTAGAATGGTTAATGTTGCATTGAGCAATAACCCGGGGTATTGTCGCCGATTCGGCCAACACAGTTGTATAAAGGGCCAAGTTAATAAAATCCAGAAGCCGATCAGCGGTTTATCGATATTTAAAAAGAATGCATAGGGGGCTGCATCAGACGTTAAACGTTGTTTAACCACCAGAGGATTATTGAAACCAGGGCATTGGTGCCGTAACAGCAATACCGCAACCCCGATAAACAGCAAGTGTCCAATAACTTGTTGCCAAGGGACAATTTTTCGGCTACGGATCAGTAGTGCTGCCAACAAAAGTAGACCTATGGGAAGCAGTGTCCATAACGTTATCTGCTGGTGCCAGCCCATTAGCCCATAACCGATGGCTAACAAAGCAGCACACTTAAAACGCTGATGAGGCCAGATGAGCATTACTGCTGAGCTTAAGATAATGATCCATTGACTCGGTTGTATTAGCATTGAGTCTGCTCTCCTACATTGGACTCTGACTGCATTTTGGGAGTATTTATCGCTCGGCGGTGGTGATTTCTTCGCCGTTTACGAGGTGTTGTCGTCAAATCGGGAAGTTTTCGCAATAGGGCTTGGGGATCGTAGCGGCTAACCGATATGGCATGACCGATGTAGTTCTCAATCGCGGGCAGGTTAACAGCATAGGTCTCACAAGCAAAGCTGATTGCATGGCCGCTAGCACCTGCTCGCCCGGTACGACCAATACGGTGCACATACTCTTCATAATCATCCGGAAGATCGTAGTTAAAGACATGGGTGACGTCAGGGATATGTAGTCCTCGTGCTGCAACGTCGGTTGCTACCAATATATCTGATCTCCCTTCGGTAAATTGCTGTAAATTTTGCAACCGCTTTTTTTGCGGTAAATCGCCGGTTAATAGGCTAACTCGATGTTTATCTGCTAGTAGATATTGGTATAATTGATTACAAGTTTGTTTGGTATTACAAAAGATGATGCAGCGGTCAGGCCACTCCTCTTCGATCAGAGTTTGTAGCAGGGCTCTTTTATCCGCTTGAGAAGGGTAAAAAAGCTCCTAATCAATCAGAGATTTAACGGTTTGCTCTGGGAGTGCCGTAATCGTTTGTGGCTGATTGGTTTGTTCAAAAGCCAGTTCGTGGATTTTCGCTGTAAGCGTGGCCGAAAATAGTAAGTTTCGCCGTTGGTCGGGCGATGGCATTCCTCGTAATAGGGTGCGGATATCTTTAATAAATCGGATATCACACAAACGATCTGCCTCGTCTAGCACCAAAACTTCTACGGCTTCAAGGTTGATGATCTGTTGTTTTAAGTAGTCTACCAGGCGTCCTGGTGTACCAATCAAAATTTCAACGCCATTCGCCAATGCTTGGGTTTGTAATTGATAGCGTTCGCCACCATAGGCTAATCCTAACCGAAAGCCACACGCAGCTGCGAAGGGTTGCGCATTTTTATGGATCTGAACTGCCAACTCACGTGTGGGCGCTAGCAGTAGAGTACGTGGTTGATTGATCCGGCGGGCAGAGCGCTCTGGCTGATTCAACAGATGCTGAAGCGTTGCTAACAAAAAAGCAAGTGTCTTTCCTGTACCGGTTTGTGCTTGACCTAAGATATCTTGGTTCGCCACAATGAGAGGCAGGGTGAGGGCTTGGATAGGTGTGCAATACTCCAACTGACACTGTGCTAGTGTTTGTAGCAGAGTGGGGTGTAAGGCAAATTGAGTGAACTTTGTTGTGGTTAAGTGTGTGGTTGTCGTCATAGCTGAAGTAATAAAGTCATCCATTGAAACTTGTTTTATGGTAGATTGCTTGGTTCGTTCAAAGATTTTAAATCATTGAGGTTGCCCCTACTATTTCCATTGTCAACTATAACCTGCTGGAGCAAAAATATGAAAGACAATATCGTTGAATTAACGGATGAAACTTTTGAGAGTGTAGTCCTAGAGAATCAATCAAAGCCTGTATTGGTGGATTTTTGGGCTAAATGGTGCGGACCTTGTAGAGTACTAGCACCAATTTTAGAGGAAATAGCTAAGCAATACCAAGGGCAGGTTGTCGTGGCTAAATTAAACATCGAAGAGCATGCTGCTACTGCACCGAAGTATCATGTAAGGAGTATTCCAACGTTGCTACTGTTTAAGCAAGGAAAAGTAGTGGCGACCCAGGTTGGAGCAGCTTCTAGCAAAGAATTGAGCGGTTTCTTAGAGCCCCACCTATAGTATTTCCGCAGATGAAGCTCGTCTAAGGTTGTAATCGAAAGTCTCTCAACCAAATTGTTGCTAGACAGTGAATGCCATTAGTGGTAATCTCCGGGAAAAAGGTGGCTGCGAACAAGACGTTGGTACTGCCTAGCGTTGTTATACATCATAGGTATATTTGTCACGGCTCGTTAAAGCGGCTATTTTGGGTTTATACCCTATTCTGATAGTTCGTTGAATCTCTTCAAAGGGTACGGAGATGGGCAAATGAATGGGTTTATGATAAGTTTCCTACTGCCAACTACTTTTAGAATATCCCTGTAGCCTTGCTTAAGATCAATCATTCATTTGGCGGAGTCTTTTGGTATCCGATAATTTCAAACTACTTTCATGGCCAACAAACCTTCTGCTGACGCTTGATAGCCTATTCCTCTCTATTAAATGACTCAATATTAAGAATTAATCGTATGAATTTAACTGAACTAAAAACAAAACCTGTTTCTGAACTGATTAAATTAGCAGAGTCGATCGGGTTAGAAAATGTTGCACGCATGCGCAAACAAGACATGATTTTCACCATACTGAAGCAGCATGCTAAAGGTGGAGAAGATATTTTTGGTGATGGTATTTTAGAGATTTTACAGGATGGCTTCGGTTTTCTGCGTTCAGCCGATTGCTCTTATCTAGCAGGTCCGGATGATATCTATGTTTCACCTAGTCAAATACGACGTTTTAACCTGCGAACGGGTGATACTATCTCTGGAACTATTCGCCCTCCGAAAGAGCTAGAACGTTACTTTGCTTTATTAAAGGTGGATCAGGTTAATTATGATAGGCCAGAAAATGCTCGCAATAAAATTCTCTTTGAGAATTTAACACCACTTCACCCCAACGTTCGGTTACGCATGGAGAGAGGCAATGGTTCAACCGAAGATATTACTGCTCGAGTGCTGGACTTAGCGGCACCGATTGGTAAGGGGCAGCGGGGCTTAATTGTGGCTCCTCCAAAAGCGGGTAAAACAATTCTCATGCAGAATATTGCCCAAAGTATCGCCCATAATTACCCGGAATGTGAATTAATCATGCTATTGATTGATGAGCGTCCCGAAGAGGTAACTGAGATGAAACGCCTGGTAAAAGGCGAGGTGGTAGCTTCTACTTTTGATGAGCCAGCAACCCGGCATATTCAAGTCGCTGAGATGGTTATAGAGCAGGCCAAGCGATTAGTTGAACATAAAAAGGATGTAGTTATTCTGTTAGATTCAATGACACGGTTAGCGCGTGCTTATAACACGGTGGTTCCAGCATCAGGGAAAGTACTGACCGGTGGGGTAGATGCCAATGCTTTGCATCGTCCTAAACGCTTTTTTGGCGCTGCCCGTAATGTGGAAGAGGGCGGAAGCTTAACCATTATTGCTAGCACCCTGATCGATACCGGATCGAAAATGGATGAGGTCATTTATGAAGAATTCAAAGGAACCGGAAACTTAGAGCTTCATTTATCGCGTAAAATTGCGGAAAGGAGAGTATTCCCAGCGATTGACTATAATCGTTCTGGCACTCGCCGTGAGGAGCTGCTAACTACTTCCGATGAGCTGCAAAAAATGTGGATTCTTCGCAAGATTATGCACTCTATGGGAGAAATCGAGAGTATGGAATTTCTGATTAAACAGTTATCGACCTCTAAAACCAATGAAGATTTTTTTGAAATGATGAAACGGGCTAAAACCGTTTAGCACGACAAAAGCCATTAATCTTAAACTTAACTGCTAACTTTGTCGCCGTAATATCATGCCGCACTCACTATGAGGCGTATAAGGGAATTGATCAAACAGCGCTGCCTCAGTGATATTATGGGTTTGGCACAATACGGTGAGGTTATCGGCAAGGGATTGGGGGTTACAAGAGAAGTAGATAACTCGTTCAAAGCGTTGGATCCACTGTAGCGTTGAGTCATCTAAGCCGCAACGTGGGGGATCGACAAGCACTGTCTGGAAAGCAAACTGCTGCCAATCAACCGCAGCCAGGCGACGGAAGCTTCTATCGCCTTGATAAGCTTGCATCAATTCACAGGCCGATAAGCGGACTACTTGAACATTATCGATATGATTCATGCTTAAATTATATTGAGCTGCCTGTACTGCTGCCTTTACTACTTCCGTGGCCATGATTTGGCGGCAGTGTCGTGCTAGCGGCAGCGTAAAATTACCGCTGCCGCAATAGAGCTCTAAAAGATCGCTTTGGGTATCTGCCAGTTGCTGGCTGGCCCACGATAACATCTGAATATTGATCGCAGTATTGGGTTGAGTAAACAGTCCTTCACGTTGCCGATAGTGATAAATTCTACCTTGGATGGTTAACGTTTCATCGATATAGTTTCGATCCAATGTTAAGCACTGCTTGGCAGCTCGACCGATGACCACCACTGGAATAGCTAATGCTTGTTGTAGCTGCTCTTGCAGCCATTCTGCCTGTTTGGTCCATTCTGCTGACAAAAGGCGATGGTAGAGTAGAGTCACTAACCCTTCCCCTTTTAGGGTAGACAGATAATCGGCTCTAAATAATTTGTGTCGCAATATTGGCACTAACTTAACGCGACTGAGTAGCTCGGCCATCAGGCGGTTAATGATTAGACTAGCGGCTGGAAATTGATCAACACGAGACCAGCAGCGTGCTTCTCCATCCCACATCGCATGAAACAGATCATCACCGTTGTGCCAGAGACGAAACTCAGCCCGCTGCCGATAATGGCTCATCGGCGAAGCAAAGCAGGCTAAAGCAGGAGCCTGGTAAGGCATCAGCCGCTGCTGCAGTTGCTGATGCTTATCGGTCAGCAACTGTGAATAGCGTTCAATCGGCAGGATCAGTGGGGTCATATAGCTTACTCTCAATTTTTTTATTATTACGTTGGTCAACAAAGGCCCTGCGATAATGCTGACAATAGCGCAGACAAACATAGGCTACCATGAGGGTAGCAATCAATAACTCTACTTTAGCCATTCGAATAAGCAGACGGTGTTCGGTAGCACTGACAGAATAGCACGATAGTTGTTGTCCCAATTGAAACAGGGCTGTGGCACCAATAACCATTGGAAAAGTAAAAGCCGCATAGGATGGGGTAAAGGGTAAACGCAGTAAGTGGTAAAAACTGCAATAAACTATCACGGTCATCAACACAGCAATCCCCGATAGCAATGCTACCAAAAGCAACGATGGTGATGCCACAATCGTTAAATAGCCAGCTAAAGAGAGGCTAGCCGGTGCTGCTAGTATTGCCAGTGTTGGTTTAGCATTATCAGGAATTTCTGAGAAAAATAGTAGGCGATAGCACAGGATTGGCAATAGGGTTAAGTAGCTAGCGATCCCAAATTTAAGGAGCATAAGGGTTAAATAGAGGAAACGGTCGTTTGGCATTGTTAGTACGGACACAATAATGCCTACTGGTGGAACAAACCAACTGGGGACCATCATGGATATAGAAAAATCTTGAACCCGATAGGCGATAAACCCCAGTAGTAAACTGATATGCACAACGACAGCCGACAACCATAAATGGGATGCTATTAAAGGATAGATATGGCCAAAAGCTTTTGAAATCACCATTACTGCCATGGTCCCGGTGGGTAGAATACTGCCAGCAACGGGATGTTTTAACTCCTGCAGTAGCAATTTAGGATAACAGATAAATTTAGCCAATACTGCTATCAGCAGTAGGCTGGCTAAGCCAGCACTCAGAGATGATCCATAGCCTTGTAGCGGGAGTGCACGTTCTAAACAGCTTCCCAAACTGGCAATGGCGAGTGCCAAACTGGCAAGAGGCGTTGGTACATTCCATAAGCAAAGGAGTAGTGTCGAGGACATTATAGCAGCCTCGCAAGGCGATCATTGATGGCTAACTATAGCCAACTCTACCTAAATAGGCTATCGCTTAAAAGCCAAACTAGTGAGTCAGTGATCGCTGCCAAGTGGTTTCCTGGGATCCATCCTGTAAGGTGATTCCTAAAGCGGTTAGCTGTTGCCTAATGTGATCAGCGGCAGCCCAGTCTTGTTGTTGGCGTGCTTGTTGCCGTTGGCGGATCAGCTGTTCAATGTGTGCTAATTGCTCGTCTGATAAACTCTTTTTCCCTTGTAAAAAATCGTTAGTAGGCTGCTGAAGTAGCCCTAAAATGCCGCCCAGGTGGCGTAATGTGCTGGCTAATCGTTGCGCCTGCTGTCGATCACGGCCTTTCTCTCGCTGAATAGCATGCGCCAAATCAAATAGCACTGCATAGGCTTGCGGCACATTAAAATCGTCGGACATCGCTTGGCAGAAGGTTTGTTGCCAGTGAGGATCCTCAGCATGAAGTGTGTCAGGGGTGGGATCACCCTCTCGAAGTGCTGTGTAGAGCCGTTCAATAGCCGCTTGCGCTTGCTGCAAATGCTCATCACTATAGGGTAGAGGGCTTCGGTAATGTGATGATAAAAGAAAATAGCGTACGGTTTCGGCATTATACTGCGAGAGTATCTGACGAATGGTTAAAAAATTGCCCAAGGATTTTGCCATCTTGCTCTGATTGACCATTACCATACCGCTATGCATCCAGTAGTTGACGTAGGGCTTTGCAGTCGCACAGCAGGATTGCGCAATCTCATTCTCATGATGTGGAAACAGTAGATCAGCACCGCCGCCATGGATATCAAAGGGTTGACCCAAGTAGTGACTGTTCATGGCAGAGCACTCAATGTGCCAGCCAGGCCGCCCTCGTCCCCAAGGGGAATCCCAGGCAGGCTCGTCGGGTTTGGCGCGCTTCCACAACACAAAATCTAGGGGGTGCTGTTTATCTGCCGTATTCTCGACACGAGCGCCTATTTGGAGTTGCTCCAATGGTTGCTGTGAGAGTTGTCCATATTGAGGGTAATGGTTGACAGCAAAACGTACATCACCATCATTGGCAATATAGGCATGGTGACTTGTCATTAGCTGCTCAATGAGCGCAATCATCTGGGGAAGATGGTCGGTTGCGCGAGGCTCTTGATCAGGGGTTAGCAGCTGTAAGGCATTGAAATCTTGCTGCATCTCAGCAACCATTCGTTGTGTTAACGATTGGTAAGTTTCTCCTAGTGTAGCGGCACGCTGGATAATTTTATCGTCAATATCGGTAACATTACGGATATAGGTCACCGAATACCCTAAGTAGCGTAAATAGCGGACCACCATATCGAAGTTGACAAAGGTACGGGCATGACCAATATGACACAGATCGTAAACGGTGACGCCACAGACATAAAGGCCGATTTTCTGGTGATGGATCGGCGTAAAAAGCTCTTTTTGACGCGTAAGGCTGTTGTAGAGAGTGAACATAGTAACCTTTTCATTAGGTTAAGTTGAAAGTTGGTTGAACTCTCTTGAAATGAATAGTTTACCAAGGTAGGGCACTCCGAGAAGGACTTTGATCATCCTCTAGGGTATCAACCATCTTTTGATGGTAGCATGAGTGGCAGTCAGTGGGAATAGGAACACTCTGCGTCGACCAGCAAGCTATACTATTAGAGAAGTTACTGAGTTCGATGGACAGAGATAATTAAACCTGATTATAATTAGCAGTTGAGCTACTGTTAACCAGCCAACGGGCGCTAAAAGTTTCTGTGTATCATAACTATTAATGGGACGCCTACACCGACTTTTGGGCTAAGTAGTAGCATTTGTGATCATTCGAAATCAACGATTAAAAAATTCTTTAGCCAGCGTAGTTGTTCTACTCCTGGCAAGCTGCGCCAGCCGATCAGCGAATACTCCGCATAACCAGGCATTGCATGGTGATATATTAGCCCGTACAAAGGCTTTGGCGCCAGATAATCCTAGCTACCGGGATCCATTAGAGCCGATCAATCGGTCAATCTGGCGCTTTAATTACGAATTTTTAGATCCAATGTTTTTGCGCCCGATGGCAATTGCCTGGCGTGGCTGTGTTCCTCAGCCGATGCGCCAAGGGATTAGCGATGCTCTCAGTAATATCGATGAGTTACCCTGTGCTATTAACTACCTGTTGATTGGTAATTTCTCTCAAGCATTAAAGCAGGTTGCCCGTTTTTTGATTAATACAACGGCTGGGGTTGGTGGGTTGTTTGATGTGGCGCTTCAAGCCGGTTTGCCTAAGCGAGCGTATTATTCATTTGGCCATGTTTTGGGTTACTATCAGGTCAGTACAGGTCCCTATTTGGTACTGCCTGTCTATGGCCCTTCGACACCTCGGCAGTTAATAGGAATCGTTCCAGAGCAGCTGTACTATTTTCCGCTAACTTGGTTAACATTCTGGAGTAGATTAGGCAAAGGATTTTTGCAGGGGTTGGAAAATCGTTCTCAATTCCTAGACTATGAAGCAGTATTACGGCAATCACACGATAGCTATCTCACAGTACGCTCGGCTTATCTGCAACGACTTCAATTTGCGCTACAAGAAAATCAAACACATATCCAGGATTCCCCGCAGGAAGAGCGTTCACTTTCTCCAGAAGCCATCGAACAGCTGGATTAATGGTAGCGCCCTAAAGTGATTGCTGCTTTTTACCTTGATCCGTGCTGCGCTATATAGAAGCGAAATTAAGCATTAGTGCAGGCAGGATAGCTCTTCATCGGAGGAGGTGCGTCACCTGTTTAATCGACTTTAGATCAATTCCCGTGGCTAGTAAATTTTTTGGCGATTTCAAAAGCTTTAACATGCCCGCCTTGCTTTAAGCCCTGCTGTAGCCCTTCTTGCTTGGATTGTTGAGCAAAGGAAGGGAACAAGACCCTCTGGTTTTGGTGCTCTGGCCGCAGATTCCACCATAAACTGGAAAGACTCATAACGTTACCAACTTGTATAAAAAATAGTCTTAGCGTGGGATATTTTGTGTGCCGTGGAAAGGCACGATCTTTCAGCGGGTGCGAATCCCGCCTGGTAACTTTCGTTCCAGCCAGTAGCAACCAGGGCAGTCGTGATGGTAACAAAGCGGCTGAAGCCTCTGGTGTAAAGGGTCATTTAGTGATTTAGCGAGTATGCAGGCCGTAACGTGAGTGAACGCTGAGCAGGCCTCGAAAAACGCAATGTGGAGGCTGACCTGCCGAATTTTCGGGGAAAGCTGTTAATTATGGGGGAAGTGAACGGAAAGTGCACCCTTTCAGCAGGTATTACTTAAACTGGCAAAATTAGGCGGCTACTTAGCACGTTCAGGCGATCCTCCCCCTGGAAACACTGTGATATGGCGGAGAATCCGTCGTCTAGCGGATATCCAGCTCGGTTACGAACTCGCTCGTGAGAGATGTGGGTAATTGCAAGGTCAAGTGGGACGCTTACGTTTAATCTACTCAACAAGCTTTAAGCCCAAGACTTATCACAAACTCACCGGTGACATTCCCAATGATCAGATACTGTTGGCGAATTATTAAGTAACCTCTCAAGTTGCTACTGCCAACTGAGCAAAACGAGATATTCGTTTTACCTCACGAGGCTGTTGATGTAACCACGCTATGAGCCGTTGGATATTGATAGCAGCAGCTGTAGCAAGATTCTGCAGCTGCGTCTTTACTAAACCACGGTAGCGCGCCTGACGTAAACCGAAAGCACGGATACCTTGCGATAAAGTCCCCTCAATACCCCAACGTCGTGCATAAGTGCGACGCCATTCACGGCTGTCCGAGAGTTGACGGGCTATCTGTAGTGTTTCATGCTGTATTTGAGGGAGCAGGCGTAACCTGCGAGCGGTTTCCTTAGCTTGAGTACAGCGGCGCCGTTCTTTACAAACAGCGCAGGCTGTTTTAGAAAATGAAACTTTGTGATAGAGCTTACCCTTAATAAAGCGATCGTTCCAACTGATTGATTTTAACCCTTGAGGACAGTGAACCGTTCGTTGTTGCCAATTAATTAAGAATTGTTCTCGAGTATAAGCCCCTTTAACCTGTTTCTGCCAACTGGTATTACCTCGAGGGGGGCCAACTAAAGCAATACCATAATTTATTTTACTGTTAACCAGAAGTTCCGCTGAAATATAAGCTGAGTCAACAAAGTGCTGGGCTGGCAACAGCTCTTTTTCAGCCATAGCTTGATGAATACTCTCGGTACTCTCTATATCATGCCTATTAGCAGGTGTAGTCTTTACATGAGTGATTAAATGTACTGTTTCATCATCACAACTTTCGCTGAGGTGCACCATATAACCCACCCAATGCTTCCCCCTTTTGCTGCGATAACGTGCATCAAGATCATAAGGGGACACAATTTCTTCTGTTGCTTGGGTTACTTCTTTATCTGTCTTAAAGCGTATACGAGCTCCTCTCTCACTGTTCGGCACGACCTCATAATGCCTTATGCAAGCAGTTCTTAAGGCCCGTATACTCATCAACTTCCCCAGTGCTTTAGGAGCAGAGGGCGTGTCAATCCATGCAAGTAATCTAAAACCATCTTCACCCATCATTTGTGCATACTGGCTGCGTGCTTTTTCACTGCGCGGTAGTCGGCTATCCTCTATCCGTTTGGTATAATGGTCATACCAACTAGGCAGTGATACGCTTTTAAGCCACTGGGGCTCTTTTTTAGAGATTTCATTAAGAGCTGCTCTTAAGGTCTCTCCAATCAACTCCAACCGCTTTAATTCACGAACAGCCATTAAAACATGCGTCGAGTCAGTTCGCTGTTGTCCCCTAGCCTTTATTAATCCATGAGTACGACATTTATCCAACAGCAATTCTAAAAGTTGCTGTTCAGCGCTTCCTACAATCAGGCGCATGCGAAATTCACAAAGTACTGAAAAATTAA
The DNA here is from genome assembly GCA_038960095.1 of Candidatus Symbiodolus clandestinus. Classification (GTDB taxonomy): domain Bacteria; phylum Pseudomonadota; class Gammaproteobacteria; order Enterobacterales; genus Symbiodolus; species Symbiodolus clandestinus. The sequence continues at coordinate 744,436 of CP152425.1, forward strand.
AACCGGGGTCAGAAAGCTCAAGCCCTAATAAATATTTCCAATCAATCCTGGCTCGTACTGCCTCAGCAGCTTGCCTATCCGAAAGGTTCTCGCGAAACTGCATAAGGGTAATCAGTGCTAACCGCCAGGGTGATATCGCAGGCTGGCCACGCTTCGAAAACAGCTTGACAAAATCTTCATCACTATAAAGGGTACCCAGTTCATCCCGCAATGTTATATAAGGATGACCTTTAGGAAAAGCGGCTCTTGCAACTTCAACCGTCTGCAGAGGAATCTCTTGGTTCGATGTGGTTTGTAACGACATAATGGATAGCCTCTATGATTACCTCATTAGAACTCTATAGTAAGCCATTTAATTCGCCAACAGTATCTGATCAGTTGGGGATCATTAACCTTTATGGGCTAAGGATCAAGATATAAGACCTACCCCAATTTAGAGGAGTCTGAGGTCCAATGGTACGAAAACCTACGCTAAGCTTCAGTAACTTTCACTTCACCCGCCCCTTATCAGTCAGCCCAAATTGGGTGGCATAAGTCCAACCATCGGAAATTCCGTTGCTTTTTGGAGTTCATATTTTTAGATTGAAATAAAATGAATTCAGCACATATTTATCAAAACGAGTAGGTTCAAAGAGTTCTCCGTGCCATTCAAGCATTCGATGATGTTCTGGATGTTGACTGTTGCTCATTGCCTCTACAAAGTCCGCATATCCTGGTGTGCCACCAACATCTTCAGGGGGAGCGGCATTCTCACCTTTGAGGCACATTATCGATAGGCTTTGATCTGGATCGTAAGGCAGTCGTTTTTCCACCTTGATTGTATGTACCCAATCGTCACCGAAATCGTAAATATACTTGAAGCTATCTGTATTATTTAAAGCTTTTGTTAAGATGATTCCTTTTTCCGATCGTATCGGTTCTCCCCCGTTTAGTTCTGGATCGGGGATCCCATAACGCTTATCTCCAATACTGAATTCATGAAGGTGATAATCTCTCCAGGCGAATGCCAGCTGAATGACCGTATGTAGCTTTCCCAAGGTTGTGGTACTTGGCATCAAAATTCGTCGCCAGATCATCGGGGATATCCCTTCCAATTCAATGTGGAGTTCCAGTAACTCTAAAGCCTTAAATCCTTTTTTATTTTTTGTTTCTCTATAGGAATGACGTTATTCATCTGATACTTCACTGGATTAACGCAATAAGTGCAACGTGCGGCTGGTATGATATAAGGTAGATGAGCGACACCAAGCCATCTCCCATGGTGATGTCAGGATGGTTAGCAGAGCACAGGCTTCTAAATCTTTCTCTGATAGCGCTCTCGAGTGCCCGTCACAGAATGGCCCACCGGGAAAAAATGAACAGGAAGTTACGGTTTTGCTCTAGACCTTTGAATTGATTAACCATCCTTAGATAAAATCTCATCATTCTTTCAAAAATGTGATCAATGCTCAAAAATTAATCACGTTATCTGTCTCAAAAAACGTTCCTTTCCAGATATTTTGACGGCTAACTTATATTAGTTATGTTAAAATCTTTTTAAAAAATAGCTTGCTTATTTTTCTTTTTAACTTTACATTTCCGTTCGCCATGATGGAGATTATGGTAGGGACTCGACCCTAAAAACTAAACGATGGCAGGGAAAACATCCCCTGCTAATTCTAGTCTGCGCAACCATTTAACAATGGTGGCTCAGACGGGGTAACCGAAAGGTTGCGCCGGTAGTCGTTTAGTCCGGTAGTCGAGAACCCGTTTGGGCTACCGCCAGTGTGTTTTAATGCTCAGGTGGTGGTGAATATCAAACTAGTCTCCAGTGATCATAACCTGGGCAATGATCTGCCCTTGAATTAATGCACACCTTGTTTTCAAATGTAAAACTTGAGAATGAGGTCAAGATGTCAAGACAACAGTATACCCCTGAATTTAAACGACGAACCCGGGAATTACTGGCAGAAAACGGAAAATCGATTCCCCAGGTGGCTAAAGAACTAGGGATTAGTGAAAATACCTTATATGGCTGGCGTCACACGGCTAAAACGGATATGGGCTTTACTCGCCCCCCCCCCCCCAGAGCTCTGAGCAAGAGTTAGAGATCAAGCGATTAAAGAAGAAAATCAGCGAATTAGAAGAAGATAAACTGATTTTAAAAAAAGTGGCAGCACTCTTTTCCAAGGAGAGAGCGAACGTATTCTGGCGCTACATTTGGCTAGTCGAAAAACCTACGGGGTTAGACGCATCAGAGTGGATTTGCAGGCTGAGCAGCGCCACTGCAGAAAGGAGCGCATCGCCAAGTTGATGAAACGGCTGGGTATAAAAGCAGCCGCTACCCGTAAACATAAAGTGACTACTGATAGCAAACATCGGTTACCCATAGCACCTAATTTGCTGAAACGGAATTTTTCTCCACCAGCCGCTAATCAAGTTTGGGCTAGCGATATCAGCTATATTTCCACTCAAACAGGCTTTTTGTATTTGGCTACAGTAATTGACCTTTATAGCCGTATGATCATTGGCTGGAGTTTAAGTAGAAGCCTTAAAATACCATTAATAATCGATGCCCTGGTTATGGCTAAAACTCGACGTCGGCCGCCAACAGGATTGGTTGGTTATTCATTCTGATTGACTAGTAGAGTTTATTTTGTTGTCTTCGTAGATCGTGCTGAAAGTCGAAGGATAATCAGCTTACGTAAAGCTAACCAAAGAGAGTTTGATCGTTATGTCACGCGCATTAGTTCGACCAACTGACAAAGAAAACATAGCCATTACAAAAGCAGCTATGTCTGATGTTGATGCTATACCTTTGACTGACCAAGAATGGGAATCAGCCAAATTAACATTTAATCGTGGTCGTCCAAAAGCTTTGATAGTAAAAGAACGTATTCCCATTCGGTTATCACATGATGTAGTTGAGAGTTTTCGGGCTACTGGTCAAGGGTGGCAAACACGTATGGATGGCGCATTGAAAGATTGGTTAAAAAACCACTCTGCTTCCATATAGCATCCTTTGTTGACATTTAGGCTGATTAAGATGGTAGAAAAGAAACTGTAGAGCGTTTTCTTGCTAATTTATGGGGAGTTTTTATGGTTGTTCTTTGTGGGGTGAAATACGATATTCCGAAGAGGTTACCTTGCGAAAATTTTGGTCGAACCGTTTTTTTAAGTTTTTTGGAAGAATGCACCGTTCAAGGGAAATTTCTTGCTTTTACGGGAGTTTGTGAATTTTGTGGCTTAGTGAAAGGGGATTTTGCTGGTGAAGAAATATATATAAATGAGTTTCTTCAGGTGATGAAAATTCCAGAGTTTGCACAGATTTTTTCTAAGATAAGTAAAATTAACTGAGTTATTTCTTCGCAAAAGTTGTTGTATACGCAAAAAATGTCTATACAACGCCATTATTTTGATAAAAACCTATATTTTTGTATACAAGTATACGTTTGTACACCAAAAAGTATACTTTTTTGTAGATACTAAAGTGTTAATTTATCTTGACAAAATAAGTTGACTGTAGAAGTTGATTTTTTGTTAAGGTTGTGCTGTAATTAGAGAACACTGATAAAACCTCTACAGTTGGTTTTTTTTGTAAGATTCTTTTTTATCAAATGTGATTAATATACTAGCTTGATAGATCTTAAGGGTTCTCTATGCTAGGGTTATACAAAATATATAGGGACAAACTATCTGATTTAGAAATATATGAATAAAGATGATAGGTATGATGATTATTTTAAGCTTCTTATTGATACTTATATTAAAAAATATGTAGAAAAGATAAAAATATTTTTTAAAGACCTTACCATTTGGATAAAGATCAGAGGTGCATGTCAATGTGGCTTTTACTAATGAAGAAAAGACGTTTTAGATTTTCCCGTTCTAAAAAAAACTGTGGAAGATTAGGAAAAATCGTCGCTGGTGGCGCTTTAAAAAAATCCTTCAGACACCAGTTGTCCTATTAATAACCATTATTAGAATTACCAATAAGCATTCCCTTAAAATCTTTTTTCATAGATATCTCAGGGAAAATCATAAAAACAGTAAATTTATTTCACAAAACAGAAAACCTTACCATGTAAGATTTACAAAAAAACAGAAAAAATTTTCGGACTGTGTTGATTATTATCTCAGCAAAGATAAAATCTCGACAGAGAACATTGCTCAAATGCTCAGAAAAGTAAAAACCCCTAAAATTTTAAAACACTTGGCAACTACAGAGTTTTTACTTAACCCTATCTTATATTATCTATCATTCAGAGTTATCAGTTATTATCAACCCGTTGTCATGCTAGTATTGCCAAAACAGGACTTATATGATGGTAAAAGCCAAGATTTTGTTTTAATAAATCAGTGGATAACCATAAAGCTAGTGAACGTCTCGACTCCTCTACCAGATTTACAAGTTATAACCAGTCTCACTGCATATCCTGTAAAAAAATGGAAGTACATAGAAATGATCATTTACGAACCCCATCGGAATCAAAAAATAGAAACCTCTGCAAAAAATTATGCTATCCAAGAGCAAGAGAATGAAAATTATTTTCAGGATCATAATAATTTATCATCATCCTATTCTCTAGAACAGCAATGCAAACTCATAGATGACGATGACGACTACTGCGGCAACGGTCTACATAGACGCGACCCAAAGTTAAATTCCTGGTACATGCCTTATGATCCATTTAAGGGTTTGGAAGAAACTATTGAACATACTCTTCATATAATACTTACTACTCATACTTGTGGAGAATTTGTAGAAGATCTAGCTATTGCATATGCTGTCGATAGGTTATTGCCTTATTGTAATAATAAAGATATTGTACATCAAAATGCTGAAATATTAATTGAACATTATAAAGAATATTATCAATATATTCCTGAAACTTCTTATATTTATGATGACGTGAAACCTGGTTCAGTTTATCAACAACTTATCCAGGACATCACAAGCTCTCTATACAGCCTTAGGGAAGGAGACTGTTTTTTTGATTCCCTAGCTCAGGGGATGAACAAGTTATCCATACCCGGTGGACCATTTACTGTCGAATTGTTAAGACAAACCTGCTATGAGTATGCCAGAGATAACCCAAAGGCTGTTTGTGACAGCCGGATGGGTAAGACCCGGACCTGGAGCCAAGTGATTTCTGAAGATGCAATTGGCGGAAAATATGTAGTATTCGGCAATAATGAACAGGATAATTTCAACAGTTACCTGGTTAGAATTCAGTTAACCACCACACAAGGGATAGAGGGCATATCCAACACTTGGGGCAGACCAGAAATTGAAGGACGAATGCTTTGTAACAAATTCGATATTAAACTGCATGTTGTTGAAAAACAGACTGTAGAAGATGAAGTCATTACTGTGCACCAATTGATAGACCGTACAGGTTCCAAATCAATTGATGACAGTGAAACAGCCACTCTTTACCACAATGATAAAGTTTTGCATATCTTAAATGAGGGACGAGATCATTTTGTTCCGATACTCCGCAGCAAGGTGTCGTAAAACAATTGTTTAACGACTATGCTAGTGGGCTACTTGCGCGCCTCATCAGATTCTGATCACCAAAATACCTTGTTACCGCTTGATACTTGGTAATTTATAAATTACAACATCAAGGACATGTATGAGATCGAGCAAACCGAAAATTTCCGTCAATGGAGAGGAGACTTAAAAGATCCTCTTGCTGCAGCTGCCATAGCAGATAGGATCTTTCGGCTCTCTAGAGGGCTGCTTGGAGACACCTCCTCAGTAGGCGATGGAGTCAGTGAACTTCGAATCCATACGGGGCCAGGGTATCGTATCTACTTTCAGAGACGCGACGGCAAAATTATCCTGCTGCTTTGCGCTGGAGACAAGAGCACCCAAAGAAAAGATAGACAGCTTGCTAAGCAACTAGCAAAACAGGAGAAGAATTTATGGCCATAAAAGTTTATCCGTATGACCCAGCAGAAGATCTAAACGGTCCGGAAGCTTATGCAGTTTTTATGGCTGGTGCCCTAGAGACTGGCAATGCATCTTACATTGCTGAAGCCTTGGGTGTCGTCGCAAGGGCAAAAGGGATGGCCGAGATAGCCAAGGAAACAGGTCTTGCCAGAGAGCAGCTTTATACCTCTTTGAGCTAGGTGCTATGTCAAAACGACGCTGGATTATCTAGGATATACATTTCGCCCTCGGTTGGTGAAGTAGGGATAAGTACATCCCGGATTCTGGTTTTGGCCGAGGATCCACTGAGAATTAATCTAAACGGATCCAGCAACAATAAGCTACAAAGCGCAATAAAGCCGCTAATTATCCAGCAGAGAAGCATTCGTAATACTGTTTAAGCAGCACCACCTACCGTCATCGCTTCTACCTTGATGGTGGGTTGCCCGACACCGACAGGAACCATTTGGCCAGCTTTTCCACAGACTCCAATGCCGGGATCGAGGGCTAGGTCATTACCGACCATCGATATTTTCTGCATGGTTTCAATGCCTGAGCCAATCAAGGTAGCCCCTTTGACTGGTTTGGTCAAACGTCCTTGCTCAATCAGGTAGGCTTCAGCGGTGCTGAACACAAAATTACCTGAGGTGATATCAACTTGCCCGCCGGAGAAGTGGGGCGCATAGATCCCGTAGTCGACACTCTCGATGATCGCTTGAGGACTCTGTTGTCCAGGCTGCAAGTAGGTGTTTGTCATTCGAGGCATGGGTAAGTGTGCGTAAGACTCACGACGGCCATTACCGGTAGAGGAGCCCCCCATCAATCGGGCGTTTAATTTATCCTGCAGGTAGCCCTTTAGAACCCCTTGTTCAATGAGTACCGTGCGCTGACTGGGGGTCCCTTCATCATCGATAGTTAATGAGCCACGCCGCTCAGCTAGGGTGCCGTCATCAATCACGGTGCACAGCGGAGAGGCAACTCGTCCGCCCAGTCGGCCAGAAAAAACTGATGACCCTTTACGATTAAAATCGCCTTCTAAACCGTGACCCACAGCTTCATGAAGTAATACACCTGGCCAGCCAGGGCCTAAAACCACCGGTAGAGTGCCTGCTGGCGCTGGTATGGCAGTTAAGTTAACGAGTGCTTGGCGAACGGCCTCCTGAGCATAGCTCTCTGCTCGGCTGATCCCATCAACCGGTTGCAAAAAGTAATCATAGCTGCAGCGACCGCCACCGCCAGCAGATCCTCGTTCCCGCCTTCCTTGCTGCTCAACCAGCAATGTAATGGAGAGTCGAACCAGTGGGCGTTGGTCGGCCGCTAAGGTTCCATCAGTGGCTGCCACTAGTATTAACTCATAAAGACCATCGAGCGTTGCAGTGACTTGGCAAACTCTAGGATCAGCCTGACGAGCGACTTGGTCAATTTGTTGCAGCAAAGCAATCTTCTGTTCACTACTCCACAGCCGTAGAGGATTGGTTGCCGGATAATAAGAGGGAACTTTTTGGCTGATTAATGCCTGAACAGCACCTATACCTTTATCTTGCGTGATACAGCCGGCTGCTCGAGCACTTTGCTGCAGTGCTGTTAAATTGAGCTGATCAGCGTAGGCAAAGCCCATGGCTTCGCCTCGAACAGCGCGTGCGCCGATACCCTGATCGATATGATAAGCGCCATGCTTAATCAAACGCTCCTCAATAACCCACTGTTCATGCCAACTGGCTTGACAGTAAAGATCAGCATAGTCAATAGCATGCTCTGACAACAGGGTTAAGCTAGTGACTAACTGTTGCTGGGTCAATCCATAAGGGATCAAAAGCTGTTCGCTAACGGTACTAACACTCATCGTCATTAACCTGCATGGGTTGAGTCGGTCTCCATAGTTGCATCATCCTAATTTTAGGAATAGCAGCTCATTCTCTTTTTCGGGTTCGTCAGCGTTCGAGTTCAACAATCATTGCGTTCGCTTTTTTATCCGGATAAAAGTGTAATTATATCTGCAGTCAAGGTTTCATTAAAGCTTTGAAAACGGTGACTCATGACGGTATAACAATCAGAGTGTGTCAAGAAGGCAATAGCCGTTCAAACGAAGATAGCGAAAAGCACTATGACCCGATTGGAAGCCAATATTCTCAAACTCTCTCCAGAACATGGCCGATGTTGGCTACAGAAGCTTCCAGAAATAGTGCAGGCTGTAGCACGGAAATATCAATTGTCATTGCTGAAACCACTGGCTGATTCTCAACTCAGCTTCCACTATCTCCTGGCAGGATTTCAGGGAAATAATTCTGTTATTCTCAAGTTAGGATTGGATGTTAACAGTCTGAGACGTGAAGGCGCTGCTTTGCGGCAATTGGCAGGCCATGGCGCTGTGCAGGTTTTGGCTGAAGACATCGGAATGTTGCTGCTTGAGCGGGTGACACCAGGTTATTCTCTCAAAGCTTGCCCTTCAAAAGTGGCTGGGTTACCCATTGCTTGTCAGCTGATGCGGCTGCTCCACCAAGCAAAATTACCACAGCACAGCCTGTTCCCTTCTATTGAATCCCAGCTGCTGATTTTGGACAAAGCGTGGGAATTTCCCTTACATTATCTGCAAACCGCTAGGAAATTGCGTGATAAGCTGTTACATTCCATAGGAAGTGTTGTCCTTCTGCACGGTGATCTCCATACGGGCAATATCCTACAGACAGGAGAGACTTGGGCGGCTATTGATCCTAAAGGGTTTATTGGACCGCCGATTCATGATACTTGGGCTTTTGTCAAAGACATCGAAGCAGATACCCGCTTTATTGCCGACTATTTCCATTGGCCACTTCAAGCAGTTCGCGACTGCTATTTTGTACAAGTGGTGCGTGCACACTGTGAAAATTTAGAGGATGGCCTAGATAACACACTTTTTGATCATCTCATGGAACCAGCTTATGCATTGGTATCGAGGTGATTGAGAGAGAATTCCAGTCTGGATGACGCTAGTATCAAGTATTAGTATGATGGATAGTATCAGAAAAGAGTCTATCCAATAACTATTGGGCAGCTTTTGAGAAATTGATAATTGATGTCAGAATATACCCACTATGAACTATTTGCCCGGACTGCTCGCGGGCTAGAAGAGCTACTGAAACAAGAGTTGCAGACCTTCGGTGCCGAGATCACCCAAATGACCTCCAGCGGCGTGCATTTTAAAGGATCCTTACCCACGATTTACCAAAGCCTACTCTGGAGCCGTTTAGCTTCTCGCATGCTATTGAAACTGGCACAGTTTCCAGTGCTCGATGAGCAACAACTGTATCAGGGTGCTTTAGCCATTGATTGGCCAGCATATTTTGCCAGCAACGCGACTTTTGCCGTACGCTTTATCGGCACCTCAGCAGCGATACGCCACAGCCACTATGGGGCACTAAGAATCAAAGATGCAATTATCGATCGATTTCAACAACAGCAGCGACCACGCCCGGTGGTAGCGACCCACCAGCCTGACCTGTTGATTGAGGGCTGTTTACAGCGTGATCAGTTAATGTTGTCACTCGACTTAAGTGGAGAATCACTGCACCGACGGGGTTATCGTCAACAAGCGGGTGTTGCTCCGATCAAAGAGACTCTAGCGGCTGCTATGATACGGCGGTCAGGGTGGCAACCGGGTGAGCCATTCATCGATCCGATGTGTGGTGCTGGCACCTTATTGATTGAAGCGGCATTAGTCGCCACCGATCGAGCCCCGGGACTGCAGCGGTCACGTTGGGGTGTGGCGGGCTGGTTTGCGCATCAGCCGCAACAGTGGCAGGCATTGCAGCAGCAGGCGCAGCAGCGTGCCGAGGACGGGAAACAGCGTTACCAAGGTTTATTCCTCGGATATGATCAAACGGCGGCAGTCTTGCAGCAAGCACGCCAAAATGCCAAACGGGCAGGCGTCGCTGAACTCATCACTTTCGCGCAAGCAGATGCTAGTCAGCTGATCAACCCAGTCCCTTCAGCCACCAGTGGCACCTTACTGACCAACCCGCCTTACGGAGAGCGTTTGGGAAGCACCGCTTCATTGTTGGCGCTGTATGGTCGTTTTGCCAGCAATCTGAAGCAGCAATTTCCCGGCTGGCGCTTATCACTATTAACCCAACATCCCGAGTTATTTCAGGCACTAAACTTACGCGCTGAGCGGCAATTCACACTCTATAATGGGCCATTGTGCTGCACTCAAAAAAATTATCAATTAACGCAGCCAACCCGAGAACCGCTTAATCCCGCTGGTGATTTTACCAATCGCCTGACGAAAAAACAGCGTCAACTGGCACCTTGGGCAGAGCAAGAAGGGATCGACAGTTACCGCCTGTATGATGCTGATTTGCCGGATTACAACGTGGCGATTGATCGCTACGCTGATTATCTAGTCATTCAGGAGTATCAACCACCGATTCCTATTGAAGAGAGAAAGCGGCAACACCGTCTTCAAGCGGTTATCGAGGCCAGCTGCCAAGTCACTCAGCTGCCGGTTAACCACATTATCGTTAAACAGCGACAACGACAACGGCATGGTAATCAATATCAACCATTAGCACAGCAGGGCCTCTGGATAGCCGTTCAAGAGTATGGAGCCCAGCTATGGGTTAATCTCACTGACTATCTAGATAGCGGATTATTTTTAGACCATCGTCGTACCCGTCGACTACTGGCCAAGCAGGCTGCTGGCAAAGATTTTTTAAATCTATTTTGCTATACCGCAGCAGCAACGGTGCAGGTTGCGCGCGCCGGGGCACGGTCAACCACCTCAGTCGATCTATCGACGACTTATCTCAACTGGGCTGAGCGTAACTTAAAGGCGAATGATTTACTGGGCACTCAACACCGTCTCATTCAAGCAGACTGTTTGCGCTGGCTCAGTGACTGCTCGCAACAGTTTGATCTAATTTTGCTGGATCCACCCACTTTTTCACGCTCCAAGCGAATGCAGCAAAGCTTTGAGGTGCAACGTGATCAGAAGCTACTGTTTACCCAGTTGCAACGATTGCTGCGTCCCCACGGTGTGTTACTATTTTCCAATAATTACCGAGAATTCCAGCTAGATACCGCGTGTCTATCAGTGCTACAATTGGACGCAAAAGAGATCAGCCACCAGACCACCTCTCCTGATTTTTCACGCACCCGATCAGGTCATCGGTGCTGGACTATTAGACGCCAAGCTCTTTATAATGAATGAATAGAAAAGTTATCGGTTTTTAGGTAGAGTCAATTATTTGCAGGTGATATTATCTATTTTCCTAAGGAACCGGTATTTTTTTGTTGCAAGCGATCGGTAAGCACCATAGAATACCCAGCGCTTAGGCCGGCATAGCTCAGTTGGTAGAGCAACTGACTTGTAATCAGTAGGTCGTGGGTTCGACTCCTGCTGCCGGCACCAAGAAGTTTTGGAGGGGTACCCAAGCGGTCAACGGGAGCAGACTGTAAATCTGCCGGCTTCGCCTTCGAAGGTTCGAATCCTTCCCCCTCCACCAAATTTTGGCGTTAATGCTAGGCAACCGTTTTTGGCACGCGGGCATGGTATAAAGGCTATTACCTCAGCCTTCCAAGCTGATGATACGGGTTCGATTCCCGTTGCCCGCTCCAGATTATTTGCTGATATAGCTCAGTTGGTAGAGCACACCCTTGGTAAGGGTGAGGTCGGCAGTTCGAGTCTGCCTATCAGCATCAAAGCAGTCGCACGAAGCATGAACAGGGGCTATCGGGCGTTGTTAAATCAGTCAGTGCGTTAACGCTTGGTTTGCAGTTAACCCTGGTAATATTTTTTGTCTCTAGAGGGACTCGTAATGTCTAAAGAGAAGTTTACACGGACCAAGCCGCATATTAACGTCGGCACCATTGGTCACGTAGACCATGGTAAAACCACGTTAACGGCAGCAATTACTACTGTATTAGCTAAGAAATATGGTGGTCAAGCGCGCGCTTTTGAACAGATTGATAATGCACCGGAAGAGAAAGCCCGGGGGATCACCATCAACACCTCGCACGTCGAGTATGATACCCCAACGCGCCATTATGCCCATGTTGACTGTCCCGGTCACGCCGACTATATCAAGAACATGATTACTGGTGCGGCACAAATGGATGGCGCGATTCTGGTGGTTGCCGCCACTGATGGTCCAATGCCACAAACTCGGGAACATATCGTATTAGCACGCCAAGTAGGCGTTCCCTACATCACTGTATTCCTCAATAAATGCGATATGGTGGATGATGAGGAGCTGCTAGAATTGGTGGAATTAGAAATTCGTGAGCTGTTGAGCCAGTATGGTTTCCCAGGCGACGACACACCCGTAATCCGGGGCTCTGCTTTGAAAGCGTTAGAAGGTGATTCACAGTGGGAAGAGAAGATAGTTGAACTAGCTGAAACCCTAGACAGCTACATTCCTGAACCACAGCGTGCGATTGACAAGCCTTTCTTGCTACCGATTGAGGACGTTTTCTCAATTTCTGGTCGTGGTACTGTAGTAACCGGACGGGTTGAGCAGGGTATTATCAAAGTGGGTGACGAAGTAGAAATTGTTGGTCTAAAAGCGACCGTCAAGAGCACTGTCACCGGCGTTGAAATGTTTCGCAAACTGCTGGATGAAGGGCGTGCTGGTGAAAACGTCGGTATCCTACTGCGTGGTATTAAACGGGAAGATATTGAGCGCGGTCAGGTATTGGCTAAGTCGAAGAGCATCACCCCACATACTAAGTTTGTTGCCGAGGTTTACATATTGACCAAAGAAGAAGGTGGTCGTCACACGCCATTCCTCAAAGGTTACCGTCCGCAATTCTATTTCCGCACCACTGATGTGACGGGTATTGTTGAGCTACCGACTGATGTCGAAATGGTGATGCCAGGCGATAAGCTGCAGTTAACGGTCACCTTGATCTCACCGATTGCAATGGATGAAGGGCTTAACTTCGCCATTCGTGAAGGTGGCCACACCGTTGGTGCCGGTATCGTCTCTAAAATCATTGAGTAATCATTAAAGATTCTTCTTGCTATCACCACGGCAACCGCTGTGGTGATCTCCTTTACTCATCAGTTATCCTGCAAGCATCGCTCTTCTCCGCTTAATAGCAATTCTGTTGATCTTTAATGATGATAGTAATTAAGTGAGTGAATGCCAGAGTGGCCGTTACCGTTCCCAAACCTTAGCCTGAATCTTTAATACGCTATCATTTTTTATAAAAAATAGTGTGTTTATGCAATAATTAAGATTATTAAATCATATTTTTTGAAAAAAATAATACTTTTATATTTAAAATAATATTAAATTAGTATAAATTATCAAAGAAGCTTTAGGAAAGCTTTAAGCGGTTGTGTCTTTTGCAGTGACAGCCGTTCACGTTCAAATAACAGTCAGCAGGGACGCTATGAAATTACCTCGAAAATCTATTGTTAGCTATCTAGTTACTTTATGTTATGGAACAGCTTTGGTGATTCCCAGCCTAAGCGGGCCTGCTTCGGCTTTTGCTGAAGAGGGTTCTAGGGATAAAGCAATTCGCCGTTTTAATATTAAGCCGACTACCCCTTTGCGACAGGCAATTTATCAAGGAGATGCTCTTGTTAGTCAGGAGCTGATCAAGGAGGGTGGGCAACCAGCAACACCAATCGTTATGGATTATCTTGCTCAACAAGGGGGGCAATGGCTTAACCAGTTTGGTCGAGCAAAAATTGCTATTCAAGGAGACCCCCTACGATCACTACAAGGACAGGCGGCACTGCTACTCCCTATCAAGCAAAATGAACAGTGGTTATGGTTTGCTCAAGGGGGCTGGGTACAAAGTAAACATCGCAGTACTTTTAGCTTAGGGACTGGACAGCGACAATTTTATTCAAAACAGGGCTATTGGGGAAACAACCTGTTTTTTGATTATCAACCCCAAGGAAACCACTGTCGCTTAGGTCTAGGCTTAGAGCTGGGTTACCAAGCATTCTCCAATCAAATTAATGGATATCTTCCATTGAGTGGAGCGCACTTAATTAACAGCAGAGCTGATCAGGCCAATCCAGCACGAGGGATAGATATTCGCCTACGCTATCAGCCACCGCAATGGCCTTATTGGCGCTTCAGCGTTACCGGTGATCACTATTGGGGAACCATTGCAACCGCTGGCTCTTTATCGTTGGTAGAAAATCCAACTGCCCTAACGGCTGGAATTCATTACACACCGATACCGTTGGTCGTCCTCGGCTATCACTTACGCTGGAATTTACCCGGTAAGCGGGTTCATCAGCTAAGTTGTTCCTTGAATTATCGACTAGGCATTCCCTGGGAACAGCAAATGGATCGGCGGCAGGTAATACGTCAGTCGTTGGAGATTGATCGCCTCAAGTTGGTCTCTCGCCATCATGAAATGGTGCTACAACAGCAGCCCAATGATGAGATTAAGCTAGAAATTGAAAATATCAGCCCAGGGGAGCATCAGCCGGGCAGCACTATCCAGGTAAGGGTGCGTGTTGCAACGCCCAGGCCGCTGAATGAGTGGCAATTTAGCTGGGTAGGGGGTATACCGGTGAATACTCAACCCAGCATAAAGGCTAAGGAAGAGACTCAAATAGTGACACTGCCGAACAGTGCAGGTACCTACACGCTGCAACTTCAGGCACGTCGTGCACAGGGAAAGATAGCTTGTTCTAATACTTTACAATTAAAAGTTAGTGTAGAGGAAAAAGAGGGTTCGAACGTTCATATAGATGGGTTGAAATGTAAAGATGACAATGCAATTCCTCGGATAAATGTATCGAACCCGGATTTGGCTCAAGCAAGTATGTTTCGGCAGCCGGGAGGAGCACAGTCCCAGGAGGTTTCTGACGTAGATACTCCCTCAATAGATGCCTTAAGAGGTAATGGTTTAGATGCACTTACAACAACCGATACAGAAGGATGGAGTGATTGGAACCGTATGACTCCAGAACAGAGCAAAAAGTATGAGGATGATTTAGATGAAATAGATGTATGTACGATAACCGATACAGAAGGATGGAGTAATTGGAGACGTATGACTCCAGAACAGAGAAAAAAGTATGAGGATGATTTAGCTGAATTAGACTTTCAACAAGCGGTAGCACGCCTACCAAAATATGGTGTACAGATAGATGGAATCTTAACCAAAATGCGAAAATACAAAGGTAAACAGAGTAATTTAGCTACACAAGAGATAGATGATATGATTAGAATAGCAGAGTCATTCTTTAATAATCCTCTGACGACAATGGATCATGTTTCTCAATTGGAAAATTATCTGAATGAAATAATAGCTAATTATGTGGGTTCAGAAACAGTTAAAAAATAAATATAGGAGAAAACATGACTGTATCAGAAAATAATAAAAATCTGTATCGCATTATTAACAAGTTTAATAGAATTTCCCAATCTTGTAAAGAAATTTCAGATCATGAAATTAATAGTATTAATAATATGATTATTAACCTTAAAGTTGATGATCATATGATTAAAAATGATAGCAAAAAAACACTTTTAATGTGGATTGCAAAATTAAATAATTGTACTCTCATAGATAAATTTTTCGATTATATTTATGATAAAGATAATACTATTTTAAAACAAAGAGATGATCTTAATAATAGTGCAATAAAGTATGCAGCAATCTATAATAATACTGCTTTTCTAAGAAAAGCAGTCTCTACGGATCCAGAAGTTCTTAATGAGAAAGCGATACTTAAAACCGCTGTTTTAGAAGGTAATATTCAGTTTATTAGAGAACTTATTAGGTTAGCTAATGATACTATTAATTCTGAGATAGAGGAGGCTATGGAATATGCAACAATAAAAAATTACTCTGAAATATACAATGAATTAAATACATATAATAACGAGTTATTTAGTCAATTAACATTCAGGGGAAAAAACAGAAGTCGAATTTATTTATTCTCTAAATTAATCAGTGGCTTGTTAGTTAAAGCAGTTTCTAAATTATTTGTGCAAAGAACAGAAACATATAATGGCATTGAATTTCTGACACAAAGAGATAATAGGGACATAATATATCAATTCGAAATTGATAATTCTGCTGTATATGAAGATTCAGTAACGAGTATGCGTAGCATGAATAGATTGTTAGCTTCTCCTTTAATAAATCGTCCTAAATTAAGAAATGCAATTAATGGAATGGTTTCTTCAGCTGATGAAGAGAGCATCACCAGAGCTAATACACCGGATACTAATGCTTTCTCAACACTGGAGGACTATCCTAGTTTAGGTCCCTCAATTTAATCTAATCAATAGAATGCCAAGACTATTAATTGGTCCAGCAGTTTTGAATAAGTGATGCCGCCGGCTTGCCATAATTTAGGATACATACTGATGGCAGTAAAGCCGGGAATGGTGTTGATCTCATTGAGAAAAATTTGCTGGTGGTTGGAGACAAAAAAATCCACGCGGGCCAAACCTTCGCATTCCAGGGTTTGCCAGGCCTTTAAGGCATAAGCTTGTATTTGCTCACTGATGGCGGGGGTAATATGTGCTGGAATGCAGAGTTCGGCTTGATTGCCTTTAAGATATTTGGTGTCATAAGCATAAAAGGTGTCGTGAGGGATAATTTCGCCGCACAGGCTGACTTCGGCAGCCTGGCGGTTGCCCAGTACCGCGCACTCAATCTCTTGGCCTATTACTGCTTTTTCCACTAGCACTTTTTGATCAAAACGCAAGGCCTGTTGTAGTGCGGGTACCAGCTGCTCTAGTTGGGTTACTCGGCTGACTCCCATTGAGGAGCCTTGGTTGGCTGGCTTAACGAAGAGTGGTAGCCCTAAAGGAGCAACCGTTTGTAAGGCCTCGGGAGAGTTAATCTCATGCGCCTGCAAGACCACAAAGGGAGTGACGGGAATGCCAGCCGTCTGGAGTAGCCGTTTACTGACTGCCTTGTCCATGGCTAGCGCTGATGCCAAGGTATTGCAGCCAACGAAAGGTAGTTTAAGCCAGCGCAACAATCCTTGTAGAGCACCATCTTCACCGTAGGTCCCATGCAGCAGCGGGAATACGACGTCGATGGTTGGCAGCGGTTGACCTGTTTGTCGATGGAACAGTGCTCCTTGAGGATTGCCCGGCAGTAGCGCCAACGGATCGCCTAGATGAAGCTCTATTTTGGCGGGATCATCGGCATGCTGTAAGTAGTTAGCTTCATCACAAAGCCACCATTGCCCTTGGCGATCAATGCCAATTAACAGCAGTTGGTAGCGCTGCCGATTCAAGGCAGGAACCACATTTTTTACTGATAGTAGGGAGATTTGATGCTCAGTCGAAGGGCCGCCGAATAGCACAGCAACGGTGATTTTCTTGGTCATGGGTTCTCTATTGAATTTTGTCGTGTTGGGTAGGGCTATTAGTCAGCAGTGGTGTAGGTTTGATCAGCAAAGAGAGGCGATCTCCTGGCGGGAAAGCCCGGTGATCGCTTCGATGTCACTGATTGGAGAGCCTTTAGCCAGCATTTTCTTAGCAACTTCAAGTGATTTGTTATGTTCTCCACGTTCTAAACCCTGCTGTAAACCCTGCTGTAAGCCCTGTTCAAGGCCTTCTTGCCGACCTTCATCCTTCGCGGCCGCTAACATGGCTTTATGGTCGCGAATTCGCTTGGACTCCTGTTCATAAGCGAGATACTCTTCCTCGGTCCAATAGTGCCGATCTAAGGCTTGGTAGGCCTCCTTAAGGATAGGGTGGTGATCAACCAGCTGTTTCAGATCAGCCGCTGAAACTTGTGAGGCATACTTAAAAAAGCAGCACCAGCGCTCTAACATGTTGCTCAGCTTATCCTCAGGACCTTTTCTAAACTTGGGTAGCTCAATAAAGGTAAAAGAGAAATCTTTCAGATCATGTTCATAGCTCTGTTTATCTAAGATAATATGGTCAGATTTATAGGCGGCTTTATCTGGGAAGATAATATAGTCAGCAATGGCAATAAAGATAACCTCTTTTAAATGATAATACTCATCCCCGGTATTAGCTTGTCTTCCATAGGCTTTGGCGGCATAGTACTGGGCGCGCTGCTCAAAACCTTTGGTTTTAGCGACCTGCATCTCAATAATATATTGAATACCATTGGCGTCCCGGCAGAGCACATCGACGATACTCTGTTTTTTCAAGGCAATATCGGGATCTTGGACCGTTTTTAAAAACTCAACCTGTTCGATTTTTTTAGATCCTGTAAACTCCAAGATATCATTAATAAATTGGATCAATACCGTTTTATGCTGTTCACTGCCAAAGATTTTTCTAAAGGCGATATCATTTTTCGGATCGAGGAATTTGGCAAACATCACTATTTTCTCAAGGTGACCATTAAGCAATTATACCATAGGGTATTAAAATAGCTCTTCCATATGCTCTCCTTCTTGTACTAAGGAGCCGTGCTCCGGTTGCGTCTGCCAAGGTGGTTCAGTGCCGGGAATAAAATATTCTAGCCGGATTCCGGGCCCCGCGTTTTCTACCCGTTTTCCGCTGCGCATGTCGATGAAAGCTGAGTGTATACCCTCAGGAACCTGCTTAGGTTGTTCGGGGATCCCAGCTAAAGCCTGCTGCATAAACTGATTCCAAGCGGGCTGTACACTGCGTGAGCCGCCCTCTGGAAAGGAGCGGTTAGGAGCCGCCGCTGCTGTTTCCGGCTGAATTTTACCCAAATCACGCCGATGGTCATCAAACCCAATCCAGACACAGGTTACCAAGTCGGGGCCAAAGCCGGTAAACCAGGCATCTTTCGCATCATTGGTGGTTCCCGTTTTGCCGGCAATATCTCGCCGTTTGATGACCGAGCGGGCACGCCAGCCAGTTCCCGCCCATTGGCCTCCTGCCTCGCCCCAAATAGCGCTGATCAAGCTGTCTTTGATAAGAAAGGCGATGGCATCGCTAATAACGTGCGGGGCGTAGCTGAGTGGGTCGGTAGTGGCTATTGGTTGGGCGGATCCTTCCAGCGGCTCAAAGGGTAACCACTCCAGAGTGGGTGGTGGTGGAACGCTACTGAGGATTTCATCCGCTTCTACCGATGATTCAGGCTCCTCGGTGAGTGCGCTAGGCTGTTCCAAGTCGCTATGACGTAATACGTCAGCTTTTTCCGATTTTTCATAAACGAGAGGTTGGTCAGTTGGGCTAGCGATTTTGGGTGCTGCTTGATAGATAACGGTTCCCTGAGCATCTTCAATACGCTCGATAAAATAGGGGTCTACCAAGTAGCCTCCATTAGCAAACACCGTATAAGCACGGGCTACCTGCAGTGGGGTAGCCACCATGGCCCCTAATGCCAAAGATTCCATTCGAGTAATGTTATTTTTCGGAAAACCGAAGCGCTCGATATAGTCGGCTGCGAACTGGACCCCTATCGCGCGTAGAGCACGAACTGCCATCACATTTTTTGAGCGAGCTAAACCAACGCGCAGTCGTAAAGGGCCATCATAGCGCGGTACCACATTCTTTGGCCGCCACTCTTTACCAGCATTGGCACTCCAACGGATAATCGGCAGATCATTCAATAGGGTAGCTAGGCTCATTCCCTTCTCTAAAGCGGCTGCATAGACAAAGGGTTTAACCATTGAACCAATCTGCCGAGCAGACTGTATGGCTCGGTTAAAAGCACTTTTGGAAAAATTAAATCCGCCAATCAACGCTTGGATAGCACCGTTGGTAGGATGGAGAGCGATAAACGCTGATTCAACTTCAGGAATTTGCGCCAGCCACCACTGATTATCCTGTTGCAGCAACCACACTTGATGACCGACAGCAACCACATCGCTGGCTTGCTGCGGTGGATCGCTCTGCTGCTGATCGTTAATAAACGGCCGTGCCCACCGTAGGCCAGCCCATGACAGTTCAACGATTTTACCATCGCTGAGATAGGCTTCAGCACGATCAGAGTGAACGACTACAATCACAGCTGCTTGTAAGGGGCCATAAGTGGGTTGTTTTTTAAGCTGTCCTTGTAGTGCCTCAGGACTCCAGCAAGGCATTTCAGGTTCCCATAAAATGGCACTTGGACCACGGTAGCCATGCCGCCGATCGTAGTTGAATAGGTTATGTTGTACCGCCCGTTGCGCTTGTTGTTGCCGGGTTGAGTCTAGGGTAGTATAAACTCGATAGCCATCTGTATAGGCGCTATCACCAAAGCGGCTGAGCATCTCTTGGCGGACCATTTCAGCTAAATGGGGAGCATCTACCGGATTGCTGATTCCATGGTAGTGAGCAATAATCAATTGTTGGCTGCTCAGTTGCTGCTCTTGCGAAGTAATATAACCCCGCTCCAACATACGAGCTAAGACCAAGTTTCTCCGTTGAGTCGCCCGTGGAAGAGAACGCAGAGGATTTAAGGTTGAGGGTGCTTTGGGTAGGCCAGCAATCAGTGCCATCTCGGCGAGATCTAGTTGATCAACCCGTTTACCACAGTAGATTTGTGCCGCAGCACCCACGCCATAAGCGCGGTTACCTAGATAAATTTTATTCAGATACAGCTCAAAAATTTGTTCTTTGGTGAGTAGCCGTTCCAGCTGTAAGGCTAGGATGACTTCCTTAAATTTGCGCATCAAGCACCGCTCGGAGTCTAGAAAAAAGTTGCGGGCTAATTGCTGCGTAATAGTACTAGCGCCCTGTTTGGCGCTTTTGGCAGACAGATCAACCCATAGTGCTCGTAAAATCCCTAGGGGATCAATCCCGTAATGACTATAAAATCGGTTGTCTTCAATAGCGATAAAGGCTTGTTGTAGACGTTCAGGGATCTGCGCTAAGGTCAGTGGAATGCGCTGTTTTTCTCCGAATTGTGCGATGGGTTGGCCATCTAATGTATAAATCTGTAGAGGGACTTGCAGGCGCATCTCTTTTATTTTGGCCACATCGGGTAGGTCGCGGATTATCCAGCCATAGAGGCCTCCGAGGAGCAAAATCCCTGCCAGCAGGCAGAGTCCAGTGGTTAAACCAACAATTTTTAGGGAACGCACAGCAATAATCTCATCAGATCAAGGAATTACCCGATAGGGTTGATGTCAAAAAAGAAGTAGTATAAAGAGAAAGCGTTGCCGAATGCAGTGTTATTTTATAGTTGTCTAAGGTGAGCTGGATTAACACAATGAGCTAATTACCCTAAATGGTTATTGTTACCGCAGTTCTTTAAAAAAACAATATAATCGTTCTAGGAGTACTACATCATCCATACAGCGTTTCCACTCCACTAGCCAGCTACACAGTTAGTTGTAAGAAACCTTAGCCTAAATTTAAAAGCTTGTCGACGTTTCATAGCATCCATTATACAATCGAAACTATTTGACAGATATAGAGCAAAGTAACAACGACCCTTGTAGGGCCGCCTGATATCCCCGACCTAAAGGACCGGGCTTTACGGCAGGCTAGGTAATCGTCCATTGCTATGCCGCCCTTTGTCCTAATGAAAGTTGAGATGCCACCTATGGTTGATGTGAGCCGTTACGGTATTTATGCCAGTACTGAAGTTGTCTATAATCCCAGCTATCCGCAGCTCTTTGAAGAGGAGACTCGACCAGAGTTAACTGGCCCTCAACGGGGCGTGGTCACCCCCTTAGGTGCTGTGGCAGTAGATACAGGTATTTTTACCGGAAGATCGCCGAAAGATAAGTATATTGTTCGCGATGAAACCACCCGCGACACAGTTTGGTGGTCCGATCAGGGCCGAGGAAAAAGTGGTAATCAGCCACTATCGGTAGAGCATTGGCAGCAGCTCAAGCAGTTAGTTGTCGAGCAATTATCGCAAAAACGACTGTTTGTGGTCGATGCTTTTTGTGGCGCTAATCCTGAAAGTCGTTTGAAAGTGCGTTTTATTATGGAAGTGGCTTGGCAAGCACACTTCGTAAAAAATATGTTTATTCGCCCTACTGAGGCTGAATTGTCCGAGTTTAAGCCCGACTTTGTGGTGCTGAATGGATCGCAGTGTAGCAATCCCAATTGGCAAGCAATGCGGCTGCATTCAGAGAATTTTGTCGCCTTTAATTTGACTGAGCGGATGCAGTTGATTGGGGGTACTTGGTACGGTGGTGAGATGAAAAAGGGACTATTTTCTGTGATGAACTATCTGTTACCGCTACGCGGGATTGCTTCCATGCACTGTTCAGCTAATGTCGGACAGAAGAGGGATGTTGCCCTTTTCTTTGGACTTTCGGGGACCGGAAAAACCACGCTGTCTGCTGATCCAAAACGCGCCTTATTGGGTGATGATGAGCATGGCTGGGATGAACAGGGGGTGTTTAATTTTGAGGGAGGCTGTTACGCGAAGACCATTCACTTATCAGCCATTTCAGAGCCCGATATTTACCGAGCAATTCGCCGTAATGCGCTATTAGAGAATGTGGTAGTCCGTCCAGACGGTTCGGTCGATTTTGATGATGCTTCGAAAACGGAGAATACTCGGGTCTCTTATCCCCTCTACCACATTGATAATATCGTTAAGCCGCAGTCACGGGCTGGGCATGCCACTCGCATTATCTTTCTAACGGCAGATGCGTTTGGTGTACTGCCCCCGATAGCAACGCTAACACCTGAGCAGGCACAGTATCACTTCTTGTCGGGTTTTACTGCCAAATTAGCCGGAACGGAACGGGGCATTACGACTCCACAACCCACCTTTTCTGCCTGTTTTGGTGCTGCTTTTTTAAGTTTGCATCCTACCCGCTATGCTGAGGTATTGGTTCGACGGATGCAGGCTGCAGGTGCCACTGCTTATCTGGTTAACACTGGCTGGAACGGAACAGGAAAACGTATCTCGATTCAGGCCACGCGAGCGATTATTGATGCGATTTTGGATGGGAGCTTGGATCGGTTAACAACACAAAAGCTGCCGATCTTTAGTTTAGCGATTCCACTCGAGCTACCAGGGGTTGATCCAAAGCTACTTGATCCGCGCAATAGCTATCCCGATCCCATCCAGTGGCAGCAGAAAGCGAATGAATTAGCCCAAAAATTTATTGATAATTTTGAAAATTATACCGATACCCCGATAGGGCAACAGGTAAAACAAGCGGGTCCTAAACGGCTAGACAACACTCAAGCTTTCTCTTTATAGTAAAAGGGGTAATTTCCGATAAAAAACCAATGGCAGAAGTTGTCAAGGTCATGGTTGGCAACGGAGAACTGACCCCACCATGAACAGGGGCTGGTTAATATAGTAGCTGCTAGCCCTCTATTAGGGAGTTGTCCAAACTAACCAACTGGGAAGGTTACTCACTTTATGAAACTACAGCATCTTCGCGCTATCGTCGAGGTATTTAAGCAAGGGCTCAATATTTCTTTAGCCGCCAAGAGATTACACTCCTCTCAGCCAGGGATTAGCAAGCAAATCCGACAATTGGAAGATGAATTAGGCGTACAAATTTTTGAACGGCATGGAAAACATTTAATCAAGGTGACCGATGCTGGCCGCGAGCTACTACAAATTGCGACTGATATCTTAGGAAAAGCGGATAACCTTAAAGTCGTTGCTTTAGAGCATACACATCCTGAACAGGGTTCATTAAAAATTGCGGCAACCAATAACCAATTGCGTTACCAGTTGCCTAGAATGATTAGTGCTTTTAACACCCAGTATCCTCAAGTCTCCTTACACATTCATCAAAATCTCCCGGCACCAATTGTTGAAGCCCTGATTAAGGGAGAAGTTGATTTTACAATCACTGCTGTGGTAGATTCAGTCTTTGATAGCTTGCTAATGCTACCTTGCTACCATTTTGAATTAGTGGCTGTAGTCCCTATCAGCCACCCTCTAGCGACCAAGCAGCCGCTGGTGTTAGAAAAGCTGATTGGTTATCCTATCATTACCTATCCTATAAGTTTTTTAGGTAAAAAGGTACTCAGGGATTTATTTGGTAGTGAACCGTTGGCTTCACAAACTTTTTTTACCGCGACTGATCCAGACTTAATAAAAAGTTATGTACGATCAGGGCTTGGAGTGGGGATCATTGCTAAAATGGCGGTGCATTCGCAACTGGATCAAGATTTAGTTTCACTGAGTACCAGCCACTTTTTGCCGACGATCACGACTAAAATAGGTTTTATGCGAGACAAATTTTTACGTGGCTATATGTTAGATTTTATAACCGTTTTTGCTCCGCATTTAACAAAAGATGTTATTGAAATGGCATTAGAACAACCCGATAATGAAGCTGTCGAAGAGCTATTTACCTCTTTTCAGCTTCCCTTAAAATGATTGATGATCGCCATTATCCAGGTTGTAGTAGTGAGTAAATTAAGGCAGAGATAGCAATGGTTCCCATGAGTAGGATAAAGCCATCCGATGGTCGATGAATATAGCGGGCAAGAGCGGGTATGTGATAGCGTGCGTAGACTGGCATAATCAATAGGATTAAGGCGATAACCGGACCACTAAGCGATTCAATCATCCCCAAAATGCTAGGGTTCAGTAGCGCTACGCCCCATAAAGATAGGAAAAAAAACAGGTGGAGTCCACGTTCAAGATAGGACTGACTAAGCCTAGCTTCTGCTGACACAGCGCGACAGGGCAATAATCCCTTTAACCCCTCATAAGCCCCCTGATAGTGGCCAAAAAAAGAGCTCGTAATGGCTAGAAAAGCGATCAGTGGGCCTAGGTAGCTAATGGCGTATGAGGAGTGCTGATTGGCCAAGAAGGAGAGGATCGACAGGTTTTGCTGCTTAGCCAATTTGAGGGATTCTGGCGAGAGTGTTAACACGGTACTGAAGACAAAAAACATGACAAATAGCAGCAGGATCAGAGAGGTTCGTTGTAGGATCCGTCGAGCGTGGTAGTCTGCCTGTAAACCATAGCGACGTCGTTGGGCAACCGAAAAATAGGCGATGGCAGGAGAGTGATTAAAAGAGAAAACCAGTAGAGGCGTGGTTAACCAGATTGCCGAGATAAAATCAGTTAAAGCGGGCAATTGATAGAGAAAATCAACTCGCCAATAAGGAATCAAATAACAGGAGATACCCAGTAAAATAGCCACCAATGGATACACTAGGCAGGTATTAATTTTCAATATCCACCGTTCACCAAACTGCATCAGTAGCATCAAGGTGCTAATAGCGATAAAAGCCAGTACTGCCGGAGGGAACCCAACAAGACCTAATTGATGCTTAATAAAACTTTCCAAAGTATTGGTGATCCCAACACCATAGATCAGTAAAATCGGATAAATAGATAAAAAATAGAGCAGGGTAATCAATTTTCCGGCTTTAATTCCAAAATGTTCGGTGACCACCTCTGAAAGCGTGCTGTCGGGTTGACTGGCTGAGAGCACCAAGCGGCAGAGACCTAGATGGGCCCAGTAGGTCATTGGCCCCACCAATAGCGTCAGCAGAAGCAGAGGCCAAAATCCTCCTAGGCCCGCATTAATCGGTAAAAATAAAATGCCCGCGCCCACCGCAGTACCAAACAGTGTTAAAGTCCAGTGAGTATCTGACTGGTTCCAGGCTACAGAAGGCGGTTGTTCATCTGCAGTTAGTATTTTATGTTTCATTCGTTAACTAATCCTCAGTTATTTATTTCTAGGTTTAGATAGGGGGCATGAAACAAAAATGTTTGTTTTAAGAGCCACCTAATTGAGCCTGTCCTCTGTTTTCCGTGTTTGCTAAGCCTCACTAGACACATGTTGCCGGCTAACTCTGGGGAAAGGCTAACAGCGGCAGTAGTCGACTAACCTTATCTAAGGTCTCCTGGTATTCGGCATCGACTTGGCTATCGGCGACAATAGCACCGCCTGCCCAAAGGGTGAGTTGTTGCTGCTCAGCGACCAAGGTACGGATCACAATGTTGGAATCTAAGCTACCACAGCAGCTGAGATAGCCAATACTACCACAATAGGCGCCACGACGCTGCGGCTCTAAGGCTTCAATAATCACCATGGCCGCTATTTTAGGTGCACCGGTTACCGAGCCTCCGGGGAAAGTGGCACGTAGCAGATCAATAACCGTATAACGCGGATCCAACTGGGCAGTCACGGTACTCACCAGATGATGAACGGCTGGGAAACTCTCAACCACAAATAATTCCGGGACTTGGACACTGCCGGGTAGAGCCACCCGACCAATATCATTGCGTAATAGATCAACTATCATTAAGTTTTCTGCTCGATCTTTAACTGACATCGCTAAAGCCTCTGCAGCTTGGCGGTCATGCTGAGGATCAGCCTGACGGCGACAGGTCCCTTTAATTGGACGGGTGGTAATTTTTCCATTGACCACCTGTAAAAAGCGTTCTGGTGAGAAGCAGAGTAAAACAGCTTCTGAGAAGCGCAGGAAGGCGGAAAAGGGGGCTTGATTAGCCATTTGCAAGTGCCGAAAAGCCTGCCAAGCATCACCTTGATAAGGGGCACAAAAGCGTTGTGCTAAATTGACTTGATAACAGTCACCCCAATGCAGATGGTGTTGAATTTTTGAAAATTTTTCTGCATAAGCGTGGTGACTCATATTAGCAGCCCAGGGTCCGGTTAACTGGAAAGGTTGACAAAGCTGGTGGTCTGCTTGTTGCTGTAGCCATTGTAGCCGTTGGGATGGTTCCTGGTGGCAAATTAACGTTAGTTGCTGCTGCTGATGGTCGGCGACTAAGGCCCAATCATAAATTCCCATCGCCATGTCAGGCAATTGACTATCGTGAATTGCCTGACATGGCAGTTGCTCAAAACGGCGGCCTAAATCATAGCTTAATAAACCCAGGCTGCCGCCCTGAAAGGGGTAGTCGGCCTGGGATGATACAGTAGGCAGGTATCGTTGTTGTAGTTGTTGTAGGAGCAGCAGGGGATCATCACCACTGATTTGTTGTTCTTTGGATGGTTCGGTGATAGTGGTTAGCGATCCTCGGGTTACTAAGGTTGCCAGAGGATCAGCAACTAGGATATCAAATCGACTGTGTGGATGCTTGGCGCCACCAGAGTATAGCAGCTGTGCCCACGGTTGTTGTAGCAAGCAGGCATAGCGTTGAACCAAACAATCTGTCGTATAAGGCAATGCCTGGAAAAAGGGTCCAGAGGACATGACAACTAATGCTGAGTGAATGACAAGAATCGGCACACTATAGCATGCAGTGATCCTATTGCCAAATAGCCGGCGACCTAACGTTTTCTGTTTGGCTGCTATAGGGAGAAATTCGATACTGACTAACCAATTTGCATAGCACTCACTAATCATTGTGACGGGTTATTCAAGTTAATGTCAGGGAAAATCGGGTTAAAGACAGCATCATCAACGCTAGGTTGCTCAAGTGTCAGTTGAGAAGCTATCACCTTCTACGCTATTCTGAAATCCGCTCATGGTTGCTGGATTAACGGAATAAGAGCACCCTTCTAGAGATTGAAAAGCGGGTCAACGATCGGTAGATTCCGAAGCTCTGACCCATGGAATGGATGCTTAAAATGCCTAAAAGGAATCAGCAGTTACTGGAAAGTATTCCGGGCATCGGTGAGACATTAAGCAGCAGCTTGCTGGCCTATGTTGGTGATATATCGAAATTCAGTAGTAGTAAGGCAGTCGTAGCTTATGCTGGGCTAAATCCAAAACGGGGCATGTAGCCCTCAGGAAAGCGTTATATATGCCTGCCCTGGCAGCTATAACCTGTAATGCAGTAGTGAAAGCTCAGAGGGAACGCTTAGTATCACGCCATAAAGGTGGCAAGATTGGCATCTGTGCGGCCATGCGTAAGTTACCACAACTGGCCTATGGCGTACTGAAATCTGGGATGCCCTTTGATGAAAAAATAGTGCTTGCATCGTGACAAGTAAGACGGTACCTACTCAGTGTCATGAACGACACGCTAAGCTAGTACAACTAATGAGAATATCAATGGCCTCATTCGCCGTTCTTGGCCTAAAGGAACTGATTTTAAACCGCTGAGCATGAATTAATCATTGCTGACAACTGGTTGGTTTGCTCAGCAGGCAACAACCTCTCTAGCCCTCGTAGCAATAGCTCATCCGACTGCTGCAAAACAGTAATAGCTGTCGATCCTTTATCGAACAGTCCCCAAATCCTAGTCGTGGTAGCAGATTCACTTTTCAATAGGTGAGTGATATGAGCTTCCAAGGTTCGTCGATTCCAATCCGGGTAACGCTCAAGCAATTTTTTCAGCAACCAATAGCGCTGCAATAGCGGCTGTGTATGGGCTGCCAATAATTGCAATTGAGGAATGTGCTGTAAATTAACCTGATAGCTCATTTTTTGGTAGCTGATCCAATGTTGTCTCAATAATTCTTGGGCAATTAACTCAATGCTTTGAACTAAGTTTAGGTTATTGTAATTAACAAACAGATCGGCCTGCAGGATAGGGTGCAGTGGTGCAATGTCGGTAACCAAAGCATTTTTATCGAGAGTCGGCTGATTGAGTAATAGATTAGCGATCAGAGAGGGTAGCACCAGCAGATGCTGAATGTTATTAGCATAGTAACAGAGAGAAACCTTTAGCTGTTTAGGCAGTATTATTGTTGGATCGGGCTGATCAACGTTTAATAGCTGGACTTTTCCTATGCGTAAAACCTGCTGCAGCAATTCATAAGCTGACAGATTGGGTATCGTGCAATGCTCACTGTAGGGTGCATTTTTCCATAACATCAGATAGCTGGCCATTTGCTCTATTAGCTGTGACTGTAACAATTGTTGTCCGCTTGCTGCCAATAAAATCGAGACGCAGAGATTAACTGCATTCACTGCCGCTGCACTGTTTATGCGTTCCATTAGCCGCTGTGCTAAATCATTAACTAAAATTGGATTGTCCTTGATAAGATAGGGATCGCCTTTGCCAGCTTTAGATCGCCAATCCGGCCTCTGCTGGTCAAAGTAGTGTTCAAGTATTAAGGGTTGTCCAAAATTAACGGTACAGTACCCTAAATTCCTTAGCGTTGGTAATATCTTCAGTAAACGCCAGGTACTCTCTGGTTGCTTGGTATTGCCTGATAACTCCCGTACATAAGTTTGGGATTCCATCACATGTTCATAGCTTAAGTAGATAGGAACTAATGCCACTGGGCGAGACAGTCCGTTGAGTACTGCTTGTAAGCTCATACTAAAAAGGCCTGTTTTCGGAGCTAACAGTCGCCCGGTTCGAGAACGCCCTCCTTCAATAAAGTACTCTACAGAGCAACCTTGAGTTAGCAGGTAGGTTAAATATTCTCGAAGCGCACTAAAATAGAGTTTATTCCCTTTAAAACTCCGTCGGATGAAAAAAGCCCCCATTTTTCGAAAAAGTCGCCCGACAGGCCAAAAATTTAGATTAATCCCAGCAGCAATATAGGGAGGTGCTAATCCTTGGTAATACAGCACGTAGGAAAGCAATAGGTAATCCATATGGCTGCGGTGGCAGGGTAGATAGATGAGTTCATAGCCTGACAGCGCTAGTTGCCGAACTGGTTGTGCATGATTGATCTCTATTCCCTGGTACAAGCGATACCATAACCAAGTAAACAGGCGATCAGCACAACGAACCACTCGGTAAGAGTAGTCGGCAGCCATTTCATTGAGAATCGCCAAAGTTTGCTTCTCAATCAGTGCTTTAGGGCGTTGTTTGTTTTTCGCTTCTACGGTGATAGCCGTCTGTAGAGTTGTGGCCTGCAAACAATATTGTAGCTGCGAAGAGCGTTTAGCCAGTAAAGGTCCCGTTGCCATCTGATGGCAGCGAGCCAGTTGTTGTCGGGCAAGGCGTAGTAAAGGTAACAAACCTTTTGAACTCATCGCTATCCGCGGGATCAGTAGTGATAAAGCCACCGGTGGAGCTGAATAAATAAACAGATCGCGTCCATAGTGAATCGCTTGTTGTGCTATTTGCCAACGGGTCATTGGGCGTCTAAGTACTGAATCGTGCGTTATCCCGTAACCGGGTAAGCGGCCCCATAATGGGGATACGAGGACTAGGTAAACGGTCGGATCTGTTGGCGCGTTTAAAGTCGCTAACTGTTGCCAAAGCCAGTCAACTGAGGCTGTGTCCAATTGTAGTGGATGAGATGTTTGGCTTAGAAATAGATAACGTGGTTGCGTTTTTCCATTAATCGTATCGCTTTTTAATGGATCAGGCAGCTGCTGTTTTAAGCAATAGCATTGCAAGGCGAGCAGATCAAGCTCTGAACGGCGAGGAAGCAAATAAATAATTCGCCCATCAGTTGGCCAAAGAGTTACAGTGGCTGAAGGAATGGTTTTTATATTCCGTACCCACAGCCTAAGCCATAAACTGAATCCTTGTCGTAATATACGGCATCTCGTAAACAATCGGCTCATCTTACCTCTTCTAGAAAAAATGCTGGCCATTATAGCAGATTTCAGATTCCAGGTTATAGGTGGTAATCAGGGATGGTTTTTGAAGACTAGGAAATTTTCAGTTAGAGTAGCTAAGGGTTTCTTTGAGATCGATTGAGCAATCTTTGAAAACAAGGGGAGAATTATTGATGAGCCGTTATTCGGTTATTATTGCTGATTTGGACGGTACACTGTTTAATCAACAGCATACAATGAGTCCACTCACCCGGAAAATTATTGGCCTATTGGTCGAACACGGGTTTCATTTTATATTTGCAACCGGCCGACATTTCATCGATGTTCGGGTTATTCAGGAAAAACTAGGCGTCCAGTGCTTTATGATTACCTCTAATGGGGCTCGTGTCCATGATGATCAGGGAAACCTGTTGTTTAAGCAAGATATTCCCATGCCCATTACCCATCAGTTACTTCAATTGGTCCCTTTGGAACACGGAGTTATTACTAGCGCTTATCACGAATCAGGATGGTTTGTTAACTCTTTGTTAAAAGAAGATAAGCTCTTTCACCCCGATTCTGGTTTTCAAAGTTATCAGTTTCCTGAATGTTTACAAGAGTTGCCTCCTCTCAATAAGATATTTTATTTAGGTCAGACAGAAATGTTAAGCAACCTAGCAAGGACTGTCCAAACTGCTTGGCCAAGCAGTGTCAATGTAACGCTGTCTAACCAGTATTGCTTGGAGGTGATGGCGAGTAATGTCTCCAAAGGGCATGCATTGCAGAGGCTATTGGCACACCCCACGTTTGCGGCTAATAACTATACCCTGGAGGATTGCATTGCCTTTGGCGATGGGATGAATGATTTAGAGATGCTTTCTTTAGTGGGTAAGGGCTGTATTATGGCTAATGCATCGCCTCAGCTTAAAGAAAGTTTGCCTGAATTAGAGGTTATCGGTGATAACCTCTCAGACGCTGTGGCCCATTATTTGCGCAAAAAATGCTTTATTTAAAGGATTGTTAGCACTAAAGTCTCAGCTTTATGGGCTTTTTCTAGCTACAAATTGATTCCTACTCCAGCTTTATTTTTTACAAAACCTATTGCGTTTTAGCTCACGTGACACCGTGCTGTGATTAACGCCGATACTATCCGCTACTACGATTAAAGTACTATTTGGTTTTGTGCAATTATTTTTCGGGTGATTACGCTATAATCAATGCCTTATACCGAATGAATTGCACGATTAAGAGTGACATCAAGCTGTACCGTGTAGTAGTGCTCCCTAACCAGGTTTTGAGCGTATCAAAAGGCTATCAGGAAATTTTAAACAACTCCTATTTTAGTGAAAAAACTATGGCTAAGCATCATCAAAATGTACTTTTCGTTATTGAAAAATCCGCACAGCACGCCGTAGATATTCAAAATCTCAGTCCTTATTCGGAAAAGAGACACTATTTGCTCGCACCAATGTGTTTAAAATCATTAAAACTAAACAAAATGGTGATTTTTATCAAGTCAATATGTGTTACGAGGTCTAGAAACGGTATTCAATCGGCTAAAGAATTTATGTCAAATCGAGCACCCTGAATAGTTCTGCGCTACCGAGGTCTTAAAAAGAGAGCTTTTTCCGAATTTAGGTTATTTAACTAAGCGTACTCAAGTTGTGGCATACGTTGATAAAGGCGATAAGCCACTTGGTTGCTCAGTTTTTCTCGGTGTAGCTGCCAGTGGGTGGGTATGGTAGTTGGCTGCCAGTCAATCTCTGTTTCCAGGTAGATCCAGGCTTCTTCGGTTAGCCAGTGGTGTTGTTCTAAGAGGGTGATTAGCGATGGTAGCATTGCTTGGTGGAATGGGGGATCTAAGAACACCAGAGTAAAGCGGCGCTCGGCGGTTTGGGCAAGGTATTGCTGGGCATCGACACAGTAGATGATGGCTTGCTGGCTAGAAACTGCCAGTTGTTGCAGTGTTTGTTGTAATTGTTGTACGACGTTTGGATTATGTTCGAGTAAGCAAATGTGGTTCGCTCCGCGTGATAAGGCTTCAAGGCCTAGAGCGCCGCTACCGGCAAAACAATCCAATACTTGGGCATCTGGTAGCTGTGGTGCTAACCAATTAAATAGCGTCTCCCGCCAACGGTCGCTGGTGGGGCGAAGCCCAGGCTCGGCTAAAACAGTTAATTTTTTTCCGCGCCAGCGGCCGGCGATCAGGCGGACCTGACCAAGCTGCTGCGGTGTCCTGTTTTTCATCAGTAATGGCCATGCTACAATAGCATCATTCAATTTAAGCTAATCAGTATAGCGGACTACGGCGACTTGATGCTAAGTATCATTAAAAATGTAGCTTAGGAGAACCAAAAGATGGTTATCGTCTCCTTGTTTGCCGCATGCTGAGGTTAATCAGTTAGGGTGGAAATAATATGGAAAAAGAGGGTCGTTCACGCTTTCTGACCTGGTTATTTGGCCGAGAAGATCCCTCTCAAGTAGCAGGAGAGACTGCTGAAATAGTATCCGAAGAAGCCACCGTAGATGATAACACGTCTGCAGAAGAGCAGGCACAGTCTGTTGGCAACGATCAATTATCGGAGGAGCTATCTCAGCAGCAAGATGAAAGGTTGCTGCTAGGCAACAGTGAGGCATCGCTGTCAGAGGCACCAGCCAGCGCATTACAGCGTCTAGCCCAGCGGCTGCGAAAAACTCGGCAGGCGTTGGGAAGCCAGGTTTTAGGGTTATTAGGACAGCGACGGTTAGATCGAGCGCTGTTGGATAGTATCGAAGAGCAATTGCTGTTAGCGGATGTTGGCTTACCGACCACTATGCTGTTAATCCAATCTTTAGAGCAAACATTTAAAGAGGGGCAACTGGTCGATGCCAAAGCTTGGCAATCACAACTGAAAAGTTTGCTTTCTAGCTGGTTAAAGCCGGTTGAACAGCCCTTAACGATAACTGCCTCCTGTCCTTATGTGATATTGATGGTTGGTGTTAACGGAGTAGGCAAGACCACAACTATTGGTAAATTAGCTTACCAGCTTCAACGATCGGGTAAATCAGTTATGCTAGCAGCCGCTGATACTTTTCGAGCGGCTGCTGTCGAACAGCTGCAAGCTTGGGGTGAGCGCAGCCAGATTCCGGTGATTGCGCAACCAACTAGCACTGACGCGGCTGCGGTTGCCTTTGATGCTCTACAGGCTGCCAAGGCACGTCAAATCGATGTTTTAATCATTGATACTGCAGGACGCCTACACAATAAAGAGCACTTGATGGTGTCACTGCAAAAGATGTTACGGGTGCTCAAAAAATTAGATCCTCAGGCTCCTCATGAGATCTTATTGACGGTAGATGCGACAACCGGTCAGAATGCAATTAGTCAGGTAAAGCTATTTCACCAGGCTGTTGGCGTCACCGGGATTGTTTTGAGTAAACTGGAGGGTACCGCTAAAGGTGGCGTGCTATTGGCTTTAGCTAAACAATTTCCTATTCCTATTCGTTATCTCGGTTTAGGAGAACAGCTGGATGATCTGCAGCCTTTTGTAGCAACTGAGTTTATTGAAGCACTATTCATGCCAGAAGAGCGCTCATCCTAGCTATGTTATTATTAAGACAGTAAAAACAGTGTTAGTGGTTGTAGGCTCTGTATTTTTTGCGGCTGTCAATGGCAAGATAAAGTTAATGGTATAATAAATAGTTGCTCGAGAGAGAGATACGGTGTTAGCTTGTACGCTGTTAATGGGTAGTGGCAGTTTTGGCGTTTTAGTTTAATGATAGGAGTGGGAGAATTAGGTGAAAACAGCAACAGAAGTATGGGGCTGTTTAGTTCCTCAAGGCAGTTTAGAGGGCTATATGCAAGCTATCAGCCGTTTCCCAGTATTAACGGCTGAAGAGGAGCAGCGTTTGGCTGAGCGTCTGTTTTATCAGGGCGACTTAGAAGCCGCCAAACAGCTGATTTTATCGCATTTACGTTTTGTAGTCCGGATCGCTCGTAATTATGCAGGCTATGGTCTTCCTCAAGTTGACTTAATTCAGGAAGGCAATATTGGTTTAATGAAAGCCGTTAAGCGCTTTGATCCAACGGTGGGGGTGCGACTAGTCTCTTTTGCTATTCACTGGATAAAAGCAGAAATTCATGAATATGTATTGCGTAATTGGCGAATTGTTAAGGTAGCGACTACTAAAGCTCAGCGTAAGCTATTCTTCAATTTACGCAAAACTAAACAGCGACTAGCATGGTTTAACCGAGATGAGATTGCCACGGTGGCTGATGAATTAGGCGTTAGCAAAAAGGATGTCCGTGAGATGGAAGCTCGCTTGATTGCCCAAGATCTCTACTTTGATGTTAAAGCAGAAAATGAAAACTCTGAAGATGCAGTTCCTTTGTTTTATCTGGAAGATAAAAGCTCTAATTTTGCGGTAGATGTTGAATCTGAAGAGTGGGAAACTCGTGCAGCTAATAAACTCAGCCAAGCCTTACAGCGTTTGGATGATCGTACCCAACACATTATCCGATCTCGTTGGCTAGAGTCTCAAAAAGCAACGCTACAGGAGCTGGCAGAGCAGTATCAGGTATCTGCTGAGCGCATTCGCCAGCTGGAGCAGAAAGGCCTTAAAACGCTGCAACACTACGTGCAAGTTTAAAATTTTCGGTGGTGGTTCAGAATGACTGATTACGGGAGTTATAGAATCGAATTTTCCCCGTTTCTTTACTAGGTTTCTGCTGAGGGTTAAATACACCCACCAGCCAGGCGTTTTGAGCTATCAGTTATTATGGCCCATAGTTCCATAAGCTGCCTCCGGTTGGCTAGTTTACAAGCATTCTTTAAAAGTGTCCGAAAGCAGGTTACATGACTGGATCAAATTTCAATTGTTGATTTTGGATCAGTTTTGCACGCCCTCATGCTAGTTATCAGTGGGGCACTAACGAAAACACTAATGGTTTAATCCGCCGCTGCTGGCCTAAAAAAATGCGGATGGGGGCTCTGAATAAACAGGACATTAGAGATATGGAATTACACCTTAATATGACCGCGAGAAAAGTTCTTAAGGGCTTAACGCCAATCGAAGCTTATACCGGACGCATGTTGCACTTGTTGCGTTAATCCAGCGCAACAGACTAACAAGCGCGATAGAAAAATAACGAACTGTCGCAGCTACAACAACGCTTTGGTCAATCGAGGCTCACTGACTATATTGGCTAGAAAAAGAAAGTTGTTGATAGCTGGCTTTGCTGCTCGTACCACGGGGGGCGTGGTTTCAAACAAGCCATCTGTAGTCAAAGGGGCTAAAGCCGCCATTCCCCTGAGAAAAATGGCTGTCCTCTGAGAGCAAGGGCGCCCATGCAAGCAAGCAGTGACAGTACTTAGAGACGGGAGGCTGCCATAATGGAAAAAAACTCCAATTACCATCGACGTTTATTGGTCGAAAACAGCTTCTCGCGCTATCAACCGTTGGAATGCTGGCAGGCGCTAAACTGCTGAACAAATTGACTTCTCTCGGTAGCCTATACGACAAGTTGTTGCTTAAATCTGTACCACAAGAGAAAAGCTTTTTTTCAACTCGAGTTGCTCAACAACGCTATTAATCACATCAAATTCTCAACAGATCCTAAGTTTTAAGTCGTTGAGCACACTTACGCTGATTTTCAGTTAACCATTTTTTGCGCAGTCGAATCGAACGCGGAGTAATTTCGACCAGCTCATCATCATCGATAAATTCCATAGCTTGCTCTAAAGAGAATTTAATTGGTGTCGACAGGGTTAACGCATCGTCCTTACCGGCTGCCCGGATATTGGTTAATTTTTTCCCCTGTAGGCAATTGACCGTTAGATCATTGGCACGATTGTGGATACCGATAATTTGTCCTTCATAAACTTCTACACCATGTTCAATCAGTAAACGCCCACGTTCTTGCAAATGATAAAGCGCATAGGCTAAAGTCTTACCCGTAGCATTCGCAATTAATACACCATTAGTCCGCTGGCCAATTTCTCCAGGCTTCACTACATCATAATGGCTAAAAGTGGCGTAAAGCAAGCCACTACCTGAAGTCAGGGTTAGAAATTCGGTGCGCAGGCCAATGAGACCTCGGCTAGGAATTAAATAATCGAGACGGACACGACCCTTACCGTCTGGTTGCATATCACGCAACTCCCCCTTGCGCAAACCCAACAGCTCCATCACCCCGCCTTGATGAGATACTTCAATATCGACGGCCAACTGTTCAAAGGGTTCTTGTTGCTGCCCATCGTTCATACGGAAAATCACCTTGGGACGTGATACGGCTAATTCATAACCCTCACGGCGCATATTTTCAATTAAGATACTTAAATGCAGTTCGCCACGCCCAGATATTGCAAAGATATCGGGATCTTCTGTTTCTTGTACCCGTAATGCAACGTTATGGACTAACTCACGCTGCAGTCGTTCCAGCAATTGGCGTGAAGTAACATATTTACCTTCCTGGCCACAAAAGGGTGAGGTGTTAACACAAAACAGCATCGTTACCGTGGGTTCGTCCACTTGCAAGGACGGTAATGCTGCAATCTGGCCAGGATGACAGAGAGTATCTGAAATATTAAGCGCACCCAAACCAGTCATTGCAATAATATCCCCTGCATAGGCGCAGGCTGTTTCATGACGCTGTAAGCCTAGATAACTTAACACCTGTCCTACTTTGCCAGAGCGTTGTAAGCCATCTCTGTCGACAACGACAACACTTTGTTGAGGTTTAATACTGCCACGGTTAATTCGTCCAATACCAATGACCCCAACATAATTGTTATAATCGAGCTGAGAGATCTGCATTTGAAAAGGCCCATCGAGATCGACGTTAGGTGCGGGAACTTGCTGAGCAATGGTTTCAAACAGCGGTGTCATATCAGCAGCAAGTTGCTCAGGTTGGTAACCAGCCACACCATTGAGTGCTGAGGTATAGACGATGGGAAAGTCCAGTTGCTCATCGGTGGCCCCCAGATTGACAAACAGATCGAAGATCTGATCGATTGCCCACTCCGGACGGGCACCGGGACGATCAATTTTATTAATCACTACAATGGGTTTTAATCCATGGGCAAAGGCTTTTTGAGTCACAAAGCGAGTTTGTGGCATGGGTCCATCAAAAGCATCAACCAGCAGTAATACTGAATCCACCATAGAAAGGACACGTTCTACCTCACCGCCAAAGTCGGCATGCCCCGGAGTATCAACGATATTGATGCGCAAATCTCGCCAGAAAATGGCTGTATTTTTTGCCAAAATTGTGATCCCACGCTCTTTCTCCAGCTCATGGGAGTCCATTACCCGCTCTAGGGGTTGATTGGCTTCACCCAAGGTTCCTGATTGCTGTAGCAATTTATCTACTAGAGTGGTCTTTCCATGGTCAACGTGGGCAATAATGGCAATATTTCTCAAATTTTCTATCACAGGTTCATCTCAGATTGTTTATTGTGCAGAAAAGCACCGATGCGTCATTGTACACACCTTATTGGCAGGATAGAATGGCATAGCTGGTTGCTAAGCACGTAAAATCACTAATTATGTATAGATTATCACCTGATACTCTCTCCTCTACCCGGTTTCAAAAGGCTTCTTGTGCCCGATTTACTACCTAAAACAGAGTACATGCCCACGGTACTGGTGCTCGATTCTGGGGTTGGAGGCTTGTCTATTTACCAGCCATTACGCCAACGATTACCAGGACTGAATTATATTTATGCTTTTGATAATGGAGGGTTTCCTTATGGAAACCAACCGGATGCTATTGTGGTTCGGAGAGTGGCACAACTGATTGAATCTATTAAACAGCGCCACGGTATTCAGCTGATCGTAGTGGCTTGTAATACAGCTAGTACTTTAGTATTACCTAGTTTACGGCAGCGATTTAGCTGTCCGATTGTTGGAGTCGTTCCAGCGATTAAACCCGCTGCTAAGTTAACCCGTAATGGTATTATTGGATTATTAGCGACTCCCGCCACCATTCAAAGGCCCTATATCAATGAATTGTTTCAACAATTTGCGGTCAATTGCCAGATTAAAGTAATTGGATCCACTGAGTTAGTGCAGCTGGCTGAAGCTAAATTACGCGGAACTAGGATTGCTAGCAGTGCTATTGAAGAAATAGTGTTTCCTTGGTTAGACAGCAAGTTTTCACCGGATACGGTAGTTTTAGGTTGTACCCACTTCTCCTTGTTAAAGTCAGAGTTGGGTATGATACTGCCAAGTGCGGTTCACCTGGTTGACTCAATAGCCGCCGTTATTAAGCGAGTAGAAGTCTTATTATCTTTAAAGCATAGCGAGCAATTTAGTAGAGTTTATCAGCCAGCGTCAAAAAAAGAAAAAGTAGTTTATCCAGTGTACTGTACTCAACAGGATCAGCAGATGCGAGAGTTGGAGGTGACGTTAATGAGTGACCCATGGACCTTACAGCCTACTCAAGTATTATGCCTTGAGTAGGTTGCTATTCAGTCAAGCAAGGAATGTTTGATTGAAGATTTATAAAATAGAGTGAGCTATTTGATTAGATGCTGAAGGATACCTTGCGTTAGAAGGTTCAGTCGCCTTAGTTGCATAAGAGAGGGCACTAGATAGCGCTGCTGTTGCATTTATTAGCTGATGAACTAGAGGATCAGGATATTGACATCCGGTGTTTAGTGAGTATTGAACAATGGCTTCGGTTGCTTTGCCTACGCCTAAAAAGTTGTCCCAGTCAATCAATTCTAATAGAGGCTTTAAGTCAGACCGATTGGTTAAATCTCTTTTAATATCTTCGTGTAACTTTGGCATAGCTATACCGATAGTATCACGCAACTCTTTAGCAATGTTATCAATGGGCATAGTTTCCCATTCCTGCCAAGAGCGGTTTTCTAAGAAAAAAGATTTTTGTAAGCCTAATAGCATAGCCTCTTTATCTTTAAAAGCTTTGCTACCACTTATCAACATTTCTCTAACTTGATTATGCATATTATTATAGACAGAGTCTTTATCAGAAACTATTGGCCAGTGGTCGTTATATTTGGTGGAATCATCTAGTATTTTTAGAAGTTGTGGCGTGATAACAACTGGTAGTTCAGTTTTTTTGAATCTATCACGGATTTCTCGACTAGCGGCTGATTCATTAAAAATATCGTTTAATTTTTTAAGATTTTGATTAACGGTATCCCTAATGAAGCTGCGAGCAATCGTTTCTTGGTCTTTGCTCATGTCTTTAGTTAAATCTCCGGGATTAATCGGCATAGTAACCTCTCAATAAAATGGTAAGCATAATGATTAACAACTTCTTAAAATAACCGTTTGGCAGCATGGGTAACTGTTGGTGAGCATGTATATTCGTGTCAATAAAATTATAATTTTATTATTGGTAAGGCTATTTTGTAAGGTAGTGCGTTATTTTTGGAATTTGTAATCTATTTATTAACAATAGTGCTTTATTGTTAATATTTGGTTAATGTTTAGTTGCTTTATGATTATTCATAATCCGAATTAAATTTGTTCTAGCTTTATAATTTAAGGAAGATTTTGGAATCCTGCGGTATTGAGTGTTGTCAGGGGTGCTCTGATTGAGCGCAGAAAGATCGTATTGCTCTTGTTATCGTCTTGGTTTGAACAGTACAGATATTATGGATATCAAAAAATAATCCTTTACTAACAAAATTAGAATTTAATCGAAAATGTTATTTAGAAGCATAGGAGATATTTATTATATCAAAATTATTAGAATATCTCGAAATAAGTATTAAGCTAAATTTCTACTATTCAAACAGTAGAAAAATTTTTTATTTTTATGCGCTTAATTGAAAAATAAAAATTATTATTTTGATAACCGAAACTGAGGGATCTGTGTCC
Organism: Candidatus Symbiodolus clandestinus; assembly: GCA_038960095.1. Taxonomy (GTDB): domain Bacteria; phylum Pseudomonadota; class Gammaproteobacteria; order Enterobacterales; genus Symbiodolus; species Symbiodolus clandestinus. The sequence continues at coordinate 784,345 of CP152425.1, forward strand.
AAATTTACTACATAGTTAGCAAATTTATCCAATAATGATTTTTTAGAAATTTTAATAAATCCAGAAAACAGACAATTTTTTAGCCAAGTGCTTGATTGGTGTTCATGCTGGCAAGATCGCGGATAAGGCACTCAACGGTTCTGGGGTCAGAGATACTAGTAGAGTGCTAAAAATTAGTCAAAATACCGTAATCCGGCGCTTAAAAAAAATTAGCGCCAGCCCAAGTGACTAGGCAGCGTAGTGCCGTAGATGACCTAGCTTTAATCTGTGAGATGGATGAGCAGTGGGGTTTTGTAGGCAATAAAAGCCATCAGCACTGGCTTTGGTACGCCTTCGATACCCAGCGCAAAAGCGCTATCGCTCACGTGTTCGGTCCACGGAAAGGCAGGCAGTGAGATTGCTTTAAAGTTTCGATATAAGCCATGACTGGGTACATAAGAGAGTAACCTAAAGGATGACAGCTAATAAGAGGGTAAGGAATACTGCTGCCGATCCCATATCTTTTGCCTGCATGGATAAGGAATGCGGTGGTTGACTGATTCGATCAGCTAAGGTTTCAATCACGTTGTTAATGATTTCAACCATCAAAACTAATCGTATAGAACCAACCAGTAACAGCCGTTGCATCCAATGGTTCTCGAGAGTCTCCAGGCGAGCCAAGCCATCAGACACAAAAGTAGACATTCTTGTCGCAAAGCCAGTTCTTGTTGCCAAACAGCCTTTAGCCCTATAAGCGGATATTATACAGCTTGATTAAGCCTGATGATAACGCTAATCTTATCGTCTCTAATCAACACAATCTCTTTTAGGGCTAAAGATCTAATCAATGACTGGTTATTTTATCAGTGAGCCAGTCAACCACCTCACTCATCAGTAAGTTTTGAGAGGATTTGATTCGACGGCAAGTGTATAAACCTGAAGCCAGTTGTCGAATCAAGCCAGCCCTTACCATCAATTGATGGCTAATAATTTCGGCATCGCTGGGACTCTCTTTCAGTGTAGATAGCAGATATTGGTTGGCACGCATGGACGATCTCGTAGAGCGGTAATGGTTAATGACAGAAATAGTGTGGTGTAACAAACAGAAAGGCTTCAGTGCAAAGCGGCGTTGGTTCTTTGCTCAAGGAAAATGCTAGGCATTAGATGTCGATTGATTTGTGATAAACTGAAACTATGGACCAGCAACCCATCGTTCACGCTCAGGGCTCTGCCGCGATTTTTCTCGATCGAGACGGTACCTTAAATATTGATAACGGTTATGTGGGTGAGGTGAGCCGTTTTCAGTTTATTGGGGGTGCTATTGAAGCTTGTCGGCAATTGCAATCATTTGGCTATCAGTTGGTACTCATTACTAATCAATCGGGTATTGCTCGAGGGTACTTTAGCGAACAGCAGTTTCGTCAGTTGACCGCTTGGATGTGCCAACAATTAGCACAGCAAGGGGTGCAGCTTGCTGGGTTCTATTACTGCCCTCATCATCCGCAAGGTATGGGGCAGTATCGTCAGTACTGTCAATGTCGAAAACCACAACCAGGTTTGTTACTGAGGGCTCAGCAGGAGCTGAATCTGGATATGGCTAGCTCTTACCTAGTAGGCGATAAATGGGAAGATCTGCAGGCGGCTAAGGCTGCTGGCGTAGGGAAGCGTGTGCTAGTCAAAAGTGGCCATCCGCTGACTAGCCAAGCAAAAGCTCAAGCTGATTGGATCTTGCCGAGTTTACAGGCCTTACCTGATGTCATCACCGAAGCCAGTCATCTGCAGTTTAAGGAAAGCTAACTGGTCATTCATGGCAATTACTGGCTTAACACAACAAGTACAATATTTTAAGAATTGAAAAAGCGTTAACTGTTGGTAGATTACAGTTTGACATCCTCTCCGCCCTATAAGGGCGAAGATACCTACTGTGTCTAAACCTCAAAGACTGGTTTAGATCACTTCAAAGGGTTCCTGCTTCACCGAGCGGCCTAACTGCACCCTCTCTCCACAGGCTAAAAAGCCAAGGCTCGATTAAACACAAAACGACAAGACCCACAAAAACGTCTTAACTCCCGCTGTTGTTGACCATGGGGTTTTAACTTAAATTTAAAAGCTTGTAGGCGTTTCATAAAAGCGATTAGACTATTGGTCTATGACAAAAGAAACTGATATTAGGCATGGTAGACATTGTGCTTTCTATATGCATGTTCACTTAGTCTTTGTTACCAAGTATCGCCGTCAAGTTTTTGACCAAGATGCTATTCAGCGATTGCGAAAAATATTTAAGGATATTTGCTTTGACTTTGAAGCACAGTTGATAGAAATGGAAGGAGAAACAGAGCCTGTTCACCTGCTGGTGAATTATCCCCCTAAAATCGCCATATCAACTTTAGTGAATCGCTTAAAAGGTATCTCTAGCCGTATTCTGCGCAAAAACAAACCCGATATTGCCGAACGTTATTACAACCCGGGTTTTATGGTCACCAAGCTATTTTGCCAGTAGTTGTGGTGGTGCTCCCATCGAAATTATCCGAAGTACGCCGAAGATTTCGGTTGTCATTCACCCCTTGCTTGGAGCAAGATCAACCGTAGCTTCGACCAAGGCTCATCGCTGAGCATATGTCGAGGCATAGCAAACTCGTTTTTTTGTTTTTTTTCGAAAAACGCAATTTTATGAGTTTGCTATTTTCTATCAATGCATTGTTAAAAAATGTCAACAGCCCCTATCCATGAGTAGCACGCGATTCTCGAGTTTTTTTCTTTAAAAAACGATTCTTCCTGAATGGCATACTACTTTTCAAGCAATATCATCATTAAACTGCCCAAAAGCGTGATGCTCTTATCCCGAACTCAGGTACCCTAAATGGGTGCTATCGGTGAATTAGGCTGTTATGTGCTAAAATTCTTGACAAAGTTTAAATACACGGTTTTAATACCTGAATTATAAAGTTGATTGAACTTTTTATCTTTCAGTAAAATAGATCAAAACCAAGCTGGTTTTTATAAAGCATGTGGGATTTGTATGATTATTAAGCGAACTTTTATAAAGTTTTATTTTGCAATTATAATCTCATTATTTTTTGGCCTCAGCAAGAGGTCTTTTGCCAAACAATCATTAATTGAGAGTTATATTCTACATCAAAAAATTGATACCCCTCAAGGGCATAAAATTATTTTAGTAGGGGGGTGTTTTGATGTTTTTCATTATGGTCATCTACAATTCCTTAAGCAAGCCAAGGCATTAGGCACTTATTTAGTTGTAGCACTGGAATCTGATCAACACATTATAGATTATAAAAAACGTAAGCCAATTCACTCACAACTGCAACGTGCTGAAATATTGAGCACTATCGGTTATGTAGATAAAGTATTATTGCTGGATATACTGACAGGTTTTACCGATTACAATCAATTAGTTCAGGATGTAAAACCTAATATTATTGCTATAACTAACAATGACCCACAAATAGAAAATAAGCGAATTCAGGCTAATGCTATTTCTGCAAAGGTTTGTATTGTCACCGAACGAGTTGATGGACTGTCTAGCTCAAAAATATTGAACGCCTCTATTAAATCTTCTATACCGCTATCAGTTTATACTGGCACGGTTATTCCTGGTACTAAAAAAGCTAGAGAGCTAGGTTATAAAACAGCCAATATAATTATTCAAGATCCACCGATTCCAGGAGTATATAGTGGAATAATTTCTGTTCAAGGGGATTTATATAAGGTAATGTGCTACTATAATGATAATAGGCCGAATATTTTAGAATCACATCTTTTTAATTATGAAGGTAATCTATATGGTAAAAATATAACAGTCATATTAAAAAATTTTATACGTTGCCCGCAAAGGCTAGTCGGTATAAATGAAATTAAAGAAATAATTAAAAAAGATGTTCTAGATTGTAAAGCCTGTCCCTAAAGTACTATTCCTACTGAAATCAATGCCGCTATTTCTGGATTAACGCAACAAGTGCAACAACTGGTCAGTAGTATCAGTAAGGTGATAGGTAGGGAAAGATAGTTAGGAACCTTGCAGATAAGTGGTGTTTGGCCATACTTCTAGCTCATTGCCAGGTTACCAAAGAATTTGAGCCAAGAGACCGCTTTTATGAATTTTCTAAGAGACATAGCGTAAGCTGTTATACACCCTATGAACGATACACAGCTGAACTCGCGTTAGATACAAGGTTAAGTTAAACCTAACTAACTTTTAAACCATTACTAGATATTACAGCAGTCACTCTGAGCTAACCCTTGAACTCAGCAGGCAACTCAGCGTTTGGCTACCTGGCAGTGAATGGAGTTTATTGAGTACGCATGAAGTTACGACTCGACGCCTCTGACTTGCCTGGTTATAATGCTGGTTTTATCGAGCTAATCGTCAATTTGAGAGGACAGAATGCAAGTGTCTACGGAGCCCTCATCCACGCTGGAGCGCCAGATAACCGTTGAGTTGCTGCCAGAGCAGCTGGAGCAGGCTGTTGAGGAGGAGCTACACCGCCAGGCAAAGGGGATGCGGGTGAATGGTTTTCGTCCGGGAAAGGTTCCTGTGTCGCTGGTCAAGCAGCAAGAAGGGAAGGCTATCCGTCGGCAGCAGCGCCAACAGCTGGTGCAAAAGCAGCTTCGCCATGCCATCGAGCAACAAGCATTACAGCCAATTGGTGGGGTAAGTGTAACGCCTGATCCTCTAGAAGTTGAAGCGGCCAGTTATCAGGCTAATTTTGAGATCTACCCTGAGGTTATTTTACAGGATGTTAGTGGTATTGAGATAGAAAAGCCCCGCGTTAGCGTAACTGAGCAGGAAATTGAAGATCACATCCAAAAAATGCGACGCGTAATGGCTACCTGGTCCGCGGTACAACAGCCAGCAGGCCCTGAGGATCGAGTCACTGTTAACTTTACCGGAACGATTGAAGGGGAAGTTTTTGAAGGAGGAAAAGCCCAAAATCTTCGCTTACAGCTATGGGATGAAAATTTGCTGGATGGTTTTGTTGAAGGGATTATTGGGCATCAAGCCGGTGAGGAATTTTCCTTTGAAAGTACCTTCCCTAGCGACTACGCTGATGAAGAATTACGAGGCAAAACCGCACGATTTTCAGTTCAATTAACTCAGGTAGAGTCCGGTACCTTGCCAGAATTAGACAGCGAAACTCTGAAAACGTGGGGAATTGAGGAGGGGACGGTTGAGCAATTACAACTGACAGTCCGTAAAGTGCTTGAAGATCAAGTAAAATCGTTATCTCACCAGTCGATGCAGCGACAATTAAAAAATAAATTGATAGAACTTTACTCAAGTTTACCGCTTCCTCAGGGATTAGTGGAAAAACAGACTGCCGATTGTGTTTTTCAGTTAGAAGAGAAAGGTAGAAACGTAGATGCTGCTTCTCGGGAGAGCGTACGTCAGCAGGTAAAGCGTCGCATGACTTTAAAATTACTTTTGAAGGAAGTTGCTAAACAGCGAGAAATCGAAGTTGATCAGGAAAGGTTTTTGCGACGTTTGCAACAAGAGGGGCAACACTATGAGCAGCCTCAGCAGTTGTTTACGCAACTTCGGAAGCATCCCGAGTATGCCCAGATGATGCGTAATGAGATTCTAGAAGAACAAGCTATTGATCTTCTATTAGAAGAGACGTCAGTCAGTGAGAGAGATTACACACTGACTGAAATAGCTCAGCAATCTAAGGATAACCTGTAGAGTCGAAAAAGGTATCATGCAACAATCTGATTTTGAAATGGATAGAGTAGAATTTGCTTGGGCAAATGCAAAAATTAGGAACACCCATGAATAACGATATAACTGCCAGTTTTGCGGCACAAGCCAGATTAGTTCCAATGGTAGTAGAGCAAACTCCTCGAGGGGAGCGTTCTTACGATATCTACTCACGCCTGTTAAAAGAGCGGGTGGTGTTTCTTACCGGGGCAGTTGAAGATCATATGGCAAACCTGATCGTTGCCCAATTGCTCTTTCTAGAAGCGGAGAATTCTGAAAAGGATATCTTCCTATACATTAATTCTCCAGGCGGTGTAGTGACTGCGGGAATGTCAATTTATGATACGATGCGGTTTATTAAGCCAGACGTTAGTACTTTATGTATTGGTCAGGCTTGCTCGATGGGCGCCTTTTTGCTGGCCGGAGGTGCTAAAGGGAAGCGTTTCTGCTTGTCACACAGCCGAGTGATGATTCATCAGCCATTAGGTGGATTTCAAGGGCAGGCGTCGGACATTCAAATTCATGCCAAGGAAATCCTAAAGACTAAACAGATGTTGAATACCCTCTTAGCCAAGCATACCGGGCAGCCTTTAACGCGTATTGAAAGCGACACCGACCGAGATAATTTTATGTCTGCAGAAGAAGCGGTGGAATACGGTCTAGTCGATGCACAAATTATGCAGCGCGAACCCACGATAAAGTCTGATCATTGATATACTTGAGGTAAAGAGACCAAAGCGAGCCGTGTTGAGCCCGCTAGGGGAGAAAATTTATGACAGACCGATCTAAAGAGAGTTCTGAGAAGCCATTATATTGCTCTTTTTGCGGCAAGAGTCAGCATGAAGTCCACAAGCTGATTGCGGGTCCGTCAGTTTATATCTGTGATGAGTGTATTGGATCTTGTAATAGTCTTATTACGGGACAAGCTAAGCAACCTGCTTTTCAGTCACCTCATCGAGAAACCTTGCCGTCCCCCACAATGATTTGTAGTCATCTGGATAACTATGTTGTTGGTCAAGAGCAGGCAAAGAAGGTGTTGGCAGTGGCTGTGTATAACCATTACAAGCGACTACGTCACCAAAAGGTTAGCAGTCAAGTTGAATTAGGGAAAAGCAATGTTCTTTTGATTGGGCCTACCGGTAGTGGAAAAACACTATTGGCAGAAACCTTAGCGCGGCTGCTCGATGTGCCTTTTACTATGGCCGATGCAACCACCTTAACAGAAGCTGGCTATGTGGGTGAGGATGTCGAAAACATCATTCAGAAATTGCTACAAAAATGCGATTATGATGTACAAAGAGCCCAGCAGGGGATTGTTTACATCGATGAAATTGATAAAATTTCCCGCAAATCGGAAAATCCTTCGATCACCCGTGATGTTTCTGGAGAAGGTGTTCAGCAAGCGCTATTAAAGCTGATTGAAGGAACCATTGCCTCTGTACCGCCCCAAGGCGGACGTAAACATCCTCAGCAGGAGTTTTTACAGGTAGATACCAGTAAAATTCTCTTTATTTGCGGTGGCGCTTTTGCCGGTTTAGCGAAGGTCATTGAACAGCGAACTAACACGAGTACAGGGATTGGTTTTGGCGCTGACGTTAAGGGAGAGCAGGGAAAATCTAACGAAAGTGCGTTATTGCGCCAAGTTGAACCGGAAGATTTAATTAAATTTGGGCTAATTCCAGAATTTATCGGGAGATTACCCGTTGTTGCTATATTGAATGAGCTGGACGAAACTGCTCTAATACAAATTTTGCAAGCACCTCGAAATGCCTTAACCAAGCAGTACCAGACTTTAATGCAGTGGGACGAGGTAGAGTTAGAGTTTCATGAGGAAGCCTTGCAAGCGATTGCGAAAAAGGCGTTGTCACGCAAGGCGGGTGCTCGCGGGTTGCGCTCGATTATTGAAGAGGTTTTATTAGATACTATGTATCAATTACCCTCGCAATCGGGTGTGGTCAAAGTAATCGTGAATAGAGATGTTGTAGAGCAGCAGACGCAGCCCCTATTGATCTATGCTCAGCAAGAGGCAGCACAAGCTTTGGGCAATGACTAGCTATTGGCAGGGGATAGTAGGTAACCTTAAAGCGATTAACGTAACAGGTACGCTTATGCAGGTAATTGAATGATAGTAATTGATTGGACACCCCAAGGGTGCAGCCCTATACTCACGGGCGCCTCGAAGTACTTAAGGGTCACAGGGTAAAGGGTAAGAGAGTTAACATGGAATCTATATGTCCTAAACGTATTGAAATGCCTGTATTACCGCTGCGCGATGTGGTCGTTTATCCCCATGTGGTTATTCCGCTTTTTGTGGGCAGGGAGCGATCGGTTCGCTCTTTAGAGGCTGCAGAAGCTGCGATGGAGCAAGATCAGCAGGTACTTTTATTGGCACAAAAAGAGGCATCCGTTGATGAACCCTCTGTCAATGATCTCTACCAAATCGGGACTATTGCCACTATCCTGCAAATGCTAAAGCTACCGGATGGCACCGTAAAAGTTATGGTACAGGGACAGCAGCGTGCTTATCTGCATGAATTGGTAGATAATGGAAGATACTTTGTTGCAAAAGTACAACCGATTGATAGCATAGAGCCAGAAAGCCGTGAGCAGGAGGTATTGGTTCGTGCGATACTCAACCAATTCGAATCTTATGCCAAATTAAATAAGAAAATTTCATCGGAAGCGCTTAAAGAGCTCTACAACATTAAAGATGTCTGTTGGTTAGCAGATGCCATTTCAGCCCATATGCCTTTAAAAGTTTCTGATAAACAGAAGGCATTGGAAATGGAATCAGTGACTGAACGATTGAAATATTTAATGTCAGTTATGGAGGAGGAGATTGAGATCCTTCAAATGGAGCGACGGATCCGGGGCCGGGTCAAAAAGCAGATGGAAAAGAGCCATCGCGAATATTTTTTAAATGAGCAGATAAAAGCGATCAATAAAGAGCTCGGCGAGTTAGATGAAGTTCCGGACGAACACGAATTATTTAAACGCAAAATTGAAGCGGCCAAAATGCCTAAAGAGGCTCGTGCTAAAGCAGAGACAGAATTACAGAAATTAAAGATGATGTCTCCGATGTCCGCTGAAGCAGTCGTGGTTCGTAGCTATATTGATTGGATGCTACAGGTCCCCTGGCACCATCGCAGTCGTATTAAAAAGTCATTAGCAGAAGCTCAAGCAGTGTTAGATGCTGATCATTATGGTTTAACCCGAGTTAAAGAGAGAATTGTTGAGTATTTGGCTGTACAGAATCGCGCTAAAAAAGTTAAGGGCCCTATCCTCTGTTTGGTGGGACCACCGGGGGTTGGTAAGACTTCGCTAGGACAATCAATTGCACGAGCAACCGGTCGTCAATATGTTCGAATGGCTTTAGGTGGAGTCCATGATGAAGCGGAAATTCGCGGGCACCGACGCACCTACGTTGGTTCATTACCTGGTAAGATTATCCAGAAAATGGCTAAAGCTGGGGTTAAAAATCCGCTATTTTTGCTCGATGAAATCGATAAAATGGCGCTCAATATGCGAGGTGATCCCGCCGCTGCTTTATTAGAGGTTTTAGATCCCGAGCAAAATAGCACGTTTAATGATCACTATTTAGAGGTTGATTATGATCTCTCGGATGTGATGTTTGTTGCCACCTCGAATTCATTGAATATTCCAGCTCCCTTATTAGATCGGATGGAAGTTATTCGGCTTTCTGGTTACACCGAAGATGAAAAGTTAAACATTACCAAGCAGCATTTACTCAGTAAACAGTTTGAGAAAAACGCGGTAAAAACAGGTGAATTAACCATTGAGGATGATGCGATTTTAGGCATTATTCGTTATTACACCCGCGAAGCGGGAGTGCGTAATTTAGAACGGGAAATCTCTAAACTATGCCGAAAGACGGTCAAAAATCTGCTGTTAGAACCTTCGAAGAAGGCAGAAACTATTAATAAGGTAAACTTAAAAGAGTTTCTGGGCGTACAACGCTTTGATTACGGATTAGCACACCAAGAAAATCGTATCGGGCAGGTGACAGGATTAGCTTGGACAGAGGTAGGCGGCGATTTGCTGACGATTGAAACCGCAGCTGTTCCTGGAAAAGGTAAAATAACTTACACAGGATCTTTGGGCGACGTCATGCGTGAATCAATGCAGGCGGCGCTAACCGTAGTGCGTGCTCAAGCTGATAAATTGCAAATCAGCACTGGTTTTCAAGAGAAATTGGATATCCATGTACATGTTCCGGAAGGCGCCACTCCGAAAGATGGCCCTAGTGCAGGCATTGCGGTTTGTACCGCTTTGGTTTCGACCCTAACCGGAAATGCTGTTCGGGCTGATGTGGCAATGACCGGTGAGATTACCTTACGGGGTCAGGTACTGCCGATTGGCGGATTAAAAGAGAAATTGTTGGCTGCTCACCGAGGTGGGATTAAAACGGTCCTGATTCCAAAAGAGAATAGTCGTGACTTAGAAGAGATACCTGATAATATTAAGGAGACCTTGGTAATCCATCCTGTCCGCCAGATTGAAGAGGTATGGACATTAGCCTTACAGGATCCCCCATTCGCCAATGTCACAAATAAAGTAATGAACCCGGGAATTATTCCAGCATTACTAGAGAGTAATATTAACGGCGCTGAGCTAACCACGCCTACGATTAATACTCACTAACTCTTGTTAGGGAGCACTTGGCATCCTTATTGCCTAAAGCATTGAGTTTAAGAAAAACTTGTTAAGAGGATATCGCGTGAATAAGTCGCAATTAACTGAAAAGCTAATGTTAGAAACTAAGCTATCTAAAGCGGCAGCTGCTCGCTTCTTAGATACTTTATTGGAAACCATTACTGAAACCCTTGCTAAGGGTGACTCAGTGGCGCTCATTGGCTTTGGAAGCTTTGTCGTGCGTGAGCGTGCAGAGCGTTCAGGGCGTAATCCTAAAACTGGGGGAGCAATTGTATTAGCGGCAGCTAAAGTTCCTGTGTTTCGGGCTGGTAAATCACTTAAAGATCGACTCAATGGTTGATGATGCTGATCATTGACAGCAAGCTTAACCACTGAATGGCAGGGCTGTTTATCATAGAGGTTTGATGCCTAGCTAATAGGGTTTCTAGCGTGCTGCTTTTATCCTGTCTATCTATGCTCCTAATTTTAGAATTTTAATAACGGGGAGATTCCCAAGTGATAATGGACCATTTGCATCGCTCAGCTCGAGGTTGGGTAGTAAAAATATTAGTGGTATTACTGATTGCCTCACTATTATTGGGCGGTTTCTGGGGGTATTTACCAATCCTACTGAAAGGAGGGCGGCAAACGGTTGCCATTGTCAACGGTGAGAAGATAGATTATCAGCAGCTTGAATCGATATATCAATCAAATTTGCGAAGGCTGCAATCTCAGTGGGGGGAATCTTTTGCTGCGTTAGCAGAAGATCATACTTATCTGCAAGGGATAAAGCGCCAGATTTTAGAACAGTTGATCGACCAGCAACTGTATCAGCATTACACTAATCAATTAGCTTTACAGATCGACGATTCAGAAATAACAGCGACGATACAACAGATTAGTAGTTTTCAAACAGCAGGGAAATTTGATCCAAAGCGTTACCAAGCTATCTTACAAGAAAATAGATTGACTGAGGAAGAAGTCCAAAAGCGGATAAAGCAAAATCTGATTTACAAACAGCTGGCAACAGCAATTACTAATAGTGAATTTGTGTTACCGGCAGAGAATCAGCGCCTCTATTTGCTTTGGAAGCAACAGCGAGAGATAAGGACTGCTACAATAGCGGTTAAACCCCTGATAGCAAAGCAAAGCGTTGAAGAGGCAGTTGCTAAAAAATATTATGAAGAGCATTTGGCGGATTTCATGACCCCTGAACGTCTTAAGGTGCGTTATCTCTCGGTGAATGCATCTGCACTATTAGAGGGAATTTTGGTTTCTGACCAAGAGGTAGAATCTCATTACCAAAAGTATCCTCAGCGCTATTCGCAGCCGGCACGACAGCATATTCATTTAATCCGAGTAGCAACTGCCGAACAAGCGGAAAAGCTATTAAGCCAACTTAAAGAAAAAAACGGTGACTTTGCCAGCTTGGCTAAGGAACATTCAACTGATACTTTAACGGCGGCTAAAGGCGGCGAGGTTGGTTGGATTGATTTGGGTAATTTACCAACAGCTTTAGAGCAAGCATTAACCAATTTACAGCCTGGTCAGCTGTCGGAAGTCGTTCAGGCTGACGATGGTTACTACTTGCTGCGCCTTAATCAGCAGCAGGCTGAGCAGCAACACCCACTTCAGCAGGTTAAAGCAGAAATTATAGCATCATTACGACAGCAAAAAGCCAGCGAGCAATTTAAGCAGTGGCAACAGCAAAGCCAGCAATTGCTGGATGAGCAACCAGAAAACTTAGCGGCCATTGAAAAACTGATCCCGATTAAAGCCCAAGAGAGTGACTGGTTTAGCCGAAATCAGCCACCTGCCGAGCTAGCTTTTGCACCGGTCATTCAAGCGCTGTTTGATAAAGAACCCTTACCATCGGCTGTTGAATGGGTTGCCGTGGGATCTGATCAAGCCGTGGTCATTCAGTTGCTAGCGCGCCAAGCTTCTGAGCAACAACCTTTTGAACAGGTTGCTTCAAAAATTATTGAAGAAGAGCAGCGCAAAAAAGCACAACAAGCGGCACGTCAGCAAGCAGAAACTCTGTTGCTGACCTTACGTGAAAAGCCTGATGAACGGCAGAAAGCGATGCAGGAAGCAGAAACCACTTGGAGTGAAAGGCAGTGGTTAACCCGACAATCGGTAAATGCTGAGTTAGTGGCTGCGGTGTTTTCCCATCCCAAACCAACGGGTGAACAGCCTACTTATGGGCTGGCTGAGAATGCTGAGGGTGATTTAGTACTATTTGAGCTGTTACAAATTAAAGCCACTGAAGAACCGCAGGAACGAAAACTGTACTTAGCCGCTTTTTTACGGCAACGAGTGGAATTTTTGGTTAACAGCTTAGATGCTAGCCTACGGCAGCATGCCACCATCACCCGAAGTAAGCTATGATGCCAGCTGTCAATTAAAATCCGTTATCGGATTGTCAGTTTTCGATCGGGTAGGAGTTTTCCAGTCATTGGTTGTTGTTGATTGATGTCATTTTTGGCAAGGTATTATCTGACAACAACAGTCTATGTCTGTGGAGGCTCCTATGCAGCTGCGCTATTATGTTCAGATTTCACTTTTAATATTATCAATAAGCGGCATTAGTTTTCCGACCTTTGCGACCTCTAAAAGCACTGCTCAACAACCCATTATCTCAGAGAATCAGGTAATACATCTTAACCAAGCTTCCCTAGAAGAGCTGATCAGTTTGAAAGGAATAGGCCATAAGCGTGCCCAAGCAATTGTAGATTATCGAAAAACACAGGGGCCTTTTATCTCGATAGAACAATTATTAGAGGTTCCTGGTATCAGCAGCCGACTGCTTGAACAAATTCGTTGTCGTTTAGCGTTATAACAATGAATACGCCAAGTGACCTGGTGTGTTGGTAAGAGATTTGCCAGCGCTTAAAACGCCCCTAATGGAGCCGGCCGCTAGGGTAATGTCAACAGCGCCCTAGTGCTGGCCTATCTATCCCTTGGGCTTATTTCGCTAATGCATTGGCTTGATGTCAGTGATTGGCGTCGCGAATCACTCAGGTTATTGCTGAAATCTTCCGTTTGAGCGGTCAGTTGCTTGGCCAAGGTCTGCTTACTGTCAGCTTCTTTGGTGCGATTCTCCAGGAAGGTGCCCACTTCGCGGGTGAGGGCGCCGACAATCTGGAAGCCGGCTTCTATTTCTTGCTGATTGAAGATGGGTTTCAGGGCGTTGCTGCTAACTTGGTCGCTGATACCCTGAAGCTAATGCCGACAGCACTTGTAGCTTTTCCAAATAACTGTAACGGTTTCCAAATTGTTAAAGAACCAGGGCCAATATTAATTGATACACATAAACTACTTATAAAGTAAATTAGCCACCAGTTTTCTCTTTATTTTCCTTATCCACAATATGTACCTCTAATAATTCTCCCTCTGGAGATACTCGGGCATAAGAGCCATCATAAAAATCTTCGTATTTAAATTTAACACCTGTAGGGATGACTTCCTCATAATCAAAACACAAGCCTTATTTTTTCCATAATTGCCCGGATCAGCCTTATCAATACGTGCTTAGCGGCACGAGATACTGTTCGATCTTGAGGGCAATAAAAAGATATGTCACCGGGGTTTAATCTACTCAACAAGCTTTAAGCCAAGATTTATCACAAACTCACCGGTGATATTCCCAGTGATCAGTTGGGGATCATTAACCTTTATGGGCTAAGGATCAAGATATAAGACTTCCTGGACGAGCTTTTTCGCTTACCTTTCAATGCATGAGCGGTCTGTGCACAATATCTTTTACAAGACCTATTGCGCTTTAGCTCACGTGACACCGTGTTGTGATTAACGCTGATACTATCCGCTACCTTGCGCTGTGAAAAATCATTATCGTGTAGGGTGTGTATCGGGTATCGTTGACCTGTTTTTCAATCTCTAGAAGGGTGCCCTTATTCCGTTAATCTAGCCATTATTTCGTGATCAAGGGTTCCTTATGAAGTTGCAAAAATCGGTCCTATTTTTAGGATTATAGTTAGCCTGCTTTTATTATCTAGGTCTTTTAGGCAGGTAAAATTCATTTTATTAGAAATTTAAAGACACAATATTAATATTTTTGTCAATTTTTAATTAATTTAGATAAAACGGTAAGCAAGGCTAGCTACTAAATTTTTTTGTTTAGCGTATGATAGCGGTTATGGTATTAACCTTCCTAAGGTTTATGCAATCAATGCAGCAAAAGGTGAAGTTGACAACTCTTAACGTCCGAGCAGTTGCGGCAGTAATCCTGCAGCAAGTTTTGCAACAGGGACGTTCACTTTCTCCCCTATTAAAAACTCCTCCCTTTAAAGTGGCTGATGTCGATCGCAGTTTGCTGCAAGCGATTTGTTATGGCGCCTTGCGTATATTACCACGCCTTGAGTGGCTATTACAGCAGCTGATGTCGACCTCATTACTAAAAAAGCAGCCAATTTTGCATTATCTGCTGCTAACGGGCGGGTATCAGCTTCTGGAGATGCCAATTCCTGCTTATGCAGTGATTCATGAAAGTGTTAATGCGACTAAGCAGCTCAAACGTCCACAATTGGCTGGACTAATCAACGCCGTGTTACGTCAGTGGATGCGTCAGCAAGCAGTACTTCAGCAGCGAACGGACCAACCATTGGCCTACCAGACCTGTCATCCTGATTGGCTAGTGCAATGGCTACAGCAGGCTTATCCTCAGCAGTGGCAGCCGATCATTCAGCAA
This sequence comes from Candidatus Symbiodolus clandestinus, assembly GCA_038960095.1. Classification (GTDB taxonomy): domain Bacteria; phylum Pseudomonadota; class Gammaproteobacteria; order Enterobacterales; genus Symbiodolus; species Symbiodolus clandestinus. Next base: position 799,398 of record CP152425.1, read on the forward strand.
AACAATCAACAACCACCCTTATGGTTACGTGTCAATCAACAGGGTACGACTTCGCGTGCTTATGGGGAGCAGTTGCAAACAGCAGGTTTTAAGCCAATTTTCCATCCTACTCTGGATATGGCAGTTGGTTTACCCGATTCCGTAGCGATTAAGCAGCTGCCTGGTTTTGCTGAGGGGATGGTAACCGTCCAAGATTGTTCGGCACAGCAGTGTGTTCCCCTGTTAGATCCGCAAGCTGGCGAATTGATCCTCGATCTTTGTGCTGCTCCTGGAGGGAAAACTACGCATATTTTGGAATGGGCTCCAAAAGCTCAGGTAGTCGCGGTGGATCAAGACAGTATTCGCTTGCAACGCTTAGTAGAAAACGTGCAACGTTTGCAGCAAACCGTCACTTGGATCGTCGGTGATGCTCTAGAGCCGCATACTTGGTGGACAGGTGAACAGTTTGACCGGATCTTATTAGATGCACCCTGTTCAGCCACTGGAGTGATTCGCCGGCATCCAGATAGTAAATGGTTGCGGCGCCCTAGTGATATTGCTACTTTAGCTTACAAGCAACAGGCATTGTTAAAAGCGATTTGGCCCTACCTGAAACCAGGCGGATTGCTGCTTTATACGACCTGTTCGATATTACCCGAAGAAAACCAACAGCAAATAAAGGCTTTTTTGGCTGCTGAGCGAACGGCTAGTAACCTTTTGGTGGGTATGGGCGGTTTGTTAGGTTGGCAGGTATTGCCCCAAGCACAGGGGGGGGATGGGTTTTTTTATGCCAAGCTAATCAAGCGGTGCTAAAGTGATTGACAACCTTAATTTGGAGTAGTGAATGAAGGTCATTATCCTCGGAGGTGGGCGAGTAGGCGGCGCCTTGGCTGAGCAACTGGTTAAAGAATCGCATGATGTGACGGTGATTGAGAAGGACCCGGTGCGCTTGAAAACTCTGCAAGAGACCTTAGATCTTCGGTGCATTGACGGTTATGCTACTTACCCACAGAGCTTGAAGCAAGCAGGTGCTGATGCGGCTGATTGTATCGTTGCGGTTACCGATTCTGACGAGATTAACCTACTGGCTTGCCAAATCGTCTATAGCCTGTTTAATACCCCTCAGCGAATTGCTCGAGTCAGCGCGCCCAACTACTATGATTATCAATCAGTATTATTTCAGCAAGCAGGCGGATTGGCTGTTCATCAGGTGTTTTCTCCTGTGCAGTGGGTAGCGGAATCTATTTGCCAGTTGGTTGCACACCCTGGTGTACGTCAGTATTGGACCTTTGCTCAGCATAAGCTGACGGTAGTCGCTATCAAAGTAGCAGCAACCCACCCTTGGTTACAGCGTTCGGTTATTGAAGTACTGCAACAACCGGGATTAGCCAAATTAAGCGGTAAGATTATTTTACTCAGACGGCAGGCACAGTTAAGCCTGATAACGGCTGATCAAATCATCGAAGTGGATGATGAGTTATGGTGTCTAGTGGCTAGTGAGCAATTATCGGATTGGTTAGCGGCTTGGCGAGGCTTGTCAACCTCGTTACCACAGCGCATAATTATTGTGGGTGGCGGGTTGATTGGTGCCGAAGTGGCTAGGCGTTTATCAACTCAACATCGGGTCAAAATTATCGAACGTAATCACATCCGAGCGAGTTTGTTAGCCGCCACTCTGCCGAATAGTGTTATTTTCTGTAGCCACGCTGCTGATCATGCGCTGTTGCTAGAAGAACATATCGAGCAAACTGATCAATTTATTGCCGTTACCAACGATGATGAAGACAACATCTTATCGGCTTTATTGGCCCACCATTTAGGTGCCAAACAGACTCTGGTATTGATTCAGCGGCCAATTTATCGAGACTTAATACAAAACCAAGGCATTGACCAAGTTGTCATGCCGCAACTGACGATTTTATCAAGGCTGTTGACCCAGTTGCGTTCACCAGCGGTTCAAGAGGTTTATCTATTACCCACCGGGGAGGGTGAGCTGATTGAATGGCAACTGCCAAGCCTAACCGATTCTGCTTTATCCGAGGGGTACTCGCTTGCCGAGGTAAATTGGCCGGCCAGTATTCAACCACTGGCTTGGGTTCGTGGAGAACTCTGCTGGTTTCAAGATTATCCGACAGAACTACAAGCAGAGGATCGCTTAATACTACTAAGCTGGGATCAGCAAGCGTGGCAGATTTTTGCACAGCAACTGCAGCGCTTGGTAGAAAAACAGCGATCTTCGGCAGTCAACTCCTAGCTGATGGTTAGTTGGTCAGCGATAACCAGGGTACTCAGTGTGGTAATGTTCACACTGAGCTACTTACTGTTAATTCCAGCCATTTATAGCTGGAGTAGCGGGCAGCAGCATGCAATTGCTTTTTTGGCACCAGCGTTGTTTGGCTATGCAGTAGCCGGCTTATTGCGTATTAAGGTCAATCAGTCTGTTCAACTACGATTGAGGGTGCAGGAGCTGTTTTTAAGCACAGTACTGGCTTGGTTATCCGCTACGGCTATCTGTATCATCCCATTCTTATCCATTCAGCCCTCGATCAGTATCACGGATGCCTGGTTTGAAACCTTATCAGGGTTAACGACCACAGGTTCATCCATCTTTCGTGATCTTTCTGATATCCCGGCTGTATTGTTACTATGGCGCTCCTTACTACAGTGGTTGGGGGGCTTAGGTTTTATGTTAATGGCGGTTGCATTGGTAACGGTCTTAGATGTCAGTGGTCTGCGATTACTCCATAGAGAGGCGGTTGAATGGGTTGAAAAAACTGCCCCGCGGATGCGAAGTGTGGCGCGGCAAATCTTAGTGCTCTACGGAGCATTGACCTTATTATGCTGTTTGGGTTTTTATAGCAGCGGTTTATCGCTGTTTAACGCCTGGAATTATGCATTAACGACAGTCTCTACCGGTGGTTTTTCCACTGTTGGTGATCCAACGCTCCTTTGGTCGGCCGCGGCACAGTGGAATGCGATAATATTTATGTTATTGAGTGCTTTGCCACTTTTGCTATTAGTGCAGGCAGCAACGCATTATGACTGGAAGCCTTTGTGGAGGGATCAGCAGGTACGTGGCGAGCTGGCTTGGTTGGTAATATGGGTGTTATTGTTGACCGGATGGTTGATGCTAGCCGATCAACAACCGCTCACAGCAACATTTCGTACCGCCTGCTTTACAGTGATCAATATGCTATCAACCACTGGTTACTCCTCTAGTACCATGGTTGTAGGAGACCCACTGATGCTGCTTTTATTGACAGGTATCGGAATGATAGGAGGCTGTTCTGGGTCGACTGTGGGTGGTATCAAACTGTTCCGGTTACAAATCAGCTATAAACTATTTATTGCCCAGATTAAGCAGTTAATCCATCCTAATGCGGTTGCTACCGCTTACTATAATGGCCGGCCGATTCCTGATGCCCTTATGCGCGCTACCATCGCTTTTTTGATGGCATTTATTGGTATATGGCTATTAATTATTGTAGTGCTAATGCTATCTGGAGTAGCAGGGACTACAGCGGCCTCGGCAGCAATGGCTTCGGTTAGTAATGTTGGAATCGCTTTAGCGCCTGGAATAGGCCCCAGTGGACATTTTGCCGATCTGCCTAACTGTGCCAAATGGGCGCTCTCTTTTGGTATGCTCTGCGGACGACTGGAGTTTATGACGCTTCTGGTGCTGTTTTTCCCAGCTTTTTGGAAAGAATAAAGCTTTTTCACTACAAGCTTTAAGCCCAAGGTTAGTTACAAACTCACCGGTGGCATCCCAATGATCAGATACTGTTGGCGAATTAAATGGCTTACTATAGAGTTCTAATGAGGTAATCATAGAGGCTATCCATTATGTCGTTACAAACCACATCGAACCAAGAGATTCCTCTGCAGACGGTTGAAGTTGCAAGAGCCGCTTTTCCTAAAGGTCATCCTTATATAACATTGCGGGATGAACTGGGTACCCTTTATAGTGATGAAGATTTTGTCAAGCTGTTTTCGAAGCGTGGCCAGCCTGCGATATCACCCTGGCGGTTAGCACTGATTACCCTTATGCAGTTTCGCGAGAACCTTTCGGATAGGCAAGCTGCTGAGGCAGTACGAGCCAGGATTGATTGGAAATATTTATTAGGGCTTGAGCTTTCTGACCCCGGTTTTAATTTTTCAGTACTTTGTGAATTTCGCATGCGCCTGATTGTAGGAAGCGCTGAACAGCAACTTTTAGAATTGCTGTTGGATAAATGTCGTACTCATGGATTAATAAAGGCTAGGGGACAACAGCGAACTGACTCGACGCATGTTTTAATGGCTGTTCGTGAATTAAAGCGGTTGGAGTTGATTGGAGAGACCTTAAGAGCAGCTCTTAATGAAATCTCTAAAAAAGAGCCCCAGTGGCTTAAAAGCGTATCACTGCCTAGTTGGTATGACCATTATACCAAACGGATAGAGGATAGCCGACTACCGCGCAGTGAAAAAGCACGCAGCCAGTATGCACAAATGATGGGTGAAGATGGTTTTAGATTACTTGCATGGATTGACACGCCCTCTGCTCCTAAAGCACTGGGGAAGTTGATGAGTATACGGGCCTTAAGAACTGCTTGCATAAGGCATTATGAGGTCGTGCCGAACAGTGAGAGAGGAGCTCGTATACGCTTTAAGACAGATAAAGAAGTAACCCAAGCAACAGAAGAAATTGTGTCCCCTTATGATCTTGATGCACGTTATCGCAGCAAAAGGGGGAAGCATTGGGTGGGTTATATGGTGCACCTCAGCGAAAGTTGTGATGATGAAACAGTACATTTAATCACTCATGTAAAGACTACACCTGCTAATAGGCATGATATAGAGAGTACCGAGAGTATTCATCAAGCTATGGCTGAAAAAGAGCTGTTGCCAGCCCAGCACTTTGTTGACTCAGCTTATATTTCAGCGGAACTTCTGGTTAACAGTAAAATAAATTATGGTATTGCTTTAGTTGGCCCCCCTCGAGGTAATACCAGTTGGCAGAAACAGGTTAAAGGGGCTTATACTCGAGAACAATTCTTAATTAATTGGCAACAACGAACGGTTCACTGTCCTCAAGGGTTAAAATCAATCAGTTGGAACGATCGCTTTATTAAGGGTAAGCTCTATCACAAAGTTTCATTTTCTAAAACAGCCTGCGCTGTTTGTAAAGAACGGCGCCGCTGTACTCAAGCTAAGGAAACCGCTCGCAGGTTACGCCTGCTCCCTCAAATACAGCATGAAACACTACAGATAGCCCGTCAACTCTCGGACAGCCGTGAATGGCGTCGCACTTATGCACGACGTTGGGGTATTGAGGGGACTTTATCGCAAGGTATCCGTGCTTTCGGTTTACGTCAGGCGCGCTACCGTGGTTTAGTAAAGACGCAGCTGCAGAATCTTGCTACAGCTGCTGCTATCAATATCCAACGGCTCATAGCGTGGTTACATCAACAGCCTCGTGAGGTAAAACGAATATCTCGTTTTGCTCAGTTGGCAGTAGCAACTTGAGAGGTTACTTAATAATTCGCCAACAGTATCTGATCAGCTGGGGATCTTCAACCATTAAGGGCCAGTGATCAAGATATAAGATTACAGGACTGGATCAAATTTCAATGGTTGATTTTGGATCAGTTTTGCACGGTTGCTAACACTTAAAAGCTCGTGAAAAGGAACGGTTGCTACTGGGAATAGCTGAGTGAATGAGAAATAAGGTGGTTTTATTTTTATTTCATATCAACTGGTTACGTGGTAGTTAACGCGACTACTTATCCCCAACTCAGGTTGAAATGCCTCTTATAGAGCAATGCGTGGAAGAAGTGGGAGTTCGGTAGTTATTCCTTGGTGGCCGTGAGAAAGTTCTACTCTAGAAGCCTGTTTTTTTTCAGAGTGGGGTTACTTATTAGGTTGGCTAACACTCAAGTGGAGTAGCGGTGATTTACAAAGAGGGAAATTGACGAAGTATGATTGATTTGTATTAGTCACGACATAATCTGACATTAGAGCTTGAAAAGAAGAGCGTTACCGGTTTTGATAGAGGGTGTAGAACCTTTAATCAAAAACAAGCGGTAACGCTCATGCTTTATAGTAACAAACCCATCATTAAACACAAAGTTGGACTTCTGAATCTCGCTGAAGAATTTAATAATGTCTCTCAAGCCAGCAAGGTTAAGGGGGTGTCTGGGGATAGGTTTTATCGCTACCAGGAGTTGGTTGAGGAAGGCGGAGTTGAAGCATTAGTCAACCGTAGCCGTCGAGTCCCTAAAAACCATTCTTCAAGAGTTCTATCAGGTTACGTTTCGAAAACATTTATACGGGGATTTAGAAAAACTTCAGGCTGAACGGGACATTTGGTTATGGCATTATAATAACCAACGAACTCATCAGGGAAAAAAGTGCTGTGGGCTTACGCCAATGGATACATTAATTGATGGCAAAAAGATCTGGACGGAAAAAAAATCTGAACCGGACTTGATCGAACAGACACCCGATTCATCACCGGTAACTGTCAGATTTAGTCTAAGCTAGTACAATTGATTAACCCTGAAATAAGATTGGCCTCATTTCCGGAAGAAACGAGGCCAATTTCTGACCCCAACCCTTGCGGGCTGAGGTTCAGTGCAAGTGACCTTTAAGGCCCTGACCCGCCTTCTAACGAAGTGAGTTCAGTGTTTTGCCGTTAGGCTAGGATATAGGCGACAGCCCATACCCAGTTTCGTCTCCCTAAGGAGTCCGAAGTTCGGGGATGAAATGTCGCCCGAACTTCGGGTTTTCACGCTAGTTTCTTCTGGAAAGAGGTTATAACTCAATGAGTTATAACCATGGACATAACCCAGACAGGCTAGCTACCTGTGCGACTCTCGTCGCGCTACATCATGCCGCCCATACCACCCATGCCGCCGCCAGCACCCATCTCTGCCTTCTCTTCTTTCGGCAGTTCAGTGATCATGCAGGCAGTGGTAATCATTAGTCCTGCAATAGAAGCAGCATATTTTAGTGCGCAGTGAGTTACTTTAGTTGGATCCAAGATACCCATCGCTTCCATATCACCATATTCGCCGCTAGCTGCATTATATCCGTAGTTACCTTCACCACCCTTAACTTTATTAGCAACGACAGAAGCTTCTACACCCGCATTGCCGACGATCTGGCGTAGGGGAGCTTCCATAGCCCGTAGCGCCACCCGGATACCTACGTTTTGATCTTCGTTATCACCGGTTAAGTTAGCTATTTTAGCAGCAGCACGGATCAGAGCGATCCCACCACCTGCAATCACTCCCTCTTCAACAGCAGCACGAACAGCATGTAAGGCATCTTCTACGCGAGCTTTTTTCTCTTTCATTTCGATTTCAGTTGCCGCACCCACTTTAATGACAGCAACGCCACCGCTTAACTTAGCAGCACGCTCTTGTAATTTCTCTTTGTCATAATCAGAGGTGGTTTTGCTGATCTCTTTCTTAATACCTTCAATGCGTGCTTCGATGTCTTCGCGACGTCCAATACCATCGATAATCGTGGTTGTATCTTTAGTGATGACTACTCGCTTGGCTTGACCAAGGTCGGCTAGAGTCGCTTTTTCTAGCTCCTTGCCTACTTTCTCAGAGATGAAGCTTCCTGCGGTTAGTGAAGCGATATCCAGCAGCATGGCTTCGCGACGATCACCGAAACCAGGGGCTTTTACGGCAGCGACTTTGACAATGCCACGCATGGTGTTGACGACTAAGGTTGCTAATGCTTCCCCTTCAACATCTTCAGCAATCACTAACAGAGAGCGGCTAGCTTTGGCAACTGCTTCCAAAATTGGCAGCAACTCACGGATGTTAGAAATCTTTTTATCAACAAGCAGGATATAGGGGTTTTCTAGTTCGACGCTTCCTGATTCCGGTTTATTGATAAAGTAAGGTGACAAATAACCGCGGTCAAATTGCATTCCTTCAACGACTTTGAGGTCATTTTCTAAGCCGCTGCCTTCTTCGACAGTAATGACGCTGTCTTTGCTAATTTCGGTACCTTTGCTGACTTTCTTCATGGCTTCAGCAATCAGTTGGCCGATGGTTTCGTCAGAGTTGGCTGAAATGGTACCTACCTGTTGAATAGCTGTAAAATCTCTGCAAGGTTTTGAGAGCGCTTTTAACTGTTCAACCGCTGCGGTAACAGCCTTATCAATGCCGCGTTTTAAATCCATTGGATTCATGCCAGCAGCAACAGCTTTCAACCCTTCATTCACGAAAGATTGTGCTAATACAGTGGCGGTAGTTGTACCATCACCAGCGGCGTCATTGGCTTTAGAGGCAACCTCTTTCACCATTTGTGCACCCATATTTTCGAATTTATCGTGCAATTCGATTTCGCGTGCGACAGAGACACCGTCTTTGGTAATCGTTGGAGCACCAAATGATTTGTCTAGCACTACGTTGAGCCCGCGTGGACCCAAAGTTACTTTAACAGCATCACCCAGGATGTTTACGCCACGCAGCATCTTTTGATGCGCTTCTGTTGAAAATTTAAGTTCTTTAGCAGCCATGTTCTTTCTTTCCTAACATTTGGATTTTAAAGTTAATGATTCGGTATCGCTCGCCTTAGTTACGATGCTTCGACAACGGCAAGAATATCGCTTTCAGAGAGAATTAGTAGTTCTTCGCCATCGATTTTTTCAACCTTAACACCATAACCATCATTAAAGATCACGGTATCCCCAACTTTGACATCCATTGGCTTTAAATTGCCATTGTCTAAAATACGACCTTTCCCAACTGCTTTAACCTCTCCACGTGTCGATTTACCAGCTGCTGAGCTAGTTAATACAATGCCACCGGCGGACTTGGCTTCAATTTCTTGACGTTTAATGATTACACGATCGTGTAATGGACGAATTTTCATCAATGCTCTCCTGTAGTACTGGAACACTATCTTCAGACAATAATTACGATGGAGCCATTTGGTGTTACTACTAACACGAGTTGGCCTGTGTACTTTTAGATAAGGGCTGTTGATGGAACTTCAAGAGGGGATAGACAAAAAATTTTCTACAGGAAGCGTATTCTCAACGACCTGCTTTTTCGTGATGTGATTTTCTAAAACCGGCTTCCAAAGTAAACTTTTTTTTTGGATTATTGGGTAGCTAGCCATTGTCAAGAGCAGTAAAGTAGATTTAATCTTTGGTGCCTTTCACACTATCAGGTAAACTCACTTGGTAAAGTTATTGATGATAACTGATTGAGAGTTATAACTTTTTGTACAAGCAGATTCTAAAGTCTTCGGCTTGATGACTAAGAAATACCGCATTGTCGGGTTTCTCAAGATTTTTCAATCATTCGAGGGTGGCTAGCTGCAATCCAACTGTTTGCATAGGATAATTTGATTGATGCTCATCTGGGAATGCTTAGTGATTTTAACAGCTCTCTATTTAGGAGCACGTATTGGCGGTATCGGCATTGGGTTAGCCGGCGGCTTTGGGCTGCTGTTACTGATCTTATCAGGCCTAGCGCCAGGAAAGATCCCTTTTGATGTCATTGAAATTGTCATGGCAGTTACAGTGGCTATTGCTGCTCTGCAGGCGGCTGGGGGAATGGATTACTTGGTGCAACGGGTAGAATTGCTGTTACAACACCATCCGAAACGCCTGACACTTTTAGCTCCTTTAACCACTTATGGTATGACGCTGATGACCGGTACAGGTTACATAGCTCTATCGTTGCTACCAGTTATTGTTAATGTGGCTAAAGCTCAAGGTATCCCGCCATCGAGGCCGTTGTCGCTGGCGGTTATTGCTTCGCAAATTGCGGTGACTGCTTCGCCGTTATCCGCGGCAGTGCTATTTGTAGCTGCCTTGGTTAAGCCTTATGGTGTTGATTATTTACAGCTAATTAGCATTGCGTTGCCAGCAACGTTAGTAGCAGTATTATTGACGGCCACTATTGTCGATAGGTTAGGGGATTGGTTGCCCTTTTCAAAGCATGGATCTGCCTCGGTTACCCAAAAGCCGCAAGTGGTACTCCCAAGTAAATGTTCAAAATTACCGGTAACAGCTAAATACGCTGTGTGGTTGTTTGCACTGGCAATTAGTGGGGTTATTGGATACGCTGTTCTCATCAGTGAGCCTCTTGGATACGTTGAGCACCCGCTGCTCGATCGCAACCAGGCTATTTTGATTGGAATGCTTAGTGTTGCAACTTTAATTACTCTTTTTTGTCAGGTTAAAGCCCAGTCTATTATTGAAAGTAGCACCTTCAGAGCAGGTATGAGCGCTTGTGTCTGTATCTTAGGCGTAGCCTGGTTGGGTGATACGATTATTAGTAATCATCTGTCCGATATTCAGGAGGTAATAGGTGTTTGGCTGCAAAGGTATCCTTGGCTGTTAGCTGTTATCTTGTTTTTTGCTTCTATGTTGCTCTATTCTCAAGCAGCGACTGCAAAAGCATTGCTCCCAGCGGCCTTGGCCATTGGAGTCACTCCTAACACTATTGTCTCTTCCTTTGCAGCTGTCTCTGCGCTATTTGTTCTTCCTACTTACCCAACACTACTAGCGGCTGTTGCTATGGATGACACCGGTTCAACTCGCATTGGCCGTTTTATCTTTAACCATCCGTTTTTTATGCCGGGTGTTATCGCCATCATTCTCTCGGTCTGTTTCAGCTTCTTAATTAGCAGCGCTGATTTTGTAACTCTGACTGTGTAAGCTTTAGGTTTAACTTTAAAGTATCTAGCGGCTGTTCAAGGAGGTTATTGTGGAGATTATTATGGTTCTTTGCACGGTCCCTGATCAAGCTTGCGCTGAACGACTGGCACAAGCTGTTCTTGAAGCCCGTTTGGCAGCTTGTATCTCTTGCATTTCTCCGATGGTCTCATGGTATTACTGGCAAGGGGTGTTACAGCGCCAAACGGAGCTTCAGCTGCTACTAAAAAGTGATAGTTCGCGGCAAGTTAAGCTATTCAACCTGCTTAAGGAAAACCATCCTTATCAGGTCCCTGAGTTAATTGCTTGGCCGATTGCTAACGTAGAAAAAGCTTATGCGGCTTGGGTAGCAGAAAATCTTGCTCAGCCCAGCGGTTAGTGTTAAGCAGTCATCAGGAGCCAGGGCGAAAAAAGGAGGATTGGTTGCTTGGCAAGGTTGATAACATTATGTTAAATTTTAGGTTTGACTTAATGAAATGTTAAAAAGCTTGGTGCTGTCAATTTAACCAGATTACAGTTTTAGATAAAATAGGGCTTAGAGATTCATTGATTTTTGCACCATGCCCTAGGGTAGCCTAACTGTATAAGTGGAATTGCGCGATATGTTTGAAAGTTTATTGCCTCAATTCATTGTATTATGGGCGGTTATCGATCCTATCGGTACCATTCCTGTCTACTTAGCTAAAACAGCACAGTTTACTCCGGTAGAGCAGAAACAGGTTGCTAGGAAAGCTATTTTGGTTTCAGCTGCTATTTTGCTGTTTTTTTTATTTGCTGGTAAGTTAACTTTAGAACAATTAGATATCAAAATAGCGGTTTTTCAAGTGGCAGGGGGCTTAGTTCTATTTGTATTCTCCCTAACGATGATTTTTGGTGAAAGTAAACCGCACCAAGAAATACGATTAGAGAGTGAAAGGAATGATGTGGCAGTTTTCCCTATTGCGGTCCCTTCCATAGCTTCTCCAGGTGCTATGATGACTTTAGTACTGCTGTCGGATAGAAATGGCTTCGCACTATTAGATTATGTATGGACGATGCTAGTTGTTTTTAGTGTATTATTGATTACTTACTTATTATTATTGATTGCTAACGATATCCAACGGTGGATTGGTGTTACCGGTGCTGCAGTAATTAGCCGGATTATGGGGCTAATTTTAGCTTCCGTCGCTATCAACAACACTTTGACTGGATTACAAAAATTTTTCAACTGTACAGGCATTTAAAAGATAATTTTAGAAAATTTATATTGGTTTAATGAACAGTGAGTTTTAAGTTACTACTGCCTGGTGAGACGATAAATTATCAATAACGGCTTTGAATAATCTTTTGTGGTAGTGGCTATGAACTTGTTTTCGATAGTTTGGTGGAACAAGAAGTACGGTAGGAATGCCTCTTAAATCTCTTTGAATTAATGGTGAGGTGATCCAATCATTTTGCACCTCAACACTAGTTATTTTTTGCCGCGCGGTGGGATGGTGTATCAAGGCGTAGCGTTCTTTTCCTTTAAGGTGAAAGGCCTGGAATACTGTTGTTCGATCAATGAGCTCACTATGTTTCCTGAAGGAATATTCAGCTAAACTGCCCCCGAGTGAATGTCCTAGTAGGTTAAAGCTAGTAAATCCTTGGTTGCGTGCATAACAGGCAACCTGTTCTGTCAATGCGGCGGCTTGTTGATAAAGCGGTGCTAGTTCAGGGTGTCGAATAAAATTGCATAGGATGGCATAGAATTGCCATAGGCGGCCTAGCATTAATGGGTGGCTTCTGAAACCACCGAAGGTTAAGGTTAGGGTGTTGCCTTGAGGCGATTTCTGTACGATAAAACGGGCACTTAACCCTTGCATGGAATAGAGATGGTTGTCAATAAATTTTAGTCGATGGTTACTTTTAGATAGCTGTTTTTCTAAAATTGGTGAGTAGTAATATTTAAGAGAGGGCAACCCTTTAGCTTTCAGCAGCTGTTGTGTGTTAGTGTCTATGGTTCGTTTCCGATAGCCGGTTCGGCTGGCTGCGGCTTCACTGATCAGCGTTAGCTGATGCTTGATCGGTAATTGAGAAAACTTGCAGCGCTTATCGGATCCATTAAGCTTCGGGGGCTCACAGTGAAAAGGTAATGCACGATTAAATTTCCCCTTTGGTAGTTGTTGATAGGCTGTTAGATAATGGATTAATACAAGACGCTGATTGCTCGATAATTGTAGATAAGATTTAAATTGTTTGTCGCTAACCACACTTTCACGCCATGCCTGTTGTAACTGCCGTTGAGTTGTCATCTTTGACTGGTAATGGATTTTTAGGAGTGTTGGTAGTTGTCGAAGCAGACGTAACTGTTTTTCAGAAGAAGAGCTTTTTAAAAGGCTATGGTTAATAAAACAGGGTAACGCTACTTTTGGAGACATCGGTTGATAACTATGGTTAATTATTTTGGCTAGCTGATTAATTTTACTTGCGTAGAGTGGTTTGTATTCAGACCAATATTGAGGATAGCGACTCAGCTGCTCAGCGGCACTGCGTCCATATTCTTGCGCGACAGCTAACAACAACGCACACTTTATCCTACGGTTATTTAAGCGCTGCTGGCGAAGAAAAGATGCTTGGCGAATAATGGGTATCCGGTGTAGAGAAGATTGACTTTGTTTTATCCAACGCTTTTTTCCATACACTAATCTTTGTTGCTGATTTAGTTGGATGCTATGGTTCGGAAAAGCACCCATGGAGAGAAAATCATTAATAGTGAGATCCATGATAGTGAATCCCCCCGGGAATGTCGGAGACTGTTTTTTTAGAATCAAGCCGCTTTATCGAGCTCAATTTGTTGTTGATAATACCTTATTTCTGCTTCGACTGGGGGTATGTAACCGATGGGTCCCAATAACCTCTGCTGATTAAACCAAGCAACCCATTTCAAGGTAGCCATCTCTACTTGAGCACGGGTTTGCCAGGATTGGCGATGAATGACTTCGGATTTATAGAGGCCATTGATAGTCTCAGCTAATGCATTATCGTAAGAATCGCCAACACTACCTACAGAGCATTCAATGCCAGCTTCTACCATCCGTTCGGTGTAGCGGATAGAGACATACTGACTGCCGCGATCACTGTGATGGATTAAGCGCTCCCCTTTGAAGGGCCGGCGAGCATACAGGGCCTGTTCTAACGCATCTAGAACAAAATCGGTTTTGGCCGAGCTAGAGACTCGCCATCCCACGATATAGCGGGAAAAAACATCAATAATAAAGGCTGTATAAACAAATCCTTGATAAGTCGTACAAAAGGTATAATCAGCAACCCACAGCGCATTAGGCCGGTCAGCCTGGAAATTCCGGTTAACCAAATCATCTGGGCAGGGAGCAGATTGATTAGAAAATGTGGTTTTGACCCCTTTACCTCGTCTTATCCCTTGCAATCCCATGGTACGCATCAGACGTTCCACGGTGCAACGGGCTACCGTAATGCCTTCACGCTTCAGTTGATGCCAAATCTTAACAGCACCATAGACTTTAAAATTAGCATCCCAGATTTTGCGGATCTGCTCACTTAGTTTGATATCCTTTACCTGCCTTGCCGGTAACAGCGACGGCTGCTTTTTTCTGGCGGCATGCAGATAGTAGGTGGATGGGGCAATCGGTAATACTTTACAAATTGGCTCGACCCCGTAAACCTCTCGATGCTTATCGATAAAGGCTGTCATGACCGGCGATGGCGGTCGAGCTCCGCCTGGGCAAAATAAGCGCTGGCCTTACGCAAGATCTCATTGGCTTGACGTAGCTCACGATTTTCACGCTCCAGAGCTTTAATACGTGCTTTTTCCTCTGAAGTTGCTCCTGCTCTTAACCTTTGATCTCGCTCTATCTGCTGCAACCACAGAGCTAACGTTTTAGGATGGCAGCCGAATTTTGCGGCGATAGAGCAGATAGCTGCTCGACGATTCTCATAATCAGCCTCATGCTCTAATACCATCTTAACGGCTCGTTCACGCACTTCAGGTGAGTAATTTTTTGCTGGTCTTTTTTTCGTTTCCATAACTCCATTCTCTCATACATTTGGAAAAAATAGAGTCTCCGATAAAACCAGTGTGATTCAGTACTATCGATGGCCGTATCACTGCTGACCGCTTGCTGCGCTATAATGATACTGAGCACCGTCCAGTTGGACTCTCTTTTCCCACGGCGCTTAATGCCAGTCAACTGGCGCTGGATAATGGGACACTATCAGTTAATCAAATTCAATTAATCCAACTGCCAGAGCAGACACCGCTCTATTTCGGTCCATTAGACCAGCAACAGGAGATAATCTCCCTGCTAGCACTGCAGGATACGGTATTACCCCCTTCTACCAAGCCACCTGAGGCAATATTACCCGAATCCTCTGCTTATCCCCATCGACACCACCACCAACGCCGCCATCGACGGCAGATCCCTGATATGCCCTCCTCTGCATCCCGTCCTACTCCCTGGATAACGACCCTGTGGAAAGGATTGTTAGAGAGGTTGCCATTCTACTCTACTCCCTTGTTGGACCTAGGGATTAGGGAAAAGCCAACAGACCCACCTGTGACAAAAGAGATCTTTTCTGAACCTTCAGAACCCTTAGATTTAGACAAACTAAATTCCTTGATGATGATGCTCTCCTTTTTCTTAGCGTTAAGGAGAATTCGTAAGCAACAAAAACCAACCGCTAAATCCCTTCCCAGTGAGCAAGCTATCACCGAGGAACAGAGAATTGAGTGGCGAAAGCAGTTAGATAGGCTCGAAAAAAATGTAGAGGATTTATTTAAACGGGTAGCCAGGGATGGAAAAATAGTTAATAAGAGGCATGAATGGCCCCAATGGTGGTTAGAAGATCTACAAGAACAGTATGGGCAGCTTACGCAACTTGATCAAGCGAGTCAGGAGGAGATAACGGTATTCGAAGAGAAACTACCGGCGATGCTCAACGAATTAGATGAAATACTCAGACCATCGGCTGTGCCCCCTGGATGGAAAAGGCATGCGGGGCAGTCATTCCATAAAACTGATACAACAGAACCGGAACCTAAGCCGAAACCCGCAGAAGATTTAGATGATATTATCCAGGATATTAATATCTTGTTTTCTGAAAATTCTGATATAATTTTAGCAATTAAGAACAATGACTTGAGACAAGTAAAAACTTACCTAGGAAAAAATGATGTTAATGCTCGCACTAAAGGAGGGAGACCTCTGCTTATGGTAGCTGTAGAAAGTAGTTGCAGCGATGAGTTAATAGAACTGTTAATAGATAATGGAGCTGATATTAATGCAGAAGATCGAGATGGAGAATCTGCCATTAATCTAGCTGTTTATAATGGGTCTTTTAGGTTAATAAAACTCTTGATCAATAAAGGAGTTAAAATAAAAGATAAGACTGAAAAAAATTCTCCTTTTAGCAGTGTAGCAGAAAGTGGTTTACCTCAGAGAACTCAAGATCAAGTAATAAAACTACTAACAGAATGGAAATATATAGATAAAGCATCAAATGCCACTAATCTAACAAGAATTTTAGTTCAACAAGTGCCAGCGATGCACAGTAGTCTAGTTGATAATGCTTTCACCTCGCTTAGTATTTCTAACCCAGATCTGAATTACGCCGACTCTATTTTTTCCGTATGAAAGCATGGAGTTTATGGAAACGACAAAAAAACCGGTAGTGGACCCTATTGACTGATGTATTACGATTTGTATTAGTCACGATATAATCTGACATTAGGGCTTGAAAAGAAGAGCATTACCGGTTTTGATTAGGGTGTTGAACCTTTAATCGAAAACAAGCGGTAACACTCATGCTTCATAGTAACAAACCAATCATCAAATACAAAGTTGGACTTCTAAATCTTGCCGAAGAGCTTAATAACGTTTCCAAAGCCTGCAAGATTATGGGGGTATCACGGGATACGTTTTATCGCTATCAGGAATTGGTTGAGGAAGGCGGAGTTGAAGCCTTAGTCAACCGTAGCCGTCGAGTTCCTAACCTAAAAAACCGGGCTGATGAAGCGACCGAACGAGCGGTTGTTGACTATGCCATTGAGTTCCCGGCTCATGGTCAACAAAAACCGGACACCTATTTAAGCCACTTTGCTTAATTCATACTGTTCATATTGCATAGGTGTCAGATAGCCCAAAGCACTATGTGGACGCTTACTGTTGTAATAAACCAAGTACTCCAAAACAGACAGATGGGCTTCTTTTCGTGTTGTTAGAACTTCATAATTCAACTGCTCATATTTTAAGCTTCTGAAAAATCTTTCGGTAGGGGCGTTATCCCAGCACTGCCCCTTGCCACTCATGCTAGTTTCCATTCCCATAGCTACCAGTTGTTGTCGGTACAGATGGCTAGTATATTGGCTGCACTGATCAGAATGATGAATCACCCCACGCCCGGGTTTTCGACGCCAATATGCCATTTGCAATGCTTGCAGACATAATGAGGTTTTCATATGCCCCGCCATCGCCCCGCCAATGAGCTGCCGTGAGTACAAATCCAATACAACCGCTAGATACAGCCAGCCCTGATGGGTCCAAATCGCGGTGATATCAGTTGTCCAGACGCTATTGGAATTGCTAACCTTAAATCGGCGTTTTAATAAATTAGGGGCCACCGATTGCTCATGATCACTGTCTGTTGTTGCTTTATACCGCTTCGGGTAGCGAGCAACCAGCCCCAGTTGCTTCATCAAACGACGAGTCTTAAACCGACCTATCGCTACACCTAGTTTATTCAGTTCCTGCCCCAATCTTCTGGAACCTAACGTCTTTTTATGATTATTAAATAGCTCAACCGCCTGATGTTCAAGCAATAGTTGGTTAGTAGGCTTCACTCTCAATCGTTGAACCGACCACTGATAAAATGCGCTCTTGCCAACTTCCATAACTTTGCATAACATCCGCAGCGAATAGGTCTTCTTTTGCTTATCAATAAACTGGTATCTTACTGATTTTCCTTGGCAAAGAAGACAGCGGCCTTTTTTAATATCTCACGCTCCATCAATAAGTTAGCTCTCTCTTTACGTAGCTTGATAAGCTCTTCGTGCTCCAACAAATTTAAGTTGGCTTGCTTGCTTCCTAGGGGGGTAGGACAACCTTTCTCAACGCGAACCCAACGCCTTATGGCACTCAGCGAGATACCCAAGCTATCAGCTGCTTGCTGATGGCTATAGCCTTTCTCAAGCACTAACTTGGCTGCATCTTGTTTAAAATTTAAGCTGTATTTTGGACGCTTATGCTGACTGATCATTTTCTACCTCTAATCGACATTCTACTCGGGTTCTTTAGAGGTGGCCGGAAGTATTAAACCATTACACTACCGCTTGTTTTTGATTAAAGGTTCAACACCCTCTATCAAAACCAGTAACGCTCTTCTTTTCAAACTCTAGTGTCAGATGATGCGTGACTAATATAACTTAATCTATAGATGTAATAATTCCTGCTCTTTAGCCTGCAAGAACCTCTCAACTTTTTCGACCATCTTATCAGTCAACTTTTGGATAATTTGCTGCTGTTGACGCTCTTGATCTTCACTTAACTGCCTCTCTTTCAAAGCGGTTTTTAACATCTCATTGGCCTCTCGCCGAAGATTTCGCAGAGCTACGCGACTCTGTTCTGCCTCAGCACGCACCTGTTTAACCAAGGCCCTGCGTCTCTCCTCAGTCAGCGGTGGTAATGGGATACGGATCACACTACCCGCCACCCGTGGATTCACTCCTAAATCACTGGTTAAAATGGCCCGTTCAACGGCAGTTGTCAAATTGCGATCATACAGGGTTAACGCCAACGTTCGGCTATCTTCGGCAACAATGTTCGCTAACTGTCGCAGCGGCGTTCGGCTACCGTAGTAATCGACCGTAATGCTTTCCAGTAAGCTGGGATGCGCACGCCCAGTACGAACTTTAGCAATATTTTGCTGAAAAGCATCAATACAACGCTGCATCCGTTGCTCAATCTGTTGCTGTAGTTCATTTTTTTCCATAGTTAAGTTGCCTTTATAGCCAATTGTTTAATCAATAAGGAAAGATTTAAACATAGTTTCTTTTAAGAGACCAGACCGTCATCTAATACTGCACCAAACAAGGTTTGCTAGGTCATATCGGTAGTCACTCAGCTCAGTATTAACCTAACTTTCAATATCTATGCCAGAAGATAGTAGTAGTAACGGTTAGAGCACAAGCGCAAATAGATATTGCTGCAATAATTAGAATCCTCTGGCCGCGTTAACTCAGCAAGATTTACCACAAGCAGCTTTACTTCATTGGAATGAAAAGAGTAAAATATTTACCGCTATTGTCGATTGTTGCCTTAGGATGTTCGTATCATGAAACGCACTTACCAACCCTCTGTTCTTAAACACGCCCGTACCCATGGCTTTCGTGCGCGGATGTCGACTAAAAATGGTCGACAGGTATTAGCACGCCGACGGGCTAAAGGTCGTGTCCGCTTAACCGTGTAGCCACACTAACACCCTGATTTTGCCACGTGCATTTAGGTTTTTCCAGACAGCGGCGTCTGCTTAGTTCTGCTGAATATAGTAATGTTTTTAAACAGCCCATAGCGGCTGTTTCACGGCAATTAACCCTATTAGGTCGGCCTAACCGCCTAGATTATCCGCGTTTAGGGCTGATCGTTGCTAAAAAACAGGTCAAGCGGGCTAATGCTCGCAATCGCTGCAAGCGGCTACTGAGAGAAGTCTTTCGCCAGCAGCAGCACCAATTACCAGCCATGGACTTTGTGATGATTGTTAAAAAAGGAGCTGATACTCTGGATAATGCGGCTTTTATCATACTCATTAATAAACTATGGCATCGATTCTGTCGGCAGCACGCTATTAAGCAATCATCATGCGTTATGGATTAATTGCTCTGATCCAGAGCTATCAATCACTGATACGTCCCTGGTTAGGGCCGAATTGCCGCTTTTATCCCAGCTGCTCTGATTATGCTATAGCGGCATTGCGAGGTTATCACTTGCTGCCAGCAAGCTGGTTAATCAGCCAGCGTCTGTTAAAATGCCACCCCTTTAGCGCCGGCGGCCTGGACCCTTTGCCGCTTGACTGTAATAACCCTCCTTACGAGTGACTAAATCATGGATTCTCAACGTAACTTACTGTTGATGGCGCTCATCGTTGTCTCATTTCTCCTTTTCCAGCAGTGGCAAAAGGAGCACGCTCCTGTCCAACCTTTAACAACACCGACTACTATCACTCAGCCGCATTCTGCTGAGCTGCCAACCAGCACACCAACCTCTTTGCCAGTAGCAGCGAGTGAGGCGGCGCCATCTCAACCCATTACCCTATGCAGTGATGTGTTAGCGCTGACCATCAATCCGCAAGGGGGCGATATTCTCGAGGCCCAGTTGCTGGCCTACAACCGTAACTTACGTGACCAACGCCCCTTACCACTCTTGGAGCAGTCACCCCTCTTTACTTATCAAGCCCAAAGTGGCTTAATTGGACCACAAGGCTCTGATAATTCACCGACCAACCGCCCACTCTATCAAAGTCAACAACAGCACTACCAATTAAAAGAACCGCAAACAGTGTTGGAAGTACCCTTGACCTACCGGGATGCTCAAGGTGTGGAATTTCGTAAAGTTTTTACTTTAAGACAAGGGGCGTATGCGGTTGAAGTCCGTCATGAAATCATTAATCACAGCAAACAACCGATTCAAGTCCAGCTATTTGGCCAATTGAAACAGAGTATTGCACTGCCTAAAGAGCGTGAAAAAGGGCGTTTTGCCCTACAAACTTATCGAGGAATGGCCTATTCCACCACAGATAAGCGCTACCAAAAATATAGCTTTAGTGACTTAAAAAAATCTGATCTGGCGCTGACAACTCAGCAAGGCTGGGTGGCGATGCTTCAGCACTATTTTGCTTCTGCCTGGATCCCAGAACCCAACCACACCTACCAATTCTACACCAAACAGCTTATCTCCTCGCAGCAAGCAGTTATCGGCTTCATGGGTGAGATGACAACTCTACAGCCTGGGGAGCATCAACAGCTCCC
Organism: Candidatus Symbiodolus clandestinus; assembly: GCA_038960095.1. Classification (GTDB taxonomy): domain Bacteria; phylum Pseudomonadota; class Gammaproteobacteria; order Enterobacterales; genus Symbiodolus; species Symbiodolus clandestinus. Next base: position 820,058 of record CP152425.1, read on the forward strand.
GGCTAAACTTTGGTTAGGGCCTGAATGCCAAGAGAGCATGGCTGCAGTTGCTAAACATCTTGATTTAACGGTCGATTATGGCTGGCTTTGGTTTATTTCCCAGCCTCTATTTAAATTATTAAAATTTTTGCAGCGCTTTGTTAGTAACTGGGGACTGGCAATTATCGGTATCACTTTTTTAGTGCGATTACTGCTTTATCCACTGACCAAAGCACAATACACCTCTATGGCTAAATTACGCTTACTACAGCCCAAAGTGCAGGCAATCCGTGATCGCTGGGGTGATGATCGACAACGCCTGAGCCAGGAGATGATGAAGCTTTATCAGCGTGAGAAAGTTAATCCCCTAGGAGGCTGTCTACCGCTATTTATTCAAATGCCTATTTTCCTAGCTCTCTATTGGATGCTAGTGGGCTCTGTTGAACTACGCCATGCCCCATTTATCGGATGGATTCAGGATCTCTCAGCACCTGATCCCTATTACCTGCTGCCACTATTGATGGGCCTGAGCATGCTGTTGATCCAAAGGTTGTCACCCTCCCCCATGGCCGATCCCATGCAGCAGAAGATGATGATGATCATGCCTGCGGTGTTTACCCTATTTTTCTTGTGGTTCCCGGCAGGATTGGTGCTCTACTATGTGGTCAGTAATTTATTGACTCTGCTACAACAGCAGCTGATTACCTATCAGCTTGAGAAAAAAGGATTATCACTTCGTTAGCCACTGATAGTTTTTGTCAATTAAAAACCAAGATTGTTAGAAAATCAATGACCGAATTTAGTGATCCAATCATTCGTCGAGCCCTAATCACCCTCTACAATAAGCAGGGGGTGTTGGAACTTGCTGCAGTACTCCAACAACAAGGCGTTGAACTGATCTCTACCGGAGGAACCGCTCAATTATTACGGGGGTCCGGTTACCTGGTCACTGAAATCGCTGATTATACGAAATACCCTGAGATGATGGGGGGGCGTGTTAAGACACTACACCCGAAAATTCATGGTGCGATCCTTGGGCGGCGAGGGCAAGATGATTCGGTGATGACAGAGCAGGAAATTCTACCTATCGATTTAGTCATCGCTAACTTCTATCCCTTTGTACAAACTATCGATGATCCCAATCATACCCGACAACAGGCCATTGAACAGATTGATATCGGTGGTCCGACCCTGGTTCGAGCAGCTGCTAAAAATCATGCAGCCGTGGCAGTAGTGGTCGATCCACAAGATTATCCACAGCTGATCAACTGGCTACAACAGCAGCAAGGGGCGTTAACGCTTCAACAGCGCTTCATGCTGGCAAGCAAGGCACTGGTTACCATTGCCAATTATGATTGTGCCATTGCTGATTATTTCAGCCGCCAAGTTACTGTGAAAATCGCTGATGATTCACAACTGGCACCCCTGCCACAATTTCCTGAAATTCCCCGACTGCCCTTTCAACGGCCAAAATTGTTGCGTTATGGTGAAAATCCTCACCAACCGGCTGCACTCTACCAAACTGGTCTATCAACCACAATCGGCGTTGCGCAAGCGCAACAACGGCAAGGTAAACCACTCTCTTACAACAATTGGTTAGATGCTGACAGTGCTTTTACTTGCATTTTCCCTTTTGAGCAACCTGCTTGTGCTATTGTTAAGCATACTAATCCCTGTGGCGTTGCTGTGAGCAATTCACTATTGACGGCTTACCAACGCGCTTTTCAATGTGATCCGAGCGCTGCTTTCGGTGGCATTATTGCGGTTAATCGGCCAGTTACCCTGGAAGTCGCTGAGGCAATGTTACAACAATTCGTTGAAGTGATTATTGCCCCAGCCTTTGCCTCAGAAGCACTCCAACGGTTTGCTCGCAAGCCAAATATTCGCTTGTTAGCTTGTGATAAAATTTTACCCGCTTCAGCGCCTTCTTTGGAATATAAAAGTATTTCTGGAGGGCTATTAGTACAAGTCAGCGATCAAGGCAGTTGGCAGTCGGCACAACTTCAAGTGGTCAGCCAACGGCAACCTTCTGACTCAGAGTGGGCAGATGCTCAATTTGCTTGGCAAATAGCCAAGTGTGTTAAATCTAATGCCATGGTTATAGCGAGTCAACAAACCACATTGGGTATTGGTGCCGGTCAGGTGAGCCGCATTGATGCCACACAACTGGCCATCCATAAAGCTCAGCAAGCAGATTTATCTCTAAAAGGTGCCGTGCTGGCTGCAGATGCTTTTCTCCCCTTTCGAGATAACGTCGATACAGCGGCAGAAGCTGGTATTACCTGTATTATCCAACCAGGCGGCTCACGGCGCGATGCTGAGGTGATCCAAGCCGCTGATCAGCGATCCATCACAATGATTTTTACTGGAATGCGTCACTTTCGACATTAATCAGAAATCAGCAAATCGTGAAGCTAGTTTGATAGCAAAGTCATTAATATCATTAGGATAAGCAGGGTATGAAGCTATTGATTATCGGAGAGGGAGGACGCGAGCACGCATTAGCTTGGAAGGCCGCTCAGTCCCCCTTAGTCAGTCACATCTACGTCGCGCCGGGTAATGCAGGAACAGCTCTAGAATCGGCTAGGCGGCCAACCGGACCATTGATTGAAAACCTATCGATTGGGGCCACTGATATTCCGCAATTACTGGCTTTTGCGCAACAGAAGCCAATAGATTTAACCATAGTAGGCCCAGAAAAGCCGCTGGTACTGGGGATTGTTGATGCCTTTCAAGAGGCTAACTTAGCGATTGTTGGCCCAACCCAAGCTGCAGCCGAATTAGAGGGCTCTAAGGCCTTTATGAAGGCCTTCTTAAAACGCCATGCGATCCCGACGGCTGACTATCAAGAATTTACTGAATTACCGGCTGCACTCAACTATTTACGACAGAAAGAAGCGCTCTCCCAGCGGTGGGTTATTAAGGCCGATGGTTTAGCTGCCGGTAAAGGAGTTACCATCGCTACCTCACTTTCCGAAGCTGAAGCCACCGTGACTGCCATGCTTTCGGGAGCTGCCTTTGGCGATGCTGGACGATGCATCATTATTGAAGAGTTTTTGTCGGGCAATGAGCTCAGCTTTATGGTATTGGTCGATGGCGAACACCTGTTGTCGCTGGCTACTAGTCAAGATCATAAAGCCATTGGTGAAGGTGACCAAGGAGCTAACACGGGTGGTATGGGTGCTTACTCTCCAGCACCTAGGGTAACCGAACAGCTACAACAGCAGATTTTAGATGACATCATTTGGCCAACCGTAAAGGGTATGGCACAAGAGGGTAGGCCTTATACTGGCTTTCTCTATGCAGGGCTAATGATCCTCGATGATGGTACTCCTAAAGTGATTGAGTTTAATTGTCGATTAGGCGATCCAGAGACTCAACCACTGATGCTACGGCTCGAAAGCGATCTGGTGGCCCTCTGTTTAGCGACCGTTAATCGCCAATTACAACAACAAACCATTGCTTGGGATCCAAGACCCGCTTTAGGGGTGGTGCTGGCAACCGCCGGTTATCCTGGGCCGTGCCCTTCCGGGATGGTCATCAATGGGCTGCCATCTCCTGATCAAGCGACTGCTGCTGATAACAGCCAACAACTGTTTTTTTGTGGTACCCGATTAGCTGATAATCAGGTACTTACGCAAGGCGGACGAGTTCTCTGTGCCACTGCCCTAGGAGAGACTTTAATACAAGCTCAAAAAAAGGCCTACCAGCTGGCACAGACAATCGCTTGGCCTGGCCTTTATTACCGCCGTGATATTGGGCACCGAGCACTAAAATAAACGTTAAAACTTAGGAGCCAGAACTCATTGTGGGTTCTGAATCCTGAGTTTTTACCCCAATGCGCTTATCTTAAAAGTTGCTATAGCCAGCGCTATATTCAACGATTGACAGCTTCTTTTAACCCTTTACCTGCCACAAAAGCTGGGACAGTGACTGCTGCTAATTCCATGGCTTTAAGAGTCCTTGGATTACGACCGGTACGAGCTTTCCGATACCTAGTTTTAAAGGTTCCAAAACCCACTAACTGTACTGGCGTTCCCTGCTGCAGCGACTCACTGATAGCGTCCAGAACGGTCTCTAAGGCTAACTTAGCTTGCGTTTTAGTTAATACTGCTTTATCGGCTACTTCACTAATCAGTTGGGTCTTATTCATAACTTGTCCTTAGAGATTTCCGATGATTCGGTTTCACAATAAACACGGCCACTATGCTACTGATGGCTCACGCTTCCTGAACTTAATAAAACAATCATTTATACTACCTAGCTAACTGTAGAACAAAGTAACCAGTGCTGTAAATCATCTGTCGCCAAATATCTAGATAATTTGCATAATTTTTTCAATTTTTTTCGATAAACTGAATGAACTGCTTAGATGAACGGCGAGATGCTATCGCATCAGCCCAACGGATTGGTTCCGGTAACCGATAACCTTTTGTGCAATGCCGAGCCCATAATAACGTGCTGGCTAAGCTAATTCGATGACCCGGTGAGAGATATAAAGGTCGACAGCGCTGTTTACTGCGCCAGCACCATCCCAATTGCTGCTGATCTTTCCAGAGTGGAACCACGCTATCCACATGCTCACCAACTGCTTTTGCATGACCGTACAAGCGCTGCTTAGCAACCCCTATTGTGGCAACGTCAGCTAACAATCCAAAATGGCTAGCAATCCCTAGGCCTCTTGGGTGAGCAATCCCCTGCCCATCGACCAATAACAGTTGGGGACGATGGGAAATTTTTTGCCAGGCAGCCGATAATGCAGGATACTCCCGAAATGCCAGCATGCCTGGGATGTAAGGCATGTTGGTGGGAACCCGAGCAATCTGATACTCTAACAACTGCCAGGAGGGATACGCAAAAATGACGATCGCCGCACGCGTGATTTGACCCTGTTCCTCAAACCCTACGTCAGCCCCTCCAATCCAACGAGGTGTAGGAAAGTTATCCTGCAAAATAACTTTTGTAGCCTGCTGCCGTTGCCATTGCTGTAATTCTTGAATCTTCATGACATCAGGTTCAATGGTTGCTTTAAACTCTGATCTCTGACGCCTGACGTCTGACGTCTGCTACCCTGGATCACCTCAAGTATGGCCTGAATTTGCTCAGGCTGTACATCAGGTGGGATGCCATGGCTAAGATTAAAGATATATCCCGAATCAGCACCCCACTCAGTGATTAAACCTTTAACGGCTTGCTGCAGCTGTTCACGAGGAGCATTCAGTAAAGCAATATCTAAGTTTCCCTGGAGCGCAACCCGATTGCCTACCCGCCGACGTGCCTCCACCAAATTGACCTGCTCATCAATCCCTAATCCCTGACAGCCAATCAGCGCTTGCTGCTCCAACCAAGCACCACCGCCTTTGGTAAATAGGGTGACTGGAATCACTGGTTGATCCTGAGGTTGCTGCAGTCCATCAACAATTTGTTGTAGATAATCCAGTGAAAATTCACGGTAAGTGTATTGGTCTAAAAGGCCACCCCAGGTATCGAATAGCATGATAGCCTGAGCACCTGCCTGAATTTGTGCATTCAAATATAATCGAACGCTCTCAGCCAATTTCGCCAGCAGGCTGTGCAGTACCGCTGGCTGCTGCACCAACAGCTGCCGAATCTGCGGAAAACTCCGATTGGCCTGGCCTTCCAGCATATAAGCCGCTAACGTCCAAGGGCTCCCGGCAAAGCCAATCAAAGGCACCCTCCCTTGTAAAGCATGCCGCAATCGTCTAACTGCTGCCATCACATAACCTAATTCAATTTCTGGATCAGGAATCGGCAGCTGCTGGATCTCGTGTAAGCTTCGCAACGGTCGCTTAAATTGCGGCCCTTCTCCGGGAATAAATCGCAACCCCAAACCCATTGCATCGGGAATGGTTAAGATATCGGAAAATAGAATAGCGGCATCCAGATCAAAGCGCCGCAGCGGTTGTAAAGCCACTTCACAGGCTAAATCAGCATCACGGCAAAGCGTCATAAAATCGCCTACTTGGGCACGTAATGCACGATACTCCGGTAAATAGCGTCCTGCTTGGCGCATAAACCAAACCGGTGGCCTATCCACTGGTTGATGAAATAGTGCTCGTCGATAGCGATCCGGGTACGCTAGGCTCATAGATTCATTTCCTCATTAAAAGAGTTGGTTAGCCATGGCTAACCACTCTGGCTTGAAGTATGGCTTTTTTTGATGCCAAGCATGAGAGAGTGGATAGTGCCACAATTGATCATTTTGTACCCCAACAGCATGGCCACTAACCCCTTGTTGGAGCAGTTCCACTGCATAACACCCCATTCGTGAAGCTAACAGCCGATCAAATCCTACCGGGGCTCCCCCCCGCTGAATATGTCCTAATATGGTTGCTCGTGTCTCGCGACCTAGTTGCTGCTCAATGGCTTGTGCTAGCTGATGTGGATTGCAGATATTTTCTGTCATGGCAACCAAGGCATGTTTTTTCCCACGCTGAATGGCTGTTTGAATAGCTTTGATCAGTGCCGGTTGATCCAAGGGTTGCCCAGGGAGGAGTATAAATTCACACCCTCCAGCAATCGCTGCGGCTAGGGTTAGATCACCACAATAACGCCCCATCACCTCAATGATCGAAATCCGTCGATGAGAACTTGACGTGTCTCGTAACTGATCAATAGCAGTTAACACCGTTTGCAGAGCGGTATGATAACCAATGGTATAATCGGTCCCGATGATGTCATTATCAATGGTCCCTGGCAAGGCAATGCAGGGAACACCAGCGGTTGATAAAGCCTGTGCACCCCGATAACTACCATCCCCACCGATCACTACCATTCCATCTATCCCCTGCTGTTGTAGCCGGTGAACAACCTGCTGCTGTACCTCAGGCTGTTGAAAATCAGGGAAACGAGCGGATCCAAGAAAAGTCCCTCCGCGATTAATCACATCGGAAACACTGGCTCGTTGTAAAGCGTACAGCCGATTTTCAGTAAGCCCTAAGTAACCATCCCTAACCCCTTCTACCGTTAAACCAGAGGATAGTGCGGATCGCACCACTGCACGAATGGCTGCATTCATCCCTGGCGCATCACCTCCACTGGTCAATACTCCAATTTTTTTCATAATAATCTCTAGTCACGCTGGTTTAAACCCTATGAATTGAACAGCTGCTATCCGTGGCTAGCCTATTAGCTAAAAGCACCCTGAATTATCTAAGATCGGTTGAGACTTCATCAGAGTAGCCATAAAAAACAGCCAGCCATGGCCACCCGATTGTTGAATTTTTGAGAACGACAGCTGATTCACGTACTGCTAAATCGATTGCTTTGATACTGTTAGTAAGACAAGCTTAGTGATGCGAGTTTTCGACCCTCAGTGATTGCTGTAATTCCGCTGTCGGTAAAACCGTTAGCTGTTGATACAGGTAAAGCGCATAAACTGGATAGAAGAAATAACCCCACCATGTAGATATCAGAAAAATAGGGAGAAATATTCCAGCTAAAACAGGGCACCATTGACCTTTAGTTAATTGCCAGCTTCGCCTTAGAGCAGAGAATCCAGAGCATTGTTGATTGATAATAACCGCTTCTACCAATGCTAAGCGAATTAAAAGAATAGGCACCGCTGCCAAGCTGATTACCGCAAGGAAAGCCATAATAGAACAATTAATCACTGTCAGAGGTAGAAATTTTGAGTAGAGAATATAACTACACCCACCCAATACTACTACTGGCAGGAACTGAACAAAACTGAACAATAAAAGCCTTGGAGTCAGTTTTAGAGCGGTTAGCAAAAGTTTTTTCAGCGTTATTGTTTTGTTATAAATGGTATTGTTAGTTCTTAATAAAAAAACGTTTACTACCCAAGATGAGACCAAGTAGGTAAGGATAGCAGTCACGATTAATTGGGTACTGCCCAAAGGGGCATTGCCTATTTTTTCGTTCAGGAATGCCATCAAGGGATGTTCTGTTAGCATGTGTTGGATAAATTTTGCTGCCTGCGGATAAATTGTCAAACCTGCTAGCATGATAGTAACGCCTGAGAACAGGTTTACCCCTATACACACGATTGTTATGAACCAATGGTGCAAAAAACAGCCAAAAGTCTCTTTAAAAAGAAAACGAATCGATATTTTCATAAAGTTCCCTACCTAACTATCCTAGTCATTAAAAAATAATTGTTTTAATACCGATGCCTCATGTATTTCCTTCGCTTTAAAAAAAGCGTCAAAAAAGCATTCAAACGGAAACCGTGCTATTTTAGAATTTCCGGTTTAACAACTACAGTCTCACTGAAAAAGTGAGTATACTACCCTAGTAGGTTGTGCAGCAATGCTTTACCTTTACTGCGCAACTAACTCGACCGTTGAGCGCTTTATTCCCGCTTGCTCTAAAGCTAAATCGCCAGAAACCAGAACGGTAAAAGCCTATAAATTCCTGCCAGAAAGATTACTGAGCGAATGACTGGGTAACCGTTCTAATGCACCAAAGATGGATCAAATTTCGACTAGTGCTCAAGCAGAGAAAATGGTTGAATGTGACTAGGGAAAAATTTACGGTCACTAAAAATAAACAGCTTAGGTACTTTTCATTTACCTAAATAACCAGCTACTATGTTAAGAGAATATTTATTCTACTGACAACATTTAGGCGAATAATGACAACAGAATGATTAGCAACACCCTGATTAATAAGCACAGTAAAGTTTCACAACCTTGGCAGATAGTATTACTACTGGCCAGTAGTAATCTACTGTTTGGTTGTAGTAGTAACCAGCAGAATAGAAATCCTGCCGATGTGGTGACACTAATGTCTGATTCTTCCTTATCTAGCAGAGCTCAGGCAAACCGGAGACAGTATCGCGTAGAATCTGGCGATACGCTCTGGCAAATTGCCAGGAAACACAGCTGTTCCGTGGCTGACTTAGTCAAATATAACCAGCTTCAGCCTCCTTATTCTCTTTGTCCAGGGCAGTTGATTGCTCTCAGCGGAATACCTAAAGCAATTCAGCCGTCCCGACCAACTAAAAAGTTAACAGCACCACCCGTGCACACTAAAACGCCAAAAACCACCTTAGCCATCGTGCAGGCGTCTGACAACCTTTCTAAACAGCCAGCAGTCTCTTTTGCAACGCCACCAATACCCGCCTCTAACGCTACCGCGACACAATGGCTCTGGCCGACCCAAGGCAAGATCATTGCGCCATTTAGTAGCATTGACGGGGGAAACCGTGGGATTGATATCGCTGGAACACTGGGACAGGCCATTTATAGTAGCGCTGCTGGTCGTGTTGTTTATGCTGGCAATGCCTTACCGGGCTATGGACATCTACTAATCATTAAACATACGGGAGATTGGTTAACTGCTTATGCCCATAATGACAAGCTGCTGGTTCGAGAGCAACAACTGATCAAATCGGGGCAGAAAATCGCAACCATGGGACGTAGTGATACCCGTTCAGTAAAACTACATTTTCAGATTCGTTATCAAGGAAAGTCGGTCAACCCGCTTCGTTACTTACCGAAGCGTTAATTACAACAGTTGAGGTAATACTGCGTATAATTAGGCCATTACAGGAGAGTATAACAACATGGATAGAAATTACTTACCGCCAACCTCAGAGGATTCTGATCCCCCCTGCTTTAATCCTAAATTGGAATCATGCGGAACTTTTGATGATTCTTCACTAGCCCCTGAAGAGGATAGTAACGCTTTTAGCCTGGATGAAGAGGTAGAAGAGGCGCCGCCACTACCTCTACTAGGAACCCATGAATTTGTCGACAATACCCAACTCTACTTGCGAGAAATCGGCTATTCTCCTCTATTAACTGCCGAAGAAGAGGTCTATTTAGCGCGGCTCGCTTTGCAAGGCGATAGCGCCGCGCGTCAACGGATGATTGAGAGTAATTTGCGCCTGGTGGTTAAAATTGCAAGGCGCTACAACAATCGTGGGCTCTCCCTACTGGATCTTATTGAAGAGGGCAACTTAGGGTTAATTCATGGGGTTGGAAAATTCGATCCTGAACGGGGATTTCGCTTTTCCACTTACGCAACCTGGTGGATCCGCCAAACCATTGAGCGGGCGCTAATGAACCAAACGCGCACTATCCGCCTACCAATCCATGTGGTCAAAGAGCTTAACGTTTATCTGCGAACTGCTCGGCGCTTGGCGCAACAGCTTGATCACGAGCCTACTGCTGAAGAAATAGCTTCGAAATTGGAAAAGTCTAGCGAGGAGGTCAGCCGGTTACTGAGCTTAAATGCGCGTACCACTGCCATTGAAACCCTGCCTGGTTGGAACGATGGTGATAAACTGCTAGCAAACTTATTGCAGGATGAAACAGAAAAAAATCCCGCGTGTTTGTTTGAAATTGCTGAACTGAATTACAGTATCATTAAATGGCTCTATACACTACCGACCAAGCATCGTGAAGTGCTGGCCCGCCGCTTCGGTCTGCTGGGTTATGAAGCCGCAACGCTCGAGGACGTCGGTCAAGAGATCGGCGTTACCCGTGAGCGTGTCCGGCAGATCCAAGTCGAGGCGCTACAACAATTGCGTAAATTGATGCAAGCCCAAGGCCTGACCATCGAAGCATTGTTTCAAGCAAGCTAGAAGACAATAGGTAGCCGGATGAGTTTGAAACCTTCAAGTCAGCCCTTTATGAGTATATAATTGCCGTATATAAGGGTAAGAAGACACCCGCTCAGGTCATTGATAAACTGAGTTAGGTGCTACCCCAAAAGAGAGATATTATGTTATCAGCAGCCCAGAGACTAAAGCAAGAAGGTATGCAGCAGGAGCGACAGACTATTGCTAAAAACATGCTCAATGCCGATATTACTCGCGAACTTGTGAAACGAACTACTCATCTTTTACTTGACCATTACATGATTAAGTGGATCACTTTTCAGTTGCTGTTGACACTTAAATCTGTACCACAACAAGAGGAAAGCGCTTTTCAATTCAATTTGCTTAACAATGCCGTCGAAACACTGTAAAAACTGATGTCCCTAGTTCGGCGCGACAAACCCTCGCTAGTTTCATCACTCAACTAGAAAATCACCTTTGTTCCATCACTGCCGTCTCAGCCTACGAGCCAGCATTACCGGCTGATTCCATATCTAATCACTTTGAGATTCAAGGGTATGCTGCTTTAAGCGATATAACCAACTCAACGCTTCACGAGGAGCCAGGCTATCAGGCTCCAAGGTTGCTAACATTGCCAGCGCAGGGTGTAGTCGGGTTGTTTGGACTGGTGATGTAGTTGCTGTCGGCGGGTGAATAGGTACTGCCGCGGTAGCTTCTAGTTGTGCTAGTTTTCGCTGTGCACGCTCTAATACTAGAGCGGGTATGCCAGCTAATTTGGCTACCGCTAGCCCATAACTCTTGCTAGCTGCCCCCTCAGCAATCGTATGCATAAAAGCGATCCCCTGCGCATGCTCGGTGGCGCTAACATGCAAATTACGAACCTGAGTGTATTGCTCTGCTAAGGTTGTTAACTCAAAATAGTGGGTAGCAAATAAAGTCAGCGCTTTTAAATCATTGACCAAAGTCTCAGCACAAGCCCAAGCTAACGATAACCCATCATAGGTGGCAGTGCCGCGACCAATTTCATCCAATAATACTAAGCTTTGGTGGGTCGCATTATGCAAAATATTAGCGGTTTCACTCATCTCTACCATAAAGGTCGAACGGCCAGCCGTCAAATCATCAGCTGCCCCAATCCGCGTAAAGATACGATCAATCGGCCCCAATTGACACTGTTGTACTGGCACAAAACTGCCTATATAGGCCAAGATGACAATGAGCGCCGTTTGCCGCATATAGGTGCTTTTCCCCCCCATATTGGGCCCGGTAATGATGCACAAAGAGTGCTCTGGAGAGAGTGTTAAGGCATTGGCAACAAAAGGCGTTTTCTGCAGCTGTTCAACCACCGGATGGCGACCAGCATCAATCCAAATCCCCGGCTGCTCACGGAAGCTCGGTCGCTGATAACCTAACTGTTCAGCCCGTTCTGCTAAGTTAACCAATACATCTAATTTAGCCAATGCCAAGGCACTCTGCTGTAACCCAGGCAAGTAGGGTAAACATTGTTCAAACAGCTGCTGATACAAGGCCTTTTCTAAAGCTAAGGCACGACTTTGAGCGGTTAATGCCTTCTCTTCATAACGTTTGAGTTCAGTAATGGTGTAGCGTTCAACATTTTTTAAGGTCTGCAGCCGCTGGTAATGGCTCGGCACTAAATGGCGTTGCCCATGGCTGACTTGAATGTAGTAGCCATGGACTGCGGTAAAACCCACCTTTAAGCTGTCTATCTGGGTGGTTTGTCGTTCACGTCGCTCTAACTGGACCAAATAGTCACTGGCCCCTGCGGCGATTGCTCGCCACTCATCCAATTCAGCATGGTAACCTTCGGCAATAACACCGCCATCCCGAATTAATAACGGCGGCTCTTCCACTAGTAGCTTGGTTAGTAGCTCCAATAGTTCGGAGAATTCACTCACCGCTTGCCGCAATTGCTGCAACGAGTCTAAACGATAATTAGCCAGTTCCTGTTGAATCAATGGCAGCTGCTGTAGTGCTTGACGGATGCGCGCAAAATCACGCGGTCGTGCATTGCGTAAGGCTATCCGTGCTAGCAGGCGCTCAAAGTCCCCGATGGGACGCAATAATAGTTGTAATTGCCCAACCCCGGCTTGCAAAGTAGCAATCGCCTGCTGCCGATCCTGCAAACGATTAATATCACGAATCGGCTGATGTAACCAACGCTTTAACAAACGACTCCCCATCGGGGTAACGGTTCGATCAAGAATCGCTGCTAAGGTGTTGTCGCTGGTCCCCGCCAGATTTTTTGTCAACTCTAAATGCTGCTGAGTCGCGGCATCCATTAAGATGAAATCTTGTTGATCTTCCCAAATCAATCGCCGAATGTGTGGTAAAGGGACCCGTTGTGTCTCTTTAACATAATGTAATAACGCTCCCGCCGCCCGTAATCCTAGGGAAGCGTTCTCAACACCAAAGCCATGCAAATCTTGAGTGCCAAACTGTAAATTCAGCTGCTGTCGAGCGGTGGTTAAAGAAAAAATCCAGGCATGCTGCCGTCGCAATCCTCGGCGCTGCTCAATAATCATAAAGGGTTCGAAAGCTTCTGGATAGAGCAATTCTGCCGGATCAGTCCGCTGTAGTGCTGCTAATAAAGCACTGGCATCAGTGGGTTCACTCAAGCAGAAGCGTCCACTGCTGATCTCCAAAGTAGCATAACCAAAGCATTCTGACTGATGCCAAACGGCTGCCAGCAGGTTGTCACGATGCTCAGGCAGTAAAGCCTCATCACTCAGCGTCCCGGGAGTAACAATGCGCACCACTTGCCGCTCCATCGGCCCTTTGCCGATTGTGGCGTCACCTATCTGCTCACAAATAGCGACCGACTCACCTAATTGAACCAATTTAGCCAAATAGCTATCTACCGCATGATAGGGCACTCCAGCCATTGGGATAGGCTTACCAGCAGATTGCCCACGTGTTGTTAAAGAGATAGCTAATAACTGAGCTGCCCGCTCAGCATCCTCATAAAACAGCTCGTAAAAATCGCCCATCCGATAAAATAGCAAGGTGTTGGGATGCTGCGCTTTAATCTGCCAATATTGCTGCATCATGGGAGTATGTGCGGTCAGTGAACTCTCTTTCATCAACCAAGACCCTCACTCATGGACCTATTTTTAGTCGTTATCCCTATGACAACACTTGATTAACATCATAATACTATTCGACATCATTGAGCAAATTTAAATTGATCGTCTAATTATCCCTTAATGAGCTCACTGGATTAATTGAACCCATGGATAACCTTAAAGAGAAAATTCAAAAAAAATTCTAATAACTCAAAATTTAGGTAGTGCCTCTAATCGGAACTTTTGTTGCGTGTTGTGATAAAAGGTAACGATTAGAGAGTAGGTTAAAAAACCGTTCAAATGGCACTAGTGGAAATTTGATAAAGTTAGCCACATGCCATTCTGAGGCACTACTTAAATTTATAGGGAAAAATGATAAATAATAGTATTAATTTATTTTAAATATAGTAAAATATAAGTTCGCTCAAATAATTATTTAAAAAAGTACTTTTATCGGAACACTCCTATTATGGTGATTATCTCCCGTTTACACCATTACTGGAGTTGTCATTAGTTTTATGCCGGATTGCTATTGTTGTTTCACAATATCATTTGGTTCTGGCAAAATCAATTTGCTGTTTTGATCTTCTATCCCATAATCTTAGCAGTTATACTGTTGAAAAATTTTAGCGCTAAATTATCCTGGCCGGACCCGTTGAAACAACAGTTAATGAGTGTTAGCAGATATGCTGAAAATTGAATTTATTGCTTCTCCTGCCAATCCCCTGCAACGGTTATGCATTGCTTTTATTGCTCCGTCGGAAAAATGACTATATACCCTATATTTTTTAATAATTTTAATACTAAGCAGTCATGGGCAGAAAAAATCCTATAAAAGATAGCCCATTTATAAAAAATTTCTGCTTTCGATGGTTATTCAAAAAATTACCCAGTTTGCCAAGCGTCCATTAATCTTGCATGAAAAATAATCGGTCTCTCACAAAGATTTATGATAATCTTTTATTTCTCTGCGCCAGCGATCTATTTCAATACTTAGATTAATGTTTTGTTTTTCAATAGATCTTAAACACTCATTTCTTACTGCAGGAGTACAGTTTTCATCCAAAATAATTTGACGATCATCGAGATCCAAAGGCACTTCTTGTAATTTTTTGAAGATTTCCTGTTGGCCTAAAGTTAATCGTGATGATTGCTGATTCTGCTTCAAAGCTGATAACTGCTGAGAAAGTATACTTGGTTTACCACTGATACGGCGTTGCTGTTTTAGCTGCTCGTTATAACACGCTATAAATTTTTTCTGTTCAGTAGGATTTAAATCACTAACCGATAAGTTATCGGTAGTACCTACCAAAGGATTAATTAATGGCTGATACTTTTTTAATAATGGTGAAACGTGAATAATTTTTGTAGATAAAATTCTGAAAACCGGAGAACTAGAATAGACAATTCGTCTCATATTAAATTGTTTAGACATCGGTAAGTAATTAGGAAGCTGGCTAATAAATCCTTGGGGATTAACCGCTGGATTATACTGACCCAGGCGTGAATACCCTAAATTTTTAGGGGAACCAGGGTAAGCTAATGGATATTGAGTATAATAGGTGATTTTCCTGGTGTTGTTTTGTCCATATAAATTATCCTGATTAATAGGATAATAAGGAAAAGTTTTCCATGATATCGTCCTACCCACACCTAAGTTGTTTAAATAATTCATAATCTGCTCACTATATATTATCAATTAAATTTGTACTATTATTGTAATTTTAAAGCAAACACAAAAGTACTCTGTAGAAAACCTGAATAACTTATATCCTGATCGCTATTTATCAAAAAATAAGCTATTTCTGGAAAAGAGATGTGAAAAGCTTAAAGCACGAATAGCCGTAATGGATATCTAAGCCAGATGGTCATCAGCGAGATCTCCTGCCTGGAATTGCTGCTGATCTATCGCCAGCCTTGATAAGGATCTGTAAATTAGGCGGCATTGATCTTATCAATTTGTTAACACTTTATCCCTCAAATCGCGTCAAGATCAGTTTATTGCACAACAAATCTGAAGTATTTCTGCAAGGAAATTAACCATCTTTTTTTCTCTTATCAGAGAGAATTGTAAAGAGGAATGAGTCCCATCATCTATATACGCAGTCACATTTTGGGTACCCTTGAGTTTTTTTAATAAAGTAATCGCAGGTTTGATTGTCAAAATTTCATCATGGCGACCTAAAAGAAGTAATGTCTTTACCTTCGACATGATTAAAGTACAAGCATACCGTTTAACCGTAATAGAAGAAATATCTGATGGAGAGAATTTTCGAATAAAGAAACTAAGATCTCCATCTTCCTCTTGAACACGTCTCATATGAAACGGTAAATCAATTAAAGGATTTGTTAACGCAAGAGCGAGAATATTTGTATCTATTTTATAGGCGTTAGTTAACAATTCAAGGGCAAGCGTACCACCAAAGCTTCCTCCAATTAAAGCGAGGCTTGTATGAGGAGAAGCTTTATTAATCCAGTTAATGATTGGAGTAATTGTGCCCTCTAAAACATTTTGATTAACAGACTCTCTATAATGACGTCCAAATCCTTTAGAACCGGCATAATTTAAAATATGAAAATTAACATTTGATTTGGAAAAAGAGTTAATGACCAGTGGTAAACGAGGATTATCCCATTCTAATGATTCAGGTCCACCATGAAGAAAAATAATGTTTAAGCATGGCATTGCTGATGAAATTATAGACAAAATCTTAAGTTTATTATCATCGTAGTATAGTCTTTTGAGATCAGGATTTCCAGGAAACAAGGAGATTTTATAATTCATTTTATTATCACAAAGATACGCGCCTTCTGATGATCCAGTAATAAAGAACATAATTTCGTTATCTTTTTGGATTGGCTGAATAGTGCCAAAAAGTTGTCCACTGATACAGGGATTATGTGGGGTTCTATGTTTATTAAAATCATAAATATCAATATATTGTTGGCCATTTTTATTTAAAATAATATAAATGTAATGATGATTCTCATCATAGAGAGCATTAATAGGTCGCTCATTTTTTTCCGATAGAAGTAGAGAAGTATTTTTGTTAGCAGCAAGAAAAAACAGGTCGGTACTATGCTCAGTCTCGACTGTATAGATAACCCCAGAGTCAGAAATACAACAAATGATATCGAAAGTAACGATATCATTGTTAACAGCAATCGTTCTGCATTCAGTATCTATTCGCCAATTATTTTTTGAGTCAATGGTCTTTGTTGATAACCGCTCAATACCATGTTCCATACATTCAGTTTTTTTGGAATAAGGTATATATTTTATAATTTTTGGTTTTGATTGATTAAAATACAAAATAATTTCTATAGCATCTATATTATAACATAAAGAAAAATCATCAACTTCAGGTAAGTTATCATCACGATAAACAATATTTAATTTATTAAAAGTTATTTTTGTTTTTATGACATATTCTTGTTGTTTTTGCTCCAGTGTGAAAATATTACAATGATAAAATACAAGTAAATTTTCTTTCTTTAGCTTTAAGTTATTTATATTGAGCTTATAAATATCTCTATGGTTATTAGAAAATAATAGAAAATTCTCTCTGAAAACAATAGGTATTAGTCCACTAATTAAATGTTCATTCGGCAGCATAGGCTTTTCTTAGATCTGAAGATTTTGTGCAGAGAATAAATAATACAGTTCCTAAAATAATAAATAGGGATAAGATAAAAGGATAGTGAGTAAGAATATTTTTTTTATATAAAATAGGCATCATTCCTCCACCGATAATATCACCTAATAAAAAAGAAGTTTGCGTAATTCCAAAAAATATCATTAAATTTTTCTTATCCACAATGGACATTTCAATTATCTCTATGAGAAGAGAATTAATGGTACGAAATGTATAGAACAAGATGATCATAACTGCGTAAGCTAATGTCCACTTCATGGTAAAGCAAAAGAAAGAAAAATAAATACTTATAGAAGATGATATAGAAAAAAACAGTAGATCTAAGGTTTTTTTTCTCGTATTTGAAAATAGATAAATATAAGTGTTTTTTAATATAAAACCCGTTACAACCCCTAAAAATAGGATGAAACCAATTTTATTGATTGAAAATCCAATTTTTTTCATAAAAATAGGAATTAATGGTAGTATGATGGCTGACGACACCCCTAAAACAAACATAGAAAGAAAGGCGTAGAAAAAAAGAGATTTATGACTAACAATAAAATCTACAGTAGTAACCGTTGAGGATGCTGTTGACGACTTTACGTTAAAATCACTACAAGAAAATTCTGTTTTCCAAGGAATAAATAAAAAACTGGACATTGTTAAAAATCCAGTTATCAATAGAGCGATTTGGTAACTATCTGTACTAAAAATTCCTACTATGCTGACTAATGCGCCTGATAAGACAGCGCCTAAGCTTTGCGAAATAGTAAATATATTATTAGAGTGAAGAATAACTTTATCACGTACTGTGACATCTATTTCAATGATTAATCTCTTTAAAGCTAGTCCAACGATACTGGCTCCTATCCCTGCCGTTATACCAGATATTAATGCGGTTTCGATATTGATAGGAAATGCTCTCAAAATTAAACCTAAACTATATAAGAAAAAACCTATTGCAAGCGAAATAGGCAGGCTACATTTTCTGATGATCCCCACATAAATAAAGGCAAAGCTGCCCACTAAAGCCATGGCCACATAGGAAACAGAAAACAGTTCAATTTTTCCAGTACTCTCCCAATAAATAGGATGAAGTGTTTTCGAGATCCACATAGGAAAGTAGAATATTGCATTGAGTATAAATATAATTTTAATCATATTTAATCGCCGATTTAATATATTCAATATTGTTGATAATATGTTGATTACCAGGACAAACATTCAATGCTTCTGTAAGAATATGAACCCCTTTAGAAATGGATTTTTGACAGGCTTGCTCAGCTTGTAAAATAAACCATTCAGATAAAAACTGACTGTGATGTGTGGGACACACTCTACTGAGCAAGTCATACTTGCCAGTTAATGATTGAACATAAGCATAGTTATAAGCGGTTACATCATCGCCAGAGAGTTCCCAAGCCATTTTGGCATGATATTCAGCGCTACTGAGATCATCTTCATCCAGTTTGATTAAACTATAGTGATAATGGCTATCACTGTGATAAGGATTAATAGTTAAAGCTTGCTCAACACAAATTTTGAATCCTTGCAAATCTCCTTTTAACTGCCTGCATAGACCCATTTCAATATGATATTCAGTAAAAGTATAATCTATCTCCAGTAGCTCCTGATATTTTTCAATTGCTTTATCGTATTGCATCAGCTTCTTGTAACATTGGCAAATATTATAAATAAGTACTGATTTATGCATATAATACTTATCTTCTACCCCTGTCAGCGTTTTTATTCCCCAATTCAATAGATCAATCGCTTTTTTTTCTTTTCCTTCTTTAAATAAAACTAATCCATACCCATTACGATTAAAAACAGTATAAAACTGCTTTTCTGTTTCATCTAGATAATCTAGAGCACCACTTTTAATAATAGAAAAAGCATCTTCAAGATACTTTTTTCCTTTCTCTAAGTTAAGTTTATTAAACTTGTGGTGTCGTAAGTAGAGCATTGATAATGGATAATTTGCTTTGACAATGGAAAGAGGTATTTGATCGATTTTACTCAAGTTATAATAATACTCAGCTTCTAGCGGTTTCATCATACAATTTTTTATTGTTCCAATAATATTAGCATGAGAACAATCGAATCCGATAAAATTTTTCATTCCATGCTCTAGCAAAGTCTCGGCAGTAAAAATATCGCCTGAGTTGATTATTTTTTCTATCGCATCTTGAATCAAGGTTATATTACCATTTTTTCCTTTTAGAATTTCTTTGATCACAGCTATTTCATTTAAAGTTAGTGGAGAAAAATTGTCTTCTGGGCGGTTTATAAATTGTACAACAACATTCATCCGCAACAATGCAGACACAAAATGATTTTTTAATGGAGAATGTAATTCTATTGTATAAAAATTAGCTTCTTTTATTCCTGTTTCCGAAATTTTTTCGCTAATTCAGAAACTATTCTAAATGTTCTATTACGTAAATAAAACCTAATCTGATTATTAGGATCGATTCTATCGGTGAGCGATAAATTTTTTTTATCTATTTTCTCAAAAGGATATAGAAATTTATATTCAAGAGAATCTATTTTTTCTATAGGAAGATATTTTAATATAATGTTTCTAATTATGTAATATTCAAAAGGAATAGACTCAGCCATAAAAGAAAAATTCATCGTTATCCTTAACTAAATTTTTTAATAGTAAAGGAGATTACTATCTCCTTTACTTTGACTATATACTGTGTACTATAGATTACATAAAATAAACAAATTTTACTTCTTTTCATTATACATTACAGAGAAATCAACAGGCTTTACTTTAGGTTTACACTTTATTAACTGCATAATCTTTCTCCATCTAATTTGTAAATATCCCACTTTAACTGTTTATTAATTAAACAGCTATTTCATACGGTAACTTTTAGTCCAATGATTGTCAATCGTAGATTTTTATTTTTTTTGCTGATCGCTATATGTATTTAGGCCAAATTAATGCAATAGGCTGCTAGCAACAACGTAAAGATGAGATTAAAAAACCGCCGTGCGGGATCTTTTAATTATAGAATCCAATGAATGGTGGCCCCTCCCCGATTTGAACGGGGGGCCAAACGATTATGAGTCGTCTGCTCTAACCACTGAGCTAAGGGGCCAAACCGACTACTTTGCAGTAGCCGGCTAGGGAAAGCATGATACACAATGACTCTCTCTGATGTCGAGCAGTTTTCTAACTTCTTAAGAAATCACTGAGCTTTTCGGAGCGGCTAGGATGACGCATCTTACGCAGAGCCTTGGCTTCAATCTGCCGTACACGCTCACGGGTTACGACAAATTGTTTACCCACTTCCTCTAAAGTGTGATCGGTATTCATGTCGATACCAAAACGCATGCAAATAACTTTAGCTTCACGCCGGGTTAGGCTGGATAACACATCACGGATAGCCACCTTTAAACTCTCAGAGGTAGCAGAATCTAAAGGGGATTCTAAAGAGCTATCTTCAATAAAGTCTCCTAAATGCGAGTCTTCATCGTCACCAACCGGTGTCTCCATAGAGATAGGTTCTTTGGCAATTTTTAGTACCTTGCGGATCTTATCTTCCGGCATCGCCATCCGTTCTGCCAACTCCTCGGGCATTGGCTCTCGACCCATCTCTTGCAGCATTTGGCGAGAAATACGATTAAGCTTGTTAATGGTCTCAATCATATGTACTGGAATCCGAATAGTGCGTGCTTGATCAGCAATCGAACGAGTAATCGCTTGGCGGATCCACCAGGTGGCATAGGTTGAAAATTTATAACCCCGGCGATACTCAAATTTATCAACCGCTTTCATTAAACCAATATTGCCTTCTTGGATCAGATCCAGGAATTGTAATCCCCGATTTGTATATTTTTTGGCAATAGAAATAACCAAACGTAGGTTAGCTTCAACCATCTCTTTTTTAGCACGACGTGCCTTAGCTTCGCCAATTGACATGCGACGGTTGATTTTTTTAATTTGTTCGATGGTTAAATGGTTTTTTTCCTCGATGGCTCGCAATCCCTGTAAGTGCTGGAAAATATCCTCGGAACGCTCAGCCAAATGCGCTGACCATGGCTGTTTAGATTCTAGCGCCGCTTTTAACCACACTTCATTACTCTCTTGGCCAGTAAAATGTTGTAAGAAATATTTTTTCGGCATCCGGCAATTATCCACACAGATCCGCATAATACCCCATTCCTGAGCACGCACGCGGTCCATCATTTGACGCATGTTGGTGACCAATCGATCAAATTGTCGTGGAACTAATCTAAATAGCTTAAAAGACTCTGACAGTTTCTGAGTAGCATTAACCGTTTCCGCATGCTCCCTGCCATAAGATTGAATCGCTTGGATAATTTGATGATACTGTTCCCGCAGCTCTGCAAATTTTTGCCGGGCGACTTCCGGATCAACACTATTATCCTCCTCAACAGTGACTCCCTCTTCATCTTCTTCTAGATCACTCAGTTCAGCTTCCGCTACCAAACTACGCCCTTTCTCACTCAATAGGGCCGCTTCACCGGCTGCTTCTTCTGAATCAATAAACCCTAGCAGCAGTTCGGAGAGTCGCATCTCACCCAACTCTACACTATCATACTGCTTTAAAAGATCGGCAATAGCTTCCGGACATTCCGCAACGGAGGATTGTACTTGGGTAACCCCCTCCTCAATACGCTTGGCAATGTCGATCTCATCTTCACGAGTGAGCAGTTCAACGGTGCCCATCTCCCGCATATACATCCTAACGGGATCGGTCGTCCGTCCTAACTCCGATTCAACGCTGGAGAGCACCTGGGCGGCCGCTTCTGCAATATCTTCGTCAGCAACATCTTCCGCTAACAATAGATCATCAACGTCTGGGACCTCTTCCACCACCTGGATTCCCATATCATTGATCATCTGAATAATATCTTCTATCTGCTCAGAATCGATAATCTCCTCCGGCAAATGATCGTTAACCTCAGCATAAGTTAAATAGCCCTGCTCTTTGCCCCGAGTGACCAGGAGCTTAAGTTGTGACTGCGAGTTTTGTTCCATAAATGCGGTACCTATACTTCAAGATCTATTAGGCTATTAATCGTTAGTTGCCACCAATAGCAACTTTGTTTACTTAAAACAATTCAGCTGGCTTGCTTTTGGCCATTGCTAACAGTTGGATATACTCGCCTCGCTCTCCTAAGGTTAACTGCTTCTGTCGATCTTTGGCAATTAATTGATCCATTCGTTGCTCAATCCCTTGAGTATAAACGTGATAAAGTGTATCTAAAAAAGTTTCTGTTATATGCTCACTATCTATCAGATGATCCCAAATGGCTAAGGCTTCAAGCTGTGGATAAATTCGGTGATTTTGCCAATGGCCCAGCAGCTGTCCTAATGTCACTTCTGGGTAACGGTGACAGTAGGCCAATAGTGCATTGAACAAGCGCCAACCGGGAAAAGCGCTTAGCGGCGCTCTGCTAATTACCTTGGGCACTTGCTGGGCTAACGATGGGTTTTGTAATAGCAATGCCAACAACAGTCTCATCGGAGTCTGTTTTAAGCGTGGTTGCTGGTGGCTTCTGTTTATTATTGAAGCCTGTTTGGGCAAAAGCCGCTCTAATTGACCTTCATCAACAATCCCTAACTTATGGCCAAGCTGCTCACGCAATGCCATCCGCAAAGTCCCTCCCGGAACCCGCTCGATCAACGGCAGTGCACGAGCACTGAGTCGTGCTCTACCTTCAGGACGGCTCAAATCAATCTGCTGAAGTAGAGTGGAAAATAGCAAAGTTGAAATATCATCGGCTTGTTGTTGAATAGCCTGAAAATCCTCTGGTCCGCCACGCTGAACTAAACTGTCTGGATCCTCTCCAGCAGGTAAAAACATGAATTTTACCTGCACACCATCCCGTAGTTGCGGTAAAATTCTCTCTAAAGCTTTCCAGGCAGCCTCTCGTCCTGCTGAATCACCATCATAACAGAAGATCAGGGAGTCAGTGACCCGAAGCAGCTGTGCAATTTGCTCTGAGGTGGTCGCTGTGCCCAAAGTAGCAACTACTGAATAGATCCCAAAGCACACCAGCGACAACACATCCATGTAGCCTTCAACCACTAAAATATACGTTGGGTGCCGCTCTCGCTGTATGAGCTCATAAAGTCCGTAGAGAGTCTGACTTTTGCGAAACAGCGGCGTCTCTGGAGAGTTCAGATATTTAGGCTCTCCCTTATCTAAGATGCGCCCGCCAAATGCCACCACCTGACCCCTTAGGTTACGAATCGGAAATAGCAGCCGATTGCGGAAGCGATCATAGTAGCTTCCTCGCGCATTTTGGACAATCAAACCAGCACTGCTCAACGCCTGCAGCTCAAGGGGTTGCGAGCTAAAACGGCGACTAACGGCATCCCACCCTGGTGCAGCAAAACCAATACGAAATTGTTGGATGACCGACTGAATAATACCTCGATGCTGCAGGTAACCACGGGCAGAGTGATGATCAGGTTGTAGCAACATTTGCTGGTAATAAACGGTCAGTTGTTCAAGCAGCTGATACAGTTGACGACGCTGCGGTTGCCCTGACGAAACCGCTCCGTGCAAACCACTATTAGTGGGTCGAGGAACCGTTAGGCCCAGTCGCAATGCCAGCTCCTCAACCGCTTCTGGAAAAGCAAGTTTATCCAGTGCCATCAAAAAGCCTAAAGCGTTACCATTAACCCCACAACCAAAACAGTGGTAGAATTGCTTATCAGCACTAACCGTAAAAGACGCGCTTTTTTCCGTATGAAATGGACAACGGGCATAATAATCTTTGCCCTGCTTTTTCAATTTGACGCGGGAACCAATGATCTCGACCAAGTCCGTCTGGGCTAACAATTGGTCAATAAAATCACGCGGGATCTGGCTAGCCATACCGATAGGTACCATGATTAATCGCTCGTGTACCTTGCATCACTCCACTGAACGATCAATATATTTGAAAAATGCCTTAATTTTCGCCGTGCCTTAAACAGGCTCAAGTCCCTTAATATAAACGAGAATGCCGTGCGTTCTTACGGGCTAACTTCTTGATATGCCGTTTTATTGCCGCCGTTTTAGCCCGCTTACGTTCAGTCGTCGGTTTTTCATAAAACTCTCTGCGCCGAACTTCTGATAAGATCCCAGCCTTTTCGCAAGAGCGCTTAAAACGCCGTAAGGCTACATCGAAGGGTTCATTGTCACGGACTTTAATTACCGGCATCTCTTGTTAACCTCAATTATTGATTGGCACGACTCGCCCAAAAAACCTGTACCGGGCGCTTTACTGCTTTGGTAAAAATTCCATTGTAGCCTGTCATGAAGCCTTTTGTAAAGAAAGGGTTCGCGGATGAATAGCAATGGCTTGATAAAAAGCATCGAGTTTGCAAAAATCTTGATAAGATCCCGGGGATTCTTTAGGATACTTAAAATATTTGCAATTACTACCCTCAGATTATAGAGGGCCTTTTCCTGAAATATCAAATAATTTAGAAAAATTTAGTCAACAAAGCATATTTCACACTAATTTATCCTCCTTAATTTGAACGAGATTGATGAGACATAGCTGCTTAACCAAAGGCAACGAGGGGGACTGCTCACGCCGTGCTCTTCCGCTACGAGTCCTGGGTATTGAAAGTTCATGTGACGATACCGGTGTCGCGATCTTTGATGGTGACCTTGGGCTATTAAGCAACCTAGTGGCTAGCCAAACTACGCACGCTGAATATGGTGGCGTTGTCCCTGAATTAGCCTCCCGCGACCACAGTCGTCAACTGCTGCCACTGATCCAAGCAACGCTGCAACAAGCTAACTGTACTCCTCAACAGATAACAGGCATTGCTTACACGGCTGGTCCCGGGTTGGTAGGCGCCCTCTTGGTGGGTGCCAGTATTGCCAAAGCTTTGGCGTTTGCTTGGCAAATTCCAGCGCTGCCAATTCACCATTTAGAAGGACATTTACTAGCGCCCCTGTTAGAAGCCCAAGCGCCTGAGTTCCCGTTTATCGCCTTGCTAGTCTCTGGAGGTCATACGCAATTGCTGCAGGTTAATGCGATTGGGAATTACCAGCTACTGGGTGAATCCTTAGATGACGCTGCTGGCGAAGCCTTCGATAAAACAGCCAAGTTATTGGGCCTAAATTACCCAGGAGGGCCTGCATTGGCCCAATTGGCACAACAAGGGCGCCCTGGACGTTTTCAATTTCCTCGCCCAATGACCGACCGACCCGGTCTGGATTTTAGCTTTTCAGGCTTGAAAACGGCGGTAGCAACTACGATTCATGCGGCGGATGACTCACTGCAAACGCGAGCCGATATTGCCCATGCCTTTGAGAATGCTGTTGTCGACACTCTGCTTATCAAATGCCGGCGCGCTTTAGACAGCTCTGGGCTCGACCGTCTCGTGGTCTCAGGTGGTGTCAGCGCTAACCAGACGCTACGCCAACAACTATGCCAGCTAATGCAGCAGCGAGGGGGGAAAGTTTACTACCCGCGCCCTGATCTCTGCACCGATAATGGAGCAATGATTGCTTATGCAGGCGCCCTACGCCTGCAAGCACAGTGTCAACAGCCTGAAAAACCGGCTTGTTTAGCCATTACTGTCTACCCTCGGTGGCCATTGGTAGAACAGATGCTTTTGACCGATTGTTAACGATATTCGTTCTGCTCATGCTGACCACTCGACAGTTATCAATGGTTAGTCTATTTGGACTGATGAGTGGCTTTACGTTGATGTTGACCGCAGGAGCACTCAACTATTGGTTAGCGCAAGCGGCTATCAGCTTACCCATGATTGGCGCCTTTTCCTTAGTTGCTTTACCCTATGCGATTAATTTCTTATGGGCACCACTCTTCGATATTTACCATTTGGGCTGGCTTGGAAAGCGTTTAGGGCCTCGAATGGCCTGGACGATGCTGATCCAATTACTCCTCATTTTAGCAGTATGGCAAATTAGCACTCTGACACCCACCCATCATATTCAAATATTGGCAGGAACCAGCCTACTGATTGCCCTATTAAGTTCTGCACAAGATGTTTTATTAGGCGCTATCAAGACGGAACTGATTGCTAAAAGTGCCCAAGGTGCAGCCGCTGGAATGTATATCTTTGGCTACCGAATTGGAATGCTACTCTCTAGCTCAGGTGCCATTTATCTCTCCACCCTATTGAGTTGGCAGTTAATCTATCAAATAGCCGCCGGCGTGATCGCTGTGCTCTCACTGCTGATTGGCTGTATTCTCTATCCTTTGCCTTCTGCTAATCCCCTATCGGTCAACCCTATCACGACAACAACTCCTAATAAACCCGTAAGTGCTCGTTTAAGCAGTATCTTTGGCTTTCTAAAAGAGGCTTTACAACCGATCGGGTTACCCAGCAAGCTAGGCCTGATTGTTCTCTTTTTGATCCTCTACCGCTTACCGGATAACTTTATCAGCATGATGATTAATCCCTTCTTGCTGGCACTACGCTACGATGCCCTGGAGATTGCTAGTGTCAGCAAATGTTTTGGGATCATTAGCGCCATGCTTGGCGGGATTATCGCTAGCTATTGGATGAAAAAAAACAGCCTGTATCCCAGTTTACTACGTTTTGGTATTCTTCATGCTGGAGCCCATCTGCTATTTATTTTGCACCGTTGGTTCGGAAAACAATTAAATTTATTGATTGTTACCATTGGTCTAGAAAGTATCACTGGTGGCATGGTGATGGCAGCCTATATTGGCTTTATCGCTTCCCTGTGCACCGGTCGCTGGCGCGCCACTCAGTATGCTTTTTTTAGCTCGATGATGGGGCTTTCGCGAGCCACCCTACCGGCATTATCCGGCTACTTGGTACAGCGTTTTGGTTGGGATCTGTTTTTTGTTACTATGACACTGCTAACCATCCCGTCACTGTTGATACTTAAGCACATTGTTCCTAAGCTTGTCGAAGACAAGCTTAACTATCCGCAATAACAACTGATTAACGTCTCTAGAATCAGTCAAGTCGATACTACCAGAGTTTTTAATGGATAAATTATTAATCAAGCGGTTACAAGTACTCACTACTATTGGGGTTTATCCTTGGGAGCAAGCCATCTTGCAACCTTTACTGCTTGATCTACAGTTGGAACTGGATCTGCAACCAGCAGCCCAACAAGAAAAACTCCAACAGAGTATTGATTATGAACAAGTAGCAACTCTAATTACTGAGCACCTACGAACACAGCGCTTCCTATTAATTGAGCGGGTTGCTGAAGTGGTTGCAGAACGATTATTAACCGAATTTTCCTTAACCCGAATAACCCTAACGGTAACTAAACCACGTGCTCTGGCACACGCAAAAAGTGCCGGAATCACTATCACCCGAAACCGCACGGTCGTTAATTAATCTTTTACCGCTTGATAAAATAACTGGTTGGAACCTGCGATGATCCTATCCTCCCTGCTCACTATCCTACTACTAGGCATTATTGAAGCTGTCAGTGAATTTTTACCTATCTCCTCGAGCGGCCATCTGATCCTAGCGAGTCACTGGCTGCCTCTGCCCGAACCATTAGCTTCACTGGCGGTCGTGCTCTTGCAGCTCGGAGCAATTGCTGCCATTGTGGTGCGCTTTTGGCCGCAGCTGCTGGCACTCATCCCCTGGCCTCGCCAACAACCCACAGCGGCTGCTTTTAACGCCTGGCATCTGATTTTTGGCGTGATGCCTGTTGTGCTCGTCGGCGGCATCGGTTATTCCGGGATTAAATTGCTGCTCTGTACAGAAGGCACGTTGGTTTATGGATTGCTGGCCGGCTCGCTGTTAATGCTGATGGCCGAATGGCTGCCCATCGACAAAAAAACCCAACAATTATCACAACTCAGTTACTGGCAAGCGTTACTGATTGGCTGTTTTCAATGCCTAGCGCTATGGCCAGGTTTTTCTCGCTCGGGAGCAACCATTGCTGGCGCCCTGTTACTAGGGGTCAACCGTCCAGCTGCTGTTACCTTCTCATTTCTATTAGCCGTGCCGACGATGATTGGAGCCAGCAGCTTGGATTTATGGAAGCAGTGGTCCCTGTTACAACTTCACCATGGGCCAGTACTACTAGTAGGCACAGTAACTGCCTTTATCGTATCCTGGTTGATAGTCGGTTGGGCATTGGATCTGTTACAGCGCTTCACACTAATACCCTTTGCTATCTACCGTCTTGTTTTAGCGCTAATGCTTTATCGCTTTTATTGATTGGCAGACTTTCCTTTCTTATCTAGGGTTATTAAGTGCTTGTGATATTATTTTATTTTTAAATCTTAATTTTTAAGAGTTGTTATCAACGCTTTCCTTTTATCCAGTAAAAAGCATAAGACAATTTTGTCTTCAACGATCGGCTCTAATTTGACTAGATGTAATATTGATGGCTTTACAAGCCTATACAGTCGATATTGTGATAAGCGATGGTTGGGAGCGCATCGAGGAGAGGATGTGCAAAATCGCCATGCCAATCTCGCTGCAAACCAATTCTTTGCATGAGGTTTATTGAGTGCTGATTAGCAGGGACTGTGAATGCAACAATTTCTCTATCACTTTAGCAGCTTGGTTAATCAAAAAGTAGTGCTCAGCATCTTTTAGTTGCCAAGTTCTAAGGATTAATTTTTCTGTTTCAATAACTTTTATCTATTCAGCTTTGTCTATGTCGTTGAACTTAAATTTTAGATGAAGTACCGATCAATAGCGCATCACCTCAACTGCAAATCGATCGTAAGTCAGGAAGATCAATACGTTTAAACACTAAGCATTCTGTTTTTAATGTTGTTTGTCCTGCTGCTGATCATTTGAAAGCTTTTCATCACCATTTTCATCAAAATAGGCCTCATCGGTATCACCCACAACATGCTTTATCGTGACTTTACGAATCGTACGATAGGTAATTACCGGCCCGGATAGGGCATAAGCTGCAAAACTAAGGAATAGTATCAAGGGAGGATTTAATGAAATTACCACAAACAGCGATACCACCCCCAACACCATTACAAAGGAGATCCGATGGCGCCAAGCGATATCTTTAAAACTCCGATAGCGAAAATTGGAGACCATGAACAGACCTAATAGTGGTGTCACTAAGGTAGCAGCGCATGCATAGTATCCACGATCAATTGACCAATTCTGTCCGACCCAAACCATGCCGGCTAAAGTAGCCGCTGCGGGAGGTGAAGGGAGCCCTTGAAAATAGTGCTTATCGCTACCTTCTGCTTGAAGATTAAACCGAGCTAATCGTAAAGCAGCACCCGCTACATAAACAAATGCCGCTAACCAACCCAATTTACCAACCCCAGATAAGCTCCACTGATAGGCCACCAAAGCCGGCGCTATCCCAAATGATACCATGTCTGATAAGCTATCATACTGGGCACCAAAGCTACTTTGAGCATTCATTAACCGAGCAACCCGGCCATCTAAACCATCCCAAACCATGGCAATAAATATGGCAATGGCTGCCGCTTCAAACTGCTGGTTCATGGCAGCAATCACGGCATAAAAACCAGAAAATAGACTGGCAGTGGTTAGCAAATTAGGCAGTAGGTAAATCCCATGCTTTTTAACCGGTAACAAAGGCTTCATTGATTAGATTCTCAACCGCACGCTGGCAATAAACTCTGAGTTAAGACAGTAAAAGGAAAGTATTCACAACTGTCAACTCTTATTTTATGCCCTTTTTCACTGGGGAGCTTGCGCGAGTCGCTAAATTTTAAGTGGCGTGCTCACCATCATCACTCATTGCCTCCTGATGAATCACCAGCTTACCGGCTGTTTGTGTCAATTGAATCGGTTGACCAGGCAGTAATTTACCTGCCAGTAGTTGCTGTGCTAAAGGATCTTCAATATAGCGTTGTAACAAGCGTTTCAAGGGGCGAGCACCATATTTGGGATCATAGCCGGCTATCGCTAAGTAGTTTACCAATGCGTCGCTCACCTTGACTGGATATCCCTGCCCTGCCAGGCGTTGATAGAGCCGCTGCAGTTGTAATAGCACTATCTGTTGTAATTGCTGCGCCGCTAAAGGATGGAAAACGATGATATCATCAATTCGATTGATGAATTCCGGGCGGAAATAGCGAGCGACTAATTCTAATACTGAATCCTTGGCTTGGTAGAATTCATCCTCGCTAAAGTCCCCAGTCAACTGCTGTTGGATAATCTCTGAGCCCAAATTCGAAGTCATAAAAATGACCGTGTTACGAAAATCCACCGTACGTCCTTGACCATCGGTTAATCGACCCTCTTCTAAGATTTGCAACAGAATATTAAACACATCACTATGAGCTTTCTCGAGTTCATCGAGTAGGATCACGGCATAGGGCCGCCGCCGCACTGCTTCGGTCAAATAACCGCCTGCCTCATAACCGACATAACCGGGCGGGGCCCCGATTAAGCGGGAGACCTCGTGCTTCTCCATAAACTCCGACATATCCAAACGCACCATCGCTTCATCGCTATCGAACAGAAAATTAGCAAGCGTTTTGCAAAGCTCGGTTTTACCTACCCCTGTGGGCCCAAGAAATAAAAAGGATCCAATAGGTCGATTGGGATCGGAGAGCCCAGCTCGGCTACGGCGAATCGCATTAGCCACGGCAGCCACCGCCTCCTTTTGTCCAATGATGCGTTGCTGGAGAACCTCTTCCATGCGCAGCAACTTACTACGCTCACTCTCCAACATGCGGGTGACTGGGATCCCGGTCCAGCGGGAGAGTACTTCGGCAATTTCATTATCAGTCACCCGATTACGCAATAGCGTCATGGGAGCCTCTTCATCGGCATTCGCTTGTGCCAGCCTCTTTTCTAATTCTGGAATTTTGCCATAATGCAATTCAGACATTCGTGCCAAATCACCCGCCCGTCGTGCCTGTTCTAAAGCCATTCGTGCTTGCTCTAATTCGGTTTTAATTGTCTGAGCGCCGAAAAGCCGAGATTTTTCTGCTTTCCATACCTCCTCCAGCTCGGAAAATTCTCGTTCTCTCATCAGTAAGCTGTCATTCAACTGCTGTAAGCGCTGGCGACTTGCTTCATCAGACTCTTTTTTTAGGGCTTGCTGCTCTAATTTTAACTGGATGATGCGTCGTTCTAGCCGATCCAGTGCCTCTGGCTTAGAATCTATTTGAATGCGGATGCTTGAAGCCGCCTCATCAATCAGATCAATGGCTTTATCAGGCAGCTGCCGATCACTGATATAGCGATGGGATAGCGTCGCAGCGGCAACGATAGCCGGATCAGTAATTTGCACATGATGGTGGAGTTCATAGCGCTCTTTCAACCCGCGGAGAATGGCGATAGTATCTTCTACGGTGGGTTGAGCAACATAAACTTTTTGAAAACGACGTTCTAAGGCGGGATCTTTTTCAATATATTGACGATATTCATTGAGTGTGGTTGCACCGACACAGTGTAATTCCCCTCGTGCCAAAGCGGGTTTTAGCATATTACCAGCATCCATTGCGCCTTCGGTTTTGCCAGCACCCACCACGGTATGCAACTCATCAATAAACAGTACCACTTGCCCTGCTTCCTTGGCCAGCTCATTTAATACTGCTTTGAGGCGCTCCTCAAACTCCCCACGGTATTTAGCACCCGCTACTAATGCTCCCATATCCAAGGATAAAACCCGTTTCCCTCGAAGACCTTCCGGTACCTCACCATCAATAATTCGTTGAGCTAATCCCTCAACGATAGCGGTTTTCCCCACCCCGGGTTCACCAATTAGCACTGGGTTGTTTTTAGTACGACGCTGCAGCACCTGAATCGCCCGGCGGATCTCTTCATCGCGGCCAATCACCGGATCTAATTTTCCCTGCTCAGCTTGTGCGGTTAAATCAATCGTATATTTTTGCAGCGCCTGACGCTGCTCTTCAATGTTGGCTGACTGCACAGTAGCACCGCGACGAAGCTGCTCAATGGCGGTTTTAATGGCTTCCGGGGTGGCACCTGCTGTTTTCAGGAGATCTTGTACGATCCCACGCTCTTCACTGGCAGCTAAGAGGAAAAGCTCAGAGGCGATAAATTGATCACCCCGCTGTTGCGCCAATTTGTCACAAAGATTCAGTAGACGGATTAAAGCTTGTGAGGGCTGGACATCGCCGCCGACGCCTTGCACTTGAGGGAGTTGCTGCAATGCTTGTTCTAGAGCTTTCTGTAGACGTTGGACATCAACTCCTGCCATTAACAATAATGAGTGAGTAGCCCCACCCGGCTGTTTCAACAGTGCTGATAACAAGTGAACAGGTTCAATAAATTGTTGGTCCCGCCCTAAAGCTAATGATTGGGCCTCAGCAAATGCCGATTGGAATGAGGTGGTTAAACGATCAAAGCGCATGTTAACTCCTGAAAACCGATGGCTGTTACTCACAATGATGAGGGATACAACGCCTTTTTTCAAGTGACTTGAAATTAAGCATTGAGGGAGTGCCTCTAATCAGCAGTTTTATTATGTGTTGTGATAAAAGCCAACGATTAGCGTGTCGGTTAAAAAGCCGTTCAAATGGCACTAGTGGAAATTTGATCATGATTTTTTGAAAAAGAATAGCGATAATCTAATAACCGCGGAAGCCGCTAGGGGGCAGCTCTAGTCATGCTAGAACTGCTGCACTGCCTAAGCCTCTGGGCACAACACTCATCAAAAAATAACAAAAAATTAACTTTACACATACCTTTATTTTAATATACATTATTGATATGGCTTAATCATTGGTATTTTACAAATTTATTTAGAGATTATGTTTACTAACAAATTTTATTTACTGGCCCCTGTTCGAAAAAAATCAATTAATGATGGTTCTGAAAAAAAAATAGCTTATAACCCTGCAATTCATGGAAAAAATATTGCTGAATTTAAAAGATGCCCTGATTTTAAAGAATTCAAAAAACAGTATGGACAGCTGATAGATCAACTGATTAATTTTCTTAAATCAGATGATGAAGTTTTAAAAAACAATCTCAAAAAATTCCATATCAATCTATTTTCAGCTGACTTTTGTGATAAAAATCCAGGCATTTTATGGAACAGCGCTCGAGAAAGCCTTGATGGTATATTAGAGCTACTAAAAAACAGTGGTATCACATTAAATAAACGCAAAGACGCAGTCGCTCAACTTGCTAATGATTTAACCGTTTGTGCCGAAGGATGCGTTTCAAAAATAGAAGCAGTGTATTTGGATTTGCAATTAGAACTGCTCAGCAATGATGAGTTTTTTCAGAAACAAAAAGAGCTGTTAATAGGTCAATTTATTATTGATTTTGTGAGAGATAATAAAAAATCTTGGCATTCTGGGATGGATGTTCACTTTGTTAATGCTTATTATAATGCTATGGCCAGTGATTTTGGATTAGCACCCAGAAACCATGAACAAACAGTGACTGTTACCCATATTTCAGAACAAGATATAAAAAAATGTCTTCAGTTCATACAAAATTCGATCAATCCTAAATATTTTGTATCACAATTAACCACTCAATTAATATCAGAAATTGAAGATGTTTTAGTACCCTTTAAACAACAGCAAAAAATATCATTTGACCTTTTTCAAGATGACATTTCTATAAAAGCAATCGATGCTATATTAGCTCGTGCCAACAAGCGGTATCACAGCAGTCTCAATTTGCACGATTTTTTAGTTGGCGATGATGACAATAGCTATAAAATCATTCAAGATCATCGAATGCTACAGCTTATCGTCGCAAACGGATTGAAAGCCCAGCAACTTTTTGAACCCCAAAAACCAGTATTAGTAGCTCAGAGCCGTACAGGAGATCTTTATTACTCATGGTTTGACCAGTGGTGCTGGAGAGAAACCACGGACGGCGAAAAAACATTTATTCCGGCAACAGAATTAGAAAAAAGAATTAAAGCTTTTAAAAAGCATCCCGGATATTCTGCATTAATCTCCAGTTTAACAGAAGAATTGATCACCCAATCGACGCTTCCGCAGCTAAAAAATTTACCATTATCCTTTTTTTCTATTGGATCAAATTTCTTAGAATTAGCTGACAAATTAGAAACAGCAGCATTAACTGATTATCTTAAGCATCAGAATTTAGATACTTTTAAATTAACTTTTAGCAATCAATACGGGCTATATCACTTTATTAATAAAATGCCAAAAATTGCATTAATTTTAATCGAAAAAACCGGTTTCTTCAATGAGAAAAATCAATATTGCAGTTTTAATCAATCTCTAGCGACGCAATTTTTTATTGATATGATGCTACCCGATAACTTCAGAAAGTTTAGCTTTAGTGAAACTAGATTCCAAGTGCTAACAAAAGCTGGCGCTGATATTAATGTAAAAAATAAATTCGGCCGTTCACTGCTTAGTTACGCAGCAGAAGCGTTTAGCCCTGTCGTAGGAAGATTATTAATTTTAAATGCGGATGCCAATTTACAAGATAATAAAGGTAATACCCCCTTAATGTATGCTGTTTCTAAAAAACAACAACAAATCGTTGAACAATTAATAAATCATAATAATATTAATCTATCTGCAAAAAATTTTGAAGGAAAAACCGCTCTAGATTTAGCAAAAATAGCAGGTGGAAACATACTGATTCTGATAGAAAAGGCTTTATTAAATAATGAAATAAAAAATATCCACAATAACCCTGATCCGGTTGCATCAATACTTGGAATTTGTCATGAACTAGGTGATCGAGTGGTTGCTGATTATTTTTCAAAACATCTTTTGTCGCCAGATAGTATGCTAGCCAATTTTAAGATTATATTGCCTACTGAGTCTGTACTATTTAATTTTTTTAATAGTTATCCGAATACTTTTGCTACATTAAAGCAAAAAATTATAATCAATAATTTAGATGATCCAATTTTATTCAATACTGAAATGGTTAATAGATTTTGGTTGCGATCGATAGAAACTATGAACGCTGCCCAAAAAATTTTAGGAAAATATAAATATTTAGAAATATTAAAAACACTGATTGACTTAGGAGCAGATGTTAACCAAATAAGTAGTGATGGAAGAACCTTATTAATGAAAGCTGCTATTTCTGGAAATCTAAAAATAGTTATTCTACTACTTAAACAATCGACTATTAATATTAATATTATTGATAAAAATCAACAAAATGCACTCATGTTAGCTGCTCGAGAAAATCAAAGAGAAGTTGTCGAACGGTTGCTTATGCGCCCTGAAGTTAACCTCCAGCAAGTAGACATTAAGGGTAATAATACCTACCTTTTAACACCAAAAAGTAACGCAACCTTGAGAGAGCTCATTGTATCTCACAGCAAAATGCCAGCAATAGAAGATACTTTTTATATGGTAGAACAAGAAGATACTGAGGAAAATTTTGAGGTGATAGATGCAGAAAATTTTGCTGAACTAGGCAATCTTAGGCAAGACTACAACTCTTTCAATGAAAATGAAGAGTTTGGATTTGTCGTTGTTAATCAACAGGCGGGCGCAGTGCTGGATCCTAATCCTATTCATCTTAATTGAAATTTAAATAAAATAAACAGCTAAAACAGCAACAGGTGGGTCCACTAACCCGCCTGGCACCTCCTCTATCGAAAAAGGCTCAGCAAAGAAAGATGAGCATTTCTGGGCTCTCTAAAGGGCGGCTGCACCCTAAAAGCCGGCATCACTGAGCAACTGGGGGGGTTGTCAATCATTCCTTCCATGTCAGCGCTACTAGCAACCCTGTTGCCGGTCCGCTAGAAAATGACACCAATCACTCAATTGCAAGAAACGACAGTATTTTAGAGAAAATCGTAGCCATATTGACGGCCTTAAGCTATCTTTGACTCTATAGCAATGACGCTGACCATTCGGCCCGTGGTCTCATCGCGTCGATAAGAGAAAAAACGGGTTGAATCGCTCCAGGTGCAGTAGTCACCCCCGTAAATCTGCTGATTGGGCACACCGATTGCCTGTAAACGCAGCCGGGCTAATTGATAAAGGTTGGCATGATAATTAGCCTTGCCTAGCGCACTAAAGGCTATTGCTGCCGAAGGTTGCTGGGCTATAAAACGCCGCCGGACGGGCTCTTCGACAATAAAAGCCTGTGGGCCAATCGCTGGGCCTAGCCACACCAGTAATTGAGTCGGTTCGCTGTGAAAGTGTGCTAAACTGGCCTCAATGACACCTGCCGCTAATCCACGCCACCCAGCATGAATAGCCGCTATCTCATCACCGGCCTTAGTACATACCAGTAGAGGTAAACAATCAGCGGTCAAAATGCTGCAGATCGATCCCGGTGTTCGACTGTAAGCGGCATCTGCTGTAATATCAGTCGGCGATTGGCCATCTAGGATCAAACAGCGGGTGCCATGCACCTGATTGGGAAAAATCCAGTCACCCGGCAACGGCCTAAGCTGCTGAACGAGACGGCGATTTTCCCAAACAGCATCAGGCTCATCTCCCACAGCCGTCGATAAATTAAGACTATGATACGCTCCTTGGCTAACCCCTCCCTGGCGCGTGGTAGTATACGCAACCAAGTTAGCCGGTGCTGGCCAATTTGGAATAATCAATGCAATAGTCATCACTAAACCTCCGATTCAGGCTTTTGGCTATCAAGCCGCAAGGCTCGCAGTAATGCACTCATTTCACTTGGCAGTGGCAGCTGCCAACTTAAAGTGGCCCCGCTGACTGGGTGGCATAGCTGTAAACGAGTTGCATGCAGAGCTTGCCAAGAAAAACCTTGGAGCTGCTGACGTAGTTCAACTGAAATTCCTTTAGGCCAGCGATTGATCCCTCCGTACAGTGGATCACCGATTACCGGGTGTTTAATCGATGCTAGGTGTACCCGTATTTGATGAGTTCGTCCAGTCTCCAACTGTAACTGTAAGTGTGTATGAGACCGGAATCGCTCTATAATTCGGTAATGAGTGGTGGCTGGCTTACCCAAAGGGTGAATTGCCATCTGCAGCCGCTGATGAGGGTGTCGACCAATAGGTTTCTCAATGGTACCACCACCGATCAATCGCCCAAAAACAATCGCTTGATACTCTCGGGTAATAGCACGTGCCTGCAAAGCAGCAACCAATTGTGTTTGTGCAACCGATGATTTAGCTATCACCATCAAACCGGTGGTATCTCGATCTAAACGGTGAACAATGCCAGCTCTAGGCAAATGCGCATTCTCTGGAAAATGATACAGCAAACGATTCAGTAACGTACCTTCAAGATTGCCTGCCCCCGGATGCACCACCAATCCTCGCGGTTTGTTGAGAATTGCTAGATGCTCATCTTGGTAGACAACATCCAGTGGTAAGGATTCAGCTTGCCAGCGAGTTTCTAAAGCTAACTGCGCCTGCAATCGTAGCTGCTCCCCTCCCTGTAACAGCTTACGAGGCTGCTCGACGACCTGGCCGTCTACCTGTAGCTGTCCCCCTAAAATCCAGCACTTTAGCTGGGAGCGTGAGTAGTCGGAAAACAGTTGGGCAACAATTTGATCTAATCGCTTCCCCGCTAGCTCAATAGGAACTACCCTCATGGCTTCATTGAATGTATTCATCTAATAATTTGCATTAACCTTCATTTTCGGAGAATATAGTGTCTAGAGTACCAGCAGCTTTTGTTTAAGGTAAACCCTAATTGGCTATGCTTCGATTATCAAAACTATTATTATTGGGACTGCTAACGCTGCTCACCGGATGTGCCTCTACCCCTGAAGAATTGCCCGATCGACCGATCGCCGAGCTTTATGCCAGCGCTCAACAACTCCTACAGGAAAAGGAATTTCGAGAAGCCATCAAGCAACTTGAGGCTATCGATAGCCGCTATCCTTACGGACCCTATACCTCGCAAGTACACTTAGACCTGCTATACGCTTACTATCAAGCCTATGAATGGGCTCTTGCACAAACCATGAGTGAACGCTTTATGCGTTTGAATAGTACACACCCTCAGATGGATTATGTGCTTTACCTGAGAGCCCTTACTGCACTGGCCATTGATGATAATGCATTACAGCGGTTGTGTAATATTGACCGTGCTGAACGAGATAATCAATCGATTCAACAAGCCTTTCAAGTTTTTAAAACTCTAATTGTTCAGTACCCCAATAGTCCTTATGCAGCAGCTGCTTGGCGCCAGCTACTCCGCATAAAAAATTACCTCGCCCGCTATGAGTTAGCGGTAGCAAACCACTATCATCAACGAGAAGCTTACGTGGCTGTCGCTAATCGGGTAACCGACCTGTTAACACGCTTTCCCGATACCTTAACCACTCGGCAAGCTCTTCCCCTATTGCAGCATGCTTACCAAAAGCTCAAGCGAGATGCCTCCGCTAAACAGGTTGAACGATTAAGGCAAGCTAATCCTCCCGTGCCGCTCTCACGGTAGTCAATACTTAGCTCTTTATCATGGCTGATGAGCAGCTAAGCGAGGAAATTGGCTCGCTAAACCAGTGGCGTGAGCGGATTGGCCAACTCGATCAACAATTGCTAACGCTGCTTAGCCAACGTCAACAACTGGCTTTAAAGATTGGTCATTATAAACAGCAGCAGCAACTACCCTTTTATGATCCTCAGCGTGAGCAAAAGCTACTGCAAATGCTTATCAGGATTGGAGAGAAGCAACAGCTACCTGCAGTTTACATTACACGATTATACCAGGTAATCTTCCAACATTCTCTCGCTATACAGGAGATAGCCTGCAAAAATAGAGGATGATCATCTGGAATTCCCTTTCGGATGGCAGAGAATTTTATTTCTACCCCTAATCTGTTCACAGCAGCTCGCATCCTCTCCCCATTCTGGTTTATACTATCTCTTTTATGAGGGAGAGCCCAGTGGTTGAAGGATGTCTAACTTGCTGATCCTCGCTGATCGGCAGTATCGCTTTATCCCATGGCGCACTACAAACTACAAATTGTAGTGATAATGATGACATAACCCTCTGTTCGCAAAGATCGCTAAATAGCACCAATCATCGCATGATTAGTGCTATTTTCACTTAAGCCCTATCGCGACACATGGGTTATTGGCGAGCATTCACACTCTAGATTAGCTGAAGAATATCAAATTTATTTTTAATCTAGTGGCTTAGTTTGATTGGAGTTCATAGTGTCAATTCCACTTTGGCAACATTGCCTTACCAGACTGCAAGAAGAGCTTTCGGCCACGGAATTTAGTATGTGGATCCGTCCGCTACAGGCGGAGCTCCAAGAGAATACCTTGGCGTTGTATGCACCCAACCGCTTTGTATTGGAGTGGGTAAAGGAGCGATATTTAAACAATATTAATCGCCTTCTCAGTGATTTTTGTGGCAATCGAAAAATCCATTTACACTTCGCCGTTGGCCACAAGTCAACCTATACAGGGTCCCATAATTCCTCAAAACCCCTAGAGTCCAAGCTGCCGCCTTCACGCAGTGTTAAAGTTGTGGTACCGTCTGAACAGTTGTATCGCTCTAACCTTAATAGCAAGCATACCTTTAGTAATTTTGTTGAAGGAAAATCCAATCAATTAGCGAGAGCTGCGGCCCGTCAAGTGGCTGATAACCCGGGAGGCGCCTACAATCCCCTGTTTCTTTATGGCGGTACTGGCCTAGGTAAAACCCATCTGCTGCATGCCGTGGCCAATGGGATTACTGAACGCAAAAAAGGTGCCAAAGTCGTTTATATGCACTCGGAACGCTTTGTGCAAGATATGGTCAAAGCGCTGCAGAATAACGCCATTGAGGAGTTTAAGCGTTACTACCGTTCAGTGGATGCGTTGTTAATCGATGATATACAGTTTTTCGCCAATAAAGAGCGCTCTCAAGAGGAGTTTTTTCATACCTTTAACGCCCTTCTAGAGGGAAACCAACAGATTATTCTAACCTCAGACCGCTACCCCAAAGAGATTAATGGTGTTGAAGATCGACTAAAGTCGCGTTTTGGCTGGGGTCTAACCGTGGCGATTGAACCCCCCGAATTGGAAACCCGGGTTGCTATTTTAATGCGTAAAGCGGATGAAAATGGCATCCATCTCCCTGATGAGGTCGCTTTTTTCATTGCCAAACGGCTTCGATCTAACGTCCGTGAATTGGAAGGAGCCTTGAATCGAGTGATTGCGAATGCTAATTTTACCGGACGGGCGATTACTATCGATTTTGTGCGAGAAGCTTTGCGTGATC
The DNA here is from genome assembly GCA_038960095.1 of Candidatus Symbiodolus clandestinus. GTDB lineage: Bacteria > Pseudomonadota > Gammaproteobacteria > Enterobacterales > Symbiodolus > Symbiodolus clandestinus. The sequence goes on from CP152425.1 coordinate 860,368, forward strand.
TGCTGGCGCTGCAAGACAAACTTATCACTATCGATAACATTCAAAAAACGGTGGCTGAATACTACAAAGTCAAAATGGCTGAACTGCTCTCTAAACGTCGCTCTCGCTCAGTGGCTAGGCCCCGACAAATGGCAATGGCCTTAGCTAAAGAGTTGACTAACCACAGTTTACCAGAAATTGGCGATGCTTTTGGCGGACGAGACCACACAACCGTCCTACATGCTTGCCGGAAAATTGAGCAGCTGAGAGAAGAAACCCACGATATTAAAGAAGACTACTCTAATCTTATTCGTACCCTGTCTTCTTAGCTTTGAGTCCAAATATGAAATTTACTTTACCCCGTGAAGCGCTACTTAAGCCGCTACAACAGGTTGTCAGCATGCTTAGCAGTCGTCCGCTGAAACCGATTTTGCATCACGTCTTACTGCAAATCAGTGAAGGTTTACTATCATTGACTGGCACCGACTTGGATCTGGAACTGATTAACCAAATCCCGTTATCAGGTGACTACTTTGAGGGCAGTATTACCGTTCCTGCCCGTAAATGGCTAGAGATCTGTAGGGGACTTCCAGAAACGGCGAGCATAACGATGAGTGTTGGTAATGACCGAGTCACATTGCAATCGGGCAGGAGTCGTTTTACGCTCTCTAGCCTGCCCGCTTCGCATTTCCCTAATATTGGCACTTGGCAAAGTCAAGCCAGCTTTTCATTACCGCAGGCCACCATTAAGCGGCTGATTGACAGCACTCAATTCTCGATGGCACATCAAGATGTCCGTTACCACCTTAATGGGATGCTGTTTGAAACTGAACAACAGCAATTGCGTACTGCCGCCACGGACGGTCATCGCTTGGCAATTGCCTTTGGTGAGCTGTCACAGCCCTTACCATCGCAAAGCGTTATCGTTCCCCGCAAAGGAGTATTGGAGTTATCACGTTTACTTGACGGTGGTGAGCTGCCAGTCCAGTTACAGTTGGGTCGCAACCACCTGCGAGTAATTCTATCTCAAACCGTTTTTACCGCGAAATTGCTTGATGGCCGTTTCCCTAACTACCGAGGTGTCATCCCGCAACAAGCGGATAAAATCTTGGAAGCAGATTGCCAAACACTAAAGCATGCTCTACTCAGAGCCGCTATTTTATCCAATGAAAAAGGACGGGGCGTACGCTTTTCACTCAGTGCTGGGCAACTCCGGTTAACCGCTAATAATCCTGAGCAAGAAGAGGCTGAGGAGCTGCTAGATGTCGATTACCAACAATCTCCCTTAGAAATCGGCTTTAATGTTAATTATCTACTCGATATCCTCAATGCTTTGAAATGCCAGCAAGTCCGCTTTCACTTAACTGATTCTCTCTCAGGAGTTATTGTTGAAGATTGTGTCTGTCAGAAGGTCATGTATGTTGTTATGCCTATGCGTCTCTAATGACCCTGCATCGGCTAATGATCAGCCATTTTCGCAATATTACGACGGCTGATCTTGAATTACATGAGAGCTTTAATGCACTGTTGGGCCCTAATGGCAGTGGAAAAACCAGTCTCTTAGAGGCTATCTATCTATTAGGCCATGGACGCAGTTTTCGCCAGCCTTTGATTGCATCTATTATCCAGCATGGAAAGCCCGCTCTAGCGCTGCATGGTAGGCTGGAGCAGAAGGATGCATGGCACAAAATTGGCTTGGCTAAAGAGCCGTCAAGGGACAACACAAATACGTTGTAACGGTATGGATAGCCGTAGCATTGCTGAAATCACTCAGCTGCTGCCCATACAGCTGATCACCCCCGAAAGCCTGTTGCTGCTCACTGGTCCTGCGAAATACCGCTGTGCTTTTATTGATTGGGGCTGCTTTCATCAAAATCCAGAGTTTTTAGCTGTTTGGAACCGGGTTCGACGCTCCTTGCAGCAACGGAATGCCTTATTAAAAAGTGTACGCCATTACGATGCCATGCAGATCTGGGATCAATCCTTAGCTCCCCTAGCCCACCAAATTAGCGACTGGCGCTCAGAATATTGCAACGGATTACAGCCCTACCTAAGCGCTATCTGGGCGAAGCTGTTACCCGACTACTCCTTAAGCTGTGAGTTTCAACCCGGCTGGGAAGCTATGGATTACCAGCAGCTGCTGTTTCAACAATTTCCTCGAGATTGCGCGCTGAGCTATACTCGTCTAGGTCCCCATCGGGCTAATTTATCTATCCGAACTGCCGGTCAACCCATCGAAATCCGGCTCTCTCGTGGCGAATTAAAGTTATTGTTGTATGGAATGCGCTTAGCGCAAGGTGCTTTTTTCACTCAACAAACTGGTCGACACTGCCTCTATCTACTGGATGACTTCCCAGCTGAATTAGATCAGCAACGACGTCAACAGCTGATAGCTTGTTTACAGGAGATTTCAGGTCAGCTATTTGCCAGTGCATTAGATAAACAGCATCTCTCTGATCTGCTTGATAAAAAAGGTAAGCTGTTTGCGGTAAAACATGGCACAATAACGCTATTAGATTAATAATGAGGGAATTTCATGGCCACCAATTACGACTCTTCCAGCATTAAAGTCCTCAAAGGGTTGGATGCCGTTCGTAAACGTCCAGGTATGTATATCGGTGATACCGATGATGGCTCCGGCTTGCACCATATGGTGTTCGAGGTGGTTGATAACGCTATTGATGAAGCCTTAGCCGGTTTTTGTAAAAACATTATCGTTACCCTGCATGCTGATCAATCGGCCAGTGTTCAAGATGACGGCCGGGGAATACCGGTTGATTGGCATGCCGAAGAGGGAGTATCAGCGGCCCAAGTTATTATGACAATATTACATGCGGGTGGTAAGTTTGATGATAATACTTATAAGATATCTGGTGGCTTGCATGGCGTGGGCGTCTCGGTGGTCAATGCTCTGTCCGATCGTCTGACTTTAACTATTCACCGCCATGGTAAAATCCATGAGCAGCATTACCGCCTAGGAGAGCCTGAAGCACCCCTCAAAGTGATTGGAGAGACTGATAGTACTGGTACGCATATCCGATTTTGGCCGAGCGACTCTATCTTCAGCAGTGTCATCCTCAGCTACGAAATCCTTGTCAAGCGATTACGCGAGCTTGCCTTCCTGAATTCTGGTATTGCTATTTCTTTAATTGATGAGCGAGCGGAACGAAAAGAGATTTTTAGTTATCAAGGAGGAGTAAAAACTTTTATCGATTATCTGAATCAGACTAAAAAAGTCCTACACCCCACCGTATTTTATTGTAAGGGTGAAAAAGAGGGTGTCGATATTGAAGTTGCACTGCAATGGAACGATAGCTTCCAAGAGAGCGTCTTTTGTTTTACCAATAATGTTCCACAGCGTGATGGCGGTAGTCACTTGGCGGGCTTCAGAGGAGCGCTTACCCGCACATTGAATCATTATATGGAGCAGGAAGGCTTTCTCAAAAAAGCCAAAGTGCAAACCATCGGTGATGATGCTCGTGAGGGATTAACGGCTATTGTCTCGATCAAAGTTCCTGATCCTAAGTTTTCTTCGCAAACCAAAGAGAAGTTGATCTCCTCCGAAGTAAAACCTCTTGTTGAATCAGTCTTCTCTGACAAATTAGCCGAATTTCTCTTAGAATATCCCAATGATGCTAAGGTAGTGGTTAATAAAATTATCGAAGCTGCTCGTGCCCGGGAAGCAGCCCGTAAAGCTCGGGAATTGACTCGGCGAAAAGGCGCTTTAGATTTAGCTGGTTTGCCCGGTAAGTTAGCCGATTGCCAAGAACGTGATCCAGCCCGCTCTGAGCTCTATCTGGTCGAGGGTGATTCTGCCGGTGGATCCGCCAAGCAGGGCCGTTCAAGAAAAAATCAAGCTATTTTACCCCTTAAAGGTAAAATCCTGAATATTGAGAAGGCGCGCTTTGATAAAATGCTTACTTCACAAGAGGTGGTGACTTTAATTACTGCCTTAGGTTGTGGTATTGGCCATGATGAATACAACCCGGATAAGCTGCGCTATCACAGTGTCATCATCATGACTGACGCCGATATTGATGGTTCGCACATTCGTACTCTATTACTTACCTTCTTTTATCGACAAATGGTTGAGCTTATCGAACGTGGGCATCTCTATATTGCTCAACCCCCTCTTTACAAAGTAAAAAAAGGTAAGCAAGAGCACTACATTAAAGATGATGAAGCCTTACGTCAGTACCAAATTGGTTTAGCGCTAGAAGGGGCGGCACTATTTGTCCACCCTGAAGCTCTACCCATTCAAGGAGAAGCGCTGGAAAAATTAGTACAAGCCTATCACCGCCTACAGCGCTTGATTGACCATTGGGAACGCCATTATCCCTGTACTCTATTACAGCAGCTGATCTATCAACCCCTGCTGACTGAAACGGATCTCATCGACAGCGATCGAGTCACTGCCTGGTGTAATGACCTGGTCACCGCTTTAAACAGTGAGAATCCGCAAGGTAGTCAGCATCGATTTAGCTTACAAACTGATCTTGAGCAACCAACCATCATCCCGCTTTTACATACAACAACTTATGGGATTGAACAGACAACTTGCCTTGACGTTGGTTTTCTGCAAAGTGAGCTTTATCACAAATTAATCGAGTACCGCCAACCTTTTACCGATTTACTTGAGCCCGGTGCTTTAATCGCCCGTGGTGAACGCCAACGACCGATTAATCGATTTGAACAGGCAGTGACTTGGTTGATTCAAGAGGCCAGCCGTGGACTCAGTATCCAGCGCTATAAAGGGCTTGGTGAAATGAATGCTGATCAACTGTGGGAAACAACGATGGATCCACAGAACCGCCGCATGCTGCAGGTCTCTATTCAAGATGCCATAGCCGCTGATCAGCTATTCAGTACACTGATGGGTGATGATGTCGAACCTCGACGGATATTTATTGAAGAAAATGCCTTAAGAGTTACTAACCTTGATATTTAATAATTTCCTGCTAAATGAGTGATATTTCTCACGCTACTATACGCCAACGTTGACTTCTGCATGTGCTACCATCCTAATAACCATCGGTTATTTCTTTAGTACTACTTTCACCGCTGCCAGCAGCTATCCCGCTAAGGCAGCTTTAATGATGTAAGGATATTATGAAGCAGAAGCCTTGTTTGCCCTCATTGCCTCAACTGCTGGTTGCATTGAGCTCATTTCTATTCCTAACTTTCTCTTTTACAACTTGGTTAGATTTGCCAGTACCATTGGCACTGTTTGCCGGCTGGTTCATCCTACTAGCGCTAGGTCTCTGGCTAGGTAATGATTATGCAAGCCTAGAATCGGCAGCCCGCAAGAGTATCTGTCATGGTCTCGGTGCCCTCTTAGTTTTGTTGGCGGTTGGTGCACTGATTGGCAGCTGGATAAGTGGCGGTATTGTCCCAGCAATCATCTACTATGGATTAAAGCTGATTCATCCTACCTACTTTTTATTAATTGCTTTAATTATCTGTTCACTCACCTCATTAGCAACAGGAACCTCTTGGGGAGCAGCAGCAACAACTGGCATCGCAATGATGAGTATTGGAAAAAGCTTATCTATTCCAGCACCTTTGATTGCTGGTGCTGTATTGTCTGGAGTCTATTTTGGTGACAAACTATCACCACTATCCGATTCGGTGATTTTAGCAGCCACCATGGCCAAAGTAGAGGTCGTGCGGCATATTAAGAATATGCTGCCGATCGCCTTAATAAGCTATATCATCACTGCTTGCCTATTTACCCTGGCAGGCTTCCACTACGCTCAGAAGGTCGACCTCACCCAAGTCACTGAGGTTACCCAGACACTGGTTTCTCGATTCCAGATTACTCCACTGGCTTTTATTCCGGTTGCCATCGTACTGCTGTTGCTATCTAAACGCCAACCCGCCTTTCTAGTCATTAGTCTGGGTGCACTATTAGGCGTTATCTGGACCTTATTGATGCAACAGGGCACAATCAGGATAGCCTTACAGGCGCTGTATCGTCCGCAAGTGATTCAAACCCAGATTGAGTTGATTGATAATTTGCTCGCCGGAGGCGGTCTTTTCTCTATGCTTGAGTCAGTTATCATTATTATTTTGGGATTAGGTTTTGGTGGTTTGCTAGAAAAAATTGGTGCCCTAACGGTGATTTCACAACGCTTAGAACCGTGGATTACCCATCCAAGCCGGTTAACACTGGCAACACTAATCACTGCCTTTTTCGGCAATCTCTTTGGCAGCGCGATGTATGTGTCCCTTATCTTAACCCCAACCATCATGCTAAGTCATTATGATCGTCTAAAAATTTCTCGCTACGATCTATCACGCAATGCTGAATTTGGAGGAACCTTAACCTGTGCGATGATCCCTTGGAGTGATAATGGTATCTTTATGAGCCAGCTACTTGGAGTCTCAACTTTTGCCTATCTCCCCTACTTATGGCTCACTTTAGTTTGTATTACGATCACCCTGATCACTGCTTATAGTGGCAAATTTATCCATTCAAATGTTGCCGATGAATCGACAATGATCTCAGAGTAACGATGAGGAGCTTCCATTAACACCATCACTCCCCCAGCAGAAAAAAGTTGTATAATAACTCGCTGGTTGCTTTCAGGTGCTTTGAAACCCCTCATCGGCGAAGCGCCTGCTTGGCAACTCAGCTTATCAGAAAGGTAGCCGATCTCTAGAGTTTATCGGCATGTTGGCTTAAATAGCTGGCCACGCCTTGCTGATTGGCCTGCATTCCTGGCTGCCCAGTGTGCCATTGAGCTGGGCAGACTTCGCCATGGGTTTGGTGAAATTGTAATGCATCAACCATCCGTAACATCTCATCAATATTGCGACCCAGGGGCAAATCATTGACCACCATATGGCGCACAATTCCTTGTTGATCAACTAAAAATGAGCCCCTAAGCGCCACCCCAGCTTGCGGATGCTCCACACCAAAGGCCCGGCAGATCTCATGCTTCACATCAGACACCAATGGATATTGTAGCGGCCCAATGCCTCCCTGATTCACTGGCGTCTGTCGCCATGCCACATGCGTGAATTGTGAATCGATAGAAATACCGATTACGATCACATCTTTACTTTGAAATTCAGCGTAGCGACGATCAAAAGCGATCAACTCAGAGGGACAGACAAAAGTGAAGTCCAGTGGATAAAAGAATATTACCGCCATCTTGCCGCTGATTTGCTGCTTCAAGTTAAAGTTCTCTTGAATGGTGCCATCCGCTAATACTGCAGCAGCGGTAAAATCAGGAACTGGACGACTAATTAATAGCATATAGTAACCTCAATAAACCATAAAGGTCGGCCCAACGCCAACCTTTCTCTATGATACCACTAGCAGTGTACTCAACTCACACTTTTAATAGCAATTCTAAGCGCATAGTCGATCACAAGCCGACAAAAAAATTAATATAAAAAACATATTATTTGAAAATATTTATAAATTTTATAACAATCAATAAATATAACTGATCATGAAAATCGTTGAATTAGTTTCCGAACTAACCCTTTCTACTACTTGATAAAGTTTTAATTTTGTTACTGAATAGGCCACTGTAATGGTCAGAGCTCACCATCATGCCAACGGCGGTTCCCAAGAAGAACATGCGAAGGTTGATGCTTGGGGTATACTATTAAAACTTATTATAACAGCTGGCCAAAACTCAGATATTGAGCAGGCGGAACATTGGGTTGCTGAGAAATCGTGTGATTATTTAATCGCAGATCGTGGATACGATAGTGACGCGTTCAGAGCCAAGTTGGTAGAAAAATCCATAACGCCTGTATCCCTGGCAGAGGGCATCATCATTGCTTCGATTTTAATGTGGATTAGATTTTAGGGACAAAGCCTAGTATATTAAATAGGAACTGTAAACCTTATAAAAAAAGGAAATAACATGAACAGTAGCTCTAGTGCCCCTCAATTACCTCCCCCAGAACCTGCAACAACAAGCAACAATACTCTCTCTAGTAATACTGCATCACAACCGCAAGTGTCAGCCTTAACCCAAGGAATGGCAAGTAATCCTACTCCTACCTTAGGGGAATACTTGAAAAGAAAAGGAAACGGAGAAGATATCGGCTGGGTGGACACTCGCGAAAAACTTAAGAATGACCTAGTGACTGGATTAGCAGCGCGCGCTGGAAAACTGTTTAGATAATAGTTAAGTAACAGGTTGTACCGATGCTTCCCTCTCCTGTTTAATCTAGAGGGAAGTCTACCAATCTTATCATTTGCTGACAGCAAACACCTGACCCTTGCGAGTCTGCACAACTAGCTGTTCACCGGTAACTACTGGAGCAGTATACAAACCGCTGCGATGCAGCCACTGCTGAGCGACAAATTGTCCATCATCAGGTGACAACCAATGCAGATAGCCCTGCGCATCACCAACCACTAAACAGTCCTGATAGCGAGTTGGCGATGTCAACTGCCGATATCGCAATGCCGTTTGACGCCAAATCTCTAGGCCGCTACGGCTATCTAAGGCGATAATGGCATCTGATTGATCAACGATAATCAACCGGTCGCCATCGACCATAAAGTCACTGGCAGAGCTAATCGGACGTTGCCAGATTACCTGACCACTGTGCAGTGCTAAGGCGCTTAATGTTCCATGGTAACTGAGTGCGAACACGCGATCACCGACGATCCTCGGTGTAGCTGCCACATCATTAAGCCGATCAAGCTCCGTAGCACCAGTGGGTTGCGCAATTTGCTGTTGCCATAAAAGCTCTCCTTGTTCAACCGTAAAAGCATGAACACACCCATTTTTACTGCCAATCACCACTATCCCTTCGATGCAAGCGACTGGGTTCGACGAGCCACGCAGCGAAAGCATGGGAATATCCAGGATCTGCTGCCAACGCATTTGACCTGTTTGCTGTTCCAGAGCTTCCAGTGCCCCATTGTTAGTATGGATGATCACCATTCCCTGGTAACAGAGTGGCTGTGAAATGACCTCACCTGACACCGATTGTCGCCAAGCGATCTGGCCATCGACCGCCTGTAGAGCAATCACCTCAGCATTTTCACTGGCTAACAGCAACTGCTTATCGGCCACTGTGATGCCCCCAGATAACAGCGCATTGCGTTTTTTGTCAGGTCCCGTCAGCCTTATATTCCAAATAATATCACCCGTTTTGGCATTCAGTGCTGCGACATTACCCTGGCGATCAGCAACGTACAGCTTATCTTGATGATAAGCGGGTTGTAATCGGGAATAGAAGGGACCAACGCCTTGTCCGATTCTACGCTGCCATGACTTCTGAATAGCTAATTGGTTTACTACCGTTGGCAGCGGTGAGATTTGAACCACATCTTTTTCACGGTTTAACAACGAACAGCCGCTTAATAGCCCAACCAACAGTAATAGTGTTATTTTAGCGAACCGATAATCTAGGTTCATGGCTGCTCCTGGCTAGATGCCATGTCATCCAGCTGCAGTTGCAGCTGCTCCAGTAGTAGTGTCTCAGCGTCTGCTAAAGCGTTCGCATGAGTTAATACCTGCTGGTAGGCTGCTCTAGCACCAGTAATATTCTGTTGACTCTGTAAAATATCACCGCGTAAGGCTTGCGCTGCTAACCACCAGATCTGGGTACTCTCTCGGTTCCGCTTTGGTAGCCATGAACGCTCAGTTTTTTTAATCGCAGTGAGCACCTTTAATGCTTCATCATACTGTTTTAGCTGATGATATAAACGAGCTAGCCGTAAGCAGATAACCGCCTTTAGTTCAGGATCTGAAGCTTGAGATAACGCTTTTGCTAATACCGTAGCAGCTTGTGTATACTCCGGTTTCTCTACCCAATACTTAGCCCATTGTAAGGCGAGTAGCGTACCGTAAGTGGTATCACCATACTGCTGCATAAATAAGGCTACCCGCTTTTCCAGTGCTGGGTTATCAATCTCATTGTTTATCGTGTCGGTTTTTACTGTCAAGTTTGGTAGCAACTCTGCATAAGCACGGGCTGCTAACATTGACTGCTTGATTCGTTGATGTTGATGATGCCAGCGATAGCCACCATAACCTAAACCTAATAGGATAATAATCGCTACTATCCCAATCGCTTGCCGACAACCCAACCTACCGCTGGATTTTGATTGATTATTGATACTGTTCACCCACTGTTTCCTATGATTATGACAATTCATTGAATAACTGCTGCAGCTGCTCAACTAATTGTGATTGCAGCACTAGCCATTGATCGGCCGCCCCGGTTGCTTGCTGCCTCAGTCGCTTGATGCTCACCTGCTGTTGAGCTAATTCACGTTCCCCTAGCACAATGGCGAACTGCGCTCCTACTTTGTCTGCCTGTTTAAACTGCTTAGCAAATGGTTCATCCCCACAGTGGGTCATCACTCGCAATTGTGGCAGCGCACTGCGGATCTGCTCCGCTAAAGAAAATGCCACTTCGATGCTCCCCTGGCCAGCTGCAATCATATAACAATCAGCCGTGGATAACCTACCTAAACGATGCAGTTGCTGCTGCCAAAGCAGTAATAAGCGTTCTAAACCTAGAGAAAAGCCTACAGCAGGCGTTGGGGTTCCTCCGAGCTGTTCTACCAGCCCATCATAACGCCCGCCAGCACACACGGTGTTTTGCGCTCCTAAGGCTTTGGTTACCCATTCAAACACGGTGCGGTTGTAGTAATCTAAACCACGGACTAAACGCTCATTGACTTGATAGGGGATCTGTAATTGGGTTAACAATTGGCAGAAATCGGCAAAATGTTGGCGCGAATCCTCTTCTAAATATTCTGATAATCGTGGTGCCTCGACTAATAGTGCCTGAACCTGTGGATGCTTACTATCTAAGATGCGCAATGGATTAGTTGCTAACCGTCGCTGGCTATCTACATCAAGCTGCGAATAATTTTGCTGCAAATAGTTGACTAATGCTTGTCGATACACTCCTCGCTCAGCAACGGAGCCAATAGAGTTTATTTGTAACTGTAGCTGCGAATGAATGCCCAACGTTTCCCATAAGCGCTTCATCATTAAGATGAGCTCAGCCTCAATATCTGGCCCGGGTAGGCCAAAAACCTCAACACCGAATTGGTGAAATTGTCGATATCTTCCTTTTTGGGGTCGCTCATAGCGAAACATTGGCCCCAGGTACCAGAGGCGCTGCTGTTGGTGATAAAACAGACTATGTTCTATCCCGGCACGCACACACCCGGCTGTCCCTTCAGGGCGTAAAGCCAGTAATTCGTCTTGACGATCGTTAAATAGATAAATCTCTTTTTCCACCACGTCAGTCGCTTCGCCAATTGAACGAATAAATAGGGCTGCCTGTTCAACGATAGGCGTGCGGATCTCTTGGTAGCCATAAGCGGTTACCAGTTGACGCAATATCGCCTCTAACTGCTGCCAATCAACCAATTGTTCGGGTAACCCATCATTCATTCCACGTATTGCTTGTAACTGCTGCCTCATGGCGAACTCCTGTTAATTAACTCCCAATACTCTGGATAGCAATCCGTTCGCTTCGTTGAGCAACTTGAGCGCGGATTTGCTGTTCTAGTTCATCGACCAATGAATGATTATCTAAGCGTAGCTTTTGACGGACACCGTTGATATAAAAACCACTGCGCTTATGGCCACCAGCTACTCCCAGATCGGCTTGTTGAGCTTCGCCAGGGCCATTGACCACACAACCGATGATCGAAACATCCAACGCCAAGGTGATATCCTCAAGACGTTGCTCTAAAAGATTCACCGTCTGGATCACATCAAACTCCTGGCGAGCACAGGTTGGGCAGGCAATAAAATTAATGCCCCGGCTACGCAGTCGTAATGCTTTAAGCAAGTCAAAAGCAACCTTAACTTCTTGAATCGGATCAGCGGCTAAAGAGATCCGTAGCGTGTCTCCAATGCCTTCGGCTAACAGTAATCCCAAACCCACCGCTGATTTGACGGCACCACTGCGTAAACCGCCAGCCTCGGTGATTCCAAGGTGTAGCGGCTGCTGGATCTGCTGCGCTAACAACCGATAAGCCTGCACGGCTAACCACACCTCCGAGGCCTTGACACTCACCTTAAAATTCTGAAAGTCCAGTTTATCGAAGTACTCCATATGGCGTAGTGCCGATTCTACCAGCGCCTCTGCCGTGGGTTCACCCGGTTTTTCTTGTAAATCGCGCTCCAGTGAACCCGCATTCACCCCGATGCGGATAGGAATATTATAGTGCTTGGCAGCCGCTACCACGGCTTGTACCCGTTGCGGATGACCGATATTGCCTGGATTAATTCGCAAACAGTCAGCACCATATTCTGCCACTTTTAGGGCAATCCGATAGTCAAAATGGATATCGGCCACCAGAGGTAAGGTAACCTGCTGCTTGATGGCTTTAAAGGCTTCAGCAGCCTCCATAGTGGGTACCGATACTCGAACAATATCGGCACCTGCTTGCTGGAGCGCCTGAATCTGTGTCACCGTCGCCGTCACCTCAGTCGTTAGCGTATTGGTCATCGACTGCACACTAATCGGTGCGCCATCACCGATAGGCACCCCACCCACCTGTAAACGGGTTGAACGGCGACGCTGGATGGGAGTAGCTTTTAACGACATACTTAAGCTCCTTGCCGATTAGGGAGGCCAATGGTCTCAATGGAAACGATTGATGTGACAGTTTAATGATTTAGGCAGACAGCGCAACCGTGGTTAAAAAACTCGAAGCGAGTATATGCCCTCTTATCCGTTATGACATTCAGCCCTGGTTTTTTGATTGACCACAGCAGTGACACAGCTGTCAGACCAGACATTTAACGCGGTTTCTAACATATCAATGACGGTATAAAAGGGCAAGATCATACCCAACAGAGCAATTGGAACATCCATACTGGTTAACAGCGCAGTGCTGAGGAAAAAACAGCCCATGGGCACCCCAGCATTACCAATGGCAGCCACGGTAGCGATCACAATCCATAACAGCAGTGTAGCCGGGGTAATTACCACTCCCTGATTTTGCATTAAATAGATGACCGTAGTAAAAATAAAAGCGGCGCAGCCATTCATATTAATGGTCGTACATAAAGGTAGTACAAAACGGCTGATAGCAGGTGCAATCTTCAGCCGTTGCTCTGCCATTTCAATGGTAATTGGCAGAGTTGCTGATGAAGATTTGGAAAAAAACGCTACCGACAATGCTGGCAACATTGCTTTAAAAGTAGCCCAGGGAGGGAGACGGTTCCACCACAACCAGATAGGCAAAATAATCCCGCCCTGTAGCAAATTAGCAGCAATAATCACCAATAGATAACGGCTTAAGGGTAAAAACAGTGCCCCCTGGCGCGCTTGTAACAACGCAACGCTGACAAAACCAAACAGGCCCAAAGGCAACCAGGCAATAATCCAGCGGCTGATGATGATTAATACCTGATGTAATCCCTGGAAAAAGTGCAACAGAGTCGTTTGGGCTGGTGACGATGGCAGGCTGCGCAGAGCTACCCCTAGTAATAGGGCGAGGAACAGCACACCCATGATCTGTTGTTCAATAAAGGGAGCCAATAAGGAGTCAGGAATTAGTGTCAACAGATGCTGTTCATAGCCAATAGCCGGTGGGGAGGCAACCGTTGAGGCTGCTGGGCTATCAGCCATAGAGGGAGGCTGAATAATCACATAGAGCAGGCAGCTAAGGCTAGCAGCGATTAAGGTAGTCCCTAGTGTGTAGCACAGTGTTCGGCGCCAAGGTGATTTTGCGGCGGTTGTTGACTGTGGTTCACCTAAGGTCACGATTAATGAGAGTGAGAACAATGGCAAGCTAACCAACTTAAATAACTTAATAAACAGATCGGCAATTGTGCTGGCTAGGAGATGGCAGCTGGTGTAGGTGCTCAAACCACTCAAAATCCCTAGCAATAGCGCTAAGCTGTAAAGTAAAGGACGGATGGCGTGAAGAGGAAATTTAAGCTTCATCCCAAATTGTCTCTTAATGTAAAAGTCAAATCGGATGAGTTTAACCGATTGTCATACGTGCTACAAATCATTATTGAAGGCTGGATTCAAACAATAAATGCCTGCCTTTGCGTTTACCACCCTGGGTTCTCTTCATTAAGTACCAATAAAACGCATGATGAAGGTCGCCTGGTTGTAAAGGTTGCTGGCCAATCGACGACTAAGACATCCTGATAGAGTTGTTGCCCTTCAATCACCGGAAAGTGGGCTAACTAATGCATTCAATCAACACCTAACCACGACTAGCTTATTTCTCCAAAAAATAAGTTTTTATGAGATATAAAAACTTAAAAATAAGCCCTCACTAGTCTTTATCAGCCAATGGTTGATCTGCAGTTTTATTTTTCTAAAATTGGACTATATTGAGTAAGATGGTAAGCGTTACCACGGGTGGTGCCGCCAACTAATCGAATATACATTAAGCCGTGTTTTTGATCACCATCGTTTATAAGAATAATCGCTAAACGCTCATAAGCCTCGACCCCAAGTAGGTGTTAGATTCAGGGAAAGACCATGCAACGATCAAGGAAAGAGCTGTTAATAGAGGGTTTGCTGTTTTTTTGTAGCGCCTGGGCACTGTTGCCCTTACAAGCAGCCGTGCACTGTGATCCAACAGCCGCTCAACAATTAAGGCAACTGGCTACCGAGTGGACGAACCAGTTTGGCCAATCGGCGGTCGTACTTACCCCCCCTCTCTCTAAGTGTGGCCTGTGCAGCGGCTACGGAGAGCTTCTGCTGCCATTACGCCAGCAAGGACAACAGCTGCTGCTCACCCAGCTTGGCTTGCAGCATGACTCTTCGCAGACAACCTACAATATTGGTGTTGGTCAACGCCATCTCACCCGCTCACCCGGCTATTGGGGATATAACCTATTCTACGACTACCGCAGACAAGGAAATCATAGCCGCCTAGGCCTGGGATTGGAGCGGCATGGCGCCCAGGGAATGATCAGGCTGAATGGCTACCTGCCACTAAGCAACTGGCGTTTTGACGTAAAGAATACCCTGCAAAGCCGTCCAGCAGAAGGGATCGATTTACAGCTACAGCGAACGATCTGCCAACAACCTTACTTGCGGGTGCAACTGTTACTAACCCACTATTTTAGTCACTCATTAGCTCGGGAGGCTGAAAAGCAATCGCCACCCGGATCCTCTACCGCAACAGTAGGCTTTGATTATGCCCCGGTGCCACTCTTTAATGCTAGCTATGGTTATCAAATATCCAGTGGTGGTTTACGGACTCATCAGCTGCAGTTCAGTTTGATCTATCGGCTAGGTGTGCCATTAGCCCAGCAATTTGATCCTCATCAGGTCGTCAATGCCTATTCGCTGAACAACAGCCATTTTGAGTTAATAAAACGTCAAGCACGGATAGTTCTCCAGCAGCGATCTGGTCCAGTGGAATCCACTGTAGCGCCAGAAGAGTCGGAAGAGCCAGAAGAGTCAAAAGAGTCAGAAAAACCGAAAGATACTTCGCAGGTATCGATTCCCAGTCCACAATCTGGCAAACCAGTGGTCATCCCTGACCAGGGACTGTCATCCCCTACAATAGCATCTCAACCTGATAGCTTTGTGAGTACTGACACCAAGCCATATCAGCACCCAGCACCGTCTGGCTCTTCCAAAGAAATTCCTATGACAGAAAATGCACTTTGTAGCAAATCTAATCACAGAAGGGTTTCCAATTCTAGAAGAGTATCCATGGAATCTGTATCCACGACAGCCTCAAGTGCAGAAATTCCTGAAAAAAGCAGAGCTAGAACTGTGTACCAGGTAAAAACCACAAATGGAAATGTTGGAGAATTTGTGAAGAATAAATTAACCAAATATAATAAGAATATGAAAACAATAGTAGAAAACCAAAAAGATCATGAAATAACTCCCGATACTAATGAAAGGATTGATCTAAATAATATTTCAGCTGAGCATTTATTAAAAATTAAGGGTGTAGGTCCAAAAACTGCCACTACGATACTTTTTATTCAGGATATAACCGATAAACAAGGGACACTCCAAGACTACGAAAATGGAGTAACCTTATTAGAAAAACCAGCTCATGAAAATGTAGCTTATCAAATTCCAGTTAGCGGTATTAATGATTTACATATTAAACAAGACACAAAAAATTTATTATTAAATAAAAGGAATTTTTTTTGAGGAAACCATGGAAAAAAACACGTCTATAACGGAAAATGATTCTAACAAAAAAAAACCAACTTTGAGCTCGGAAATTCCAAGAATACTACTCAAGACTCCAAATGAGACGGCAAGCAAAAGTAGCTCCATCTCGAACCTGTGTACTGGCTTATTAAGTTACTTCTCCAAGAATTGCCAGTGCCCAAGGAGAAATTCAGAAAATACTACTAAACTTTTAGTATCTAACAAACCTATTGAAGCAAAATCAACAACTTCTGGATCTAAAGAAAACCAGATTCCTGAGGAACTTATTAAAAAAATTCAATCAGGTAGCTCTTCCACACAAACCTATTATTTTACAAGGTGGGCAAGAAATAAATTTATTTCTATTCCATTAATTTTAATTGGTTCATATATAGTATTAAAAGTATCGAAAGATTTTTTATTTTTTCTATGGAAAAACGGAGAAAATGCTGGCCAAAAATGGATTAATAATTTGTACACAGCGAAATATTTAACAAGGCCAGCCCCCATCTATGAACAAGAGGAGTTCTCCGATACATCCGGTGATGGCCTTACTCATCCAATATCGCCGGGTGAACTCGAATATAATAAATTTAAGCTAGGATTATCTGATAATATAGAGTATTTAAAGGATAATTCAGACAAAAATTCAGAAAACATTGAAAAAAACACCCATAAAGTCGATGAAATGCATTCTTACATAAAACAGGTGGGTGGCGACATAAAAGAACTTATTAAATATGGAAAAAACTCCACTATAAATAATATTTTATCTCATACATTTACCCTTATAGTTGGAAGTATAGTTGGTTACCAACTCCATAAAAGGATAGTTTGTATATCTAGCACAGCCCACAACGATAACGATCCTATAAAAGGACCACCTGACCATCAAAATCATCATGTATCCCCTGAAATAACAATAATAAAAAAATTATCAAGATTTGATCTGCCCGATGATGAATCTAGTTGTTCTTCAACGGGATCGGGATCTCCTTCTCTTAAGGGAGCAAGCCAAGCAACAAATGGCACTGAAAATTTCATGCCGATAACCCGTCATTGAATGGTATGGACGCCTCCCCCTAACGGGATTAGGCGGGCCCTGAGGTGATTATTGTGCAGTTGATCCATGCGATGGCTTATCATCAATTGATCAAATGTTTAAGCCACTATTCGCCTGAATGGTTAGCCTATACTCAACGGGAGGCGCAAGCCAACCTTGCCGCAGGGACGGTTATTCTTTATAATCCCCCCACTTACCTGCCGTCGGATTGCTAGCGAAAGCAGTTTAATCCATAACATGCCTGGCTAGACCATTACGATATTCTGTTATTTGTGCAATTTGAACTCATTACTACTGACCAACAAGCGCGCCGCGGCCGCTTGACCTTTTCTCGAGGAGCGATTGAGACTCCGGCCTTTATGCCGGTTGGTACTTATGGCACGGTAAAAGGGCTATCTCCTGAAGAAGTCGCTGCCAGTGGGTCACAGATTTTACTGGGTAATACCTTTCATCTCTGGCTGCGTCCTGGTGAACACATTATCCAGCAGCAGGGAGGCTTGCACGCCTTTATGCAGTGGCCGAGGCCGATCTTAACCGATTCCGGAGGCTTTCAGGTCTTTAGCTTGAGCCATCTGCGCCGGATCACCGAAGCTGGCGTGCATTTTCGTCATCCGATTAATGGTTCGCCGATCTTCTTAAACCCAGAGATATCAATGACCGTTCAAACGGCACTGGGATCGGATATTGTGATGATCTTCGATGAGTGCACTCCCTATCCCTGCAGCTGGCAGACGGCTAAAGACTCCATGGAATTATCACTACGCTGGGCTCAACGTAGCCGCGAGCACTTTAATGCTTTGCAGAATGTTAATGCCTTATTTGGGATCATCCAAGGAGGTGTCTATCCCGATCTCCGTCAACAATCATTGGGGGGTTTACAGCAGATCGGCTTTGATGGCTATGCTATTGGAGGACTAGCCGTGGGTGAACCGGCTGCCGAACGGCTGAAAATCCTTGAACAACTGCACCCGCAGATCCCTAAGAATAAACCGCGCTACCTGATGGGAGTTGGTAAACCGGCCGATCTGGTTGAAGGGGTCTGCCGGGGAGTCGATATGTTTGACTGCGTGATACCCAGCCGCAATGCCCGCAACGGACACCTGTTTGTAACGGATGGAGTGCTTAAACTGCGCAATGCTTGTTACCGAGATGATCACCGTCCAATAGATACTGAGTGTGACTGCTATGCTTGTCAATACTACAGCCGTGCTTATCTGCACCATCTTGACCGCTGTCGTGAGATGCTGGGAGCTCGGCTGAATACTATCCATAATTTGCGCTATTACCAGCGGTTAATGGCAGCTCTGCGCCAGGCCATTGAGACTGCCACTTTGGAAGAGTTTGTTAATAATTTTTACCAACGAACCGGTCAGCCTCGCCTAAGCTTAAATGTACTGACTGAATGATCTTTTGATGACGATTAATAATTGAGGACAATCAATGAATTTACTCTTTCCTGAAGTTCACGCCTCTGCTGCTCCAGTCGCACAAGGAGGCTCCCTATCGATAATGATGATGCTTGGGGTCTTTGCTCTGGTTTTCTATTTTATTATCTATCGGCCACAAGCCAGTCGAGCTAAAGCGCACCAAAAGTTATTGGCTTCTCTGGCTAAAGGAGATGAAGTATTAACCAGTAGTGGTTTAATGGGAAAAATCACTCAGGTCGCTAATAACGATAGCTGTGTCCGTTTGGCGCTACAGGAAAGCGTCGAAGTGATGATTAAAAAGGAGTTTATTACCGCTATTTTACCTAAAGGGACTTTAAAATCTCTATGAACCGGAGGCATTTTCACCGGCTACCGACACCTCCGGCACCGCTTAATCAGACTTCTGTCGGGCAGTTACTGTTGATTTTGCTACCGCTTCTCTTTAGCCTGATCTATGCACTGCCCAATGGGTATGGGGAGATCCCTGCACTACAGGTGCGTGCTCGATCGGGAGAACTAACACCAGCCGTCTTTCAGGAAACTGTGCAGAAACAGCTGGCCGCTGAGCAACTAATCCCTCACAAGATCCAGCGACAGGGAGAGACATTATTGCTCCACTGGCCTGATCGGGAGAGTCAACGACAGGCTAATGAGCTGCTGAATGCTAAATTTAGCGATCGTTATGTAACCGCTCTAACGCTGATCCCCGCTCTTCCCAACTGGCTAGCCCGCCTGGGTGCTCACCCGATGTTATTAGGGCTGGATCTACGGGGTGGTGTCCGCCTACTGTTAGCCATTGATACTCCAACCCTGCTGCAACAGCAACAACAGCAGCTACCCGCTCAACTGCGCGCTACCCTACGCAGCCAGTCACTCTCCTTTCGTCAAGTCACTCAACAGGGATCGACAGCACTCCTACGATTCTCCAGCGAACAGAGCTGTCAACAGGCCTATAAGTCGCTGGTACAGCACTACCCTACCCTGAATGTTAAGCATCTCTCTGAACTAGCCCTGCAAGCGACTCTTAGCGCTCCGTATCAACAACAGCTCGCTGAACAAACCATGCAGCGAACGCTCACCATTTTACGCAAGCGAATTGATGAATTAGGGGTATCTGGCGCTATCATTCAGCAACAAGGTAACCAGCGAATTAGTGTTGAATTGCCCGGAGTACAAGATAGTGCGCGTGCTAAGCAGATCCTCGGTGCCACGGCACGCCTACAATTTCATTTAGTCAATTCAGCAGCCCCTTTAGCTGATAACGCTGCCTTACCCAGCGATAGCGAACGCTATTATCAGCGTGATGGTCATCCGATTGTTCTCTACAAACAGACCGTGATCAGCGGTGAACATATCACGCATGCTGAGGCAAACCTGGATGAGTATGGGAGAGCCTATGTGGCGATTAGTTTGGATAGCTTAGGCGGCCAGCAACTTTATCAAGCCACTGAAAAAGCCGTTGGCGAGCTAATGGCAGCTCTGTTGATTGATTACCGTTCAACCGCTAATACAGACCATCAGCAACCCTCACCGCTCAAGAAGCACCAAGAGGTGATAAGCTCGGCACGAATTCAAAGCCGTTTGGGCCAGCAGTTTCAGATCACGGGAGTTGGCTCACTGAGTGAAGCCCGTAATTTGGCACTGCTATTGCGTTCAGGTACCCTGAATGCCCCTTTACAAATTGTTGAAGAGCGCGTGGTAGGCCCCAGCTTAGGGAAAAAAAGCATTCAACAGGGGCTTCGCGCCTGTGCCTGGGGATTGTTGGCTTCTCTTTTGTTTATGCTCTGTTATTATCGCTTTTGCGGAATTATCGCGAGTATCGCATTAATTGCTAATATAATCATGCTGATTGCTAGCCTCTCTTTGCTACCCGGAACTACCTTAACACTGCCTAGCATTGCCGGTATTGTACTAACCGTTGGGATGGCTGTGGACGCTAATGTGCTGATTTTTGAGCGCATAAAAGAGGAGCTCCGCCATGGCAAAAGTGTGCAGCAAGCCATTGATCAAGGCTATCGTAATGCCTTTTCCAGTATTTTGGATGCCAACCTGACGACTTTGATCACAGCGATACTACTCTATGTCATCGGTTCTGGTCCCGTCCGAGGATTTGCCGTTACGCTAACTCTAGGTTTGGGAACTTCACTATTTACCGCTATTCTGTTGACTCGTGCCATCATGAATCGTTGTTACGGCGGCAAACCACTCACGACTTTATCCATTTGAGAGACTATAATGGATGCTTTACACAACCTTTCAGATTCAAATAGCAACACTGAGAAGTGCTGCTTCGATTTTTTACGTTTAGCGCCGATGGCCTTTTTGTTATCCACACTACTCATCGTTGCTTCACTATTGCTGGTTACCTTACGAGGGTTTCACTGGGGCATCGACTTTACGGGTGGCTTGGCTTTAGAGGTACAGCTTAGCCGAGTGGTCGCTCCTGAAGCACTGCAGGTCGCTTGCCAACAAGCTGGTTTTTCTCAAGTGCAGATCCAGCCTCTTGATAACAACCAGAATTTACTGATCCGGATAGCCCCCTCATCGAGCATAGCCCACGAAACTTTAGGAAAACAGATCATCACTCTTTTGCAACAGCAATTTGATCCGCAAGCAACCTTACAACGCCTAGAATGGCTAGGGGCACAAGCCGGCGGCGAACTGACGCGTTCGGGTCTTTTTGCCTTGACGGCGGCGATGGGGGCGACTTTACTCTACGTAGCCGTACGCTTTGAGTGGCGCTTAGCCACTAGTGCCGTATTAGCACTGACACATGATCTTATCATCACCTTAGGACTGCTATCGCTGCTGTCAATCACCCTGGATTTGACCCTGATAGCGGCTCTACTCTCGGTGATCGGTTACTCACTGAATGATACCATTGTGGTCTTCGACCGCATTCGTGAAAATTGCCGTCAAAATCCGCAAAGGCCGATTGGCCAGATCATTAATTTATCCCTCACCCATACACTGGGTCGCACCTTAATCACCTCAACGACAACCTTTATCGTCGTATTAGCGCTGTTCTATTTCGGTGGAATACTCTTGCAGAGTTTCTCCCTGGTTCTGCTCGTGGGAATTGCTGTCGGCACCTTTTCATCTATCTATATTGCCTCTGCCTTGGCGTTAAAACTGGGTCTGCGATCTCAGCATCTGCTTTTACCCACCCTCGATACCGAATAATACTCCCCCTCATGTTTGTTAATTGGATTGTTTTTGAAATTTCAGAATAACTCCTGAGTTGGTCACACGCCGAAAGCTTTAGATAATAGGCGTTAATGATCACAGCTATTAGCCCACGGTTGAGTCTCCTCAACCTTGCTTAGCTTACCTAAAACCTGTTTGCTGGAGTACGTTAGTTAATGGATGCGCGCCAGATTACTGAGTACACTGACAGGTCTCATGAGGAGTTATTATGTCTGGTTGTCCTACTTTTAATGTGTTCCCCAATAATCACCGTAATGCTTTGAGCGTATACTCGCCAAGAACCGGTTATAGCTATGAAGTGATAGGTAACATCTACACGATGCGTGCCCGCCCCAATGGCAATATTCGTACGCTACGCCATCTGCTTAATAGGACAGGTAATACGCATCCTGTATACTACCGACCAGCAGCACCCCAATCATTGAACCCACTAATAATGCCTGCTGTCTCTCATCTTAGAAGTTACCAATCGGCTGGTACCTTAAGCAAACCTTCCAATTCAGCAATGCCTACGCTGGATAAGACATTGGAAAACCTTATTGATGCAGTTGTCCAGGCTAAGGGTGACGTTATCAAGCACGTTGCCTGGAGATCCAATGGGCGTTACCAGCCATCGGAATTAGTCAGAAGGCTTAAAAATCAATTAACCACAGTGCTCTCGGTAGAGTTGGCCAATTCCCATTCTATGCCCACTTATAAAGACTACCAGGCAATTGTTAATCGACTCTCCTCTCAAGCGTATCATTGGCTATTGCAGCTACCATCTAACAGAGCCTGGGAAAGGCATTTTTTAAACGCTCATCAGCCAGTAATGACACCAGCAATTGCAGTTCCTATTTCCCAGGCCAGTTCACAAAGAGCAATACCCTGGCCATTGGCTCCGCTGATGACCTATGCAGCACCTCATCCTAGACGCTACCAACACGCTAGCACCCCTTGTACAAGCAGGCGATCCGATTCAGCACTCCCTGCATTTGATCGAATCTTGAATAATCGCGTTGCCAGTGCTGCTCCTGCCATGCGGATTAACCGACCATCTATGGCATTATTCAGTCGAGATGCCTGGCAAGCCATCGAGGACCAGATGGGTGCTAGCCAGTTTTATAGGCTGCTGGAAAAATTAAAACAGCACCATTTAAATCATCCTGGTGACCAAGTCGAACAGAGGCTTCACCGTCTGCATCAAAGGATGATCCAAGATCCTCAATTATGTCAAACACTATTAGATGAAGCGCAAATTGGAGGAGAGTCTTGCTCCGATCTGGCCGTTAATACGCTGAACCAACTGGAAATTCGTTGCACGATTGAGCAAGCATTGCAAGGAAAATCCATTAATGATAAACAGATGTTAATCATTATGCGCAGCCTGTCGCGACAAGAGCAGTTATACCAATTTGCCAAAAGAAAGGTAGAACAATTAGAGAAACAATATCCTTCCACAACACTACACCAGCATCTTGTCGATCCACTTGAAGTGCATTTGCACTATCACCTTAAGCTTAAAGCACGCTTACAATTGCTGGGTGATACTCGAGAAATGACCTTTCACACGCTCTCAGGGATATCTGATCAAGACGCAGAGAATGTCGGAAATAGAATTCTGAGCTTAGAAAAACTAGATAAACAGAGCCTCATCAAGTTTATTGATAACAATGAACATTGGAAACGCTATTTAACCGAACGCTACCAAACCGTTCACGATCGAGATCCCACCATTACCCATTATGCCGATCGCTTAGAAGAACTCGAAACATTGCTAGAGCAGCAACAGATCAACGATAACGATTACTTACAGCGTTGTAATCAATTGATGCGTCAACGACAAATTGCCTCGGATAATTGGTATCATAACAAAACAGTTGAGATGATTTGTAAACATTTAGAATAAATCCTATTTCATCCTCAGTCAGCGGATACATCGCCTATAATAAAAAAAGCGTATCAAGTGACTTGATACGCTGTGACTGATATCCTCTATCATGACTTCATAGCAAGCATCCTGCTCCTTGTCACTCCAACGACCACTCCGCTGGTCGCTCTCCCTTCCAGGGATACTATAATCCTTCACGCTACTACTATTTTTTCCTTAAATAAAATTCGAAGCTTTAAACTTGACCTCCTAAATTAATAATTTATTGACTGTCAATCGTCTATGCCACCAGGTTTGCTAATCAATCTTTTATTAAATATGAACTTTATTTATATATTAAACAACACCATTTAACATTTTTTTTGTTTGAAGTGGTATTGAGTTACGAATAAAACTCTCAAAAAGTTGTTTATTTTCCTAAGATTATTCAAAAATAGCCTAAAAATTATTCTGTTGTTATATGATGATATCGTACAAATCACAGCGCTAATATCTTACAAATTAATGAGCCAATCACTCTATTCTTTAAAGCCTGGATTGTGGAAACTTAGATCCTAAAGATAGGTGTGGTAGAATACGGTTCGGAAAACTTGCGAGTCGGTTTATGTCACTTTATCGTCATTTGACTTTGGGGAAATCAGTATCCTACCTTGACCAGTACGATGCCGATCTATTACAAACCGTACCACGGCATCCGCAACGAGCTGCCCTGGGCCTTGATGGGCATGCACTTCCCTTTCAGGGCGAAGATATTTGGACGTTGTATGAACTCTCTTGGTTAGATCTCCAAGGGCGTCCTCAGGTAGCCATCGGGGAGTTACGGATAGATGCACTGTCACCTCAGTTAGTCGAGTCTAAAAGCCTGAAGCTCTATCTCAATAGCTTAAACCTGACACATTTCCTCAATTGGCGACAATTAGCTGACTGTGTTGAACAAGATTTGAGTCAACGTTTAGCCGGACGAGTGACGTTACGATTGTATTCACTGAGTGAGTTTGCCAAGCCAACTCACTATACTTTACCAGGCATAATCATCGACGAACAGCCAAGCCAGCTACCCTTTGAAACAACACAAGGTCCTGATCCCACACAACTGCTTGTTACCTCGCAAACGACAACGGTTGAAGAGCAACTGGTTAGCCATCTGTTTCGATCCAACTGCCCGGTAACTGGGCAACCTGATTGGGCCTCAGTGCAGGTTCACTATCAAGGGCTCCCGATTGACCGAGAAGCTCTTCTGCGCTATCTCCTTTCCTTCCGCCGCCATGCTGGTTTTCACGAACAGTGTGTCGAGCAAATTTTTTGTGATTTGATCCAGCATTGCCAATGCCAATACTTATCAGTATTGGCACGCTTTACTCGGCGTGGCGGCATTGATATCAACCCTTTCCGCTCTAATTGGCAACCATCCCCACAAAACCAGCGGTTAACCCGTCAATAAATGCTTTTTGCCTGCCTTAAACAATCATTCATCATAACGACTGACACTGAACATTCCTCGATAACCAACCGTGCCCCTTTTGATTTGTTAGATTAACCGTTACTATAACACCCTAAATCGTTAACTAATGACGCTATGTTCACTACCTAGTTTCCCCAAGGAGTTGCTTGCATGATCACGCTTGGCCCAGTAGGACCCCTTAAACAGCTATCTGGCTGGGAGCTACAGCAGTGTCAGCAGCGGTTACAAGGGGAGCATGCCCAGCTGTTTCATCAGTGTGCGTTAGCAGTACTCCATAGCGGTCATCAAATGGATAATCAGCAGCAATTATTGTCCTGCTATCCCGACTTTTCCATTCAATTACTGCCCAAACACTCAGAACTGCACCTGCGATTGCTTAACCCCCCACCCCATGCGCTGGTCGAAGGTCAACTGATTCACTCTCTGCATGCGCATCTATTTGCGGTAGTACGCGATCTGCTACTAGGTCCACCAGAGTTGGCTGAGCCAGTACCATCGATGACTGATCCCAGCCTGGCCTCGCAACAAATTACTCATCAGATATTTGCACAGCTACGTCATGCCCAAGTAGTGACAGAGCAATTGCCTACCCCACTGATTGTTTGTTGGGGCGGCCATGCGATTCAAGCCACGGAGTACCGCTATGCGCAGCAGGTTGGCTATGAGTTAGGGTTACGCGGTTTACAAGTGGCCACTGGCTGTGGCCCAGGAGCCATGGAGGCCCCGATGAAGGGAGCAGTCCGTGGTCATGCTCGCCAGTGGTATAAAAACAGTCGATTGATTGGCTTAACGGAACCAATGATTATCGCGGCAGAACCTCCCAATGCCTTCGTCAATCAGCTGGTGATCTTGGCTGATATTGAAAAGCGCTTGGAAGCCTTTGTACGACTCGCCCGAGGGATTATTATTTTTCCGGGTGGCCCCGGGACTGCCGAAGAGCTACTCTATCTATTGGCAATCTTAATGCATGCCGATAACCAGCATCAGCGTCTGCCGGTGATCCTAACCGGCCCTCGGGAGAGTGCTGCCTACTGGCAACCGCTAGAACAATTTATTCAGGAAGCCTTAGGCTTGGAAGCTCAACACTATTACCAACTGATTGTCGATGATGCCCAAGGAGTGGCACAATCCTTAAAACAGCTGATTGAACCCTCCGATCGCTCCAGCCAGCCTTTAGCCTTTAATGCCAGCTTAGTGATCCCTTACGCCCTACAACAACCCTTCCATCCTACCCATGCTGCTATGGCACAGCTCACTGTTAACCGGCAACAATCAGCCTCTGAGCGCGCTATTCTATTACGCCAGCTGTTTTCCGGCATTGTGGCGGGTAATATTCGACAAGAGAGTATTCAAGCAGTGGCCGAGCAAGGCCCCTTCCGTTTACAAGGTGATCACGCACTGATGCAAGCGATTGACCGCCTGCTCAATGCCTTTATCCAGCAACAACGAATGAAACTGCCTGGCTCTACCTACGTACCTTGCTATGAAATTGCTAGTTAGCTTGGTTCACGGTAGGACTACACGGTGGCTAACTTCAAAAATGGGTAGTGACTATGCGATATGGAAAAAAACATGTTTTTGAGGTCTGTTGAGAGTTTGATCTAGTTAATTGAAATCTCAACGAACTTGAATTAACATTTCAGTCCACTTTAAATTTTTATTTTTTACAGAAATTCTATCGTGCGATTGCCCTGAAGTATCTTCGGTTTTATTTGACTGTTAACTCAAACTCACGTTGATTAGATTAGAAAACTATCTACAGGCAGAAGATTAACCTATCTAGGGATACTATGTGAAACCCAGGCTGAACCTGGTGTTAGAGTTATAAGTTCCATTGGTTTAACTTAATTTTTAACAATATTATATATTTGAGAGCCAGGTATAATAGCACTCTCTTGCCTATGCACAGCTGTACTTACCTCTGGGTCGCTATTGATTGCATCGAACAATTGGCTTAATTTCATCTCCTCACTTTTTTGAAAGCGCTGTTGAGCAGAGCAGTGGGCTAATTTATCCCCCTTGTATTCTAGGAACGCTTTTATAATAGCAAGGTGATTCCAACACACCTCTTGTTGTATCAGGGAGTATTGTCGGCTGTCAGACAAATAAGGGTCAACGTCTGGATGGGCAAGTAGCATTTTTACAACGTTCACCTCTTTTTTTAAGAAGGCCATGTGTAGAGGAGACATGCCATTTTTATTGGATAAGTTGGGGTCAATTTTAGGATGCTGTAGCAGAAAAGCAGTGGCTATCCAATTAGAATAACTAATAGCTGCTAATAATGGAGAGTAACCGGTTCTATCTTGTAAATTCGGATCAATCTTTGGATGCAGAAGTAGCTTAGACACTACTATATTATAGCCTACCATAATCGCCTGTAACAGAGGAGGTTTACCTGCTTTATTTTGTGCATTAGGATTGAATTTTGAATGTTTTAATAAGTCAGTTATTATATCTCCTCTTTTAAAAAAGATTGCATACTCTATGGGGGGTACACCATCGCTATTAGGCAAATTAGGGTTGATCTTAGGATGAGCGAGCAGTGCCTGTACAATACGCAAATCGCGTTGGTGCATTGCCACATGCAGGGGGGTATCACTATATCTATCAGGTAAATGAGGATCGATATTCGGGTGCGCTAACAGTGCTGTTATAATAGACAGGTTACCATTATGAATTGCCGTGCACAAAGGTGTTCTACTGTCGCAATCATCGAATAGATTAGGGCTTATATCTGGATCTGCAAGGAACCCCTTGACAGTTGCCAAGCAGCTCCTTCTCACCGCATCTAACAGGAAGTAGGCCCGCTGCTGCTCATCAGATGGTTCGTGGTGAAAATTTTCTACAATTTTTTTTGACTTCTGCGACCTTACTACGGGAATTTTAGAAAGCCATTTTTTAATAATTTAAATCACCTTTAAAACTTCTAAGTTTTTTGTTAAAAAACAGTATTTACAATACTATTTCGTATGGCCCTTCTAGGGTAGTAAAAAATCCATAAAATTATAGTAATATGATACTGATAACAAAATAGAGAATTTATAGTAGGCTTTGTCCCTGAAACTTTCTATATAATGTGTTAAACTATTCTTGATAAAGTATAAAAGTCATAGAATGGCCAGGGAAGTTCTAACCGATGAGGGGTAGGAAAAACTGGAGCCGTTATTTCCTAAGCTGAAAGGATGGCCTGGAAAAGACAATCGCCGATTTTTAGAAGCAGTCTATTGGATCGTAAGGGCTGACGCACCTTGGCAGGACTTACTCCCTGAATTTGGTTTTTGGAAGACGGTTTATAATCGCTACAATCATTGAGCTAAAAAGGGATATTTGGAAATCATTTTAGAAATATTAAAAAAAAGATGGCGACCACGAAAGGTTGATGCTTGGGGTATGCTATTAAAACTTACTATAACAGCTAGCCAAAGCTCGGATATTGAACAGGCGGAACATTTGGTTGCTGAGGAATCGTGTGGTTATTTAATAACCGATCTCTGAGAAATTTAATATCCCTATCCATTAATATAGACATAAAAATAGCAGTGATAATTTATTGACTATTTTTTAAGTTGACAAAAAAATTTATCTTTTCAATCGTTTCCGCTGAGCACGTGGGTGAGCGGCATCGTACACTTTGGCCAGATGTTGAAAATCCAAGTGTGTGTAGATTTGCGTGGTGGCAAGGTTAGCATGTCCGAGTAGCTCTTGAACAGCCCGTAAATCACCGCTGGCTTCCAGTAAATGGGTGGCGAAGGCATGACGTAATCGATGGGGATGGATAGCCGTCTCTAACTGCTGTTGGCGGCCCCAGAAAGCTAAACGCTTCTGAATCGCTCGCGGTGATAGACGCTTTCCTTGCATGGAGATAAACAGTGCGTCATCCTGAGTCGGTAGGGTTGCTCGATGAGATAACCAACGTTGCAACCAGTCGATAGCGATACTCCCTAATGGCAGTTGACGCATTTTATCCCCTTTACCAATCACGCGTACCTCGCCACCCGTCAGATCTAGGTTTTGGATGTTCAGGTTAACCGCTTCACTGAGCCGTAATCCCGCTGTATAAAGCAGCTCCATTAATGCTCGATCACGCACCGATAACCCATCGGTGGCTTCAACCGCTAATAGTTGCTGGACAGCATCGATGGCTAGCCCTTTGGGTAAGCGTCGGGCTTTCTTGGGTAAACTCAAACGACTGACCGGATTTATTTTGATCCCCTGCTGCTGTAATTGGTAATTAAAAAAACTCCGCAATATCGAAAAGCGCAGCTGTAAACTGGCTGCGCTTAATCCGCTCAGTTTACTAGCCACCATTAACTGACGTATCTTAGCTTCATCCAGCTGCTCCCAGCTGGCTACTCCACAAGCTTGTAGCTCAATGGCTAGTGACCGAAGATGCCGGTCATAGCTCTTTTGGGTATAAGGGCTCAGTTGCCGCTCTACGGTCAAATAGTTAATGAATTCGGTCACTCTATTTTCAAGTGAAGCCGTTAACGGTTGCTGGATTTTAGGTGTTGATCGGCTCTTTTTTTCACAAGGCGAGGGAGTCATCACGGTAACCACCCTTCATAAACCAGCGTCGCTCGGCTGGTCATCAATAGCGGGTGTCCTGGTCCTAGCCAATCCACTTGTAATACGCCACCAGGTTGTTCGACTTGGACTCGAGACGCCAATAGCCCTTGATCAATCCCACATACGACGGCAGCGCAAGCACCGCTTCCGCAAGCTGGTGTTTCACCGACTCCACGCTCATACACGCGTAAACGAATATGTTGTGGTGTGAGAATCTGCATAAAACCCACATTGGCCTGCTGAGTAAACTGTCGATGCTGGGAAATTTCTTGACCTAATTGACCAACCGGAGCTTTTATGCAGTCATTGACCTGCAACACCGCATGCGGATTTCCCAAGGATACAGCAGCGCAAGAGATGGTCTGCTGTGAAAGCTGTAAAACATATTGCCGTTGGCGTTTTTCAACCATCAATGGAATGATTTTGGGTTCAAACCATGGCTCAGGAAAGCTTACTTGACACTGGTGATCGGTGCCTATTGAGATTTTCAATAAGCCACTTTGCGTACTGATCGCTAGCGTGGATCGCTTGATCAATCCCTTTAAACGAACAAAATGGGCAACAGCGCAAGCGCCGTTACCACACTGCTCAACCTCTCGGCCGTTGGCATTAAAGATACGGTAGTGAAAATCGACTTGCGGATCATAAGGGGGTTCCACAATCAGTAGCTGATCAAAGCCAATACCACGACGTCGATCCGCCAGCTGATGAATCTGATCGGCTGAAAAAAACAGCTTTTGAGTGACAGCATCCACGACCATAAAATCGTTCCCTAAGCTCTGCATTTTACAAAACTGCAGTTTTTTTAAGAGACGACGCCTAGTCAATACCCCTTTTCTACCGAACATGGTTAGCTACCACGGGTATGGTTGCTCTAGTACTGACTTCTACAGTCAAAGAAGGTCTCAAAGGGCCGGTCACGCCGCAACCGTTTAGTAGCAGCAGCAAACCAGAACCCAATAAACTCAACAGCATTTTACCGAAAGCACTCATCGCTTGGTTTTTTGAGACCAAAGCCCTACTTACTATTTCATCCAAGCGCTATTACTCCGCTATTTACCCGTGATTAAGCTTGCTTATGCTACGCACTGCTTGGTAACGTGATTACCTAAAAACGCATCTTTGCTTAAAATAATACACCATTCTTGTTTTCTGATCTTGCTGAATATCTGGATCTAACGCTTCTGTATCTCTTGAGCATTCTTGAAAGGTTTATTGCAAATCCTGAAATTTCTGCAGCCACTGCTCTGCGAGGGTACAATAGTTAGCAGCCGCTTTACGAATCCAAAATAGCGCTTGTTGCTTATCCTGAGCTAATATTCCCTGACCATTAAAATACATCAGGCCAAGATCATACTGGGCAGATCCATCATTCTGTTCCACCGCCTTGTGCAGCCACTTTACTGCCACACGTTCCTTTTTTGGCACCCCTTGCCCCCGCATATAACCCAGACTCGGTAGATGCTGAGCGCCACTATGTCCTTGCTTAGCTGCCTTATAAAACCATGACATCGCCACTTCATGATCTGGGACGACACCTTCACCCTTATAACACATCTGACCAACTGCAAATTGTGCGTTACTATGCCCCTGCTTCGCCGCCTTAAGATACCAGAACCGGGCCAAACTCATGTCTTGTTGTTCGCCCCAACCTATATAATAGGCAACCGCCAAGCTATATTGTGCTAGCACACAATCCTTCTCAGCCGTTTTACCAGTCCATAGAAAAGCCATTCGAAGGTCTTGGGGGACTCCCCTACCTGTAAAATACAGCCCAGCCAGTGCATGCGTGTGCATGACCTCGCTTTGCTGCCTTTACAAGCCATTCCGCTGCCGCTTTATCATCTTGAATGACAGTTTCATCTTTTCCATTGGCATGTTTAATTCCAAGAGTGTACTGAGCGAATACATTACCCTGCACGGCTGCTGGATAAAGCCAGTCAATATTCTTCTGGTTGTACTGTAGGTGTAAGCGCTGCTCAGTAGCCGCGCTACAAGCTGAAGCTGAATTTAACTTGCCTACTGGCAATCTATCGACATTCCTTAATGCACAGGAAGTGATAAGATTAGCTAGCAGAATGGCGACAGTAATATGCCTGATCATCATAAAAATCTCCTTTCAGGACTTCACCCGTCGTACAAGTTCCGCGAATTTAATAGTAAGAGTGCTCCCCCGCCTGGTGTTCTGTCACATCTTGTACCCCGGTTAGTTCAGGAAAATGAGCCAACAACTCCTTTTCAATTCCCTCTTTTAAGGTGACATCCACCATCGCACAACCATTACAACCGCCACCAAACTGCAGTATGACTCGGCCTGCATCAGTTATTTCAATGAGGGAAACTCGGCCACCATGGGCAGCGAGTTGAGGGTTGACCGTTGATTCCAAAAAATAGTTAACCCGCTCAAATAGCGGGGCATCCTCGGCCACTTTAGCCAATTTAGCATGTGGGGCTTTGATGGTAAGCTGCGTTCCTAAAGCCTCATTGGCAAAATCAATCACCGCTTCCTGCAAAAAGGAGAAACTGGATGCATTAATCACCGCAGAGAATCCGTTAAATGGCAACAATTGATCATCGGCCGTGATGGCTGTTGATGGACAATAGGCGACCCCACATTCTGCCTGCACGGTGCCCGGATAGCTGACATAAACACGAATTTGTGTGCCCTCTGGCTGATCAGCTAATAATTTTTGAAAGTGAGCTTGAGCAAGCTCGGTGATAGTGAGTCCTAATACACGATTAGGTGGTACTTGACCCATGAATATGAACCTCTAAAATTGATAACGAAATGTTTGACTGCTTATTGGTTAGTCTACCATGTTTCTAATATCCCGCTCTCTTTGCACTATTGACACGATTCAGCAAAGGTTAGTACGACAGAGTGTCCAGATCTGGATCTCACGCACCCCAGCACGCCGCAATAACTGGCTTAATACTGTTACTGTCGTGCCTGTAGTGACCACATCATCAATTAATGCCACCCGCTTCCCTTCTAAGGACTTTGACACCCCTTCAGCAAGGGTGAAAGCTTGCGTTAGATTACGCCGTCGTGCCGCTGCAGGTAGTTGCTGTTGTGGGACAGTTGCTCGGCAACGCAGCAGTAAATTATCTTGCCATTCAATGGCCAACCAGCGGCTTAAATAGGCAGTTATTAAGGCAGATTGATTAAATCCCCGTCGCCATCGTCGCCATCGATGCAGCGGCACTGGCAGTAATAGATCCGGTTTCTCTGATAATAAACTGTGCCGAGTCGCTAGCCAACGAAGCAGGAGTAGTCGAGCTAAGGTTGGTGCTAGTTCAAAACGCTGCTGAAACTTATATTGGTTAATTAACCCGCTCAGTGGGGGTGTATAAGCGGAAACGGCAAGCAAACTATCCCATGGCGGTGGTTTGCGCAAACAGCGCCCACAATTCGGCGGCAATTGCGCACTCGGCAAACCACAGCGCTGGCAATAAGCCTGCGGACTCATTTCCAAAAGCCATTCAATAGGCCAACAGAAGCTACAGATGCCGGTTTTCGGCAGTGCTAAGCGGTTACCACAAAGCCAGCAGCTGCTACATTGAAGAAAATCAGAAAACCAACGCATCGAATTATCCTACTCACTGGCAAATGCCATTGACAGCACTCCTTTTTAAAAGTTTGCTTTGAGCCAATGCCTTTGAGAACACTTTACCCTAATAATTCGTTTTTTTCTGTTTGCTGACCCTGTTTGTGAAACCGATCCTAAGTGATAGAGCGATAGTAACAACGGCGTTGACAAGAACGGGTTTGGCTGCAACCAAAGCACCCCAAACAGCTAGATACCGAGAAACCCTCAGCAACTGCCTCAATTTTTTCAACTTTTCCTAAGGTGATTAATTGATCTAATAGGGCTGTCAATAGGCTGATGGGTGCGTTAAATTGACGTCCTAATGATTGCAGTTCAACAACGCCCGCCAGTGCAATGGCATCTTTCAGCTGGATCAAAGTTACCATGAGTCCTCTGATGGGTGCATGGCATTGATGAGACGTTCTTTTCGGCATCTGGAAGCCCACGGCGAACGAGATAATCCAACCCATAGCAGACTATTCAATCCAATCACCAGCATGATAGTGAGGCTGCTCTGCCGAGGCTGTTGACTAAAAGTCATCATTTGATAACACAGGGTAGAGAGTGAGTAAGCCATATTGATCCCCCACAACAACGAAAAGCACATCCAACGACTGCCAATTTCTCGTTTAATCGCTCCTAAAGTTGAAATACAGGGAATGTACAGTAAGACAAAAATAAGATAGCTATAGGCGGCGGCTGGGGTACCAAATTTATCCGCTAACTGACTCAATGAGTGGCTACTCATCCCTAATTCAACTTCATGGGAATGATGGGATGGGTCTGCAGCAGATTTTCTGCCCAGTAGTATCAACAACCGCTGTTTTGTCTGTTGCAGACTTTTTTTGATGGCTACCCAAGGTTCAAAGGAAGCGGGAACCATGTCTTCATATTTTTGTGTTTCAAAAGCATAAAGGGTATCCAGTGTCCCTAATACAACCTCTTTAGCGATAGCACCCGTGACTAATCCTACCGTTGCTGGCCAATTATCATCTCGGATCCCCAGTGGCCGAAATAGTGGCGTCAACCGTTGGCTAATCACCACTAGTGCTGAAACAGGCTGCTGCCGATCGAATAAAGATCCGGTTATCGTGCGCATTTGTAAGCTAATAAGCACAAAATTAACCAGGATAATAACTTTGCCCCCTCGGATAATAAATCCTTTTAATCGCTGCCAGAGTTGCAGGCCAATCACCCGAAAAGTAGGCCATTGATAGTGTGGTAACTCCATAATAAAGGGAGCTGCTGCCCCAGGTAGCAACTGACGCTTTAACAATTGGCCAGTTGCAATAGCAACGATAATTCCTAGCAGATAGAGGCTAAACAGAGGTAAAACGCCATATTGACCAAAGAAAGCGGCAGAAAACACCACAAAAATCGCTAAACGAGCACTACAGGCCATAAAGGGTATCAATAAAATGGTCAGTAGCCGATCACGTTCTCCCGGCAAGGTACGTGTTCCCAACACGGCTGGAACGTTACAACCGAAACTAATAATAAGTGGAACAAATGCCTTGCCAGGCAGCCCTAAGCTACGCATCACCCGATCCATGACAAAAGCGGCACGAGCCATATAACCTGATTCTTCTAATAAGCCTAGACCTAGAAATAGCAAACCAACCGGCGGAATTAACGGCAGCAGCGTATTGAGCCCGCCACCAATCCCCTGAGCTAACAACATTAATAATCCTTGCGGAAAACCCAAATGCTGTCCTAACCAGGCAGTTCCCTGGATAAATAGAATATCTGCAACCGCTTCAAACAGGGGTTGTAAAGCGCTCCCCAGCCGGATCGAGAAAAAAAATAGCCCATACATAATTAATAAAAATAGGGGAATGCCTAACCAACGACTCAGTACCCACTGATCAATGCGCTGTGTATACCTTTCCTGTGCCTTGGGTGAACCGTTGTGACAGAGAGCACTGATGGTTTGATAACGCGCATCAACAATTAGTAGAGCAGCCTCCTCTCCCTGTTCCTGTTGTATTGCTACCTGAGCCTCTTGTAATGCGGCTGATAGATAACTATCGCCGCATTGTTGTTCGCCTTCCAGCCTTTTTAACACTAACCAGCGTGCTCGGGCAGGGGAGTCATTAGGCAAAAATTGCTGTGTAATCTGGGTAATTTTCTGTTCAATGACTTGAGGGTAAGGGATCAAAAAGGGTTTAATAGCGCTCCGATGCTCATCGATGGCTTGGTAAAGCGGGTGAAGCCCCCTACCCTGAGTTGCTACGATAGGGATTACTGCCACACCCAATTGCTCTGCTAACTGTTTACTATGAGCCAATGCTTGATAGGCGATAACTTTATCCAATCGATTGAGTACAATGACACAGGGAAGACCTTGCTCTAACAGCTGCACAGTCAAATAGAGATGGCGGTGCAAATCGGAGACATCAACCACATTAATCACCAAATCAGCTTTTCCCGAGCAGAGATAGCGACAAGTGACCTGTTCATCCAGAGCGACTTGTGAACATGGCGTGACTAATGAGTAGGTCCCTGGTAGATCGAGTAGATTGACTTGGTATTGTGCCGTTCTAAACTGGCCTTCATGGCACTCTACCGTAACACCTGGCCAATGGCCCACTTGCTGACGTAATCCTGTCAAGCGATTAAACAGGGTGGTTTTCCCACTGTTAGGGTGGCCAACCAAGGCAACCGTCAAATAGTTCATGGATTTAATTCCAGGCGTTACGGAGTTATCTGACAAAAAACCAGCTGTTCTAACTCTTTTTTACGTAGAGCAATACTGAGCTGCCCTGCTTCAAGTTGCAAAGGATCGCCTAAAGGGGCAGTCCGTGCTACGCGAAAATGCAGTCCTGGTCGTATACCCATAGCGAGCAGCTGGTGCCGACAAACTGGATCCATTTTCAATGAAAAACCATTAATGCGATAAACATGCTGTGTTGTTAGTTGACTGGTTCGATTATCCACGAGTACCACTTATTCCTCAGCAACTTAATTCGTTGCTACTGTAGCATCCGACCATTGGTAAGATGCAAATGATAATTAGAAACATTAGCTTATACAAGTAGAATGGATCAGTCACCTGTCTGGTTGCCAATAATTTTTCATAGATTTTTTTGCTCGCGTAAATCTACCCGATGTCTTCTAAGTTATTTGATTTAAATTACCGATCATTCATAGACTTCAGTAGTGGATCATGCTATTAGGTAACTGTTTATCAGGGAAAAGATCGACAATGACTCCCTAATGAAAACTAAGCAGAGAAGCAATTAACTGTTAGTGTCTTTTATAATAAGGACAATCGTTTCATTTACCAGGCATCTATTATGGCAGGGACACACTACATTACTCGAGTCGGGTGGCAGCGCCTTAAAGAGGAGTTGGACCACCTTTGGCATGCTGCGCGGCCTCAGGCAACGCAAGCGGTTGCCGAAGCAGCTGCTTTGGGTGATCGCTCAGAGAATGCTGAATATATTTATGGTAAGAAAGCATTACGGGAAATCGATCGGCGTATCACTTTTTTACGCAAGCGTCTAGCGCTCCTGCGCATTGTTGACTTTCATCCCCAGCAGATCGGTAGAGTCTTCTTTGGCGCTTGGGTGACGTTAATCTCCGAGCAAGGCAAAACTTCGCGCTACCGTTTAGTGGGTGCTGATGAATTTGATTTGAAAAAAAACTGGATCTCAATCAATTCCCCAGTTGCACGCGCCGTGCTGGGTAAATCGGTTAATGAATGCATCAACCTCTTTACCCCCAAGGGCAAAATAACCTACCGTATTTTATCAATTGATTATCAAGCTACTATCGATGAGAACCGCTGAAAGCTTTTCACGGGATAATCGCAACTAGGGTGTTAATTTTTATTTATGAACTCACATGATAGGCAGCGAGGATTAGGGAGGCCAAAGGGATATGCGCGAACAGCGTAAAGTTTTAGTTGTCGATGATGATATCAACCTACGTATCCTTATCGAACGCTATCTGAACGAGCAGGGGTTCCAGGTACGTGGTGTAGCTAGCGCGGAGCAGATGGACCGATTACTAGCTCGTGAATCTTTTCAATTAATTATCCTGGATTTAATTTTGCCAGGCGAAGATGGTCTCTCCATCTGTTGCCGACTTCGACAGCAAAATAATCCGATACCTATCATCATCGTAACGGCTAAAAGCAATGAAATTGATCGTATCATTGGCCTTGAGATGGGCGCTGATGATTATTTGGCTAAACCCTTCAATTCTCGAGAGCTATTAGCACGTATCCGAGCTATTCTAAGGCGACGCTCTCATGAACTACCGGGTGCCCCTGCACACGAGGAAGCGATTGTGACCTTTGGGCGTTTTAAGCTCAATTTAGGCACCCGAGAGATGTTTAAAGATGGACTATCGGTTCCTTTAACCAGCGGTGAATTTGCAGTTCTTAAAGCTTTAAGTAACCACCCAAGGGAGCCCTTATCCCGAGATAAATTGATGAACTTAGCACGAGGACGAGAATATAATGCGACTGAACGCTCTATTGATGTCCAAGTATCCCGGCTACGTCGTGTGCTTGAAGAAGACCCGGCCCATCCGCGGTATATTCAAACGGTCTGGGGATTAGGGTATGTGTTTGTCCCCGATGGCCATCCTATTCAAGAATCTAAGGTGCTGCGTATGAATTACTCATCAGCAACTTCTTAAGTTACTACTTTATTCTTTATGAAACCCGTTAACCCGCTCCTCATTGATCCAGGAGCCGCCGAAATCCAGCATGATCTACAAACCCTGTTGGCCCGCATCCGCCTGGCTACTGAACTGCTGTCAAGTAACGATCAGGAGCTGTTGGCAGCAATCCATCGAGATATTAATACCTGTCAGTTGATGCTACGCCAACCATTTGCTCCCACCGATGATCCCAGCGAAAGGCGTGTAGTGACTGATCTCAATCAGCTCATTCAAGAAGAAACTAAAGTGATGCAGCAGTGCTACCAAGCCGCTATTAAGCAAAATTTATTTTCCGGATCATTGAGCCTCTTAATACAACCACTGGCCATTAAAAGATTATTAACCAATTTGTTGATTAATGCTCATACCTATGGCGGTGACCAAACAACTATCAGTAGTGGTAAAACCGCTAATAGCATCTGGTTCCAAGTAGCTGATAATGGTCCTGGGATAAACAGTGAAAATCCAGCCTATCTTATGCAGCCAGGCGTACGTGGTGCCCTTGCCAAGTCAGCCGCCACGCCGATAAAAGGCAGTGGATTAGGACTGGCGATTGTTAAAAAAATTGTTGCACGCCATCAAGGTTATCTAAAACTACAATCTCATTTATCACAAGGGCTGAGCATTACCATCAATTTGCCAGCGTAATATTTTTGCTAGATTCCAGCCGCGCGATAAACCACTGAGGATAGAAACTTTGAGCTAACCCCCTCACTTCAAGCAAAAATAGGGTATACTCGGTAACCAGCCCATCGGCCTAATTAAAAATGGAACCTACTACATGGTGGATGATCCCTTTGCTGGCAGGGAGGCGGAAAATTATAGCGATCCGATTCCCAGTCGTGAGTTTATCTTAGCACATTTGGCACAGCGCCAAACACCCACTGATCGGCAGACGTTGTGCCAAGCGTTGAATCTGTTCTCTGAACAGCAGCAAGAAGCACTACGTCGCCGTTTACGGGCGATGGAACGTGATGGACAGCTGGTATTTACCCGCCGCAAATGTTATGCATTGCCAGAACGTCTTGATTTACTCCGTGGCCGAGTCATCGGTCATCGTGAGGGTTTTGGTTTTTTACGGATTGAAGGGCAAAAAGAGGATCTATTCCTCTCTTTCCAACAAATGCGTCAAGTTATCCATGGCGATGAAATTTTAGCACAACCCATCATCAGCGATCGTCGAGGCCGGCGTGAAGCCCGTGTGGTCCGCATCTTAGTTTCCCGTCAAGGCCCCATTGTTGGCCGCTACCAAGTTGAAGCTGGGCTAGGCGTGGTGATACCCGATGATCAGCGTCTGAATTTTACCATTGCCATTGCCCCAGAAGAGGATACTGCGGCACTGCAAGCAGGACAGGTGGTGGTCGTCCAGCTACTCCAGCGCCCAACGCCGCGTCACCCGGCGATCGGCCATATTCTCGAGGTGCTGGGTGATCCTTTGGCGCCGGGAATTGAAATTGAGATGGCGATCCGCAACTATGAGATCCCTTATCGATGGCCAGAAGCGGTGCTTGAGCAGGTGGCTCCACTCTCTGAGCAATTACCCATTGAAGCTTATGCGGGCCGCGTCGATTTACGCAAGCAGGCCTTTATTACCATTGATGGCGAGGATGCTCGTGATTTTGATGATGCGGTGTATTGTGAAGGAAAACGCGGAGGTGGCTGGCGGTTGTGGGTAGCAATTGCTGATGTTAGCCACTATGTACAACCGAATACTCCTTTGGATGACGAGGCAAAACAGCGGGGTAACTCAGTCTATTTTCCACTCCAAGTGGTGCCGATGTTGCCAGAAATCCTCTCCAATGGGTTGTGTTCATTGAACCCTAAGGTTGATCGTCTCTGTTTAGTATGCGAAATGACGCTATCCGCCCGCGGAAAATTGACCGGCTATCAATTTTTTGAAGCCGTTATCCATTCTCAGGCCCGGTTTACCTACACCCAGATCGCCCAATTGTTAGCAGGAGACCCCTTGCTGCAACAGCAGTGTGCTTCGTTGATGCCCATGCTACAGCGGTTGCAACAGCTATTTATCACACTAAAACAAGGTCGTGAACAGCGAGGCAGCCTTGAATTAGAGACTGAAGAGCCTCAATTTATTTTTAATTCACAGCGGCGCATTGAGCGCATTGTTCCTTTAGTGCGTAATGATGCCCACAAGCTGATAGAAGAGTGTATGATCGTTGCCAATACGGCAGCAGCCCTCTTTGTGAAAAAACAGCAGGCAATCGCTCTCTACCGGGTACATGATACGCCTAATGAAGATCGATTAACCAGTTTCCGGCAGTTTTTAAAGGAGCTGGGATTAACTTTAGAGGGGGGAAGCCGCCCTTTGCCGAAAGACTTCGTACACCTCATGCAGCAGACCCGCCAACGCCCTGATAATGAATTAATTCAAACGCTACTCCTGCGATCACTGCAGCCGGCGCTTTATACCCCGGATAACCGAGGTCATTTTGGATTAGCATTGCCGGCCTACGCCCATTTTACCTCACCCATACGGCGTTATCCCGATCTGCTTTTGCATCGAACCATCAAAGCGTTACTGAAAAAAACTGACTCTATCACCGAGCAGTCCACGGAGAGCCTAAAAACTCCTTTAGCAATACTGTCATTAGAAGATTGGTCTCATCTAGGTAGTCACTGCTCAATGACTGAACGACGCGCCGATGAAGCCACCCGAGAAGTTGCTGATTGGCTAAAATGTGAATTTATGCAGGAGCATGTCGGTATGCAGTTTCGAGGTGTGATTGCTGGTGTCACCAGTTTTGGATTTTTTGTTCGCTTAGAAAAACTGTTTATCGATGGTTTAGTCCATGTTTCTACGCTAGATAACGACTACTACCAATTTGACTCTATCGGTCAACGGCTCACTGGCCAAAGCTTAGGCATTAGCTATCGTTTAGGGGACGTGGTCCAAGTTACCGTAGCTGCTGTCAATCTAGAACAGCGTAAAATCGATTTTGCTTTAATCCACAGTGAACGATCCAAAGCGCGCACTAAACAGCCAAAGACTGCTGCTCCTTTATCAGCTCAAAAAACCAATCAATCTTCCAAGCAGCCCCGAAAAAGGGCTAAAAAAGTAGAAACCTCGCAAGAAACTCTTGATAAACCGTCTAAACCACGCCGTTCGCGTCAACGGCGTTCCACTCAGTCAGTTAAGTGATAGGTTATGTCGGAACTTATTTATGGATTACAATCCATTAGCGCTCTAGCCGTTCGAGAACCACACCGCCTATTAGAAGTTTTCACTGTCTCTACAGATGCCGATTCTCGGAGGCAATCGCTGATAAAACAGTTAACCGATCAAGGTATTACCTGTCAACGAGTATCCTCTGAATGGCTCACCCGTAAAACAGCTGGGGCAACTCACCAAGGCATTGCAGCGCGAATCCGTCCACCAACACAGTATGATGAACAGCAATTACCGGAACTTTGGAGGGGACAGATCCCCTTTTTATTGATATTAGATGGCGTTACTGATCCCCATAACCTAGGCGCCTGCCTGCGCAGCGCCGATGCCGTCGGGGTGCAAGCAGTGATTATCCCTCGTAACCGCTCTGTCTCTTATAATGCTACGGTTAGTAAGGTAGCTTGCGGCGCTGCTGAACGAGTACCCTTAGTCGCCGTCACCAACTTGGCTCGCACGCTACAGACACTTCAATCACACGGCATCTGGATCGTCGGCACCAGTGCTCAAGCCACTCCCTTAATTTATCAACAATCTCTTACCGGACCACTGGCTTTGGTTATGGGTGCAGAGGGACATGGTTTACGACGCTTAACGACCGAACGGTGCGATGTTATGGCTAGCCTACCGATGGCCGGTATTGTCTCATCACTGAACGTTTCGGTAGCTACGGGCATTTGTCTGTTTGAAGCGATCCGCCAGCGCACAAAGCTTTGAACCAACTTTGCCAAAAGCTTTTCATTAATTTAGCAGGAGCATTGCTGGCATAACCGCTACGGAAGCTACTGATAAAGTAGGCAATGATGAATCTGCAGTCGATTGATCATTGAACATGCTCATAGCAGTAAGTAACCGGCTGATATTAGCGAAGGTAATATTAACAGTCTCATTAGATTGTTTAATCATAGTCATTATATTTTCGATGCTAGAATCATTATCTCTACCTTGAGTGGGTGAATTTTGATCAATAGAGCGCCGAAAGCCTAGTTTTGTTGCACGTTTTTTCCTTTGAATTTCCCAAGGATCTCGATCAATCCAGCAATTATCACGACTGCAAAACAACTTAAAATTCCTGGGCATAGTGGTAGGGTTAGTGGCGCGCATAAAACTAGCGCGTACCTTAGGCGCTCTTACTGAAAAGGCAAAGGGGGATAGATCGCTATCATACATAAAAGCCTCCAAAATTCAGTTGTTTAAGTATTCCTGCTTCTATATCCTATTGATGTTATGCCTGCTTTACAAAATCAATCTCCTTTTTTAATTGGTTGCAGGCTTAAGAGTGAAAACTAGCTAC
The DNA here is from genome assembly GCA_038960095.1 of Candidatus Symbiodolus clandestinus. Lineage (GTDB taxonomy): Bacteria > Pseudomonadota > Gammaproteobacteria > Enterobacterales > Symbiodolus > Symbiodolus clandestinus. Next base: position 902,785 of record CP152425.1, read on the forward strand.
TTGTGTTCATGGTTACTAGTCAGTAGAATAACGTGCTATTTTTGTTATTAGCTCCTTGCCGCTTGGCCCAGTTTAGGTCAGGCGGCTACCGTAGTATCCATAAGGAACTTTGTTATGCGTTATTATGAAATTGTTATCCTGTTCGATCCAGACCACAGTGAACAGCTGCCAGCAACGGTTGAACGATATCAGGAATTGATCACCAAAGCGGGAGGAATGATCCATCGTTATGAAGATTGGGGACGCCGCCAGCTTGCCTATCCCATTGATAAATTCCAAAAAGCACACTATATTTTATTCAACTTAGAGATCTCGATGGATACCTTAGCAGAATTGGAAAACCAATTTCGCTATAATGATAAAGTAATCCGTACATTAGTTATGCGTACTAAGCAGGCGATTAATCAGCCGTCTCCGATTGCTAAGCCTAAAGAGGAACGCCCCGATCGGCGTAATTCAGCAGGGCAAGTAGCAGAAGAAGGTCACTCAAAGCCTGTTGAAGCGTTCAGCTAAGGAATAGAGAAGCCATCAGCCAAGGTGGAAGGTGCTATCGTAAATCAGCTACTGTTATCGGGAGTAATCTGTAGGCAACCGATACGTAAACAGAGCCCATCAGGAATCATCCACTGTCTATTTGTGTTAAAGCACCGCTCACAGCAGCAGGAGGCTGGTTACTGGCGGCAAGCTTGGTGTCGCATGGAAGTCATTATCAGTGGCCATCATGCCGATGAAATGCTTACCAACCAACTAACTGCCGGCAGCCAAGTAGAAGTTCGTGGTTTCCTGAGCAATAGCCAAGGACACCGAGGCTTAAATCGCCTAGTATTACATGCTAAATCCGTTAAATTGACCTATTCTGGAGAGTAACCATGGCACGCTATTTCCGTCGCCGAAAATTTTGTCGATTTACCACTGAAGGTATCCAAGAAGTTGACTATAAAGACATTCCTCTATTGGAAAATTACATCACTGAAAGCGGTAAGATCGTTGCTCGTCGCATCACTGGCACCTGTGCAAAATATCAACGCCAACTGGCTCAAGCTGTCAAGCATGCCCGTTATCTGGCGCTGCTGCCGTACACTGATAACCACCAGTAATTATTGATCACCCGTCTACAATACATCAGTAAGGGTCGTAAAATGGATGTAATCCTATTAGATAAAATTAACAAGTTAGGCCAATTAGGCGACCGAGTCTCTGTCAAAGCTGGATATGCCCGTAATTTCTTAATTCCACAAGGTAAGGCGGTTATTCCTACTGAAGAGAATGTCGCCTATTTTAAAGCACGGCGTGAGGTGTTAGAGCAAGCAGCGAACACTCGTTTACAGCAAGCTCAAGAACGCTCAAAACAGTTATCTCAGCTTTCTCGCGTCACAGTATCAGCGCATGCTGGAGCCGAAGGCAAACTGTTTGGCTCTGTTAAAGTTCAAGATATCGCTTTAGCAGTTACCGAAGCTGGGGTTAAAATTAGCAAACAAGAGATTCGGTTGCTCAACGGTCCATTACGCCAGCTGGGCGAGCATGAAATCGCTTATCATCTACATGCTGAAGTAAATGGCTCTATAATTGTTGAAGTAGTGGCATTAGCATCAATATAAACCTATAAATATAGGTACCTGGGAACCGTGAAGGCTGCCATTTGTCCTTCGATACGACAGCTTTTCAATAGGTGTACGGCGATGCTTTTTAGAGCTCACCAAGTGCTTCCGAGTAAGCTTTGTTAACGTGGCTTCGTTACGTCAGGAGTCGGCAATCATGAAGATTTTTGAAAAATACAATCCGAAGCAAATAGCTCGTTACGTAAAGACCTTTTTTCTTGGGTATCTATACATTAAAGGAATAGGATTCTTTGAGTTTGACAAGGGGCGATTAAAGTTTCCAAGAAAGCACCGCAACCATCAGCAGTTGAGTGTGCTGTCCGAAGTAAACCGACAAATCTCACAGCTTAGGTAAAACATGGGATAGCCGATTGCTTTTACGCATAGACCTACCTTACCGTTTTCTGCTTGGCAGCATTAGCTTGCTGTGGTTATTAGGCGTACCTGCTACTCGGGGATTAGAATGGCATATCACCGGCTTATCTTCTCCATTAAAAAATAATGTGGATAGCCATTTAGCATTTTTGATTGAAAAACAAGGGGCTCCTGACAGCCACTTGTTATCAAAAATTGAAGAGCGAATTTACCAAGCTCTCCGAGCAAAAGGCTATTATCAGCCGCATCGCTTGACCATAACACCACATAAAACTCGCTCATCTCCGGTTGTTTTTAATATTGATATTGATCCCGGGAAACCCGTAGTTATTACAGACATTCACGTTACCCTAAAAGGTGACTGCCAGAATGATCCCGCTTACCAGGTGCTATTAGAAAAAGAGCTGCCCCAGCAAGGGGAGCTTTTAGATCATGGGAAATTTGACCATTTTTTAACTCAACTATCACAGTTAGCCGCTCAGAGGGGCTACTTTGATGCCGCACTACTGAATCCTGAGCTACAGGTCTTTCCCAGCAAAAATCAAGCAGTTTGGCAAGTACGCTTTGATAGCGGAAAACGCTACTGTTTTGGAACCCTCACCCTGCAAGGATCGCAAATTGACACTAAATTAATCGAGGCATTGGTCCCTTTTAAATCGAGTGAGCCTTATAATTCTGATAAACTGCTAACATTCAGTCAACGATTATCAGAGACTCTATGGTTTAGTTCAGTCATGATAACCCCCCAGTTTGATATGCGAAAGGGCAACGATTGCTTACCGTTATTGCTGGTGGTCACTCCTCGTATAAAAAATAGCGTTGAATTAGGCGGACGCTTTTCTACCGAACAAGGCCTGGGTGCTCGATGCAACTGGCGCAAGCCATGGATAAATTCTTTAGGGCATAGCATAGAATCCCAATTAAAAATTTCTAAACCAGAACAGCAGCTAAACTTGGGTTATCGATTGCCATTAACCAAAGATCCTTTAAAACAATACTATCAATTTTCGGTTGAATTTGAAAACAAGCATGAAAATGATACCAATTCCAAGTCAATGAATCTTAAGATCGCTCGTTATTTAGATCCTTGGAATACTTGGAAACCTAGCATAATTTTAAATTGGCAGGGTGCACGTTTCACCCAAGGGTCTCAAGCAAAAACGACCACTGCAGCGCTCTATCCCAGCATCCATATCGACCGCCTACGACAACGAGGAGGACTACTGCCTAAATGGGGCGATAAGCAAACCTACTCCTTGGACCTCTCACGCCGTGACTGGAGTTCACAGGTTAACTTTACCCGATTTTTGTTCAATAATATCTGGATCCGTAGCCCTAAAAAACAGCATCGCTGTTTACTCCGTTACAGTGGTGGTTGGATAACAACCACCAATTTTTCTGCAGTTCCGGCTACTCTACGATTTTTCGCGGGCGGGGACAGCAATATTCATGGTATTCGAGGCTACGAGCATAAGACAATTTCACCTAAAGACGAACAAGATAAACTGACTGGCGCCTCTAAATTAGCCACAGCTTCTATAGAATATCATTACTCTTTCATTAACAATTGGTGGTTTGCTCTATTTATGGATGGTGGTTTAGCAGCCCACCAATTTACCCGTGGAGCGGTCAAGCAAGGGGCTGGCATTGGGGTACGCTGGGATTCACCCATCGGCCCAATTAAACTAGATTTTGCTCGTGCCATTAATGACTCTCAACAACGTAAGCTACAATTCTATTTTGCTTTCGGAGCAGAATTATAGTGGCTATTAAGCGAATTTTTTACCTGATCCTACTGTTAGGATCCCTATTATTAACCAGTTTATGGGTGGCCTGCAATACAGTCTTCGGACTGCAATTATTATTCCACTGTGCAGCAAACTGCCTGCCAGGACTTACCATTCAGCAAACCACCCGTCAAGGTTCCGAGCTGGTTGTCACCCAACTTGTCTACCAATCAACCGATATCTGCTTACAAATTGACCAGATACGGCTCCAACCTAATGTACGCTACCTTAAGCAAGGTTTGTTAGGCTTCGATAGCCTCCAACTACAACAACTCTCCCTACAATTACTACAATATCCCCAGCCAGTTAAGTTAACCTTGGCTCAGCTGCAAACAGCTTTACAATGGCGTTTTTCTGACCTAACGCTGTGTTCCAGCTTACTCGAAGATCTCCAGATCATCTGGCCAAAGGACGAAATGGAGCAAGCCCCTCCCCAACAGCTGAAGCAACCCTTAGAAGCCACAGCAGCTGCCCTATTGCAAAAACTCCCTGCCCGTATCCTCCCCTTTTGGATAACCATCCATATTGAGTCCTTACAGGGGCACCGATGGCATTTTATTGGCTCTCAAACGCAGGAGATCGAACGTCTTCAGTTAGCGGCTGAAATTCAATCCGCCTGCTGCTTACTTCATAACCTAACTTTACAAACCCCTGAAGCACGGTTCACTCTTCAAGGAAGCCTAGGGTTACAAAAGTACTATCCATTATCCCTATTACTACAGGGTGAACTCCTTACCTCAATGCTGGTGGGTGAGCAATGGCAACTACGTTTAACTGGCGCGCTACGTGAGCAACTCACCCTACAGCTACACGCTACCGGCCCCTTACCGCTACACGCCACCACAGTTTTTTCGGTAACACCAACAAAAAAACTGCTACACATCCAGACTACCCTACGAAGTGATCGGCTCCAATGGCCGATAGCAGCCGCGTCGCCCCAATGGATAGCCGAAGCGGTTAGGGGGAAGTTGGAAGGAAATCCAACCAATTATCACTTTAATTTGCAAGCTAAGGTACAAGCTAGCCATTTATTTCAAATGCCCCTGGAACTGCAGTACCAAGACAGTGATCATCTCCAACAACCGAACACTGCCTCACCGCACCAATGGATAACCAAAATAACCGAAGAGATTACAAAGCCATCGAAGGGAAGTCCAACCGGTAATAACCCCCATTTACAAGCTGCTAAAGTACAAACTATCCATTCGAAAGATAGTAAAAAACTATTTCAAACACCTCTGGAATTGCAGTGTCAAGGCAAAGGGGATACTCAGAAACTGCAACTGCAGGCACTGCAGTTAACTAGCCCATCTGGCGTAGCACAAGTCAATGGACAAATCAGCTGGCAACCGCATTGGCAGTGGCAAAGCCAACTCACTCTCGACAATTGGCAGGTTCAGGAGCCAACATTGGGGAAAGTTCTGCTCAGTGGCACGGTACAAAGCCGAGGTCAGATGGCTCAGCAACAATGGCAGATTGAGCTGCCACAACTGCAATTGCACGGTGAATTGAATGGCTATCCGCTAACCTTAACCGGCCAAATAGAACAACCGGCCTATCAGCAATGGCATATTCCATACTTACAGCTGTTATTAGGCAATAACCGACTGAATCTACAAGGCGCTCTTGGGACCCACTGGGATCTGCAAGCTGCCGTTAATGCCCCAAAACTAAACCATTTACTGCCTGAACTAACAGGTGCTGTCATGGGTCATTGTACGTTTTCCGGCACGCTAAAACAGCCTCAGCTACGCAGCAACCTACAGATCAGTCAGTTAAGCTGGCAACAATTTAGTTTAGCCAAAGCAACTTTACAGAGCGAACTTAGCACTCAACAAACAACGGCAGGCAATGTTACCTTATACCTTGAGAAGCTCAGACATCCCGCTATCACGCTGGATCAGCTTCAACTAACTGTCACTGGGCATGAGCGGCGCCACCAAATGCAAGTACAAGCACAAGGAAATCCCATTGCCGGAACTTTACGACTACAGGGCGCTTTTCAGCGCTCCCGTGGCCGCTGGCAAGCCACCATTGACCAAACACAGCTGCAAACGCCTATCGGGTTATGGCAACCTACGCAAGTTATCCCCGTGAGTTACCAGCAGCGACAACAACACTTTAAAGTCGCTGCTCACCGCTGGCGTCATCAACAAACCGAGATTGCTATCTCAAAGCTCAGTTATCAGGCTGGAACCACCCGAGCACAGCTAGCCATTCAGCGATTTGAACTCTCGCAATTAAAACCGTGGCTACCGTCCAAACTTCAACTGCGAGGCCTTATCAGCGGTCATAGCCACTTGCAGTGGTCCCCCAAAGCCCGCCTGCCAACCATTAACGTGGATCTTCAAGGACAGCAGCTCAAAGTCATCTCTGAATATAGCGAGAAGCCAATTCCATTAGCCTGTCAGCAATTGGTGGTTAAACTCCAGTTAACCCCAGACCAAGCCAGTTTTCAAGGGCAATTGCATTTGCTTGACCGAGAGACAATTAATACGTCCATCCAGGTCACCGATCCGCAGCACCAACGTCAATTATCTGGCAATATAACACTTTCTTCCCTGCATTTACTTCATTTGACCCGACTGTTTAACACCAGCCAACTGCCTTCAGGAATTCTGAAAGGGTCCGTACGCTTGGCAGGCACTCTCTTGGAGCCACAGCTATTCGGCAGTCTACAGCTGAAAGAAGCTTTTGTCGGTCCTCTAATTTCTAGCGATCCGCGACCAGCAGGAGAGGCACTGCTATTATTGTCCGGCCAACAAGCTCGACTCAATGGCTGCCTACCAGCATCCACCGGTGAGTTACGGCTACAGGGAGATACTCACTGGAAAAACTGGCAAGTTTGGAAAAGTCACCTTTATCTCACAGGAGATCCCCTCCAAATAGACTGGTCGCCTGATATTCAATTGACTATAGCGCCCAATATCCATTTAGAATCTTCACCGAAACACCATCGGATCAGCGGCAGCATTGATATCCCTCAGGCCAAGATTATTCTGGATCAAATGCCGACAGCAGCAGTTACTGTCTCCAAGCATGAGGTAGTTCTTAATCAAGCTGGACGAAAGCAGAAAAAGCTTTTGATCAACGAACCAAATATCGACAGCAACTTAATCCTGCAGTTCGGTGATGATGTTTTACTGTCTGGCTTTGGGCTCCACCGAGTGCATCTAAAGGGTCCATTAACGGTTAAACACTCCTCACAAAGGCTTGGCCTTTATGGGCAACTTAATATAATAGAAGGACAATTACGAGCTTATGGACAAAACCTATTAATTCGCCAGGGTAAACTACTATTCTCTGGTCCGGTAGAGCAGCTGCTCTTGGATCTGGAAGCGATTCGAGATCCAATTAAAACGGAAGACCAGGTAGTCGCAGGGTTACGGATAACCGGATTCACTAATGCTCCTCAAATAACCGTTTTTTCTGAGCCTTCCCTACCACAAACCGAGGTGCTTAGCTATCTGTTAAACGGCCGTAAACAATCCGATGGCCAGTATAATACTATAGCAGCTCAACTCAGCTTGAGTGCGCTACAAAGCGGTAAATTGACTCAATTAGGTGGCATCACTCAGCAACTGGAGCAAGCGCTCTCAGTGCTTGGCATCACTGATTTGGCTTTTGATACTGTCAACGTTGGCAGGTATTCGCAAATCGTTGTGACTGGTTATTTGAAACGTAATATACAATTCAAATATGGTCCCGCATACGGTGTTGATTTTCAAACATTAATCCTTCGCTTCCGCCTCATGCCTCGGTTATACTTAGAAGTACTATCGGGTTTAGAAAAAGCTGTCGATTTGCTGTATCAATTTGAGTTTTGAGATGAAGGTATTTGTTTATGGTGGCTTTCGGCGCAAGCAAGACGGTAGCCGATGGATGAGCAATGCCCAGTGGGTAGGCGCCTACCCACTTGCTGGGTATGATCTATATGATTTGGGGTTTTATCCCGCAGCCGTTCCGGGAGATGGGACAATAGAAGGCGAAGTCTATCGAATTGATTCCGCTATTTTGCAACAACTTGACCACTTAAAGCATGTACCCCGCGAGTTCCGACGCCAATTAATTATGACCCCTTGGGGACGTTCTTGGATCTACCTCTATCAACGCCCCGTTACCCATCTTAAAAGCATTCCCAGTGGGGATTGGCTACAGCGTAGCAGTTAAGCCTATCAGTATCCAGTGATCTTTAACGGGTAGATCGACCAATCGATCGGCATATCGTTACCAACAAAAAGGCTTTCACTAGGCCCGGCAGCATAAACGGCATCAGGCCAAGCTGAACTGCCTTTTCACATCCCATCCATACCATTAGCCAACCCACTCCAAACCCATAAATAATCACTTGGCCTAGAAAACAGTTACCCAAAGTTTGCCAAAAACCATTTGAAGTTTTCTTTCGGAGTATGGCCATCAAAGTGGCAGAAACCAAAAATCCGATGAGGTATCCAGCACTGGGAGCTGTCCACCAGCGGATAGCAATTGGTGATGCTAGTACCGGTAGCCCGCAAGTGGCTAACAACAACCAGGTAGCAATACTATAAAAAGCAGCTCTTGGTGTGTAAAAAAGCCCCAATAATAATACCACTATGCTCTGTAAAGTAATTGGCACTGGTTGGATTGGAATAACAATTTTAGAGGCGGCTGTCAGTAATAGAACTCCCATAACAACCAAGACACCTTGAACTTTAGCAAGGTCTTGCCAAAGCGAACGCAAAGTCATTAATTTGACTTGTATCATGCTGACTCCTTGATGAATCTGGTTAAAAATTAATGACAGTCGAGGCATTATACCGAATCCCACAGGAACACCAACTATTCTCTATTTTCTGGAGTGAAACTGCTCACTGTATCCATTTTATTCGATTGCATCGCTGCCACGTTATCATTATTATCTTGCTTTCGAATAGAGGAGTTGTATGGGCATTCGACTGACTGCGATTAACTGCAGCTATGGCACACAAAAGATACTGCATCAATTAACGATAGATATTGCTTCGGGTGCTACTGTCGCACTGCTAGGCCCCAGTGGTGCTGGAAAAAGCACCCTATTACGGGTATTAAATTTATTAACTCGGCCGCAAACTGGCACCTTAAAGATTGCCGATCAAACACTCGACTTCACCCAGCCCATCAGTGAAAAAATAGTCACTTTGGTGAGACAACAGGTAGGCATGGTATTTCAACAATACCATCTTTGGCCTCATATGACTGTCATAGCCAATTTGTTGGAGGCACCAAAGCGGGTACTACGCGTCAATTCAGACATAGCCGAACAACAAGCCTTGGTGCTGTTAGAACGACTGGGGTTAGCCAGTTACACGACCCGCTATCCGCTACAACTTTCTGGAGGACAACAGCAACGGGTAGCAATTGCCCGTGCTTTAATGATGCAGCCCCAAGTGCTGTTATTTGATGAGCCTACCGCGGCGGTCGATCCTGAAATCACAGCCCAGATAATTACAATTATGCAGGAACTGTCACAATCTGCAATGACCCAGGTGATTGTTACCCATGATGCTGAGCTAGCCCGTAAAGTGGCCACACAGGTCATCTATTTAGATCGGGGACGAATTATTGAGCAAGGAGCTGCCAGCTGCCTAACACAGCCAAAAACGCCAGAACTTGCTTATTATCTATCCCACTAACTTGGTTTTATTAATGCCACACAATTTGCTGAACTTGCGGTCCTTAAAAAAATTTTTCCGCCATCCATTTATCTTACTGATCAGCGGATTTTGGCTACCCTGTGCCCTAGCCGCTACTCAACCAAAGCCGCTACGTTTTGCTATGGAAGCCAGCTACCCCCCCTTTACCTTTTTTAACCGACATAATCAGATCAGCGGTTTTGAGATTGAAATAGCCCAAGCGCTCTGCCAGCTGCTGGAACGCCCCTGTACCTTTCAGCATCAATCTTTTGATAGTTTGCTGCTGAACCTTAAATTTCATCGCAGTGATGCCATTATCTCCGCCTTAGATATCACCCCAGCACGAGCCCGACAGGTGGCTTTTACCCAGCCCTATTACCAAAATAGTGCTACCTTCGTGATCCTCAACGGACAGATAAACACGATTGATAAGCTACGACAGCAACGCGTTGGCGTACAACGGGGGACTACCCACCAAAATTATCTACTCGCTAAACATCCTGATATCCAAACCGTTGCCTACGACAGCTATCAAAATGCGTTGCTCGATTTACAACACGGACGCATTCAAGCAATCTTTGCCGACAGTGCTATCGCACAGCATTGGTGCCAGCAACAACCGCTACTCTCTCGATTAGGAAAAACCATCAGTGATCCCGACTATTTTGGCGTTGGTTTGGCAATTGCCGTCCGTCCAGAAGATACCCAGTTACTGCAACAACTCAATCAGGCACTGACCCGCTTAAAACAGCAAGGAAAATGGCAGGCCATTACTCAAAAATGGTTTCACTAATGCAGCTAAATTTCGATTTTCTACAACCCTTACTGCTTGCCAGTAAAATGACCTTATTACTAGCCGGCTGCTCATTAGCTTTGGGCCTACTGATAGCATTAGCACTAACCATTGCTCAAAGGAGCCACTGCCGATTATTAGGTCGTTTGGCAACAACCTTTGCCCTGTTCATTCGCGGCCTACCCGAACTACTGGTGCTTCTATTACTTTACTTTGTGCCGACACAACTACTGCACCTACTCACCCAACGCTACATTAACTTTAATCCTTTTGGCTGTGGTGTCACTGCCTTAGCACTTATTTTTGCGGCTTACGCCACCGAAACCCTGCAAGGTGCCTTACAGGCTGTCAATCCAGGTCATATCGACGCAGCAAAAGCCTTAGGTTTAAAGCAGCAAGGTATCTTCTGGCACATCTTATTACCACAGGCTTGGCGTTACGCACTACCAGGCTTAGGCAACCACTGGCTGGTACTACTCAAAGATACCGCCATCGTCTCCCTGATTAACATTAATGAGTTAATGCGACAAACACAAATTGCCTCCCTCGCCACCGGCAAGCCCCTCACCTACTTTTTATTTGCTGCCCTAATTTATTTACTGATCACTCTGATCAGCCAATGGCTACTGACTCGCTTAAGAATGTTTGCCTGCCGTTTTGAACAGAATGGTCATTTGGCATGAGTTACCTTCCCCCCTTACTCCACGGTGCTGCTCTCAGTTTACTACTAACCCTAAGCGCTCTAGGAATTGGTCTACTATTAACGCTGCTATCCACGCTAGGATTAGCCCTGCGCCTCCGATTTTTATATCGCCTCTTACAAGCTTATCTACTGTTATTTACCGGTACTCCGTTACTGATTCAAATTTTTTTGATCTATCATGGGTTCGGTGCTTTAGCCGCCACTTACCCAAATCTTATTAGTGATTGGCTAGCCACACCTATTTTCTGTGCCATACTGGCGTTAGCACTCAATAGCACGGCCTATTCAACCCAGTTACTCTACCAAACCTGGCGCACGCTGCCGCAAGGCTATGTGGATGCCTGTTATGCACTGGGGATGACGCGCACCTCAACAGTCGCTACGCTGCTACCGTTAGCGATTAAACGAGCCTTACCGGCTTATAGCAATGAAGTGATATTGATCTTTAAAAGTACTTCGCTGGCCAGCACCATCACCTTAATGGAGCTCATGGGTCAAGCACAACAATTAAACTATCAAACCTACGATACTTTAACGGTATTTGTGCTAACTGGTGCTATTTATCTGCTGATCACTGGCCTGTTAATTTTGATAATGCGACAAGTGACTCAACGCCTATTGAAATTTACTTCTCATTCCTAAGAGGCATGCTGGATTCACACAATAAATGCAACGCTCCTCCCAGTATAAACTTCTAATGGACTGAGTCCCCCTAAGACAATGCTTGGGGGCATATTAAGACAAAACTCCCTATGACTTATCTTGGTGTCATCCAGCGGTTTAACATCAGTCTTGTCTTTCAAATACACCTTAACTAAATCCAAATTTCCTCGTTCGACAGGTATTGCTAGTAGGTTAATCATCCAATTATCTGTATCACTTGGGTTCAAGTCGGCAGATTTTTTAGCCTGGTGTTTTTTAATAACCTTCTCAGCATGACGTTTTTTTCTTCATTACTTGGGATTTCATTGCGCTATTCCTAAATCATTAGTTTTAATTAAAAGCAAAAACAAGCATTATCGAGTTTATCCAGTTCAAGAATATTCGACCACTTGAAAATACAGCCTTAAAAACAGGTTGCCAAACAGGCCTACCAAAAATAGTTAACCCATTCAGAAATTTAACGCTTACCAGCATCTTCCCAATCTAGTTACTGTCATTGCGCAGTTTTAGTTATGAGCCAATAAGCTACTTATAGCATAAGTAAAACTGTCTTTAACCACTGAATATCGATGACAATTTACCTCCTATTTGCTACTATAACTTGATTGCATGACCGTCACTGCTCCCAGAGCACTGCTCTTTTTCGCACAAGGATAACCTGTTGGATTTTTTTAACTTCGGAGAAGTTGGTAGCAACATCGGGTATCACACTTTTCATCGGTAGATATTTAAGCTACCCAACAATGAATGCCTTCAGCAGGGAAGGGAAAACAATGCTTGCTACTAAATAAAGCAGTAAGCACTTTTATAAATACATCGAAAATAATGTGTAGCTTGCTATTCCTAGGTATTTTGCTAACTCAAAAAACTTTTGCCGATACTTTTTGGTGCCAAAGATGCCACTAGTGATAATTTGATTACAATATATACTAAACTGCATTTCAGAATAATCATAAAAGTTAACCGGAGCCTTAAAATGCCACTTGTCATTGATGCTTTGAATATGGCTAAAAATCGACTGCATCTCTCCGCAACTTCGCTTGTTCACTCTGATCAAGGATGTTCATATGCTAACTTTTATCAAAAAAAATCAAAAATTAAGGAATGGTTTGCTCAACAAGTCGTGCAGAATGTTGCACTTGTTCTGTTACTCCAGCACCTTGGCGTGATTTGCCGAAATAATTTGGCAAGTGGAGCTCCATCTACAAGAAATTTAATGACTGGTCGATGACAGGTAAGTGGTTGAAAATTCTTAAAGCACTGATACAAGATCCTGATTTGGAATGGGTATTTATGGATGGAAACTATATAAAAGCCCACCAACATAGTGCAGGTGCTGCTGGTGAGGAAGGTGAGGCCATTGAATCAGCCGCGCAGGCCGTACCAGTAAGATCCACCTCGCTGTCGATGGCTTTGGTTTACTGGTTGCTTTTAAACTCACCGGTGGGCAAGTTGATGATGCTTCCGAGGCCCCTGCCCTGATTGAATCTCTACCGACTCCTACCCTACTGACTGCTAATAAAGGCTATGATAGCGAGGCAATCCGCTAGCAAATTGTTAGCAAAGGAGCAACCCCCAATATACCGAGGAAGAAAAGCTCACTCATCGGGAACATTGCTTTAGATCACCGCCTCTATAAATTACGGCACTTAGTGGAAAACGCCTTTGCTAGATTGAAACACGTTAGAGCTATCGCCACTCGGTATGATAAATTGAAGCGCAATTACCCAAACATGCTAGCCATGGCTTGTAGTTATCTATGGCTGCCCATGGGAAACCTTATATCTTGATCCTTAGCTTTTAAAGGTTAATGATCCCCAACTGATCAGATACTGTTGGCGAATTATTAAGTAACCTCTCAAGTTGCTACTGCCAACTGAGCAAAACGAGATATTCGTTTTACCTCACGAGGCTGTTGATGTAACCACGCTATGAGCCGTTGGATATTGATAGCAGCAGCTGTAGCAAGATTCTGCAGCTGCGTCTTTACTAAACCACGGTAGCGCGCCTGACGTAAACCGAAAGCACGGATACCTTGCGATAAAGTCCCCTCAATACCCCAACGTCGTGCATAAGTGCGACGCCATTCACGGCTGTCCGAGAGTTGACGGGCTATCTGTAGTGTTTCATGCTGTATTTGAGGGAGCAGGCGTAACCTGCGAGCGGTTTCCTTAGCTTGAGTACAGCGGCGCCGTTCTTTACAAACAGCGCAGGCTGTTTTAGAAAATGAAACTTTGTGATAGAGCTTACCCTTAATAAAGCGATCGTTCCAACTGATTGATTTTAACCCTTGAGGACAGTGAACCGTTCGTTGTTGCCAATTAATTAAGAATTGTTCTCGAGTATAAGCCCCTTTAACCTGTTTCTGCCAACTGGTATTACCTCGAGGGGGGCCAACTAAAGCAATACCATAATTTATTTTACTGTTAACCAGAAGTTCCGCTGAAATATAAGCTGAGTCAACAAAGTGCTGGGCTGGCAACAGCTCTTTTTCAGCCATAGCTTGATGAATACTCTCGGTACTCTCTATATCATGCCTATTAGCAGGTGTAGTCTTTACATGAGTGATTAAATGTACTGTTTCATCATCACAACTTTCGCTGAGGTGCACCATATAACCCACCCAATGCTTCCCCCTTTTGCTGCGATAACGTGCATCAAGATCATAAGGGGACACAATTTCTTCTGTTGCTTGGGTTACTTCTTTATCTGTCTTAAAGCGTATACGAGCTCCTCTCTCACTGTTCGGCACGACCTCATAATGCCTTATGCAAGCAGTTCTTAAGGCCCGTATACTCATCAACTTCCCCAGTGCTTTAGGAGCAGAGGGCGTGTCAATCCATGCAAGTAATCTAAAACCATCTTCACCCATCATTTGTGCATACTGGCTGCGTGCTTTTTCACTGCGCGGTAGTCGGCTATCCTCTATCCGTTTGGTATAATGGTCATACCAACTAGGCAGTGATACGCTTTTAAGCCACTGGGGCTCTTTTTTAGAGATTTCATTAAGAGCTGCTCTTAAGGTCTCTCCAATCAACTCCAACCGCTTTAATTCACGAACAGCCATTAAAACATGCGTCGAGTCAGTTCGCTGTTGTCCCCTAGCCTTTATTAATCCATGAGTACGACATTTATCCAACAGCAATTCTAAAAGTTGCTGTTCAGCGCTTCCTACAATCAGGCGCATGCGAAATTCACAAAGTACTGAAAAATTAAAACCGGGGTCAGAAAGCTCAAGCCCTAATAAATATTTCCAATCAATCCTGGCTCGTACTGCCTCAGCAGCTTGCCTATCCGAAAGGTTCTCGCGAAACTGCATAAGGGTAATCAGTGCTAACCGCCAGGGTGATATCGCAGGCTGGCCACGCTTCGAAAACAGCTTGACAAAATCTTCATCACTATAAAGGGTACCCAGTTCATCCCGCAATGTTATATAAGGATGACCTTTAGGAAAAGCGGCTCTTGCAACTTCAACCGTCTGCAGAGGAATCTCTTGGTTCGATGTGGTTTGTAACGACATAATGGATAGCCTCTATGATTACCTCATTAGAACTCTATAGTAAGCCATTTAATTCGCCAACAGTATCTGATCATTGGGAGGGCACCGGTGAGTTTGTATGAAACCTTAGGCTTAAAGCTTGTTATTGAGATAAAACCCTGGTGACCTGTTTATCATCGCCTTCAAGGTCGAACGGTATCTAGTGCCATGAGCACGTATTCATAAGGAAGGTCAAGGCGAGCTATCCAGTTTTCTGTTTTGGGGGGAGTGTATCATGGAAAAAACCGCGGTCGGTTTGGATCGGCAGATAGCGCGCTACTGTGCACTGCACATGCCAGCTCCATGGACTCCCGCCCCACTGAGTGAACATCAACTCACCGCTCTGGTAAAACACCTTGGCAATTTAGAAAAGCTGAAACAGATGCAGGAGAACCGACAGCTAGTCGCTGAAGCTTACTGGCGTATGTCGGTGATATGTCAAAATTCAGTAATAGCAAGGAACTGGTGGCTTACGCAAGGCTTAATTCAAAACGGGTCATGTAGCCCTCAGGAAAGCGTTATATATGCCTGCCCTGACAGCAACACTATCCTGTAATGTGATAGTAAAAGCTCAATGGGAGCGCTTAGTATCACGCCATAGAAGGTGGCAAGGTTGGCATTTGTGCGGCTATGCGTAAATTACTACAACTGGTCTATGGGGTACTGAAATCTGGGATGCCCTTTGATGCAAAAATAGCGCTTGCATCATCATGAGTAAGACGGTATCTCAATACTCCCTAATTTTTCAGCTACCAAGCCCACTGTGGCGTATATACCACCGTCAACGCAACAAACTCAGAATAATCAATCCTTCTAATTCGCTGATCCATATTCTGTGTAAGACCGCGAGCCGATATATCCGCTATCACTGCATAGACCGTTACACCTGTCCCCAGCAGCTGTTTTGCCGGCAGAGAGTTCTGCAGCCCAGCCACTACTCCATTTTGAAATAGAAGTACCCCGTCACTGGGGACTATGCTAGCCAATAGGTGCTCCCAGCGACTACAACCGAACGGTGAGCAACTGAGGGTATGTAACATATTTGGCCTCAAAAAGTTAATAGCACGGTAAACTGTTCAAGCTGCTGTCGAAACTGCTCCGCCGTTAGATAGCTGACAGGAATAATTAAGGGTTGCTGAGTCTCAAAACCCCGATCCACTAAATCAGCTTGGCAAACATAACTGTGCTTGATCTCATAAAGGTCCAACAATTTAAAGGTTGGGCTATAATCACGCGCTAAAATCAGTGATGGTTGTTGCCCAGGAAGTAGCTGCAGGACACCATCACCCATAAAAAATAGCGCCAATTGTGAGGATTCACACAGTGCAGCGATAGCTAATGCTGCGTCAAGCCCCTCACGCCCCAAAGCCTCCCCATGAGGTGCTTGTGTCATTACGACAGCAATCGATCTCAACACCCGCTTTCTTTAAACTCCTTAAAACTGTAGAACTCGATCACAAGTGAGCACCGCAGCAGCTAATTCAGTCAAACCAGTCACCGTAAAACCAGTGGCTAAATTGCCTTCAGACCCCTTCTGTAAAACAGCTGTCGATTGCTCTAATACTCCACGACGAGCAGCCGCTGACGAACAAACCAATAAGGCAATTCCTTGCTGCTCCGCTAATCGCTGCCAGGCACTCAACAAATCAAACTCATCGGTCGCTGGCATCAATAATGCATTGCTATTTAGCACACCGGCTTGGTAAAAAAAAATCTGCTGCAAACGGTGGCCTGATGCTACACAAGCTTGTGCAAATTGATAGGCGCTACTGGCCTGCTGGGTTCCATAAGGTGGACCAGTGACTAGTAATACATAGCTGAGTGTTAAGCATGGTTTTTGTATCAGCAATTATGACGCTACCATCTCTTTGGTACCCATGGTTTTATCGCTACCCTCATTCGACTTTTTTAAAGGTGGATTGATATCGATCAGTTCTATTTCAAAGATAAGGGTCGCATTACCCGGAATTGAACTACTACTCTGATCACCATAAGCAAGTTCAGGTGGGATCACCAACTTGATCTTTCCCCCTTTCTTGATCTTCTGAAGGCCCTCTGTCCAACCGGCAATCACTTGATTTAACGGCAACGTGGTTGGCTCTGAGCGATCATAAGAGCTATCAAAACGGCTGCCATCCACTAAGGTTCCTGTATAGTGTACGACCACGGTATCATTTGCAGTTGCAGCCACGCCGACACCGGCGCGAATTATCTGATAAAGCAAGCCACTTTTCAGTTTAGTGACTCCCTGCTCTTTGGCAAAACGCTGACGAAATTGCTCTCCTTGTCGCAATTGTTGCTCCGCCTCTTTTTTTTGCTTAATTTCGGCACGCTGACTAATCTGCTGATTAAGCTGACTCAGGCTGGAGTCAAGCAATAAGCTACCGTCCTGTGTAAACTTCAAGTCTCGTAAAGCCATTTGCCCAATAAATACGCCAAGCGCATAAGCGGTTTTTTGCGTTTCATCACTGACAGTTTCACTGGCTTGAACGTGACTAGTGGCTTGCCCTATTAAAAAACCGGGAATAGTCAGGCTTCCTAACAAGGAGCACAACAAAAATTTTCTAAAATAGGCTTTCATGATTTCTCCTGCAACAACCTACTATTTTACTATCCAATCGATGGTTTAAACCGCACTATACCGATAACCTCTGACCCGGCACAAGCAAATTCTTGCCGGATAGTGCATCTAATAAGATATTTTTAGAACTATTATCGATTATAAGCCATTCAATCGACTTATTATTAAGATATTTTCTCTATTTATCAGTTACTTTTGAAATAGATGCAGAATAAATACCTAATTAAAGCAAAAGTAAGAAATGATATTTGTATTATAATTTAATAAAAATGGTATGAAAATAGTAAGAATAAGGTTTATTTGTCCTAATAATTTTGGTTATTATAAGTAGGCCTATTGGAAACATAAACAAATAAAGGGTTTCTATCGGGATTTACAATAAGGCAGTCAGAGCATCTCTTCCGTTTTGTTATGAGCCAAACGAGCGACTGTTCTTAGGTAAGTGTCTATTGCCCCTTGACGATACCAGTAGTTGGAGAACGCAGATATCTTGCAGCTTAAGTAAACAAAAAAGTTAGGTTAATCGCATCATGACGACTGCTTGCAAACACTGGTCACCGATCGAGTACTTACATCAAACGGTGACCAACCCCGATATTATTATTTGCGGAACTCACAGTTACTACAGCGGAGCCTATAACGGCTATTTTCAAGAAGTGGCCGTCCGTTATCTCTACGGGGATGCCTATTCCACCTCAGAAACCACTGGTTGGCAACCTAAATGGCATATTGACCGCCTATTTATCGGTGATTATGTACAGATTGCTGCCGGCGCTATTTTTATGATAGGAGCCAATAATACTCACAACAGCTCCCTTATCAGCACCTACCCCTTTCTTGAATCAGAATGTCTACAGCATTCCCACCAAGCCCAAGGGGACACTATTATCGGCCATGATAGTTGGATAGGTACCGGAGCATTGATCCTACCCGGTATCACTCTGGGGAATGGTTCCATCATTGGTAGTGGCTCAGTAGTGACTAAAGACATCCCTCCGTATACCTTCGCAGCAGGTAACCCAGCAAAGGTGATAAGCCAACGTTTTAGTGATCAGGAGGTTAGTGAATTGCTAGCATTACAGTGGTGGCACTGGCCAGAAAAAAAAGTGCAGGCATTAAAAGCGAATATCCAACGAAACGATGTCTACCAACTTGTTGTTGCTTCACAGCAATATGATCTTCAAAAACAATCGATTGGGGTGATTTGATGAGAAATAGAGGCTATTAATATCATATCCACTTTGTCATAGTTCTTTAAAAATTAATCCCGTTGTTAATGGTAATAAACGGTAGTCCCATGACCGCTAAGTTTGGCTTTTAAAATGTGTAACTGTAAGTTTAGCCTTTATCAAGCTAGCTACTCTGAGAATCAACAGGTTTTACCAAAAAACAGTACGCCCAATAAATTTATTCGAGGATAAAAGCATGGTTCTCAGAACACAACCACTTGATGCAACTTTAAAATGGTTTTTATCCCATTGCCATATTCACCGCTATCCGGCCAAAAGTACGCTCATTCATGCTGGTGACAAGGGAGAAACTCTTTACTATATCGTTAAGGGGACTCTGGTTGTTTTCCTTAAAGATGACGAAGGAAAAGAGATTATTCTTAGCTATGTCAACCCTGGAGAGTTTATCGGAGAGTTAGCACTATTCGCAGAAATTCAATTACGTAGCGCATGGGTTCGTGCTAAAACCACCTGTGAAATTGCTGAAATTGATTATAAAAAATTTTACTCTCTGATACCGATTCATCCTGATATTTTAATGCGATTATCTGTACAGATAGCGCGCCGGCTACTGTTTACTTCCCAAAAGGTCAGTAATTTTGCTTTCCTTGATGTCACTGATCGCATCGCTCAAACCTTACTAAATTTAGCGCAACAACCCGATGCAATGACTCATCCAGATGGTATGCAGATTAAAATTACCCGTCAGGAGATTGGTCAGATTGTTGGCTGTTCCCGAGAAACCGTGGGACGTATCCTAAAATTACTGGAGGATCAAAATTTGATATCAGCCCATGGAAAAACCATTGTTGTTTATGGTACGCGTTAACGCTATGGTAGCTAGCTATAACAGCTACTTCGATTAAACAATAGGTTGAAAAATTGGATTCTTCTCTCACTACCACCGAAACTATCGTTGCCCAAGCCACCGCATCGGGGCGCGGTGGCATCGGTATTTTACGCGTCTGTGGGCCAGAAGCCGCTAATATTGCTCGAGCAGTCACTGGTCGTTGCCCGGCACCTCGTTATGCTGATTATCGCCACTTTTATGATCAAACCGGTGAAGTCATTGACCAAGGTATTGTGCTGTTTTTCCCCAAACCCCACTCCTTTACCGGTGACGATGTATTAGAACTGCACGGCCATGGTGGTCAAGTGCTACTAGATATGCTGTTGAACCGAATTTTACAGCATCCCGGCGTACGGCTAGCTAGGCCAGGGGAGTTTTCTGAACGAGCCTTTTTGAACCATAAAATTGATTTAGCGCAAGCTGAGGCAATTGCTGATTTAATTGATGCCAGCTCACAACAGGCCGCACGAGCCGCTATGCGCTCCTTACAGGGCCACTTCTCACAACAGATTCAGGCAGGCGTTGATAGTCTAATGCGCCTACGTATCCAGGTAGAGGCCGATCTCGATTTTGCTGATGAAGGGTTGGATACTCAAGCGGATATCATACTGGCTAGCGAATTAACGCATCTTTTAGTGACCATGCAAAATTTACAAACATCAGCTCACCAAGGTGTTCTCCTACGGGAGGGAATTCAAGTCGTCTTAGCGGGTCAGCCCAATGCAGGTAAATCCAGTTTAATGAATCAACTCTCTGGTGATCAAACATCGATTGTTACCCCAATACCAGGAACCACACGAGATATCCTGCGCTGCTCTATTCAGATCGACGGATTTCCTGTTCATGTGGTAGATACCGCAGGGTTACGAAAAGCCGGTGATGAAATTGAACAAATAGGCATTAATCGGGCTTGGGAAGCGATACAAAAAGCCGATCAGCTCTTATGGGTGATCGACGGACCTCGACTCAGTGCATCAACAGCGGTTGATGCTGAACTTGAGCCGCTGCGCTCACTACCTCCCTCGGTAGCGGTTACTCTGATTTACAATAAAATTGATCTCGTACCACCGATAACTCATCTGAGCGAGCTTCACGGCTACCCTGTGATTTACCTATCAGCACAAACTGGCGCTGGGCTCGAACAGTTAAGACAACATATCAAACGAACAGCGAGAGGCGCTCAATTACCTGAAGGGAACTTTTTGGCTCGCCGGCGCCATTTAACAGCTATAGAGCAAGCCATATCCCATATCCAGGATAGTCAATCCCAGCTATTGGCGGGAGGCAACCGGGAGTTGCTGGCCGAATCGTTACGACTCGCACAACAGAGCCTAGGGACTATTACTGGTCAGGTGACCGCTGATCAGCTTCTAGGAGAGATCTTTTCACAATTCTGCATCGGCAAGTAGTCATTGATGCCTTTGCCACTGCCATTCAGCTTGGATACCATGGTAACCCACTTAATAACCGAGCCACCCCGATTAACCCTACCCAACAGACCTGCTAGACAACTGCACAAATTTGGCGGCAGTAGTCTGGCTGATCCGCAAGGTTTTCAGCGGGTTGCTAATATTATTGGCCAATACAGTGGACTAGATGATCTCATCATCGTCTCAGCGGCCGGAAACAGCACCAATCAACTGATCCAATGGGTCTCGACCGATAGGCACCAATCAGCGAAAACCTTGACAATCGCTGAAAAATTACAGCGATGTCAACGACAACTCATCAGTCGACTGCTTAATGCAGCAGCGGCTAAGCAATTGCTAGGGGAATTTGAACAAGAATGGCATCATCTACAGTCAATCGTAGCCAACCCTCATTTGAACGAAGCCCAAATAGCAACCGTAGTTGGCTATGGTGAAATTTGGGCAGCCCGTCTATTAGCCGCTCTGCTAAACCAACAAGGAATGACCGCTACCTGGTTGGATGCTTGCTGTTTCCTCAGAGCTGCACGAGCAGCACAACCCAAGATTGATGAAGGACGCTCCTATCCCTTATTAGCCCACTGCCTAGCACAATATCCGCATCAACGGCTAGTGATCACCGGTTTCATCAGCAGTAATGCGGCTGGTGAAACTGTTCTTTTGGGGCGCAATGGCAGCGATTATTCAGCCACCCAAATCGGGGCATTAGCCAATGTCTGCCAAGTGACTCTCTGGAGCGATGTGGCTGGGATCTATACGGCTGATCCTCGAGTGATTCCCGATGCTTGTCTACTGCCACAATTGCGCCTAGATGAGGCCAATGCTTTGGCACGCTTAGCAGTACCTATTTTACATCCCCGCACCTTACAACCGCTGAGCAGCAGCTCCTTCGCCTTGTGCTTGCGCTCTAGCCACCACCCAACGACGGGCTCTACCCGGATTGAGCGCGCCTTGGTGTCGACCAACGATACCAAAGTCATTGCCCATCATGACAATATTTTTCTGCTGAAACTGCAAATTCATCCATCCAATAACTTATTGGAAACATTACAACACATTACCCAGCAGTTACAACAAGCGACTCTCCCTCCCCTCACCTGGGGAATTCAGGAGAAAACTGGGGCACTGCAATGGAGCTATACGCATGAGATGATTGATAGTGCCCACCGCTATTTACAGCAGTTACTGCCTGCTAGCAAGCCAAGTTACCGTCAAGGCTATACACTGTTAGCCCTCGTCGGGCACCAAATTAGCCAAAATCAAAAACAGCGTGACTACTTCTATCAACTCCTGGATCAACCAACGATTGAACATCGCTGGCAAGCTTTAGAAGGCCATAGTTTGGCTGTGGTGCTACGGAGCAAATCCAGCCAACCCTGGCTTAGACCGCTACATCAAGCCCTGTTTCAACGTCAAAAACGGCTGGGCATCGTACTTTGGGGCCGAGGTGTTATTGCCAGAAACTGGCTCCTCCGATTTGCCGAACAACAGCAGCGGTTAATAAACCCTCCAAATCAGAATTGGATACTTTGTGGCGTCATCGACCAACAACGTGCTTGGCTTGACTATCAAGGTGTTGATCCGCACCGGGTTTTGGCTTTTTTTGATGATGAAGCAAAATCCCAACCACTGGCAACCATTCAACACTGGCTAACTCAACACCCGTTTGAAACGTTAGTGATTCTGGATACCACGCAGAGTACCACCTTAACCACTGTCTATCCTGATTTTATTAAACAGGGTCTATCAATGATTAGCAGTAATCGAATGTTGGGGGCATTGGATCATGATCACTATCTCCAGCTCACTCGAACAGCTAAACAGACGGGCGCACGCTGGGGAATTGGTGCTGCTTTAGCCGGCGGTTTACCTATTTATCGTCTACTACAGTCACTATCCGACAGTGGCGACAAGCTAGTTAGCTTAAGTGCTAGCCTAGATACGCCACTTAACTGGCTACTACAGCACTATGACAGCACGCTCACTTTCACAAATTGGATTAAACAGGCTTGGTGCCAGGGTTTAATGCATAGCGATCCCCGACGTGATCTCCAAGGGGAATGGGTTGCCTATCAATTGGTCCTCTTAGTACGGGCTGCTGGCTACCGATTAGAAGCTACCCAAATCCAGGTGGAATCTTTAATCGATCCAGAATTTATGAATACTCCATTAGAGATTTTTTTTAGCGACTGTAATCCCTTGAATCGATTATTATCCCAGAGACTAGAGGCTGCCCGAGCGGCGCAACTAACTCTCTGTTATGTTGCGCGTTTTAGCGCCAAAACAGGTGCTCGTATTGGCATTGAAGCCTTAGATCCCCAGCATCCATTAGCTAAGGTAGCACCCGATGAGCAGCTCTTTCTGATTGAAAGCCGCTGCTACCAAGATCCTCCCTTAATGCTGCGTGGCCCTGCCAATCGACCAGAAGTGATAGCAGGTGCCCTCCAAGCGGAACTGCGACAATTTATTTAACCTCGTTCTTCTTCTCGATGTCCGCTATAAGGGTAGCAAGATAAAAAAGGATCATGATGGTAAGTATTTTAGACAAAGATAGTTGAGTCGCACGCTGCCTTATTCTGCGGGGTCTGAATCCCCCCCGGGAATGTCGGAGACTGTTTTTTTAGAATCAAGCCGCTTTATCGAGCTCAATTTGTTGTTGATAATACCTTATTTCTGCTTCGACTGGGGGTATGTAACCGATGGGTCCCAATAACCTCTGCTGATTAAACCAAGCAACCCATTTCAAGGTAGCCATCTCTACTTGAGCACGGGTTTGCCAGGATTGGCGATGAATGACTTCGGATTTATAGAGGCCATTGATAGTCTCAGCTAATGCATTATCGTAAGAATCGCCAACACTACCTACAGAGCATTCAATGCCAGCTTCTACCATCCGTTCGGTGTAGCGGATAGAGACATACTGACTGCCGCGATCACTGTGATGGATTAAGCGCTCCCCTTTGAAGGGCCGGCGAGCATACAGGGCCTGTTCTAACGCATCTAGAACAAAATCGGTTTTGGCCGAGCTAGAGACTCGCCATCCCACGATATAGCGGGAAAAAACATCAATAATAAAGGCTGTATAAACAAATCCTTGATAAGTCGTACAAAAGGTATAATCAGCAACCCACAGCGCATTAGGCCGGTCAGCCTGGAAATTCCGGTTAACCAAATCATCTGGGCAGGGAGCAGATTGATTAGAAAATGTGGTTTTGACCCCTTTACCTCGTCTTATCCCTTGCAATCCCATGGTACGCATCAGACGTTCCACGGTGCAACGGGCTACCGTAATGCCTTCACGCTTCAGTTGATGCCAAATCTTAACAGCACCATAGACTTTAAAATTAGCATCCCAGATTTTGCGGATCTGCTCACTTAGTTTGATATCCTTTACCTGCCTTGCCGGTAACAGCGACGGCTGCTTTTTTCTGGCGGCATGCAGATAGTAGGTGGATGGGGCAATCGGTAATACTTTACAAATTGGCTCGACCCCGTAAACCTCTCGATGCTTATCGATAAAGGCTGTCATGACCGGCGATGGCGGTCGAGCTCCGCCTGGGCAAAATAAGCGCTGGCCTTACGCAAGATCTCATTGGCTTGACGTAGCTCACGATTTTCACGCTCCAGAGCTTTAATACGTGCTTTTTCCTCTGAAGTTGCTCCTGCTCTTAACCTTTGATCTCGCTCTATCTGCTGCAACCACAGAGCTAACGTTTTAGGATGGCAGCCGAATTTTGCGGCGATAGAGCAGATAGCTGCTCGACGATTCTCATAATCAGCCTCATGCTCTAATACCATCTTAACGGCTCGTTCACGCACTTCAGGTGAGTAATTTTTTGCTGGTCTTTTTTTCGTTTCCATAACTCCATTCTCTCATACATTTGGAAAAAATAGAGTCTCCGATAAAACCAGTGTGATTCATAGTAACTTGAAATCATTTAGTTTTATGATTATGGATTAAAATTTATCGTGCTTTGATAATCGATCTATTAATAGATTATCATCAATAAAAAATTAATTAGCTACGAGGGTTTTTACTGAAAGTAATCATTTAATGTTCACCTTATGGGATTAATCCCCTAGAAAGCTTGCTGTCCCTCAGGCAATAAATCAGTTTTGGTTGATGGATTCCATGACCGAACAACCCTCTGATGAGGGTTGTCTATGCCTTAGCGCAAATTATCGAATGGCACGGTAAGCCAGTCGCTATTCATAGCGATAGTGGTCTTGAGTATGTCAGCAAAACTCTACGGAATTGGGCAGCAAAAAATAATATTGAACTTGCTTATATTCAACCCGGTAATCCGCAGCAGAATGCCTATGTAGAAAACGCTACCATCGAACCGTAAGGAATGAGCTATTGGGTCAACCTCTATTTGATTCTATTAAGCAAATTCAAGGACATGTCACCAGATGGATCTGGAGGTACAATTATGAGAGGCCCCATAGGGCTCTCGGAGGGGATCGCTCTTATGGGGAAGTTAGCTATGATTGCTTAACTCCTACTTAATAGAAGCAGCTAAAAAGGAGGGGGTTACCCATGATGGCTTGCATTTTGAACGCGGCTACTCAGTTCCCAGTTATGGTACGGTTAATAAAATAATGTTAAATTAAAGTTAACCATCTAGACTGGACTCTGATAGAATCTCTAATGAATACTCACTCCTCAGGAGCCTAAGCAGTGGTTAAATTGCGAAAGTACGTTGGCCGGCTCGGTGTAATTATTGCCATGATAATTATCATTTTAGTTATGTTGGTGCTGAACCAGTAATCTTGTAAAGACCGGATAGTAACACAGCAGATATTATCTGAATCTTCAGAGAAGATTAATTTTATCGATTAGGATGGGCTATGTTTGAGACTTTATTATCGCAAGTGATTGTATTATCGGCAGTTATCGATCCGATTGGTACAATTCCTGTTTACCTGGCTAAAACAGCTAGTTTCTCCCCAGTAGAACAGGGACGGATTGCTAAAAAAGCCATTTTAATCGCTACTATTATTTTATTGTTTTTTTTGTTTGCTGGAAAGTTAACTTTAGAACAATTAGATATCGAAATAGCGGCTTTTCAAGTGGCAGGGGGCTTAATACTATTTTTGTTTGCGCTCACGATGGTTTTTGGTGAAAGTAAGCCCCACCAAGAAATCCAATTAGAGAGTGAAAAAACGAGTGTGGCTGTTTTTCCGATTGCAGTGCCTTCTATTGCTTCTCCGGGAGCGATGATGACTTTAGTTCTCTTATCGGATAAGGACGGTTATGTAATGCTGGATTATTTAGGGACAACCGTAGCACTATTTAGTGTTCTACTAGTCACTTACCTACTCCTATTGGTCGCTAATGATATCCAACGGTGGATCGGGCTTACTGGTGCAGCCGTGATTAGCCGAGTTATGGGACTTATTTTAGCTGCTGTTGCTATCAATAATGTTTTATTTGGTTTACAAAATTTTTTCAGCACATCATTTGTCTAGGAGTGAGTTACTTTGTAAGCATCCAGGATGGATGTTCCGGTTGAAGCTCGTGTCAACGGTCTCCAGTATTTTCGGAGTGTTTAGTTATGAAACTTTTTACTTGGTGCACTGCTTTTTTGGAATCGGTTAAAAGACGGCGTTGGTTGAAAAAAGTTCGCCGATATCGAGTCAGTTGGATAACTTATTTGAACACTTCTTTGCTTTATTTGCGGTTGTATCACAGGCGAATCCTGAATGTAATCGTTTGTCCAACTGTTTCACATTGGAGACGCCAACTCTACGGCCGCCAAATTCAATATAATCGGCGCTATCATCGTGCTATTATAGCGTATAAAAAACAACATTTTCGCCAAAAGATGATGAGACGATTTGGTCAACAAACATCAGCAGTTAAATCGATGAAGCGAGGGCTATTACGTCGTCAGAGAGCTAAAATTCCAGAGTATCCAGAGAAGAAATACCCCCGATCGAGATACATCGGTTACTATTCGCGATCGAGATACATCGGTTTTAGCTATTTGCGATATAAGGAGAAAAAATCTGCGCCTTTTTGGGTAGAGTTTCACAAAAAACTTTTTTATAGGACAGATAAAATTCGATGTTCCATGCTTACTTCTCTATTTCTGCTAATAGTCTACCATCAATTACCAAAAAAGTGTGAAAAGTTTAAATTGGCGGATGATAGTCACGATACGCCGGTTATCAAGCTGTTTACAATAGAGCACCCATTCGATTATCTCCTGGGTTTTTGGAGTGATGATAGCATAATTTACTCACTGAGTAGTAATCATTTAGAAGATTCAAGTAACCCAATGCATCATGTTAAAAATAAAATAAACCATTATCCAACTTATAAAAATATGAGGTTGACTCACATGACATTACAATCTTATTCAGTATCCCCAAAACCAAAAAATGAAAAATTGTATAAGTCTATTATATTTGATCAAGATTTAGCAAAATCTATAGCAAGATCAGGCTGTGAAGTTTTAGAAGAAGCAAGTGCCGCCCGATGGGCAACCAGTGCGGAAGAAATATTAAAGGAAGGAAAAGCGTTAGGCTTTAAATTTATATCATGGTTAGAAAATGAGGTGCTAAGTGAGTTCACTGAATGTATAAGTGCTTACCCTAGTAATATAGAACACGTAAGATCCGTAACAGATTTGTCGATTTTGTTGACAGGTTTAGAAAGATACAGTTTATTATTAAATGATATCTCTAAATTTAAAAAAATTTCTGAAATACTCAGTTATCTAAAATCTAAAAATGATGATTCCAGAAAAGGAAAAAAAGAAAAAATACAAATGATTATGGAAATAAATATGAATAGCATTGTTGATTCCAAATTGAATAACATTATTAATTCCGAATTTATATTAATAATAGATGAGGATAATTTCTTGGAAAGATTGTTTCAGAATTGCACGGAAATATGGGAAGGTTACGATCAACCTAAAATGATGACTGATGCGGAAAGGGATATAGTGCTTTATGGAAAAGAGGAAGAGTCAAATAACCCTACCACAAGCGAAGCCGGATACAAAAATTGGGATGATGATACAAGCAACTTCCCTACAAGCGCAAGCGGAAGTCAGGATAATAGTAATGCTGTTGGTAGTAATATAAGCAGCTATATGGAGCAGTCTGGTACTTTCAGTTTCAGTTCGAATTCAATCTTTGATAACAACATAAGCTTACAAGAACAAATATGCCTTAGTGGCGAGGATGTGAAGTTGGTTAAAATGAGTTAAGTCTAACTTAGTCAACTCTAAGTTATCAGTCAGGTATGACCCGCCACTAAATGTCTATCAAGAACAGAAAAAAATACTGTAGTTTGATTTAAAACTAATAGATTGAAAATGCGGAGGTAGGCGTCAAGGCCGATATAGTACAGAGGATGTACTCAGTCGTATTTTTTGTAAATTATCTAGGTTAACTTTAATTTCTTGCAGTAGCTCATACTGGATGGCTCGACGCTTGCAGGGTGCATTATCTGTTATAGGAGCAGCACGTTGGAGCATCTCTTGATCCCAACCCCACCGCTGAAGTAAATGACGAATCAAACTTTGTCGCCAGGTAGTGTTAGTCAACGGATGGTTGGTGTGGTCGCAGATTTTGCGATAGAAACAGCGACGGATCCGCGCTAGCCGCTCGTGAGCGCCTTGTTGCTCTAGGTAGTGTGAAATATGGTTTAGCAGCTGACAATAGGAGTCGAGTTCTAAAGCTTGCCAAGAGGTTTTCTGTAGTTGCTGCTTGTAGGTTGAGGCACACCAGGAGGTTTTGGAAGCTTCTGCTGCATAACTCTCCAACAACAAATTTTTTAAGACTAATTTGTTAAGTATTAGATCGTTATTATATCGTTGCTGCTGCACTATAGAGAGGTAGTCCGTTGGTAGCCTGTCAGGTAATTTGCCGAAATCGATCCAATGATCAGAATGGATAATTCTCTGGTGATAAAGAGTAGTACAGTATTGTTGATAATTTTTTTCTTGTTCTACCGGGATCAATGGCCATAATAACCGCTTACCAGCTAAACGAACGTGTGTTCGATAAAATTCATCTAATATCAATGGGTGTATGGAGGGATTGATTTGTCGTGCTCGCTGTCCCACCTTCGCTGAACCAGCCCCATAAGGGGTATCTATCATAAAAAAACTGAGTTCTATTCCCTGGTGTTTCCCCCAGCGGCAAAGCAGTTGACATTTGTGCTGTAGTGCATTGCGTGCAGCGGGAGCAAGGTCTGGCTGCAAACAGATCCAGAGATCAAGATCAGAAGCGCTGGTTTGCCCAAGGGAAGCGGTGCTACCCATTGAGTAGATGGCGGCAATGGCGGGCGGTTCTTCACCGTTCAGCCGATCGACTTGAATTCCTGGAAGTATTGCACTGAGTAGCTTTTGTTGTTGTGCTGTGGCTTGGAATAGTGAGATGCCGTGGGGAACTTCTGCTGTCTCATAACCGGGTAGCCGTGGATGGTGATAATGTAGCAGCAGAGGCAAGACTTGATAGATTTGTTGAAAAGCGGTAGTGCCGGCAGCTAAGGCTCGATCAATACGCCACTGATTTAGGGCATCCAGCTGTTGTTGTTGGATATCAAAGGCCAGCAGCATTAGGGTAAACTCTAAAATGGCTCTAAGGAAACTTTCTCCATTGTACTAACAAAAAGCATTGGGATATTGAGCAAAAGTAAGAAAATATGATGAAACGCACACTCTATAATTTGAGCAGGGTAAATCACCTACGTTTGCACCCATCTATAATGCTGGAGTGACTTATAGTAAAATCTTGCACTGTGAGAATGATAGCATGAACAGGGTAATCTAAAAGATGGAAGAAAGAACGTCGATTAGGATTGCCACTCGCCAAAGCCCACTGGCGCTATGGCAGGCGCAATGGGTTGCGCAACAGCTGCAGCAGCAACATCCCTGGCTGACCGTAAAATGGGTTCCTATTAAGACCCAGGGAGATCAAGATTTACAATTGTCCCTCGATCAGGTAACGCAAGGGGGACTATTCGTGCAAGCCTTAGAAGAGGTGCTACTAAAACAGCAGGCTGATTTAGCAGTCCATTCTGTTAAAGATCTGCCAATGAATCAACCCGATGGATTGTGCTGGACCACCTTTGGTGAGCGTGAAGATGCGCGGGAAGCACTGATTGCCTATGAGCCGACTAACAACATTGCTGCACTGCCCTTACGAGCACGGGTGGGGACTTCCAGTCGCTTGCGACAGCGACAATTAGCTCATCTTCGCCCTGATTTGGTTTTAAAGCCACTGCGGGGAGATATCACTAGCCGTCTCCAATGTTGGCAAGACGGGGAGTATGAAGCATTAATTTTAGCCGTTGCTGGCCTTAAACGCTTAGGTTTAGCAGCAGATATTCAAAGTTACCTTCCCGGAGAGCAGATGCTGACAGCGCCGGGTCAAGGTGCCTTGGGGGTGCAGTCCCGTGATGGTGACCAGTGGATTCAGGCACTGATTGCTCCTAGAGTTCAGGCTGATGTTCAGGCCTGTGTGCTAGCAGAACGTGCGGTATTACGGGAGTTAGCTTTCGACGCCACCCTGGCGATTGGAGCTTACGCACAGCCTCAAGATAACGGTTGGCTACGGCTGCATGCTCGGATTGTTTTAGTTACGGGTGAACCGATTCAGGGGATTATTGAGGGATCTTGGGATTTTGCAGAAAATTTAGGACAACAGCTGGCCAAGCAGCTTTATCAGCAGGAGTCGTTAGGAGATAGTTTGCGGTGCGGGTGATTGTATTACGTCCTGGCATACCGGGACAGGAGCTAGTATCTCGATTGCAGGTCATAGGATTCAGTGCAGAGCATTGTCCCTTGATTGATTTTCAATCGGTAGCGCCGACTGCTAAAGATCAAGCATTGCTGCATAATTTATCAAATTACACCATCATTGTCGCATTATCACCCCGTGCGGCTGAATTTATTCAGCCCTGGTTACCCGATAAACCGAAGCCGTGGCCAACGCAAGTAGCTTATTATGCGGTTGGCCAGGCAAGTGCCCAGGCTTTTCGGCAGCAATGTGGGCAGTCGGTTCAGTATCCTGCAGGACATAGTAGTAGTGAAAGTTTGTTGGCCTTATCTCGTTTTGCGCAGGTAACAGGCGATATGATCCTATTGCTAAGAGGGCAAGGGGGGCGTAGGTTTCTTGCGGATCAATTGGTAAAGCGAGGAGCTAAGGTGAGCACTTGTCGCTGCTATCGCCGTATATCGATAAAAAACTATCGGCTAGAACAGCGTGACTTTTGGCAGCAATCTGCGGTAAATTGTTTAGTGGTAACCAGTAGCGAATTGTTACGGCGATTATGTATCGTGGTCCCTAGCAGTATTCATAGCCAATTATTCGGTTGCTTAATGGTAGTTGTTAGCAAACGATTAGCTAAGATAGCTTATCAGTTAGGTTGGCGCTGGATTACTGTTGCTGACAATGCTGATAATGATGCGCTGGTTCGCATGATTCGCAGCGAAGCTAATATCCTAACGCTATGAATGGAAACCTCTATAATTTAACACATGAGCACTGATAACCAGGAACCACCTAAATCTAAAAGCGCACCTCCACCGCGTCGAGCAATGCGTTTTTTTTGGTTGCGTCATTGGATAAGCCACACCATTGTTTTGGTGCTATTGGGCGGCAGTGGTTGGTTTCACTGGCAAAGTTATCGTTGCCAGCAGCAGCAACAGGCCTTATTGCAAGCACTGAGTTCACACTTATCGACCTATCAACACCAAGTGCAGCGGCAATTAGCTGAGGTAGACCGCCAGCAGTATACGTTCCAGAAACAGCTGGGGCGGCAAACTGAACAGCTGCTGCAGAGTCAGCAGCATTTAGCACAGCAAGCCGAGCAATTATCGGTTATGCGCCGGCAGTTAGTTGATTTATCAGCCACTCGGAGGCAAGATTGGCAGCTGATAGAGGCTCAGCGCTTAATCAATGCAGCGGGCTATCAGTTATGGTTACTTCACGATGTAATGGCTGCCCACCGATTGCTACAAGGTGCTGCTGACCTGTTGGCAATGCTTGAACAGCCAGCATTATTGACGGTGCGTCAAGCGCTGGCTGAGGAGTGTCGGCAATTAGCCTCAATGACACGACCCAATCAGGAAGCTTTGATATTGCAGCTACTGAATCTACAAGATCAGGTACAAAAATTGCCAATTAAAAAGCCACCGCTGCCTACTGTCGATTCAATGTCCAATCAGCTAGAGACCAGCTCAGGGTGGCGGCGTTTATTAGCACAAGGACAGCGGCTATTACAATCATTAATTACCATTCAACAGCATAGTGAATCAATAGCAATACCGATAAGTTGGCATCAAAATAGCGCGCGTGAGCGACTCAGCATTTATCTCCGAATGGCTGTGCAAAACGCCCTTTATCGACAAGATACAGGGTATCAGCAGGCAATAAGCCACAGTATCGATTATTTACTAGAGAACTTTGAACCTTCGGAAACTGCTGTCAGCCATTTAGCAGCGCAGTTGCGCTTGCTACAGCAGCCGTTATTGCCGGTTGATTTGCCCCAACAGCTGCCAAGCCAAATCCTACTAGAAGCGTTTTTACAGCATTGGTCGGGAGAGGTAAAACCGCTATTGGTTCGACAGTCAGAAGGTAGTTATTAATGTGGCGTATTATCAGTTGGTGCTTGCTATTAGCTGGATTCTCGTTACTACTAGTTTACCTGAAGCCCTATTATGGTTACGTGCTCATCATTGTTGGACCCTATCGACTAGAATCTACTGTCATTACCTTCATGATGATTGGGTTAGCCCTAGGGATAGTTAGCTCAGTTATTTTACGGTTATTGGGGAAATTATGGCATCTTAAAGAATGGCTCAAGCGCTGTGGCCAGAAACGTGCGCAAGAGCAGTTCGTGGCTGCACTGTTAAAGAGTGTAGAGGGGGATTATGCCGCTGCTGAAAAGGGCTTTATGCAGTGCGCAGCCGCGAGCAAGCAGCCTGACTTGGTTTATCTACTAGCAGCCGATGCAGCACGTCAGCAAGGCCATTGGCAACAAGTGCAGCGCTATCTGTCTAAAGTAACCGACTCCAATAACCAATCCTATCGACTTGCTTT
Source organism: Candidatus Symbiodolus clandestinus (assembly GCA_038960095.1). GTDB lineage: Bacteria > Pseudomonadota > Gammaproteobacteria > Enterobacterales > Symbiodolus > Symbiodolus clandestinus. Next base: position 936,046 of record CP152425.1, read on the forward strand.
GCAGATTAGTTGGGCTCGGGTGCAATTGGCAACACAACCTGCTACTATCGCTGCCTATGCTATCCAATCACTCCTACAGAGAGCTCCAAAACATCCAACAGTGCGCCAGCTAGCCCAACAGCTAGATCAACAAGCAGCGACACCTGCTGAATTTTCATGCGACGCTTAATGATAAGCCTATTGCTGTTGCTGGCTATCAGGGTAAATTATGCGCTCATTTTTGGCAAAAATGGTTGGAAAACTTATTGCAAATTGCGGCAAGCGGTAGCGCAGTTAGTGGTTAAGAATCGACAGTTAGTTCAGCGAAACCAGCAGCTGTTAATCGAAGTTGAGGCATTGGTCGATGATCTTGAGGCGATAGAAGAACACGCCCGTTATGACTTAGGGATGGTGCGTTCAGAGGAGCAATTCTATCGACTATTACCCGCAAAACAGCAGCCCTGAGAGCCTATGCCATTGGATACTCAGCCCCTAACTGCGATTGTCCCAGCTGCGGGTATTGGGCAACGTTTTCCAGGTTTCTGTCCTAAGCAGTACTTGTCTTTGGGAGAACGAACGGTTATTGAGCAGACTTTGCAGGTTTTGTTGCTGCAAGAAGCTATTGGGCACATTATTGTGGTACTCCACCCCAATGATAACTATTTTCACACCCTCCCAATCGCCAGCCATTTGCGAATTCTGACTGCGGTTGGAGGTGAGCGGCGTATGGATTCAGTGCTTCATGGATTACAGCAGTTGCCATCAGTGGGCTGGGTTTTGGTGCATGATGCCGTCCGCCCTTGCTTACATCCCGATGATCTGCAGCGGCTGCTGGCTAGCCGTGAGCATCATCTGGAGGGTGCCGTTTTAGCCACACCGGTACGTGACAGTTTAAAACAGGCCGGACCACAAAGAAAAATCACTAGTAGCGTTCTCAGAGATGCTTTATGGCAAGCACTGACGCCACAACTATTTCCAGTAAATTTACTCCAGAACTGCTTACAGCGTGCAGTCACTGATGACATTGAGGTAACGGATGAAGCCTCGGCCCTTACCTATTGCGGTTACCAGCCCACCCTAATTCCTGGTAGGGGAGACAACATTAAAGTTACATACCCTGAAGACTTAATCATGGCAGCTTGCCTGTTAACCCAACGAGAAGGATAAGAAACTGATGAGAATTGGCCACGGTTTTGATGTACACGCCTTTGGAGGTCCCGGACCATTAATTTTGGGGGGTGTGCATATTCCCCATCCACGAGGGTTAGTAGCGCATTCAGATGGCGATGTGGTTCTCCATGCTATTATGGATGCTTTACTGGGTGCAGCGGCGCTGGGGGATATAGGGAAATTGTTTCCAGATAGTGAGCCAACTTACCAGGGAATTGATAGTCGATTTTTACTGCGGGCAGTCTTTAAATTAGCCAAACAGCGTGGATACCGGCTAGGAAATTTGGATTTGACCGTTATTGCTCAAGCACCGCAATTAACTGACTATGTAGAAAATATGCGCGAGCATTTACAGAGTGATCTACAGTGTTATCGCAATTGTATTAGCGTAAAAGCTACCACGACCGAAAAATTAGGCTTTATCGGTCGTGAGGAGGGTATTGCCTGTGAAGCCGTGGTGTTGCTATTGCAGGATACTAGTCAAAAAGTTCAATAAGGCTACTTGCCTTCCCGAAGTTGCCATTGGCCTTGTTGATAAAAGAGAGCCCAGCGACTATTTTTGCCGCTGGCACTATTTTCAGCAGCAATGTAGTGTTGCTTGGTTTTTCGGCTAAATCTAACCACCGTGCGGTTTCCTTGGGGATCTAGCGTAGGTGCCTCGGTTAGATAATGTAGTTTCTCCGGGAGTCTACCTTTAAAACGCACCAACTCTTCAACAAAAGGTGCCCGTGACTCCCGATCTTTAGGAAAGGTATTGGCTGCTAAAAACAGCCCGGCTGCACCCTGACGCAGCACAAAATAGGCTGACGATTGACTGCATTTGAGTTCTGGTAGAAGAATCGGTTCCTCTTTAGGGGGTGCTAGCTCACCATTGCGTAAAATTTTACGAGTATTACCACAATCGGAGTTGCTACAGCCCATATATTTGCCAAAGCGCCCTGTTTTAAGTAGCATCTCACTGTTACATTTCTCACACACAATAGCTGCTCGTCGCCCATTAGAGGCTTCTTCGAGCAAGTAGCCCGAACAGTTTGGGTTATCACCGCAAATGTACAATCGATGTTTAGATCCCATCCAGTAACTGTCCATGGCGGTACTACAGAGGAGACAGCGTCGGCGATTGCGAAGAGCAGTCGTTTCAGCAACCGCATCGTCTGCCAGCAAGTTAAGAATTTCATTTTCTGGAACTAAATTGATGGTCTGTTTGCAACGTTCCGTTGGCGAGGCATTGGCATAACTAGAGCATCCTAAAAAGACACCGGTACTGGCAGTACGGATTCCCATAGGTTGCTGGCAGCGAGGACAGCTGATTTCTGTCAGTACCAGAGAGTTCTGTGGCATGCCGCCTTCACCCTCCTCTTTTTCAGCAATCGTTAACTGCTGGTTAAAGTCAGCGAAGAAGCTATCTAGTGCGGCTTGCCAATCCATTTTTTTGGCGGCAATCTCGTCAAGGATTGTTTCCATTTGCGCTGTGAAATCATAGCTCATCAAGCCCTGAAAATTTCGCAACAGTCGTTCGGTAACAATTTCTCCCATTTTTTCAGCATAGAAGCGCTTGTTATCGCTACGAACGTAGCCACGCTCTTGAATGGTTGAAATAATACTGGCATAGGTAGATGGGCGGCCAATTCCCCGTTTTTCTAGCTCTTTGACTAGCGATGCCTCGCCATAGCGGGCAGGTGCTTTGGTGAAATGCTGGGAGGGATCTAGCTTCTTTAATTGCAGTACGCTGGGTACCTGAAGGTTTGGTAGTAATTGCTGCTCATCTCCTTTGCGCGAGACCGGTAAAACCCTTGTCCAACCGTCAAACTGCAGGACAACTCCTTTAGTTTTTAGTAGAAAATCTCCCGCTTGAGCGATTAAGGTTGTAGATTGGTATTCAGCAGGAACCATCTGACAGGCGACAAATTGTGCCCATATCAATTGGTAGAGTTTGCGGGCATCCGCATCGACATTTTTCAACTGTTCTGCCAGTTGATCCACTTTAGTGGGACGAATGGCTTCATGAGCCTCTTGAGCACTATGCTTACTTTTGTATCTATTGGGATTAGCGGGTAGGTAGCGATCTCCAAAGACCTGTTGGATATGCTCACGTACCTTATCGACGGCATCACTACTCAAATTGGTAGAATCAGTACGCATGTAGGTAATATAACCGGCTTCATAGAGCCGTTGTGCAGCTATCATGGTTTTACGAACATTAAAGCCAATTCGCGTACTGGCAGCTTGTTGAAGGGTAGAGGTAATAAAAGGCGCGGGTGGCTTGCTGGTCGTTAGTTTTACTTCCCGGCTAATCAGCTGATAGTCGCTCGGTTGTAACTGAGCGATGGCAGCTTGTACTGCCGCTTCATTTTTCGGTTTAAAAGGCTCCCCCTGTTGCTGTACTACCTGCATACAGAGGGATTCGCCAGAGGTAGCCTCTAACTGTGCCCGTAATTCCCAATACTCTTCGGGAAGAAATGCTTTAATAGCGCGTTCACGTTCCACCACTAAACGCACTGCCACTGACTGTACTCGACCTGCTGAAAGCCCGCGGGCAATTTTTTTCCATAATAGAGGCGAAACCATGTAGCCAACTACCCGATCGAGAAAGCGGCGGGCTTGCTGTGCCTGCACCCGTGCTAGATCAAGCGTACCTGGGTGAGCAAAAGCTTGTCGGATGGCTTCTCGGGTGATCTCATTGAAAATAACTCTTCGATAACGTTGTTGGTTGCCACCAATAGCCTCTTGCAGATGCCAAGCAATGGCTTCGCCCTCTCTATCCAAGTCAGTCGCTAAATAGATCTCATCGACCTGTTTGGCCAATGCTTTTAATTCAGCGATTACTTTCTCTTTGCCTGGAATTATTTCATAGCGGGCTTGCCAACCCTGGTAGGGATCAACTCCCATTCTGTTAACTAACGCTTGCTGTTTATTAACTTGCGCAGTAATAACAGGATCCGCTTTAGCATTTTTAGTGGCCACACTGCGTTTGGTTGCAGCGGCGGATTGCTTGGTTGATTGACTGCTAGGCAGATCCCGGATATGTCCAATACTAGATTTAACAATAAAGTTACTACCGAGATATTGGTTGATGGTTTTTGCTTTTGCCGGGGATTCCACAATAACAAGTGCTTGACCCATGGTAATGGTTACCTAAAACTGATGGCTAAAACCTGCCGAGATGGTTTGAAGCCACCATAGGCAGGGTGGTTTAATTTATTAAGTTAGCAGTAAATGGGTTAAGTTACCATGGTTACGGCTGGATTATTAGTCTCCATCAGCTGGATACCTGTTATATTATCGCAATTCTTTGCTGGCGATATTTTGACCCTAAACCAACTACCATTGAATCCATTCAAATTATGCAACAACTCAAATCTGGGGCAGCGCGCTACTCCCCACACTTAACTGCGGCTAGCCAATTATTGCAGCGCCACCAGGCAAACTTAGGAGCTAGGAATCTACTGTTTAGTGGAGATCTATCGGATAATTTCTGCTGTCAATTGACAGCATCAAAAGTGCAAGCTTATACTTATTACTACCAGCAGGCACGGCGTTTAGCTCAGAATTTAGGCAATCCGTGTGTCAACTTTAGCCTGTTACCAAACGCTTCACTGGTTTCGGATTGTGATAGAGTTGTCTACTACTGGCCGAAGAATAAAATGGAAACCCAGCTGCAGATTTACAGTCTGCTTGCTATGCTGCCGTTAAAAACTGAGTGGTGGTTCGTTGGCGAACAGCGGTGTGGAATTCGTCAGGTAGAAACACTATTGGCACCCTTTGGCCCAGTGACTTTGATGGATTATGCTCGACGCTGTCGTTTATATCATTTTCAATGCCACCACCGACCCAACTTTAGTTTGGCTGATTATTGGGGAAGTTATGAGTATCAAGGGCTGACGATTAAAACCTTGCCAGCTGTCTTTAGTCGCGGGGGCCTGGATCTTGGAAGCCAGCTGCTATTAGAACACCTGACGGGACTACGGGGTCGAGTGCTCGATCTAGGCTGTGGGGCAGGAGTCCTAGGCGCAGTCGCTCAGCAACGCCATCCAGAAATTCAATTAACACTCTGCGATGTGCATTGCCACGCTCTGGCAGCCAGCCAAGCTACCTTGAACAGCAATCAGTTAACCGGTAGCGTGCTGCTCAGTGATGGTTTTTCTGAGTTGTCAGGACCTTTTGAAGAGATTGTAGTGAATCCTCCCTTTCACCAGGGACGTGTGCTGACGACTCAAACCACCGAAACATGGATTCAAGAAGCCAGTAACTATCTCTCCCCTGGCGGGCGATTATGGTTAGTAGCCAATCGCTTTTTACCCTATGCAGCGATTCTCGATCGCATTTTTGGAAAGCACCAACGCTTAGCTGATAATTCGCAGTTTGTGCTTTATCAGGCTACTAATCATGTAAAGAAGATTTTATAGCTAACATTTTGTAGGCCAGTAGAGCAATAAACGGCGTGGAAGAAACAGTGAAATGGCAGGATGGACAACGATGGTCCGGGCAAACCTCTCTCTCTTTTCTAGTTTTTATTACCATTTCTGTAGTCGTTTTTTTAGAATAGGCTGTCAATTGGTTATAACAGCCTGGTTGGCTGTACAACTTACCGGACGTGCCAATGCCGTAGGAACGATTTTGCTCATTTCAAGTGTAACTCACTTGGTCTGTTCTCCAGTGATTGGAAAATTAGTCGATACTTTTAAAAAAAGAAGCGCGTGATTATTTATGGTCACTTGGGCGGGGCACTAGCAGGCGCCTTTCCACTAACAATGAAATGGATCTCCTTAAATCAGGACAGTTTTGTTATCCTAGCAATAGTTGTAGTGTTGGCGACAATTTCTGGACTATTTGCCAATGGGGCTATAGATTATTACACGAAAATTTATATTCCTATAACACAACGTGGACAGAAATTGGCATTAATGGGTGCTATAACACAAGTTGCTTTACTGTTTGGAACTACTATCGGTAGTATTATTTTAACTAAATTAAGTTTCAGTGAGTCATTTATAGTAATTTCAGTTTGCAGTATTACAGCAGCAGCTATATGCCTACTTTTTTTACCGGAAATAACTATAAAAAATACAGAAAATAGTAATAGAAAGCGACACTTTTTTCTTGCTGAATTATATTTATACTTTAAATATCCTACTTTATTTTCTGTAGCGGGTTGTGCTGTACTAGTTTTTTCAATAGGTCAAATTACCAATACGCTTCTCCCAGCATTGATTAGTCTCTCTCTTAAACGAAATAGTACGAACTATGCTATGGTGGAGGTTGCATGGTCGATCGGTGCTTTTTGTGTGTGTGTTTTCCTCGCTAGCAAAATAAGGCGTTCAGTTGGACCTATAATGCATGATTTGTAGCTGATTGCTCTTATGGCGTGTTTGTTAATCGTGATACCCTGGCTGGCTTGTTTCCCAATGCTGCTAGCCATACATCTTCTACTAGGTATCGGATTTTCTTCTGTGTGGATCCGTAGTGAAACCAGATTTTTGGCGATTTGTCCGACACAGTTCCTGGGTAGGTTTAGGGCAAATAGCCTTTTTATGACCAATCTTATAGGATTAATAATCTTCGCTGTGCCAATACTGAATAGCAACCTAACTATTACCACTTTATATTTGTTATTGGCAGGGGGGGATACTGGTAACAGTCATCATACTTAGCCTATTCACAGCAAGGCGCCAGCGACAGTGTAAAAGTGGTCCACGTCAAACATTTGAACTTTGAGTCAGTATTGTGAGTAGTGGATCTTAGGTTTTGTCCCTAAACGCCTTACAGTGTGTCAGATTGTCTTTGATGGGTGGCGTTGTTGCATAAAAGCCTCACTGAAGGGAAAATTAGAGGAGCAAGATCCATCTACAGGGAAGTACAGCGAAGCAGCAATAGTCAACCAAGCGTTCGTTAGAGGCAAGCAAACGTGCCAAAAAGAGCAGAAAAGTCAGTAATTGGAGTGACTATAATCAATCTTTGGTCAATCGAGGTTCTCTGACTATTTGGGTAGATGAGGAGGTAGCCGATAACTGGCTCTGTCGCACTCACTACGGAGTGCCGTGGTCGTGGTTTTAAATTCAGTAACCTAGCAATCGAGACCGCCCTGATGCTGAAAATCCTATTCAAACCTGAATTCAGGATAAGAGGGTCATGTTTTTGGGTGGTTTAACGAGGATAATACTTGAAAAGTAGCACGCGATTCAGGAAGAATCGTGTTTGCAAGAATGAAATTCGAGAACAGCGTGCTACTCATGGACAATCTTACCGAACTTTACTGCCTAACCCAGCATCTAAAATTTTCTAGAAGTGGGCACAAAATTAGCTGAGGTTTGATCAGGATACCGCTAGGCGTTGTAGAAATTGTTGGGCTAAAAATAGCGCACTAATACAGCGTGCTTCCGAGAAATGAGGCTCTTCTAGTAGCTGCAGCATACGTTCAACCGGCCAACGCTGTAGCTGTAAGGGCTCGGGTTCATCACCCAGGCGTTGTTGGGGGTAGAGATCTTGTGCTAATAAAATACTCATTTCACTGGATAGATAACCGGGAATGACCGTTAAGGTGCGTAACAGCGTGAGCTGGCGCGCAGCAAATCCTACCTCTTCCATCAATTCCCGGTTGGCAGCCTGAAATAGATCTTCACCGGAATCGACTGCCCCTTTAGGGAAGCTGAGCTCATAATCCTCAATTCCAACCGCGTATTCTCGGATTAGTAAAAGTTCCTGGTTATCAATCGCCACTACCATAACTGCTCGAGCACCGGTGGGTCGTAGTCGCTCAAACTGCCGCTTCTGGCCGTTACTAAAGCGCAAAGCAACCGATTCAATAGTGAACAGCTGTGATTGAGCAATCGCTTCTACGGATAGAATAACCGGTGGGATCAGTGTCTTATCCATGCGAGCCATCCTGGGAGATCTTAACGGCTGCCCCCACGTTGCTATCGTGAAAACCAGCGATCTCCGCATCTAATCGGTTAATCGTAGTTTGCATTAAGTGATGGCAGCGTTCGGCTAGCTCGCGAGCTTGAGATTTATCTAAACCCTCGGTAACAATAGCGGGTAACATTTCAACGATAATCCTGCCGTTTTGCCAGCGATTTAACTGTACTCGACGATGTAGGTTAGAGGAGCAGATTGGGATAATAGGAACTCCAGCAGCAATCGCAGCATGGAATGCCCCCAGTTTAAATGGCATCAGCCCTCGGCCGCAGCTACGAGTGCCTTCGGGAAACATCCACACCGAACACTCTTTTTTTTGTAGAGTTTGAACAACTTTAGCTAAAGTATTAAAGGCTTTTGTTCGGTGTTGTCGATTGATTAAAATATTGCCAGTTAACCAATAAAGAGGGCCAAAAAGTGGGATCCAAATAAGGCTTTTCTTGCCAATAGTTACCGCGCTGGGTGGTACCATACAAGAGATTGTTATCATATCATAGTTATTTTGATGATTGCCGATATAGACAGCTGGATTAGTAAAGTTGTAATGGCCGGGAAGGCGGCAGATGACCTGGAGCCCGAAAAGTGGTGCTAAACGGCCAAAAAGGTGACCAAAAGTGGCAACATGTCTGGGATCTCGCGGTCGTAGTAAACAATATAGGCTGCCTAGCAGGCAAACGAGGGAGCTAAGTAGGATAAAGCTAAAAAAGCGCAATATCAGGAGCATTTTGCCACCAAGATAACTGGACGCTGAATGCAACTTTTATGGTTCAACATCGCTGTTTCAAAGTCCGATGGCGGATGTCAGCTAGGTTAAAGTCTCATTCAAGCAATAGCAGGCCACCTGCATTCAGCGAATGCTGGGTAGATAGGGTGTTTATACTCTATTGCATTATGCTTTTTGTCAAGCCATCCTGTGTGATGTTTGTCCGATAGCATTGAGTAGATACAGGGTTGATGGGCGAGTAAATCGTTTAGGATAGATGGCGAGGCAGTGGCATAATGTGTTACGCTTTAGCCATTTCGAGGACTGACAATCCTGGTTAACGAAGCAGGCGGAACACTCCACCCGTAACTTGGGTTTGGGTGAAGAAGGGTAGCATTAGCTGAACAGTCGGGATAATCGTGCAGTTGTGTACAGTGTTCCCCTGCGGTTGTAGCGCTCGGTGGTGATGCCATAGTGAGAGAATCCAGTCGCTGTCTGGGTCGTTCGACGCTCCCTCTGCAATGACTGATCATTGAGTGGTGGGAGCATATCACGATCTGATAATAGCTAACCAGCTATTGAAAATGGTCATTATAATTCTATTGATTTACGGGGTTCCGAGGCGATAATGAAAAAAATCACTTTAATAACATTAATGTTAATTCCGCCTTTCTATCCAATGCCACGGAGTTATGCGGATAATCTGTTCCAGATATATCAACAGGTTATGCAAAACAACCCAGAATTGCGTGAGGCGGCTGCTAATCAAGATAAAGCGGCAGCCGAATTAATGCACGCGCGCGGGGCGCTATTGCCACACCTAACTTTACAAGCTTCCCACTCAAGAATACGTCAGGAAAAACGGTCACCATTCCACCGGCTCCCACAAGGAATCGTAGGAGGATACAGTCAGAATTATCAGACCAGTCAAACTCTCGACTTAATCTTTAGCCAATCACTTTTTGAGTTGCCTAAGTGGTACCAATTCAGTGTTTCCCAACAAGGAGTGGATTTTCAAAAGCTCGATTATCGGCATGTACAGCAGCAGATGATGTTACGCACGGTAGAATGCTACTTACAAACCCTGTTAGCACTGGACACACTAGATCGATTGGCGGTAGAAAAACGGGCAAAATCACGAAAACTGCATGAAGTTGAACAAATGACTCAGGTCGGAGTGCTGCCGATGACTGACTATTATAAGGCGAAATCAGATCATGATTTGGTGGTTGCTGGGGAAATTAAGCAACGGAATCAGGTAGTCAGCCAATTGGAACAGCTGAGAGAACTCAGTGGTCAGACACCTGAGAAATTGATGGGTTTCAATAGCAAAAATTTTAAACCTGAACTGCCAGATGGCAGCATGGAGAGTTGGGTTAGAAAGGGAGAGCAGAATAACTGGGAGCTACGCGGTGCGCGGCTGCAGCAGCAAATTGCTTTAAGGAATGTCAAAGGCTCACAGACAATGCATTTACCCACGCTTGTTTTTCAGGGGAAACTGGAGCATCAGCGCAACCATCAGGAAGAGCTAGCTAAAAAGCGAACCGTTTCAGGAGGGCTTTCTTTAAACTTACCGTTGTTTTTCGGAGGACAAACCACTGCCAAGGTTAAAGAAGCTCAAGTGAGTGCTGTGAAAGCCAGTGAGGCCCTAGAGAAGGCTCAACGAAGGGTTGTTAAGGAAATTCGCGAGGCTTATAACGGTATTCTAGAAGCCATTAGTAGCAGCCAGGCTTATCAACAAGCTGTCAGCTCTGCTCAGCGAGAATTAGAAGCTATGGAAACCAGCTTTAAGGCGGGAACGGTTACTCTTGTTGAAGTGATGAATGCACGGACCAACTTATTTGGCGCTAAGCGAGGTTTAGCAGAAGCGCAATATAGCTATATTAGCCGGCATTTGAAATTAAAAGCTTGTGTTGGAACGCTCACGGAGCAGGATTTGCAAGGATTGGAACAACGCTTCACAGTAACAATCCCTACCGATCCTAAAGCAGTACGCGGTGTGGTAGATGAAAAAGATTTAGTGATTAATAGGCAAAATAAAGCTTTAAGTACGGATTTTCAACTGGGATAGATGCTGTCCAGATTTTGGAATAGTTTCTAATTAAGGGTTGATTAATCCTAATAACAGCAATTAGGTAAGATTTTGGATAGTAAAAAACAGGTAGTGACCGTCGCTGTCGTTATGGGTTCATCGAGTGATTGGCCAACCATGCAAGCTGCGGTAGAGATGTTAACTGATTTGCAAGTAGCATGTCATGTTGAGGTGATATCAGCTCATCGAACGCCCGATACGCTCATGCGATTTGCTGAAGAGGCGCAAACGCAGGGTTACCAAATAATTATCGCCGGTGCGGGTGGTGCTGCACATTTGCCAGGAATGTTAGCAAGTAAAACATTGGTACCAGTGCTAGGAGTACCGATACAGAGTAAAGTACTTAATGGAGTAGATAGCCTCTATTCGATGGTGCAAATGCCCAAAGGCATTCCGGTGGGGACATTGGCGATTGGATCGTCAGGGGCAGTCAATGCAGCATTGTTAGCAGCGCAAATTTTAGCTTTACAGGATACCGCATTACATAAACGACTAATTGCCTGGCGTCAAACCCAAACTGCTGAGGTCTTATTGAATTCTGATCCTCGAGAGAAGCGATGAGTTCAGCGATTTGGGTTATTGGTAACGGTCAGTTAGGCCAGATGTTACGCCAAGCCGGTGAACCGCTCGGCCTTGCGGTTTATCCTAAGCGCTTTGATGAGCCTTTAGCTCGATTGCCAGAAACGGCTGTGGTGACCACGGAGATTGAGCAGTGGCCAAATACTTCGACCACTTCGCTGCTGAGTCATCATCCTGGCTTTGCCAATCTGAGTGCCATTCAGCAGCTAGCTGACCGTTACCGGCAAAAACAGCTGCTGGATACTCTACAGCTGCCTACAGCACCTTGGGTTTTACTGCGCTCTGTTGATCAATGGTCAGATTTATTTACTAAATGGGGAGAGCCATTGGTCGTCAAGTGCCGTCAAGGGGGATATGATGGTCGAGGGCAATGGCGGGTTTATCGGGGAGAGCAACAACTGCCTGACACACTATATGGTCAAGCGATTGTCGAAGCCTATATGCCCTTTGATACAGAATGCTCAATCATTGGTGCTCGTTCACGTCAAGGCGACATTGTATGCTATCCTTTGACCTATAATTACCATCAGGCAGGCATTCTGCGTGCTAGCGTTGCTTTCCCAGAGCCAGAATCCCCATTACAATCATTGGCAGAACAGCTATTGCGAACGGTTATGCAGCACTTTGATTATCGAGGGGTGCTTGCAATTGAATGCTTTGTTATCAAAGGAAAGTTGTTAATTAATGAGTTAGCGCCGCGAGTACACAACAGTGGCCATTGGACGCAGACAGGTGCTTCTATTAGTCAGTTTTCGCTTCATCTACGCGCATTATGTGATTGGCCAATGCCGCAACCAATGGTTAGTCAGCCAAGCGTTATGCTTAATCTCATTGGCAATTCTTTTAATCCGCAATGGCTAGCGCATCCTTTAGTGCAATTGTATTGGTATGGTAAGGCAGTGCGACCAGGCCGTAAATTAGGTCATATTAACTTCAGTCATCTGGATAAAAATATACTGCAAAGCGTACTTTACGATTTGCAAACCCAATTATCAGACGAAGCTTATTCTAATAGTTTGCAGTGGCTACAGCAGAAATTAAGCCACTGAATGGCTATTATCACTTTTTGATAATTTTTAAATAAACAACTTTACTGTTACTAAAAAACTCTAACATCCTCTATAGTTCCCTGAGGGGGACCTTTAAAAACGAGTGTTCTCTTAGACTTTTACATCCTTCTTCCCTCAAAATAAGTGTAGCCGAATAGTTTCCTCGTGAAAATTTATTTATAATTGACTTTGGCGAGATAGTTTTATCAAAAAGAATGCTTCCAACCAAACAAGAAAGTGCAATAACAGAAAGCAGAAGAAAAGGTGGTCTTTTAGGGAAGAGAAACTTAAACAGATAAAACGTAACAACTGTAACCGGCATCAAGATCATGGAAGTTTTCCAAAGAAAAACCAGACCAATAAAAAAGGCAAACACCAGTGTGTTAAAATCCATGGGAGCTAACATATTTTCTGATGATATTTTTTCTAATAACTTCATTGATCCCTTCGATCAAAAAAATTCTACATGCGCGCGGAGACACGGAACAGACGATTTTATCGCAAAACAGGAATGAGTTTGAAAGAGATAGCCCGGCAGTACAATCCAATCCTTCGAGGGTGGATGAATGATTACGGTCGTTATCATCGGTCAGCCCTATACCCTGTTTTTGCGCATTTCAATCGGATATTGGTCAAGTGGGCAATGCACAAATATAAGAAGCTGAAAGGTCACAAAACAAAGGCATGCCAGTTTATTGAAAGAAGGGCAAAGGAAATGCCAGATTTATTTGTGCATCGGAAGATTGGTATGCTGAATATGGGTGTCTAAGGGGAGCGGTGTGAGCCGAGAGGCTCACGCACCGTTCTGCAAGCGGCTGACGGGGGAGGTACCGTTGGTCGACTTACCATCAGTTAATATGAGACACTACCCACGAGTGGATTTGTGATCTAATGGGACGTTGTTGCATAAAAGAGCCGTTGAAGGCAAAATTTAACGATAGCGGTGCTCTGGATTCATCCATTTTTTAATTCTAATTTCTTTCTATCAATTTAGTTGGCTAACTTAACGGGTTAACCCATTGGATATTTTTTACAATATATAAATGATTCTTTAGCGGATCATTTTATTAGAAGTACTGTCTAAGGATAAGCTATAATATACCATTACTGTGGTTAATCTAGTTTATAAAATTATTTTCAAGTTACAGTGGTTGGCTTTTTATTTTAATTATAGAAAAATACATTTCTTTTAAAAAATTCTAGAATAACTCTACTTAATATCCAGGCGGTGCTTAATGGTATAGGCGCTTCCCCCTAACGATAAAGCATGATAGTCAATGAGAGCTATTGATGAAAGGAAAGCCTCTTTGCTTACCTTTCCCGATAAGTTAAAAAATTTACCCCTCTGTTGTGTGGTTACTACTTTACCCTGACGATCAGTCATACTTATGCTGTTGGTTGTAGCGGTATGCCAAGTCATTTTTGGTGTGGTTACGTTGCCTAGTGGGGCGATTGGTCGCTCTGGATATCTGAGGCGAAATGCTCACGATGCCTAGCGCTCAATGGCCTACTGAGATCTTACCCAAGACCTCAGGTTACTTTAGTTATCGATTGAATAATAATCTATTGAGGAATCGCATGACAGATATCACCGCAGTCGCTTTAGAACGAGGCGCCTTAACAGGCTGCTTAGAGCAGGCAGAAATGGTAAAAGTGACTCAGAAACCAGAGAAGAAGCTGGTTGATTCGCTCTCTCAACAACAGCAACGCTTTAATGAGCTTTTCCAAGTCACTGAGCAAGCGCCACAGCAACTGACCGATCCAGGAACCTTATTGGCGATACAGCAGGGTATCGTGCAGGCTACGGTGACAGTTGAATTAGCTGCTAAGGTGGCTGGTTCATTAACGCAATCTGTGAATCGCTTGGCTACCATCCAATAATGCAGCGATTAGCTTTTTACTGCGGTCTCTGCCTGTTATTAGGGTTAGCTGGCTGTAAATTGGATCTTTACCGGGGACTCAATGAACAGGAAGCTAATCAGATGTTGGCATTACTGATGATTAATCGGATTGTGGCGCAAAAAACTGACGAGCAGGGAGGCTCGCTAAAAATCCGCGTCGAGGAGGCCGATTTTGTTAACGCTGTTGAAATTTTACGCCAAAATGGCTATCCCAAACGGCAATTTACCTCAGTCAATGAGCTGTTTCCGGCTAATCAGCTGGTGACTTCGCCCTTGCAAGAGCAGGCGAAACTAATCTATTTAAAAGAACAGCGCTTAGAGCAATTGATTTCAGCTATGGAAGGGGTGATTAATGCGACGGTCTCTATTGCTGATCCTCCTCCCTCAGAAAATCGTCGTGAGACGATAGCTCCTTCGGCTTCGGTATTAGTCAAGTACTCTCCAGATACTAATATGTCCCATTTTATTAGTCAGATAAAAAGCCTGGTTCATAACAGCATTCCAGGTCTCAATTATGAAGCGATTACCGTGGTATTACAGGCAATCCAGTACCGATTCTTGCAAGAATCACTGGCACACTCTGCATCCCCTGCCAATCCGCCTTCGTTGGCTGTTCCAACCAGCTTATCGCAAGCTACTGCGACCTGGCCTGCTTTTTTGGTTTGGGCACGCGCAAACCCTTTATGGGTTTTAATTGCTGCTAGCTGGGTGCTTATACTGCTGGGTGCTGGCTGGTATGGGTTGATTCGTTTACGTCAGGTTAGATAAACAACTATGATTGCGGCTGAAATTATCCGCTTGCATCAATTGGCGTGGCGTCCTGGAGTGGTAATGCATTTTCAGTGGTGGGCCCAATTGCAATTAAGCAGTTGGCATCCTTATTATTTAAAAGGGCAAGTCGACGCCAGTGATATATCAGCATTGCTACCATCTACTGAGAGCTCTCTGAGGGATTCACCCTGGCAGGCTTCGTTGCAGCAAGCAATTGATAGGCTAATTTGTCAAAAGCGACGTTTTCCCATAGCCGCGCTACCCGCACAGTTATCTGGACAGCAATGTCGGCTGTTGGCCTTAGAGGATAGACTAGGCAAATTGCTGGTGGCTTTGGGGTTACAACTGCTGGGATCTCCTGATTATTTGCTCCGAGGTCATTATCGGCGTGTGCTGGCACCTCTCTTGGGCTGGCAAGCTTTGGATCAGTTGTGGGCGTTATGGCGCCAGGGAGACCATTCGGCAGAATTGCCGCCAGAAAAATTGGTGGAGCAAGCTCAGCAGTGTGCCTATCAGGTGCTTAATTCTCAGTTAAAAACTGATCCAGTGTGGCAAACTCTGTTAATTCAATTACCACCTCCGTTGCCAGCAGCTGCCCCTGCTGCTGTCTCTTTTGATACTCCATTAACACTGTTGTTTAGGATCGCCCGTTTTTTATGAATCCTTTCAACCTACGCTTACAGCGTCTGACATTGCCGGCACCTCTGCCGGTACATTTAACGGCTGAAACGTTAACGGCTTGGAAAACCAGTGATGATTTAACGACCTGGATTCGACGCCGAGCGGTACAACGGCTGTTGCGTGTTCGGCAGCGGCGGCTAGCGGTACGCCAAGCGGCCCGACAGTATGTACAACGAATGCGTAAACGTGGACAAGCGCAAGTGACGCAGTTGTTTGAACAGACCCGACAACAGGCGATTGTAGAGACCATCCAGTGGTTGGTAACGTCTCAGCAGATAGAGCAAGCGTTAACCGACCATTTGGTCCAACAGGCTGCTCAGTGGGCGGTGGCGGCCTTTAAGCAATTGGTGGCAGATGCTGATCAGCCACAACTACTCTGGCAGCAGTTGCAGGGCTCACTGCATGAGCTACAGGGACATGGTCAATTAACTTTGCGAGTTCATCCCAGCCAATCACAAGCCTTACAAAACAGGCTGGACAACCTTCATGTGATAGCTGATCAACAGCTACAACCTCTGCAGGCTTTTCTGGAGAGTCCTTTAGTGAAAGTTGAGCTTGACCTACAACATCACCTTAACCTATTAATCGAACAACTATTAACTTCAACCTTTTCACCTCCAGAAGAAGACTCTGCGCTCTGTGCAGAGGGGATACTCCAAGGAACAGCTCTGGCGGTGTCGTCAGAAGGAGCATCAATAGAGTCGGCCACTATTGGGCAAGAGGAAACTGATGAGTAATATTACTGAGGTTCAGGGGCAATCGCCTCTAATACGCACGATGAATGATACTCCGCCTCAAGAGACTGGGACTATGCAACGAGTCGTGCCTGCGCAATCGGTATTGGAAACTGCTCAGACTGCTTTATCGGGAGTGGATACGGTTGCCCTGCAAGAGACCTTAGAGGAAATGGGGTTAGCGTTAGGTAGCCGATTAAAAGATTTAAAGCGTCGCGATGAAAACCAAGGAGTTCGAAGCACTCAGGAAGCCGTTATTGAGTTGGTAGAGAGCCTAGAGGATCAAACGTTAATGACTGAGCTAGAACCCTTTGGTAACTTGGGTGAAGGCGAGGGTAATCCTCTAGAAACCTTGCAGGAGTCGAATATTCCTCCTGGGAAGCAAATTTTGCTGATAGCGGCGATTTTGGCTTATAAACGTCCCAACCAGCAGCGGCGCTGGCGTCTAGAGCGAGCGTTGGCTTCGCTGCTAATGAATGATGAGGAGTGGGGACTGCAGCTGTTTGGTTACTTAGAAATGGGAGAATTGCCAGATAACGCGCTGTCGGCGTTAAAAACGATTTATCAACGCAGTCGCCGTGATGATCAGCCACAACAGAGCATGGCTGAGTGGTTTGCTGAGGTTAAGGAGTGGACAGAGCGCCAGCAGCGGATCCAAGTGCTATTACGAGCGCTTGCGTTTGATCTCAGGTTAACAGCCGATCATAGTCAACAAAACCGCTTAGCGGCGACCATCGCTGATTTACGGCGCTTACTGCTATTTTTGGGCATGGAGTCTGATTGTATTGCGCTTGCACAGACATTTCACTTGAGTGAGGAGCGAGTACTGAATGAAATTTTGGAGATTATTGAGCAAATTTGGATCTACCCAGAGTGGCTAGCAGGAAGGTTACAATCATTAGAGGTAGCGGAAGCCCAACAGCCCTATTACTTACGGTGCTTAACGGAATTATTACAGCTGTTACCCGATCCTTGCTACAAAGATAGTGACCAGAAAGATCAGATAATGCAAGCATTGCTGGCATTACAAGATCAGCAGGCACGCTAAGGGTTATGCCAGTGTTAGCCGGATCATTAGATTTACAATTTAGCCGTAATATTGAGCAGTTTCTAGAGATTCTGGGCCTCTCGGTACAACCGTTAGAGCTGCCGTTGCAGTTTCGTGAAGGCGCTTTTTGCCTCTATTTAGAGCCACAGCAGCAGCGGTTATTGCTGACCTTATCGTATGAATCAAATGCCCAAAGCACCGCCCGACTGTTACCACTCCTGCTACAGCGGTGGCTGCCCGAGCGATTTCAGGGGGTTATGCAGCGGATTTTTACCCTAAATGACACCCTGTTTATTAGCTGTACCTCTCCTGAGGGGAGCCAAGCCAGTCTATGGTATCAGCTGTACCGCGAGCAGCGTCAGCTGCTTGAGCAGGTGCTTCAGGAGCTGATATGAAATTGTTCCTACGATTATTAAATGGGTTATCTGCACGCCAAGACATTATTTTAGCAGTGATGCTGATGCTAGCGGTTTTTATGATGATTTTGCCGCTACCAACATTATTGATTGATCTATTAATCGCCATCAACCTAACCTTCTCCCTTATTTTGTTAATGATTGCCATTTATTTACGGGAGCCTCTGGAATTTTCTTCGTTTCCAGCGGTGCTGCTGATCACCACGTTATATCGTTTATCACTCACCATCAGTACCACACGGTTAATTCTCCTGCATCAAGATGCAGGAGAAATTGTCTACACCTTTGGTAATTTTGTCGTTGGCGGTAATTTAGCGGTCGGATTAATTATTTTTACGATTATTACCATTGTTCAATTTGTGGTGATCACCAAGGGTTCAGAACGGGTTGCTGAAGTGGGGGCACGATTTTCCTTAGATGGTATGCCCGGTAAGCAGATGAGCATTGATGGCGATATGCGCGCTGGGATGATTGATGCGCGTGAAGCCAAGCGGCAGCGTTTATTAGTACAAAAAGAGAGTCAACTGTACGGTGCCATGGATGGTGCCATGAAGTTTGTCAAAGGTGATGCGATTGCCGGGATTATCGTCATCCTAGTGAATATTTTTGGGGGAATGGCCATCGGCGTTTTTCAAAAGGGAATGGCTGCTGGCGAAGCGGTCAATTTGTTTGCGATTCTATCGGTGGGTGATGGACTGATTGGACAGATACCGGCACTGTTAATTTCAATTACGGCAGGAATTATTGTTACCCGAGTTCAGGGTGAAACCCCGCAAAATCTAGCC
This sequence comes from Candidatus Symbiodolus clandestinus, assembly GCA_038960095.1. GTDB lineage: Bacteria > Pseudomonadota > Gammaproteobacteria > Enterobacterales > Symbiodolus > Symbiodolus clandestinus. Next base: position 954,869 of record CP152425.1, read on the forward strand.
GCTGACTTAGCACAACAAGTGGGCCGACAACCTCAGCCACTCTGGGTAGCCAGTGGAGTTTTGCTGTTATTTGCCGTATTGCCAGGATTTCCGGCACCGATTTTTTTATTGTTGGCGGGGTTATTAGCAGGAATCGGCTACCAGTTAAAGCAGCGGGGGCCTCAAAGTGTAGCAGGTTCAACCACCGAGGAGGGGGGGCAGGAATTGAAGCCTGGTTCATTACCCTTAATTTTGCAGTTAGCGCCTGAACTGGCAACCTCAGTACTCACTGAGCAACTCAGCCAGCTGCGTGGCAAGGTATTTGAGCGGTTAGGGATTGCATTACCAGAAATAGAGATCCGTAAAAAGCCAGGTAATGCTGGTTCAGTAACCATTTTATTATATCAAGAGCCTGTGTGTGCGTTTCTAATACCTGAAGGGAACGTGTTGGTAGAATCACCTGATTCCCCACCTAATGAGACCCATGAGGTTGCTGTAATCCCCTTAGTCAGTGAGGGGCTCTATTGGGTGGCGGAAATCGCTGCTTCCACTCTGCAGCAGCAGGGTTTAACGGTTCATCAAGGGGCAGAGCGGATTAGCTATGTGGTGCATCGAGTGGTCAGCCGTTACGCTAAAGAGTTTATTGGGATCCAAGAGACCCGCTTTTTGATGGATGCCATGGAGTCGAAATATGGCGAATTGGTCAAAGAGCTACAGCGGCAGGTTCAGTTGGGGCGTATTGCCGATATTCTACAACGCTTAGTGGAAGAGGGGATTTCAATCCGTGATTTGCGGACTATCTTTGAGAGCTTGATTGTCTGGGCAAGCAAAGAAAAAGATGTGGTGGTTTTAGCAGAATATGTTCGTGTTGCTTTACGGCGCCATATTCTCAACCATTATCGAAACCCCCAAGGTGAGATCATTGTCTGGCTGATTGGTAACACCATTGAACAGCTGATTCGAGAGTCAATCCGCCAGACTTCGGCCGGTTCTTATTCTGCCTTGGAACCTCAGCAATCGGCGGTTGTTTTAGCGCAGATAAAAGAGACGCTGGGTGATAAGAAAAGCGGGATCTTGTTAACCACCATCGATATACGGTGTTACCTGCGAAAAATCGTAGAGCGAGAACTGTTTGACTGTCAGGTGCTGTCACATCAGGAGTTAGGGGATGACATCGCCCTGCAAGTTTTGGGCAATATTGAGCTATTGGAGTCAACTGCTTAATGGTATCCACTGAAAAATTACCCGCTCTGGATCAACAGCGGTTACTGTCGTTAATTAAAGATCGGTTGCCAGCGCCGAAACCGGTCAGGCAAGCGGCTGCCAAGCGCTACGGCCGTTTAACGGAAATTGGCCCCACCTTGCTAAAAGCCTATCTTCCCTGGGCACGGTTAGGTGAACTCTGCCAAGTACTGCCCCAACAGATTCCCGCTGAAGTCGTTAGCCTGCAAGGTAAGATCGCTTGTTTATCGCCCTTTGAGCAGGCCACCGGTTTGCAATGTGGTCAATTGGTGTTTGCCAGTGGCCAGCAACATCGAATTGCCTTGGGAAATTTTTTATTGGGAAATATTGTGGATGGTCTCGGGCGGCCGTTATATGGGACGCCTCAGGGGAAAGCAGAGATCTGGCGGCCAATTGAGGGTCCAGCTCCTGATGCCATGAGTCGCAAGATTATTGATACCCCTTTGCCCTTAGGCGTACGAGCACTGGATGGCCTATTAACCTGTGGGCGGGGTCAGCGCTTAGGGATTTTTGCCGCAGCCGGGGGTGGGAAAAGCACACTGCTGAGCATGGTTTGTGATGGAACGGCTGCTGATGTCGTGGTATTAGCCTTAGTGGGTGAACGGGGACGGGAAGTTCGAGAGTTTTTAGAAGTGGTGATGAGCCCGGCGGCACGCAAACGCAGTGTTTTTGTGATAGCGACTTCTGAGCGCCCAGCCTTAGAACGGCTGAAGGCCTCATTTACTGCCACTACCATTGCCGAATATTTTCGTGATCAGGGGTTAGAGGTGCTGTTAATGGTCGACTCATTGACGCGTTATGCACGTGCGGCGCGTGAAGTCGGGTTAGCCAGCGGTGAACCTCCAGTGGCAGGTGGTTTCCCTCCCAGTGTCTTCGCCATGCTGCCCCGATTGCTCGAGCGAGCCGGACCGGCTGCCAAGGGGGCGATTACCGCGATTTATACTGTTTTGGTGGAAGGAGACAATATGAACGAACCGGTGGCTGACGAGGTGCGTTCGATCCTCGATGGTCATATTGTCCTTTCTCGAAAATTAGCAGAAGCTAACCACTATCCAGCAATTGATATTGCTGCCAGCGTTAGTCGGGTGATGCATCAGATCACAACCGTAGAGCATCGACAGTGTGCCGGAAAATTAAGACGACTCATGGCGCTCTATCGAGAAATTGAGCTACTGGTTCGCGTGGGTGAGTTTCAGAAAGGGCAAGATCCAGAAGCTGATGAGGCCCTGAAACGTTGGCCATTAATTCGGCAATTTCTCTGTCAAGAGACCGATTCACTGTGTGATTTTGAGCAGACATTACAGCAATTAGCGCAGGTGGTGAATGGACGCTGTTAATCAGATGGAACAGTTGCTGGCGGTCAAGAAACGGCGGGAATCGCGGATCCGTCAACGGATTTCCCAGAGTGAGCAGCAAATTCAGCAGATCCAGCAGCAGCAACAGCAGATCCAGCAGCGGCGGGGCATATTACGCACATCATGGCAGCAGGCCAATCGACAGCAACATCCGGTACCACAAGGTAAGCTCTATCGACTACAGCAACAATTAAGCGATTTTTATCAACAAGATCAGGAAATCACGCAGCAGCAGCAAACTTTGCAACAGCAGCTCGCTGACACGATTGCTGTTCGACAGCAACAACAGCATTTGCTACGACGTAATCGGGTTGAGCAAGAGAAATTGACTTATGTTTTGGAGGAGTCGCTATGAGCACCAATCCATTAACCACTCCGATTTTCCGTAGTCCAATCAAGGGTGAGCCGCGCTTAGCACAGCCCTCTTTGTCAGCCCAGCGCTCTTTTGCCGATTGGTTACGACCACCGATTAATGAGGTGGCAAGCGACCAGCAGCAATCCTTCGAACAGGAGGATGAAATTCAACGCCAAAAACGCCAACAGATCATTTTGCAAATGCTAAGCCATCCAGGTGCAATTTATCGAGATCCTTGGCGGCTGATCCGTCGTGATCCTGGAATGAGTCTGACTTGGCAACTGGTTAATGGTCCGATGGCAGGATTAACGATTAAAGCGGTATTAGCCGTTGGAGAGCTGCAGCTCAGGTTATCGGTGAGTGACTGGCATCACTACCACTGCTTACTCGCCAATAAACCTCACTGGTTAACGCTATTAAATCAGGGAGAACATCGCGTATCAATTGAGGTTTTACATGTGGTATCCAGTACATAGTTCAACCTGGAGTGCTTTAAGCCAGCATATCGGGGGTGGGCGTCTCCATGCAGAGGGACAAGTATGCTTAACCATGGAGCGGCAGGGTGGAGAAGGGATTATTTGGCCCTTAGTGGTTGCTGGCCAATCGTGCCAGGCCTGGTGTACCGAGAATGCCTGGTGCCAGTGGATAACCCCGTTACTGCCGGTACCGGGATTGGCGCAGATTGATAGTGCTTTACTGCCGCCGCTTGCGTTGTGGAGTTGGCAACCCTGGTTAGAGTGTTTAGCCTCTGAGCAGCAGCACTTTCAGATTAACACTCCCATTGAGGGCAACATCTCAGAGGATTGGGGGCCTCATCTGAGTTTACGACGTCCGGATAAAGCGGAGCTATTGCTGCGATTAGTGGGGTGGCCAGCAGACTGGCTGATGCAACAAACTCGAGATTGGGAAAAGCAGGCTAACCCCTCGCCGGTTCCATCGATAGCAATCAGTGTGGTGGCTGGCTGGTGTTCTCTGCCCTATTCAAGCATCAATACCCTAAGATCGGGTGAAGGACTTCGATTGAGTGGGCCGGTTAATCTCTGGCGGGGAGAGGTTTGGTTATTTCAACAGCAGCCGCTGGCGCGGGTGCGCTTTACGCAAACTCAGCAAGCGGAAATTGAGGCAGTTATGGCAGAGATCAGTGAATGGCCAGCAGAGAATAGCGCTGATTTTCCAGCCCTACCGGTTACACTGGTTGCAGAAATAGGTCAGCTCTGGCTCTCTTTAGAGCAATTAACTCAGTTGCAAGTTGGTTTGGTGCTACAAGGCAATAGTGCCTTTACCGGAGAAGTCCGTTTAAAAGCGAATGGTTATCATTTGGGCAGCGGGCAGTTAATTGAAGTGGGAGGCCACTGGGTAGTACAGATTAACCATTGGTTTACCGAAACGGCTTCGGTTAAAGATAGCATGCTGGATAGCACAGCCACGGTTGAGGCACTCATCAGTCCTAACCTTACTAGTCCAGTGATGTCACCGTCTCTAACCTACCCATCAGTGGTGGACCCGGTTTCAGTAGCGCAAACCGATGCGCAAGAACCATCAGCGATTCAGCCAATGGTAATAACCTCTGACATTGAGATCACTGCTCAAGCACCGGTAACAGGCCCGGAGGCAAAAACAACCCTCGATGCGCAAGAACCATCAGCGGTTCAGCCAATGGCAATAACTTCTGACGTTGAGCTCACTGATCAACCACCGATAACAGGCCCGGAGGCAAAAGCAACCATCGATACGGAGGAACCATCAGCATCGATTCATTCAGTTGCAATCACCTCTGAAGCTGAACCGCCAGCAGTAGCCAGTCAGGGAGACGAAGCTAATGAACGGCAAGCCAAGCCACTGGCGACTCCAGAAGTCGAGAACAGCATTGAGACTGCAGCATTATTGGCAGAACAGATGGCTAAAAAGAACTTGGATACCATGGCGCTAAGGTCAGAACAGATTGAGGCGAAAACAACCCAGGTCAGCCAAGAGGTTAGCCAGAGTCAACCCCATCGGCCGCCACGCCCGCCGCGCGGACATCGTCCTAGAATGAGCAGTGTGGTTAAGGCCTCTTTGAATAAACGGCGTCCCCCGGGGGGGATGTCATAACCCTCCAGAGGAGATCGATGATGTCATCCCAGGGATCCCTACAATCCCCACCATTACCCGTAGGTTTTCGAGTGACGGTAGAGCTGCTGCTCACCCAGACAATATTGCCAGAACTGTTACGACACCAACCGGGTGATCATCTCACCACCGATAAAGCGTTAACACCGGCAACCGTGGTGTTGCGGATCAATGGCTGCTTTTTAGGAAAAGCAAGCATTTGCCAGCTGTCAAATCACTGGGCAGTGCGTATCAGTCAGTTAGGAGCTTAGTATGCCTTCCCTATTTGAACAACCTTACTCACTGATCACCGTATTATGCTTGCTATCATTACTGCCTCTGCTGGTAGTGATGGGGACCACGTTTTTAAAACTAGCGGTGGTTTTATCCCTGTTACGCAGTGCCTTAGGGATCCAGCAGCTACCACCGAACATGGCCATTTATGGTTTATCATTGATCCTGACACTGTTTATCATGGCCCCCATCGGCTTAGCGATCAGTGATCATCTGGAAAAACAGCCACTAGATTGGCAATCGCCACAGCTATTTCAGCGACTGGATAAACAGGTGTTACAACCCTACCGACAGTTTCTGAATCAACATACTGATCCTAAGCAGATCTGTTTTTTTAACCAGATTGGACAGCAGATCTGGCCAGAGCAGTATCGAGAACGACTCCCCAAGGACTCCTTACTGGTCTTAATGCCCGCCTTTACTCTGAGTCAGCTGGTGGAAGCCTTTAAAATCGGACTACTGCTCTATCTGCCCTTTATCGCCATTGATTTGATTGTCTCCAATACCCTACTGGCGATGGGAATGATGATGGTTTCACCGATGACCATTGCGCTGCCTTTTAAGTTGCTAGTGTTTATCTTAATCGATGGCTGGCAAAAACTGCTCAATCAACTGGTATTGAGTTACACATGAGCGAGCGTTTAATTGTTCAGTTGGCTATCCAGCTGCTCTGGTTGGTGCTGCTATTATCGCTACCGATTGTGCTCACTGCCTCAGTGGTTGGTTTGTTAGTGAGCCTATTTCAAGCACTCACGCAATTACAGGATCAAACCCTGCAGTTTTTAATCAAACTAATTGCCGTCAGCATCACCTTGATGGCCACTTACCCCTGGATGGGGGACACTTTATTGAACTATACCAACTTGGTATTCAAACAAATTGTGCAGATGTCCCCTTGAGTTAGCCCGCTGAATGGAATCCTGGATCACCTATTTACCCTCACTGGCCCTTAGCCTATTTCGGCCATTAGGAGTAATAACTTTTTTACCGCTATTGAGTGCCCGTAGTCTTGGGGGTGCTTTGATCCGTAATGCTTTGGTGTTAACCATCATACTACCGTTAATTCCGCTGAATGTTGAACAAGCACCTGTAGGGTTGGAAAATTTAAATTTATTACTCCAATGTTATGGCAAAGAGCTGTTTATTGGTTTGCTGATTGGTTTTGCAACGGCGGTCCCTTTTTGGGCGCTGGACGTGGCTAGTTTCATCATTGATACCATGCGGGGAGCCTCCATGGGGACCTTACTGAATCCCTTGCTGGGTGAACAATCTTCTATCTATGGCATGCTGTTTTCTCAGCTCTATGCCACACTTTTTCTAGGTTTTGGTGGCTTTCATCAATTACTAACCACACTGTATGCTTCCTATCAGCTGTTAGTGCCCGGACAAACCATTACCCTGGATCACACGCTTTTTCTATTTCTCAAGCAGTTATGGCTACTAATGTTCCAGTTAGGTATGGGGTTCGCACTCCCATCTATGTTAATTATGCTGCTGATTGATATCGCCATGGGATTGTTAAATCGCTCTGCGCAACAGTTGAACGTATTTTTCTTGGCCATGCCGATTAAAAGTGCACTGGTGCTACTGCTGTTGGTAGTTAGTTTAGGCAGCGCCTTGCAACTTTATCGGCAGCATACCTTTGCTATTCCTGAGCAGCTGCTGCAGTTACTGTCGCAGCTTGGTTCACGCCGTGAGTGAAAAAACTGAGAAGCCCACTGAGAAACGGATCCGTGACGCTCGAAAAAAAGGGCAGGTGATTAAAAGCCAGGAGTTAGTGGTTGGCGTACAGTTAGCAACGTTACTCTGTTATCTAATTTTTAGGGGTGAAAATTTTTACAATGAATTGCAGCAACTGATTGATATTACATTGATCTCTTTGTCATTGCCATTATCAGTAGCGCTGTTAAAAACAGGGTCCGCTTTTTTCAGTGTGGTACTGGGTTTTCTCGGTGGGATGATCGGTTTACTCATAGGAGCTACTTTAGCCGCCTTAATGGGCCAGGTCGGTTTTTTATTGGCCACTGAAGCGCTGACTTTAAAGTTAGATAAGTTGAATCCGGTGAATAATCTGAAACAGCTCTTCTCCTTACGTAGTTTATTTGAGGTGGGTAAATCATTGATAAAAATTATTCTACTAGGATTAATTTTTACCTATATTTTGCGCCAATATATTGGTAGCTTCCAATTTCTACCGGCCAGCGGCTTAGCCGCTGCGCTGCCACTAGCCAGCACTTTAGTTACCTGGCTTTGGGGCACTCTAGTGGCTTGTTATGGGGTGTTTGCCCTAGCGGATTATGCTTTTCAGCGACATAGCTTGATGAAACAGCTGCGGATGTCTAAGGATGAAATTAAGCGGGAATATAAAGAGTCCGAAGGCAATCCAGAGGTTAAATCCAAACGTCGTGAAGTACACCGGGAGATCCAGAGTGGTAGTTTATCGATGAAGGTAAAAAAATCGAGTGTCTTGGTAAAAAATCCCAGCCATATTGCCATTTGTCTCTATTACCAACCTGGCGAGACCCCCTTGCCTCAGGTGATAGAAAAAGGCGTTGATCAGCAGGCTGAGCAGATGATAGCACTGGCGATTCGGTTCAGTGTGCCGGTCGTGGAAGATGTCTCCTTAGCTCGACAATTATTGCAAGAGGTAGAAGTTGATCATTATATTCCAGAGCATCTGTTTGAACCCGTTGCAGCCCTATTGCGTCTAGTGATGGGATTACGCTATCGAGCAGAAGAGAATCGTGATTGATTCAGGTGATTGCCGCAGTAGGGAGAGGCGGTTGAAGTCGACATAATAGGGACATTCAATCCAGTTAGGCAACGCCCTACGAGTGAGGAACTTATGTCTTCAGATTACTGTCAAGTCACTATCCAACCGAACATCCTTCCCAACTGGGCTCAGGGCATCGGAGCCTATAATCAGGCGATTACCGATCTATCTTCCTGCTGTCAGGGCAGTCGGATAGCGGTAGCACCGGCAAGCTTATCACTGCCAGCTGCTTCACCATTTCCAGTTCCTCCTAGGCCACCAGAGGCGATCCGGCATCGGCATCATCGTACACGGGAGCAATCATCGGTACACCGCCAAAAGCTGTATCCGGCATATACTTCAAGTCTTCCAGGCAATCCCGATCCTCGACACCGCTATCGGTCGATGCCGGACAAGAGCTCTACGCTATATGCCTGGGTGCAAAGCAATCTATCGGCGGCTACAACCGCTACAAAAGAAGTCGTGAACTCTGAGAATTTCAAGCAGTTTAAACAGGACATGACTCGAGTAGGTGGTTGTGCTGCCACTGTAGGTACTGGCATAGCCACTGGTGCAGTCACTCAAATGCTTGCCAAAGGAGAACAAAATTTTCAGACTGCTCAGGACTGGGCGAGAGAGCAACTGTCCTATTACTATCCAACCACCCATACTATTGGGCAAAAGATTTTAAACCAAGCGACTCTGTTGGCTGCCGGTGCCGTGGGAGCAAGTTGGGGAGCCCTATCAGGGCTAGCCATCGGTGCATTTCTAGGGATGCAAGAAGGTTATCAAAGTTACCACGTAGAGCAAGGAACTTGGGCCTCGATGAAACAAGCTTTTTTTAGCGCTCGCGGCGCCAATGGAGCGACTCAAACTACTAGTGAAACTAGAAGTAGGCCGTTCATGCGAGTTGATAGTATCTGTGCCTCAGAAGTTTCAACGCGCGCTACTGACAATAGTAGTCTATTGGCTTCAGAGGACTCAACCTATGCGATTGACAGGAATGGTCTGCTGGGCCCTTCAGAGATACCGCGCCGTTTCTCTCTATGAGCCCTTATAGCATAAAAAAGTGCTGAATCTATTGGGGTCTAAGGCGGTATGGTATAATAGTTTAAATAGTACGGGTGATAAAACACGCCTGTTTGCCAGACTTTTAGATCCCAAGGATGAGATTGCTTTTCAAAGGCACCCGATGCCACTGACCCATTAAAGCATCGGCATTGCCAGCGATTGGCCTAGCTTCTCCCTAAAATTGCCCTCAGGAGCCTAATGATGCACCCTATTTCGGCCCCGAACCGTCCAATTGTGCTGCTGTTTAGCGGAGGCCAAGATTCAACCACCTGCTTATTGCATACCTTACAACAGCCAGTCTGCCAGCAACCCGAGCAGATCCACTGTTTAACGGTAGATTATGGGCAGCGTCATCGACACGAAATTGAGGTGGCGCAACAACTGGCTCAGCAGCTCGGCATCATCCACCATCGCCTACTAGATGCAGGCATCCTCAATCAGTTTAACGCCAATAGCCTGACTGACTACCGGCTGTCAGTGCCTCAGCAACTTGATGCTGATGTTCCCAATACTTTTGTGCCGGGGCGCAATATTCTATTTTTAACCCTAGCGGCTATTTATGCTTATCAAATCGGTGCCCCGCAGATTATTACTGGGGTTTGTGAAACCGATTACTCTGGCTATCCCGATTGTCGAGATAAATTTATTCAGGCGTTGAACCTGGCCTTAAATTTAGGGCTGGATTATTCAGTACAGATTGAGACACCACTGATGTGGTTGAATAAAGCGGAGATTTGGGCGTTGGCGGACTATTATGGGCAGCTCCCCTGGATCCGCCAACAGACACTCACCTGCTATCAGGGCGAGCTGGGCGATGGTTGTGGGCAATGTCCTGCTTGCCAGCTGCGGGCTCGCGGCCTGCAGCAGTATCAATCGGCACCACTGCAGTATCGGGAGAGTATATTACAAAAAACCGGACTATTCTGATCAATCTAAATTAAGCATCCGCAGTCAGCTTACCCTGAGGAGATATCATGGATGTTGGATTAGGGACGTGGCGGTGTATGACGTGGCTTTCTTCATGAATACTAATCCCCATATCATTACCACTATCAGCAGTACCAAGCGATGAAACTGATTGCTTTAGGCGGGAAATGAGAGGAGTTGTTTCGCTGGCTGAGGTGCCAGGCTTGGATATCTTCCCTTTTTGTGCCAATTGTTCACAGGAAAGTGATAGCTCCTCAGCAATGCTGGTGAGACGAGGCAAAGGGGTCTCCTGCGTTAACTGTAGGTGGGAACAGGGTGAGGTGTGAGCACTGTTAGTGAGACGAAACGAAGGGAAAGGGGTCTCCTGTGTTAACTGTAGGTGGGAATAGGGTGAGGTGTGAGCACTGTTAGTGAGATGAAACGAAGAGAAAGGGGTCTCCTGCGTTAACTGTAGGTGGGAATAGGGTGAGGTGTGAGCACTATTAGTGAGACGAAACGAAGGGAAAGGGGTCTCCTGCTCCTGTAGGCTGTGTGTACATTCCACATCGCTAGAGTCATTTTGAGTTCTTAGATTAACTTGATCCAGGTTACTATTTTTGGCACAAGGGATTTGTAAATCTCGTCTTCTTGAGTGACTTCTACAGCTCGTTGAAATTGAATATCCTAATAAACTTAATGCCCCTAATAAACTAATGCCTCCTATTACTGTGGGTAAGTTCAGTTTTTCTAGGGTTATTAATTTTGTGGGCACCCGTTGATTGGGTGCCATGCTGTCATTGCCTTCTCTGTCACCTAAACCCAGAAATGATAAGGTGGCGGCTATAAATTTTATGTTCATAGTTATCCTTGATCTTTAATATAAATAAATTTTAATTTTTTAAGGACCTTGTCAGTTTAATGATGTTAAAGGCTAAAATTTGGCGCGTGAGGTTCAGAGAAGTTTCTGTCCTGAAACACTGAGTGGCCTATCAGGTATTGCTCATCAAGGGTCTACTCCCGCAGGAGTGTCCAGCAACGCCAAAGGCCCGTTGACCTTAATTGGTTTTTTCCTTTTAGACTATTTTTGACCGGCACCGCTATCACCGAGATTGTTTCCTATTGTGGGACCGACCATCTGAGGGTGGTGTATATGGATTCCGTGGTTTTTGGGGTCGGGCAGTTCGCCTAATTGGTTGCACAGTAGAGGGATCTGGCTGCCCGCCACCGAACTCTGGGGTCTGAGTTGAGGGTGATTTATTTTCTGAATCGTCGAACAAACTAAATCTTTGATTGTTATGCAATAAGTTAGGGCCTATTAGTGAAGAAGTATTCAATGACCCTGGGAGTCCATGTACTAGTGCCGTTGATTTTTGCTGTTGTTCAGTAGGTTCTTCATCTCCAAGGCTGGTTTGAGTTGTCAGTAAATCGCTGTCCTGTGGTCGTTGATTGTTCATTTTCGAAGGGTTAGAACCCTTCTTTCCAGCGCGGGCAGTTTGGGTTTTTCGGCCAGTAGGACCTGCGCTGTAAGAAAGCCTCTTTGGGGGGTTTCTGGCACGCATTGGTCGGTTGTTATCTTCCAAAAGAAATCTCTCATCATTGCTTTTTGGTGAAGAAGCACTGAGTGAATTATTAGGTGTACTTGTCCCGGAGGTAGGATTTTTTTCTAAATAGTCTTCTTCCGGGTTGTCAGAATTTAACCGTTGGTCAATTTCTTGAGTTCCCAGATTTGTCCAACTAGCATTAGTTTCCTGAGAGAAGCGAACCGTTTCTAGATCACTGGGTTGACGAACTAACGACGGGATTGTCTGGAAGCTAGAGTGTTCTTTTAATAAATCATTTTGAGAATTTCTCGATAAAACAGGGGTTACTGTAGGGCTAGCGGGAAGTGATCCATTCCCTGGGCTATCTTTTTGATGTGACCCCTCTGACGGTGAGCGGCTAGCAGAGCTTGAGGTTCTGCTGTCCCTGTCCTGAGACGGCCCTCGATCCCAGTTATCTTCAGTTGTCTGAGAATGGAGTCTTATGCCACTTTGGGTAGTGGCATCTAGAGCCTTACCAGCACCCAAAGTGTGAATCACACTGGTTTTATCGGAGACTCTATTTTTTCCAAATGTATGAGAGAATGGAGTTATGGAAACGAAAAAAAGACCAGCAAAAAATTACTCACCTGAAGTGCGTGAACGAGCCGTTAAGATGGTATTAGAGCATGAGGCTGATTATGAGAATCGTCGAGCAGCTATCTGCTCTATCGCCGCAAAATTCGGCTGCCATCCTAAAACGTTAGCTCTGTGGTTGCAGCAGATAGAGCGAGATCAAAGGTTAAGAGCAGGAGCAACTTCAGAGGAAAAAGCACGTATTAAAGCTCTGGAGCGTGAAAATCGTGAGCTACGTCAAGCCAATGAGATCTTGCGTAAGGCCAGCGCTTATTTTGCCCAGGCGGAGCTCGACCGCCATCGCCGGTCATGACAGCCTTTATCGATAAGCATCGAGAGGTTTACGGGGTCGAGCCAATTTGTAAAGTATTACCGATTGCCCCATCCACCTACTATCTGCATGCCGCCAGAAAAAAGCAGCCGTCGCTGTTACCGGCAAGGCAGGTAAAGGATATCAAACTAAGTGAGCAGATCCGCAAAATCTGGGATGCTAATTTTAAAGTCTATGGTGCTGTTAAGATTTGGCATCAACTGAAGCGTGAAGGCATTACGGTAGCCCGTTGCACCGTGGAACGTCTGATGCGTACCATGGGATTGCAAGGGATAAGACGAGGTAAAGGGGTCAAAACCACATTTTCTAATCAATCTGCTCCCTGCCCAGATGATTTGGTTAACCGGAATTTCCAGGCTGACCGGCCTAATGCGCTGTGGGTTGCTGATTATACCTTTTGTACGACTTATCAAGGATTTGTTTATACAGCCTTTATTATTGATGTTTTTTCCCGCTATATCGTGGGATGGCGAGTCTCTAGCTCGGCCAAAACCGATTTTGTTCTAGATGCGTTAGAACAGGCCCTGTATGCTCGCCGGCCCTTCAAAGGGGAGCGCTTAATCCATCACAGTGATCGCGGCAGTCAGTATGTCTCTATCCGCTACACCGAACGGATGGTAGAAGCTGGCATTGAATGCTCTGTAGGTAGTGTTGGCGATTCTTACGATAATGCATTAGCTGAGACTATCAATGGCCTCTATAAATCCGAAGTCATTCATCGCCAATCCTGGCAAACCCGTGCTCAAGTAGAGATGGCTACCTTGAAATGGGTTGCTTGGTTTAATCAGCAGAGGTTATTGGGACCCATCGGTTACATACCCCCAGTCGAAGCAGAAATAAGGTATTATCAACAACAAATTGAGCTCGATAAAGCGGCTTGATTCTAAAAAAACAGTCTCCGACATTCCCGGGGGGATTCAGTGTTGTCAAGCAGGTTGTTGTTGTCAGGTAAAGCTGTTTGCCGCTCACGTGTTACTGTTTGAGGCAGTGGATTATTGGATTGTTGACTGCCAGAACGTGAACCTGCCCCTACCCAGGAGACCCTCTTAGGTGGTATGTTAGCTGTAGAGACCTCCATCGAACTACCACCGGAATTTCTAAGGGGTAAGCTTATCCTGGAGTGAGGGTTTTCTTCTGATGATGGCTTACTTCCTTGCAGAGCTTGTGGTGGCGATAGTGTCGGGTAAATTATGGGTTTTGGGGGATTACCAGAAAGGCTGGCACGTTGATGGTCTGGATTAGCGGCTGTATCATTAGATTTCTGCTGGTCAAAATTATTAGCCGGTTTCTGCTGCACAGTACCAACTTCTTCTTCGGGCGCAACAGGATCTTCAGCGTGATGCTTTGCTTGAGGCGTGCTTTCAGAGGGTTTTTGCTCTGTCTCCTCAGCAGAGGTTGGCGGTACTGAGGGTGCTGCAGGTGGAGATATTTCACGCTGCTCTAATAGCATGGTGGACTGACGATGAATGAGTGATAAGCGGTTGGTGGCAGGATTGTAACCAGTTGTCGCCAATACTGGGTTGAATTGCTGGGCTAAGGGAATCCCCAAACGATAAGTGAATTGTATCTGTAGCTGATGTGCCGGTTTTTCTTTGTGAGCCATTTTGGCATCATAACTAATAGTGACCAGTGACACGGGTGTATAACTTAGGCCAAGCGTTAAGGCAGTAGGGTGTGGTGATGGTACTGCTGCTGCTGATTGATTGGGATAAGTCAGTGAATGGCTGAAAGCATGCTCTATCAGCACGTTTAAATTTACACAGGGTTTTTGAGATAAAAACCCTTGCAAACGGAAATCCAAGCTGCGAGCTGGGCGTTTTTCCAGCTGATTTTGTTCCTCTAAGCGCCACTGACTGAGAGGAAAATAGCCATTCACCGTGCAGCGAGCATGGCTGTTCTGCCATTCCCCCACTAATCCTAAGCGATGGTGTTTTCCTTGCGGGCAGAGTTCGTAAAATAGATGAGTTCCCCACCAGTGATGTTGATTGAGCGGCCAGAAGCGCTGCCCAAACCCTAAACTATAAGCCGTCTGTTCTCCGTGAAGGTGATTATGCCGAGCACTCAGCTGTGTTAACAAAAGTCGATCGACTTCTTGAAATAGTGGAAATACCATTGAAAATTCGGGTGAAGGCGGTAAGATTTTTTCTGGGTAACGCCCTCGTAATATCAAACCGGCTTCTCCCCACTGGTTGAATTGGGCATCAGCTAAGGGGATAACTGGCTGTTTTATCACTGGCTTGATTTCAATTTCAGTCAATGGTACGGACTGAGAACTGTTGAGCAAGGGTGCGGTAAAGAGTAACGAAAAATTAGGGTGATTAGAGAAGTATAGAGGATTATTTAAAACAGTATAATAGGTTGCGTATGGGTTGTTAACTGACTGAGCATTTAATGGTTGTAACGCCACTAATGGGGTAATTAATAGCAGTTTGGGTAATAATGGTTTTAGTGAGTGTCCCATAATGACATCCTTTTCGCTGTTCGGCCTCTAGATATTGCCAATTATTTAAATTTGTTCCAATATCAATAAAGTAGCTTGAGGGGAAAGAAAAGCAATTAAATAATCTTCAAAAGATACAAAATATATAAAATCCCTATATTTTTATATTTTATTCTAGATTTTATAGAAAATAGACTACAAATACCTCCGAGAAATGATAGTGGCTCAGCGTGATTGATGAAGTAAATTATTAGAGTGAACTTAATAAGAGAACTCTGTCGACAGGGTAGAGTCATAGAAGTTAAATGCTATAATGGCCGAGGAGTGGCGCAGAGTAAGTTTCACGTCTCACGATACTTTTTTCTGGCCGTCAAAGGCGGCCATCTGGATGCCGGCAAGTTCTTATTACCTTGTATTTTGCCAGTAAGCCTCAAATAGGAATCGCGATGTCGAAGCCACCTAAATCAAAAAAGCAGCCCAAGCCCTACGACACCCTGTTTCGCCGCTCCTTGCAGGAGAAGAAAGTAGCCACAGACCTGCTGCGTTCCCATCTACCAGCCGAACTGGTAGCAGAAATGGACTTGTCGACATTAACGCTACTCAACAACGATCCAGTGCTGCAGGGATTAGATATCGTCTATGCGGACTGTGTCTACAGCTGCACTATTCGTGAGAAACTTGGCTACATTGTGACGCTCTGCGAACATCAGAGCACTGCTCACAAAATGATGGCCTTCCGCTTCCTGCAATACATCGTCGGCATCATGGGGAACCATATCCGCCAGGGGCACGAGAAGCTGCCCATCGTATTGCCGATCGTATTGTATCACGGTAAGTCCTCGCCCTATCCTTACTCTACAGAAATCTGGGATTGCTTTGAACTACCAGATTTAGCCAAGCAATGGGCCCTTAAGGCATTTCAGTTGATTGATTTGACAGTGATGAGCGATGAGGAAATTCAAAAGCATGGCTTGTCCAGTGCCATGGAGTTCATTTTCAAGCACTGCCGAAAACGGGACGCCTTGCACTGGCTAAAACAGCTGATTAACAGCGAAAAATTGCGTATAATTTACTCTGAAGTGGGAAGGTTGTATTTCCTAGATATTTCCCATAGTATGCAGGAAGTCAGCGGGGATAAATGGTCTGCCAAGGACCGAGATGAATTCCTCCAGCTGCTAGCCGATGTTATTCCAGAGGAAAGAGAGGCGATCATGACTTTTGCTCAACAATTTAGACAAGAAGGTCTACAGCAAGGCCTACAGCAAGGCGAACATCGTAAAGCCTTTGAGATTGCCAAGAAAATGTTGGCCAAAGGAGCTGATATCAGCGATATTGAGGAACTTACTGAGCTCTCCTATGAAGAGATCGCTAGCCTGTAATTTTTATTTGTGAAAAAAATAGTGCTCTATTGCTTAATCTTCCTTTGTTTACTTTCTACTTCAGGAAACCTGATTTATCATTGTGGGAAATGGCCCTTGCTAAGGTTTCCGAATTTGCAACCATTTATGATTTTGCTTCAATCTGCTGTTGGGATTTGGGTAATGATTTTTTCGGCTAACAAAAATTTTCGTGCCTATGTTGAAGCGAGCGGAAAGGGTTAATAAAAATTAACATAGGAAATTGGCATAGACGTTTCCAAAAACAACCTGATCTGAATTAATGTACACCTTGTTTTCAAATGTTAAGTCTTGAAAATGAGGTTAAGACACTAAGATAACAGTACACATCTGAGCTTAAACGTTGAATACGGAACTGATTGCCGGGAAGCGGAAAATCGGTTCCACAGCTGGCTATATTACTAAGGTAGAGCTTATTTATACTTTGAAATTAATGACAAAACAATAGGCGGTTGATGCTATCGTTGATGATATAGAAGCGTTTTATAATCGCCAGCATAGACATCCTACTTTGGGTTACCTTTCACCTAGCGCTTATGAAGCTGCGGTATAAAGTCGGTGGAAATTTTTTCAGGAGCAGTTCATTGTGTTGCCTAGGCAATTTCACTATCAATCAACAGGCTCTTCTGCTTAAAAACAGCCCTGGAACCGTGGTAGGTAAGCGGGCATCCGGCTTTAGCTGGCTGGGTTAAACTGTTATACTCGTCGAAAATATTAATCATGTTATTGACAGGTAGTAGGGCGTGATCACAGGATCTCAATTACTCAACGGCTTAAATGCCGGTCAGCAGCAAGCAGTTTCAGCGCCCCGTAGCAACTTACTGGTATTAGCTGGCGCTGGTACTGGAAAAACTCGTGTGTTGGTGCATCGGCTGGCTTGGTTGTTGTCTGTGGAACGCTGTTTGCCCAGTTCAATTTTAGCGGTTACCTTTTCCAATCAAGCGGCGGCACAGATCCGACAGCGGGTGGAGCAGTTGTTGCAGCAGCGCCATCCCTCCATCTGGATTGGTACCTTTCATGGTTTGGCACATCGACTATTAAGGTTACATTCAATAGCAGCAGATTTACCGCTAGAGTTTCAGATTATCGATGCTGATGACCAGCTACAACTGTTACGCCGGGTGATCCGTGTCCATAATTTAGATGAAAAAAAGTGGTCAGCCCGGCAAGCGGCAAGCTATATTAATGCCAAAAAAGAGGCTGGATTGCGCCCTAGGCATATTATCGTGCCAGAAAATGATAAAGCAGCCGTTACTTGGTTAGCCATTTATCAAAATTATCAAGCTATCTGTGATCGCTCAGGGCTAGTTGATTTTGCTGAGTTGTTACTACGGGCTCATGAGCTATGGTTAAACCACCCTACATTACTCACTCAATATCAAAACCGGTTTAACAATATCCTGGTCGATGAGTTTCAAGATACCAATGGTCAGCAGTATGCTTGGATCCGCTGTTTAGCCGCTGAGCAAGCAAAAGTGGTGATTGTTGGCGACGATGATCAATCGATTTATGGCTGGCGTGGCGCACAGGTTGAGAATCTACAGCAATTTTGTCAAGATTTTACCGAGGTAGCCACCGTTCGCTTGGAGCAGAACTACCGTTCAACCGGGCATATTCTACAGGCTGCTAATCAGTTGATTACCCATAACCACAGTCGATTAGGAAAAAATCTATGGACTGACGATGGCTTAGGGCCCCCGATTAAACTCTATTCAGCCCTCGATGAGTTAGATGAGGCCAGTTTTATTATCTCCCAATTACAGGAGTGGCAGCTTCAAGGAAACCTTCTCAGCGACTGTGCAATCCTCTATCGTAACAATGCGCAATCCCGAGTGTTAGAGGAGGCATTACTGCGTGCTAATCTGCCTTACCGGATTTATGGAGGCATGCGCTTCTTTGAGCGTCAAGAGATCAAAGATGCTTTGGCTTACTTACGGTTAATTGCTAATCGTCATGATGACGCTGCTTTTGAACGAATTATCAATACTCCTGCTCGTGGGATTGGTGAGCGCACGCTATTGCTAATCCGGCATTCGGCTCGTGAACGGCAGCAATCACTGTGGCAAGCAGCAGTGCATGTATTACAGCAACAAATCGTAAGTGGTCGAGCAGCCGCTGCTATTCAACGCTTCGTTGAGTTAATCGGAGCGCTGGCTCAAGATGGTACGGGTTTACCTTTGTATCAACAGACGGATCAGGTAATCCGTCACTCTGGCCTCTGGCAGCTGTATGAACAGCAATCCGGAGAGTTAGCGCAGGGTCGTCTCGATAATTTACGCGAGTTAGTGACCGCCACGCAGCAATTTGTTCCAGAAACTGAGAGCGAAAGCGGAATGCCCTTACAGGATTTTCTCAGCCATGTGGTCTTAGATGCCGGCGAACGAAGCCATCAATCCTCACTGCCAATGGTGCAATTGATGACGTTGCACAGTGCTAAGGGGCTTGAATTTCCACGGGTTTTTATTGTCGGCCTAGAGGAGGGGCTGTTTCCCAGTGCTCCGGCTTTAAGAAATCCTGATGGGATACAGGAAGAGCGGCGTTTAGCTTACGTAGGGATTACTCGGGCGATGCAGCAACTGTTCCTTAGCTATGCCAGCAGCCGTCGCCTATATGGAACGGTAAATCAGCAGCAACCATCTCGTTTTCTGGTAGAATTACCGCCTCAAAGTTTGCAATCGCTATCTCCAGGGAGAACCGATTTTCAGGCATTCATGCCTCAAAAGCTGAAAAAGTCATTTCATGCAGGTTATCGCCATTCAAGCGTACAAACCCAATCCACGGGTGGGTTAACTGATTCCACTGGCTTTTCGTCATCAGCCATGGAGTCCACCGCAGGGTTTAGGGTTGGGCAGCGAGTGGTTCATCCTCGCTTTGGAGTCGGTAAAATTATTGCACAAGAGGGACATCCCGCTTGCCGGGTACAGGTTGCTTTTGAGACACAAGGCAGTAAGTGGCTAGTCACTGAGTATGCCCGGTTAGAGATATTGCATTCCAAGGAGGAACTTAACGATGCTTAATGTCTTTCAGCTAGAAAATCGCCACTTGGTACGCTTAGAATTCGTCGAGCCTGTGGATTGGCAGGCTGCTCTGTGGATTGATCTGGTTGAACCCGAAGAGCACGAGCGTGAGATCATCAAGCAGCAGTTAGGGCAGACACTAGCAACTCAATTAGAATTGGATGATATTGAAGCCAGCGCTCGCTGTTTTGAAGATAATCACGGCCTGCATATTCACTCTTTCTTTTATTATTCAGATGCCATTGAGCGAGTTTCAGGTAATACCACCGTTGCCTTTACGATTCACAAGGATCGTCTATACACATTGCGGGAGCGTGAGTTACCGGCCTTTCGGCTCTATCGCATGCGGGTTCGTATGCAGACCTTGGTTACCGGAAACGCTTATGAATTGCTATTAGATCTCTTTGAAACCAAAATTGAGCAGTTGGCTAACGAAATTGAGACCGTTTACAGTGCCTTAGAGTTGTTGAGTCGAATTATTCTCCAGGGTAAGCAGAGTGAGCAATTTGATAATGCTTTATCTACCTTAGCTGAGCAAGAAGACATCGGTTGGAAGGTACGTTTATGTCTGATGGATACCCAGCGTGCTCTCAATTTCCTACTGCGCAGAGCCGGTATGGATCGCCAGCAATTGGCTCAAGCGCGAGATATCTTGCAGGATATTGAATCACTATTACCGCATAATGAGGCACTCATTCAAAAGGTGAACTTCCTGCTGCAAGCAGCAATGGGTTTTATTAATATTGAGCAAAATCGGATCATTAAAATTTTCTCGGTAGTTTCTGTCATTTTTTTGCCACCTACTTTAGTGGCTTCTAGTTATGGTATGAATTTTTCCTACATGCCAGAATTGGATTTAAAGTTTGGTTACCCTTTAGCGCTAGGGATCATGGTGCTTGCTGGGTTAGCCCCTTACCTCTATTTTAAACGTAAGGGGTGGTTATAATAGTAAGTTTGGGTAGTGACTGATGGATTAAAATACATGACTCTAGGCTTTGTCCCTAAAGTCTAATCCACATTAAAATCGAAGCAATGATGATGCCCGCTTTATACATAATGGCGGTTTTATCGTAACGGGTTGCAATCCTTAGTTTTCGCCTACCTCATCAGTTAGAACTTCCCTGTGCCTTCCATGACTTTTATTCTTTATCAAGAGCCGTTTAACACATTGCATAGAGGGTTTAGGGACAAATCCTAATGGCTCTAAAAGAATTTACTTAAGGTTTTGAGTTGGCAATCATAAGACGCTAAGATTAGCCTACTCAAAAGTACAATCAGTGGAAGTCTATGGTCTGGTTATTACTGGGCATTTTGGGGTTGCAGGGAATTGAAGCTGCAACACTCGGTGTTGGTGCTGCTGAAGAGAGTAAAAAAATTCGATTGCCGAAAGTTACTTTATCACCCTACGAACCTAGCTATTTATTAGCCAGTTATACTCAGCCAATCAATCGAATGGCGTGGCAGAGCATGCGGCGCTATGCTGCTGGCTTAAGACCACAGGAAATAAAATTTCAATTTAGCGGCACTTTTCCTATTTTGGAGGGTATTGGGGGAGGAAATAGCTGGCTCGGTTTTTCCTATACTCAATGCGCTTGGTGGCAAGCATTTAGCGCAGCGATCTCCTCACCGTTTCGTGAAATCAACTATCAGCCACAACTGTTTATCGGCTGGCATCCCGATAGATGGCTAGCTGATTGGCGATTATCTCATGTTGAAGTTGGATTAAATCATCATTCCAATGGTCGGTCACAATTTGCTTCACGAAGCTGGAACCGTTTATATGCTCGCTTTATATTTCAGCATGGACCGTGGAAAATAGATTGGAAGCCTTGGTACCGTTTACCAGAGGGGGCAGAAGATGATAATCCCGATATTAGCCGTTACTTAGGCCACTATCAACTGCAGATCAGCTATCGCTTTGCTCAACGATGTTATTGTTATCTAAAGCACCATTACCACTGGCATAGTGGCTACGGCGGGTGTGAATTGGGCGGCTATTATCCTTTCACCCCTATTTTACAGCTCTATTGGCAATGGTTTACTGGTTATGGTGAGAGCTTAATTGATTATAATTTTCGTCAGTCTCGTTTGGGCATAGGTTTACGGGTTAATTGGAGACCAGCTGCCGAATCATGAGAGGTACAGGAATCAAGTTAGCGGTTAACACTGGTTTCAGTGGACCAATATTGGATACCATTGAGACAGATTATGGGATACTTAACCTGCTGAGCAGGTGATTTTAGGGGAGAAGGTGTGTTGGCAGTAGCCGAGGATCAGAGTTTCCAATCTTTGCGGGCAGTCAGTCGCCAAATTTTACAGCAGCTGTTTGGTTATCAACAGTTTCGGCCAGGTCAGCAGGAAGTCATTGATGCCTTACTGGCACACCGCGATAGCTTAGTGGTATTACCCACCGGTGGTGGTAAATCGCTTTGTTACCAAATCCCCGCCTTAACGATGCCAGGCTATGCCCTGGTCGTTTCGCCATTAATCGCTTTAATGAAAGATCAGGTTGATCAACTGCGGAGCTACGGAGTAGCTGCCGCTTATTTACAGGCTGGACAATCGATTCAAGAGCAGCGAGCGTTATGGAAACAGTTGCAGGCAGCGGGACTCAAACTTCTCTATATTTCGCCAGAACGATTGCTGGCTGACCGTTTTTTCGAGCGACTTCCGATTGGCCTGAATTTTGTGGCAATTGATGAAGCCCATTGTGTTTCTCAATGGGGTCATGATTTTCGACCCGAATATCGGGCGATTGGCCAGCTTAAACAGCGCTTCCCCACATTACCTATCGTAGCGCTCACCGCCACTGCTGATGAGACTACCCGCCGTGATATTATCCAGCAGCTGGGTTTACAACAGCCCTTTTGTTATGTGGGTAGCTTTGATCGTCCCAACATTGAATACGCTGTCCAAGAAAAATTTAAACCGTTAGAGCAGTTATGGCGCTTTATTCGACAGCAGGCTGATCCCAGTGGCATTATCTATTGCCGTAGCCGAGCTAAGGTAGAGACCTTGGCGGCCCATTTGCAGCAGCGAGGCATTCGCGTGGCAGCTTATCACGCTGGCTTAGAAAATGAACAGCGCCAGCAGGTGCAAGAGGCTTACCAGCGAGATGAATTGCAAATGGTAGTGGCTACGATTGCCTTTGGGATGGGGATTAATAAACCTAATGTGCGTTTTGTCGTGCACTTTGATGTGCCCGGAACCATTGAATCCTATTATCAGGAGACAGGGCGAGCAGGGCGGGATGGTCTGCCGGCTCAAGTTCTGCTGTTATATGATGCGGCTGATATGGTTTGGTTTCGAGGTTTATTGACTGAGAAACCAGAGGCCGTAGCGCGGGTCGAAGGGCATAAATTAACCGCGATGAGTGCTTTTTCTGAAGCGCAAACTTGCCGTCGTTTAGTATTATTGAACTATTTTGGTGAACGTCGGCATGCTCCTTGTGGGCATTGTGATATTTGCCGAGATCCACCGCAACAGTATGATGGACTGATTGATGCTCAAAAAGCACTCTCATGTATTTATCGTATCGGTCAACGCTTTGGCATTAGTTATGTCGTCGATGTATTACGGGGAGGGCAGCAGAGCCGGATCCGCGATTATGGGCATCAGCAATTGAGCGTTTATGGTATCGGGCGTGAGCAGAGTGCTGCCTATTGGACCAGTATTTTACGACAACTCATCCACCGTGGCATTGTGGTACAAAACACAGCGCACTATTCGGCTTTGCAATTGACAGCCGCAGCAAAGCCTATCCTTCAAGGGAAAGGGCCGTTGTGGTTAGCCACACCACGGGTGCCTCCCTTATTGGTGAAAAAGGGCAAACCCAGTCGTTGTTTGGAATCGGCGGAAGATGACCTATTTTTGCAATTGCGCCAATTACGCAAAATGGTTGCCGAAGAGGAAGCATTGCCTCCCTATGCAATATTCCATGATACCGTTCTGCGGGAGATGGCGGCTCGTTCTCCTAGGACTGAACAGCAGCTATTGGCAATTAATGGCATAGGGCAACGGAAATTAGCTCGTTTTGGTCAACGCTTTTTACAGGTCATCGAAAGGCATATAACAGGCCGATTAAGCCCCTAAAAGGTGATTCAACATGGCTAAAATCATGGTAACCAGGGCTGCTTGGCTTGTTAAAATTTAATTGATTATATTCTTAATATTTTTATTATTGCTCACATTATCTTGGTTTGTACAAATCGAATCAGTAAAAAAAGCGGTGGTGGCGCCTATTGACTGATGTATTACGATTGGCATCAAAACAAGGAAGTCCCGAAATGGCAGAAGTATTGGTAGAATGTTGTTACTGTGGTCTAGATAAGGTTGCCAAAAATGGTAAGGCTCCCAATGGATTACAACGTTTTCGTTGCTGCTCCTGCTAGCGCTATTTCCAGCTGAATTATCGTTACAATGGGCGAAAACCAGAGGTTTGCGAGCGTATTGTGGATAGGGCTTTTAATGGTTCGGGAGTTAGGGACCCCAATAGGGTCCTAGAAATTAGCAGAAACACTGTCATGCGGCGCTTAAAAAAAATTGGCACCCAACCCCAGGTCAGCCAGCAAGCAGGTGCTATTGATGATGTGGCGCTTGTACGAACTTGTTACCGGCCAAAGTTTTATCGATCCTTTCAGAGAAAATCCATCCGATCATCTTCCTAATTCGGGTTGATCTCGCTATGTCTATGACTCAAGCAATCAACAGTATCTTTGATGCTAATGAAGGCTTGGGCGCTTCTAGCAACGTTAGCAGCGCTGCTGAATAAGGTAAAAGCTGTCAGTTGGTGCTTGGTTGCGCTAAAACCGCATAGGAGCTGCTAGCTTAAAGGATGTAGGTGGCATTTAAGGATGGCATCTGTAGGATTTTTATGCGCTTCTAAACTGACTCTTGTGATTAGAAGTCAATGCTCATAATAACGAATAGAAAAAAGCTAAGGCTTTAGATAATTCGAAAGATGCTATCTGTTTGACAATTTCTAGAGTTTCTTTTAAAATCACCCCGCCCTTTGACCAGGGTATTTTGCTTTTTGCCTAAAACTAATGAGGAGCTTTTTTCAGATGGCAACCATTAACCAGTTGGTACGTAAGCCACGTGTTAAAAAAGTGGTCAAGAGTAATGTGCCGGCGCTAGAGAGTTGTCCGCAAAAAAGGGGGGTTTGTACTCGGGTGTATACCACAACTCCCAAAAAACCCAATTCAGCTTTGCGTAAAGTCTGTCGGGTGCGGTTAACCAATGGCTTTGAGGTCACTTCCTATATCGGTGGTGAGGGGCATAACCTGCAAGAGCACTCCGTGGTATTGATACGTGGCGGACGGGTTAAAGACCTTCCAGGGGTACGTTACCATACCGTTCGTGGAGCCTTAGACTGTGCCGGCGTTAAAGATCGTAAACAGTGTCGTTCTAAATATGGTGTGAAAAAACCCAACGCTTAATCCAATAGGCAAAGCTGTTATTTAATGTTCATTTAGCTTAGCAGCGAAGACCAGCCTGTCACTATATTTTTGGCTAATTGCCGATCTAGTAAGGCCAAACCATGTAGTTGTCTAATGACAGACTGCATTTGGTGTTTTGGAGTTCCTGAAATCATTAATGGAGAGTGAATATGCCGCGTCGTCGAGTGATTGCTCAGCGAAAGATCCTGCCTGATCCTAAATTTGGATCAGAATTAATTGCTAAATTTATTAATGTTGTCATGGTTGATGGCAAAAAATCCTTAGCAGAAGGTATTGTCTATACCGCCCTAGAAACCGTTGCTCAGCGCTGCGGAAAATCAGCGTTGGAGGCCTTTGAAATTGCTTTAGATCACGTCCGCCCAATGGTTGAGGTTAAATCGCGCCGTGTGGGAGGATCAACTTATCAGGTTCCGGTTGAAGTGCGTCCAGTCCGGCGTAATGCCTTAGCGATGCGTTGGTTAGTAGAAGCAGCCCGTAAACGGGGAGATAAGCCAATGTCAGTGAGGCTGGCTGCTGAATTAGCTGATGCTTTAGAAAGCCGTGGTGCTGCCGTTAAAAAACGGGAAGATGTTCATCGAATGGCCGAAGCTAACAAGGCTTTTGCTCATTACCGCTGGTAATTTAGCGCACCGCCCATGGCTGTTCAGCCAGTGGTGGTTTAAGGGCGTAACAAACAGGTCACCCGTTTTTTACGGGCAAGAGGATAAAGATGGCGCGCACAACCCCTATTGAGCGTTACCGCAATATTGGCATCAGTGCTCATATTGATGCTGGTAAAACCACAACCACTGAACGTGTTCTTTTTTACACCGGTGTTAGCCATAAAATTGGTGAAGTGCACCATGGTGCAGCCACTATGGATTGGATGGAGCAGGAGCAGGAGCGAGGTATCACCATTACCTCTGCGGCTACCACCTGTTTTTGGCGAGGAATGGGTAATCAGTTCCCTCCCCATCGTATTAATATTATTGATACACCCGGCCACGTTGATTTTACGATTGAAGTAGAGCGTTCGATGCGGGTGCTTGATGGTGCGGTGATGGTTTACTGTGCAGTGGGTGGCGTGCAACCACAATCGGAAACCGTCTGGCGGCAAGCCAATAAATATTGTGTACCTCGTATCGCATTTGTCAATAAAATGGATCGTACGGGTGCCAATTTTTTACGAGTGGTTGAACAGATTAAAGTGCGTTTAGGAGGCAATGCCGTTCCGATTCAGCTGCCTATTGGAGCTGAAGAGTGCTTCACCGGCGTTATTGATCTGATAAAAATGAAGGCGATCAACTGGTCTGAAAAAGATCAAGGAACCACCTTTACCTATGAAGAGATCCCTGCTGAGCTGCAAGAGCTGGCAGAACAGTGGCATCAAAATTTAATGGAAACGGCGGCTGAAGCTTCCGAAGCCTTAATGGATAAATACTTAAATGGAACGCCACTGACTGAAGAAGAGATGGTGACAGCACTTCGGCAGCGGGTTATTGACAACGATATTGTGGTTGTTACCTGTGGTTCGGCCTTTAAAAATAAAGGGGTCCAGGCTATGCTGGATGCAGTTATCAACTACCTGCCATCACCAGTAGATGTGCCGGCAATTAGTGGTACCGATGATAACGATAATGAAGCAAGCCGACAAGCCAGTGATGATGAGCCCTTTTCCGCATTAGCTTTTAAAATTGCCAGCGATCCTTTTGTCGGAACCTTAACCTTTTTCCGAGTTTATTCAGGAGTGGTCAGTTCAGGTGATACCGTACTCAATTCGGTAAAACAGAAGCGGGAGCGTTTTGGACGTATTGTACAGATGCATGCTAATAAGCGTGAAGAGATCAAGGTAGTACATGCTGGAGACATTGCGGCTGCCATTGGTTTAAAAGACATCACCACCGGCGATACCCTTTGTCGGCTAGATAAACCGATCATTTTAGAGCGCATGGAGTTCCCTGAGCCGGTAATTTCTGTTGCTGTAGAGCCAAAAACCAAAGCTGATCAGGAAAAGATGGGCATTGCCTTAGGCCGCTTAGCCCAAGAAGACCCTTCTTTTCGGGTATGGACGGACGAGGAGTCTAATCAAACTATTATCGCTGGTATGGGTGAGTTACACCTAGAAATCATTGTTGATCGGATGCGGCGTGAATTTAAAGTAGAGGCTAATGTTGGTAAGCCACAAGTAGCCTATCGTGAAACGTTACGTTCCTCAGTCGAACAAGAGGGTAAATTTATTCGACAATCGGGAGGTCGTGGACAGTATGGGCACGTGTGGTTACGACTTGAAGCACTAGAGCCTGGCCAGGGTTATGAATTTGTCAATAAAATTGTTGGTGGCGTTATTCCCAAGGAGTATGTTCCTGCTATCGATAAAGGAGTACAAGAGCAATTAAAAAGTGGCGTCCTAGCCGGCTATCCGATTGTGGATATTCGTGTTACAGTTTATGATGGTTCCTATCACGACGTTGACTCCTCAGAAATTGCCTTTAAGGTAGCGGCTTCGATCGCTTTTAAAGAGGGTTTTATGAAGGCTAAACCTGTCTTGCTAGAACCGATTATGCGTGTTGAAGTGGAAACTCCCGAGGAGTACATGGGTGATGTTATTGGCGATCTCAATCGTCGACGCGGCATGATTGAAGGAATGGATGACATCGCTATGGCCAAAATTATCCGTGTCCAAGTCCCCCTGTCAGAAATGTTTGGTTACGCTACTGACTTGCGATCGCAAACTCAAGGACGTGCCAGTTATTCGATGGAGTTTGGCAAATATAATGAAGCGCCTACTAACGTGGCGCAAGCAGTGATTGAAGCCCGTAAGAGTCAATAATTTCTCCAGATAATGGATGAGGTGCTAAAGTTCACTATGGAAATAACCCAATCAAGCAACCTTAATCGATGGAAATGGACGCTCGTTTTCTGTCTGCTAACGGCTGTTATTATAGGAAATTACCTCTGTCGTACCGTGGTTTTAAGTGTGCGTGTCCCTTCTATCCTGATAGTTATCTCGATAGCACTGCTGGTTGCCTGGCGTACTTCGCAGGGGCGACGTTTGGTTTGCTTTGTCAAAGAGGCTAAAATTGAAGCGCAGCGAGTGATCTGGCCAAAAAGACAAGTAACCGCGCGTTTTACGTTTGCCATCGTATTAATGACTATGGTAGCTGCCCTAGTGCTATGGGGGGTTGATACCGTTTTAGTTCTAATGATTAGTTATCTGACCGGTTTGAGGGGTTGATATGGGTGATATCCCTAAAAAACGTTGGTATGTTGTTCAAGCCTATTCCGGCTTCGAGAATCGGGTTGTCAAGTCTTTGCAGGAGCATATTAAGTTAAACGACTTAAGTAAGCACTTTGATGAAATTCTAGTGCCGACGGAAGAGGTAGTAGAAGTTCGTGCTGGCCAGCGTCGCAAGAGCGATCGGCGATTTTTTCCGGGTTATATCTTGGTTCATATGGTGATGAATGACGTCACTTGGCATTTAGTTCGTAGTGTCCCTCGGGTAATGGGATTTATTGGTGGTACGCCCGATCGTCCAGCACCGATTAAAGATAGAGAAGCTGATGCTATTTTAAACCGGCTGCAGCAAATGGGTGATCATCCGCGACCTAAAACACTCTTTGAGCCGGGTGAGGTTATTCGAGTTAATGATGGACCTTTCAAAGACTTTAACGGAGTGGTTGAAGAGGTTGATTACGAGAAAAATCGACTTAAAGTTTCGGTCTCTATTTTTGGTCGTTCAACGCCGGTAGAGTTAGATTTTGGTCAAGTTGAGAAAAGCTAATCACCATTAATAGCATTTTATTTTTACCGTACTTATGCATCTCTTGCAGAGTAGGGTAGGTTCATTTATAATTTTTTGATTTTTTAAAACTGGGGAGCTGTTTAATTTATCAGCGGTTGCACCCACAATGAGGGTATCATAGCCAATGGCCAGAAAAGTTCAAGCCTACGTTAAGTTGCAAGTTGCAGCTGGGGCTGCTAACCCTAGCCCTCCGGTCGGTCCTGCTTTGGGACAACAGGGGGTTAATATTATGGAATTTTGTAAGGCCTTTAATGCGCGTACTGAGAATTTAGAGAAAGGTTTACCGATTCCTGTGGTGATCACTGTTTATAGTGATCGCTCTTTTACTTTTGTGACTAAAACTCCTCCAGCATCAGTTCTATTAAAAAAAGCGGCAGGCCTAAAATCGGGATCCAGTAATCCTAAAAAAGATAAGGTAGGTAAGGTTACCACTACACAGATCCGGGAGATAGCAGAGCTTAAGGCAGACGATATGACCGGCGCCACGATAGAGAAAAAAATGAAAGCCATTGAGGGAACAGCACGTTCAATGGGATTAGTGGTGGAGGAATAAACCATGGCTAAGCTAAGTAAGCGTTTACAGTTGATATCTTCTAAAGTTGATTCACAAAAACGCTATGACATCAAAGATGGCCTGGCCTTGTTAAAAACAGTAGCCTCAGCTAAATTTGTTGAAAGTGTTGATGTAGCGGTCAATTTAGGCATTGATGCGCGGAAATCAGATCAAAATGTTCGAGGTGCGGTTTTATTACCGAATGGAACGGGTAAAACCGTTAGAATTGCTGTATTTACACAGGGCGCTAATTCAGAAGCTGCCAAGCAAGCTGGTGCTGATCAAGTTGGCATGGAAGATTTAGCGGAACAGATCAAAAAAGGAATGATCAATTTTGATGTGGTGATTGCCTCACCCGATGCGATGCGCATTGTCGGTCAATTAGGCCAAATCCTAGGTCCTCGAGGCTTGATGCCCAACCCAAAGGTAGGCACTGTCACAGCTAATGTGGCGGAGGCAGTCCGGAATGCAAAAGCTGGGCAGGTTCGCTACCGAAATGATAAGAGCGGTATTATCCATACCACGATTGGTAAAGTGAATTTCACGGTTGAACAGCTACAAGAAAACCTTGAAGCGCTGCTGGCTGCCTTGAAAAAACTGAAACCGACAACTGCCAAAGGTATTTACATTAAAAAAGTTTCCTTATCAACTACTATGGGTGCAGGGATTGCGATTGATCAAAGTACATTAACTCAAAATACGCGTTGAGTTAACCAGCTTTAGCTGGCAATCAATATTTGCTGTTGAATGTTGATCTTTAATGATGGGCATTCTTAATCCAAAGTATTTCCTAGGTCTGTCGGACGAAAAGTCTTAGGAAAAATGAAGCTTGGGGATATCAGGCTTCCGTCCGAGATCGTAGGCGCTGTTAAATCGAAAAATTTTTGAGGCAACGCATAATTTTCCTACGTAGACGGTGACAGGTCCCGGTTTTCTGGTTCTTGTTCTCCGTGTGTTAAATATGAGTAAAGGTTGACCCGAAATAAGGGTTTTCTTGTTTAACGAGGAGTACACTGGCCATGGCATTAAATCTGCAAGGCAAACAGGAAATTGTAAAAAAAATCAGTGAGTTGGCTAACCAAGCTTGTTCAGTGGTAGTTGCTAATTCAAACGGCATTACTGTTGATAAGATGACGGTTTTGCGTAAAGAATGCAGGCAAGATAAGGTGTCAATTTCTGTGGTGCGTAATACACTACTTGAGCGTGCCTTGAAGGGAACGGGCTATGAGTGCTTACAGCCCACATTAGTTGGTCCTACTTTGATTGCTTTTTCTCAAGGGCACCCTGGCGCAGCCGCACGTCTTTTTAAGGGCTTTGCCAAAGAGAATCCGTTATTCATTATTAAGGCGGCCGCTTTTGAGGGAAGCTTCATTCCAGGCGATCAAATTGACCGACTGGCGCTACTACCGACCTTTGAAGAAGCCTTAGGGCGTCTAATGGCTACCTTACGTGAAGCGTCGGCAGGCAAATTGGTTCGCACACTGGCTGCATTGCGCGATAAGTTACAAGAAGTCGCTTAAGCATTGGATAAGCCGTCAGTCATCGTTTGACTGATTGATAATTCACTATTATTGTTGTTACTAGGAATACAGATTTATGTCTATTACGAAAGAGCAAATTTTGAATACCGTTGCCAGCATGTCCGTGATGGAAGTTGTAGAGCTGATCACGCTAATGGAAGAACGGTTTGGGGTTTCGGCAGCGGCTGCAGTAATGGCTGCTGGGCCGGCTGAAGCGAAGGCAGTAGAGGAGCAAACCGAATTTGATGTTATTTTAAAAGCTGCAGGCAATAATAAGGTCCCAGTGATCAAGGTAGTTCGTGGTGAGCTTGGGCTTGGATTGAAAGAGGCTAAGGATTTAGTTGAAGCCGCTCCTGCGACTTTGAAAGAAGCTATCTCTAAAGAACAGGCAGAAACTTTAAAAAAAGCTTTGGAAGAAGCAGGAGCAACGGTTGAAATTAAATAAATGGTTTTGACTCCATTGTTTAATTGACCCTATTTTAGGCTGGTGAATGATTACACCGGCCTTTTTGTGTTGCAGATGTTAGAAAACAGGGATCAGAAAGTGGAAGTTAGAGGGATTTTTAGTCTGTTTATGAATAAATTTGATTTCTATTTTCTGACTACTGGATTCCGATATCTGATATTGTAGCAGTTATTATAAATCATGAAGACATCTATGCCTGGCATAAATCTGAGTTGTTGATCCGTCCATTGAGGGGCCCTATGGTTTACTCCTATACTGAAAAAGAACGCATCCGTAAGAATTTTGGTAACACTGAGAAAAAACGCATCCGTAAGAATTTTGGTAAGCGCCCACAAATATTACAGGTTCCTTATCTACTCTCAATTCAGCTGAATTCTTATAAACAGTTTATTGAGCGTGATCCACAAGGGCAACAGGGCTTGGAAGCGGTATTTCGTTCACTGTTCCCTATCCGCGGTTATAGCAGCAATGCTGAATTGCAGTATGTGAGTTATCGCTTAGGGGAGCCGCTGTTCGATGTTAAAGAGTGCCAAATACGAGGGGTAACTTATGCCGCCGCATTGCGGGTTAAGTTACGTCTGGTACTTTTCGACAAAGAAGATGGTACCGTCAAGGATATTCGGGAGCAAGAGGTTTATCTGGGTGAGATACCTTTAATGACGGACAACGGAACTTTTATCATCAATGGAGCAGAACGCGTTGTTGTCTCACAATTGCACCGGAGTCCAGGGGTTTTCTTCGACAGTGATAAAGGCAAAGTTCACTCTTCCGGTAAGGTTTTATACAACGCACGCATTATCCCCTATCGCGGCTCATGGCTGGATTTTGAATTTGATTCTAAAGATAACTTATTTGTACGTATTGATAGGCGTCGTAAACTGCCGGCAACGATTATTTTACGAGCATTGTCTTATACGACTGAGCAGATTTTAGATCTATTTTTTGAAAAAGTCCGTTTCTCTATTAAGGATGAACATATTGAAATGGAGGTAGTGCCTGAGCGTTTGCGAAATGAAATTGCCTCCTTTGATATTGAACGAAAGGGTAAGCTCTATGTTGAAAAAGGACGGCGTATCACTGCTCGGCATGTTCGTCAGCTTCAACAGGATAGTGTATCAAAACTCACAGTACCGATGGATTACCTATTAGGGCGCATCCTTGCTAAGGATTATATCGATCGTGATAGTGGCGAACTGGTGTGTGCTGCCAACGGTGAACTGACTTTAGAGTTATTAAATAAGATTACGCAAGCTGGTTATCAACAAATTGAAACGTTGTATACCAACGATCTCGATCAGGGGGCCTATTTGGCTGAGACCTTGCGAATTGATCCGAGCAGTGACCGCTTAACTGCCCTGGTAGAAATTTATCGAATGATGCGCCCTGGTGAGCCACCGACTCGAGAAGCTGCCGAAAATCTATTTGAAAACCTGTTTTTTGCAGCTGAGCGCTACGATTTATCAGCGGTAGGTCGTATGAAATTTAACCGCTCGCTTGGACGGAATAATGTTGAAGGACCAGGAATATTAGAGAATCAAGACATCATTGACGTCATGAAGAGATTGATCGAAATCCGCAATGGCCGGGGCGATATTGATGATATTGATCACTTAGGGAATCGACGAATCCGATCAGTGGGGGAGATGACTGAAAATCAATTCCGCATCGGTTTAGTTCGAGTTGAAAGGGCAGTTAAGGAGCGACTATCACTTGGAGATCTAGAGAGTTTAATGCCTCAAGATATGATCAATGCTAAACCAGTTTCGGCAGCGATTAAAGAGTTTTTTGGCTCGAGTCAACTATCGCAATTTATGGATCAAAATAACCCGCTGTCTGAGATCACGCATAAGCGGCGTATTTCGGCGTTAGGACCGGGCGGATTGACCCGTGAGCGAGCTGGTTTTGAAGTGCGAGATGTCCATACTACCCATTATGGCCGAGTTTGTCCTATCGAGACACCAGAAGGGCAAAATATCGGATTAATCAATTCGTTATCCGTCTATGCCAAAGCTAATCAATATGGTTTCTTAGAAACGCCTTATCGCCGTGTTAGTAATGGTGTCGTAAGCGACGAAATTCATTATTTATCGGCGATTGAAGAGGGTAATTATATTATTGCGCAAGCTAATGCCAATCTGGATGATGGACAGCAGTTTGTTGACGAATTGATCATCTGTCGACATCGCGGAGAATCAGGGTTATTTACTGCTTCACAGATTAATTATATGGATGTATCCACCCAGCAAATTGTTTCGGTGGCGGCGGCTTTAATTCCTTTATTACCCCATAATGATGCTAACCGAGCTCTCATGGGAGCTAATATGCAGCGTCAAGCAGTTCCCACCTTGCGTACTGATAAGCCTTTAGTGGGTACAGGTATGGAGCGTGTGGTTGCTGTTGATTCAGGGGTAACTGTCGTTGCTAAACGAGGTGGTAAAGTTCAGTATGTGGATGCTTCTCGGATTGTCATTCGGGTTAATGAAGCCGAAATGGTCAGTGGTGAAGCTGGAATTGACATTTATAATCTGACCAAGTATATCCGATCCAACCAGAATACCTGTATTAACCAAAAACCATGCATCTCCTTAAGGGAAACTGTTGAACAAGGCGACGTATTAGCTGATGGACCTTGTACCGATTTAGGCGAATTGGCGCTGGGACAAAATATGCGGGTCGCCTTTATGCCTTGGAATGGCTATAACTTTGAGGATTCTATTCTTATTTCCGAACGAGTTGTTCAACAGGATCGCTTTACCACCATTCATATCCAAGAATTAGCTTGCATTGCACGAGATACCAAACTTGGCATGGAAGAGATCACCGCAGACATACCTAATATCAGAGAAGCTGCGCTTTCCAAATTGGATGAAACGGGGATTGTCTATATCGGTGCAGAAGTCACTGGTGGTGATATTTTGGTGGGTAAGGTCACACCAAAAAGCGAAACACAGTTGACTCCAGAAGAGAAGTTACTGCGAGCCATTTTCGGTGAAAAGGCTTTTGATGTTAAAGATACTTCTCTTCGGGTACCTGCTGGGATGACAGGCACCATCATTGATGTGCAAATTTTTACTCGGGACGGCATTGAAAAAGATAAGCGTGCAGTAGAAATTGAAGTGATGCAATTACGGGATGTCAAAAAAGATTTGACAGAAGCCTTGAAGATTTTGGAAGCAGGGCTGTTTTCTCGGACGCGTGATCTATTGATTCAGGGAGGCATCAACCCCGAAACGCTCGATAAATGCCAGCCACAACAATGGTTTACTTTAGTATTAAGCAATGAAGCGCAACAGCAACAACTTGAGCAGCTAGCGGCTCAGTATGATGAGTTGACAGCCGATTTTGAAAAGAAATTGGAAAGTAAGCGACGCAAAATTACTCAAAGCGATGATTTAGCTCCGGGTGTCCTTAAAATAGTTAAGGTTTACTTAGCCGTCAAACGCCAAATTCAACCGGGTGATAAGATGGCTGGGCGGCATGGTAATAAAGGGGTGATCTCCAAAATCTGCCCTGTAGAAGATATGCCTTATGATCAGTATGGAGAGCCAGTAGACATTGTATTGAATCCTTTGGGGGTTCCTTCACGAATGAATATTGGTCAGATCTTAGAGACTCATTTGGGGATGGCTGCGAAAGGGATTGGTAAGAAAATTGACCAGCTATTACAAGAACAGCAAACTCTCGCTGTTTTACGAGACTTCATACAACAGGTTTATGACTTAGGCGATAGCCAACGTAAGTTTGATTTAAGTCAATTGAATGATGTCGAACTCAAGCGGCTGGCTGAGAATTTGCGCCAAGGAATGCCCGTAGCGACTCCGGTTTTTGATGGTGTCAGTGAGCAAGAAATTAAACAGCTACTGACCTTAGCCGATCTACCGACTTCCGGACAAATTACGCTGTATGATGGATTAACGGGTGAGGCTTTTGAGCGTCCGGTGACAGTGGGTTACATGTACATGCTTAAGTTAAACCATTTAGTCGATGACAAGATGCATGCGCGCTCCACTGGCACTTATAGCTTGGTTACCCAGCAACCATTAGGGGGTAAGGCACAATTTGGTGGCCAACGCTTCGGAGAGATGGAAGTTTGGGCCTTAGAAGCTTACGGCGCTGCTTATACTCTGCAAGAAATGCTCACCGTGAAATCTGACGATGTCAATGGTCGAACTAAGATGTATAAAAATATTGTTAATTGCAATCATCATATGGATCCTGGAATGCCGGAATCCTTCAATGTGTTATTAAAGGAAATCCGTTCGTTGGGAGTTAATATTGAGCTTGAGAGTGATTAAATTGTAAAGGAGCAAAAGCATAAACTTATCTAGAAGCCACTGATCTTCGGTGGCTTAGTACTGCTTTAACACCGACAGGGGCTAACACGTGAAAGACCTACTGAATTTTTTAAAAACCCAAAATAAATTTGAAGAGTTTAATGCAATTAAAATTGGGTTAGCCTCACCAGAAATGATCCGTTCCTGGTCTTACGGCGAGGTCAAAAAGCCAGAGACGATTAATTACCGTACCTTTAAGCCGGAGCGGGATGGCCTGTTTTGTGCCCGGACTTTTGGGCCTATTAAAGATTATGAGTGTTTATGCGGAAAGTATAAGCGCCTCAAGCACCGTGGTGTTATTTGTGAAAAGTGCGGTGTTGAGGTTACCCAAACTAAGGTTCGGCGTGAACGGATGGGGCACATTGAATTGGCTTCACCAGTTGCGCATATTTGGTTTTTGAAATCCCTGCCATCACGGATAGGCTTGCTGTTAGACATGCTGTTGCGTGATATCGAGCGGGTACTCTATTTTGAATCTTATGTCGTGGTTGAGAGCGGCATGACCAACTTAGATAAGGGACAGATCCTAACAGAAGAGCAGTATCTGGATGCACTAGAAGAGTTTGGGGATGAATTTGAAGCCAAAATGGGAGCTGAAGCCATCCAACACCTGTTGAGTCACCTTGATCTGAAGGCAGAGTGCACCAAACTGCGTGAAGAGTTAATGGAGACCAACTTTGAAACCAAACGCAAAAAGTTGACTAAGCGCCTAAAGCTTCTAGAAGCCTTCATGCAATCAGGAAACCGTCCGGAATGGATGATTTTAAATGTATTACCGATTTTACCACCTGATTTGCGTCCTTTAGTTCCCCTCGATGGTGGTCGATTTGCTACTTCTGATTTGAACGATCTCTACCGTCGGGTGATTAACCGTAATAATCGTTTAAAACGCTTATTAGATTTAGCCGCCCCTGATATTATCGTTCGTAATGAAAAACGAATGCTGCAAGAAGCGGTTGATGCACTATTAGATAATGGCCGACGGGGTCGAGTGATCACGGGTTCGAATAAACGGCCATTAAAGTCATTGGCTGATATGATTAAGGGTAAGCAAGGGCGTTTCCGGCAAAATCTGTTGGGTAAACGGGTTGACTACTCCGGGCGTTCAGTCATTACCGTCGGTCCTTACTTAAGGCTGCATCAGTGTGGGTTACCGAAAAAAATGGCCTTAGAGCTATTTAAACCTTTTATTTACGGAAAATTAGAAGCTTGTGAGTTAGCGACTACTATCAAAGCAGCTAAAAAGATGGTTGATCGAGAAGAGCCGATTGTATGGGATATTCTGGATGAGGTGATTCGAGAACATCCCGTATTATTAAATCGTGCACCGACCCTACACCGTTTAGGAATTCAAGCTTTCGAACCGGTATTGATTGAGGGGAAGGCGATCCAGTTGCATCCATTGGTGTGCGCGGCCTATAACGCTGACTTCGATGGTGACCAGATGGCAGTGCATGTCCCATTGACTTTGGAGGCGCAATTAGAAGCTCGAGCACTAATGATGTCGACCAATAACATCTTATCGCCTGCCAGCGGTGAGCCGATTATTGTGCCCTCACAAGATGTGGTTTTAGGTCTGTACTATATGACCCGAACCAAGGTCAACGCCAAAGGCGAAGGAATGCTACTTTCAGGGCCCCAAGAGGCAGAAAAGGCTTATCGTACCGGCATGGCTGAGTTACATGCTCAAGTCAAAGTTCGGATTACCGAATACCATAAAAATAGCCAAGGCCAATTAGAATCCAGTCGCAGCATTGTAGAAACCACCATTGGCCGTGCTATTTTATGGATGGTAATCCCTAAAGGCTTACCATTTGCCTTAGTCAACCAGCAGCTGGGCAAAAAAGCGATTTCTAAGCTATTGAATAGCTGCTACCGCTCTTTAGGTATGAAACCGACGGTGATCTTAGCTGATCAGATTATGTATACCGGTTTCAATTATGCCGCTCGTTCAGGCTGTTCAGTGGGTATTGACGATATGGTCATTCCCGACAGCAAAGCAAGTATCATCGGTGCTGCTGAAGCTGAGGTATCCGAAATCCAGGAGCAATTCCAATCGGGACTAGTGACTGCTGGCGAACGCTACAACAAAGTGATCGATATTTGGGCGGCAGCTAATGAACGGGTTGCCAAGGCGATGATGGAAAACTTATCTGTCGAGACCGTACTCAATCGTCAACAGCAGTCCGAAAAGCAGGCTTCGTTTAACAGTGTCTTTATGATGGCTGATTCCGGGGCTCGAGGTTCAGCACCGCAGATTCGGCAGTTAGCTGGTATGCGTGGCTTAATGGCCAAACCTGATGGTTCAATTATTGAGACACCGATTACGGCCAATTTCCGTGAAGGGTTAAACGTTTTACAATATTTCATCTCAACTCACGGTGCTCGTAAAGGATTGGCAGATACCGCTTTAAAGACGGCGAACTCAGGTTATCTCACTCGGCGTTTAGTGGATGTTGCGCAAGATCTGGTGGTGATTGAAGAGGATTGCGGCACCCAAGCGGGCATGGTCATGATGCCCTTGATTGAAGGAGGCGATGTTAAAGAGCCATTACGTGAACGCGTACTGGGTCGAGTCACTGCCGAAGACTTACTTCAACCCCACACAGGGGAAATTTTAGTACCGCGAAACACGCTATTGGATGAGCAATGGTGTGATCGATTAGAGGCACTGGCGATTGATCAGATCAAAGTGCGATCAGTAGTAACTTGTGAAACCGGGTTTGGTATTTGTACATACTGTTATGGTCGTGACTTGGCGCGAGGGCACCTGATTAATTTGGGCGAAGCAATTGGTGTAATTGCGGCACAGTCGATTGGAGAACCTGGGACTCAGTTGACTATGCGGACCTTCCATATTGGTGGAGCAGCTTCCCGGGCGGCTGCAGAGTCCTCTATTCAGGTGAAGAACTCTGGAAAATTGAAGCTCGAGAAAGCAAAATTTGTGGTCAACAGCAACGGAAAATTGATTATTACCTCCCGTCATGCTGAGCTAGTGCTAATTGATACTTTAGGGATCGCTAAAGAGAAACATAAGATTCCCTATGGAGCGGTACTAGCTTATCCAGATGGTTCTGAAGTAGAAGCGGGTGCCATTGTGGCTCATTGGGATCCTCATACAATGCCGGTGATTGCTGAAGTTCAGGGTTTTGTAAAGTTTATCGATATGGTTGAAGGCCAGACAATTACCCGGCAAACCGATGAGTTAACGGGCCTTTCCTCCATAGTCGTCTTAGAGGGAAGTGAACGCAGCAGCCTGAGTCGAGACCAGCGTCAAGCCTTGAAGGTAGTGGATGCCGATGGTAACGAAGTTTTGATTCCGGGGACGGATATTCCAGCACAGTATTTCTTACCCAGTAAAACCATTATTCAGCTGGAAGATGGTGCGGTGGTTGCCGTCGGTGATACTTTAGCGAGGATCCCACAAGAGTCTGGGGGGACACGTGATATTACCGGTGGTCTACCTCGTGTTGCTGATCTGTTCGAGGCACGTCGTCCTAAAGAACCGGCAATATTGGCGGAGATTGCCGGCATAGTCTCTTTTGGTAAGGAGACCAAAGGCAAGCGACGGTTACAGATTATTCCCTTAGAAGGTGGTGAAGCTTACGAAGAGATGATTCCGAAATGGCGGCATCTGAATGTCTTTGAAGGTGAGCAGGTTGAACGAGGTGATATGATCTCTGATGGACCAGAAGCGCCCCAAGACATTTTGCGTCTACGAGGTATTCACGCCGTTACGCAATATGTTGTTCATGAGGTGCAGGAGGTCTATCGCTTACAAGGGGTTAAGATCAACGATAAGCACATTGAAGTGATTGTACGCCAAATGTTGCGTAAAGCGACCATATTAAGCTCAGGTGACTCTACATTCCTAGAGGGTGAACAGGTTGAGATCTCGCGTGTGAAGATGGCAGTTCGAACTTTAGAGGCTGAAGGCAAAGTACCGCCAACTTATGTGCGCGAACTGTTGGGGATCACCAAAGCTTCATTAGCCACGGAATCTCTGATCTCAGCAGCTTCTTTCCAAGAGACCACCCGAGTCTTAACGGAAACTGCCGTGAGTGGTAAACGCGATGAGTTACGCGGATTGAAGGAAAATGTCATTGTAGGACGCTTAATTCCTGCGGGAACAGGCTACGCGCACCACCAGGATCGTCTACGTCGCTTGGCATCTCAGCAAGGAGAGGTTCAAGGAATGGTCAGTCACGAAACGGCTTCAGCGAACCTAGCTGAGCTATTGAGTAATCAGGGTCAGTAAGCCTCTTGAAGTATCAATATTAGTTAAAACCCAGCCAACTACCTTACAGGTGGCTGCTGGTTGCTATTTTAAAGCGATGGAAATAGGATACAATAAGCTGCTTGTTGGATCCAATTTTTTTCGAACTCTGCAGGTGGCAAATAGCCCAGTGTAGAATGTCTTCTTTGCCGGTTATAAAACACCTCTACTCATTCAAAAATGCTCTGTCGGATTGGCTCTGATAGTTACTTTGAAGCGTTTGTTCATTTTCGCAGCAATTCCCATTGATGAAAAAATAGTGCTTGCATCGTGACAAGTAAGACGGTATCTACTCACCCCAAACCCGAACTTCTGAGCAATCTATTGGCAACAGTGCAAAAAATAAAGTCTTCAATATAGTTATAGTGATTCATGCTCCATACTCAGAAAATCCAAGAGTAATGCATTGAAGTATTGCGCAGCTAACAATGGAATAAAATGTCCAGCTGTCTCTAACTTAACTATTTTAACATTACCCAATTGGCGCAGTTCCTCGAGGTCAGAGGCAAGGATCACTGGATCGCGTTGTCCATGTACAACTAACGACGGAATCATAATCCTCGGTAAATGTTCGCGAAGATCAATATTACTAAGCATCTGGTAGTAATGCATAAGTACCTGTGTTGAAGCTCCAGCCCTGAGTTCTTCGGGAACGCTTCGCTGCGAATTTAACAAAGCAGCCAGGTAGTCTGTGTGAGCACATAATTCATCGTCCAATTTGGATACATTAGCAAGTAGATTTTCGTCGGGTTTTGCCATGCTGTTGACTAGTACGAGTGCGGTTACTAGTTCCGGCGCACGACACGCTAGCCCAAGCGCCAAACAACCACCCAGCGACCAGCCAACC
The DNA here is from genome assembly GCA_038960095.1 of Candidatus Symbiodolus clandestinus. Lineage (GTDB taxonomy): Bacteria > Pseudomonadota > Gammaproteobacteria > Enterobacterales > Symbiodolus > Symbiodolus clandestinus. The sequence goes on from CP152425.1 coordinate 995,486, forward strand.
ACCGGAACTGCCTCCTCTGGCCAATGCTTCTTGATATAGTCACATAGCTCATCTACTAACGCCGCAAAACTGAATGATTGTTTTTCTAATGGGTTATCTAAATGACCCGGGTAAACTGGTACATGAACAGCATAACTGGAACCTTCAAGTAGGGTGATTTGTTGTATCCAGGCATTGATGCTCATGTTTAGCGGAGGCAGTAGTAACAGCGGATGCCCATTACCTAGACACTGCCAGCGCAATTGGGAGCCACCCACGAGCTCGGTGATAGTTACTGCCGCTGCATTAGATCGGTCATGTGATGAGGCTTTTTCTTCAAAATCGGGTATATTTATAGCCTGTGACGTAGTTTTCCCTGCATCGATATCAGATTCAGTGCCGGCAATTATCGATGCAGACGGGTACCCATGATTACCATCAAAATAAGCTACTAACACTTGCTGGTTAGCGCTACCATGCCCTTTTACTGCAGTAAATCCTGCCTTGTGTAACAAAGACTGCCAGGTAAGTACAGAAATCAGTGGGCCATTGGTCCGGTATGGGTCTATACTTCGCCACCAACCTTCGATTAGGCCAAAAGTTATAGTCATTGATCTTGCCACCATTTTTTAGACAATCAGAAGAGAAACTTTAAGCCGCTTGTAGAGTCCAGTTTTTCTCGAACTCTGAAGGTGACAAATACCCCAGCGTTGAGTGCCTCCTCTTACGGTTATAAAATACCTCTACCTATTCAAAAATACTCCGTTTAGCCTGCTCCCGAGTACCATAGTGCTCAAAATAGGTGTGTTCTGTCTTCAGGGTGTGAAAGAAACTTTCTACGACTGCATTATCGTAGCAGTTACCAGTACGACTCATACTGAGGGTTATCCGTTGTTGTGCCGATAAGGCTTTAAAGGTTTCACTGGTATACTGGCTGCCTTGATCGGAGTGATGGATAAGGCCTGCTAGCGGTCTTCGTCGGATTAACGCCTGTTTTAACGCACTCATTACTAAATCTGTGTTCATCCGTTCCTTCATGGCCATTCCTACGATGCTACGAGAGAACAAATCCAATATAACGGCAACCTATAACCATCCTTCGCTGGTCGAAATATAGGTTAAATCAGCTACCCAATGCTGATTAGGCCGTGAAGCAGTGAATTTCTGCTGTAACAAATTGGGAGCCACTATAGCCTCTGCATTTGCTCTTGTAGTTATTTTGAAACGTTTTTTCATTTTTGCGGCTATGAAGCTCCGTTTCATCAAGCGGCAAACCCGCTTACGTGAGCAACTCTCACCTCTGGCACGTAATTCGGCCCAAATACGCGGGCTACCATAAATTTGACGGCTTTCTGCATGGATTTGTTTAATTTGGAACAATAACCGTTCATTCTCTTGTCTGCGTTTTGAGGGTTTTTCCTGGATAAACTGATAATAGCCACTCCGAGATACTCTAAGCACTTTAGCCATCCTCCCAACACTAAATTCCCTAGCATGCGATTGCATAAATCGGTACTTTACTTGCGTGCTACAGAGAAGATGCTCAGCGCTTTTTTTAAGATATCTCTCTCCTCACGAACCACTGCTAATTCTTTGCGCAACTGGATGTTTTCAGCCTCAGAAGCCTTAAAATTCCCCTTGCCAGGAAAGGCTTCTGTGCCATCTTGCTTATATCTACGGACCCACCCTGATAACGTGGTCTTCGGAATCCCCAGTTCTTTGCCTAATTGGCAACAGGTTTTACCGCTGCTGTGATACAATTTAACTGCATTCAGCTTAAACTCCTTGTCATAGTTTCTTAATTGTTCTTGGTTCATAACCTCACCTCAAAAAGTAACAAAAATTATACTCTTTGTTCCTCTTCTTGGTGTCCGTTAAAGGGTAGCAAGATCAGTTAAGCGGAAGGTGCAGGTCGGCTCAACTTTGTCACTGTGCTTAGCGTGATGAATAAAGCGCCGATTGTCCCAAATGATGATGTCTCCTTCACTAATGTTCAGCAGCCTGATATTGGGGTGGGAGAAACTGTCGTCAGCCTGGCCGGTTTCGACTATCAGATGATGCATCACTTCGTCAGCGTTGATGCTATCATCGGTCAGCGTCAGCATTTCTGTGAAACCACGGCTGATGTATAAGATCAAGGCACCAGTAACTGGATGGCGGATAACTGCAGGGTGTTTAACTTCAGGAGTATTCTGATCGATTTCCGCAAGAATATCTCTAATCGGACGATAAACATCGGTTGGGCGGATTTTGGAATATCGACGGACCGAGTGTGTTCCTATGGCCCCAATAAGTTTAGCTTTTAGGTTATCTGAGAAATTTTCATAAGCCTGCGCCATATCGATGAAATAAGTTCCACGATTCTGAGATGACACGACTTGAGGATAGGTGATTGTAAATGCGAACGGCCTTTGCATAAAAGCGTAATCCGAATGCCAAAAATTTCCCGTTCTTGGAACACCGACAGGCTTCCCATCCATTTGGCAGTTTGATGAGATAAAGATTTCCTCATATTCCGGGTGGCGATACCTCTACCATAACTATTATCGAACAACGTACTTAATACCCCCTTGTAAGCAGGGGATCTATAAAAATAAAGGGAAAAATGCAGGTATTTTGTTAAAAAAACATATAAATCCTCATTTGAAAAGGCGCATTTATTTCCTGATGCTCACTTATACTAGCCAACAAATACTCATTTGTTGCTCATTACTGTGCTTCAGTGTAGCATCCTATGAATGAACATTTCAATTGAAAATATTTTATAATACCAAATAAAAATTTTAAAATTAAAAAATCAGGAATCTTGTAAATCTAGTGTTTATATATTTTTTTATCTATATGGTATGTTCACACATAAGTTAAGGAAATTAACGAATGAAAAACTGTGTTTACATGCATTTGGCTGAATCTACAGATTACTGTATTAGCCAATTTCCTGAAAGTAATAAATTTATTACTAATGTAAAATTTTTGCCACCACCAGTTTTTGCTAATTTATCTATCTTACAATGTAACTATTCAGTTAAGCACTATTCTAATGAACTATTTTCACAACTAGGAATATCCTGTCCACGCCCCCTTCTTAACGTGACTCCTAAACGCAAAGCAGAGTTCTTGGCTGGTCGTTATTTATGCCGACTGCTATTGCTAGTATATGGCTTACCACCATTGGATATCACTATTGGGACAAATCGACAACCATTATGGCCAGTGGGGTGGATTGGCTCGATTACACATACTCATAATACAGCAATTAGTTGCCTTGCTAATCTTTCACAAATTAGTTTGCTTGGCATCGATCTTGAGGAATGGATAGAAGAGAATACTGCAAATGAAATTTCCAAAAGAATAATTGATGAAAAAGAATTAATGTTGTTATCGCCATTAGGAACGCATCAACAAAAAGTGACTTTAGCTTTCTCCGCTAAAGAGAGTTTCTTTAAGGCAATTTATCTGAAGGTCGTCTATTACTTTGATTTTAATGTGGTCCGATTAGTTAACGTTACAATAACTAATTATAGGTTTACATTACAATTAAAAAAAAACCTCTCTTGTTCAGCTAAAGAGGGAGATCTATTTTTCGGTTATTTTAACACAAATGAAAAAAGAGTTTTAACTTTTGTTATGAAAAAGTGTTAACTAAACTGTTGCAAGGGTTTATAGGACGCTGTCGCAGATATGAAATATTGCCTTCTGCGATGCTTGGAAATTCCACGCTCGAAAATTTGGTCATAACCAAATTTATCTAAAGCAGGCTCAATACCTGGTTAGAGAAATTTCATTACCTGACGATAATGAAATGCTGTTCAGCCGCCACATAGAAAGCTGACGAACTGATACCGAATACTTTATGACCAGATAAGTAACTGATACATTCTTTTATGGCTGAGATGAAAATTCCCTGCTTACGCAGTTCATTGCTGGCCCGACGTTGTCCATGAGCTGGGAACTCAATGGCATAATCGATAACTGCTCGTTCGGTTGCTTCATCAGTCCGGTTTTTTAGGTTAGAGATTCGACGGCTACGGTTGACTAATGCTTCAACTCCGCCTTCCTCAACCAATTCCTGGTAGCGATAAAACATATCCCGAGACACTCCCGTAACCTTGCAGGCTTGAGAAACGTTATTAAGCTCTTTAGCGAGATTCAGCAGTCCAACTTTGTGTTTAATGATGGGTTTGTTACTATGGAGCATGAGTGTTACCGCTTGTTTTTGATTAAAGGTTCTACACCCTCTATCAAAACCGGTAACGCTCTTCTTTTCAAGCTCTAATGTCAGATTATGTCGTGACTAATACACTATAACCGCAAGAGGGGGCATTCAACACTGGGGTATTTGTCACCTTCAGAATTCGAGAAAAACTGGATCCTACAAGCGGCTTAAAGTTTCTCTTCTCACTGTCTAAAAAATGGTAGCAAGATCACAGAGCGTCTTGCCACTGCTGTGATACAGCTTTACCGCATTCCGCTTGAATTACTTATCATCGCTCCTTGATTGTTCTTGATTCATAACTTCATTTCAAAAAGTAACAAAGTTTATACGCTTTGTTACTCTTCTCGATGTCTGTTAAAGGGGATCAAGTTCAATTTATGGCTACCCATATGAAACGTCAACAGAACCTAGCGACCCATGAAGCCTGGCGGCAACATTCCCTTCAAGTTTTGCATCATCTTACCCATACCACCACTACCGATTTTTTTCATCATTTGCTGCATGGTTTCAAACTGTTTTAGCAGCTGGTTAACACTTTGTACAGGGACGCCGGCTCCTTGAGCGATCCGCCGTTTGCGAGAACCTTTCAGCTCAACCCGGCCTTGACGCTCTGGGTGTGTCATCGAGTTAATAATCGCTTCCATACGGACTAACATTTTATCATCCAGTTGTGCGGTTAACTGGCTTGGCAGCTGATGTGCACCGGGGAGTTTACTCAACAGGCCCATCATGCCTCCCATTTGCTGCATCTGCCGTAGTTGACCTCGGAAATCTTCAAAGTCAAACCCTTGACCCTTTTTAAATTTGTTAAGCAATTTTTCTTTTTGCTGGCTGTCGGTTTTCTGCTCTAGCTCTTCAATCAATGAGAGTAGGTCACCCATGCCTAGAATACGGCTGGCCATGCGTTCGGGATGGAAAGCTTCCAACGCATCGGTTTTTTCTCCTATTCCTACAAACTTAATGGGTTTACCAGTGACCTGACGAACAGAGAGTGCGGCGCCGCCACGAGCATCACCATCAGCCTTACTGAGGATAATACCGGTTAAAGCAAGTTGACTATCAAAAGCTTTTGCCATATTGACAGCATCTTGGCCAACGGTGGCATCTATGACAAACAAGGTCTCTGTCGATTTCACGATCTGGTGAATTTGCTGCACCTCCTGCATCATTTGATCATCAACATGTAGACGGCCAGCGGTATCGACAATCAGTAGATCATAAAATTGTAACTGAGCTTGCTGATGGGCAGCTTGAGCAATCGCCAATGGCTCCGTTTCCCTTGTTGTGAAAAAATCAACGGCAATGGATTCGGCCAAGCGTTGTAATTGCTGGATGGCTGCTGGGCGGTAAGTGTCTGTTGAGGCGAGAAGAACTTTGCGTTTTGACGTTTGTTGTAGATAGCGAGCGAGCTTAGCGGCTGTAGTGGTTTTCCCCGCGCCTTGTAGTCCAACCAGCAGAATAACGGCCGGTGGCGTTGTTTGTAGTTGTAGCGGCTGATGTTGGCTACCCATCAGAGTAATTAGTTCGCGCTCTACAATTTTTAGGAAAGCTTGGTTGGGGGTCAAGCTTCGATGTATCGCAGTACCGATTGCTGTCTGTTGTATCTGTTGAATTAAGGTGTTCACTACCGGCAGGGCGACATCGGCTTCCAGTAGCGCACGTCGGACATCACGTAGGCTCTCTTGAATATTGGCTTCACTTAAGCGGCCACGGCCACTCAGATTTTTAAAGGTTTGTGAGAGTCTCTCAGTTAATTGAGTAAACATAGTGATCAGATCCCGTAATAGCAATGGGTTGTTTAGGGGTTTAGGTTACCGACAATTCCGCCATTATAGCGATTTTGATCGGGAATAGGCAGTGTTGCAGCTGGCGCTAAGCAAGGTAGGATGGTTAGGTAGGCATCCATGCCATTCGGGGGAATTCACTGCTTGGCAGCCATCTGTCGTTGTGCAAATGCCTTCAATGCAAAAATATCTGCGAGAACGGGAAAAGCATATGGAATTGGCCGTGAGCCAACTTGATCGGTGATGGAAGAGAAACCACCATCCTGTTCCTGGCGTTCTATTAGGTAGTGCCAACCTTGCTGCTGCGAAGAAATATCGGCCAACTGGGTGATTGCTGTCATAGCATATGCTGTGCTGATCACATCACTGCAATGACCACCCACCTGGTGTCCCCAACCACCATCTGGATTTTGCGCGGTTACCTGGTAGTTAAACGCCAGTGCCTTGGCAAAGTCAGCTTTTATGTCAGGATGAAAGACTTTCTCACCTAAGCCATTTACCTGAGATAACGCAGCTACCATTTGTGCAATTGTTCAAAGAGCGTTAATACACAGAAATCATGTAGCTATATGACTTATAATTTATCGATCTAACAGGCCTCACGTTACAATCATTTTAGATACTGCTGTAGTACCAGGTTACAGTAGCCAGTAACGAACCTGCTATTGATTTACTGACTAGCATCCCCATCTATCCCTTATCAACCCAGTTTATTTGACAGGAAGATACCGCTTGCAAGAGATATCAACAACCACCCTAATCATTGTACTGGGCGTTATGCTCATCTTATCGGCCTACTTTTCAGCTTCAGAGACTGGCATGATGGCGTTGAATCGCTATCGATTACGCCACTTGGCTAAACAGGGACACCGCGGGGCGCAGCGAGCCGAAAAACTGTTACAGCGGCCGGATCAGCTAATTGGCTTGCTCTTGATTGGTAACACAGTCGCTAACAGTTTAGCAACCACTTTGGCAGCGCTGATCGGGCAGCGGCTAGGCGGTGATCAAGGAGTATTTCTGGCCACTGCACTATTAACCTTAGCCATTTTAATTTTTGGAGAGACCGGTCCAAAATCGATAGCTGCTTTTCACCCGGAGCGTGTTGCCTTTCCTAGCAGTTGGCTGTTACGGATCTTACACCGACTGTTATTTCCCTTAGTCAGTTTGCTTAATCATGTGACTCAGGGAGTAATGTTGCTATTTGGGTTACGCACTGATCGATTACCCCACAATGCTTTAAGTAAGGAGGAGCTACGCACACTATTCCATGAAACTAATCCTCTGATCCCGCATCGTTATCAAGAGATGCTACGGGCGATCTTAGATCTTGAGACCATGACGGTAGAAGATGTCATGATCCCGTGCAGTGAAATTGTAGGCATGGATATTAATGATGATTGGAAATCTTTGTTACGTCAGCTGCTCCACTGTCCTTATAATCGGCTGCTACTTTACCGAGATAACCTCGATAATGCAGTTGGGCTTTTGCGGGTACGAGAAGCTTATCGATTAATGATAGAAAAAAATGAGATAGGCAAAGAATCCTTATTACGAGCAGCCGACGAGATCTACTTTATTCCGGAAGGGACACCACTGCATGTGCAATTGATGAAATTTCAGCGCAATAAAGAGTCTACCGGAATAGTTGTTGATGAGTATGGGGATATTAAAGGGTTAGTTACTGTGCAGGCGATTGTTGAGGAGATTGTTGGGGATTTTACCACCTCAATTGCACCTTCACTTGAAGAGGAGATAGTCCCGCAAGCCGATGGTTCTCTATTAATAGCGGGTTCTACCAATATTCGAGATTTAAATAAGATCTTGGAACAGGTATTGCCGGTTAATGGACCCAGAACACTAAATGGCTTATTATTGGAGCATTTGGAGACTATTCCGGCCGTTGGCACCCGATTTACCGCACTGGGCTATCAATTTGAGATCCTTGCTGTGGCTGGGAATCGAATTACTCAAGTTAAATTATGGCCGATTTCAGAAACATGACAACAGCGCTAACTGTTTAGCTAAATACTGTTCAAAAAAAAGAGCACTGTTGTAATCCTTGCTGTCGCTGGAAACCGCATCACTTAGGTTATGGACAGTTTCAAGAGGGAACTGCGAGCGTCCCTAAGGTTGGTGGGATGGACTCTAATCTGTTTTTAGTTGAGGGGAAGTGTGCTGACACTAGATTCCAACGACTTGATGCATCAAGGTAGGAGTTAATCTTTTCAATGATGGGACAATTAAATACTTCTTCGCCCGTTATTGAATAGGCAGAGAGCCTATTTTTTACAGAGCAACCGGGTTGGGGAAGCAATAGAACAGGTTGGGTTATTGAAGCGTATAGTCTACCCTCTTGTTCAATAACCCTGATTTTATCTTTTATCTCTTTGCTGTACGGTGAAAAGCTATGTAATAATCCGTTACCTTTGAGTTTATTTAATTTCTGCCGAGTTGTCTCATTTACATAGAATTTAGCCAATTGGCTAATGGAATTTATTTTAAGGAGTGTATAAAGATTACCCAGATTACCAAGGGGCATTTCTAGCATCAAAGGCACTGCCTCGTGACACTTATCCCAGTAGGCCGCTAAGACTTGTAGTCTATCTTCTGAGAGTTGTTCCGGTTTGTTAGTGCCTGGATTAGTACATAGAGTGTATTTAATTAGAGCTTCATCCACACTTTCCTTCCACTTTTTTCTAATATTCTCATTTAGGCTCCTATGGAGTACAATGGCTAACGGTATTTTCAACTGAAATTTTTTTTGCCAATTTGGCCACCATGCTTTATTAGCAAGTCAATGAACGTCGAACCGCCTTCCTGATTAAGCGGGATAAACTTTGCAGCGAAATGTAACGGCGTATTACCCTGACCACCTTGGGTATTTACATTGGTTTTTCTTCCTAGCAGAAATTCAACCAGCTCTTTTCTATGTTTAAAAAGGGCATAGAATAAAGCTATCCTTTCCTCATTACTGATGCTGTCTATATCACGCCTTTTTCCACCAGCAGTCTAACTATTTGATCACTGGCCTTTAATGGTTGATGATCTCCAGCTGATCAGATACTGTTGGCGAATTATTAAGTAACCTCTCAAGTTGCTACTGCCAACTGAGCAAAACGAGATATTCGTTTTACCTCACGAGGCTGTTGATGTAACCACGCTATGAGCCGTTGGATATTGATAGCAGCAGCTGTAGCAAGATTCTGCAGCTGCGTCTTTACTAAACCACGGTAGCGCGCCTGACGTAAACCGAAAGCACGGATACCTTGCGATAAAGTCCCCTCAATACCCCAACGTCGTGCATAAGTGCGACGCCATTCACGGCTGTCCGAGAGTTGACGGGCTATCTGTAGTGTTTCATGCTGTATTTGAGGGAGCAGGCGTAACCTGCGAGCGGTTTCCTTAGCTTGAGTACAGCGGCGCCGTTCTTTACAAACAGCGCAGGCTGTTTTAGAAAATGAAACTTTGTGATAGAGCTTACCCTTAATAAAGCGATCGTTCCAACTGATTGATTTTAACCCTTGAGGACAGTGAACCGTTCGTTGTTGCCAATTAATTAAGAATTGTTCTCGAGTATAAGCCCCTTTAACCTGTTTCTGCCAACTGGTATTACCTCGAGGGGGGCCAACTAAAGCAATACCATAATTTATTTTACTGTTAACCAGAAGTTCCGCTGAAATATAAGCTGAGTCAACAAAGTGCTGGGCTGGCAACAGCTCTTTTTCAGCCATAGCTTGATGAATACTCTCGGTACTCTCTATATCATGCCTATTAGCAGGTGTAGTCTTTACATGAGTGATTAAATGTACTGTTTCATCATCACAACTTTCGCTGAGGTGCACCATATAACCCACCCAATGCTTCCCCCTTTTGCTGCGATAACGTGCATCAAGATCATAAGGGGACACAATTTCTTCTGTTGCTTGGGTTACTTCTTTATCTGTCTTAAAGCGTATACGAGCTCCTCTCTCACTGTTCGGCACGACCTCATAATGCCTTATGCAAGCAGTTCTTAAGGCCCGTATACTCATCAACTTCCCCAGTGCTTTAGGAGCAGAGGGCGTGTCAATCCATGCAAGTAATCTAAAACCATCTTCACCCATCATTTGTGCATACTGGCTGCGTGCTTTTTCACTGCGCGGTAGTCGGCTATCCTCTATCCGTTTGGTATAATGGTCATACCAACTAGGCAGTGATACGCTTTTAAGCCACTGGGGCTCTTTTTTAGAGATTTCATTAAGAGCTGCTCTTAAGGTCTCTCCAATCAACTCCAACCGCTTTAATTCACGAACAGCCATTAAAACATGCGTCGAGTCAGTTCGCTGTTGTCCCCTAGCCTTTATTAATCCATGAGTACGACATTTATCCAACAGCAATTCTAAAAGTTGCTGTTCAGCGCTTCCTACAATCAGGCGCATGCGAAATTCACAAAGTACTGAAAAATTAAAACCGGGGTCAGAAAGCTCAAACCCTAATAAATATTTCCAATCAATCCTGGCTCGTACTGCCTCAGCAGCTTGCCTATCCGAAAGGTTCTCGCGAAACTGCATAAGGGTAATCAGTGCTAACCGCCAGGGTGATATCGCAGGCTGGCCACGCTTCGAAAACAGCTTGACAAAATCTTCATCACTATAAAGGGTACCCAGTTCATCCCGCAATGTTATATAAGGATGACCTTTAGGAAAAGCGGCTCTTGCAACTTCAACCGTCTGCAGAGGAATCTCTTGGTTCGATGTGGTTTGTAACGACATAATGGATAGCCTCTATGATTACCTCATTAGAACTCTATAGTAAGCCATTTAATTCGCCAACAGTATCTGATCGGTTGAGGATCATCAACAATTAAAGGCTAGCGATCAATATGTAAAATTATTTTTAAATTTTTGTTAAAAATGGTAATATAGTGAGAATGATTTTTTTTAAATGAATTAAGCTATGAATAACCTGTTAATCCCTACATTTACCTGTTGTTTAGCAACAGCACCCACAATTGCTTCTACGCTTAGCCTGAAAAAACCAGTGGCCATAATGAGTAAAAAAGCCATTACTACTCAAACTGCCGCTTCTATGCAGTTAGCTGCTGGAGGGCAGCTAGATAATAGGGATGACCGTGTATTTATTGAGGGATTATGGCCCTTCATGCGGCAAGAACAACAGCTACTGTTTCTACAAGGGGGTTGGCAGCGGCAACAGCGGAATAGCCAAATCAGCCTTGGCATGGGGTGGCGCTATTTTCCAGAAGCGCAGTGGGGTGTTGGATATAATCTATTTTATGATCAAGACATGCGCCAGCACCAACATCGTATTGGTTGGGGCGTGGAGGCGTGGTTACACTCGATGAAATTATTGGTGAATGGTTATCTGCCAGCTAATGATTGGCGGGAAGCGCGTGATTTACCAGAGTATCAGCAGCGTGCAGCAAGGGGTTACGATATCACGTTGCGAGGCTATTTACCGGCACTGCCCCAGCTGGGGGCTTCTATGCGCTACACCCACTATTTTGGGGATGCGGTGGCTTGGGGTGATAGGGAAAAGCGGTATAAAAACCCACAGCAATGGCGTTGGGGTATTGATTATACGCCAGTTCCTTTGTTGACTTTAGCTTACTATCATCACACTGGTTTCAGTGGTCAGACTAAACATCGCCTCGGTATAGAACTGACTTACCACTTTAATCTTTCCTTAGCACAACATTTAGATCCTAACCAAGTTGTGGAGTTGTATTCAGCGCAAGGACAGCGATGGTCACGAGTATCTCGCGAGCAGATGGCTTTAAACTATACAAAAGTAACGTTCCCTAAATTGCAGCCTTTGCCACCGCCACCGCCACCGCCACCGCCACCGCCACCGCCACCGCCACCGCCACCGCCACCGCCACCGCCACCGCCACCGCCACCGCCACCGCCACCGCCCGACGACGACTGGCAGCAGCAGCGGCATCAGCGGCGGCGGCAGCAGCGGCAGCAGGCCGCCGGCAGACGCTGATACCGGAACCGGGAGGTGGGAGCAGCCGAGGTGGCAAAAGAGAAAGGACAAAAAAAGGGGAAGAGAAGCTCAGTAAAATAACTGTGAGATGACTCTGTCATCTCAGGCAGTCGTTTCAATACCTTTTTTGCACATTTTTCCACAACAATAAGCCACATCCTAAACAGATAGCGCTATCCGCTAGGTTAAAGGCGGGCCAATGCCAATGATTGATATAAATATCAATAAAATCGAGCACAGCACCATACCGATAGCGATCGGTTAAGTTGCCTAGGGCACCCCCAATAATGAGGGTGTAAGCGATATGCGGTAGCCAATCGCTGGTAGGTTGTTGAGTTAACTCCCAGAATAACCAGCCGCAAATGGCGATAGCCATGACGATAAGCAACCATTGCCAAGCGGGCTGATTGGCTAATAAACTAAAGGCAGCTCCCGGATTGTAGACATGAACGAGATCAAAGCCTGGGAAAAGCTTTTGGCGGGCTTGCCAAGCTAGCTGTTGCGTAATCCACTGCTTACTGAATTGATCGGCCGCCCACACCAATCCTGATAACCAGAGCCAGCGGCAGCCGCTATGCCAAAGCCGCTGCGCTAACCGTTTCATTAGACAAACCGCCGGATTTCGCCAGTTCCCCAGACATTGCTATGGCAGCGTTGGCATAATTCCGGTTGTGCCTCGGATAATGGCTGACTGTTTTTTTCATTGCTATCGTGATAGTGCCAACAACGCGGACATTTGCTGCCGCGAGCGGGGGTAATGCTAATCCACAATCCAGGGAGAGCGCAGGGCTGACAACTGCTGTCCGTATTGATCGGTGGCTCAGTAACCGGGACCACATTAGCTTGCGAGACCAGCAGTAGGAAGCGCAACTCTTCTGAGAGCGCTAGCAGTAACTGAGTCCAAGTCGGTTGCGCGTATAACGTCACTGCGGCTGCTAATGGACTGCCAATGATCTTTTGGGTGCGTGCTTGCTCCAAGGCACCATTGACAGCATTGCGGATATTCATTAATTGCTCCCAACCCTTTTCATTGAGTAGAGCATGGTGAGCCATCATTGCTAGTGGTTGATACCAAATTTCAGTGAATACGGAAATGCTGCGTTGACCGGGGAGGTGTTGCCACATCTCATCGGCAGTAAAGGATAAAATCGGAGCGATCCAGCGTACCAATGCTTCGGCAATGTGATAGAGTGCGGTTTGGCAGCTGCGCCGTGCCAGGCTATTAGTCTTTGTGGTGTATTGACGATCTTTAATAATATCCAGATAGAATGATCCCATCTCAATGGAACAGAAATGCATTACTAGTTGGACCACCCGGTGGAATTCATACTGCTTATAAGCGGTGATCAGCTGCTGTTGTAATTGCTGGGCTCGAGCAATCGCCCATTGATCAATGGTGATCAGCTGCTCATGGGCGACTAGATGTTGTTGTGGATCAAAGCCATTGAGATTGGCTAGCAAAAAGCGAGCCGTATTGCGGATCCGTCGATAGAGATCGGTGGTGCCTTGTAGAATATCTGCTGATAAAGTGATCTCTGCCCGATAATCGGTGGCTGCTACCCAAAGACGAAGGATATCGGCACCGAAATTGTCAATAATCTCTTGAGCGCTGATAACGTTTCCCAGCGATTTTGACATCTTGCGCCCCTGGCTATCGACCGTAAAACCATGGGTTAATACTTGGCGGTAGGGGGCTGTTCCTTTGATTGCTGTCGATAACATCAGTGAGGACATAAACCATCCTCGGTGTTGATCGGAGCCTTCCAGGTAGAGATCAGCGTTAGCACCAGCGTATTCAGGACGTTCTGCCACGACTGTAGCGTAAGTCGCACCGGAATCAAACCAAACATCCAGAATATCTAAGCATTTATCATAATTGACGGCTTCATCGCCTAATAGATCCTTGGGATCAAGATCCCACCAAATGCCAATGCCTTGTTGAGCAACCCGTTGAGCAATCTGCTGCAATAGCTCTGTCGTACGGGGATGCCACTGGCCGCTCTCTTTATGGATAAATAGCGCTAACGGTGTTCCCCAAGCGCGTTGTCGAGAGATACACCAATCAGGACGAGACGCCACCATCGCTCGTATGCGTGCTTCACCCCATTCCGGTAGCCAATTGACCTGGGTAATTTGCTGTAGAGCCTGCTCACGCAATGAGTGTGGGTTCATACTGATAAACCACTGTGGGACCGTACGGAAAATCACTGGAGTTCGATGGCGCCAGCAGTGTGGGTAGCTATGTTGAATTTTAGCGTGTCGTAGTAGAGTCCCCTGCTGCTGGAGTAGCGCAATAATCGATTGATCAACTGTAAAAATTGAGCAGCCTGCCAGTTTTTCTGTTTCAGGGAGGTAACAACCATCATCACCGACTGGATTAGCAATCTCCAGACCTTCCCGTTGACCGACAATAAAGTCTTCAGGCCCATGCCCTGGGGCAGTATGAACGATTCCAGTACCACTGTCAGTCGTTACATGTTCGCCCACAATGACGGGGACTGTAAAAGCATAAAAGGGATGATGGAAGCGTAAACCCACCAAGTCAGCGCCTAAGGCACTGCCCAGAAGTTGCCAGTGAGAGATTGTCCCTTGGGAAAGCCATTCAGCGACCCGGTCAGCCGCTAAAATTAAATATTCACTGCCCGTTTCACCGGTGACTTGAATCAGTTGATAACCAGCATCGGCATTGACGGCTAAAGCACGATTAGCCGGTAATGTCCAAGGAGTTGTCGTCCAAATAATCGCAGAAATCTGCCCGGGTACCGGCACTGAATCAGTGAAGCATTGCGCGATCGCTTTTGCATCATCAGCAAAAAACCGCACTTCTAGGGATAAAGAGGTTTTATCCTGATATTCGAGCTCAGCTTCGGCTAAGGCGGAACGGCAAGCTGTACACCAGTGAACCGGTTTAGTACCACGGGCTAGATAACCCTTTTCGATGAGCGCAGCTAATAGCCGTAGTGTTGCTGCTTCAGTAGCAAAGTCCATGGTTAAATAGGGGTTTTGCCAGTCACCGAGTACCCCTAAGCGAATAAAGGCTTGTCGCTGCTGCTCAATTTGCTCAAAGGCATAGCGACGACAGGCCTGCTGAAAATTGGCCACATGGGTTATTGCCTGTTTTTCTTTGATCAGCTGCTGTTCTACTTTCAACTCAATCGGCAAACCATGGCAGTCCCAACCAGGGATGTAGGGGGCATCAAAGTTAGACAATCCCTTGGCTTTGATGATGATATCTTTCAAAATTTTATTCAGCGCATGTCCCACATGGATATCCCCATTGGCATAGGGAGGACCATCATGCAAGATAAAGCGAGGGCAGCCTTGTTTAGCTTGGCGGATAGCTTTATAAAGATCTTGTTGATTCCAACGTTGAAGCGTTTGTGGTTCTCGTTGGCTTAATGCGGCACGCATTGGGAAATCAGTGGTAGGTAAATTTAGCGTCGCTTTATAGTCATTCATGGCGAGTTCAGGTACTCATTCAATCAGCATGGATCCAATTTTTAAGATGGTAACATAGGAAAACTGTGATTGGATAGAGCGCTACTGAGCGCCTCAGCCTGAAAACAAGGCTGAGCTTAGGTTGATGATAAGATGTAAATTAAACTCTGGTGCAGTTGAAATGGAAGCGCTCAAATTAGACAAAGCTGGTACGGCCTAATGCTAGGATATTATGAGAAGTCCGTAGCTTGCGCTACTTACTTCTCTGATCGCAGCGCTGAGGGGAGCTTTCATTACTATAGCAGTTAGGCCAAGCAGGATTATTGCTCCTTCTAGCAGGCCCAGGTGCATTGATGATTGCACTGCCTGGTGAGGAAGCTGCGTTAATCGTCTGAGCTAAACGGTCACTATTGACAAGCAGGCGGGGGGTTCCTACGGGTGTATGGGTTGCTGAAGCTGAATTTTTCGGCAGGGCGAGTGGTAAATAAAGATTAGCCTGGTTAAGGGAGTGGGCAGAAGATCGCATGCTTGGATGACTGTAAGCGGTTTGCCAGACAGTAGACGGGGGGCTTAACGAATGAGGAAGCAGGAGTATCGGAGTTGATACGGTGGATTGTACCGATGAGGCGGTCAGTGTATTTGTTGTCTCTGTGCTAGAGGCCATCAGCATTGAGAAACGTGCCCGGGCATCTGGGGTACTTGACGAAGCAACGAGATTAGAGAGCACAGTAGGCGCAGTCTCCACTATGACAGTTAAGTCTGGCGGCAATGGAAAATAAAACTCGGTGATCAGTCGCTGAGATGGCGGAATTCCTTTTCTGAAATTAGGTTTTTTTGCGGTACATGCGCTTCTCATGGGATTATTTACCTCCTTGTAGGTTTACTGTCTCTTTTTAACAGTAAGGCAATATTTTATTCTGAATAGTAAAAAATATCAATCATTTATTAACAAATTAATTTAAATAGTTAATTAATAAGTTATTCAGACCAGGCGATGGATAGTTGCCGCTTACGGATTCCTAATAAGCTGAGTAAAAGACCATAGAGTAGTGAGGCGCCAGCGATTAATGCGGCTAACCAACCCAAACGCTGAATAAATGGCATGGCTAGCCAGCAAGAACGCTCAGGCGTAAGAAGGTACAATGCTGATGCCATGCCGGCACTTGCCAATAGTAATCGAAGCAAAATTTGAGCGGTAGTTTGAGTGACACAGTAGATTTTATGGCGAGCTAATCCGTGGTAGAGCAGTGTAGCGTTGACAGCGCCTGATAGGGCGCTCGCTAAGGCTAAGCCAACGTAGCCGAAGGGCCAGGCCAAGATATTGAATAACAGATGGCTAGACATGGTCCACAAGGCGTAGCGTACCGGAGTTCGAATATCTTGGCGAGCATAGTAGCCACAACTGAAAACTTTAGCGGCCAGCAGGGGAAATATTCCCGTAGCTAGGGCATAAAGGGCAGCAGTAGTGGCCTCTAGATCAGTCAGGGTAAATTTTCCGTGCCGGTAGATTAACAAAATAATCGGTTCGGCCAGTAAAAGTAGCCCAATCACCGCTGGTATTCCTAGTAACACCACCATTTTTAATCCCCAATCGATCGTAGCCCTAAACTGTTTCGGGTTAGTTTGGGCTTGCAAACGGGCTAGGGTGGGTAGCAAGATAGTCACTAAAGTGGCGCCAATCAGACCTAGCGGTAATTCTACTAAGCGATCAGCATAATAGAGCCAACTGATGGCGCCAACTTGCAAAAAACTAGCAATGGCAGTGTTAACCAACAAAGTAATTTGATTGACCGAAACACCTAAGAGTGCGGGTAACATCAGCTGGCGGATGCGGCGAACTCCTATATCTTGCCAATCCCAGCGTGGCCAAACCAGCAGTCCAACTCGCCGCAAAAAGGGCAGCTGGAATAGCAACTGTAACAGGCCACCGAGAAAGACCCCAATCGCCAAAGCGAAAGCGGGCTCTGTAAAATAGGGAGTCAGCCAAAGTGCGCAGCCGATAATGGCTAGATTGAGCAGCACAGGAGAGAAAGCGGCAATGCTAAATCTCCCTAAGCTGTTAAGCACCGCTCCAGAAAAAGCGACTAGGGTGATAAAGCCTAAATAGGGAAAAGTAATGCGTAATAATTGGCTGGCTAAGGGGTAATAGGTCGCCTGTACCCCATCACGCCACCATTCAACAAACCAACCAAAAGCAAATAACGAGGTTATCAAAGGGGAAAGTAGCATCAAACCTAAGGTGACCAAGGTAATCACGCCACCTAAAGTACCGGCCACTCGTTGGATAAATTGCCGAATGATTTGTGGATCTTCTCGTTGTTGATACTCAGTCAGTATGGGGACAAAAGCTTGAGAGAAAGCTCCCTCAGCAAATAATCGGCGTAAAAAGTTGGGGATACGGTTGGCGAATAGAAAAAGATCAGCCGAGGGGCCTGCGCCCACTACATTAGCAATTACCATATCTCGCAACAGGCCTAGCAATCGAGAGAGCAGCGTCATACTACTCACCGTCAGACCAGAGCGAATTAGTCTTCGGCTCACACGCAGATGTCAGTTAATCAGGTTTCAGTGGTTAGGTTACAGATATCAAGGGTAACTAAAGTTTAATAATCTACCATTATTAGGGGGGTTATAGCGATGAAAAAATACAAAAATGACTAGAAAAATAGCAACAGCTGCACTTAAAGAGCTTGCGCGATTACAATGCGCCAGGTTGGAGAAAGGCTGTCAGGCGTTAAACTACTGAACCGATTGACTTCTTTCGGCCTGCCGATACGACAGGCTGTTGCTTAAATCTGTACCACAAGGAGGTGTTCTGGTTCAGTAAAAACGGACATCTTCATTCAGAGTTCCTTGGTTACCCTTGAGAGCCACAATATCATCTGCTTTTTTTGACCTATCTGAGCAGCTATCTCCCTTTGAGTGCCCATAGCATCAATCGTGACAATACTTCCTTCCAAATCAAGAGACCTAAAAGATAAGGTATGGCTTTAATTTCATTGCTCTTATCTACAACCTTCTCTTGCCCCAGCACCAGTCGCAGCTCACGGGTAAACGCACTGACCGGTTGTTATCTCCGTCAAAGGTACGCCGGGATACTTTTCCATCAATTGCGATATGTAAAATATCACTGCTCTGCAGGCTTTGAACCCAGCGAATAAAACTTTCTTGAAAAACCTTAGAGTCCAGGGCTCTAAAAAAGCGACGTAAGGTATCGTCTGCTGGAATACCATAAGTAAAAGGTATAAATTGCCTCAAAAACTCGAGTTTTGATTTACCAAATGTCTCAATGTCTATCCAACCCTCGGCTCCGCAAATCACGGTGGCTAATGTGACTAAAAAAATCTCAGCAACCGGATGAACCTTACGTCGCTCAACCCGATGATCTTCAATTCCGCTGATAAAATCTAAAAATGTTTCACATTTATCTCTAAGATCCATCACTACTTTCAGAAATAACAGTGAATTTACATCTTTAGGGCTCTTTTAAAAGAATATTTTCAGCAATTTTTTTAATGAGGTAACCCTGGTCGTCTGACGCTGTACGGTTGAGCTTCAGATCCTGTTTCGTGCACGGATCACACCCTATGTATGTTGAGATGCTGATGGACTAACGTAGCAGGCGGAACAGGACCATTACAGCATGCTGTTCTCGAGAATGACCGAAGTGCTGAGTGAATCCCCAGAGGGGAACAGTTGAGAATTTCTCATCTGAATAAACGCGCTTTTGGGAGGGGATGGTTCATCACTTAAAGCCTTGTTGCTCCTTCTGGTCATGTGGGACTGCTGGCAGGCTTTTAGCAACCGTTACCGGATTGGAAATGAGAGCCCGCTAGCTTATGACTTGACTATGGGTTGAAAAACCGGCAAGCTAGCGCGCTGAAATTAAATTTTGCCTAAAAATGATAGGAGTGGTCCTTTGGCTAATATTAAGTCTGCTAAAAAGCGGGCGATTAAATCGGAAAAACAGCGGCAGCATAATGCTAGCCGTCGCTCAATGATGCGAACAGCGATTAAGAAGGTTTATGCTGCTGTTACTGTTCAAGATAAAGCGCAAGCATTGAAGGCATTTAGCATTATGCAGCCAGTGTTAGATCGGTTAGCGACCAAGGGCTTGATTCATAAAAATAAGGCGGCTCGCCATAAATCAATCTTATCTGCTCACATTAAGGCATTAAAGGCTTGAAATCGGGTGGTTTTAGCCAATTGAGCCGCGCCGATTAGGGTTGCCACAGGTGATAATTTTAAGATTTGACCCTAGTGGCGGAACGTTTTCTCTGTTAGGAATCGGTGCTTGCTGATTGGAAATGAAGCATTGACTCCAGTGATTTTGAAGAGAGCAGCTGGCGATAGAAGTTCTCCCTATGCTATCCGGCTGGAAAACCGACGGTAACAGTCAACTAAACCGCTGTAGAAAATTGCTGAGTTATGGGAAAAGCAGATAATTAGCGTGCCCAACTTTTCGACTCCATCCCCTATTTTTCGTAGCGGTAGGCTGTAAAGCCCCCGCGCCGCAAGCAGTAAAATGACTGTCCATAGCCTGGTATTTCTCTCCTCGGCTAGTAGGTTTTCATTTATGTGAATAGTCTATAAAGTTTCCCGAAAAGAATCCTTGCTACCATTCATGGCATTTTTTGCCTATTTTAGTCTTTAAGGTTCTGCATTTCTCAAAAACCAGTGAAAAAATTTATGGGATAAAGGGATGGTTTAGTGTCGGCGGCGCCTTAATAAGGCATAACCGATGACCGCGGCTAAGGTTGAGCCGAGTAGAATAGCAACACGAGCATAGTCGATGTAAACCAGCGCTTGTGATTCAAAGGCTAAGGTAGTGATGTACAGCGACATGGTAAAGCCAATGCCACAAAGCACCGAGACCCCAAAAAGCTCATAAAAGCGCACCCCGGTCGGTAACTGTGCCCAGCGTAGCTTGATGGCTAACCAGCTAAAGCTAAAGATCCCTAAAGGTTTACCGATCAATAATCCTAATGCCACCCCTAATGACAGAGTGAGCTTAGATAATACGCTACTGAATCCTTGCAGAGTGACACCGGCATTGGTGAAAGCGAACAACGGCAAAACTCCATAGGTGATCCAGGGGTGTAATGCCTGCTCTAAGCGATGAGCGGGCCCGGATTTTACTGAAACATGCGCAAGCTTAACGGGCAGTATCAATCCGATAGCGAACCCTGCCAGCGAGGCATGAATTCCGGAATGCAGCAGGCTTTTCCAAAGCATAGTCCCTAATAGCAAATAGAGACTCAAATGGGTGACCTGGTAGCGATTCAGTAAAATTAAACCCAGTAAAAGGGCTAGCGATAAGCTAAAGGGCAGCCAAGCGATGGTATGGCTATAAAACAGGGTGATGATAATAATAGCACCGAGATCATCGACAATCGCTAGGGCTAATAAAAAGATCTTTAATACAGGGGGTACTCTTTTACCTAATAGTGCCAGCATACCTAAAGAAAAAGCGATATCGGTAGCTATAGGAATGGCCCAACCGGCACGAGCAATCGGATCATTCGCGTTAAAGCCGTAGTAAATCAATGCTGGGAACAGCATGCCACCGAGGGCGGCCAGCGCAGGTAATAGCGCTTGTTGTCGGGTAGATAGGGCACCTATTTGTAATTCTCGCTTGATTTCGACACCCACTAGTAGGAAAAATAGGGTCATAAAACCATCATTCACCCACCACAACAGGGAGTGTTGCCAGTGCCAACCTGCTAAAGTAATGCCTATTGGGCAGTACACAAGTGTTCGGTAAATGCCTTGAGCACTGCTATTGGCTAAGACGAGTGCTAATAGGGTGCTCAGGATAAGTAAAATTCCGCTGGCTGTTCCACTTTGAATAAACTGACGTAAGTGGCCCTTCATCAAATTTTCTCCCTCAAATCAAAAGCCTACGATCGACAAGTTTTATTATCTTACCATGCTTGCCTCTATAAAAGCAGGCTTACGGGTTAATGACTTTTCAAGGTGATTACCTCTGTGATCGCTTGAGCAACCAAGTGGCTAATAGGCTAACAGTGGTTAGAAGCCAAATAGGGCGATTACCCCAGCGGGCATAGGGAGTGATGCCTTTAGCAGGCGTTACTGAAGCTTGCAACACACCAGAGATTCTAGGTGTTAATTGAGCCATGATCTGTCCATAGGCATTGGTCACGACCGTAATCCCGGTATTGGTCGCTCGTAATAAAGGACGGCCCAGTTCTAACGCTCGCATCCGTGCCATCTGTAAATGTTGCCAAGGGCCCCAGGAATCTCCAAACCAAGCGTCATTAGAGGTGGTTAGTAAGCAGTCAATCTCCTCAGTAAAATTCGCCCGTAGCTGTTCACCCAAGATAATTTCATAGCAAATCGCTGGATTCAATCGCCATTTTCCGACTTTTAATGGCTTCTGTCGGTAGTCACCTTGGCTAAATGAAGACATCGGTAAATTAAATAACGGTGCCAGTGGGCGTAATAGAGAGGCTAACGGTACAAATTCACCAAAGGGAACCAGATGGTGTTTATGATAATAAGCTAACGGTGTTTGTTCAGATAAGGGAGGGGTATGAGATAGTACCAACAGGCTATTGTAGTAGCCACCTTGGGGATGGTGATGACTAATCCCGGTAATTAGCTGGTTTTCCGCTGTGAGTTGTTGTGAGAGCCAGCGTAAAAAAGTCATCTGGCCTCTATCAGTATCGGGGATTGCCATCTCTGGCCAAACAATCAGTGAGGTGTTAGGTAGCAATGGTTGGGTCAATTGCCAGTAATGGTTTAATGTTGCAGTCAGATTCTGGGGTTGCCATTTTAGTGCTTGTGCAATATTACCTTGGACTAAGGCAACATGACGTGCATGCTGTGGCTGCTCTTGTGTCCAGCTAATTTTCCTCAGCGGCTGCAGGCTCAGTAGTGCCAGTGGCAAAATAACAAGCGCTGACCAGCGGTGCTTCATCCCAATCCAAACCATGAAACCGCTACCCGCTACTATGCCGTAGGTCAGTAGCTGGACTCCCCCTAAGGGGGCTAAACCAGCTAAAGAAGCGTCAATTTGAGTATAACCAAATTGCAACCAAGGAAAGCCGGTTAATAGCGTTCCTCGTAGCCAATCAGTGATTTGCCAGACAGCAGGGGCAGCCAGACACAGGCTGGCCAGACTAGATTCAGGAAGCAGCCAGCGAAGGGTAGCGGTAAATAGGGCAGGGTAAAGCGACAAATAACTGATTAACAGGGCTATTAACGCCCAGCTTGCAATAAAAGGTAAACCACCAAACTGCTCAATACAGAGGTAAATCCAATGGAGTCCGCAACCAAATAGTCCAACGCCCCACCAAAAGCCAATAACTGCCGCCTGCTTAGGGGATTGCTTTTGGATTAGTATCAGTAAAGCGGATAAGCTGATAAACGCTGCCGGCCAGAAATCTAAGGGTGAGAAGGCAATGACCCCGAAGGCGCCTAGCAGTAACGCTAACAGTCTATTCAGCCAGTAACAGCTACTTTTACTCATTACCGTTCGGTGTAGGGCGGCCAATGGCGATCGGCTTAGCGTGTGGCAAAGTCACCTGCAGCTGGATGATATGGCGGCTATCGGCTCGAGTCACTTTAAAATGATGATTCGCTAATGTGGTGGTTTCTCCTGCAGAGGGTAGATGTCCAAAAGCCTGCATCACTAGTCCTCCGAGAGTATCCACTTCTTCGCTTGAATAGTGGGTATGAAAAGCCTGATTAAAGTCCTCGATAGGTATTAAGGCTTGAACTGAGAAGGTACGTTCATTGAGTTGGCGAATCAGTGGCGCATCTGAGGCGTCATCGTATTCATCAGCAATTTCGCCGACGATTTGTTCTAGAATATCCTCAATGGTCACCAACCCAGAGATGCTACCAAATTCATCCACAACCATCGCCAGGTGATAGCGTTGGCAGCGAAACTCTTTTAGCATACGCTCTACCCGCTTACTTTCCGGCACAATGACAGCTGGTCTAAGTAGCTTATCCAGGCTAAAGTGGTCGGCATCACGGCACATGTAGGGCAGGAGATCTTTAGCGATGAGTAGTCCTTCGATATGATCTTTATCTTCGCTGATGACCGGAAAACGAGAATGTGCAGAAGTGGTAATAACCTCTAAGCATTGTTCTAGCGACTGATGTCGTTTTAGAGTGATAATTTGTGAGCGAGGAATCATGATATTGCGAACACGGAGCTCAGCAATCTTCATCACCCCTTCTAGCATGTCCCGGGTATCATTATCGATTAAGGCATGTTGTTCGGAGTTGCGGATCAGCTCAATAAGCTCATCACGGTTTTTGGGTTCGTTATGAAATAGATGGTTAACAATAGAAGCTAGTACTCCCCGTTTAGGGGGAGATAAGAGGGGTGGTTCATTCATAAGGTTTGGCGAGAATCCTCAAACGGTGGTTACATAGGGATTAGCATAACCAAGAGCTTGTAAGATCTGTATCTCTAAAGATTCCATCTCTTGGGCAGTCGATTCATTATCATGTTGGTAGCCTAATAGATGTAGCGTACCATGGATTACCATATGGGCCCAGTGCGCTAAAAGTGGTTTTTGTTGCTCATGGGCCTCATTTTCCACCACTTGGCGGCAGATAACCAGATCACCCAACAGGGGTGGATTCAAAGTTATTAATGCTTGATTGGGAAATGCTAATACATTAGTAGGGTAGGCGAGAGCACGGTAATGTTGATTGAGTTGCTGGCTCTCTTCGGCATCCACCAGGCGAATGGTGATTTCCGCAGCAGTGTAATGCTGTTGAACGGCTGGGGTAACCCAGCGCTGGAATTCTGCTTGTTTAGGCAGGCCCTGGGGATTAGCGCAAGCGATTTGCCAATCCAGTTGAATCGAGGACATGGTGATAATCAGCTTAATGGAGTAATGGCTGCTCTAGGCTAATAGGATAGGTTAGGGTTCCCCGCAGGGAATTAGTATAGACGTCAGTAATCGTAACGTTCACAAATTTTCCTATCAAGGCTGGATCAGCGGAAAAATTGACAATGCGATTATTCTCGGTGCGACCGGTTAGCTCCATAATATTCTTTTTAGAGGGACCTTCAACCAGCACCATTTGTTGGGTGCCTAACATTTGACGGCTATAGCGCATCGTCTGCTGATTGATTAACTGCTGTAGTGTTTGTAGCCGCTGCTTTTTTTGCTCAAGTGCTACCGGATCAGGAAGGGTAGCGGCAGGGGTTCCAGGGCGAGGTGAAAAGATAAAGCTATAGCTAAGATCAAAATTGATCTCCTGAATCAACTGTAACGTTTGTTGAAAATCTTCCTCCTGCTCGCCAGGAAAGCCGATGATAAAATCGGAGCTAAGCTGGATATTAGGCCGCACTTGTCGCAGTTTGCGGATAATCATTTTATATTGTTCGATGGTATGGGTGCGCTGCATCAGTTGTAAAATGCGGTCCGAGCCGCTTTGAACCGGTAAATGAAGATGGCTAACCAAAGTCGGGGTGTCTTGATAAACTTCGATGATATCATCGGTAAACTCTATGGGGTGGCTGGTGGTAAACCGTAGCCGATCAATCCCTTCAATGGCCGCCGTTAGCCGTAATAGCTCGGCAAAAGAGCAGAGGGAGCCATCATGTTGCTGACCGCGATAAGCATTGACATTTTGTCCCAAGAGGGTGATTTCACGCACCCCCTGCGCTGCTAATTGTGAGATCTCTAACAGGATATCATCGACAGGCCGGCTCACTTCAGGCCCACGAGTATAAGGCACCACACAGTAAGTGCAGAACTTATCACAACCCTCCATCACCGAAGCAAAAGCGGTTGGTCCTTTGGCTTGAGGATCCGGTAAAGCGTCAAATTTTTCAATGGCAGGAAAGCTGATATCAATAACCGCCTGTCGTTGATGGCTGGCTTTTTGGATCAACTCCGGTAATCGATGTAGCGTTTGTGGACCAAACACTACATCAACATAGGGTGCACGCTGGCGGATTTGCTCACCCTCTTGCGAGGCAACGCAGCCACCGACTCCAATGATAAGCTCAGGGCGACGCCGTTTTAAACTGCGCCAACGGCCCAATTGATGAAACAATTTCTCTTGTGCTTTTTCACGGATGGAGCAGGTATTGAGCAGCAGCACGTCCGCATCATCTGCCTCTGGTGTCAGTTGGTAGTCCTGGGTATGAGCCAACAATTCTGCCATTTTTGACGAATCATATTCGTTCATCTGGCAGCCCCAAGTTTTTATATAGAGCTTTTTAGTCATGGTTGGATGCGGCAACGATCTCTTCAGGGTCAATCACTTTAATCATAGCGGCTATTATAATCGTTTGCAGCGCTAAATGTTAGCAGTAGTTCTCTTATGAGTTTGGTAGAGCCGCTACTTTTTCGCGGTTGTGGTAGTCTTAGTATCTAATAATGGATGGGAGTGTCGGATTTTTTAGATGGCGTTGATTGAGCTTGCTCACGGGTATTGTAGCGCTCAAAATAAACAGGTTCTGTTTTTAGGGTATCAAGTTCAGTCCGTTATTGGGGACATAAGACAGTTACCCAGATGACGGCTGCTAATAAAGAGTAATAATTAACGACAAAAGCAGTGCAGTATACCAAACAAAAAGGCACCAGTGCAAAGTGGCCCTGACACAGGCTTTAGCTTCTTTAGAAGATGCTCAGCAATCAGTGGGGCAGAAAGCCTTCCCAACCACGTCATCCTCCGTAGGCGAAAAACAGGAATACGGTCCATTGCACTTGACCTAGAACCCCAAACAGCAAATCAAAATGCCTAAGGATCAGTAGGCAATGCTTGGGCTACCTGCGGTATTTTGGCGGATACTTAGTGCAGGACACTGCTAATAGGGCACGGTTAACAAAGTAGAGAATTTATAGTAATATAAAGCTTTCTGATAAAAGTTGCTGATAGATGTCGCTATGGATACTCGCTATTACCCATTAACCAAGGCAGTATTTGAAAGCGTAATAGAGCCTTACATTATTTCTTTTAAAAACCGCTCAGGTAGACCCACCTAAGTCAGTCATTATGAGCCATTATGAATGTATCGTTGTCGGTGGCGGTTTAATCGGAGCAACGGTGGCTTTAGGTTTAGCTCGGCAGGGGCGTTGGGTGGCGCTGATAGAAACACAGCCACCCACCTCTTTTGTTGTCA
Organism: Candidatus Symbiodolus clandestinus; assembly: GCA_038960095.1. GTDB lineage: Bacteria > Pseudomonadota > Gammaproteobacteria > Enterobacterales > Symbiodolus > Symbiodolus clandestinus. The sequence goes on from CP152425.1 coordinate 1,022,010, forward strand.
ACGCACCCCCTGATTTACGGGTTTCTGCACTCAATCTGGGGACTATCGCATTGTTATCCGAGCTTCAGGCATGGCCAGCGATCGCTGCTTTGCGTTGTACTCCGTTTCAAAAACTAATGGTTTGGGAACAAGGCTGGGAAGAAAAAACGGTCTGTTTTTCGGCTGAATTGTTTCAACAGCCTCTATTGGGATATATGGTAGAAAACTCGGTGTTACAAGCGGGTTTATGGGACTGTCTGTCGAGCTATCCCAATCTACACCGGTACGTTCCGGCTAGCTTACAATGGCTACAACCCAATGAGAGGGGTTGGCAACTACAGTTAAAGAATGGCCAGAAATTGACCGCTGCTTTAGTGGTGGCGGCTGATGGTCAGGCATCACATGCGCGTCAGCAAGCTGGGATCTCGGTTAGTGGCTGGCAATACCACCAACATTGTTTACTGATTAGTGTCAAAAGCCAGCAGCCGCAGCAAAATATTACCTGGCAATGTTTTTATCCTAACGGTCCGCGGGCTTTTTTGCCACTTAATCAGCCTTGGGCCTCATTAGCTTGGTATGATACGCCAACAGCAGTTGGTCGTTTAAGTCACTTGCCGTTGCCGTTGTTAACAGAAGCCATTCAACACGCCTATCCAGAGCGCTTAGGTAGAGTCACTGCGGTAGCCGCCCAGGCTTTTCCTTTAGTGAGTCAGCGTGCTGATACTGATTACTTACCGGGGTTAGCAGTGGTTGGGGATGCTGCCCATACCATCCATCCTCTGGCGGGTCAGGGTGCTAACCTAGGCTTTCGGGATGTGGCTTGCTTATTAAAACGATTAGCCCCACTGGCTTCACTGGAAAATTGCTCAGCGTTGACTCCAATCTTACAGCAATATCAGCGGCAACGCCTTTGGGATAATCGCTTGATGCAATGGGGAATGCATGGGTTAGCCGAAGGTTTTAGGGGACAACAAGCGCCGCTTCGTTGGTTACGCAAGCGTGCCCTAGGTTGTGTAGAAGCGATTCCCTGGCTAAAGCAACAGCTGCTACAGTATGCACGGGGTGTTGCTCGCTAAAATTTGATGACGTAAACCACTCCGGTAAGTATCCTGCTAATGCTTGCGAGCTCGAAGTCTTTGCCAGTAGGCTAAACGTTTGCTAATTTCTCGTTCAAATCCCCGTTCTACCGGACAATAAAAAGTTTCCCGTGCGACACCTTCTGGAAAATAGTTTTGCCCAGAAAAACCCTCGGGTGACTCATGATCGTAGCAATAATTGGCACCAAAGCCCTGCTGTTTCATCAGCTTGGTTGGCGCATTGAGGATATGCTTAGGAGGTGGCAGCGAGCCCCAACGGCGTGCTGCTTGTTGCGCTTTGGGATAGGCGCGATAGAGGGCATTCGATTTAGGCGCGGTTGCTAGGTACACTAGCGCTTGTACCAGTGCTAATTCACCTTCGGGTGAGCCTAAGCGTTCGTAGGCCTCAACGCCGGCTATGGCTTGGGGGAGTGCTTGAGGATCGGCTAGGCCAATATCTTCACAGGCAAACCGAATGAGTCTCCGACCAATAGTCAGAGGGTCTTCACCACCAGCCAGCATCCGAGAAAACCAATAGAGTGCAGCATCAGCATCGGAACCGCGTAATGATTTATGCAGCGCACTAATCAAATTGTAGTGGTACTCTTGATTTTTATCGTAGTGAGGAGCTCGCCGGTTCAAACATTCGGTTAGCATTTGTGGCGTCAGGATATTAGTCGGGCAGGCGATGAATAGTATCTCAATAGCATTCAGCAATGCGCGGCCATCGCCATCTGCTAAAGTTAGCAGCAACTCCTTCGCCGATAGCGTTAAAGGTAGTTTCCACTGCAAATGCTGTTCAGCACAAGCTGCTAATTGATTCAGTTCAGTGATGGAGAATCGCTCCAAAGTAAAAATCTGGCAGCGTGATAATAAGGCATTATTAAGCTCAAACGAGGGGTTTTCCGTAGTAGCACCAATAAGAGTAATAATCCCTTTTTCAAGGTAGGGTAAGAAACTATCCTGTTGAGTGCGATTAAAGCGGTGGATCTCATCGACAAATAGCAATGTTCCTGAACCCTGCTGGAAGCGTTGGTTAGCCTGTTCAAACACCTTACGCAACTCAGTAACTCCTGAAAAAATGGCTGATAGAGCGATAAAAGGTAGTTCGCAGATCTGAGCAAGCAGGTGAGCTAAGGTAGTTTTACCGGTACCGGGTGGCCCCCAAAAAATCATCGAAGTGAGCTTCTTTTGAGCCATCAGCAGTGAAAGAGGTTTTTGGGGGCCTATCAGGTGCGATTGCCCAATAAAATGGCTGATCGTTTTCGGTCGCAACTGTTCTGCTAGGGGGCGCTGGTCTATCATAACCAGCAGCATAGCAGGAGGAGGGGTAGCAATACCAGAAATTGCTTAAAGGCTCGTTGAGCAACGGCTATAGAGAGTTGTTTTAGGAATAAAAGATAATGTCGCTTGACTTCTGATATGGCTGGGGTGCCAGGATTCGAACCTGGGCATGCCGGGATCAAAACCCGGTGCCTTACCGCTTGGCTACACCCCAATAGAGGTTTTTATGACAGCATCGTGGCTGGGGTGCCAGGATTCGAACCTGGGCATGGCGGGATCAGAACCCGGTGCCTTACCGCTTGGCTACACCCCAAAGCACCCATAAGCTGGCAAATTTATTAATAAAAAATTGGTGCGGGAGGTGAGAATCGAACTCACACACCTCACAGTGCCAGAACCTAAATCTGGTGCGTCTACCTAGTTCCGCCACTCCCGCAAAGTATGGTGGCTACGACGGGAATCGAACCTGTGACCCCAGCATTATGAGTGCTGTGCTCTAACCGTCTGAGCTACGTAGCCTTACAACCATTCGCTAAACTTAAAAATCGTCACTGCGGGCCGCATTATGCGGTTCTAAGGGCAGTCAGTCAACTGCTTTTTTCCACTTTAAGATCTAAATCATTGTCGTCCTCCCGGGGATCTTTTAGGGGCTTTGAAGTCATAGGCGTTATCAGTTGATCGATATTTAGGTTGGAAATAACGTGACGTGCGAAACCACAGCCTGCTTCACGATAGACGTTAAAGGTGGCATCAATTCCCAGGCCTTCCAGGGGTTGCTGCTCATCTTCATACTGTGCAATGGCAGCAATTCTCCCTTTGAAGGTTTGTTTTCTCAGCTGTTGTAGAGCAAGTTGGGTCCCTTTCCAGTGAGGCATGGCTAACAGGATCAAACAGAGATTTGACTGAGGAATGAGTTGTTGCCAAAAATCGGGATCAGCAGCATCACCAACAATCACTCTTCGCCCTTGAGCTTGGTGTCGATGAAGACTCTCGGCAGAGTGTTCAACTCCCAAAATGACTTCTCCATAACGGTGTTTTAACTCATCATAGGTACAAGCCCCGATACGTCCCATACCCAGCACTAATACCTTAGCTTCTCCGATTTTAATCAGCTGATCTTCTGAATGTAGCCGTTTGTTCATGTCTTGTGCACCCCAGCGAGTGAGGAATATATAAAGTCGATCGGTTAATTGATTAATTGGGGCAGCGATAAGGAAAGAGAGTGCGGTGGTCAGTGCTAATACCAACAGCCACTGGTTATCCAGTAACCCTTGCTTCACAGCAATATTGCCAACGATTAAGCCAAATTCGCTAAAATTACAGAGAGTCATGGCTGTTTGCAAACTGGTACGGATGCGGAAACGAAAACAACGCACCACCAGGTAATAGAGGATGCCTTTAATCGGTAGCAGTAGTAGAAGGAGCAGGGCAACAGCAAGGCTCTGCCAAGTGGGAGTTTCAGCCAGGCCAATTTGCACAAAAAAAGCTACTAAGAGTAACTCTTTGATAGCAAACAATGATTTAGAGAGTTCAGATGCTCGCGGGTGAGGTGCCAGTAACAGACCAATAACTAAGGCGCCTAAATGAGCGCTTAATCCGCAAAAGTGGAATAGAGCAGCACCGGGAAGCAATGCTAAACTGATACCGCCTAACATTAGGATCTCATCATGGCCAAGCCGGTTGAGAAATTGATACAGCAGGGAGCGGCAGAAGGGCAATAGTAATAGTCCTAAGGCCCAGTATTTCGGAGGTTCTCCGGTAATTAATGTTAAGAATAGTACCGCCAGTATATCTTGAATAACCAAGATGCTCAGTGAAAGTCTACCATAACCACTGCTGATCTCACCTTTAGCCTGTAGAGCTTTGATGGCTAATACGGTAGAAGAGAAGGTCAGGGTAATTGCTAGCAGCATCCATTGTTGAGCAGTTAATGGATGTAAAAGCGATAACGGCAGGAAGCTGAATAGTGTTAAACAGCCAACAAAGGCTGAGATGCTTAGTAAACTATGTGCTGTTGTGCCTAACCAAACTTCTCGTCGAAGCAAGAGACGTGCATCGAGCTTTAAGCCGATGGTGAACAACAAAATAGTGACGCCTAACTCCGCCAGTTCCTCCAATTTAGGGATAAAAGGGATGCCTGAGATGCGCAAAGTAAAACCTGCCAGTAAAAAGCCTACCAAAGGCGGGAGGCCAATTCGTTGAGCGATAAAACCTGCGGTGAAAGCGCTGCCGAGGGTCAATAATAACAGAGGATCAAACATAAATATCCTAAAAACCCCTATTAGGGGGAAAAATAAACAGTAGCGTAATCAAAAGATGCATATTTGGTAAGTAGTGGCTTTTATTTATTAGCGTAACTAGCCTAGTTCACACGGTAGATTTTAATAGACTTGCATAAATTAGTATAAACTGCAAGTTATTGTTTCTTTTTCATTAATCTGTACTGTAAAGATTTTATAAAGTGACAGAAAAGCTAAGTTTTGCACAATATCTAGCTCTCAAGCATAATAAAATGCTTGCCTAAACGCAGAGTGTTTAGCAAAAATGATAATCCCTTTCTGTCTATTGAAGGGGCAGGCTACGGCATAGGATACAGCTTTAGCCACCGGGCAAGGTTGTCAGTCTCTAAAGCTCTAAAGTAGTTGACCGTCTTTATTTTTAGCTCTTGGGTGGCTGGTTCATCACAGATTAATACGCTTTTAGGGTGTAATTGCAGCGACGAAATACCCCAAAGATAATTAATAGATCCTTCAACAGCTGCTTGGAGCGCGAGTGCTTTATGATAACCACTGACAAGTACCATAATCTCCTTAGCTTCTAGTAATGTTCCAGTCCCGATGGTTAACGCTGATGTTGGGACTTCGGATAATCTATTTGAAAAAAATGGTACCTTATCTTGTCGAGTCTTTTCAGCTAACGTTTTAGCACGAGTGCGCGACGTTAAAGATGAGCCAGGCTCATTAAAGGCGATACTGCCATTACCACTGACGCCTCCAACCAACAGTTGGAGCCCTCCATATTTCTGTAGCTGTTCTTCATATTGCTGACAGGTTTCTTCAGGCTTAACAGCCATGCCATTTAATAAATGGATATTTTCTGGACGTAGGTCCACATGGTTAAAAAAGTGGTAGTACATAAAGTAGTGGTGACTTTGGGAATGGCTTGGCTCCAGCCCAACATACTCCTCTAGGGTAAAAACGACCACATGTTGGAATGATAGGTTTCCGGCTTGGTAATGCTCGATCAGACCACGATAGGTTGCTAATAAGGTCTTACTGGCTGATAGCCCCAAAACAAAGGGGCGTTCAACACATGGCTTAAACGCCTGGATGCATTCAATGATATGGCAAGCTGACCACCAGCCAACGGCTTGTGCACTATCTAATAAAATGAGTCGCATGGGATATTCTCCTGTGCTCAGTGCGTGAGATTTGCCAAGAACGGTAGTGTAAGGTCAAGGACTAGAAGGTAGCTAGTTATAATTAGGGGTTTCTGAGGGATATGGTGGGTTGTTTGGTGCTTAAGGAAGAAGTTGCGTACAATAATGCACTTATCATTTAAGTGAAGCAAAGGAATATGAGCCAATGAGTATAGTTCAGCAGCCGCCCACTCACTTTATTCAACAAATCATTGAAGCAGATTTGGCGTCAGGGCGTTGCCAGCGTGTCCAGACACGTTTCCCCCCCGAACCCAATGGTTATCTGCATATTGGCCATGCCAAGGCTATCTGCTTAAATTTCGCCATGGCAGCCGCTTTTGGTGGGCGGTGTAACTTGCGTTTTGATGATACTAATCCGGTGACTGAGGAGCAGCGTTACATCGAGGCAATCCAGCAGGACGTTCGCTGGTTGGGTTTTCAGTGGCAAGAACCCATACATTACGCTTCAGATTATTTTGAACAGCTGTATGGTTATGCGGTTGAGTTAATTCAGAAGGAATTGGCTTATGTTGATGAACTCTCATTAGAAGAGATACGCCATTATCGGGGGACGTTAACTGAACCTGGTCAGGAGAGTCCTTATCGTAATCGTTCAATCGCTGAAAATTTGCAACGATTCGAACAGATGCGTGCGGGACAGCTGCCGGTAGGAAGCGCCTGCTTACGAGCACGCATTGATATGGCATCGTCCTTTATGGTTTTACGAGATCCGGTTCTCTATCGAATTAAACAGGCCAAGCATCACCAAACAGGAGACAGTTGGTCAATCTATCCCATGTATGACTTCGCCCATCCTATTTCAGATGCTTTAGAACAGATTACACACTCCTTATGTACCCTAGAGTTCCAAGATAATCGGCGCCTATACGATTGGATATTAGAGCAGCTTTCTATCCCCTATCCCCCCCGCCAATATGAATTTTCCCGATTAAATGTGGAATATACAGTATTGTCAAAGCGTAAGTTGCAGCAACTGGTGAGCGAACAGATTGTTTCCGGCTGGGATGATCCCCGGATGCCAACGCTGTCCGGTCTACGGCGACGAGGCTATCCAGCCGCTGCGTTGCGTGATTTTTGTAGTCGAATTGGGGTGACTAAACAGGAGCATCGGGTTGAATTAAGCCTATTAGAGTCATGTGTTCGTGACTACTTAAATCAGCAGGCACCGCGAGCGATGGCAGTATTAGATCCGGTCAAAGTCGTCATTGAAAATCTGGCTGAATCTCATGTGGAATGGTTATCAATGGCTAACCATCCCCAATGTGCTAATTTAGGGGAGAGGCGGGTTCCTTTTAGCCGTGAGCTTTATATTGAGCGTAATGATTTTCAAGAGCAAGCGTCTAAACAGTATAAGCGGTTGGTGTTAGGAGAGCGTGTTCGGTTGCGTCACGCTTATGTGATCACGGCTCAACGAATAGAACGAGATATTCAAGGGAGAATTAAAGTGATTTACTGCACCTATGATCCCGAAACATTAGGCAAAAACCCTGCTACGGGTAGAGTGCGCGGCGTGATCCATTGGCTATCGGTAGCGCAGGCACAAAGAGCGGTCTTTACTTTGTATGATCGCCTGTTCAGTGTGGCTGATCCTGAGAGTGAAGAGGCGTGGTTAACCACCATCAACCCCGATTCATTACGGCAATGTGATGGTTTTGTAGAGCCTTCATTGCAGCAGGCATTTCCAGAGCAAGCCTATCAATTTGAGCGGCTAGGTTATTTTTGCCGAGATAACCCAACAGCTGCACCAGGGGAATTGGTTTTTAATCGGACGGTCGAACTACGTGAGGTTTGGCAACGTTAAAATTTCCTAGCGCCTGAAAATTTCGTTCTGATTAAGGATTGTTTTTAGACACAAAACTCAACAACCAAACAGCAGGGGGATTACATGAAAAGACAGGTACCCTGGCCCACCCCAGGTGAGATCTTACTGGAAGAGTTTCTTAACCCACTAGGCATCACTCAGTATAGGCTAGCTAAGGAAATAAGAGTTTCTCAAATCCGGATTGGAGAAATCATAGCCGGAAAGCGAGGGATTACTGCCGACACGGGATTAAGATTATCCAGGTTTTTGGGTACTTCAGAGAGCTTCTGGACAGGTTTACAAGATGATTTCGAACGCGCACAAACCAAAAGCTTAATTCACAAAACGTTGGCCTCTATGAAACCAATTAACGTTGTGGGGCGCCCTGCCATGTAGCACACAGGACACCAAAATCAGTGGCTTCTGATAACCTCTGCCTAATGGGGCTAAGGATCAAGCGATAAGAGCTACCCGGTTACTCCACGACTCGGATACGCTTTGATCATTGGGCAGACTAACGGTCCCTCAGCAATAGGATGGTTGGTAGGTTTGAGTTAAGCTTTATTAATCATTGTCGGTTGCAAGGGGTGTGGAATTTGTATACTTCTGGGGATAATTATTATAAGAACAGGTTCAATAAAAGAGGCTTAAACCGCCGGTGCATTAAGGGTCTGGGTCGGCGGTTTAAGTAGAGTCTGGTGCTTATTTTCTAGGGCTCTTCGGGGCTTGAGAATGTCTGCGGATGTAGAGATTTTTGGTGTAGAAGAACTCGAATTGATTTTCTGCGCTCAGGCCTCCTACATAGGATTTAACCAGATGGGCGTAACGAGGATGGCTAATCGGAATAATCGGTGCTTCTTCAGCTAATAGGGCTTCGGCGCGGTGATACCAGGGATGACGTTCGAAGCCATGCATGCCATTCCGGGTTTTTTCAAGAAAATGATCAAATTGCGGATTGGAATAACCGGTTTCATTATAGGAATTAGCTGACTGGTAACTGCTAAGAAGACCATAAGGTTCATTATAATCGTAAACTGTGGATTGTGCCATTTGGTATTCACCTTTTTTGCGCTTTTCTAGAAACATCTTCCACTCTTGAGGATTTAAAGTAATTCTTGCTCCTAATAGCATGTTCCATAGGGAACTCAGATAGCTGGCCTGGTTTTTAAATGCCTCATTGTTGCCATTATAGAAAATAGAAAATGTTAAAGGTTTTTTTTCGTTGAACCCGGCTTGTTGTAGCAGTTGTTTGGCTATGTGTAACCGTTGATCGAAATTCCAAGACCGCCAAGGGGGTTGAAAAGCCGGCAAACCTCCGGTGCCATCGGGGACTACATTGTAAGCAGGCGCTTGTCCGATTATCTTTAGGGATTCAAATAATTTTTCACGATCTAATGCTAAATTTAGTGCTTGACGAACCCGAACATCATTAAAGGGTTTAATTTTATTATTTAAAATCAACCCATGGAGGGTTGTGCTGATAACCCACTGAATTTCTCTAGAGAATTCAGGCAGTAATTGATTACAATGTGTTGAGCTCATTTGGTAGGAGATATCAAGCAATCCGCTTTTATAGCGAGCAAGTTCAGCCTCAGCATCCAGAGGTAGATAGGTTACTTGGTTAATTCGGGTATTTTTATTGTCCCAATAATAAGGATTACGGGTTAGTACCACTTTATCATTGACCACCCGTTCTTTAAGGCAGTAGGCACCATTACTAACGTAGTGAGCCGGTAGAGTCCAATTGTCACCATATTTTCTAACTGTTGCTGGATGTACCGGTAGTAAAGCAGTGTTTGTCAAGAGCTTAGTGATGAATCCCAGTGGTTTATTGAGGAATAGATGTAGCGTGGAGGGGCCGCTGGCTATAAGGCCTAAATCAGTGGGTGGCCGCTTGCCCGCTATGATATCATCAATGTATTTAATCCCCATTTCTTGAAGCACGCCGCTTTTTGGAGAGGCGGTCTCAGGGTCGGCCAATCGCTGCCAGCTGTAGACAAAATCATAAGCAGTCACCGGTTCGCCATTGGACCAACAGAGGCCTGGGCGTAGGTTAAAAGTCCAGTCTTGTTGATCGTTGGTATAGGCATACACGAACGTCCCAGGAATGCTGTTACCCTGGCTATCAAAAATATAGGGACCCTCTAATAGATCCTGTAAAATCTTGTGGTCATTAAATGCCGAAGTTTTATGGGGATCCAGCGACTGCGGATCGTTACCAATTCCAATAATTAGCTCCTGTACCTTGGCCTGCAGTTTTTGGACAGGCAGGCCATAGGCCTTGGCGGCGGTGTACAATAGCGTGTAAAACCAACTCATACCGAATACTCCGATCAGAATAAAATTGCGAAATTTACTTTTTATTAGGTTCATAAACGCGCTCCTTTGGAAAAAGTGCTGTTGATGAGTCTGCCAATTGACACTAATACCGATAAGTAGGCTACCACTATTAAAAGATCGTGGCGAGTGAAAAAATAGTAGCCGGAACCGTAAGGCTAAATGCCTCTTTACGGATAGCTGAATGCTGATTAAGATTGACTGCCCGGCTGACTTTCGTATAATCGCCGCTACAGAGGTTGGTTGTTAACCAAGTTTAGGTTGACGATTCCAGAGCATCAAGGCTACCCGGTGCGTGACTTACCTCAATTTAATCGGAGAGTAGCTCAATCGGATAGAGCAACGGCCTTCTAAGCCGTAGGTTCCGGGTTCGAATCCCGGCTCTTCGGATAATTCCTGGTGAGCGAGTATCTCAACATAGTGTTCCCGCCGGTGGTAATCACTCGAGCTCACCCATGATGAGCTAGGTGTTCGCCATAGCAACGGGTTACTAAAAAATTAGGAGACCTTATGTCATTGGTTTTGCCCCCGCTTCCTTATGAACGCAGCGCATTGGCACCCTATATTTCAGCAGAAACGTTAGACTACCATTATGGTAAACATCATCAGGGATATGTGAATAATCTCAACCAGATGCTGCCAGGCAGTGAGTTTATCAATGAGTCGTTAGAGGCAATCGTGCGTAATGCCCCTAAAGGACCTTTATTCAATAATGCGGCTCAAATCTGGAATCACAGTTTCTACTGGGAATGTCTAATGCCCAATGGCAGTGGTGAGCCAACGGGAGCCTTATCTAAGGAAATTGAGCGCCATTTTGGCGATTTTTTAACCTTTAAACAGCAATTTACCGACAGTGCCATTAAAAATTTTGGATCGGGCTGGACCTGGTTAGTTCGTACCTTAGATAATCAGTTAGCCATCCGTAACACCAGTAATGCTGATTGCCCGTTGACCACTGAAGAGACCGCCTTATTGACAGTCGATATTTGGGAGCATGCCTACTATATTGATTATCGCAATGCGCGCCCTGACTACCTCAAGGCCTTTTGGTCATTGGTCAACTGGGACTTTGTGAATCGAAACCTGGATGGCTAATCGCTGATCACTGCTCACTCATTGTTTTACCGATATTATGGTAATGGATCGATATGGATACCCTAGCGCTGATTCAACAGCAAATTACTAATCACCCTATCTTACTTTATATGAAAGGAACCCCAACTTTTCCAAGCTGCGGATTTTCGGCCCAAGCGGTTCAAGTTTTAAAAACCTTAGGGTATCCTTTTACGACAGTTAATATTTTAGAGCATCCGGATATCCGCGCGACTCTGCCAGGATTCGCCCAGTGGCCCACTTTTCCTCAACTGTGGGTCTTAGGTGAACTGGTGGGTGGTTGTGATATTATGCTAGAGATGGCTCGTAGCCAGGAGTTACAGCCGCTATTAGCAGCAGCGATTGAGTCTCAGGAGTCATCGCATTAACAGGATAGAGCCACTGGAAGAGCGTCGTCAGTATACCTACGACTGCCTGCGCCGTCGGCAGCTGCCTTTAGATCCCTGGGAGCTGTTTGCCCAATGGTTACATCAGGCTTTTGCTTCAAAAATTATTGATGCCACGGCCATGAGCCTGGCTTCGGTAGATGCCACTGGGCAACCCTATCAGCGATTGGTGCTGTTAAGAGCCTACGATCATCAAGGTTTAGTATTCTATACCCACCTAAAGAGTCGTAAAGTAGTACAATTGCAGGCAAATGCTCGGGTCAGCCTGTTATTTCCTTGGCAAGCGATGGATCGTCAAGTTATGGCACTTGGCGAGTGTGAACCATTAGCGCGTGAACGGGTTGAGCACTATTTTCAAAGCCGGCCGCGGCAGAGCCAACTGGCTGCTTGGGCTTCAGAACAGTCAATGCCTATTCCCTCAAAAGCCTATTTACTAGAACGTTTTAACGCCTATGAACGTCAATTTTCTGATAAAACCGTTCCGGCTCCCGTGGAGTGGGGTGGTTTTCGCGTTTGTGTTAACACCTTTGAATTTTGGCAAGGTGGCATGGATCGATTGCACGATCGCTTTCTTTACCAGCGTAGCGGACAGCAGTGGCAGATTAGCCGCTTAGCGCCCTAAAATTTCTTAATTGACGTCAGGGAGTTTGCTTGGCCACACAACATTTTCTTGAGGAGTTACAACAGCGTGGGATGATCGCGCAAATCACTGATCTTTCAGGATTGGTTAACCGTTTAGAGCAGGGGCCAATTGCTTTCTATTGTGGCTTTGATCCAACGGGGGATAGTCTGCATCTAGGGCATTTGGTCCCTCTATTGTGTTTACAGCGCTTCCAAAGGGCAGGACACCACCCGATCATCCTAGTGGGTGGTGCTACCGGTTTAGTTGGCGATCCTAGTTTTAAGGCACAAGAGCGGCAACTCAATACTCCAGAGATCGTGGATCAGTGGAGCACGGCGATCGGCAGCCAAGCAAGCCGCTTTGTCAACTTTGGCGTGTCAGAAAATTCAGCTAAGTTATTGAATAATGCCGCTTGGTTTCAAAATCTGAACGCACTTGCTTTTCTACGAGATATTGGCAAACATTTTTCAGTGAATGCCATGATCAATAAAGAGTCGGTACGCCAGCGTTTAGCGCGTCCTGATCAAGGGATCTCTTTTACCGAATTTTCCTATAGCCTATTGCAGGCCTACGATTTTGCTGTATTGCAGCGTGATTATGCAGTAGAGTTGCAGATTGGTGGCGCTGATCAATGGGGTAATATTACCGCAGGCATTGAACTGACACGTCGGCTCTCTAAAAAAACCGTTTATGGTTTGACAGTCCCTTTAGTGACAAAAGCGGATGGCAGCAAATTTGGCAAGAGTGAATCAGGCAATATCTGGTTAGATCCTCAAAAAACTTCGCCCTATCGCTTTTATCAGTATTGGTTAAATGTCGCTGATGCCGATGTTTATCGTTTTTTAGCACTGTTCACTTTACTACCGCTTGAAGAGATTCAAGCGCTGCAATCGGCTGATCAAATTAGCCAAAAATCGCCGCAAGCCCAACTGATTTTAGCGCAATGGGTGACGCAGTTAGTCCATGGTTCTGAAGCATTGAAAGCAGCTCAACGGATCAGTGAAACGCTGTTTAGTGGCGATGTTAGCCAACTGACAGCGGCTGATTTTTCACAGCTGGCTCAAGATGGCATCCCTGTCGTCACCTTATCAGGCAATCTCTCGTTAGCGCAAGTGCTGGTGATGGCCGATCTGGCTCCCTCGCAAGGTCAAGCACGGTCTTTGATTAGTGCGCAAGCCATCAGTATTAATGGAAAAAAGGGTTCTGAGGCGCACTATGAGTTTACCGAAGCCGATCGCTGTTATGGGCGCTATACCTTGCTTAAGCGCGGTAAGAAGCAATACTGCCTGCTTTGCTGGGAAGACAAATAATTGGTTTTCATAATACCTAGTCTTCAATGATTAGGCTGTGCTTAGTAATACTCAGGTTGGGTAGATTGGACAAATTAAACGATCATTCGTTGACAGCCACTGGTATTTCTATCCATAACTTAATAAAACTAATAATTTCCGCACCTAAAAAAGTTAATATTAAGTGGTCTTTGACAACTCGTACAGTATTTACAGTAAACAGAACTAGCAGCATTAAAGCCATTAGTAAGATTAATCTTAAAGTAATAACAGATCTAAAACTTTTAAACATTACTGCTGCAGCTTGAGCGAATGATATGAGCGCCACACAAGGTTAGTTTCTTTTCTATTCGACTGTAACCCCGATCAATATGGTAAATATCGTGTATGATAGTTTTATTTTTAGCGACCAGTGCGGCCAACACTAAACAGATAGAAGCACGTAAGTCCGAAGCAGTGACTACTGCTCCGGTGAACTGAGTTTTACCCATCACAATCGCTAAATTACCTTGTAAAGTAATATTAGCCCCCATTCGTCGAAGTTCGGAGACATGCATAAATCGATTTTCGAAAATCCTCTCCACGATCATAGAAATTCCATTAGCCAAGCACATGAGTGACATAAATTGTGCCTGTAGATCAGTAGGAAAGCCAGGATAAGGTGCAGTCTGCATATTAACGGGCTGAATCTCTTGATGAGAAGAGACGGTCACGGCATGATTAGAATAGGAGATTTCTAACCCTGCAGAAATAAAAACAGCACAGAAATTCTCTATGACGCTCGGATAAATACCCTTTAAAGTTAGCTGGCCGCCGGTGAGACCGACGGCACTAATAAAGGTTCCCGCCTCTATTCTATCCGGCATGACAGCATGCTGTGCGCCATTCAAATAACTTTTTCCAACTACTCTAATTCTACGGGTCCCTACTCCCTCTATTTCCACGCCCATTTTAATCAATAAAGCACATAAATCAACAATCTCAGGCTCGCAAGCACAATGGGTGAAAATAGATTCCCCTTCTGCTAAGCTAGCAGAAAAAATTGCATTAATTGTCGCTCCAACAGAGATTTTATTAAAAGAGAAATTGATACCTGTTAATTTATTTTTTACCTGGGCAATAACATAGCCTTCTTGCAAACTAATGGTTGCCCCCATGGCCTGAAGTACGGCTAAATGAAGATCAATCTGCCGCGTACCAATTTTACAGCCTCCTGGTAAAGAAACTTTTGCTTTCCCCAAACGAGCTAATAAAGGTGCTAGTACCCAAAATGAGGCTCGCATCTGGTTGACTAGTGTATAAGGGGCTAAAAAGTTCGTCATCGCGGAAGCATTTAAGATCAGTTGAAAACTATCAGCCATTGTATGGGATAAATTCTCTACCCCATGAACACTTTTAGCTACCACTTTGACTCCAAGATACTCTAATAGTTGACAGAGTATCAGGACATCCGATAGATAAGGAACATTATCTAAAATAATGTCTTTATCTGTTAAAATAGTGGTAATCATTAAGGGTAAAACAGCGTTTTTTGCCCCGCTGATCTCTATTTCACCGACGAGTGGTACGCCACCTTCAATAATAAATTTTTCCATAGATCTCCATCAGTGATTTTGGTTCATTTGCTGATTATCTTGCTTAGAGTTTGACAGGCTGTAAGCAAACAGGGGAGGATTTTCCTTCCCATTTAATTTAAGAAAGTTTACAGTCACTATTAATGAGTAGTCAATAACCTTTCGTGCTGGACGCGTGCCGGGTGGCCATAGGCAATGACCTTCTCTGATATATTTTCACCACTAAGGAACCAGCACCTACCTCTACCCCACCCATGCTAGTGACACCGGTTCCTATCCTACATCCCATACGAAATATCGGATGTTTCAAATCAGGGTTTGTTCCCCATGCCAATTGGTTATCATTAATAGTTGCCACTCTAGCGCCAATCTGAACATCATTTTCAATAACACAGGCACCGGTAATATGTGTTAAGGCTGAAATTCTAACATTGCTTCCTATTACCGTACTTCTTTCTATATTAGATAAATGAGAGATGGTTACATGATGACCTATTCTCACGCCTTTCCGGAGAACTACCATATGCCCTATTTGACAAAAGTCACCTATTTTTACATCCGAACATGTAATAACATTTTCACGTATTATTGTGTTTTTCCTATAAATATAACACCATAATTTTTTCCATCATCTTCTGTAGAAACAACTCTAACGTTAGGAGAAAAAACAGATCATTTTCCTAATATAACTATTCTTTGGTCTATAGCTATCTCCGATAGATATATTATTTTTTAACCACATACTTTTTTCTCCTAGTTATAATGAGAGCTCGTATAATTCTTTTCCTAATAAACCTTTAGCGACTTGACTTCTCAGTACATCTGTTACACCATCAGCAATCCTTAATGCTAATGAATCTCTCAATCTTTTTTCTAATAAAGTACATTCCATACACCCTCTTGCACCATGAACTTTCATCGACCAAGTAAGCATGCGAATAGCAACTTCTAGAGATTCAGCTTTTAACATACAGGCTTCATAATACTGATCTAGATTTTTATCAAAACCTTTCATAATTTTCTCGACTAAAAGCCAGCACATGGTTAATCTTGATAGGTGATATGCTAGCTCTTGTTGTAGATGAGAAAATCCACCAATAGGCCGACTAAAACACTTCCTATTTTTCAAATAATACATAGCTCTAGAGAATGCAGCATAAGCAGAGCCCAAGGTGGCGGCGGACTGTACCGTACGCCAATAGGTAAAATGTTGTGTAAAAAATTTAAACCCCTGTCCCTCTTCCCCTATTCTACATTCTGTAGGTATCAATACATTGCAAAAATCTATATTTCCCCAGCTGACTCCTTTAAAACCTATACAATTGATGGATTCATAAGTTATTTTTTTTGATTTTTAGACACTAAGAAGGCGGTAAATTTTTTTACGCTTTTTTCTCTAACTACATAAGAAAATACAATAAAACGAGAGGCTTCATCTATTCTTGCTATAAAACACTTCCTGCCATTTAGGATATAACCATTTCTAACAGGGACCGCCACTGTCTCTAAAGCATGTAAATCTGAACCAGCCCCTTCTTCGGTAATGGCTATAGCAACATAATTTTTAGCATTTAATACGCCATCTAATACGGTAGTAAATTTTGCACTATCGTTTATTAAGATCCGTGCATGTCCCAATCCAGGGACATCCCTTAAATTGAGGTCAATTATGCCAAATAGAGCAAAAATTTCACCAATATCTACATAATTTATCTTTAATTCCCCTAAAAATTGAGGAAAATCAATCCCAGAAATTTTACAGGGTGCTAACTGTTGTCGCCAATATAAAGGCTTAAATAAATTATCGCCTATGTTATTATTAACTATTTTGGCGATATGATAATATATTTTGTCTTTTGTATTGATAACTACTATATGATCCGTTTGGTCGCTTATCTTTTGTTGGTTGAGATAAGTTTGTAATTTATTATATATTTCTTCGAGATTCATACTGGACGATGGACTACTTAATCTCCGTCATTACTAACCTCTTCAATTAGCAAATGCTGTAAAGTAAGTAAATTGAATCTAGAGGAGAGTTTGCTGGTTTCCTCGTAAATATAAGGTACTTTCTCTAAGGTTAAACGTCAAGAAAAAGTTGCAAATCGGTTACTATCCAAGTTAGTCTGTACCTGTTAATTCGAAGGGAACCTCATTGATCGGTCATAGACCAGCAAATTATCAAACGCAGCACTGGTTTGTCTGATCAAGAGATACCGCGCCTCTGGCACTAATCTAGTAGTCGCGAGGGATTCCTAGCTATCAGCAGTGGCAGCGCTGTGGCCAAAAGGCGATGAGGGTTGGAAGAAGAGTCAAAGGTTATCTTCTCGTGGTCAATTCACCCCCCGCGCTAAAGTAGGCATTTAACCTGGGTTCTCCTAGGTGGTTAAATCCCAGGTTAGGTGTGGTGTGCAAATCAATCAATAGCTGATAGGATAAAGCATTAGGCTGACGAATGAGTGTTCAGGGTTTAAATAGGTAAGCTGAGTATGCAAAAAATAGATCCTTCTCAAACCTTAGACTGGCAAGCCACTTTAGGGCAAGAAAAGCAGCAACCCTATTTTCAAAAAATTTTGGCCCGGGTGCAGGCAGCGCGTCAAGCAGGGATTACTATTTATCCGCCCCCTGAAGCGGTATTTAATGCCTTTCGCTTAACCCCCTTAGCTTTGATTAAAGTGGTTATTTTAGGGCAAGATCCCTACCATGGCCCGAATCAAGCGCATGGACTCTGTTTTTCGGTCCCCCAGCAGGTCGCATTGCCTCCTTCTCTAGTGAATATCTATAAAGAGCTGGCCCAGGACATTCCAGGGTTTCAGATCCCTAGCCACGGCTGTTTGCATCACTGGGCTTCACAAGGCGTTTTGCTGTTAAACACGGTGTTAACGGTTGAGGCGGGGAAAGCACACTCTCATGCGCAATGGGGCTGGGAACGCTTTACCGATAAAGTCATTGAGGTGATTAACCACTATCGGCAAGGCGTGGTATTTTTGCTGTGGGGCTCGCATGCACAAAAAAAGGGGGCAATGATCGACCGTCAACGCCATCATGTATTGACTGCCGTGCATCCCTCTCCATTGTCGGCCCATCGGGGCTTTTTCGGTTGCCGGCACTTTTCAAAAGCCAACCACTATTTGCAAGCGCAGGGCGTTTCACCGATTGATTGGTCAGTTTAACCTTATATCTTGATCACTAGCCTTTAATGGTTGATGATCCCCAACTGATCATCGGGAAAGCGCTGGGAAGCGGTCGCCCAGCAGCCGGGTAGAAGGCATTAACTGCCGCAAGATGACAGTTATGACAGTTGCTACCGATGGCAGTCCTAGGAGAGAGGTTGCTGATAGATACCCGGGCGAAGGTCTCACAAGGTTATCATGGCTTGACTACAGTTGGGCTAACTGATTACTATAAAGCTGCCTTGAGAATTGTCAAGGTTATGCCAGCATTGTTAGCGTTAGAGACGCCATAGCGCCTACTCCTTAATCTATCAGTGTGGCTAGGATGCTGGCATAGTGAATAAATCATAGGGTTGTGATCAACCCGTTGGAATCGTATGATTGGGCTAGCAGAACAGGCGTAGGGCCCTACAATCGCGGTGCTGTTGCTAACAGCCCGTTAAATTAAAGGATTTACCATGGATACACTATCAGTGGCCGCAGCCGGTAATCTCCTCTCCGCCTGGACCGCTTTAGAGGTGTTATCTCCGCGGAGTTTCCAGAAAACAACAGAATTTGTGGTAAATGACTCCCAATCCATCATCAACTTCGACCTCTCAGCTGCCCCCCTCCCTTGGGAGGCACCGGTTATACCGGCCCCTAAAGAAAAACAATTTTTTTACCAAGTGGTTATCGGCGCTCTAAAAACAGCTGTTGTAGACAGGCAGTTGCAGAAGCAGTACTCGAGAAAGACTGATCTTGATGAGGAGCCCCGTCAGGCAATACCCGCTGCTCAGCGGGCGATATTAGCGGTTGCTCTTGTGAACCATCAGGGCTATTTGCTTAAGAATTTCCCCTCAGTTTCACTCTCTAGCTTTGCTTGGGGCGTTCCCTTAGCTCTTCAAGGGAAATTAGCAGAATTAGGTCGTTGGCATCAGGTTGAGACTGAATTGCTGATGTTGTTGGATACAGCATTGCGTCCTGAGACCGCCCAGGGAGAGGAGAGACCCATTGATAAATTGCTCATCCAGCAAGTCTATCATACGTTAGTCAGTAAATTACAATTGCCAGAGCATTTACTAGAAGAGCGGTTTTTTGCTATTCGGGAAACACGACCTCTGGATGATGTTAAGGAACCGCCAGCACCGTTATTACTGAATAGCTTTTTTATTGATGATTTGAATCGCGCCAAATCATTACTGGATAAAGAGGATATTGGTAATACACTTAAGCGTTATTTAGGGATTCGACAGCCTGAGCAACGAATCAATCTGTTAACCGACGCGCCAGCTTTAATGACCTGTTTAGCTCCCCAATCGGTGCCGTTGGCACGCTGGCCTAGATCACCGGAACACTCCTTGGTATTATTACAACAAGCTGCCGTCAATATTGCGCTCAATCAGTTATCTCCGGGAGATATTTTAGCCATCAATGGTCCCCCCGGTTCCGGAAAGACCACGCTATTAGGCGATATTATTGCTGGATTAGTCAGCCAGCGGGCTGAAGTGCTTTGTCGATTTGCAGATCCCACGACAGCATTTACGCGGATCAGTGGCCATAAAGGGATAGATGAAGTTAAATGTGGGCAGGGAAAATACCAAATCTATCAAATAGATCCTCGCCTGCGAGGGTTTGAACTGTTGTGTGCTTCCTCTAATAATAAGGCGGTAGAAAATATTAGTTGTGAACTACCTGCCCTGAAATCTGTGGCCACCTATGGCGACCAGTTGCATTATTTTAGAGCGTTATCGAATAACTTACTGACAGAGGATAGTAGTTGGGGTTTAATCGCCGCCACTTTAGGTAGCAATAAAAATTGTCAGCAATTTAGCCAAGCTTTTTGGTGGGATGACGCGACACAGATTAAAAATTACCTGAAATATATTATCAAAGAAGGTAAAACGGATAAGCCTATTGATATCATCGATGAACAGGATAGCAGTAAAAATAGAAAACAGCATTCCTCTATCATTCTCCAGTATGATCCCCCTTTGAATCAGAAAGAAGCGCTTCGTCGCTGGCAACAGATCAGAAAGCGCTTCCAGGAAAAACTCGCGAAAACTCAAGAAAAATTAGCAGAGTTGACCGTCATTTATCAACTGCTGCAAACAATAGAGCAGCTAACGGCAGGGGAACCACTGGATCCCTGGAAGATCGAGGCCGACTTAGACCAACATCGCAGAAAAAAGCTCGGGTGGTTTAGCTGTTGGTTTCATCCGATACAATTTTACCGATGGCGAAATACTTTGCAGGAACTGACTGACAAACAGCAACGTTTTTTAAAAGCACAAAATTTAAAGAACCAGTGTCAGCCTGCTTATCAGCAGCTGGGACCTCAATTGATAGATCTACCGCGGTTACGGCAGCTTTCTGCTGAGATACAGCAGAGCGTGCCCTGGTGTGATGCTCAGCTGCAACAGTGTCGCACCGAGCTGTTTATTGCTGCAATGCAGCTACAGAAAGCCTTTATTGATGCGGCTGCTAAACCGATTTACCATAATTTGGGGATCTTTATCGGTCAACTGACTAACTCCTACCTATTAAACTCTGCCCAGCAGGCCTGGTTACCCGATTTATGGTCTAGCTTCTCGCTAGTGGTCCCTTGTTTTTCAAGCACCTTTGCTTCCGTCAAAAAGCTGTTAGGCGCCATGCCTGCTGATAGCCTAGGTTGGCTATTAATTGATGAAGCGGGACAAGCAACGCCACAGATGGCTGTGGGGGCTTTGTTACGGAGTCAGCGGGCTATTATTGTTGGCGATCCCTTGCAGATTGAACCAATTATTAAACTACCTAAAAAACTAACCCTACAGATCTTCCAACACTTCAAAGTTGAGCTTCAGCACTTTAATACCCCTGAAGCGTCCGTACAAACGGTTGCTGATCGAGCCTCTGCCTATTATGCGGAATATGCCAATTCTGCGGTGGGACTTCCTCTACTAGTTCACCGACGCTGTAGCCAACCGATGTTTCACATTGCTAATCGTATTGCTTATCAGGAGAAAATGATACAGGCTAAGCGCCTGGGTCCTTCAAGCATCCGGGACGTTATAGGACCTTCCTGTTGGTTCGATATTACAGATGAAACAGGTTGGGAAGAGAAATGGGTTCCAGCAGAGGGGGATAAATTAGTAACGTTGCTATGTAGTTTACCACCGTTGCCTGATTTATATATTATCAGCCCCTTTAAAAGTGTAGTACGAAAGTTGCGTATTTGGATTAAAGGCAGTGGATTATTGCAGAGATGGGGATTAAACCAAGAAGCACAGAAACAGTGGTTAGACAATCGCCTGGGTACCGTCCATCAGGTACAGGGCAAGGAGGCCGAGGCTGTCTTTATGGTATTAGGTGCACCAGCAAGCAATCAGCAGGGTAGCCGTCAATGGGCCGGTGAGAAGCCAAATCTATTGAATGTCGCTTTAACACGAGCCAAAGAGGTCTTTTATGTTATCGGCCATCGCCAACGGTGGGGAGAGGCTGGTTTTTTTAGAGAGTTAGACACTTGGGTTGAGCAGATTAAACTCTAAAAATCTTGTTTTCTGAAATGAGGATAGGGGATCCAAAATAAAACCTTTTTATCAATCGGCAGTTTAAGCGCTTTTATTTGTATCACATGCGGCAATTGCTGCACAAGGAATTTCCAACAGCGCCATCTTACCAATGCGTTATTAAATTAATGCCGCGCTGTGCATTGGCTCTAGCAGCCCTGTTTCAAACACTCAAAGGAAGTTGTTCCGGGATGTCAATAGCTGACTCCACTCCACTGGCTGTTTGCGATAACTTGGCATCAGAACTCATAAAGTTTTCAAGGGTCTAGCGGCACTTGGTAAAAGCTCCAGCGGTTGGGTTTTTGGCTTTAAATTACAGGCAGTTATCAATGCATCCTCGAATTTAGACATTGAAGCGAAAATGAATCACGTCACCCTCTTGTACGATATATTCTTTGCCTTCTGAACGCCACTTACCGGCGCTTTTGGCCCCCGCTTCCCCTTGATAGCGCAGGTAATCGGAGTAACCAATCACCTCAGCTCGAATAAATCCCTTCTCAAAATCACTGTGAATTTTCCCAGCCGCTTGGGGGGCTGTAGCACCCACCGGGGTCGTCCAGGCACGGACCTCTTTGACGCCAGCTGTGAAATAGGTTTGCAGATCCAGCAGCTGATAGCCTGCCCGGATCAGGCGATTGAGCCCCGGCTCTTCAATCGCCAGTTCTTGGAGAAACTCCAAGCGCTCTAAAGGTTCTAACTGGCCAATTTCTGCTTCTAGGGAAGCACAGATAGGGATGACTTGTGCCCCTTCTAAGGTAGCTTGGGTCTCCACCGACTGTAAAAGTTGAAGATCACTGTGGTTATCTTGGCGATTAGCGATGTACAGCATTGGCTTTAGGGTTAATAACTGCAGTGGCTTTACCAACTCGAGCTCGGCGGAGGATAATTTCAAGGTGCGCAAGGGGTGCCCAGTGGTCAGTTGTTGTTCCAGCCGTTCGAGCAGGGTTCGTTCCAGTTGGAAGGCTGTTTTATCCGCTGCTTTTGCCCGTTTTTGCAGCCGCTGCTGGGCTCGGTTAATCACCTCAAGATCGGCCAAACTGAGCTCTAGATTGATGGTTTCCATATCATTGAGAGGGTCGACTTGCCCGGCCACATGAATGATTTCAGGATGTTCAAAGCAGCGAACCACCTGGGCAATGGCATCAGTTTGCCGAATATACATCAGGAATTGGTTGCCTAATCCTTCCCCCTGAGCGGCCCCTTTGACCAGGCCAGCAATATCAACAAAGGTCATAGTGGTAGGGATAATGCGTTGTGGCTTGACAATATCGGCTATCGCGGTTAATCGTGGATCAGGCAGAGGAACTGTACCACTATTAGGCTCAATCGTACAAAAAGGGAAGTTTTCGGCGGCAATCCCCGCTTGAGTTAATGCATTAAATAGCGTTGATTTACCGACATTCGGCAGGCCAACGATTCCACAACTAAAGCCCATAAACCCTGAACCCTCAAGCAATTGCGTAAACCACCAGTATAACAGCTTTTAGCCATTCGTGGCAGGCATTCCAGTTTCAAGTGTACCGTTAAAATGGGGGTTGAGTGCGGGTTGGCAGTGATTAGGAGGTTACTTTTAACCATTGAAAAGAGCAGTCGAAACTGCTCTTAGATGACTAGACTATAGGGATAGACTGCTAAGCTATCATGCGGTTGTATCGGTTAGCATTAAAAGCTATAGCGGATGCCAGTCATGATTTTATGGTCGAGTGTATTGCCTCTGAGAAACTTGAAAGACTCTTGTTCAGTGGTTTCTTTAATATTTAGGTAACGAATATGCTCATAACCCAGTTCTAGGGCGCAGTTTTCTGCCACCTGGTAGCAACCGCTCAAGTGGATGCTATGCAGATTCTTATTGGTTTTAAGCTGATCATCTTCGAGAAAGAGTTGTAAGGCTTTATCATCACCAAATCGCCCATAGCGATAGGCGAGGCGAAAAGCACTATTTTCGCCAAGGCGCAATTTGGTGCCAATTTCAACCGTGGGTTGGATCTTATCTTTATAATAGTTAGACAAGGCTTCGATCCGCTTTGGTTCACCTTGGTTTGATACCACCGGTTGACTCAGCAAAATAGCTTTTTGAGCTGCCCCGGCCAAGGCATAGATCTCTGACCACTGTGACAGCAGACAATGAACTCCGATACCGAGTAGAGCCTGCTGGTCGACTTCAGTATGCTGTAGGCGTCCCTCAATAAAGAGGTTCTCCCTGAGTCCTAGGCTGCCGTTCAGATAAAATCCAAAGCGCTGCCTGCTTCCTTTACTAGTATTAGCAGGATCATTTTGAGGAAATTCTTGATCAATTTTCTGATTAATTTTTCTAACAATACCAGCATCATCAGAAAGTAGACCCCCCGATAAATAAGTGAAGTTATCGGCCATGGCGGGGGCGATGGCGGTCATCGCCAGTAGTGCAGCAGCAATTTTACTTTTCATAAAGTCACCTTGTATGGTTCAATGCAAAAGGCGGCGCTCATCCCTTTGAACTTTGATTAAATCACCGATTATTAAATAAGCCGATTGCTAAGGTGTTCAATCTGCTAGAAACGAGTGCATCGTCTAGGTCCTTATCTAGTCAATCAATATTAGGCGTCCCTATTAGAAAGGTAGTTAATGAGTGGTCCATTAGCAATGGACGACTATAGGTTTTTAGCGCATATAATGGCTTTATTTCACTGAATCAGTAGCTAATACTGGATTAATACACCAAGCGAAACGTTCTAGAGGTTGAAAAGAGGGTCAAATAATGGTCTAAGCGGGCAAGCGACTCTCAGAGGTATTAGATGAGAAAAATTTGATAAATAAAAAGTGTCAGAGGTAAAAATAAAAAGAGCAGCTTAGGCTGCTCTTTAATGGCTAAAAACTAACTAAATGTCACTTTATCAGCTAAGTTTAGAAGCTGTAGCGAATACCCGTGGTGATTTTATGATCATTGACGTCTTTCATGAAACGAGTAAAATTATAACCTGCTTCAACAGCGCAGCTCTCTGCTACCTGGTAGTAACCGCCTAGGTGACCTTCATGCAGATGCCTCTGGTTGCTCGCCAAATTTTTATCGCCAAATTGGGCGTAGCGATAGGAGACACGAGCGCCAATTGCATCGTTAGCACGCAACTTAGCACCTAACTCAATAGTTGGTTGAATATTACCTCTATGTTCACCAGCTGCCTGAGAGTTTTCATCGAATAGGGTAGTTATATTTTTCTTAGCAATACCGGCTAAGGCATAAAGATTTGCACATTGAGCCACGGGATAGTGCCCACCAACGCCGAGCAGAACTTGTCGATCAAGTTTGGTGTCATGAAGCCGCCCTTCAACAAAAAGGTAGTCATTGATGCCCGAGCTGCCATTGAGATAAAAACCAAAATCGTTATTTTTAGTTTCAACTTTTCCGTTTTTATCTATAGTTCGATTCCAGGCATGCTCTTTGCTATGAAACTGGTACAGGAGTCCACCGGACACATAGGTGAAATCATCAGCGATGGCAGGAGCCGCTGCCGCTATGGCCAGTGCGACGGCACAAATTTTAGTCTTCATAAAGTTGTCATCCTAATTATTCAATCAATGTTAGTTGATAGGGGGCATTACAATGGCCAAAGCGAACACTAGCGACTCAATAGCCGGGTGTTCAATCAGCCAGCATTCAGTGCACTGTATAGAAAAATTGTTGCCTAATCAACTCTATTTTTTGATTTTATTAAGCTTTTTTAACCATTTTTGGAACTTTTTATAAAAAACCGAGTCCCTACTGACAATTAGTTAAACATTAGTCAAGGAGTGGCCTATTTAATTAACGTTCAACGCCCAAGCTGGGTTAAGCTCATCGACCAAGCGGATAGCTAGACCAATATAGTGTTCTGGCAGTAATTGATAGAGCCGCTGTTTTTCGTTTCCTGGTAAAGCTAATGACTGAATAAATTCCCGAAGTTGTTGCTGATCTAAGGTTTTCCCTCGTGTTAATTGCTTGAGCTGTTCATAGGGCTGATCAATGCCATAACGGCGCATCACCGTTTGTAATGCCTCGGCTAATACAGGCCACTGTTGACTCAGCTCAAAAGCTAAACGAGGACGATTAACCGATAACTTGCCAATGCCCTTAAGCAAAGCTTGGTAGGCAACCCAGGCATAGCCTAAGGTGACCCCCAGGTTACGTAATACGGTAGAGTCACTGAGGTCGCGTTGCCAGCGAGAAATGGGTAACTTGGCAATGAGATGGCTGCTTAAGGCGTTAGCTAGCCCTAAATTGCCTTCTGCATTTTCAAAATCGATCGGATTAATTTTATGGGGCATGGTGGATGAACCCACTTCACCAGCAACCGCCGGCTGAGTAAAATGTTCGAGCGCGATGTAGCCCCAAATATCACGACTAAAGTCGATGAGAATGGTGTTAAAACGACTAATCACCGCAAACAGCTCGCTCACAAAATCGTGTGGTTCAATTTGTGTGGTGTAGGGATTCCAGATCAAACCTAACTCGGTGACAAATTTTTGGCTAATCCGATGCCAATCGATGTTCGGGTAGGCGGCAACGTGAGCATTGTAGTTGCCGACGGCCCCGTTGAATTTTCCTAAAATTTCGCTTTGCTGGAGCTGTTGATATTGGCGCTGCAATCGGTAGACGAAGTTGGCCAGTTCTTTTCCTACCGTGGTTGGGCTGGCAGGCTGCCCATGGGTACGTGCCAGCAGCGAAATCTCTCGGGTCTGTTGGGCTAATTGTTGAATCGCTGTGATCAACTGTCGCCATAAGGGAAGCAATAGCATTTCACGAGCTTGTCGCAACATTAAGCCATAGGCCAGGTTATTAATATCCTCGGAGGTACAGGCAAAGTGCAGATACTCTTTGGCCGCATTCAAGGCGGGAATTGCTGTTAACTGGGCTTTGAGGAAGTATTCTAACGCCTTAACGTCATGCCGGGTGGTCTGTTCAATGGTTTTTATCTGTTCGGCTTGTGTGGTGTCAAAATTTTCAATCAACTGTTCAAGGTAGTGTTGCGTCTTGGCATCAAAAGGTGGAATTTCGGTAATTTCCTCGGTAGCCGCCAGCTGCTGTAGCCAGCGAATTTCTACGATGCAGCGGTATTTCAATAGACCATATTCACTAAAAAGTTCCCGCAGTGCTCCTAATTTGTCTTGGTAACGGCCATCCAAGGGTGATAGGGCAGTGAGTGGGGTTAGAGGAGTGGTTATCATGGGTATCCATTAACTAGGCTTAAATCAATCAGGGTTGAGAATAGTGATATTGATTATTTATGAGAGTGCTTGGCAGATAGTAGCACCACCCAAGCAGCGCTCTCTTTGGTAAAAAACGACCGCTTGCCCGGGGGTAACGGCACGCTGTGGTTGGTTAAAAATAATCTGTAGACGCCCATTGGCGATTACCGTCAGTTGGCAAGCGACATCGGTTTGTCGATAACGGATTTTACAGGTGCAAGCTAGCGGCATCACTGGAGGTTGAGCGGCAATCCAGTGGCACGGCGAAGCCAGCAAGCCGTTAGCGTACTGTTGCGGGTGTTCAGCGCCCGCAGCAACCACCAGAACATTACGTTGGGTATCTTTAGCCACTACATACCAGGGTTGGATCTGCTGAGGTGTGGTGCCGCCGATGCCTAACCCTTGGCGCTGTCCTAAAGTGTAGAAGTAGAGCCCTTGGTGCTGTCCTAACACCTTACCCTCGACACTCTCAATGGCTCCAGGCTGTGGTGGCAAATAACGGGCTAAAAATTCCCGAAAACGCCGTTCGCCGACGAAGCAGATGCCGGTGGAATCTTTTTTTTCAGCGGTCACTAAACCTAATTGACGCGCCAGTTGGCGGACTTGTTGTTTAGGCAGTTCGCCTAGAGGAAACAGGCTGCTGGCCAGCTGCTGTTGATTGAGGGCATAGAGAAAATAGCTTTGATCTTTTTGTGGATCAGCACCTCGCCACAACTGCTGTTGTCCTTGAGCATCGCTGATTCGCCGAGCGTAATGGCCGGTAGCAATCCTATCAGCTTGCAGCTGTTGGACCGAAAATTGCAAAAAAGCGGTAAATTTGATGGCTTGATTACATAAGATATCGGGATTGGGAGTGAGGCCGGCTCGAATGCCCGCTAGAAAAGGTTCGAAGACCTGATCCCAATATTCAGCCGCAAAATTGACGGTGTGTAATGGGATCCCTAAGCGGTCACAAACGGCTTGGGCATCGGCACGATCGGCAGCGGCTGAGCAGTAGCCCGCTTGATCATCCTCCTCCCAGTTCTTCATAAACAGCCCTTCGACCGTATAACCCTGCTGTAAAAGCAGCCAAGCAGCCACTGAAGAGTCAACCCCACCCGATAATCCAACCACTACTTTTTTTACCTGGGTTAAAGGAGGAGGGGATTCTGGTAGCAGGTGGGTAACCATGGTAAAATCAGACATTCAGTAGCGGTTAAAAAAGTAATAGTGAGGGGTAGTTTATCATATCACTCAGCAATATCGCCAACCAACCGGTAAAATCGGTTGCGTGGCCACTCGTTCCCGCAGGCGTAGAAGCCAGGCGCGTTAACAACCTCAGGAATCAATCAGCATGCTATTGGTCGACTCACATTGCCATCTTGATCTATTGGATTATACCACCGAACATCAGGATCTGGCAGATGTTATTCGTAAAGCGCAATCTCAGCGTATTGGACATTTGCTATCAGTAGCCACGACGCTGGAAGGTTTTGTGCAATTTCGCCCTCAAGTGGAAGCTTACCCGGAAATTTCTCTCGCCTGTGGTGTCCATCCTCTCAATATCACAGCGGCGACTGCCTGGGATCGACTCTACCGATTAGCTGCCGATCCCAAAGTGGTAGCGCTGGGAGAAACCGGTCTAGATTACTACTACCACACCGTACCCACTGAGCAGCAGCGTCATGGTTTATGTCAGCATATTACCGTTGCTCGGCAACTTAAAAAACCGCTGATTATTCACTTGCGCCAGGCGGAACAAGATTTATTAACGGTACTTCGGGAGCAGCAAGCCAGTGAATGTGGAGGGGTGATCCACTGTTTTACCGGTGATCGGGCAACCGCCGAAGCGCTGCTGGACCTTGGTTTCTATATTTCGTTGTCAGGGATAGTCACTTTCAAAAATGCTGAAGCTTTACGCGAAGTAGCAACTTTTATTCCGGCTGATCGGCTATTAATTGAGACCGACTCCCCTTACTTAGCACCGATCCCCTATCGAGGTAAGCCAAACCAACCGGCTTATCTGCGGGCAGTGGCTGAGTTTTTAGCTTCATGTCGTGGTGAAAGCATTGAACAGCTTGCTGAAACAACCACTAAAAACTTTAATCAGCTGTTTCAGAGCCAAAATGCCTAAGCTCACTGGGTGTCACGTTTAGTGTCACAGCCGCCTCTAAGTGGCAGCCCTAACTTGCCAAGCGTCTAGCTAATGAATGGAGTACATTTAATAAAAAATTAACGATCTATGATCCAGTAGAAGATCTAAACTCTGGTGAAGCGATTGCTATTTTTATGGCAGAAGCTTTTCAAACCAATGCGACTAGTTACATCGCGCACGCTTTTGGTGTTGCACGGGCCAAGGGAATGGCACCATTGGACTGAATTAGCATCGCATCTCCATAGCTAAAAAAGCGATAGCGTTGTGCAATCGCTTGCTGATAAGCCGCTAGCACCGACGATTGACCGGCAAAAGCACAAACCAGTAGCAGTAGGCTAGAGCAGGGTAAGTGAAAATTGGTAATTAAGCTATCAACTACCTGGAAGCGGTAACCTGGATAGATAAACAGTCGAGTTTCACCCTCAAAAGGCTGTAATAGAGGCTGTTCAGACTGCTGCCGCGGCGCGGCGGCGGCTGTCTCTAAGGCACGAACGGCGGTAGTACCGACGGCGACCACTCGTCCTCCTCGGGCTTTGCAGGCTAATATCGCTTCGACGGCTGCTTGGTTTACGCTGACCACTTCCGCATGCATTTGATGAGCTTGAATTGACTCACTACGGATGGGTTGAAAAGTCCCAGCACCCACTTGTAGCGTAATTTCAGTGATTTCTATACCTTTGGCCTGCAGAGCCTGTAACAACGCCTGATCAAAATGTAGACCAGCGGTAGGTGCTGCAACGGCCCCAGGCACGCGGGCAAAGACGGTTTGATAATATTGCTGATCAATCGCGGTGGCTGGACGCTGTAAATAGGGCGGCAACGGGATATGACCAATGGCTTGAAGCAAGGCGAGTAGCGGGCGATCATCTTCTATTTGGATTTGAAATAGAGTCCCTTGGCGTTTGATAACGGTTGCGCTGACGGCAGGTTGGCCGTTGGGTGCCGTTAATTGAATCAGGCTACCAATAGTGGGTGGCTTACTGGCACGTAGCTGCACCAGGAGTTGCTGTTCGGGAAGCAACCGTTCTACCAGCAGCTCGAGCTGCCCACCGGTTGATTTATAACCGAATAGCCGTGCTGGAATCACCTGAGTATTATTAAGTACTAAGAGATCGCCAGCGGCTAGCAGCTGTAACAGATCATGAAATACGTAATGTTGAATATCGCCATTAAGTCGGTCGAGCTGTAGCAATCGACAGGCGGTACGCTGCTGAGTTGGCTCAGTAGCAATCAGTTCGGGTGGCAAATCGAAGGAAAAATCACTCAGTTGCATATTATGGCGGTAAATAGCCCAGTGTTTAGATTAACGATACAGTCGGTATTATTACACATACGCATAAATTTATGCTTAAATAGTAAGCTCTCAGGAGATCCTTGCCATGAACGACTCCTTAGTTGTGGTGCTAAAGTAATGGGTAGTCAATGATTTTATTTAATGATTTTATTTTTAGGCATCATCCCAGATGACCCTAGCAACCTCAGAGGAACCACTAACACTCGTAGCACCTCACCAATATCCTAGGGTAATAAAGTTATTTCTAGCGATCATTTTATGTGGAGTCACCTATGGAGTTTATTTAATACCCCCTTATTATCAAGCTATGAAACGTATGCATTTAGCGCAAATGGCTTACCAGCAGGAGCATTACCAACAAGCGGCAACCATTTATCCCACCTTGCAATTACCCACATTTACTCGGAAGATAGTTCCGTGGAATAAACAACCAAAAATTAGTACCGTATGATTAAAAAAAACTATTAATGAGAACACATGGTTTGATCAGGAGATTGACTGTGATGCTTTCCGGGATGAACGTTTGGGCAAACGCTGCCGTGCATTGGTAGAACAACTCTGGAAAGGTTTAGGACAAGCCATTCCATTGGCCTGCCAAGATTGGTCTCAAACCAAAGCAGCCTACCGTTTCCTGTCCAATGAGCGGGTAAGCGAGCAGGAAGTTCTCAGTGGCCATTTTGAAGCAAGCAGCCAGCGCTTTAAATCAACAGAAGGCATAATTCTTGTTTTACAGGATACGACAACCTTTTCGTTCCGACGGGAACATCCTGAACGTATTGGTTACCTAGGCAAGTCCTTCAGCTTGAAGAATGAGCCCATCATGCAGTGTGGCATCCTAATGCACTCCAGTTTGGCAGTAACGACTGAAGGAGTGCCTCTCGGGTTGACGGCGATTAAATTTTGGACGCGGGATAAATTTAAGGGCTGCACCGCCCTGAAACGCAAAATTAACCCCACCCGTGTTCCCATTGAGGAAAAAGAGAGTTCTCGGTGGCTTGAAAATCTGCGGCAATCCACAGCATTATTGGGGGACCCAGGTCGATGTGTGCAGGTAGGCGATCGGGAAAGCGATATTTATGAACTATTCTGTTTAGCCCAGGAACTGAACACCCATTTTCTTATCCGAACCTGCGTTAATCGACTTGTCGGCGATGGGGGACATACCGTTAAAGATGAAATGGAGCATGAAAAGATTGCAGGATTACACACCATCAAATTATGTGACACCAAAGGTGGTTATAGCGAGGCATGCCTAGAAGTTAAATTTCGCCGCCTCAGAGTGCTTCCGCCGCTTGGAAAACAGAAATACTATCCAACCCAGGAAGTAACAGTTATTCATGCTTATGAACCAACTCCCTCTTCAGAACGGGAACGCATAGAGTGGAAACTAATCACCAGCCTGCCGGTTGAAACACTGGAAGACGCTATTGAAAAACTGGAATGGTATGCCATGCGTTGGAAAATTGAGACTTTTCATAAGATTTTAAAATCGGGTTGCCGGGCAGAAAATTCCAAACTGCAGACCGCAGAGCGTCTTACCAAGCTTATTGCGGTCTACTGTATCCTGAGTTGGCGAATTTTTTGGATAACGATGCTGGCTAGGGCCTTCCCAAGTGCCCCAGTAGAACTGGCTCTCACACAGCAGGAAGAAACCTTGCTCAACCAGCTGGTTAATGATTCCCCCAGCGCAGAGCGACTTCCTCCCCTTCAGCAGGTATTACTTAAACTGGCAAAATTAGGCGGCTACTTAGCACGTTCAGGCGATCCTCCCCCTGGAAACACTGTGATATGGCGGGGAATCCGTCGTCTAACGGATATCCAGCTCGGTTACGAACTCGCTCGTGAGAGATGTGGGTAATTGCAAGTTTATCCCACACGCTTACAATGATACCCAAACTTTAAGTCAGCACGCCTTGAAGCTTTTAGAGTCCATAGAATTTGACTTGAAAGAGTATACTCGCCTAAAAAGGTGATGCCTGAAGCCTATCAGATCTACGTTATCTCTCAGGAAAAAAAGAGATAGTATGTTCTCATTCCAGGCTGGCTTATTTCTCTTGCTACCTTCCCAGGCGTGGTTATTCATGAAATCGCTCATCGTTTCTTTGCGGATTTATTAAATATTCCTGTCTATCGAGTTAATTATTTTACACTAAATAATGGTAATGATGGTGGCGGTATAGAGCTTTCCCCGACTGACAGTGTAAAAGCAGCCCTATTAGTTGCGCTAGGACCCTTGATCATTAACACCTTACTATGTGCTATCATCAGCTTTCCGCTTGCTAGCCTATTAGAGGGTAATAAAAACTTCTTATAAAAGCTATTGGCTTGGCTAGGAATATCGATAGGCATGTATGCGATTCCTAGTAACAGTGATTTGGATTATCTGTTAAATGTTGTTAAACAACAAGCTGCTAATGATCGGATTATTAAGGATTCAACCATCAATAACCCAGTTTCTGGGTCTATTCGGTTACTGGTTTTTTTTATTAAGATCATTAACTTATTAAGATTCTTGTGGGTTGATCTCCTCTATGCGGCATTGATTAGCCAAGTAATCTCTTATTGTGTCAAGCAACTGATAGTATTTGGGTAGGACTGATAATAAGGTTTTTGGTTGCCGATGGTTTTATCGGTGTATCGTATTTAAGCGGCAGCGTTTAAATGACAGTTCACACTGTTTTTAGCACCGAAAGCTCAGCCGCTGCCCCGGTTGCTGTCCGGTCAGCTTCCCCTGCTGGTAGACCATAACCCCATTGACCCAGGTGGTGTCAATGGTGCTGTGAAAAGTCTCGCCGGTCAGCGGTGACCAACCACAGTGGTAAAGCAGCTCCGATGCGCGCACTTGGGTGGGTTGTTGTAAATCCACTAACACCAGATCAGCCCAAAAGCCTTCTCGTAGGTATCCCCGATCAATCACTTGAAAGCGCTCAGCCACCGCGTGGCTGGTTTTTTGCACAATTAATTCCAATGATAGCTGCCCACGATGGTAATACTCTAGCAGCATTAATAGGGCATGCTGTACCAAAGGTAACCCGGACGGTGCTTTGAGGTAGGGTTGCTGTTTTTCTTCCCAAGTGTGCGGTGCGTGGTCAGTTGCAATAATATCCAGTATGCCCGTCTGTAATCCCACTAACAGCGCTTGTTGGTGATGAGCCGCTTTAATCGATGGATTACATTTGATCTGATGCCCTAGGCGTTGGTAATCCTGTTGATTAAAGAACAGATGGTGTACACAGACTTCAGCGGTGATCGTTTTAGATCGTAAATCATCGAGTGTCATTGCTGGGGTTAGCAACACTAGTTCATCTGCGGTGGTGAGGTGTAGGAGGTGTAACCGGGTACCATATTGTTGTGCCAAAGAGACTGCTAGGCGTGAAGAGCGTAGGCAGGCTTCTGTGGAGCGGATTTCGGCATGCGCTTGCGGGGGAATGGCATGGCCATAACGTTGATAAAAGGCAGCCTCGGCTGCTTGAATGGTAGGGGTATCTTCACAATGAGTAGCCACCAACAGCGGCGTGCCGGCAAAAATTTTGCGCAAATTAGACTCGTTATCCACCAGTAAATCGCCGGTGGAAGCGCCCATGAAAATTTTAATGCCACAGGTTTGGCCAGGTTGTAACCGCTGGATTTCATCTAGATTATCCGCTGTTGCTCCCAGGTAAAAGCTGTAATTGGCCACAGAGCTGGTAGCAGCGCGGACATATTTATCCTCTAAGGCTTGGCGGGTAATTGTCGGTGGATTAACATTAGGCATCTCCATAAAGCTGGTGATACCACCAGCGACTGCTGCTCGAGATTCACTGGCAATATTACCTTTGCTAGGAAAACCCGGCTCACGGAAATGGACTTGGTCATCAATCAGACCGGGTAGTAGGTATTTACCAGTTGCTTCAACAATTTGGGTACCCCTTGGAGCAGTAATTGTGGGAGCAATTTGCTGAATACGGCCCTGTTGGATCAATAAGTCGGCTTCATTAACACGCCCTTCATTAACTAAAGTAGCCCCTTTGATAAGAAATGATGCTGTCATAGTACTCGCAATGGTATAGGATTCTGGTGGCAATTAAAAAATCGCTTGCCATCAGTGCCGTTAATGATACTGTTACCCGCACAATAGTATACGCGGTTTATTGAGAGAGAGAAACCAATGGTGACTGAAAATTCTTTATTTATGCAAATTGTACAACGCCAGTGTCCAGCGGATATTGTTTATCAGGATGAACAAGTAACAGCATTTCGAGATATTGCACCACAAGCCCCTGTTCATTTGTTAATTGTGCCTAACCACGTAATAAAAACCTTGAATGATTTACAAACAACGGATGTTAATTTAGTAGGACAGATGATTCTAGTGGCTACTCAATTAGCTCAGCAAGAAGGGATTTCAGAAGCAGGTTATCGATTGATTATTAACTGTAATCAACACGGTGGTCAACTAGTTCCCCATTTACATCTTCATTTGGTGGGTGGGCACCCGTTAGGACCGATGCTAAGTAACTAGGAAGTGATAGTATAGTAAGACAACAGTTTTAAAACGGTGTTTAAAAGGATTGCATAGGGGGAGGATTGACCGCCCCCAGTCAACCGGATAGATAATGTCTCAGGGGGAGCATCAGAGGGAATGTGTACAACCCTGGAAGATTGAGTTTAGATTAAAATTATTTATTTTTTTGAAGGACATAGTGGGATAACACAAATTTTTCCTTTAACTTAATTATGTGATACAGATGCTTTGCAAAAAGCTATTAGCTATCCAAAAGACAGTTGTACTTTTTTCTTTTTTAGCGCTATAAAATTTATTGATTTAAAAAGCACAATAAAAAACTTGTTGTAATCCGTAAAAACAGTCACAATAAGAAAGAAGAAGTTATCAACGTCTGGTAATTCCTTCGATCCGTTTCCTATCGGAATAAAGTTTTGGTAATTAGATTAATGGAGATTTCATGTCTGCCGAGATTTTTAAAGTATTACACAACATTCGAACCTTACGAGCCTATGCCCGTGAACTAACGATTGATGCATTGGACGAGATATTGGAAAAAGTGAAGACTGTTGTTGAAGAGCGTCGTCAAGATGAACTACAGGCTCAGGTTTATAAGCAGGAGCATGAACAGAAATTGCAGCAATATCGTAATATGCTACTAGCGGATGGTATCGACCCCAATGAATTGTTGATGCCGGGTATGGCTAAAGTTGGAAAACGTCGGGCACCTAGACCAGCGAAATATGAATATATAGAGAATGGAGAACACAAGACCTGGACAGGGCAAGGTCGTACTCCAGCTGCTATCAAACAGGCAATTGAACGGGAAGGTAAAAGTTTAGAATTTTTTTTAATTAAAGAGGAGTAATCTGTCTTTTCTAGGGCCGCTTGCAAACAATAAAATTAAAAGAGGCCCTAACAACCCTGCTTTTTCAGCCAGTTTTTTAAGTATTCTACGTCTTGTAGCCATTGTTGGGATAGTTGATTGACCTTTTGTGCCACCAGTTGCCAAGAATCAGGTAACACCGCCTGCTCTATCTGTAGTGCAAGTTGTTGTAATCGCTGTAAACCCATACTGCCGCAAGCGCCCTGAATCTTATGGGCGATTTCCCGTAGTGGTCCTGGCTGACGCATCTCTAGTTGCGCTTTAAGAGTGGATAAGTAGTTTGGCAAAGTAGTTTCTAATAGCGTGATATTACTAGCAAGGCTAGCAGCACCCAGTAATGATAAATAATCTTTTAGGATAACGAAATCAATGATTGCCGCGGGAGGATGTAGGGTGCCATTCTCAGAGGACTGCTTCGAAAAGCTTTCAGGGAGGTATTGTTTGATAATGGCCATAAAATTTTCGATCGATAAGGGTTTTTGTAAAAATGCATCCATACCCTGAGTTTGATATTGATCGAGATCGAGAGTTGCTTGCGCGGTTAAAGCGACTAGGGGAGGCAACTGTTTATTAGGGTAAGCTTTACGCAATTGTTTAACAAGCTCAAAGCCGTTCATATCAGGTAATCGGATATCCACTAACACTAACTGATGGTTTTCAAAAGAAAACTTGGCTAGTGCTTGTTCACCGGTAGTCGCAATATCCACTTGGCAACCCAGCTGCTTGAGCAGCGCTTCAGCGATGGTGATATTAATTTCCGTATCTTCAACCAGCAGTACCTGAATGGCTTTGAGACTGGGCAGGTGTGCAATCGAATCAATCTCTGAAAGTGCTAAGGAGGGTTGTGATGGGATTTTTAGGGTAAAGCAACTCCCTTTTCCTAGCAGACTGTGTACAGTTAGATCACCGCCCATTAAGGTTGCTAATTGTTTAGAGAGGGCTAGACCAATTCCTGCTCCCATAGGATTATTCAGTCCAGGTTGTCCTTTAACCTGGTAGTACATGGCGAATATTTTAGATTGCTCAGATGCTGAGATCCCGATGCCACTATCGGTGACGGCAAAGTGAAGGATTGTGTTACTTGAAGTAGGGAAGTAGACTCGTAAAGTGACTTCACCGGCTGAGGTGAATTTCACCGCATTACTGAGTAAATTCCATAAAATTTGTCGTAACCGTGTTCCATCAACGATTATCCATTGAGGGAGATCGGGACCTAGCTGTAGGGTAAACAGCAAGCCTTTAGATTCTACTAAAGTTTTCCCCAAATCAACTAGCTCCTCTAAAAAACAGCTCAGTGATAACGCTTCAGGCAGTAACTGGATCCGTTGCTGCTCAATTTTATCTAAACTAACGATATCATTAACGATGTGGTTTAGAGTTAAAGCACTCAGATAAATAGTTTTTAAATAGCGCTGCTGCAGTGCTTGATCGAGATTTCCTTCGCGAATTAAGCGGCTTAGTCCAACAATGCCACTAAGCGGGGTACGTAACTCATGGCTGATGGTTGCCATAAAATGGCTCTTACTTAGGTTGGCTTGCTCTAGGGCTATTTGCGCATCTTTATGATCGGTAATATCACGGCCAAAGCCTAGGAGTCCGCGCTGCTGCTGGACGCGATCATAAAAGGGTACTTTACGGATTTCAAAGTAGGCCTGGCGGCCGTCTGGATAGGGTAACCACTGCTCATAGGTCACTGCTCGATTGGTTTGAAATAGCTGTCGATTGGTTTCAATATCCTGTTGAGCAATAGTTTTAGGATAAAGATCTTGAGGAGTCAGGCCCATCAGTTGCTGTTGGCTCTTACCAATCAGTAGTTCCATCGCTCGATTACAGTTAAAAAGCTGGTTGGCTTCATTACAGCAATAGAGTAGATCAGGTGAAGTATCCAAAAAAGAGCGTAAAAGAGTTGCCTGATGGGCTAAATAGACTTGTGCTTGTCCTCGTTGGGTGATAGCCAATTCTAAATCAGTGATAGCTTGCTGATATAATTTTTCAGCTCGCATTTGTGCTTGTAAATGTTGCGTTAACTGCTTGGTATGGTGCTGCTGTTGACAAATAATTCCTAAGCTAGCTAGCGTAGCGATGGTCCAAACCAATCGGCAACAGGTAAACGATAACCAGCGATCCCAAAGTAGTAGGGCCAGTAACAACAGGGCTAAGCCATAGGGAAATAGACGCTGGCAATGGGTTAACCCTTTAAAAACAGCAGAGCGTGCTGTTTGGTAATAGGAATAAAATCTCTGATCATTCATGAAATACAGTTAATCATGTACTTTCTCTGGTAAGTCCTACGGTTTTTTTTGACGATAATAGGGTGATTCGTTGTATCCATACCAGTCGTAGCAGCAGTAAAATAGCGGCGCTGGTGATTCCAATAATGAAACCACACCAGATACCATTGGCACCCATTTTTGGTACCCAATAATCGGTTAATCCCAAAATATAGCAGCTGGAAAGCCCTAATATCCAATAGGATATTAGAGTCATTACAAAAGCTGCTAAAGTATCTTTGTAGCCACGCAAAATCCCATTAGCAACCACCTGTAGAGCGTCAAAACATTGGTAGACGGCGGAAAATAGTAGTAGTTGGCCAGCAATAGTAATAACAGTAGGGTCACTGATACGAAAGGCAGCGATTGAATCACGAAACACCATGGTTAATATAGCCGTTGCAATGGCAATACAAAGCCCTAATACTAAACCAGCATAAGCAGCGGTTTTAGCTTTTTGGGGAAGCTGTTCTCCAAGGCAGTGGCTAACACGAATGCTACTGGCAATGGCAATGGAAAAAGGTAGAGTAAAAACGACTGAGCTAAAAGCCATGGCTACCTGATGTCCAGCTATCCACTGTTTTCCTAGGGGAACGATCATGAATAGTGGAGCAACGGTAAATAAGGTAACTTCAAAAAAATAGGAGAAGCCGATTGGTAATCCTAAGCACAATAATTTACTTAAGGCAACTAAATTAGGAGCTTCCCAATAGGGCAGCAATTGCCAAGTTTGTTGTTGTCCTTTTTTTACCATATAACCCAATAGGAATAAAAACAGCAACCAGTAAATGATGACGGTAGCCACTGCACAACCCACACTACCTAAAGCGGGTGCTCCAAATTTACCATGGATAAAAATGTAGTTAGCAATGATATTAATCACTAACCCGATCAAACCGATTCCCATAGGGGGAATTGGTTTAGAAAGTCCTTCACACAGACAACGAAGTACTAAGTAAAGGAGGTAGCTGGGGACTCCATAAATCATAACAGACAGGTAGCGCTGAGTTAATTCAGCCAACTCTGTGCTCATATTAGGAATAAATGGTAAGAACCAACTGGTGCAGCAGAGAAGCCCTATCAAGGGAAGCGAAATTAGCAGCGCTAACCAAAATCCTTGCCAGACATGATGTTTAATGAGATGCTGTTGGTTAGCTCCATTGAGTTGGCCAATGATAGGTGTTAAAGCTTGAAGTACTCCTTGACCCAGTAAGATGATAGGCAGCCAGATGAGGCTTGCGGTTCCAACTGCTGATAGATCAGTCACGCTCACTTCGGCGGCCATTACAGAATCGGCGTAATTAACGGCAACTTGGCTAAATTGCGTAATGAATACTGGCAAAGCTAATTGTACCAGTGCCTGGGTTTCGCTGTGATATTTTTGCACCGCTAGTTCCTTTTTTTGCAATGCCGAGAGTATAACACCGTTATTGTAGCGAACCTACGAGTTGTATTGTACCTGCCGCACGCAATTATAGCTGCTTTTGTTGTAATAAAATTTTACTCTAGTACTGATATTTTAGTTATTTCAACGGTAGCGGATATTCTCTAGTTCCAGTAGCTTCCGTTTACTCGCCAACCCCCAACGGTAGCCGGTTAAATAGTTGCCCAGACCTAAAACTCGATGGCACGGGAGTATCACCATCCAGGGATTGGCACCGACTGCAGCACCAACCGCTCGAGCTGCCTGCGGACGGTTGATACTTCGAGCTAATTCTCCATAAGTAGAGTGCTTTCCATAAGGGATTTGCGTAAGCGCTTGCCAGACCTGCTGTTGGAAAGGGGTTCCTCTGGTAGCCAATGGAATGTCCTGAAAATTAACCATTTCACCTTGAAAGTAGGCCTGTAGCCGGACTGTAAGCTGGTGTATTAAGGCACTCTCTTTAGGCAAGAGAGTCTGACGATTATTATCGTCGTTTGGGGTAATTTGCCATACACTATGAGCATCGGTAATGATAGCAAGGGTACCAATAGGTGATGGGTAGTAGCAGACATGCATAGTAAGCGCTCAGAATCATGAATGATAAGGCAATTATAAAAGATTTCCAAGTGGACGGCATACTGGCACAGATGCTACCTCATTTTTCCCCTCGCACTTCGCAAATCGAAATGGCTGCTCTGGTCCAGAAAACCATTCGACAACGGTGTCAGTTGGTCGTTGAAGCGGGTACGGGGACTGGGAAGACTTTTGCCTACCTGGTACCCGCTATCCGTTCTGGACGCAAGTTAATGATTTCAACGGCCTCTAAGGCGTTGCAAACCCAACTATTCCATCGAGATTTACCTTTAATCCAGCAAGCATTGCAGAGCACAAGTCAAATGGTGATGTTAAAGGGGCGGCAAAATTATCTTTGTAAGCAGCGCTTAGAACAGCATAGCCAGGCCGGGATGGGTTTTGAACAGTCGGTAGCGCTTGATCTCGCTCACTTATCTGATTGGGTGATACAGACTGTATCGGGCGATATCAGTGATTGTTCTGTGGTCCCAGAGAGCAGTGCTGTTTGGCCATTAGTCACCAGCAGTGAGGAGAACTGTTTGGGGCAAACCTGTCCTCATTATCAGAGCTGCTTTGTCATCAAAGCGCGACAGCAGGCTGCTGAGGCGGATCTGGTGGTTATCAATCACCATCTATTTTTTGCCGATCAACAGTTACACGCAGCGCATCATGCTGGTTTATTGACACGGGCAGAAGTATTGATTTTCGATGAAGCGCATACTTTACCGGAAATTGCTGCAGCGTCAGCCAGTGATTCCCTGAATAGCCAGCAGTTAGTTGCTCTATTTCAAGATTTACGACTAGCACTGGGGGACGCCGGTAGAGATGGGGAAGTGTTATGGGCAGCGACTGCTAAATTGTCTGCGAGTGTGCAGCAGCTGCAGCAGGGATTAAGCGGCGTGGGTCGGCACCGAGCCAATTGGCAACAGGCATGGCAAAAACCGTTAGTTCGCCAAAGCGTTGACCAACTGCAGCAGCAGCTGGAGAATGCTCAACAACAGCTTGCCGTGCTAACAGCATCGCAACGCGATCCCACCTTGAATAACCTGTTACTGCGTGTTGACCAATATCAGGCAACGCTACAGCAGCTACAACCAACTGCTACCAATGAATACGGTTATTGGTATCAAGCAACCTCTAAGCACTTTACTCTGGTGCGGACTCCGTTTTCTATTGCCAATTTTTTCCAAAAGCTATTGCAAGAGCGCCGATCTGCCTGGATTTTTACCTCAGCAACCCTGTCAGTCGATCAAAAGCTAGACCATTTTTGTCAACGGATGGGTTTAACTCAGCCTCGTTTGAAAATTCTTCCGAGCCCCTTTGATTATCAACGGCAAGCGATACTCTACGTTCCCCGCTATCTGCCGAAACCTCAGCATTCCCAAGGTGCACAGCAGCTAGTCCGCCAACTACAACCATTGCTAAGTCAGAATCCCGGGGGATGTTTGCTATTGTGTACCGCTTACCATCGGTTACATGAGTTAGTACAGGCTCTTCGTCAGTCTGTGGAACGATTGGTTTTAGTGCAGGGCGAGCAGAGTAAAGCGGAGTTACTAAGCCAGTTGATGCGATCTGGCAATGCCATCCTAGTGGCTACCTACAGTTTTTGGCAAGGGATTGATATTCCTGGATCCGCGCTTTCTTGCGTGATCATTGATCGTCTGCCATTTGCTCATCCGGATGATCCTTTATTGCAGACCCGCTGCGCCCACTCTCGTGCTCAAGGAGGTGATCCTTTTCGAGATCACCAGATCCCTGAAGCCATTATCACCTTAAAACAGGGGGTCGGTCGATTAATTCGTACTGCACACGATCGGGGTATTGTGGTTATCTGTGATGATCGCATTGTGGCACGTTCTTATGGTAGCCTATTTTTAAATAGCTTACCCAAGCTGCCTCGTACTCGAGATTGGCAACAAGCCATTCAAGTTTGGTCCTAAATGAATACTCAATGGCAGAAAATAATGGCCACTCAGATATTAGCATTAGATTGCGCTACCGAAAGCTGTTCCGTAGCCTTGTGGCTAGATGGCAAGATTGAGAGTCGTTATCAGCTGGCCCCTCAGCAGCAGCGAAACTACCTATTACCCATGGTCTCGCAGCTACTCGCTGAAGCAGGATTAACCCTAAATGCCCTGGACGCTTTAGCGGTTACCCGCGGCCCCGGCAGTTTTACTGGGGTGCGTTTGGGGTTAGGGGTGGTGCAGGGATTAGCATTCGGTGTTGATCGACCGGTTATTTCGATATCCACCTTAGAGGTGTTGGCGCAAGGAGCTTACCGGCTCACTGGAGCAACTTCAGTAATCGCCGCTTTAGATGCTCGGCTGCAGCAGATCTATTGGGGAGCCTATCGTCGATTAGAGGAGCGCTGGCAATTAATTGCCCCAGAAGCCCTATTGACTGCTGCCCAGGCCGCTGATTTTTTGGCACACTATCGCGACTCCTGGGCACCAGTCGGCAGCGGTTGGTCGTTGGAGCCTCAGTTGGTTAGCGCGATCTCTTCGTCAGCTGTTGGTGAAGTGATGTTACACTGTCCCCAAGCTCAAGATCTACTACCCTTAGCAGCGGCTGCCTGGGAGCGAGGCGAAGGGGTACCGGCAGCGCAAGTTGCGCCCTGTTATTTACGCCATCAAGTGGCCTTTAAGCCTAATCTAGTAAAATAACGGCTATCGACTATCCGTTCTCTTATGGGCGGTACTATCATTTCAAAAAGCTCTTAGTTAGTACCTGAACTGCATAATCACACTTTCTCCAGCTATGGCAGTGCCAGTCTGCTTAGTTAAATAACGGATTATATCCCTATTGGCAATAACAACGGGTGTGATAGTTGATTGAATGGTCGCTTGCAAAAAGGGGAGATCAAAGTGGATGATGGGATCACCTCGCTTAACGAATTGGGTTTCCTGTGCCAAACGTTGAAAGCCTTGGCCCCTGAGTTGAACCGTGTCAATTCCAAAGTGTACCAGCAGTTCCAATCCATCAGCAGTGACTAGAGAAAAAGCATGGTGAGTAGGAAAGATTTTACGAAGGATACCATCGACAGGAGCGACCAAAGTATCTCCGTACGATGGCTGGATAGCAACGCCATCTCCCACAATTTTTTCAGAAAATATTTTATCTGGAACCGCTTCTAGATCAAGCAGCTCACCAGACAGAGGAGCGTAAATCGGTAGCAGATCTCTGAAGCCGTTTAATTGCAAGAGACGTTGCTTAACTTTTTGAAGTAACCCCGGCATCTTATTCCTCCGTTAATCAGTTTAGTCACTTGTCTTTACAATTAATTTAAATTATTAGTTAATGTAACAGTTTCTCTTGTATTAATTGAATTTTTAACTATATATTTATAACTACCCAATATATTAACATTAATTTTTTACTAC
This sequence comes from Candidatus Symbiodolus clandestinus, assembly GCA_038960095.1. Taxonomy (GTDB): domain Bacteria; phylum Pseudomonadota; class Gammaproteobacteria; order Enterobacterales; genus Symbiodolus; species Symbiodolus clandestinus. Next base: position 1,065,252 of record CP152425.1, read on the forward strand.
CAACAGTGATTAATAATAAAAGGTATATCATTGGTAACGTTTAGGAAATATCCTGGTAAACCGGTGAAACAGATACACTTAGCCTTTTGCTAGGGTGTATCCTCTAAATAGACTTTGATGACAGTCGCGCCTAACATGCTTTGAGTCAGTATAGGTTCTACAAAAAGTCATCATGAGTTAGGGAAAGTGATGGCACCATAGGCTATCCTAGTTATCTAGAGGATTAAAAATTGTGGTAGCGATCCGCAAACGATGCCGTATTATTTAGCAAGCATACGAGGTAAATGAGGTAGAAAATGCATGGTTTTACCTTAGAAATCCTTGCGGTAAGGTGGGCGTGATGGACGGTTTATTATGGCGCCACTGGTTAAGAGGGAGTGGCCGGTGGTTTAGGCAGATTTTCCTGCTAGGGCTCAAAAAATTACAACATTTTTGGCAATACGGGGCAGCTGTATTGGGTAGCAATAGAATTCATGAAGATCAGAACCCACAGGAGGTACACCGGTTTCAGGAGCCCACTTTAGCACCCTTACGGCAAGAACCAGAGAGGTTATCCAGCGCTGGTATTGCTACCGCGCTCAGCCAGGCTGACGAGGAACTGAAAGTTTTTACAATAGCGACGAATCGAGGAGAAGAAAAGCGCAGTGAAGCAGACAGCTGCACTTTGGCAGAGGATCCTCTGATTATCCTCTATGTGGTAGCCCACCAGCAGGATCGTCTCTATGGTGAGCCATTATTACGCAGTCTATTGCAACTGGGCTTTCGTTACGGAGAACACTCGATTTTTCATCACCATCTCAATCCGTTAGGCAGTGGACCTATTTTATTTAGCGTCGTTAACATGGTAAATCCAGGAAGCTTTAACCCGAATACCATGCATGAATTTACAACACCTGGTGTTGCTTTTTACATGACAATTCCTGCTTACGGTGATACGGTACAAAACTTTAAGCTAATGCTTCAGGCAGCCCAACGATTAGCTGACGATATCAGTGGGGTCGTGCTCGATGACCAGCGTCATCTGCTAACCTTAGAGCAGAGCGAGGCCTACAAAGCTCGTATCCGTCAATTATTGACTCAGGATGCTGCTGCCGCCCCTTCATAATTTTTGAGTGGGTGGTTGAACTGGCTTAAATCACCCTCACAGGTTTTATCAACCATGACTGATCCCGCACAAAAAATAGCTCAACTTCGGCAGAAGTTACAACGGGCGGCTTATGAGTATTACGGACTAGATGCTCCAACTTTGCCTGACGCTGAATATGATCGGTTGTTGGTTGAATTGCAGCACCTAGAGCATACCTTTCCTCACCTAATTACCCCAGATTCGCCGACTCAGCGGGTTGGGGGAAAGCCTCTGGCAGAATTTACCAGCGTGTCACATACCATTCCAATGCTCTCCTTAGACAATTTATTCACAGAAGCAGAATGTTTAGCTTTTTTGCAACGGCTGCAAAATGGTTTAGCATTATCTGAACCCCTAGCAATTTGTGGAGAGTTAAAATTAGACGGGGTAGCCATTAGTTTACGTTATGAAACTGGTGTCCTAGTACAAGCAGCCACTCGAGGAGATGGTTTTACTGGAGAGGACGTAACTCATAACGTGCGAACTATTCGTAGTATTCCTTTACGGCTACAGGGAGTGGATATTCCAGAGATACTAGAGGTACGAGGTGAAGTGTTTATCCGCGAAAGAGATTTCGCAAAACTCAATGAGCAGGCGCGACAGTGCGGAGATAAATTATTTGCTAATCCGCGAAACGCAGCGGCTGGATCACTGCGTCAATTAGATCCAGGGGTAGCTGCTCAAAGACCGCTCAGCTTTTTAGCTTATGGATTTGGCGTGGTTAGCAGAGGCCAGCTGCCTAACAGTCAATGGGCCTGTTTACAGCAATTTAAACGCTGGGGCTTGCCGGTAAGCGAGTTCAGCCAGTTACTGCAAAGCAAAGAGGCCATAGAGCACTATTATCAGAAAATTGAGCAGCAGCGATTTCAATTAGGTTTTGCCATTGATGGTATCGTACTAAAGATTGATGATATCCGTTACCAACAGCAGTTGGGGAGTCGTGCCCGTTCCCCTCGTTGGGCAGCTGCGCGTAAATTCGCGGCGCAAGAGGAGCTGACACTGTTACACGATGTCCAGTTTCAGGTGGGTCGTACCGGTGTTATCACTCCGGTGGCGCAGTTGGAACCGGTCATGGTTGCCGGTGTTTGCATCCGTCAAGCCACCTTGCATAATGCCGATGAGCTGCAGCGGTTGCAGCTTCATTACGGGGATACAGTCATTGTACGGCGGGCTGGCGAAGTGATTCCACAGGTAGTGAGTGTTATCACTGAGCGTAGACCGGTTGATGCCCAACCGGTCTATTATCCAAAACAATGTCCAGCCTGCCATAGCAGTTTAGAGCGGTTACCGGGGAAAGCAGCGATTCGCTGTTGTGGTGGTTTGATCTGCCCAGCACAGCGTAAAGAGGCGCTCAAACATTTGGCTTCACGTCGGGCTTTAGATATCGATGGCTTGGGTGAACAGCTGATTGAGCAGTTAGTCGATCAGCAATTAGTTGGCTCAGCTGCTGATCTATTTCGGTTAACGATCGAAGATCTGTTGCCACTATCGCGAATGGGGCAGCGTTCAGCTAAAAAGCTAGTGGCGGCTTTACAGCGAGCTAAACAGACCACTTTAGCTCGTTTTCTATTTTCTTTAGGGATCCCGATGGTCGGTGAGCGTACAGCACAACACTTAGCCAACCATTTTAAAAACTTGGACGCATTAATATCAGCAACCACTGAGCAGTTGACCACAGTGCCCGAGGTTGGCGGGGTAATTGCTGAGCACATTGAACATTTCTTTCAGGAATCTCACAATCAGCAGGTGATCCATGAATTGATTTCCTCAGCGATTGGCTTGCAGTGGCCCTCTCCTGAGTTGATTACGATTAACTCCCATCCCCTGCAAGGCAAACGCCTGGTGCTTACTGGCACTTTGCAGAGCTTGAGTCGACAGCAGGCACAAGGGAAACTATTGGCACTGGGGGCACAAGTGAGTAACAGCCTATCACGTGCAACCGATTGGCTAGTTGTTGGCAACCTGCCAGGTAGCAAGTTAGTTAAAGCGCAGCAGCTAGGGGTATCCATCATGGATGAAGCGCAACTGCTTGATTGGCTGGCGCTGTAACCACAAAAATCCTAAAAGCTCCTTATCGGTAGCCAGGGAGCTTTCAGGATCATTACGCGAAATAGCAATTATTATTGCACTAGTACTATTTTATTTGCAATAGGTTGTTTACCTTCTTGACATTTTTAACGGATAAAGCTAATTTCTCAGCCAGATTAATTTGCATGGGTTGACTGACTATCCCCTTTAAACTCACTACTCCATCTTGAGTTTCCACTTGAATATTGAGTACTGATAAGTGACTATCGGCTATTAGCTTAGCCTTAACTTTAGCCGTAATGACTGTATCAGCCGCGTACTCGGTTATGCTCTCCCTTAAAGAAGGGCTATTTTTAGTCGGCTGTTTTCCTCGTACCATCATAAAATCTCCTTAGAGTAGTGATGAGGGTTTTACTAACGGGCTATTTCTTTAGGCATAGCCGATTATTGACCCGTTTAACGTTTTTTATCGTTAATACTAAATCTTCAGCAATTTTAGTTTGTTCCCAAGTGTTAACAAAACCAGTTAGTGTTACTTCTCCTTTGCTAGTTTCGACAGTGATTTCAAAGGCTGATAACCGATTATCTGCAATGAGCTTAGCTTTTACTTTAGTGGTGATCATGGCATCGGAACCGTATTCGGAAAGAGATTGTGACTGCTCTTGTCCTCGAGTTGATAACGGTTTCCCCGTTATCACTAAACAATTTTTAACAGAACGTACCCCTTTAATTCGGGAAATTTGCTTAGTGATGTAGTTAGATTGTGAAACTGAAGGAACTGTACCATTTAATTCCACACAACCTTCAGAGGTTTTTACTGAAATAGAGAAATCCTTAGTATTTTTATCTTCATTCAATCTGTTTTTAACTTGCGCAGTAATTGCGGCATCATTAACATACTCTGCCGTCGTAGTCAACATTGATGATGGCTTACGAGCAGAAGCTAGTGGTACCGCCAAAGCATCATTGATAACAACACCTAAATTGAGCATTAAAAGCGTCCAAAAGAGATATTTTCTTGTGTTCATAAAAGTTTCCTCCTTCTATAATTAGGGTAATCATAACCCTACACCTATTGTTTATAGCAGAGATTAAAAGATCACGTGGAAATTAATCTAATGAATAAAATTATTTCGTAAGTAGATCATTTATAGTTAAGCTAGATTAACACAAAAAACACAACATTTTAGAGGTGGAAAAGAGGATCAACTATCGTTCGATTTCGAGGTTTTCACCCAACAGAATGGATGCCAGAAATGTCTAAGTGGAATGTGTTACTATGCCTCAACAGCACAAGCATTGATAACGCGTCGAAGGCATTTCACTGGGAAGTACGCTAAAATCCATGAACAGCACTCAATTATTGCTGATGACCTATTAATGCGACCATTTACTGTCGGATAGCTATGGAAAAACTGGCTGTTTAGGAGGTCGAACTTTTCTAGAAGTTTATACGGGAAGGAATGTTGTATTTATTGTGTGAATCCAGCTTGCCCTCCTACTTTTATAGACAAGAATTATTAACTGCTTTTTTGAACCCAATCATCTTTTTGTTTGCGATACTTTTTTTCACGGCAGACCAGGCTACTTTATGTGCGGTAGTTTCTTGATCATCTGAAGTGCCCCTTTTTTCAGGATTCTGATATTGCTTCCACGCGTGGTTAAAAGCGGCCAGGTAAATTTTTTGCGCAGTTTGCGCAGGGTGAGGAAGAACCCCTTTAACGCTACTGGGCAGTTCGGTAAGAGTTCTATAAGGCATAGACACGCTCCTTAAATTAACGACTTTCCCTAGTAACCATAGATTAAATATCTTTATTTTGACGTAAACCATCCATCTAAACACGTCTAGGCAGTGCTGAGGGAAATGGCCAAATAAAACCGAAATATGGTCAAGTTACTTTATTAGGCTGAAGTAGTTTTAGGTCGCCAGCGATCAATCCACAAGGCAAACACTCCGTTGCCAAAGACATTCGCGCTGGTGATTAACGGATCCAGCAGCATATACAGCGTGGTAATTAGAGAAAGCATTTCACTGGTAAATCCGAGATGTTTTTCCAATAGTGGTAACATTACAATAATCCCACCCCCAGGGATGGCAGCTACTGAGAATTTAGCCAGCACAAAATAGAGGGTAAACAGCAGATAGGTGAACAGCGATGGCTCGGGTAACCCGAAAACTTTGAGCAGCGTATAGGCTAAAATGGGAATGGCAAAGCAGTCCCCAACTAAATGGATATTGACCGTGGTCGAGACTACGGTTTGTACCAATGCTGGATTTTTAGCATGCCGCTGTACTCCCATCAAGGTCAAGGGCAAGCTTGCGGCACTTGACATGCTACACAGGCCGGCAAGGGTAGCAGGAAGCATGGGTTGAATACTCTTCCAAAAGGGTAAACGGCTCTGATGGCTGAGAAGTCGATAGTGAAATAAAATATAGCCGTATTGTGCTAAGGCAATGATAGCAAATGTTAGCCCGTACTGGTGTACCATCGTCAATAATAGGCCATCAGCCTGTAGCTTGATGATAAAACCAGCGATAAAGAGAGGAACGACCAAGGTAATGGCGGTGAGCACGGCCTGCAGGATCTGAGTGAGCCGCTGTGCTACCAAATCAGCCAGGATTGGATAGCCGCGGGCCATTATTAAACCCACTAGGGCGCCACTTAAGAGCGCCACGTCATTGGAAAACCATTGAGGCAGGTGAAAAGACCATAGTGGCACTAAGCCATCCATCATTTGTGGAATCATCGGTAATTGATGAATCCATGGATACAACTGAGTCCCTATCCAGCCACTGATCAAGGTAGAGAGCAGATTGGAGCAACAGACCAAGGCTATGGTAACGACTAGCAATTGGCTGGCTTGGCCTGCTAATCGCACGACTGAGGTAAATAGCAGGCCAAAAATCATTAGTGGTACCAAAAAGAGCACACCGGATTTAATCGAAAGGCTAATGCTATAAAGAAGCTGCTTTACCGGCAGCGAGAGATAGGGGTTTAATAATAGGATTCCACCTAGCAGGAGAAGCAAGGTAAGGGGCATTTTTCGAAACATATTGTCGGGGAATCCTTAGTTACTTTTAGGTATTGAAGCGACTCTTGCTAAATTTGGAGAGCGAAATTATACATAGGTTTTATCAGTTAATACATATATTTAACTAACTATTAATTAAATTTATAGTTAATGCTACCATACTGAAACTTATCAGACGAATTTTTTGGGAGTTAAGTAGGAAAGGAAATGGCGTAAAGCTGAGGTGGATTTAGGGTGACATCTAATGTAAGTGATGCTGCTAAAAATTTAGATCAAGCATTAATTCTGAGATCTCAGCTCAAGGTGTCCAGTGATGCCACCTTAGAAGTTATTCAGCCCTCAATGGCAGAAGCCCTATTTGGGCTTATTCAGCGTAATAAAACTCGACTATCGCTTTTTTTGCTTTGGCCACAGCAAGTGGCCAATATTCGTGATACAAAAGCTTTTATTCAGGAGCAACTGATAGCAATGCAAAAGGGCACAGCTCAAATCTATGCCATTCATTATCAGCAAAATTATGCTGGTATATTGTCTTTTGTCACCATCAATCGACAAGAGAAAACTGCGGAGATTGGCTACTGGCTGGATGGAGCTTTAGAAGGGAAGGGGATTATCTCTAGCGTCCTTAAGCGATTGATGGAATGTTATGCTTCTCAGGATATTATCCAAAAATTTATTATTCACTGTCACGTCCATAACCGTAAAAGCCAGGCGGTCGCTTTACGGTGCGGTTTTCGTTGGGACGGCCTTCGATCTCAGGTAGTCAGTGGACAACAAATCGCTCAAAACCGATACGTTAGGGTATTCAACAGTAATTGCCTTTGACCCGCGCGTTTTCGAGGGCAAGTCAACACCAGGGAGCTCAGTAATCTATCTACTCAACAAAACAGGGTCACTGGCAGTAGCCCTGCAGGTTATTCAGGGATTAGCAACAATATTAGATGTGGTGGACGATGCTGGTCTCGAACCAGCGACCCCCTCCTTGTAAGGGAGGTGCTCTACCGCTGAGCTAATCGTCCATTCTAAGTAGTCATTAGGGTGGCATTATAGAGCCTATTGTCCAGGAGTCAACTGATTAGATGCCAGAATTTAGGACCAATTATTAGAAAAATTAGGATGCTGTCCAAAAGTAATTCACCTACAATAGAGCTATTTATTTCTAAAATATTCCGTGATAAAAATGGTAAGAACTCGTTTTGCCCCTAGCCCTACTGGCGATCTGCATATCGGCGGTGCGCGTACCGCCTTATACGCTTGGCTATTTGCTCGGCATTTTGGCGGGCAATTTATTCTGCGTATTGAAGATACTGATCAAGAACGCTCTACACAAGCAGCCATTGACGTCATCTTAGAGGGGTTACAATGGCTCGGTTTAACCTGGGATAAGGGACCTTACTATCAGAGTGAACGGTTTGCTCGTTATCAGCAACTGCTGGAGCAATTGCTGGCCGATGGTTCTGCCTATCGCTGTTACTGCACGCCTGAACGGTTAACTGCCTTGCGTGAGCAGCAGAAGCAACGTGGCGATAAGCCACGCTACGATGGGCATTGTCGCAATCTTTCCGCTCACCCTACCGAAAAAGGTTGCTTCGTCATCCGCTTTCGCAATCCGCAGCAGGGCGAGGTTAGCTTCCATGATCAGGTTCGGGGTCCTATTACCATCAGCAATGGTGAACTCGATGATTTGGTGTTATGCCGTAGCGATGGTTCACCCACCTATAACTTTTGTGTGGTAGTTGATGATTGGGATATGGAGATTACCCATGTGATCCGCGGTGAAGATCATATTAATAACACGCCACGCCAAATCAACCTACTGCAAGCCTTGGGGGCGCCCATCCCCCAATATGCCCATCTATCAATGATTTTAGGGAATGATGGCAAAAAATTATCTAAACGCCATGGTGCAGTGAGTGTTCTGCAGTATCGCGATCAGGGCTATTTACCTCAGGCATTACTGAACTATTTGTTACGGTTGGGTTGGTCACACGGTGATCAGGAAATTTTTTCCTTAGAGGAGATGCAACAATGGTTTACTTTGGAAGCGGTGAATCGTTCGGCTAGTGCCTTTAATCCAGAAAAATTACTCTGGTTGAACCATCATTACCTAAACCAATTGTCTACAGACAGCCTTGTAGCACCACTGGCTTGGCAGCTACAGCAGCAAGGGATTGAATATCAGCAGGGTGTAGCACTGACTGATATCTTAAAGCTGATGGTCCCTCGCCATCAGCGATTAGACCAATTAGCTGCCGCTAGCCACTATTTTTTTGGCGAACAAATTAGGTTTGATCCGCTAGCTGCTCAGCAACAGCTAGTATCGGTAGCACAGCAACCGTTATCTTTGGTTTACCAAAAACTGTCAGTCTTACCAGATTGGCAGGCTGCAGATATTCGACAAGCTATCCAGCAGGTTGCGGCTGAACTATCTGTTGGCCTGGGGAAGGTGGCGATGCCATTACGAGTAGCGCTCACCGGCGGCTTACAATCACCGGCGATTGAGCAAACTCTTCAGGTGTTAGGCCGTTCAACAAGCTTGAAGCGTGTTCAGAATGCTTTAGCATTGATTGAGGCGCAAACCGCAGTTGAGCAGCTAGCTTCTGGCTCTCCTTTAGGTTAACCATAGTGACTATCGTTAATGAGTCGTTGCTAATGGCCACTGACCCTCAGGGATACCTTAAAAATCCTCAGGCTTGGAATCAAACATTTGCCGAAGCCTGCTCTGCTGAGGAGGGCATTAGTTTGACGTCGGCTCATTGGGAGCTGCTCTATTTTTTGCGTGAATTTTATCAGAAATATCATACCTCACCCTCTATGCGCTTATTGGTCAAAGCTTGGCAACAGAATCATGGTAAGACCAAGGGCAGCAGCCATTACCTTTATTCCCTATTTCCTAAAGGACCGGCCATTCAAGGAAGTAAAATTGCGGGCTTACCAAAGCCGGTTAACTGTTTATAAGCAGAGAAATCTGTTCTCTTGAAAATGGATAATTTGCTACCATATTAAAAAGAGGATGAGCGCTGCTTACTACCCATTCAGGAGATTGTCGTGATTGCAACTAAATTTGATATCGGGCAACAGGTGCGGCATAAAACATTTGGTTATTTGGGTGTCATTGTCGATGTTGATGCAGAATTTTCATTGAGTGTATCAAAAACTGAGTCGTTAACTATTGAAGATAGTGTGCGCCGAGCACCTTGGTATACAGTGGTTACTGAGAATAATCAGGGCGATGCCATTCAAGCCTATGTAGCTGAAATGCAATTAGATAAAGAGCTATTCCCAGCACATCCAGAGCAGCCGATACTGGATGATTTTGCGAATGCCATACAGACACAATTGCGTAATCCACAGTTGCGTCATTAAAGGAAATTGATATTAGGGGGGGATTTTTAATGAATGATTATAGCAAGAGTTAAAAAGGGCGCTTTAGCGCCCTTTTTAACTCGTTAACCATGCTTACTGCTCACGGCGTAGGCTACCAAGGAGATGAATTAAGCTAATAAATAGGTTGTATATTGATACGTACAGCCCGATGGTTGCACGGATATAGTTGGTTTCCCCTCCGTGGATAATAGCACTGGTTTGTGAAAGAATAATGCCGGAAGAGAAGAGAATAAATAGAGCACTAATGGCTAACGAAAAGCTGGGTATTTTCAAAAAGAGGTTAGCAAGCATACTAATCAGAAGTACAATAGCACCTGCCGTTAGCATTCCACTGATAAAGGACATATCTTTTTTCGTGGTTAATATATAGGTCGAGCAGCCAAAGAACACTAATGAGGTACCACCTAAAGCCGTGATGATGATGTCACTGGCCCCGTTAAACCAGAGTTGCCCAACCCCTGGTCCAAGACCATAACCCACAAAGCCGGTAAAAGCGAACGCCGATAGAATGCCATAACCGCTGTTAGCGGTGGCTTGGGTTAAGAAAAGTAAGCCATAGGAGCCAGCAAGAAACAGAAGCGGATGAAGGGATGGTAGTCTAAAAAGTGCACTACACCAAGCAGCAAGTGCTGAACAGGCCAACGTCATAGCAAGCAAACCATAGGTGTTTCGCAACACTCGGTGGCTACTCAATAGCGAGGAGCTTCTTGCAGAAACAATGGTATTTTCCATCATTATTCTCACCTTAAATACGTTCAGGGTAAACAAAACTCATTTTACAACAATAACCCTTGCCAATACAGAGTTTATCCTAGCACAGTTGCTAAAACTGTTATAGAACGTTTCCTAAGTTCAGGTGTTATTTTATAAGAACAAAATGACTTTACAAGTCAAGAGAAGCTGTTTATAGTGCGGCATCACCCGGAGGCGTGGCAGAGTGGTTGAATGCACCTGACTTGAAATCAGGCGTGCCTGCAAGGGTACCGTGGGTTCGAATCCTACCGCCTCCGCCAGCTTTAGTTATAAAGGGCTCAATGCTGGCGTAAATTAATGATTTCTTCGTAAGAAAGCTCAGTCATTTCTTGTATTTCACCGATAGCAGCTCCTTTAGCTAGCATTTTTTAGGCTTTGTGCCTACTTGGCTCTGACCGTGCCTCTACCTTATCCACGAGCTGCGATTAAATAATCACACGATTCTTCAGCAACCAAATGTTCCGCCCGCTCAATATCCGAGCTTTGGCCGGCTGTTATAGTAAGCTTTAATAGCATACCCCAAGCAAACAACCTTCGCATGGATTTTTGTGGAAAATCCACACAAGGACGACCTAAACCCTTTTTTCCTAGGAATCACCGTTGGCATGATGGTGAGCTCTGACTAAGCGCCCATCAAGCATATGCTACTCGTGGTCACCATCTTTTTTTATGATCTTGCTTCTCTTTAATGGACACTAAGGCTGGATTAAGATAATAAGTGCAACATTTTAGAGGTTGAAAAAGGGTCAACTATCGTTACATTTCGGTAGCATTACCTAACTAGAATGGATGCCAGAAATGCTTAAAAGGAACCAGCACTATTAACCGTTGACCGAAGGCCAACGTTACCAGATTCAAGCCCTTTATTGCAAAGGTTTTTCACAACGTGAGATAGCGAATGATATTAAGGTGCATCACAGCACAGTATCGCGAGAACTAAAGCGCAATAGAATTACTGGCAAGAGCTACTGTGCTTCGGCGGCCACTACATTGGCAAACCACCGAAGGCGCACAGCTAAGAAGCATGCTAGGTACCACGAGCGGCATCGCCAGAACATAGCTACCGGGCTCCTAATGGGTTGGTCGCCTGAAAAAATAGGCCTCAGGATGAAGCTAGAGGCTCCCGAGCTATCTTTGAGCCATAGCACATTTATCAGCGGATAGCAGTGGATAAGGAGAACGGTGGCCAGCTACACAAGAAACTCCCCCGGTTTGGCAACCGCTTTTTAAGATACGGAAATAAACTTCTATTTGCCATCGGCACAAATACCATTGGACAATAACATAAGGGGTTACTTGATCGTTGAAATCAACATGAGTTAATAACACCCATTCTATGGGGGCTTGGTTAGTTGGTGGATTCAGTTCAGTAGCAATAACAACGTATGCTTCAACGATTTCATGGCTGGTTTTTTTCCTCTTCCTATCAGGCGGATTTAACCTGACCTGAGCGGCATAAATAGCCTGCTGAACTTGGCGCCGCCCGCTATGAGTACTGGCCGGTAGTTCAAGCTCTATCGTGCCGACAGGCTGGGTATTTTTAACCATTTCAATCATTTTTAATCTTTGAAAATTACCTTTAGCGTCTAACAAGCGGCGATTTCTTATGGCACGGATTAACCAATAAGCTGAAGTGCTTTGAGTACTTGTATAAGCTTCATGGTAAAGGTCGGATAAGTCGCCTTCACGATCAGCGACTGTCACGATGCGCGTAGTTTCTGCCAATCGTGCAATTTCTTGAGCTTTTTGGTAACCCATTACCCATCTATAGCTCTCTTTTGCCTTAAACGGAATTTTATGATTTTCTCTATTTTTTTCTTTACTGTTTTCCGAACCCCGTAACGCTTCACGTGACCAATGGTAATTATCAATTACACCTAAGCATACTCGTTTTGGCGTGACGGCTACTGTTGGGTGCAATAAAATACCTCGGTGCTTATCACCTGTCAGTGGCCCAATATCAGTACGATTCAATTGGCCTGAAAAATTTAAAGGAGTGGTATCTTGTACTATTAATACCGTTTTCTCTTGCTTTATCCTTTCCAGTATCGCCTGGCGGTGGGGAGATAACACTTTTTCTGCATTGACTTTAGCATTAACAAATAACCGGTAGGCTGCTTTTGTTTCTGCCCAACTGCCGCATGCTACCGGAATACTGGCTTGAGCATTGGCACCCAACCTATCAAGCAATGCAATGACCCGATGATTAAGTCGCTGCTCTCCTAACTCCACCGTTCCCATCTCTCTCATTGCCCAGTCCATCGTATCAATACCTCAAATTCATCCATCTTAACTTGTTTATGGCGATTTTTTCAGACTGTTGATAGTTATGGGTAACGATGTGTTTTTACTGGACCAGAACACGCCAGATGGCCCTAGCATTATTTTTATTTCCAGTGACAAAAGGTTTTACCATTTTGGTTGCTAATAATTTAACCTGGTGGCCCAACTTAGTGAGTTCACGAGCCCAATGATGTGCACCGCTGCAGGCTTCCATTGCCACCAGGCAGGGGGTTAGATTGCTAAAATGCAATAAGAATTTTGACCGGGACAATTTTAACCGTTGAATTTTACTATCTTCGGGGTTAACCCCGTGCACTTGGAACACATTTTTAGCGATATCAATGCCAATCACTGTTAACTTTGTGGTATCGTTCAACAGGTATCCTCCTGTTTCTTTTGAGAGCATAACTGCTTTTGCGTTGGGCACTATGATGCCGTTGAGCAGGAGGATACACATTCCTTTCATCAATAGCATTACCAACCTGCCTGATCGTTAGGGGGAGGTGTCCATACCATTCGGGGCGATTCATCAGAATTTCTTCGCTGATTGTGGGTTGAATTAAAATCGTAGTATGGATATACAGTTTTTAATCTTCTAGAAACTTCTAATAATTTAGAATCGTCATCATCATCTTTATGACAATCATTACATGTTGTATCACCTTCGTAGAAAGGAGCAAGGCACATTTCGTATCTGAGCTCATTCTCTATCTCCCCTCTAGGCTCATGCCCCATTTCTCTGCTGCTATTACTCTCTTGAAGAGAATATTCTTCTCCACAATTCACTAGCTTATTATTGGTCGGATCAAATAAGGGAGCCAGAGTATTAAGAATTTCTGTAGAATAAAAAAAATAAGTTCGAGGCTGTTCCATTTCGAAAAAATTATCTTTTTTATTAAATAGGTTATTATAAATAAGCATTAATGTCTTATTTTTTTGGGAATGCTCGACTTTATCTAATTTTTTTTTGAATTCATTTTTAAGTGTATTATGAGAAGACAATAGCAGTAATTCTCTATTTTGTGAGAGACTGAGAAAAATCTTTTCTGAGACTTTGATAAACTGTTTTATATGAAAATTTGAGCTAGCTTGATAAAGATTTTTTTCTAATTGAATAGGTAGGACATGTTTCATTTTTCTACAAGATATACTATTTAATTTTATTTCCTGTTCAAAATCATTAGAACAAGATGATTTATTATCTCGTGATTCAGGTATTTTTGAAAAATGACAGGAAGGATTTTTTATCTGATGGATTTTATTATTTCTTTTATTATTTCTTTCGGCAATATTGCGTTTTTTTAGGTGAAACAAAATAAAATTGAATAGATACTTTACATATTTTTTAAATTTTTTATTTTTTTTATTTTTTAAAAAAGGTTTATTAATAATTTTCTTTTTCTTTTTATTACAATCTTTATTGTTAATTTTATTCCAGAATAACTCGAAATTTTTCCATAACATAAGCATTATCTCTCAAAAATTATCAGTACTTACTCTAAAACTTATTAAGTGATCTTGTCACCTTTTTTAGACAAGCAGAAGAGAAACTTTAAGCTGCTTCACGAGTTTCGCAGAGAACTATCTGCTTTTCCAAGTCAATAGAGATCCATGAAAAACTTATTGGTGCTTACCTCGATAAATTTCACTATCAGTCAATATAAGCCACTACCGTGGTTTTCTTCACAAGCAGTGGTTTGGTGTAAGCGTTCAGAGCACTTTCATTCACTAGCGGAAGCCTTAATTCCTAATGAAGGTAGGAATGTAGAAGATTTTTTCATTAAGGCTGTTAGGGCAGTATTGGCTAATATTGCTGAACGTATGAGCTTTGTGTCAACAGCAACTGAAAAGTGATCCACTTTACTGGTTGTAGAGTGGCTCTAATTTAATGAGCCCTGCTTTTTTCTTATGTTGTAATCGATAGCTTTCACCTTTGATCTGGATCACAGGTGAATGGTGTAAAATACGGCTAAGCATAGCTGAAGTTAAGGCGGTATCAGAAGCAAAGGTCTGATCCCATTGACCAAAAGGTAAGTTAGAGGTCAGAATGGTAGAAGCCTGCTCATAACGCTTGGCGGCGACTTGGAAAAATAGCTTGGCCTCCTCACTGGAGAAGGGTAGATAGCCGATTTCATCGATGATCAATAAGCGAGGTGTCATGATACTGCGTTGCATGACCGAACGATAATGTCGCTGTTGCTGTGCCGTAGAGGGTTGTAAGAGTAAATCGGCGGCACTAGTAAAGCGAACCTTGATGCCAGCCTTCACAGCCGCATAACCCAAAGCCAGTGCCAGATGTGTTTTCCCGACGCTTGATGGCCCTAAGAGCACGATATTTTCTCGACGCTCAAAAAGCTGAGTGATTAAGCTCCTGCAGCGCTTTTTTAGGTGCGCCCGTGGCAAAATTGAATTATAACTGCTCAAAGGATTTAATCGCTGGAAAGGAAGCCATGCGGGTATACATCGCCTGTTTACGCTGCTGTCGGCAATGGTTCTCCTCTTTAGTAGTTGTTCTAGAAAATCGAGATAGCTCCACTCTACAGTCACTGCCTGCTGGGCCAGCGAGGAGGCTACCTGCCTAAACTATCCAGCTGCAACGGCTCAGCGAGCTGCTGCAAGCGTTGCGGTTGTAGTTTCATTAGCACCTCACGGCAAAAGCAGTCGTAGATGGCCAAAGGATGATGTAATGGTTGGCTATCCAGTGGCAATCGTTCTAAGGGCTGTGCAGGGGTTAGTAATGGTGAATAGCTGGGTAGAGGCAATAGTAGCGGCTGTTCTATGTGTTGCCAACGGTCACAGGGGCGCTCTAAGTTAGTTTGATGAAGCCGTTGATTAGCCACTTTATATAACCATTTTTTCACTTCACGATTAGCGGTGTCACAATCGATAACGCTATGCTGTTGCTGCAAATGGGTCATTAGCGGCAAATAAAAACTGTAACGCAGGTAGCGCACCATACGCTCCACTTTACCTTTAGTCTTGGCCCGATAAGGCCAGCATAACTTCGGGATAAAGCCACTGAAACCTAAAGTGGCTAAAAAAGCGTAAATGGGTGAACGACCACCCTGCATCTGGGCCTAGTCAACTTGCATCTGTACCTCAGGTTTGTATCGGGGTTCGACCACAGCACAACTTTCCCTGATGGGTTGGGAACTGGTATTGCTGAATCCTTTTAGGCATTTTAAGCACCCATTCCGTGGGGTTAGAGCTTCGGAAGGTACCCTCAGTTGACCCTTTTTTCAACTCCTAGAATGTTGCCCTTAATCTGTTACTCCAGCCTTTCACCAAGTTTTGATGATTTTATTATAGCAACTGGGCGACCTATATAGGTAGCACGTGATGGCCCCGGATCCTCATGGGGACTTGATTCATTTTAGGTTTCCTGTAAAGTGCATCTCATTATTAGCTTTTTGCTTTAGAGTGTAGGGTTATGGCAATTAAACTGGGAATTAATGGTTTTGGTCGCATTGGTCGTTGTTTGTTTCGTGCCGCAATACAGCGTCCTGAGCTGCAGATCGTTGCAATTAATGATCTGTTGTCTGTTGATTACATGGCTTATCTACTGCAGTATGATTCTACTCATGGTCATTTTGTAGGGACGGTTGCGGTGCAAGATGGCCAGTTGGTCGTCAATGGTCAGGTGATTCGAATTTCAGCAGAACGTGATCCACAGCAGTTGGCTTGGGATGTTATTGGTGCTGAGGTTGTGGTCGAAGCAACAGGCCTGTTTCTTGATGAAACGAGTGCCAGCAAACACCTTAAGGCAGGTGCCCGGCAAGTGGTGCTAACCGCACCGCCCAAAGATGATACTCCAATGTTTGTTATGGGTGTCAATCATCAGCAATATGCCGGTCAAGCTATTGTCTCCAATGCCTCTTGTACCACTAACTGCTTAGCACCCATTGCTAAAGTATTGCAGGATCGCTTTGGCATTATTGAAGGGTTAATGACCACAGTGCACGCCGTCACAGCCACCCAGAAAACCATCGATGGCCCTTCGCAGAAAGATTGGCGGGGTGGGCGAGGTGCTGGACAAAACATCATTCCAGCCAGCACTGGAGCGGCTAAAGCAGTCGGGAAAGTAATACCAGAGTTAAATGGCCGTTTGACAGGCACGGCATTTCGTGTGCCAACCCCGAATGTTTCTGTGGTAGATTTAACTTGTCGCTTGGCAACTCCCACCACCTATCAGGCAGTCTGTCAAGCCATGCAAGAGGCAGCAGCTGGATCGTTGCAGGGGATTTTGCGGTATACTGATGAACCACTGGTTTCTACCGATTTCTTAGGAGAGACTTGCACTGCCATTTTTGATGCTACTGCTGGACTAGCATTAAATCAGCAGTTTATAAAAGTAGTCGCTTGGTATGACAACGAAATTGGCTACTCTAATAAAGTCCTCGATTTGATTAGTCATATTATGGGCAGATAACTATTAACCATAGTTACTTGACCGCTAGAAACCAACTTTTATCTTGTCTGACTTCTGACTCAGTAACCCAATTTTAGGCGCTGGAAGTAATTTTCATAAAGCTTTTGTGCTTCACCGACATCAATTTGCCATTCCGCTTGTTTTAAGTCGTTGAGGGTAGGGTAGAGTGTCGGATCGGTTTGCATGACTGTAGGTAGTAAATGCTTAGCAGCTTTGTTGGGTGTTGCATAACCGAGATGATAGGCAATTTTGGCGGCGATATCTGGCCGCAACAAGAAATCAATTAACCGTAAAGCATTTTTTGGATTTCGAGCATTCCGGGGGATAGCCAAGCTATCCATCCAAAGGATAACGCCTTCTTTAGGAAAAATAATTTGTAGAGGAAACCCCGCTTGGCGTGCTTTATAGGCAGCTCCATTCCAGAGCATGCCAATGTTTATTTCACCAGCGATAAAGGGCACGGCGGGTGAATCAGCATTGAATAGTAAAAGATTAGGTAGTAATTGGCGTAAAGCCTGGTAAGCAGCATGGATTTGTTGGGGATCACGGCTATTGGCGGGATAACCCAATTTTTTTAGTGCAACTTGAAACAGTTCTCGAGCATCATCGATCACTAATAGGCGATTACGGTAGCAAGGGTTCCATAAGTCAGCCCAGCTATCTAGATCCTGGGATGAGATTACCTGGTTATTAATGCCGATGGCTGTAAAGCCCCACAGATAGGGAATTGAATAGTCATTATTGGGATCAAAGGATTGATTCAGTAATAAAGGATCTAAATGCTTAAAATTAAGTAATTGTTGCCGGTCAATTTTTCTCAACATTCCCTCACGGCGCATTTTCGAAACAAAATAGGTTGAGGGAACAATGAGATCATAACTACCCTGCGGATGGGTTTTTAATTTAGCATACAGCGTTTCGTTAGATTCATACGTTGCTTCAATAACCTGGATGCCAGTTTCCTGAGTAAATTGGCGTAAGATATTAGGAGCAATGTATTCTGACCAATTGTAGAAATAGATCACAGCAGGCTGATGCGAATGGCCAATACAGCACGCGGTAGGAAAGCAAGCTGTTAAAATTCCAATTATTGCTATTGCAATTGATCTTAGCATAACTACGTTCTCTCTAACGACTCTTAATACCACATCGGTGGTCGAAAACTAGTTGAAGTCCGATGTAGCAGCTGCTGGCTAAGAACAATTAATAGTAATGAGGTTAATAACAATAAGGTAGCCAATGCATTAATTTCAGGTGAAATGCCAACCTTGACTAATGAATAGATTTTTAAAGGTAAAATTTCATAGGTTGGCCCACTGACAAAGGCAGAGATGACTACATCATCTAATGATAAGGTAAAGCTTAATAACCAGCTAGATAATAAGGCAGGGAGCGCTAACGGCAGAATAATTTTTCGTAAAATAGTCCACTCGCTAGCACTTAAATCACGTGCTGCTTCCAACATTTTTTGATCAAATCCTTGTAGGCGGCTATAAACCGTAATCACCACGAAAGGCAAGCAGAAGGTAATATGAGCGCACAGTAGCGAACCAAAACCCAACGGTAATCCTATCATCATAAAGAGTAGACAAAGCGAGATAGCCATAACAATCTCTGGGGAGATCATCACCATAAAAAGTAAGCCATTCAGCAGCTGCTTGCCCGGAAAGCGATAGCCATAGAGTACGACGGCGACCAGTGTGCCCATTAAGGTGGCTAGAGTGGCTGATAAGCTAGCAGTGACCCACGAATTTTTTGCCGTTTGTAATAAGTTTGTATTTTTTAGCAGCTGTTGGTACCAGCGGAGACTAAATCCATCCCAGGTAAAGCCATAGGCAGAAGCGTTAAAAGAGTTAATGACCAATAGAATAATCGGCAAATAAAGAAAGCTATAGACTAAAAAGAGAACCAAAGAAGGCAATGCTCTTTTAATCATGATTGAGAAACTTTGGTAGTAAAAGGTTGGCTAAAATGTCGATAAAGCCAAAGCAATAAACCAATCAGCAGTGTCAGGGCAATACTCGTGGCCGCCCCAAACGGCCAATCTCGGGCATTCAAAAACTGATATTTAATCAGGTTGCCAATCAGTAGATTTTTAGCACCCCCTAATAGATCGGCAACATAAAATAGGCCAATAGCAGGTAAAAAAACTAAAATACAGCCACTGACAATACCTGGAAAAGAGAGTGGTAATGTGATGCGAATAAAGATCTGAAAGCCATTAGCCCCTAAATCTCTAGCGGCTTCAACATAAGAGTGATTGAGTTTCTCAAGCGTTGTATACAACGGTAAGATCATAAAAGGTAGTAAAATGTAGATTAGCCCTAAGATAACGGCCAAGGGCGTGTAGAGAATGGCTAAAGGTTGTTGAATAATCCCTAGTTTAATGAGCAAACTGTTGAGTACGCCTTTAGCACCGATGAGCAACCTAAAGGCATAAAGCCGAACTAGAGAGCTGGTCCAAAAGGGTATCATCACCATCAGCAAGAGGAAAGGTTGCCGCTGGCGGGGTTGTCGAGCTAGAAACAGCGCAAAAGGATAGCCTATCAGTAGGCAGCAGAGGGTAGCGATAAGTGCTAATTGCAATGAGTGCCCTAAAACGGCTAGGTAACGGATATCGGCTAGCCGGAGATAGCTCTCCAGGGTTAATGGTAAGCTGAGTAGTTGCTGTTCGTCACGGGTCAGGAAGCTACTGAATAGAATCAACAGGTTAGGCAATAGGACAAACAATCCTAACCAGCCGGCAATAAAACCAAGCAACAGGTGGCGAAATTTAGGAAGTCGACTCATCAGTCAGTACCACTTCCCAGCTTTCCACCCAGGTGACTGCCACCTTTTGGTTTAGTGAATGGTCAACATTCGGATCATCTTCATTGAAAAATTCACTTACCATGACTCGCTGCCCGTTCTCCAGCTCAATGATGGAATCCAATGTCATTCCTTTATAGTTACGTTCTCGAACATAACCCACTAATCCGATCGGTTGTTGGTTATCATGGATCTCGGTAATTCTAAGATCTTCAGGTCGTAACAACACCTTTAAAGGCTGCTGAGGTTGTACGGGATGACGAAATAACAGGGTGCATTCATAGCCCTGAACATTCGCTCGAATACGCTCCTCATCGATGCGATAGAGCGTTTGCGCCTCAAATAGATTACTCTCCCCAATAAACTGAGCGACAAACAGATTGCAAGGCTCCTCATAAATTTCCCGAGGGGTTCCTTGCTGTTCAATATTTCCATCGCGCATCACGATGAGGCGGTCGGCAATGGCCAGTGCTTCTTCTTGATCATGCGTCACTAAAATAAAGGTGATCCCTAGCTCACGTTGCCAAGCTTTCAACTCATTTTGCATGGTTTTGCGCAATTTCTGATCAAGCGCTGACAGAGACTCATCTAGCAGCAAAACCTTTGGTCGGTTGACCAAGGCACGAGCAATCGCTACTCGCTGTTGTTGCCCGCCGGAGAGCTGTTGCGGGTAGCGCTGTGCTAGATCATCCACATGCATCATTTGCAAAGCCTGAATCACTCGAGCTTGTAGTTCAGCGGCTGCGGTTTTCTGCATCCGTAAACCGAAGGCTACATTATCGAAAATGCTCATATGGGGAAACAGCGCATAGCTTTGAAAAACGGTGTTAATCGGGCGCTGTTCTGCTGGCAGCTGAGTGATATTGTGACCTGCTAAGCGAATAATCCCTTGATCGGCTAAAGTAAGGCCAGCAATCAGACGTAACACCGTGGTTTTCCCACAGCCAGACGGACCTAAAATGGTTAAAAATTCACCATTATTAACCTGTAGCGTTAGCTGGGTAATAATCGGCTTACCATCAAAGCTTTTGCTGACGCTCTGTAATTCAATAATGGGTTGCGCGTGGGGTTGATCAGCCATTTCCCTCGTAGAGTCTCCTAGGAGAAATCATGTTACCTGGCTGCGCATCATAGAATGATGCGCAGTAAATTAAAAGTAGTTACTGACTTTTCAGTCAGCTAACCCTGGGAGTTATCGATGCATTAGCCATTTTCAATAAAAATGCCGCCAGCGTGCGAACTCCAATACCCGTAGCGCCGGTTGCCCACTGCTTGACAGCTGCTTTTCGATAGCTGGCGGCACAATCAATATGTAGCCACCCTTGATGATAGTGCGGGACAAAATGGGAGAGAAAACTAGCAGCCGTGCTGGCACCAGCTGAATGAGCGGATGAAGCAACATTGCCTAAGTCAGCAAATGACGAGGGCAGTTGGCTACGATGCATTTCAGCCAAGGGGAGACGCCAAAAAAGCTCATGCTCCTCAGCAGCCGTCGCTAAGAGCTTTTGCGTCAACTGATCGTCAAAGCTAAGGACCGCATGATAATCGGTGCCGACAGCTACCTTAGCGGCACCTGTCAGAGTGGCACTATCGATCAGCAGTTGCGGATTCTGGTTAGCAGCCTCAATTAAGCCATCGGCCAGCACCAAACGACCTTCAGCATCAGTATCTAAAACTTCAACCGTTTTGCCATTTCGATAGGTAATAATGTCGCCTAATTGATAGGCTTGGCCGCTGACTAGGTTATCAGCGCACCCAAGGTAAAGCTTAACTCGTTGTGATAATCCACGAGCAGCGGCCAGCGCCAGTGCCGCGGTTAGTAAGGCTGCGCCTCCCATGTCCGCTTTCATGCTCTCCATCGCCTTCGAGGTTTTTAGACTATAGCCGCCACTGTCAAAGGTGATTCCTTTACCGACCAAGCAGGCGAATACCGGGGCATTAGCGTTCCCACTGGGATTATAATCAACCGTCAGTAGCAGAGGTTCACGCACTGACCCACGACCGACTGTGTAGATACCATGATAACCCTGCTGCTTTAAGGCTTCTCCAGCAATCCACTGAGCCTGGATGGCTGATGGAGCCACTTGTCGTAACAGTGCAATCACCTCCTCAGCCAGCTGTTGAGGGCCTAAAGACGCAGAGGGACGGTTAACCATTTCACGAACCCAATTAACCGTCAGGCACCACTGCTGCAGCTGCTGTTGTTGTTCGGGTGGTAGAGTAGGCCATTCCAACTGTTGTGGCTGTTTGCTATCGCGAAATCCTAGCCAAAAAGCCCAGCAAAATTCTAATAACCAATCGTGGCCGGTGAGCGTTATTGCCTGAATTCCCTGGTTGGCTAACTGACGGCCGGCTTGTTGGATGGCAACTAATGGTTCATTGGTGGGCAAATGAATGGTCATACCCACTTGGTTGGCACTGAGTAGAGCTTGCTGACCCCAATGGACAGCCGCGGGTTGATTAGAAAGGGTAATGGGCATCGAAGGGTGTGACATAAGATAGCTTCCCAAGGTTTAGTTTTCAGCGGTGTCGGAATGGCCATAAAGCGGGACAGCTTTGGGCTTTATTCGATTATAAATCTAAAAAGGGTATTAATAGCAGTTAAAAAGCGCCATTATCAGATGAAAACGCCTATAATAGCATACGCTCTTTTCATTAGAATGTGCGTATCCATCACATCATCAGGAGCGCTCAGTCTAGGCGATGTTATCCTCAATCCGAATTATTTTAGTGGAACCCTCTCATCCAGGAAACATTGGTGCCGCTGCTCGCGCAATGAAGACCATGGGATTACAATCACTCTATCTGATCAAACCTCGAAGTTTGCCAGATGTGCAGAGTGTCGCAATGGCGGCGGGTGCTCAAGATGTGTTATCAGCCGTTAATATCCAACCGTCTCTATTACCTGCCATTGCTGACTGTGGTCTAGTGATTGGGTTAAGTGCACGTCCGCGTACGTTGCAGTGGCCGCTGTTGACACCTCGTCGTGCAGCAACATTAGCAATCCAAGAGATAGCTAGTCATCCGGTGGCCTTTTTATTAGGCAATGAGCAGAACGGGCTAAGCAATGTTGATTGTCAACATTGTCACTATCAACTCACTATTCCTGCTAATCCGAGTTATAGCTCTTTGAATATAGCGATGGCATTGCAAATTATTAGTTATGAACTTTATCTGGCTCAACAGGAACAACGGGTCATAGATACCACCGCTGTCGTCGGCTCAGTAAGATATCCTGAGATTAGTGACATTGAACAGCTATACAAACATTTAGAACGGGTATTGCGTCAAATTGGATTTATTCGCCCACAGGGTTCTGAACAGGTAGTATCGCGGTTGCGTTGGTTGTTGACTCGAGCACGTTTGCAGGATACCGAAGTTAATTTGCTGCGAGGAATTTTAACCATGGTTGAGAAAAAATCAGGCGAATAGTGATGCTGGAGTCACAGAATAAGCGCACCATTCTAGAGATTGAAAAGGGGTCAACTGAGGGTAACTTCCGAAGTTCTAACGCCACGGCATGGATGCTTAAAATACCTAAGAAGGATTCAGCAATACCAGCAATTGACCCGGGGTCTTTAGATAGAGGAGTTCCGGCGACAACCTCTATCAATAACACCATTGAGAGCCCACTAGCAATGGACTGCCCCGGAGCAGCCGCGCCAAGATTACCACTAAAGTGGTTCCTGAAGTGATTAAGGTCTGGCTTATGCGTGACTAACGCATGGTCAGCAGAATGGCAATACACACAATCATAAACAGGCTTCCTTTAACAGCAACTTTACGTAACAACGCCAATCAAGGGGCAATTTACGACTTTAGAACAAATTTCTTAGTTTAGAGCAAGTACTGCTGTACTCTGATTCATATAGCTTGTCGTATCTAAAGAACCCACAGCATGCTGACTGCCAGCCAGAGTCTCTGGCTCCAGCGCTAAACTTTGTATTAAACTTTCCTGTTGTAGAATGAATGCTTCCTTCATCAATTGTTGGCCGACAACTACCCACGATGGCTGATCATTCATTATCTGATTCTGAGCGATTTTTGCTGCTATGTTTTGCTGCCCGTTGATTAAATAAGTCCCTAAGTTTTTTAAAGTATTGTGTAAGGATTTTAAATAACTCAATACACCGCTATTTCGAGGGGCGGCTGAAGTCACAACGGATTTTGTAGTAGTGGCCTCTAAAGCGTCATTGCTAGGGGGCAACTCGGAAGCCTCGCGGTCAATCAATGATTTCGTTTGCATGCGGTTTAGATCAACCAATCCTTGAATTCCTGGAATGGTTCCTTGATTAGTATACTGCCAAATTTTCCAATCATTCCATCCGTTCGGCAACCGTGGTTCCTTAGCCGTGGTCCAATGCGCAACCCACAGCGGTTGTTGAGACAACCCATAACCAATATCCTGTACATGACTATTCCACCAGTTGGGTGAAGTGTAAATTAAAACCTTACTACTAATGACTGGTTCGCTAAGATTACCAATCAATTGTCGCACGCTATCAGCAACTTCTGATGGGGTTAATGTACCGATCCCTCGGTTTTCGACATCGATGGCTACGAGATCTTCCTTCGGGTTGAAATTGACCTGTTTTAGTCGATTCAGTATGTTGTTTGCTTGATCAGCTGGGGTGGACGTCGATCTAAAAAAATGGTAGGCGCCCACAATGGGGATCCCTTGATGTTTTATCGCTTGCCAGTTGGCTTGAAATTTAGGATCTTGCCAGGTGGCGCCCTCTGTTGCTTTAACAATGACGAACTCAACTCTACTGCTGTTGGCGCCCGCTTGCCAATCGATTTCCCCTTGCCAGCGGGAGACATCAATTCCGTTTAGAATATCTGAGTGGTTACTGCTATTTGGCATGATTCCTCCTCCTATTCGTTTAACCAGTGAAATAGCATTATTTACTATATAAATAATATCTGACATTGATTATGAACTCCTTGAGTGGGTGTCGGCAAGAATTTTATTTTGCATGCGATTTAGAACAACTAGGGCCTGTTGAGGTTTCGTTATAACGGATTGAAATAAAAGAGAAAACCCGTAATATTGCGGTTCTCAAATTTGCAATAGAACGAGTTTTCAATGCCCCGCTTAATGCTCAGTGATGAGCACTGGTCGAAGCTAAAAACGATCATGCTCCAACTCCAAGGAAGGAATTTATGACAAGCCTAATCTCCGATTGGAAGTTGAGGGAATGTTTTATCGAATGCGTGTAGGGTACCCTTAGCGTGATTTGCCCAAGCAGTTTGGTCAATCGAGCTCTATCTACAAAAAATTTAATGACTGGTCGATGATTGGTAAGTGGCTGAGGATTTTTAAAGCAGTAGTACAAGATCCTGATTTAGAATGGGTGTTTATGGATGGAAGCTATATCAAGGCCCACCAGCATAGTGCGGGTACTGCTGGTAATGACTGTGAAGCCATTGGCATCAGCCGAGCAGGCCGTACCAGTAAGATTCATCTTGCGGTAGATAGCTTTGGTTTACCGGTTTCTTTTACAATCACAGGGGGTCAAGTTCACGATGCTTCAGAGGCACCAGACCTGATTGATTCTTTACCGACACCTACGGTTCTGTTTGCTGATAAGGGTTATGATAGCCAGTTAATACGCCAACAAATCGTTAATCAGGGGGCTATCCCAAATGTACCAAGGAAGAAAAACTCATCCATTGGGAATGCTGCTCTAGATCGCCACCTCTATAAACTTCGGCACTTGGTAGAAAATGCCTTTGCTAGAATAAAGCAATTTAGAGCCATCGCCACTCGGTATGATAAATTAAAGCGCAATTATTGCAGCATGCTAGCCATGGCTTGTAGTTATCTATGGTTGCCCATGGGAAACCTCAACTGGCCCTAATCCCTGAATGTCCAAAACAGTTTCTTTACCAGTATATTGCCAATAATTTTTAGGCAGTGGGCATCGGTAAGTAATATAGTTGACTAGAATAGTCAGGTAAGAGATACTAGGCAAATTCAGCGATCATCACGGGGAACCTTGTATGCGCTTAACCGCAAAAGCAAGGTACGCGGTGACTGCTTTGCTAGACATGGTACTGTATGCTGAACAACAGCCCATTGCCTTAGCAGAGATTGCACAGCGCCAAGGGTTGTCGTTGGCTTTTTTAGAGCAACTATTTTGCCAGTTACGTAAACGTGGTTTAGTTTCCAGCGTGCGTGGCCCAACTGGGGGCTATTATTTGTCTCACAGTGCCAGCACTATTACCATCGGTATGATTTTGCAAGCGGTAGAAGAGCCGGTTGATATGACTCAATGCCGAGGATTACAATCCTGCCAGCAAGGTAACCGCTGTTTAACCCATCATCTTTGGAGTTCACTGAGTGAACGCATTCGCTATTTCCTTGGCACGGTTACTTTGAGTGAATTAAGCCATAGTTCGTCGGTACAGCAAGAAGGGGTGGCTAAACGTTGTCGCGCTTTGAATCAATGATC
Organism: Candidatus Symbiodolus clandestinus; assembly: GCA_038960095.1. Classification (GTDB taxonomy): domain Bacteria; phylum Pseudomonadota; class Gammaproteobacteria; order Enterobacterales; genus Symbiodolus; species Symbiodolus clandestinus. Next base: position 1,091,554 of record CP152425.1, read on the forward strand.
GTTGAGTGGGGTAACTGGTTAAACTAATGGTAAAATTGGCTTTAGTGTTAAGAATGGAGTAATCGAATATGCCCTCTCCTATCTATCTGGATTATGCGGCGACTACGCCGGTTGATCCGCGAGTGGCTGAAAAAATGGTGCACTACTTAACCCAAGATGGGATTTTCGGTAATCCAGCATCACGTTCACATATTTTTGGTTGGCAGGCAGAAGAGGCGGTAGATATTGCGCGTAATCAATTGGCTGAGTTAATTGGTGCGGATGCTCGCGAACTGGTTTTTACCTCCGGTGCCACTGAAGCCAATAATTTAGCCCTAAAAGGGGCCGCCCAATTCTATGCTAAAAAAGGTAAGCATATTATTACCGGTCAAACAGAACACAAATCGGTGCTGGATCCTTGTCGACAATTGGAACGAGAAGGTTTTAAGGTAACCTATTTAGCCCCAAAACCCAGCGGCTTATTCGATCCTGAGCAGCTACAAGCAGCATTCACTTCAGAGACGATTCTGGTATCGATGATGCAGGTGAATAATGAGATTGGGGTGATCCAGGATATTGCCGCTATCGGTGCAGTATGCCGACCGCAGGGGATACTGCTGCATGTCGATGCCACACAAGGGGTTGGCAAGTTACCAATTGATTTACGGCAATGGCCAGTGGATCTACTCTCCTGTTCAGCCCATAAACTTTACGGTCCTAAAGGCATTGGTGCGCTCTATGTGCGCCGTCAACCACGGGTTCGTCTGCAATCACAGATTCAAGGAGGAGGCCATGAACGTGGGTTGCGTTCGGGGACCTTACCGGTTCACCAGATTGTTGGCTTTGGTGAAGCTTGTCATTGGGCGCAACAGGAGATGAATAGTGAGCAGCAACGCATCCAGCAGCTTGCTGATCGCCTCTGGCAGGGAATTGCTGATATTGAGGCTGTAACGGTTAACGGCGACCGGGCTCACAGCTTGCCAGGAATTTTAAATATCAGCTTTGCTTATATTGAGGGTGAATCTTTAATGATGGCACTTAAAGAGCTGGCGGTTTCTTCTGGATCGGCTTGTACATCAGCGAGTTTAGAACCCTCTTATGTGCTGCGTGCACTCGGATTAAATGATGAATTAGCCCATAGCTCGATTCGCTTTTCTATCGGTCGCTTTACCACTGAACAGGACATTGATCGTGCCATTGCATTAATTCAGCAGGCAGTCACACGGTTGCGTGAAATGTCACCTTTATGGGAGATGTATCGGCAGGGAATTAACTTGAACGAGGTAAAGTGGGCCCACCATTAACAGCCTTAATGGAAGATCACTTAAGGAGTGCTTATGTATAATGAAAAGGTGATTGATCACTATGAAAACCCACGTAATGTGGGCTCCCTAGATCCTCAAGATTCCCGAGTGGGTAGTGGGATGGTAGGGGCGCCTGCCTGTGGGGATGTCATGAAATTGCAGATTCAGGTCAATGATGAAACCGGCAAGATTGAAAAAGCGCGATTTAAAACCTATGGCTGTGGTTCAGCAATTGCCGCTAGCTCATTGGCCACCGAATGGCTCATTGGTAAAACGCTCGAAGAGGCTGAGGATATTAAAAATCTGGATATTGCCGAGGAGTTAGTGCTGCCTCCAGTGAAATTACACTGCTCAATTTTAGCAGAAGATGCAATTAAAGCAGCGGCTGCCGATTACCGGCATAAACAGGCCTCAGTAACCACCACCTCTGCTGAACCAGTACCGGCCGCTTAACCAGTTATCGATAAGGTCCTAGTATGGCAGTCACATTAAGTTCACAGGCCGCACAGCGGATTCACCAATTTTTACAGCAACGTGGTAAAGGCATCGGTTTGCGTTTGGGGGTAAAGACCACCGGTTGCTCTGGTTTAGCCTATGTTTTGGAGTTTGTTGACCAGCTGGCAGAAGATGATCAAATGTTCCAAGAACAGGGAGTTACTCTAATTATTAATCAAAAAAGTTTAAAGTATCTGCAAGGGATCGCTTTAGATTTTGTTAAGGAGGGATTGAACGAAGGCTTTAAGTTTAATAATCCCAATAGCAAAGGCGCTTGTGGCTGTGGCGAGAGTTTCCATGTCTGAAGCACAACCGCTAGATTACTTTAGCTATTTTGGCTTGCCAAAGTCATTTACTCTTGATGAACAGCAATTGACCGATCGTTATTACGCTTTACAAAAGCAATACCATCCCGATGGTTGGAGCCAAGCGACGCCTGAAAAGCAGACGGCTGCCAGGCAGCAAACTGCGATAATTAACCAGGCTTTTCACACCTTAAAGGATCGATTAAAGCGAGCTTCGTACCTATTAAGCTTATACGATCAGACGATCGATGAAGAGCAAAGCTGTACCGACAGCAATTTTTTAATTGAGCAGTTGGCGTTGCGTGAGGCGTTAGAACACGTCTGTCATCAAGCTAGCCTAGAAGCGTTAGAGAGGCAGATAGAGCAGCTATCGGATGCTCAGTGGCAGCAGTTAGCGAGTCATTTGCTAGCAACCGACTGGCAAGCGGCTAGGCAGCCCCTGTATAAATTGAAATTTTTTGCCAAGTTGCAACAACAACTACAGCAATTGGCACTCCACTACGTCTCTTTATAGTAATAAACTGGAGTTTATTAACTCAATGGCACTGCTGCAAATTAGTGAACCTTCCGCAAGCCCACCTGTTGATTGGCGCCGAGCAGCTGGAATTGATTTAGGAACTACCCACTCATTGATAGCAACTGTCTCTCCTCAAGGTAGTGTTAAGATACTGCTGGATTCGGCTGGACAGTCACTGCTACCTTCAATAGTCCATTACCAGGCTGACTCAACCACGGTTGGTTGGGCGGCACAGCGGTTGGCAGTGCTAGAGCCTCAAAATACATTAATATCGACTAAGCGACTCTTAGGGCGCTCATTGGCAGAACTAGTGCAACCAACTTGCCATCCCTATCTATTTCAGGAGAGTGATCAGGGCGAACTGGCGATCGTTACTCCACAAGGTGCAGTGACACCCGTGCAAATTAGTGCCGAAATATTAATGGTGTTAGCACAGCGAGCTCAAAGTGCACTGGATGGCGCTCTAGAAGGAGTGGTAATCACAGTTCCTGCCTATTTTGATGAACGGCAACGACAAGCCACACAAGCAGCTGCCAAGGAAGCGGGGTTACTCGTATTACGTCTGCTCAATGAACCAACGGCTGCTGCAGTTGCCTATGGTTTGCAGCATGAAGGCAGTGGTATGATTGCGGTCTATGACTTAGGGGGTGGCACTTTTGATATTTCCTTACTCAGGTTGGCCGATGGGGTGTTTGAAGTGCTGGCTACCGGGGGAGATACTTTACTAGGAGGCGACGATTTTGATCAGCGATTGGTTAGTTGGCTGGCAAAGCAGGCGGGATATGCTCAACCGCTTAGCCTAGGGGCACAGCAGGCCCTGTTAGAAAGCGCTATCAACCTTAAAAAAGCGCTCAGTGAGCAGGAAGAAGTTGCGGTACAATTGGCAGAATGGCAAGGAATTGTGACGCGGTCACAATTCAACGCACTCATCGAACCATTCATTCAAAAAACCTTAATGATTTCAAAACGTGCCCTCCAAGATGCTGCCGTGACTCGACAGCAGATCGAACAGGTGGTCTTGGTGGGTGGGTCGACTCGAATTCCCCGGATACGGGAAGCGGTCGCGCACTTTTTTAACCGTCAACCACTGGTCACTTTAGATCCTGATCAGGTGGTTGCTATGGGAGCAGCCCTCTATGCGAACCAATTAATCGGCAATTCGGCACAAAAACCCTGTTTGCTGCTGGATGTTACTCCTTTGACTTTAGGCATAGAGACCTTAGGTGGTCTAGTGCAACCGATTATGGCGCGCAATACCACCATTCCCGCGGTAGTAACTCAGCAATTCACGATGGGAAAGACCGGACAACGCTCCTTACTGTTGCATGTTGTACAGGGGGAGAGTGAGCAGGTTTCCGCTTGTCGATCGTTGGCGCGCTTTGTTTTGCGAGGGTTGCCGTCTTTAGAAGCTGGGCAAGCACGGATCCAGGTGACCTTTCAGATTGATGAGAATGGATTACTGGAAGTAACCGCTGTTGAGCGTTCAAGCGGTATTCACGCTTCTATTCAAGTGCAACCGAGCAACGGATTAACCGAAGCACTGATGCAACAGATGCTACAAAGTGTTGATCATGAACCGATTTAGGAAAGTAGTCTATGCCTAAAATACGTTTTTTACCCCATCCTGAAAGTTGTCCCCAAGGAGCAGACGTAGAAGTCAATTCGGGGGAGACTATTTTGGACGCTGCCTTACGGCGTGGAATTAACATTGAACATGCCTGCGAGAAGAGTTGTGCTTGTACCACTTGCCATGTGATCATTCGGCAAGGTTTTGAATCGTTGGACCCTAGCCAAGAGCGTGAAGATGATTTATTAGATAAGGCTTGGGGTTTAGAGCCTGAGAGTCGTTTAAGCTGTCAGGCACAGGTGCAGCAGAGTGATTTAGTAGTGGAAATTCCACGTTATACCATTAATCAGGTCCGTGAAGGGCATTAATAGGTTTATATTAATCATTAGGAGGCTTCATGTCCTTACAGTGGCAAGATAGTTGGGAAATTGCTCAAACCTTGGCAGAAAAATTCCCAGATACGGATCCTAAAACAGTTCGTTTTACCGATTTACATCGTTGGATCCGTCAGTTAGAGGATTTCAGTGATGATCCACAACGCTCTAATGAAAAGATTTTAGAGGCTATTCTACTCGCTTGGTTAGAGGAGTACGCAAGTTAAATAGCTTCCTTGATTAACTTTTCTGTCATAGTGAAACAATCACGGGAAAAGCAATAATCTCTGGAAAAATGGTTAATAGCTTTTTATTATATTAAAGAAAATTGTAGGGCTACATTATTACAATAAAGCAATATAAAATATTCAGGCTATTCACCCATTCTCCTGCTAAAGAGAGTAGAGGGATAATACTCATATCTATTGGGTATCGATGAGTAAAAGGAGAAAAAATTGTGAATATTAATGCGATTTTTAAACCGCCCATTTTGAAAAATTTTATAACGAGATCTACCCCAGTCTGGGGAGATATGAAAAGAAAATTTTCCACTCTAAAAAACCAGCGTCTTTTTTATAGAGATATTCAGTATTTTCGAGGCGGTGGTTTGGTAAAATTTGCAGCTGATGACCATCAACCAGCTTGGACTAAACGGTCAATCATGGTTATTAATTGTGAGAAATTTCCCCCGGTTTTATTTACCTTTAAAATTGGCAAATATCAAGTGATAGTTGCCAAGAGGCAGCAGAAGTTAACGGGGGACAACGTTCTAGGTAATAAGCTAGAGCAGAAACCTCTACCCAAGCAGTTACCTAATCGCTTAAGGGAAAAAGCAATCAATATTATCACCTCAGATATACAGACATCGGGACTTTGGAAAAGTTATGCTACAGAGGTTGCTGTGCATGCCATCACTAAGCTACCGAATTGGCCTAAAAACAGACGTTTAAAAATAAAAAACATTGTTGGAAATTATTCGGAAGAACAGGAGATTGGCAACTACCATGGTTCAAAGCCTTTAAAACTGATATTGCAAAATAATCATTATCAGCCGATTATTGATGGTGTAGAGCGGCCTATTGCTTTGGATGGAGATTGTTTTTACCACTCTGTTCTATTATCCTTAACGGCAGCAGAACAATGGCAACTGTTAGGAGGTTTTTATATTTCTTATCATCGAAAAACTATTCAGGATGATCACAATAATCCCAATATAGATACCTTGCGCCAGTTATTAGCCAATCATTTAAAGAGAAATCCCGGCTTAATAGATGAGATAGTCAAAGAAAAAAACTTTGACTATGAGTCAATCGTGAAAGAAAAATTAGCTTAGAATAGCAGTATTTTAGGTGGGGTAGCATTGCTTAACCAGTCAGTAAATAGATTGCCAGTGAATGAATAAGCGGGATTCTAATGATTGAATCCCGTTTAGAGCACCTACAAGAAGCGTAGTTTTCGAAGCGGCTACTTCTCTTGCTGGTGATTTTCAACAGTAATAGGAGTAGCGGCAGCTACAGCATGGCCACCCTGCGAATTTCTGTAATGAGAACGGGTTTCGGATAACCGTTTGGACGGAGCGGCTACAGTCATCGAGAGCGGTAATGGTTCTAATGGCAGTTTTTCCTCTGCAGTGGGCACTGAAGGAGCTAATTGGGTTGCCGGCGCTTGAGTCAATCTGCGTCCCATCACTGGCTTGCTGATCGCCCCCATTTTGGGGGAGGTTACAGGCATTGGCGCTTGGCAATCAGTTGCTTCTGGTGAGTGCAAATGAGCGGCATTTCTCTGAGGTAGCGGCTGTGTATGTGATGTAAAGCGGCCCTGTGCCGCTTCTAAATGATTTTTGGGTGATGGATGGGCAGCGGTAGCCACCGGCTGAATAGCCTGAGCAGGTTGTTCGGTTACGACCGAGTCAGCGGCTGATCCTAAGCGAACCCGTCTCCTTAATAAACGGCGAGGACGCCGCTGGCTAGGAACAGGAGGAGATTGTTCTATGTTTTCGACCACGGATTGTACTGAAACCGAGGCGGTTTTTTTGATGGCCACTTGGGGCTTAGAAGGATCTACAACACGTGAATAATTTTCAATCGGAGCAGTAGCCACCGATTTTTTCAAGCGCTCTGCCGATCCAGTTACCGGCTCGCTGATCTGTTCATCATGCTTATTAGTGCCTGAAAAAACTGAACCCTCTTTTTTTGTTTGAAAACCCGGGGCTGCTTTTTGCAATGAACACTTATGAGGCACAGTCTGCTGGGGTCGAGAGGAGGTGGGACGAGCCAACAACCGTTGAACTAAATATTGAATAGGAGTAATCAAGCGTTTAAACCATGAACAAAGTGTCTTTCCTCGCTGACTGGCTACTAACTGTTGACAGGGTTTTTCTGGAATAGTGACGCCAGCTAACATAGGCTCTTCTGCTCGCCTACGGGTATTAGAAAGATCATAAATTGATGGCGGAGTTTCGTTTTCCAAATGCTGTGCTAATAAATAACTGGGCTTTAAATTTTCTTCTCCTTTGCGTACTCGAACAACCGAGTAATGCGGAGATTCCATACGATTGTTGGGAACAACCAGGACTTTAATTCGCTGGCGTTGTTCGATCAGAGTGATAGATTGCCGTTTTTCATTGAGCAGATAAGAGGCAATTTGTACGGGTACAATGGCGTTGACTGCATAAGTTTGTTCTTTAAGTGCCTCTTCTTCAATCAACCGTAGAATTGAAAGTGAAAGAGACTCATTTTCTCGGACTGTTCCGGTACCACTACAGCGCGGACAAACATGGTGACTAGATTCTCCTAGAGAGGGCCGCAATCGTTGACGTGACAACTCCAATAACCCAAAACGGGAGATACGACCGCATTGAATCCGAGCTCGATCTTGCCTGACTGCTTCGCGTAAACGATTTTCAACTTCTCGTTGATGCCGTGGTTGCCCCATGTCGATAAAATCAATGACCACTAATCCACCAACATCTCGCAGCCGCAACTGACGACCAATTTCATCGGAGGCTTCTAAATTGGTATTAAAAGCCGTCTCTTCAATGTCGCTACCACGGGTGGCTCGTGCAGAATTAATATCAATCGCCGTCAAAGCTTCAGTGGTATCAATAACAATAGAACCGCCAGAAGGTAGGCGAACTTCTCGTTGAAAAGCTGATTCAATTTGCGATTCAATTTGATAACGGCTAAAGAGCGGTACTTCACTTTGATAAAATTTAAGGTGATTCAGATAATCAGGTCGGACTAAGCTAATATGCTCTTTAGCTTTTTCAAAGATCTTACGATTATCCACCAAAATTTCACCCATATCACGTCGTAAGTAGTCGCGTATTGCTCGGACAATCACGTCACTCTCTTGGTGAATAAGTGAGGGAGCAGAGCATTTTTCGGCAACTCGTTGAATTGCTCCCCAATGGTTCAGCAGTATCTGAAGGTCCCATTGTAGTTCGCTGGCTGATTGACCTACCCCTGCCGTGCGAACGATTAATCCCATTCCTTGAGGAAGATCAAGGGTAGCAAGCGCTTCTTTAAGTTCAAGGCGTTCTTCACCGTCGATACGACGTGAGATGCCACCAGCACGAGGGTTATTGGGCATCAAAACCAGATAACTTCCCGCCAGACTAATGAAAGTTGTGAGCGCTGCGCCTTTATTACCGCGTTCCTCTTTTTCAACCTGTACTAACAGCTCTTGTTGTTCATGCAAAATGTCTTTAATGTTTGGTCTACCCTGTGCGGTATAGCCTGCCGGGAAGTACTCTCGAACAACCTCTTTCAGTGATAAAAAACCATGACGATCAGCGCCGTAATCTATAAATGCAGCTTCTAGGCTCGGTTCAACTCGAGTGACCCGTGCTTTGTAGATGTTAGCTTTCTTTTGCTCATAACCGGGTGTTTCAATGTCAAGATCATACAATCGCTGACCATCAACAAGGGCGACTCGCAACTCTTCTTCTTGGGTTGCATTAATTAACATTCTTTTCATTAAATTTAACTCATTATGGGTAGTGTTTAGCGGGGCAATGGTAAGGCAGTGGACGCTAGGATAAACTGCTTTCAGCTAATTGGCGTCGCGTATGACCGTTTTTTGCCCTAAACATCTACAATTTTCTGTTTTAGTGGATAAATGTTAACCTTCTTCAGGTTCCTTAGTTAATTATGGACGAAGAAAACAGTTATGCCGTTAAAAAATTATTTAACACGTTCTTAACGTTTCTTGCCGCGTAATTTGGGAAAACAATAAATCTTACCGCTGTAACATTACCGAGTATAAGGCACCGTGGAAGAATACTTTACGCAACGGCACGTCCTGATAGTTCGCTTAAGGGACGCTATCTACCTTACACATACTTCACTAACTCCTAGAAGTTATGGATAGGGAATTTTCGGGTTTCACGATAAGCTAACCGCTGCTGATTATTATTTCATTGAGTTGGGTAACCTGGCAAGGTAACTTTATGTTCTGTACGATTTAACGGCGTGTTAGAATAGGTCATGACTGTAGAACCTTCAATACATCAATGGCGTCAGATAACTGCCGAAGAGGCCACTCAGCGTATTGACAACTATCTGTGCGCTCGTCTTAAAAGTGTCCCTAAAAGTTTAATCTACCGCTTGCTGCGCTCAGGGGCTATTCGAGTCAATCAACGGCGAATCAAACCATTTTACCGATTGCAACCTGAAGATGTTATCAAGATCCCGGCGTTACGGACTGCGCAAGCGCCGATCCCGCTAGTAAAGCTTAGCCGGGTTAAAGCATTGGAACATTGTATTCTCTACGAAGATGATAGCCTGCTACTGTTAAATAAGCCATCAGGAATGGCGGTTCATGGTGGCAGTGGGGTGACTATTGGAGTCATCGAAGGGTTACGGGCACTTTACAGTAAGCTATCCTCTCTTGAATTGGTTCATCGGCTTGATAGAGATACTTCAGGGCTGCTGATGGTGTCTAAAAAGAGCTCAGTATTACGAGCATTACATCAGCAGTTGCGTGAACAACAGGTTAAAAAGTGCTATTATTTACTGGTTCATGGCTGTTGGCCCGAAAGTTGCCAACAGATTGATGCCCCGTTATTAAAGCGGGTCCTAACGAGTGGTGAACGTTTCGTGCAGGTGCACCCGCAAGGCAAGCCGGCAACTACAAAATTCAAGCTATTAGAACGTTTCTCACAGGCAAGTCTGTTACAAGCAACCCTGGTCACTGGGCGCACTCACCAAATAAGGGTCCATGTGCAATCAGCAGGACATCCGATAGTTTCAGATAGACATTATGGGGATCGACAACTGGATGCACAATTATTGAAACCGGGTGATCCTGAACGTTTGTTCTTACACGCTGCAACGCTGCAATTTTCCCATCCCAAAGACAACCAACCTCTGCTGATAAAAGCTCCTTTAGAAGCAGATTTACGGAAGTTATTACAGCGGTTACGGGTTAAAAAAAGCGAAAACTCTATCAGGTCATGATAACTAATTTTTGACTCTCTGGTTGAAGGTCGTTACTATGCCGCCCAAGTATGCAATTAATTCAATTACCCGAATACATCAACTGGCGCACTGCTATGCAACAGCAGCAGCGTTACCAAGGGTATTACCCTGCGCAGTGCCTTAGTCGATTAGCCGATGCAACTGTAGGTATTAAGGGTGAACTACAGGCAACGTTCTATTTTTCCCAAGTGGTTGATCAATGCCATTTAATTCATGGGACAGCAGACGTTACTGTTTGTTTGGTTTGTCAGCGCTGTAATGAGATTTTTGACAAAAAATTGTCAATCAGCTACTGTGTTACTCCAGTGGCTTCGGATAATCAAGCTAAGGGGCTACTGAGTGCATATGAACCCGTATTGGTAGAATCTGACTGCTCAATTAATGCCATTCAACTGGTTGAAGATGAGTTATTGCTTGGCTTACCTTTAGTCGCTATCCATCCCAGCGACGGATGTTTGCCAGAGTTAAAACCTTATTTGAACAGCCCCTTGGAATTAACGCCACAGACACATGCTGTTAATCGATACGCGCCTTTCCAAGTATTATCCACTTTATCGGCCAAACAAACTTAGGGGTATTATATGGCAGTACAAAAAAGTCGTAAAAGTCGCTCTAAACGAGGGATGCGGCGTGCACATGATGCATTACTCCCTGTTGCTTTATCCAAAGATCCAGTTTCTGGAGAGACTCACGTGCGCCACCATGTCACAGCCAGTGGCTACTATCGTGGACGTAAAGTGATTGCTAATCCATAATACTTGGCTATTGAGTAATCTCTTGCAGTCTTAGGATGCAAGTTAGTTTTTGCATGGATAATTGGGGTCACTAAACCGACATGTATACAACAATATTGGGAACTGGGTGCTATTTACCCCAAACAGTTCTCACTAATGACGATCTGGCGCAGCAGGTAGAGACCTCAGATGAATGGATAGTCACGCGAACCGGTATTCGTGAACGTCGAATTGCTGCGCCTGATGAAACGGTAGTAACTATGGGTTGGCAAGCTGCCTCACGGGCTTTAGAAAACTCTGGGATCGATATCAGCCAGATAGGGCTTTTGCTAGTCGCTACAACCACATCAACGCATGCTTTTCCAAGCGCTGCTTGCCAAATTCAGCAGCGGTTAGGAATGCAACAGGGATTTGCGTTTGACTTGGCTGCCGCTTGTGCAGGATTTATCTACGCATTAAGTGTAGCAGACCATTACATTCGTCAAGGAAGTGTCGACTACGCATTGATCATTGGCGCTGATTGTCTTTCTCGCACTCTGGAACCCAATGATCGTAGCACCTTGGTTCTATTTGGTGATGGTGCGGGCGCCATGGTATTAGGAGCAACTCAGCGGCCTGGGATATTATCAACGAGGCTGCATGCCGATGGCCGTTACAGTCAACTACTCTCTTTACCTTACCCAGATTATCAAACACCTGCTCCCTGTTATTTACAGATGCAGGGCAATGAAGTATTTAAAGTTGCCGTATTAGAATTAGCTAAATTGGTTGAGCAAGCTTTAGCTGAACATCAACTAACAACTGCTGATCTGGATTGGTTAGTTCCTCATCAAGCCAACTTGCGGATCATTACAGCAACAGCTCGCAAATTAAACTTGAGGATGGATCGGGTTATCGTCACCTTAGATCGCCAAGGCAACACCTCTGCTGCTTCAGTTCCTGCTGCTTTTGATGAAGCAGTGCGAGATGGCAGAATTCAGCGAGGGCAATTGGTTTTGTTGGAAGCTTTTGGGGGTGGTTTTGCATGGGGCTCGGCTTTAATACAGTTTTAAGGATCAGAGGATGACAGAATCAGCGGTTGCTTTGATGTTTCCTGGCCAGGGTTCGCAGGCGGTTGGCATGTTGGCTGACTGGGCACTGAAATTTCCAGTAATTGAGCAGACATTCCAACAAGCTTCATCGGTATTAGGTTATGATTTATGGAAACGGACTCAGCAAGGACCTGCTACTTTGTTAAACCAGACCGCTTGTGCGCAACCCGCTCTGTTGGCTGCCTCCGTTGCTTTGTGGCGTGTGTGGCAGCAGCAAGAGCAACCTAATCCTAAGTTAACGGCTGGTCATAGTTTGGGCGAATATTCCGCGTTAGTTTGTGCGGGCGTTTTAGATTTTGAAGCCGCTGTTTGGTTGGTGGCACAGCGTGGCCGTTTGATGCAGGAGGCGATCGCTGCAGGAGAGGGAACAATGGTTGCCGTTTTAGGGTTAAGCGAAGAGCAGGTTGGTAAGGCCTGTATTCGAGCCGCACAAGGGGCTATTGTGTCGGCGGCTAATTTCAACGCACCCGGGCAGATTGTGATTGCTGGCAACCGAGTTGCCATCGAGCGGGCTGTAGAATATTGTCGTCTTCTTGGAGCTAAACGCTTAGTCCCGTTAGCGGTCTCCGTGCCAGCGCACTGTGCGCTGATGAAACCGGCGGCTGAAGCATTTGAAGCATTACTCGATCAGCGCACTTTTCAGCCGCCTAAATGGCCCGTGATCCATAATGTTGATGTGAAACCACACCAAAAGCCGTCTGCAATCAAAACCGCTTTGGTGAGCCAACTCTATTCACCGGTACGTTGGCAAGAAACTTTATGCTATTTTCGCGATCAGGGCCTTAGGCAGCTCATTGAGCTGGGCCCGGGTAATGTGCTCACAGGGTTAGCAAAACGCACGATTCCCACCCTGCCAGTGGTATCATTACAGCCATCTGAATTGAACAAAGTAAATTTTCAATAACGCAATCGATGATAATGGTATAAATACTTTATGGAACTCTCTGGACAAATTGCTTTAGTAACCGGCGCTAGCCGAGGAATTGGACGCGCCATTGCAGCTCGTTTAGTCGAACAGGGGGCAAAAGTTATTGGAACTGCCACAGGGGATAGTGGTGTCACTGTCATCGATCAACGGCTTTCTGGTCATGGCAAAGGAATGCCGTTGGAAATTACCAATCAGGACAGTATCGAACAGCTCATTTCTAAGATTAATAGCCAGTGGGGTGAGGTTAGTATTTTGGTAAATAATGCTGGGGTTTGCCAAGATAATTTGCTGCTTAGGCTCTCGCTTGAGGCTTGGGAACAGGTATTATCAGTTAATTTAACGGGTGTATTTCGCTTGACAAAAGCAGTGTTAGGTTCAATGGTTAAACGGCGCTATGGGCGCATTATTAACATTGGTTCGGTGGTAGGCAGCAGCGGCAACGCTGGCCAAACGAATTATGCAGCTGCCAAAGCAGGATTAATTGGTTATAGTAAGTCGTTGGCCCAAGAAGTAGCACGACGAGGCATTACCGTTAACGTGGTATCGCCAGGCTTTATTGACACCGATATGGCGCAGGCATTAAGCGAAGCGAGGCAACAGCAGATAGTCAGCCAAATACCCCTAGGCCGTTTGGGGACTGCTGAAGAGGTAGCTTATCTGGTTGCTTTTTTGGCTTCACCGCAAGCAGCCTATATCACAGGAGAAACAATACAAGTTAACGGTGGTTTACATATGGTTTAATTGACAAAATATGCGGGACTTTTCATTGATAGCTTCTGAAAGTTATCGATTTGGATAGTAACCTGTTTAGCTGAGCTGTCAAGATGACGGGCAGTTGTGATTAGTGTCTACCTGCTATGCACCTGGCAAAGGATCCTGGAATTTCCCTCGATTAAATCGCAAAAAGAGCGCTATAATGATTTGTTATTGCGTGGATAAAGTATTGCTGATTAGGGAATTCTAATTGCCATCGGATCACTGGCAAACAGCTTATATAGGTTGCAACTTTTTGATCATTGGATACACTAAGAAACTTTTCACGCAAGCAAGTTTTGATAGGAAAATTTACGAACATGAGCACTATCGAAGAACGTGTTAAAAAAATCATCATTGAACAGCTAGGGGTAAAAGAAGAGGAGGTTAAATTTGAAGCCTCTTTTGTCGAGGACTTGGGTGCTGATTCACTGGATACGGTAGAATTGGTGATGGCTTTGGAAGAAGAGTTTGATACGGAAATCCCCGATGACAAGGCGGAAAAAATTACTACTGTTCAAGCTGCTGTTGATTATATCAAAGCTCATTCAGAAAATGCTGAAAATGCATCCGTTGCCGGTGCTTAATTAACAGGACATCAAAATGATACGAAGCAGACGAAGAAGCTGCTCCTCCTAGTCATTAATGCATCATTAGGTGGCGTGTTTTCCACCTAATAGTGATCAATGGTGATTAGGGTACTATTTTAGCTGTCAAAGAGATCCCATTGGCTAGATTTTCCGATTTTAGTGGTATTTTTTAGATAACTTCCCTATCCTGATAATCAATGATATCTGATTTTAGGGTGCGGATTACCGGCTGCAAAGGATTATCTATTGGTGCGATTAAAGTGGGGTATTTGCTCGGGAATGGTGGTTATGGTTGGCGCAGGCTCGCTGTTATATGGCCAGCTAACGCACTATGCGAATAGCCTGCTGCCTGTCAAAGAGCCTCAATTAATTACCATTAATGCAGGCAGTACTGGAAAGCAGATACTACGATTGTTGCAAACCCAGCGATTGATAAAACATCCCAGGCTCCTTGAGTGGCTATGGCGTGTACAGCGACCACAAGCTCAATTTAAGGCTGGGACCTATCGAATAGAGCCTGGTATGTCTGTGCGAGTACTACTACAACAGATACAACAAGGTCAAGAGGCACAATTTACCTTGCGCTTTGTCGAAGGCAGCTATTATCAGCAATGGCTGAATATTATTAAAACAGCTCCTTATATACAGCACACATTAACCATCCAATCAGCGACAGCTGTGGCTCAGATACTGGGTATACCCAACTTATCGATAGAGGGTTGGCTATTTCCGGATACTTACTCTTATACGGCTGGAACCACTGATGTTGAGTTATTACGTCGAGCTTATCAACGAATGCAGCAGCAGTTGATGGTTGCTTGGAATGGTCGCCGATCGCAATTACCAATACACTCTCCTTATGAGCTGCTCATTTTGGCTTCGTTGATTGAAAAAGAAACAGCCATCGCTGATGAACGGCCTGTGGTGGCTTCAGTGTTCA
Organism: Candidatus Symbiodolus clandestinus; assembly: GCA_038960095.1. Classification (GTDB taxonomy): domain Bacteria; phylum Pseudomonadota; class Gammaproteobacteria; order Enterobacterales; genus Symbiodolus; species Symbiodolus clandestinus. The sequence continues at coordinate 1,106,611 of CP152425.1, forward strand.
TTAATCGGTTACGACGTGGTATGCGTCTACAATCTGATCCGACGGTCATCTACGGACTTGAAAAGCCATACAACGGTTTTGTCAGTTACTCAATGTTACTACGCCAAACGACGTCCCACAATACCTACCGGATCAAAGGGTTACCGCTGACGCCGATTGCTATGCCAGGGAGCGCGGCTTTACAAGCTGCAGCACAGCCGACAGAAACTGACTATCTCTATTTTGTGGTTAAACCTGAAGGCGGCGGCCTTCATTTTAGCCTCGATTATTCTGCCCACTGTCGAGCGGTTAACATTTATAGAAATGCTAAAAAATCCAGTAGGGCTGCTTTACCATGAATCAGGGTTACTGGATTGCTATTGAGGGCTTAGAAGGGGCGGGTAAGTCCACCGTGTGCCAACAATTAAGTGATTGGCTTGGTAGACTTGGGATTCAAACCGTTATTGCTCGAGAGCCAGGCGGGACCTTGCTAGGAGAGCAGCTGCGTAGCATCATCAAGCAGGGGATAGATAATGAATCATTACAACCGATGGCTGAATTGCTTTTATTCTATGCAGCTCGAGCCCAGTTATTGGAACAGATCATTAAACCTACTTTGCAGCGTGGAGATTGGGTGATCAGTGATCGTCATGATCTCTCCACTCAAGCCTACCAAGGTGGAGGACGCGGGGTGGCACAGTCCAGTTTGGAACAGTTACGTATTCTGGTGTTGGAGGGTCATCGTCCCGATTTAACTCTATATCTTGATATCACACCCGAGCAGGGGCTAAAGCGAGCTGCGCAACGGGGTGCTTTGGATCGCATTGAGCAGGAGTCACTGCGGTTTTTTCAGCGTATTCGTCGGCGTTATCTTGAGTTAGCCGCTGCTGATCCGACCGTTAGCGTGATTGCTACCAAAGGTCCACCTGGGCAGGTATTTGAACGAATACAGCAAATACTCTCTGTTTGGTTAGCATGATAATAACCACGGATTAATGGATAGTATCCCCAATTACCCTTGGTTAACGCCACTCTATCAACAGCTGGTACAGCAACACCAGCGGGGCGTTGCCCATCATGCTAGGCTACTAATAGCTCCATTCGGTTGCGGCTTAGAACATTTACTTTACCAACTGGCTCGCTGGATATTGTGCCAAAAGCCGCAAAGTAATCAACCGTGTGACCACTGCCATGCTTGTTTATTAATGGCTGCTCAGAGCCATCCTGATTATCGTCAATGTTCATTAGTCGCTGATAAACAGCAACTAGGAATTGAGTCGATTCGCCAATTATTGCCATGGATTTATCAGCATGCACAGCAGTGTGGCGCTAAGGTCATTGGTCTGTTAGCCTGTGAACGATTGAGTGAAGCAGCCGTTAATGCACTATTGAAGGTTGTTGAAGAGCCGCCGCCAGACACCTATTTTTTGCTGGTTTGTCATCAGCAACAGGCACTGCCTATCACATTACGCAGTCGTTGCCAATCCTGGTTATTTAAACCGCCCGCACCGGCGGTTACGGTAGCCTGGTTACAGCAACAAGTCCCTAAACTCACCTTAGCGGATGCGACCTTAGCGCTGCAGCTCAGTGAGGGGGCGCCACTGGCTGCTCAACAGCTGCTGGTTGATAAAGGATTGGCAGAGTATCCCCTGTTGCTAGAGGCACTGCAGGCTGCCTTACAACAGCAGCATCTGCCCCTGTTATTACCCCAGCTGGATCAACCTCAGGTCGTAGATCAGCTAGCCTGGTTGGCGATGCTTTGGCTAGAAGCGGCTAAACAGCAACAGGGCCTATTGGTATCCCCAATTTTCAAAGCACAGCAAGCTATTATCGGTGACTTAGTCAAAAAAGGTTTATCGTTATCTCAGTGGCTCAACGGTGTACAGCAGATCCTACGGTGCCGTTATCAATTATTAACGATTCCCGGTATCAATCAGACTCTGTTGTTAGCAGAACTGCTGCATCGACAGCAGGAGTTATGGCTTGAAAGCGGGTTTGGTTAGAACAGATCATGGTGATGCGATATGAGATGGTTCAAACTGATCAACAGTTACAGGATTGTTGTCAACAGGCTACTCAAGCGACTAATATTGCGCTTGACAGTGAATTTATTCGTCAGTACACTTTTTATCCGCGGTTGGCACTTCTTCAACTTTATGATGGCATTACCGTTTGGTTAATTGATCCGTTGTTAATTAACGATTGGCAACCGTTGCGGACGCTATTGAGTGATCCTCAAATCAATAAAATTTTGCATGCAGCGGGGGAAGATCTCACGGTGCTGCAGCTGGTTATTGGTGAAGTACCCCGTAACTTATGGGACACACAAATAATGGCGGCTTTTGCAGGAGAGCCGTTAGCGGCAAGCTATACCGATCTGGTGCAGCGCTATCTTCAGGTCACTTTAAGCAAACAGTTGCAGCGGGCTGATTGGTTGCAACGCCCACTGCCAGTCCAGCAGTTGGAGTATGCAGCCAGCGATGCCTATTATTTGTTACCTTTAGCGGATAAATTACAGAGTTTGTTAACAGCAACACCTTGGCGGTTGGCAGCGGTTCAAGAGGAGTGTCAAACCTTAATCCGGCAGCGGACAGCGGCTGTCGATCAACAACTGCTCTATCAGCGAATTAAGGATCACCAGAAACTATCTCCTCGTTCTTTGGCTTGCCTGCAACGGCTGACCATTTGGCGTTTTTCTGAAGCAATAGCGCGTAATCGTCCTTTGGGTCGAATTGCTACGGATGCTGAGCTCTGGCAGATAGCGGCTCGGCTCCCGATTCATTTCAAGGCACTTCAATCACTAGCCTTATCTCCAGCGCTACTACGTCGCCATACATCCATTTTATTAAACCTGGTTAAAGAGAGTCGGCAGCTACCGGTGACGGCACTACCGTCAGTAACCAACGGTTTGGCAGAGCAACCGCACTATAAGAGAGCTGTACAAGCCATCAAAGTTCTGGTTAGCTCGTTAGCCGAACAGCATCAATTACCAACCGCTTTACTAGCCTCCCAACGGCAGATTGACCAATGGTTGCATTGGCATTGGTTGCCTGAGTCACGTGAGCAACATCCACAGCCGCAGCTACTCACTGGCTGGCGTTCTGCGTTGTTACATCCACTCCTGAACGATACGCTTGTTGACACGTAATGGCGTAGAATTCTCAATGGAAATCCTCGAACAAATGACTAAATCGCTATCCGTAGTATTAATTACCCACAATGCGCAAACCGTAATCGAGGAGTGTTTACGTACGGTCACTTGGGCAAATGAAATCATCGTCTTGGATAATAATAGTCGTGACGAAACCCGACTCATTGCCCGCCGTTTGGGAGCGCAGGTTTATCAGAGTAATGATTGGCCTGGTTTTGGTATTCAGCGACAACGAGCGCAACAGTATGCACGAGGAGACTATATATTAGTAGTAGATGCTGACGAGAGGGTAACTCCTGAATTAAAGGCCTCAATAACCGAAATGTTATCACAACCAGACAGAGCGAATATCGTTTACGCTTGTGCTCGCAAGAACTTTTTTTTGAATACTTTTCTACGTTATAGCAGCGGATATCCTGATTGGATCGTGCGGTTATATCCTCGGCACTATCAGTATAGTGATGATATAGTGCATGAATCGCTCAATTATGGATCCGCTTCCGTAGTCTATTTAACAGGTGATCTACATCATTTAACAGCCATTGATCTCAATGTATTTCAACAAAAGCAGCTGCGCTATGCGCAGGATTGGGCTATACAACGTGCAAAAACAGGCAAGAAAGTTTCTTTATTTTCTGCTTTTGCACATGCACTGATTGCTTTTATTAGAATTGGAGTACTAAAACGTGGTTTTTTAGAAGGTGAATTCGGATGGTTGATGGCCACGATCACTGCTCAGTATACTTTTAACAAATACGCTGCGCTGTGGATACTACAGCGGGCTACCAAAAAAAACAGATTTTCAAACTAGGGCCTGTTGAGATTTTACTTGGGAAGTCATAAATAACTACAATTCATGGCTAACATACTTTGATAATTTCGCTTCAATTTATCATACCGAGTGGCTAGGGGCACCCTACGTTATTTGATAGAGCGTTCCCTCAACTTTCAATCGAAGATTAGGATTGTCATACATAACTTCCTTCTTGAGGCATGATCGTTTTTAGCTTTGACCAGCGCTCATCGCTAAGCATTAAGCGGGGCATTAAAAACTCGCTCTATTGTAGGGTTCGAAGCCTCAATATTACGGGTTTTCTCTTTTATCTCAATCCTCTATAACGAACCCTTAACAGGCCCTAGTAAAATTCACTGGACTTTAAAAACCGGTCGACTTTATGGCTTTTGATTCTTCAGGCAAAGTGATGTTAAGCTCCAATACCGAAATATCTTCGGCTTTCTGCTCCAACTGCAAAGTTAACTGTTCAGGATCAATTTTAACATAGCGGCAGATGACCTCGAGTAAATCGCGTTTAAGGTCGGCTAGGTAATGCGGCTCATGGCCAAGGCGCCGTTGTTGAGCAACAATAATTTGTAGCCGCTCTTTGGCCACGGTGGCGCTGCGGGGTTTACGGGAGAGGAAAAAATCAAGCAGTGCCATGCTTATAGCCTCCAAATAGCCGTTGTAATAACCCCTTTTTATTCGGAGTAATGAAACGCAGCGGTCGGCTCTCGCCCAACAGTCGAGCAACCGCATCTTGGTAAGCTAAACCGGCATTAGAATGCTGGTTAAAGATCACCGGTTCCCCTTGATTGGAGGCTTGCAGCACTGCTTGGCTTTCTGGGATCACCCCCAGTAAAGGGATACGTAAGATCTCTTCAACGTCTTCAATCAACAGCATTTCGCCTTGATCAGCACGCGATGGGTGATAACGAGTGATTAACAGATGTTCTTGAATGGGCTCTAGCCCCTGCTCAGCGCGTCGGGATTTGGAGGCCAGCAGCCCAAGGATGCGATCGGAATCACGTACTGAAGAGATCTCAGGATTGGTTACAATAATGGCTTCATCAGCAAAATAGAGAGCCATCAACGCGCCATTTTCAATACCAGCCGGTGAGTCGCAAACAATATATTCAAACCCCTGTTTAGTTAATTGCGTGAATACCTGTTCGACGCCTTCCGGGGTTAATACATTTTTATCGCGAGTCTGCGAGGCAGGCAGAATTGACAGATTGTTAACTCGTTTATCCTTAATTAATGCCTGGTTTAAACTGGCCTCCCCCTGAATCACATTGACAAAATCATAAACAACCCGGCGTTCACAGCCCATGATCAAATCAAGGTTACGTAAACCAATATCGAAATCGATGACGACAGTTTTTTTGCCAGCTTGTGCTAAACCGACAGCCAAAGCAGCGCTCGAAGTGGTTTTACCAACGCCTCCTTTGCCGGAAGTGACCACAAGAATACGTGCCATAAGTTCATTCCTTACGCTGGACAGCATTTGATTGGATGAGTGATACTTCGTCCAGACAGCTGATAGTTAATTGTTCATTGTGCAACGCGATCATCACTGCACGTTGCCAAAATGGTTGAGGGATCTGTTCACTCAACCAATAGTGGCCAGCGATAGCAACCAGCTCTGCTTGAAGATGGTTGCAAAAAATTCGGCTAGTAGTGTCTCCCGCTGCCCCTGCAATGATACGACCACGAGTCACACCGTAGAGATGGAGATGGCCATCAGCAGCCACTTCAGCGCCAGCATTGACGGTGTTGGTGATAATCAAATCACCTTGCTTGGCATAAATTTGCTGCCCTGAACGCACGGGCTGAGTGACCAACTGGCTAGCGAGCCGAGGTGAGTTCTCTTTTGGGGAAGGGCTTAGTTTGCCTTCAGTCAATAGTGGCAAGCATAGGACTTGTAAGGCTTGACGCTGTTTAGCAGTATAGCGACCACTAAGCCCAACGATTTTGAACCCAGCCTCTCGAACTATCTGGATAATTAATTGCCAGTCAGTTTCTACTGGTAAAGCAGTAAGATTTAAGAACACGGGTGCTTGATTTAAAAATTGAGGAGCTTGAGCAATTTTTTGCTGTAAAGCAGGGCGTAATACGGAAGCATCAGGATGCTGTAAGTAAAGGACAGTGAATGTAAAGGGAGCACCTTTAAGAATAACTGGAGGTAAAGCCATGCGAGCTAGGTTAAATCCTTTTTTGTTCTGCTGAATGGTCGTTAATTTAACGAAAAATTAAGTGATAACAGGCATGGTATAGTGCACTGCCGTGTCATGCAAGTAAAAGTATAGACTGTCAAGCCTTTTTTTTTATTTTAGAGAGAACGAAATAAAGTTGCTGGCTGAATAGTCCAAGGGCTAATAGGAAGTAGCCAGCAAAAATGAGATGTAACCACACCGGTAAACTAAAGCTTAACCAATGGATGGCTGGCTGATGACAGGAGCCCTGTGCTTGAAAGAGCTGGGGTAACCATTGATCTAAACGAAACCAATCAGGAAATTGCGGTACCAAGGGACAGGTTAGCCAGGGGAATTCCCCTTGTTGTAGCTGTCGTTGTTGCCAAGCGATTCGTAGGCCATTCCAGGCGCTATAACCACATAAAAGCAGTGCTCCTTTTCGTAACCAAGGATTGCCCGGCTGTAGAGAGGCCAGTAGTGCTGCCAGCCCGCAGCCACAAAGCGCTAACCGCTGATAAATACAGAGTACACAAGGTAATAAGCCCTGCGCGTATTGTAGATAAAGAGCAATCGCTAGCAGCAGCCCAGGCGGTAATGCGATCATCCACCAAAAGCGGCGCTTGGTTAACCAAGCGCCGCTAATCATTAATCCGTTTCGCAAGCGTGACATTGTGGATGCAGTTGATAGAATTTATACAGCAGCTGTTCAGCGGTTTCCGGACGTTGAGGATCGGTGGTAATGCAATCAATCGGGCAAACTTGCATACAGGTGGGCGTATCATAGTGCCCCACACATTCGGTACAGCGATTGGGATCGATTTGATAGACCGTTTCCCCTAAACTAATTGCTTGGTTAGGGCATTCCGGTTCACACATATCACAGTTAATACAGTGCTCAGTAATCAATAGTGCCATAAGAATGATTGATAATAGGAGATAGAGATTATTCAAGTTAAATATTTGATTGACTAAAGGTACGTCATAATGACCAAGAGAGCAACCCTTGATGAGCAGGCACCTAATCAATGAGTGAGATAAAAACAGAAACGACGATGACTTCAGGTTATCAAAGCAATGATGAGCACTGGATGCAGCAGGCGCTTCAGCTAGCCGATCAGGCAGAAACCGCTGGTGAAGTCCCTGTCGGTGCCTTAGTGGTTTATCAAGGCCAGGTAGTCGGCCAAGGTTATAACCAACCAATTAGTCAGTTAGATCCAACGGCGCATGCTGAAATAGTGGCCTTGCGTCAAGCAGCGAAAAGTTTAGGAAACTATCGGCTGCTTGGGGCCACCTTATACGTTACCTTAGAGCCTTGTTGTATGTGTGTGGGTGCTTTGATTCACAGTAGGATTGTCCGGTTAGTCTATGGGGCTGATGATCCAAAATCGGGGGTTGTGCATTCTTGTTATCCATTGCTGGATCAGCGCTGGCATAACCACCAATTGCAGGTAACAGCCGGTATTCTTAAGGAAAACTGTGCGTTTCAGTTGAGGGAATTTTTTAGAAAAAAACGCCTGGTAAAAAGAGCTAAAAACACAGTTTGAATTTCGCCGCCGGCTTTGATTAAATGCTACCGATATAGATCCCAAGCTTTTTCTTCTACTCCTCCTGGCATAATTTTTATGGTAGGATTCTCAAGATAAGATCTTGCTACTTCGTTGCGTAGGTTGCGTACAGCTGAAAGACTATTATTTCCTAAGATATGCAAGATAGAGTGATAGAGGCAGTTACCGTCGCCACCTGCTTCCACAGGGGTGTTATTGATAATAGGTCGATAGTGTGCTGCAGCATGCTGTATTCGGATTTCATTGTTACCCTGACCATAGGTCTGATTTGTGCCGTAAGCACTCTCAATAACTAAACGGGAATCCCGAGGCCATGAAGCCCCTAAAACGACTAAATAAGGAGTAGCTTCACCACCTAGATTATCCCATGACCCCATTTGTTGAATCTCTTTTACCCTATTTAGAACACTTAGGATAACTTCTTTGGGACCATTATATTCACAAACAGTTCTAAGGACAGCGTCCACTAAAACATCACCAGCTTGGGTATTTTCATCCAAGAAGTGGTTCACCAGCTCATTCACTTCCTGATCATAGTGTTCCAAAGCTAATGCTAAATTTTGGGGGTTAATCTTATGGGTTAACTGGGTTAACCGAGAGAGCACAAGAGATTTAAATTGAGATGCCAATACCATTTGATAGCTGCGTTGCACGGGCTCAAGCTGGCTGCCGGTTAGCTGCCGGTAATGAGCAACGGTAGTACTATCAAGCTGCTCTTTAAGCGTCATCCCTAACCGATAGTTTAAACTTAAATGAAATCGTTGTTGATCACCAAAGTCATGCTTGGCTATTTGATAGGAATAGCCGGCAGTTAGTAACGGAACTGGCGTATAGTGCAGAGCAACTGAGAGGCTTGAAGGACTATAGGCCTTTTGAGCGTTGGTAAGCGGCTTATCAAAGTAATGCTCCCCTTTTACCATCATACCTAATTGAGGATAGTGAGGTAAGTAAGCATTGACTGTCACATCGATGCCTTGCGCTGGACGATAAGCATAAAGGCCGATACTTTCATCTTTCCAACCGCTCAGAGGATAATAGCCATTCAAGGCTAAAGTTAAGTAGTTTTTCCTGGCTTCTAGCCCAATCCCCAAGCGAGAATGATGATTTTGCTCCCAGCGGGCATCATAAAAAAAATTATAGCCTAGCCACCAACGATCGTTGGTGGCTAGCCGTTGTCCAACCCCTAAGCTAAGTCCTGTGCTTTTAATCTTATGTTGGCGGCTGATTCTCCCTTGAGTAAATAACACGCTTTTTTTATCTTGATCAAGCGGCATTAGTAGAGCGATGGCAGGTTCGCTAGAGGATAGCGATGAGCCGTTAACATCTAAGCAGAGTTGCCCAGATTCTTGAATAGCGTCACTGGATTGCTTGCTAGCGCTTATTTGGCTAACCGAAACGGTTGAATGTATTTCAGGGTTTACTACCATTGGGCTCGATAATAACAACATTTTCTATTACCCTTACTGGATGACGAGTAAAGTATTATAGGGTATTTTTTATAAAAATGTAGCCTATAAGTGAATTAAAAGTGCCGATAAATAGATTAATCAGAAGACCAATCAGGAAAAATTGCTCACTAGGTCATTAGGATATTAACCCAAGTATCCGGTATACTAACGCTTTTTTACAGCATCCCACTGAGGATAGTGCTAGGAGTCTTAAGAGAGTATGAAAACCCTACGCGGTTCGTCCGCCTTATCTCCCTTGCGCAGGGCGCAGTTACTGAGCCGTTATCAGCAGCTGGGTCTGCCGATTGAGCAAATCATGGCGGAATATCTCTATTTTATTACAGAAAATTCTCCATTGACTGAAGACCAACAAGATCGCCTACGAAGGCTACTGTACGATGGCAGTCCTCCGACAGCAACTATTCCCAGCGGTGAACTACTTTTAGTTACCCCACGTCCGGGAGTTATCTCGCCCTGGTCGTCAAAAGCGACCGATATTGCACACAACTGTGATTTGACGGCAATTAAACGTTTAGAACGGGGTATTGCTTACTATTTGCAGGTTGGGAGATTAACGAAACAGCAACACCAGGCGCTGATTGAGCCACTCTATGATCCCATTACTGAAACACTGTTTTATGATCTGCCGCATGCTGAAGAGCTATTTATAGAAACTATCCCGGAAGATAAAGCACTGCAGAGTATCCCACTGTTACAGCAAGGGATAGCTGCGCTAGAGGCATTTAACCAACAATATGGTTTAGCATTAGAGAGCAATGAAATTAATTTCCTGGCTAGCGCATTCACTCAATTAGGACGAGATCCCTATGACATCGAGCTCTATATGTTTGCACAAGCAAACTCAGAGCACTGCCGTCACAAAATTTTTAATGCCGATTGGATTATTGATGGTGTTAAGATGCCACAATCTCTATTTACTATGATCAAAAATACCCATCGTCAAACGCCAGAACAAGTGGTTACTGCTTATCAAGATAATGCTGCCGTGATTCAAGGGGCATCAATCCAGCGCTTTTTCCCTTCTGACAAAAATCACTATGATTACCATCAGCAATTAACCCACTTGCTAATGAAAGTAGAGACTCATAACCATCCCACTGCCTTTACACCCCGTTCTGGGGCAGCGACCGGATGTGGTGGGGAGATCCGTGATGAGGGAGCTACCGGTTGTGGAGCTACCCCGAAAGCGGGTTTGGTTGGCTTTGCGGTATCTAATTTACGCATTCCCAATTTTGCTCAGCCTTGGGAAGCTGAAGATTATGGAAAACCAGAACAAGTTGCTTCAGCGCTACAAATTATGTTAGAGGCTCCTTTAGGGGCAGCAGCCTTTAATAATGAGTTTGGTCGACCTGGATTAGTCGGTTATTTTCGCACCTATGAACAGTGGATTAACACCCCACAGAGCGTTGAGTTACGAGGTTATCATAAACCCATTATGCTGGCAGGTGGCATCGGGCATATCAGCGCTGAGCAGTGCCATAAAGGTAAGATTCCAGTCGGTGCCCAGTTAATTGTCTTGGGTGGTCCCTGTCTGAATATTGGCCTGGGTGGCAGTGTTGCTTCCTCTCAGGATGCTACTCAGGTAGAGGGAAAGCAGAACGGTGCTTCTGTTCAGCGGGAAAATCCAGAGATGCAGCGACGTTGCCAAGAGGTCATTAATAGTTGCTGGCGTTTGGACAATAAAAATCCGATTCTATTTATCCATGATGTAGGCGCCGGTGGTTTGGCAAATGCCATGCCAGAATTAGTGAATCAAGGCCATTGTGGAGGTCGATTTGAACTGCGGAATATTCCAACGGCTGAGCCGGGAATGAGCCCTCTGGAGATCTGGTGCAATGAATCCCAAGAGCGCTATGTATTAGCGGTAGCGCCTGATCAGCTGGCTTGCTTTGTTGCTATTTGTGAGCGAGAACGGGCGCCTTATGCGGTGATTGGTGAAGCGACCGCGGAGTGTCAATTAATCCTCGATGATCAACAGCAGCAAACTCGACCCATTGACCTTCCAGTCTCCTTGCTACTAAGAGATCTGCCGACTAAGGTGCAGAACGTTCAGCGGCAAGCGGTGATTAAACAGCCTTTCGATAGTCGCGGTATAGAGCTGCGTGACGCGTTGGAGCGGATATTACGATTACCTACAGTCGCTGAAAAATCCTTTTTGGTTAATATTGGCGATCGTTCGGTCAGTGGATTAGTGACGCGTGAACAGATGGTAGGTCCTTGGCAAGTACCGGTTGCTGACTGTGCGGTGACAGCCTCTAGTTTCCAGGGTTACCTTGGCGAAGCCATGGCAATGGGTGAGCGAGCACCGGTAGCACTGTTAAGTTCAGTAGCAGCGGCTCGCTTAGCGGTTGGTGAAGCGTTAACCAATTTAGCAGCCACCGCCATTGGTTCACTGCAATCAGTTAAATTATCGGCAAATTGGATGGCAGCGATTGGGCATCCCGGGGAAGATGCTGCGCTATTTGATGCTGTGCAAGCCATTGGTGAAGAGCTTTGCCCGGCTTTAGGCTTGACAATTCCAGTCGGTAAGGATTCACTCTCGATGAAAAGCAGCTGGCAACAGCAGGGGGAGCACCGTCAAGTTGCAGCACCGTTGTCCCTGGTGATTTCAGCCTTTGCTCCGGTTAGTGATGTTCGTAAAACAGTAACGCCGCAGCTTAGAATTGATCATGGGCCAACTCGGCTACTTCTGATTGATTTAGGCGAGGGCAATCAGGCGCTTGGGGCTACTGCCTTAACACAAGTTTATCAACAGTTGGGTGAACAGACTGCTGATCTACATAACACTTCTCGAATGAAAGCTTTCTTTAACGCCATCCAACAGCTAGTTAATGAGCAGCGACTATTAGCTTACCATGATCGCTCTGATGGGGGGCTGATCACGACTCTAGCCGAGATGGCTTTTGCGGGCCACTGTGGGATTGAGGTGGACATTAGCGCTTTAGCCGGGGAGACTACAGCCATCTTGTTTAATGAAGAACTGGGAGCGGTTCTCCAGATCCATGCGCATGAAGCAGCTGCGATACAACAACTACTGGCTGATTACGGGCTAGCAGATTGTACCTATGATATCGGTCAAGCGGTTTCGGGCGATCGTTTTAGCATTCACCGCGATCAACAGATTTTATTGGAAGACAGCCGATACCGGCTGCGGTTGATTTGGGGAGAAACTACCTGGCAGCTGGAACTGTTACGTGATGATGCTCGCTGTGTTGAACAAGCTCGGCAAAGCAAACAACGGGCCGATGATCCAGGTCTGCAAGTGTACCTAACTTTTGATATTAACGAGGATGTTGTTGCGCCACTGATTTTAACAGGGGTGCGCCCTCGATTAGCAGTGTTACGGGAACAGGGGGTCAATTCTCATATTGAGATGGCGGCTGCCTTTGATCGAGCTGGGTTCACGGCTATTGATGTGCACATGCAAGATATCTTAAGTGGTAACACTGATTTGCGTGATTTCCAAATGATTGCGGCGTGCGGCGGTTTCTCCTACGGTGACGTATTGGGAGCTGGCCAAGGTTGGGCCAAGTCGATTTTATTAAATCCAAGAAGCTATGAGGCTTTTACTAACTTTTTCAATCGTCCTGGAACCCTTACCTTAGGGGTCTGTAACGGTTGTCAAATGTTGACCACCTTACGAGAGATCATCCCTGGAGCTCAATGGTGGCCCCGTTTTGTGCATAACTTGTCAGAACGCTTTGAAGCACGCCTGTGTACCGTTGAAGTATTACCCAGCTCTTCACTGTTTTTACAAGGCATGGAAGGCTCGCGTTTGCCAGTAGCTGTTGCTCATGGCGAAGGGCGGGCGTTGATTAAAACGCCTGAGCAGCAGCAGGCATTGCAACAGCAGCAGTTGGTAACCTTGCGTTATGTTGATAATTGGGGGCAAGCCACTGAGCACTATCCCGCTAATCCCAATGGTTCTCCAGGCGGTATGACTGGATTAACCAGCAGTGATGGTCGCGTGATGGTGATGATGCCCCATCCCGAGCGGGTGTTCCGTGCAGTTAGCTACCCTTGGCATCCTGATGAGTGGCAAGAGGATGGCCCCTGGATGCGCTTATTCCGTAACGCACGGTTAGCATTAGCTTAAAAGTTGAGCCATCATGCCTACGACCTTATTTAAGGATTTTCAATTTGAGGCTGCGCACCGACTACCGCATGTACCTGTTGGGCATCAATGCAGCCGATTACATGGTCATTCCTTCCGATTGCGGATTGAAGTCACTGGAGAAGTTGATCCTCGGCAAGGATGGCTAATTGATTTTGCTGAACTAAAAGCAGCGGTGCAGCCGGTTATCCGGCAACTGGATCATACCTATTTAAATGACATTCCGGGTTTAGAAAACCCGACCAGTGAAGTACTGGCTGCTTGGATTTGGCAGCGCCTGAAACCAAGGTTACCGATACTATCGGCAGTGATTATCCAAGAAACTTGCAGTTCGGGAGCGATATTTCGAGGAAGCTAATACTCATGGATTGTCGCTACGAAAACGATAGGTTTTTAACCGATTTAAACGACTACTCACTGAATATGATTCGAAGTTACTGGCAACTGTAGGTGGCCAGTTGCATTCCAGTTTGCGGCATTGCAATCTTGAATGCAAGGATCTATTGCTGTTATGGAAAATGTTCTATCCCTTGTGGGATTCTCTTAGCATAATACGGTTCAAATAACTGGCGTATTTTCTGATTTCTGTTTATTAGGGCGTAGTCTATGGCTGATTTTCCAAAATTATCTTTTAGGTAGATGTTACAGGTTTTAGAATGAATAAATAAAATTTTCACGATTTTTCTCTTTAGAGGATTAACTTTTGCTATCTTCAGTTTACTAGTGATTTTCATGGATATATTTAGCATTAAGCAGTACTCGCTATTCTTGAATACTTCGTAAACCTTATCTTTTTTAAAATTATTTTTTGTTATTTTTGAGAAATTTTCAGTTTTTTTGGATTGATTATTTGAATATTTTTGAATAAATATTTCTTTTGAGGGAGAATCTTTATATTTTGTAAATGACAGAAAAGAAACTATTTGTTGAGCTATTCTTCTAGAACTATAAAGAAAATCAGTTTTAACATGATAGGTTTTAAGGGTATTCTGTATATTTTTTAACTCGATAGGTGAATTTTGGTAAAAATAATTCTTTTCATTTATATCACATGATAGAGAATTTAATTTATTACTGATATAAAACAGATAATTCATTAATTTACCAGAAACTTTAATTACTTTAAAGATAAAAAATTTGCTATCTTTTTTATACTTTTGGGAGGTGATAGTGCATAATTGTTTAGATGCAAAAGAGAATTGCAACTGCTTGGGTTTATAGATAAGCAGCATAACATCTTTTTTAGCACATCGATTTCTCAGTAAAAAAGTTGAAAGTGAGTTGAATGAACCCTCATAAACTGGTGTTGTATACCTTGTAAAAAATCCATTATCATTTTTTTTCCAGATAAATGGCGATTGGCGATATAGCTATCGCAGAAAAAACTTTTTTCAAAATCTAAATTATTGATCTCTAACACTTTATTATCGAAACATCGGCTAATCAATTGAATCACAGTAGGAAGAATTTTTTTTAATTTATGAATAATTCTCTTAAAAATAAGGTTTTTATCTTTTTTGTTTGATTTCTTATTTTTTTTAAATTTATAAAAAAAGTTAATGATTGGCATACAGTTCTACATTTAAAGATTATTATGCTAAGTAATGATGTGTCTGCCAAGCGTTAGCAACTGTTTTTTGATCTTATTCTTCTTGCTGCTTTCGTGTACGCCGAGGAGGGACAAAGCATATAATTGTAGCTATTTTCTGAGGTAAGGTTATGACTCAAGTTTAATCGCTGAATGTGGTCAAGCGGTATCACACCAGTGGCAAGATCAGATGCTTCTGAACACACTTAAAGTATTATGAGGAAAAAATTAACGGGAGTAATTGCAGAAAATTAGGAGCTTTTAGGCAATACCACAGTATTTATGTAGCTGAAGTGACAGGCGCCAATTATATTTCAGACAGGCCTGAATGCAGAGTTGTGTTGCTCGGGGTTGCTGGCTAATTGGCTGTAAGCCAATCACTCTTGTTTTTTCATCAGACAGCTGTTTCAGCAGTGACTGCAGCTGCTGAATATCTCGTTCACGAGCTACGGGATGCTTAATCTCATCAGCTCGCTGTAGTGCTTGCGCAACGATCATTAATCCGCCCCGCATTCCAATTTTTGGTGATAGGGTCACCCAGGTGTGGGGGCTACATTGTATGGCAGCGGTGCCACTGGTTTCAATTTGGCATTGATAACCCGTTTGCTCTAATTGTTCAGTCAACGGTGTTAAATTATAGAGACAGGGTTCGCCACCGGTAATGACGGCATGCCGGGCAGTATATCCTGCCTGGATGAGTAATCGTTTGATATCAATTAAAGTTAATCGTGCCCACAAAGCGTTAGCTTGTTGTTTATGGACTACACGATTCATGGTGCGCTCGGCTGCTGGATCAACGATCCAGGTATGTTGAGTATCACACCAACTACAGCCGACAGGGCAACCTTGCAAACGGATAAACAAAGCTGGCGTGCCACTAAAATAGCCCTCGCCTTGGATGGTTTGAAAAATTTCGTTGATGGGATAATCCATACCATGCTACCCCTTTGCCATTAAGTGAAGTATCACAACATAGACGGGAGTGAATAGCAATAGCCAAGCCGATTTCATCTACTCAGCGCTGCTCACCCTCTGGCCTCGTTAAGAGACTGGCTGAGCGATAAATCAGGATAATCCCGGATTAGTAAGTAAGGTTTATATCATGGATGATAGCCCCATAGAAATTTATCCTATTCAGATAAATAAAAATATAAAGAGATAAGAATAATTAGTTAAGGAATAAAAAATGATAACATCACCAGTGAATGGATCATCGTTTAGATCTTATTCAATTAATAAACTGCCAGCTTCTGGTCAGTTATTAAATAAACGAATGATAGAAAAAAAATCTAGATCAGAAAATGATATAAAAAGATCTTTTTCTTTGCGCCGATCATCAAAATCATTTGCTTCATTAACTGAATTGGAGCGTGCTAATCAATCTTTAAAGCGTCACACTAGAGCTTTACAAGTTGTTACCGGGGTTTCAATAGGTATTGCTGTCGCAACGATTTTTGGAGGTCCAATCGGTACTGGATTGGGAGTTGCTTTAGGCTCAGCTTATGCATTAATTGGACCACAAAAAGTTATGGAGATTTTTCAACGTGGAGCAAAGATTTCTCATAAATATATAAGTCATGGTTTTCAATTTGTATATAATACAAAAATGAAACTTCATAAGTAATAGATAGTCATGGTGCATTACATTTATTGATAATAATTTTTAAATTATGTGATGCTACTATCATGACTGCTTAAAAATTAATAGTTTTGCTACTTTAATAGTAGATAATAAAGAGGATTATAATAATGAGTAATACAATTAGCTCTTCAATGAAAGCTTTATTAATTGACAGAGTAAAAAATTTAAGTCCCATAAAGGGAGTAACCTCACGTAGTCGTAGAGTAATTTATCAGTGCAAAAATTTATTTGTAAGAGTTTCTTTTAATATTAAAAATTCAGTTAAAAAACTTCTTTTAAAACAAAGAAAAATAAATGTTGCGCATTATGCCGCAATGCATGCTAATATTAGCATTTTGCGTCATGAGATTAAAGAGTTAAAAAGAAGTTTACCTATTCATCTTAATGATTTAAAAAATAAAATTAGTCATGAAATTGATAGCAAATTAATCGTTGAAAATAAAAACACATTTAATTTACTGCATGATAAATTAAATGAAATATCAGCGGGGATGCATGCCCAAAATGACAAAACTAATAATTTAACTAATGATATAAAAAATATTTTTTCAGTTTATAAAAAAATAGCGGTAAAATATTTTTACCGACCCGACGTTAACGTTCAGGCAACCTCTGAAAAATCAGCTTCTCAATTACTTCAGCTGACAAATAATTCACCACGAGTTCCGTCGGATTCTCAGTTGCGAGAACTAACGGTTGGTCCACAATTGCCACAACTGGAGTCAGGATCGCAGTTGAAACAACTGACAGCAGGTCCACAATTGCCACAACTAGAATCAGGATCGCAGTTGAAACAACTGACAGCAGGTCTACAATTGCCACAACTAGAGTCCGGATCGCAGTTGAAACAACTGACAGCGGGTCCACAATTGCCACAGCTAGAATCAGGATCGCAGTTGAAACAACTGACAGCAGGTCTACACTTGCCACAGCTAGAGTCCGGATCGCAGTTGAAACAACTGACAGCGGGTCCACAATTGCCACAGCTAGAATCAGGATCGCAGTTGAAACAACTGACAGCGGGTCTACAATTGCCACAACTAGAGTCCGGATCGCAGTTGAAACAACTGACAGCGGGTCTACAATTGCCACAACTAGAGTCCGGATCGCAGTTGAAACAACTGACAGCGGGTCTACAATTGCCACAACTAGAGTCCGGATCGCAGTTGAAACAACTGACAGTGGGTCTACAATTGCCACAACTAGAGTCCGGATCGCAGTTGAAACAACTGACAGCAGGTCCACAATTGCCACAACTAGAATCAGGATCGCAGTTGAAACAACTGACAGCAGGTCTACAATTGCCACAACTAGAGTCCGGATCGCAGTTGAAACAACTGACAGCGGGTCCACAATTGCCACAGTTAGAATCAGGGCCTCAGTTATTGCAACTGACCGAGGATCCGGAATTAGTCAAAATAAAAATTGATGCTGAATTAGGGGCTCATTTACCAAACTACAGCGATAGTGAAGCAGAAATTGCAGCTGACCAACAACGACGCCATGTTAGGGCAGAGGCGAAAGTCAATGCAGACTTAGGACAACAGTTGCCTAACTATGGTGATAGCGAAGTAGAAATTGCAGCAAACCAACAACGCCATAGCGTTCAGGCAGAGGCGAGAGTCAATGCTGAATTGGGACGCCAGTTGCCAAATTATGATGGTAATGAAATTGCAAGAGCCACTACAGCTATCATCAGTGATTTAGAAGGCACCGATTTATCGCCCGAAATGACGCCTGCAAAAAAATTATCAGCTTTACAAGAAGCAGGGCGGAAAGTCATGCAGGACCCAAAGAGTAGTTTGGCAGCACGTACCGTAGCATTCCATAGTATTGCTCAGGCACAGCGTGAATTAAAATTTAGTAAAAAAAGAATTTATAGAAAAAATTAAAATTTATGAGTTAATAAAATAACTGTTTTCATTGTATTAATGATGGATAATTCGAGGCTAGCGATAGCCTCTTTTTTTATTTCTTAAATAAAAAACAGCTTTAATCAATAGACAGTCATACTCTTGGAAATTGATAGTAATTTATTATTTATGATAAAATGGAAAAATGCAGTGAAAAAACTAGGAGTTCAAGGTGAAATATATAGGCGCCCATGTCAGCGCATCTGGTGGTGTTGAACAGGCGGTAAAACGGGCAGAGGCCTTAAACGCTAATGCTTTTGCCTTATTTGTCAAAAACCAACGGCAATGGCAAGCAGCACCATTAAGTAACGAAACTATTCAGGCTTTTAAGCGTTCCTGTACTCAAGCAGGTTATCAACCTTGGCAGATCTTGCCGCATGATAGTTACCTGATTAATTTAGGGCATCCGGAGCAGGAGCCCAGACAGCGTTCCCAAAGAGCTTTTGTAGATGAACTCGAGCGTTGCCATCAATTGGGCCTTACCCAACTTAATTTTCATCCAGGTAGCCATTTGCGCCAGATCAGTGAGAGTGTTTGTTTGCGGTTGATTGCTGATTCGATTAACCGGGCATTGAGTCAAACACAAGGAGTGGTTGCAGTCCTTGAAAACACTGCGGGTCAGGGTAGTAATGTTGGTTATCGATTTGAACAGTTAGGCGAAATCATTGAACAGATTGAAGATAAAACCCGTATTGGAGTCTGTATCGATACTTGTCATGCTTTTGCAGCAGGCTATGTCCTCCAAACCTTTGACGCCTGTCAGGATACTTTTGCTGAGTTTGAGAAAACAGTTGGTTTTCGCTATCTGCGAGGCATGCATTTAAACGATAGCAAAAGCCCTTTAGGCAGCCGTGTCGATCGACATCACTGTTTAGGAATGGGCCATTTAGGAGAAACCGTATTTCGTTATATTATGCAAGATAGCCGTTTTGATGGCATCCCCTTGATTTTAGAGACCATCGAACCGGAGCGTTGGGCAGAAGAGATTGCCTGGTTACGCCGTCAAATTCCAGTAGACTCGACTGAGTCGATGAAACACAGAAAAGGGTAGTGATCTTATGCTACTCGGTAGAACAAAGGTTGTTTGTCGGTCAACCCATTATCGGCGCCCGTAGCTCAGTGGTTAGAGCACCACCTTGACATGGTGGGGGCTGGTAGTTCGACTCTATTCGGACGCATCAACTTCAATTTTCCTCTGTTGACTAATAATCTAACTTCAGAATAAGATCTTTTTCTAAGCTGGCTGTTGCGCAGGGGTATTCGGGTTTCCATCGTTATGTAAAAATAATGTGATGGGGTAGCGTTACCAAAGTTTTTAAAGCGGGTCATATTGTGGAAATGACTCTACTTTGTCAATCATTCTGAGTACTAGACAGATAAAACCAGATAAAGGAGAAAAACTGATTGGTGCGTCCGAGTAGAGTCGAACTACCGGCCCCCACCATGTCAAGGTGGTGCTCTAACCACTGAGCTACGGACGCTGATAATGGGTTAACTGATTCAAGCGGCATACTACGGAGAATGTACTTCAGTGTCAACCCTCTTTCGGCTAACTCAGGCGTGTGCTGGTCGCTCTGACTGGGGCGAATTGCTTCGGATAGCGTGTAACTGAATTAAAAGTAGTTTATAGTAAGCTATCAATCAGCATTTTTACTTGGCCAACTCAGATGCAACCTCTAGCACGGCGCCTAACAACTCTCCGAAAACAGCTGGACCGACATTTCTCGATTACTCAGGCAGGCAGTTCACTATCGCGCGAAATCATGGCCGGTTTTACGACTTTCTTGGCGATGGTTTATTCCATTATTATCATACCCGATATGTTTAGCAGTGTTGGTTTCGATCGACAAGCGGTTTTTATTGCCAGCTGCCTGGTTGCTGCGCTGGGATCACTGGCAATAGGACTATGGGCAAAATTACCACTAGTGATTGGGGGAGCGATCTCACTCAGTGCTTTTACCGCTTTTAATTTAGTGCTTGATCGTGGCATGAGTATTCCAGTGGTTTTAGGGGCTATCTTCTGGATGGGTGCGTTATTTTCCCTGATTACGCAGACTGGGATCCGACAGTGGCTGTTTAATCATCTGCCAAAAGGAATTGCTCAAGGCACGGGTATGGGTATTGGCCTTTTCTTACTGTTTATTGCAGCGTCTCGAGTGGGTTTGATTGTCGCCGATCCAGGGGCTGAATTACCCTTAAAATTAGGGCAGCTTGCCGCTTTTCCAGCTTTGATGACACTCGGGGGCTTAGCGGCAATTTTGGGCTTAGCCCAACGGCGAGTTAATGGCAGCATGTTGATTGTGATGGTTACCCTCTCTCTATTGGGGCTGCTGTGGGATCCGGAAGTTACTTTCCGAGGTTGGGTAGCTTGGCCTACCCTAAGCGGTTCTGAGCAGGGAGGTCTGCTCGGAAAACTAGATATTTGGGGAGCCCTGTCGCCGACAGTACTGCCTAGCGTGTTGGCGCTCATATTGACTGCTATTTTCGATGTAACGGGCACACTGCAGGCAGTCGCTAAAGAGGCCGATCTGTTAGATGGCGACTCTCAAGTCGTTAATGCCGATCGGGTGTTTATGATCGATTCCGTCAGTAGTTTGCTGGCTGGTATCGTTGGAGCACCACCAGCCGCCGTTTATATTGAGTCGGTGGCAGGAGTTGCCGCTGGAGGGCGCACCGGTTTGACGGCAACCGTCGTCGGCTTTTTATTTTTGCTTATGCTATTTTTATCACCTCTCAGTTATTTGGTTCCTAATTACGCGACTGCCCCTTCTCTAATGTATGTGGGGTTATTAATGTTAGGCAACGTCACCCAATTGGATGTTAATGATAAAATAGAGATGCTTTCTGGGTTAGTGTGCGCCGTTTTTATTATGCTGAGCTGTAATGTGGTAACCGGGATTACCTTAGGTTTTGGCTGTTTAGTGGTTGGCCGGTTGGTAGCGGGTGAGTCTGAAAACCTCAATAGCGGCACGCTACTTATTGCTGGTTTACTATGGCTATTTTATTTAGGAGGCTGGGCGATTGCTTAATGATCGCGGTGCTTAAGGGCGTTTTAGAGGGGAATTCGCAGAGATCCTGAATAATACAGCGATAACAAAGTGGCTTTCGAGCGATGCAAGTATAACGGCCATGCAGCACCAGCCAGTGGTGACAGTGCTGTTTGAAAGCTGCTGGTACCACCGTCAGTAGCTGCTGCTCTACTTGCCAGACGGTTTTCCCGGGTGCTAAGCCAGTTCGATTGCTGACGCGGAAGATATGGGTATCCACGGCAATGACGGGCCAACCAAAGGCGGTATTTAAGATGACATTGGCGGTTTTACGACCGACACCTGGCAGCGCTTCTAAAGCTTCTCGAGAGGCTGGAACCTCACCTTGATGCTTTTGCAGCAGCCGTTCACAGGTTTGCAAAATGTACTGGGTTTTGCTCCGATATAGGCCGATAGAGCGTAGAAATGGGGTGAGATTTTCAGTCCCTAGCGCTAATAAGGTTGCTGGTGTATTAGCCACTTTGAATAGTTTTTCGGTGGCTTGGTTAACACTGCGATCGGTGGCTTGCGCCGATAGGATCACTGCTATCAACAGTTCAAAGGGGGTGTGGTAGCGTAGCTCAGTGGTTGGCTGTGGATTATGCTGTTGAAAGCGCTGAAATATCATCAAACACTGCTGTTCAGTCATTTACTTGCTCTCAAATGCTTGTTTAAGCGCTAGTAGCAGCCCTAATCCCAGAAAGGCTCCGGGTGGCAGAATTGCCAACAAAAAGGGATTTTCTAGCGGAAATAGTGTCAACGAGCCCGGTTTAGCCCAATTGCCTAAAAGTTGCTCAATATCGTGAAATAGCGTACCACTGCCCACTATTTCCCGTAACCCCCCTAATAGCAGTAAGGAAAAACTGGCCCCTAAACCCATGGCCAAGCCATCTAGAGCCGCTAAGTGTGGCGGATTTTTCAAAGCAAAACCCTCGGCTCGACCCATCACAATACAGTTAGTGACAATCAGCGGGATAAAAATACCCAAAGTTTGATAGAGTTCTACCGCAAATACCTGAATGAGTTGCTGAACGCTGGTGGTGACGGTTGCAATCACCATCACCATAATGGGTAAACGGATGGCAGTTGGGATACTGTGTCTCAGTAGGGCAATGCAACCATTAGTACAGCTGAGCACTAAGGTTGTCGCCAAACCTAATCCCAGCGCTTGCGCGGCATTATTAGAGACAGCCAGCAGTGGACAGAGCCCCAGCAGCTGTACCAAAGCAGAGTTACGCTGCCACAATCCTTGCCAGAATAGCGTGCGAGGGGAATTCATTGAGCCTCCCCACAGCGGGGTAGTTGTTGAAGATCCAGTGGTTGCTGAAACAGATTATTGAGTGATTGATAAAGGCGCAAAATAATCGCGCGTGAAGTAATGGTGGCTCCGCTTAGCTGATCAAAATCGCCACCCATTTTGCGGATCTCCCAACGGGCAGCTGTCGATGGCAACCAAGGTTGTCCGCTGAATTGCTTGATCCAGTTAGAACGTCGGCTTTCAATTTTATCTCCTAGCCCTGGGGTCTCTTGATGGTGAGTAACCCGTACATCAAGGATTTCTCCTGGTAAGTTGATCCCAATTAGCAGTTGAATCGGGCCCGCGTAGCCAATCGCTTCACTGGTAACGATTCGCGCGACTAGGTTACCCTGATGAGTGGCAAGATAGAGGCGTTGTGGCGATTTTGATCCGGGCGCTGGGTTTGGGATCAGGTAACAGCTAGCTAGCAGGTCGTTGTCATAGTGAATGCCAGGTAAAACCTGCTGTAACCATGCTTGCTGCTGTGCCGATTGCTGTTGCTGGATGGGTTGTGCGATTAAGCGTTGCAGCAGTACTAATAGGGAGACACAAGCCAGCGCAAACAGCAGTAAAATTAGGTTATGACGAACTAGGGCCTTGAACATGTTCGACCGCTTGTAAGCGCAGTGTATTGCCTTCGATCGCGATAACGACCACTGGAGTTCCTGCGGGTAAGACGTGATCCGCCTGCACCCGCCAGCTGCTGTCGCCAATCTGTAGGCGTCCAATGCCATTGCTTAAATTACTGCTTAAAATAGCTCGATAGCCAACCAATTGTTGTTGGGGTTGATTTAACCCCGATGGCATTGATTGGTGTTGGGAACGCTGCTGTCCATAATACCAGAGCAGCACAGTTACCAAGCTACAGAGCGAAAAACAGCTCCATAAACCAAACCATCCTAGCGTCGGTAGTAACCAGCTGATCAGAACAACCATCCAGGCAGAGAGTCCTAACCAAAACAGATAGCCAGCAGCTCCCAGTGATTCAGCACTGAGCAGTAGGCAACCCAAGATAAACCAGAAGTGAGGGGGATAGAAGAGAAACTCGGTGACGTTTAAATCCCAGCTCATGGCCTAGTATCTCGATTTTTTTCAGGTTTTTCTGGATTCAATAGTTCACGGATGCCACTAATAGAGCCGAGAAGATTACTGGCCTCTAACGGCATCATAATCACTTTACTATTGTTAGCTTGACCCAGTGATTTCAGGGCTTCAGTGTATTTTTGAGCAATAAAGTAATTTAATGCACTCATATTGCCGGCTGCAATAGCATCTGAAACCATCTGAGTCGCATGGGCTTCCGCTTCGGCCGCCCGTTCACGAGCCTCCGCTTGTAAGAAGGCGGCTTGTCGTTCCCCTTCAGCCTTCAAAATTTGCCCCTGCTTTTCCCCCTCAGCTTTTAGGATAGCGGCTTGACGAACTCCCTCTGCTTCTAAAATGTCAGCACGTTTATTACGCTCTGCTTTCATTTGCGCGTTCATCGAAGCGATCAACTCTTTAGGTGGGCGGACATCACGGATCTCAATACGGGTGACTTTCACTCCCCAGAGATTGGTCGCCTCATCGACGATCTGCAGTAATCGGGTGTTAATAACATCCCGTTGAGATAGCATTTCATCTAACTCCATAGCGCCCAATACCGTTCGCATATTGGTCATGGTTAGATTAGTAATCGCATAATCAAGCCGTTTAACTTGATAGGCAGCCCGAGCAGCATCGATCACCTGAATAAAACAGACTGCATCGATAGTGACATTGGCATTATCTTTGGATATCACCTCTTGAGAGGGGATATCCAGCACCTGCTCCATCATATTCACTCGATGGCCAATACGATCGATAAAAGGTGAAATTAGGCTTAACCCAGGCATTAAGGTGTGAGTATAGCGGCCGAAGCGCTCTACCGTCCAATGAGAGCCTTGGGGAACGATTTTAACAATACTGGCGATTAGGCAAACGGTAATAAAAGCCATTGCCATCAATAAAATACTCATTCACTGGTTTCCTAGATATCAACGATAGGGATTAATTCCAACCATTATAGCAGGAATAACTAGTGTTTATGTAGAATTGAGGAGTGAAAATAGGAACAATGGTCCGGTACATTCCGAATAAGATAAAGAGGTTTCACCTAGCCCGCCGTAAAGCCGGGTCCTTTAGGTCGAGGATATAGGAACCCTTGTCCTAATGTCATCACGTTAAAGGCGGGGAGGATGCCAATGGTAAACTCTCCGTAAACCGTAGTTTTAGACGGCAGAATCAGTGCTTCGAGCTGCTTGAATAGCGGTCAAAGCAATCGTATACACAATGTCATCGACTAGGGCTCCTCGAGAGAGATCATTAACTGGTTTACGAAGTCCTTGTAGCATCGGGCCGATTGAGACCACATTGGCTGAGCGTTGAACCGCTTTATAGGTAGTATTACCGGTATTCAGATCAGGGAAAATTAACACGGTCGCGCGGCCAGCAACCGGGGAGTGAGGCGCTTTAGATTGGGCCACGTCTTGCATGATAGCTGCATCGTATTGTAAGGGGCCATCGATAATCAAATCAGGATACTGTTGCTGGGCAATTTGAGTTGCCAGCCGTACTTTATCCACATCACTCCCAGCGCCCGATTGTCCGGTAGAGTAGGAGATCATGGCTACTCGGGGGGAAAGGCCAAATGCTGCCGCCGAGTCAGCAGATTGGATTGCAATGGTGGCCAATTGCTCTGCTGTGGGATCAGGATTAATCGCACAATCGCCGAAAACTAGGACCTGATCGGGCAACAACATAAAAAAGATGGAGGAGACCAATGAAGCACCTGGAGCAGTTTTAATTAACTGTAGGGCGGGGCGAATCGTATTGGCAGTGGTGTGTACGGCACCCGAGACCAGGCCATCCACGACACCTTGTTCTAGCATCAAAGTGGCTAATATGACATTATCCTGCAGCCATTCTCTGGCAGCTAGTTCTGTCATGTTTTGTCGCTGCCGTAAAGCTAACAAGCGAGGCAGATAAACTGCTCTAAGGGGTTCAGGGTCCCGTAGTTCCACACGATCTCCCAAGGAGATCCCCTCTGCTTGAGCGACTCTCTGAATCGCTAAGGGGTTTCCCAATAGGATACAGCGAGCCAGTTGTCGTTCACTACAAAGTACTGCAGCTCGAATGGTTCGAGGCTCGTCTCCTTCAGGAAGAATAATACAGCAGTTAGCTTGACGGGCTAACTCGGTTAAGCGGTAGCGAAAAGCGGGTGGGGAGAGGACCACCGAGCGATGACTGGTTGTGGCCAAAGAGTGGGTCCACGCTTTGCTTAGATGATCAGCAATATACTCCTGAATGGCTTCGATACGTTGCCAATCATCAGTCGGTGTCTCTAGGTTAATCTGTTGCAAATCCATCGCCGTTTGCCAGGTATGGGTTTTAACAGAAAACACTGGTAAACCAGCCTCAAACGCTTTTTGGCAAATCTGCTGCAGTGAAGCTTCCAGAATATAACCGCCGGTAAGTAGCAGTGCCCCCAGGGCAATACCGTTTAGTGAGGCTAAGGCGGCTGCCAGAATAACATCAGCACGATCGGCGGAAGTGACCAGTAGCGAACCAGGCTGAAAATGGCTCAGCATGTGCGGAATGCTGTGAGCACAAAAAGTGATTGATTTCAGCCGTCGCTGCTGCATCTCTCCGGGGTTAAGAATAGTAGCATTTAGCTGCTGAGCGATATCGCTGGCTCGACAAGCCATGATCTCCTGATCCCAGGGAATATGGCCGAGTAGGCGGTAGGGAAAGTTAATCGGGGGGTGAGTAGACGTCTGTGGATGCTGAAAAATCTTGGGGCCTTGGATGATAGACGGTAAAATCGCAGTGGCTACGGTTGCTGGTGCATCCAGGCCATTGAGCAGGAGCCCAGCAATAGTCGACGGGTCAAGTGTTCCAAAATGAGCAGCTGCTATCTCTAAGCGTTCGTTAAGGCTCGACAGGCTTCCTTCAACGGGGGAGGCTACCAGTACCAATTCAGCATTCAGTGCTTGGGCAATCCGTACATTCAACTCGTGGGTATAAGGATGTTCAACGGTAGGGACTAACCCTTCAACCACTACCACCGCTGCCTGGTAGTGGTAGGTGGTAAAGCGAGCCACAATTTGCTCTAACAGATCATCCGTTTTGTGCTGACTGATCAGCTGTTCTGCATAACGCAAACTAAAAGAGAGCGGTGTGCGCAGAGCAGTATAGGTATGAATAATTTGTGCAGTGCGATCGATTAAATCATCACTTAGGGCTTCAGCACTGCTAGCTGCTTGGGCAATTGGTTTAAAAAAACCGACTGGAATGCCTTGACGGGTTAAAGCACGCATCACCCCTAAACTACTATTGGTTAAGCTTGCACCACTGTCAAGCGGCATTAATAAAATGACACGGGTCATATTCAGCACTCAAATAGCTAATTTAGGGTGTGCCACCGAGAAGTTTCTGGGCTTGTTGAGCAATTAACCTCGCTTCATCGGTAGGAATCACCCAAGCTGGACGATGCCCGGGTAAACTAATATTTGCCGATTGCCCGAAACGGGCTGCTAGGTTAGCCGCTGGATCTAACGTAAAGTTTAGCAATTCAAGGCGCTCTAGGACTAACTGACGCACCAGTGCGGAGTTTTCACCAATGCCGCCAGTAAATACCAAAAGATCAAAGCGATCGCCCAACGCGGCGGTATAAGCCGCAATATACTTGGCGATCGAGTAACAGAAGCAGTTTAGCGCGCGTCTAGCAGAAGCATGCATTAGATATCGTTGCTCTAGCAATCGGCAGTCACTGGTGCCTTCACTCAGACCTAGTAACCCTGACTCTTGGATCAACAGGTTATGTATAACCGGTAAGGGAAGCTCTAAAGTGTCATGTAGGTAAAATAGAATCGCTGGATCAATATCTCCACAACGCGTACCCATCACCAAACCGGCCAAAGGCGTTAGCCCCATCGAGGTGTCCACTGATTTTCCCTGACGAACAGCGGCAATCGAAGCACCGTTGCCTAGGTGACAGGTGATGGCGTTCAGTTGCTCTACGGGTTTTCCTAAGCGTTGAGCCGCCTGCTCGCTGACAAATTGGTGGCTAATACCGTGAAAGCCGTAGCGGCGAATATCATGCTGCTGGTATAGCCGGTAGGGCAGAGCATATAGGTAGGCCTCTTCTGGCAAAGTTTGATGGAATGCGGTATCGAATACGGCAACATTTCGGGTTTCCTGTTGAGGAAAGCTAAGGAATGCTGCTTGAATGCCTAATAAGGCAGCTGGATTATGCAGTGGCGCAAAGCGTTGGTTGGCTTCAATTTCTGCTAAAACTGCTGAATCAATCACGACAGGTTGCGTTAATTTTTCACCACCATGCACTATTCTATGGCCAATGGCTAATAAATCAGTCGATGAGATGCCAGACTGTGGCAGGATTGTGGCTACAATGAACTGTAGAGCCTCTTGGTGGGTAGCAGGAGTATGCAGAGGGGCAGATTGCTTATTACCTTCACAGTTCCAATGGATTACCGCTTCTGGCTGTTGTAAGCATTCAGCCAACCCACTGAGCTTTTGTTGGCCGCTACCACAATCGATAATTGCAAATTTTACCGAAGAGCTGCCGCAGTTAACAACTAAAACCAGTGGTTTTGACATGAGTTCTCTCTTTTGCTTGCCAAAATGATTAGCGATCGACACTGGAACTTAGGAGGACATCCTAGGTTAAATCGCCGTTGGGGTATGAGGTTGACTGAGTATAGCAGCTTCAGATAGAAGGTTACCAGTTATGGGAGGTTTCCTAATCTACTCAGCCAGAAATCTGCTGCTGTTTTGGCCTTAGCTTCCTAGAAGGTAGTATTTACAGAGTTAACTTTAGCAATCTGCTATTTGACGGCGATTATTTAGCAGCATGCATTATTCTAAGAATACGTACTCAATTAACCTGATATTGACACCTTTGCTCGGGTTAGCAAATTAAGGCTTTCTACAGGCTGTTTCGGATGTCGATGGAATTTTTATACTGTATCACAGGGTGAAGCAGGGCTTGGTAAGCAGTTTTAATGATCGGGTGCTGGACATCTTGTTGACGGTAGGGTAGAGCAGGTTGAAAAGCATTTTCCCTGCCTAATCAGGGGTAAAATAAATTGATTGAGAGGAAAGCCATTATGAATGCCATTAATTCATCATCCCATAGCAACTCATCATTCATGATAGAGAACAGCAACAGATTTAACGGTATCAATATTATCCAAAGCAATAGACCCAGACAGCAGCTTAATAGTCTAAGACGCGCTTATATTGCGGGTCTTAGACCGAACAGAATCAACCACGCGCCGGCGATCAATCCGAGTTCCCCTTCAGGTTTATCACTCCCTTCACCAGTCTCGAGATCTGAGGTTCAAAGATGGTTTACTGGTGGAGAACTTCAAAATCTTTCGGCACAACCCCTTCGGTCTCTGCATGGCGCAAAAAACATCAGTAGGTTACCGACGATTTGGGAATCTCCAGAAGAGGGTTAAATGTTTTTGGATAACAGCTGTCGATGTGAATGTAGAGATAGCATAATTCCAAAACTGGCCATTAAAATAATTTGTGAAGTTCCTCCATAACTGATTAAAGGTAGGGGGACTCCGACAACCGGTAATAATCCGCTGACCATGCCGATATTGATAAATAAGTAGAAAAAAAACAGTAAGGTATAGCCGCCGATAATTAGATGACCAAAAGCACTTTGTGCTCGCATGGCTAATACAAATCCTCTTAAAATAATCGCTAAATAGAGAAATAGCAGGAGGCTAACACCCATTAGCCCTTGCTCTTCAGCCACCACTGAGAAAATAAAATCAGTATGTCGCTCCGGTAAAAATTCTAATTGTGATTGGCTACCCTGCAACCATCCTTTACCCCATAAGCCACCGGAACCGATGGCAATTTTAGACTGGATAATATGGTAACCACTGCCCATTGGATCTTGTTCTGGATTAAACAGCATCTTCAAACGCATACGCTGATAATCGTGTAGGCCAAAAAACCAGAAGCCTGGAATACAGGCAGCACTTAGGGCTAAAAAAGCAGCTATCAGCTGCCAGGGCAAGCCGGCAAGGAACAGAATAAGTAATCCAGAGACAGCGATTAAAATAGCGGTACCCAGATCAGGTTGCCAAGCAACGGCTAAGGTTGGTAGAGCTAAGAGTAAAAGAGCATAGAGTGCCGTCCCTAAGGTAGGTGGGCAGGGTTTATCGCTGATAAGCTGTGCTACCATTAAAGGAACAACTAATTTAGCTAATTCAGAGGGTTGAAAGCGTAGCAAGCCAATGGTTAGCCAGCGCTGAGCTCCTTTTGTGGTATCACCCATCCACAGAACGACTAAGAGTAGCAGCAGACAACCGGTATAGAGATAGGGGGCCCAGGTTTGATAAAAGCGAGGTGGTGCTTGAGCCAGGATCAAAAGAGTTAATAGGCCCAGTAGGCTATGGAGCGATTTATGGCGCACCAAACCCAAATTATGGCCGCTGGCACTGTAGGTAATAAACAAGCCACTGAGCAGCAGCAGGCATAGTAAAAATAGGAGTGTGCTGTCCAAGCGTCTCCAGCTGAATTGCCAGCCTTTAAGGAGTGGCGTTTTCATAAGTTTTGGGAGTGAGTACGGGCCTTTCGAGCCGCTAATAATGGTGAGGGTGGCTTGCATGGCCCCAGCACATAATCAAAAATTTGGCGGGCTAAAGGCGCGGCCCAGCGGCTGCCGCTGCCAGCATTTTCTAAGATGATTGTCAAAGCAATAGTAGGTTGGTGATAAGGAGCAAAGGCAATCAGTTGCGCATGATCATGCAGCTGTTTTGCTAGTTTTTCAGGGCGGTAAAATTCATCTTTTAGGTTAAACAGCTGCGCGGTACCTGATTTAATCCCTACCTTATACGGTGCATTCATAAAGGCGCGTCTGGCTGTACCATGGGGTCGATGAGCGCCGCCATACATCCCCTCCTTGGCTAGTTTCCAAAAGTTAGGGTTATGTAACTGAATCGCTTCAGGAGCAGATGAGCAAGGCTTTTCTGCTGATTGTTGGTAGAGGAGATGAGGTCTTTTCGTTTCACCATTGTTCACTAAGGTGACTAAGGCTTTAGTCATTTGCATTGGGGTAGCGGTCCAATAACCCTGTCCAATGCCCACGGGTATTGTATCACCTTGATACCAGGGTTGCTGGTAGCGTTGCATTTTCCACTCACGGGTCGGCATCAAACCAGCGAGCTCTTCACCCAGATCAATCCCACTCGGCTTCCCGTAACCGAAGAGGCGCATCCATTCTGCTAGACGATCGATTCCCAAATCATAGGCAACTTGGTAAAAAAAGGTATCTGAAGAGGCTTCCAGGGAGCGGGTAAGATTAATCATGCCATAGCGTTGGCGTTTGCAGTTCCAGTAACGCTTCTGAGAGCCGGGCAGTTGCCACCAGCCGGGATCAAAATGCCTGCTTTCCTGGGTAACCACGCCTTCGGCTAAGGCGGCGATAGAGATAAATGGTTTAACCGTAGAGGCAGGCGGGTAGACACCCTGAGTGGCTCGATTGATCAACGGGCGATCAGGATTATCCAGTAGCTGCTGATAGGTATCCGGGGTCATACCGGATACAAATTGGTTGGGATCATAACTGGGGCTGGAAACCAACGCCAGGACCGATCCATCTCGAGGATCAACAGCAACCACTGCCCCCCGTTGGCCGCGCATTAATTTCTCGATATGGCATTGCAGGTTAATATCAATAGTTAGTGTTAAGTTAGCACCCGCTTGCGACGGTTGTTGTGAAAGACGACGAACAATTTGTCCGCGGCGATTAATTTCTACCGACTCATAACCCGGTTTGCCACGCAATAGCAGTTCATAATAGCGTTCAATGCCTAATTTGCCGATTTCGGGAGTCACTGTGTAGAGATGATTTTGTCCCGTTGATCGTAGGTGCTGCTGCTCTTGGTCATTGATTTTGGCCAGGTAGCCTAATACGTGGCTCAATGCTGCGCCGTAAGGGTAGTGGCGTCGCTGATGGCCATTGATTTCCACACTGGGAAAACGGTGTTGATGGATCGCAAATCGAGCCATCTGCTTCTCTGATAAATTTTTTTTCAAAACCATTGGCATTAAGCGGCAGTGACGAGGGTAATTCTTTTTAAATTGCGTGATTTCTGCAACGGTAAGTTCAGTGATCGGCGCTAATTGTTGCAATAGGCTATCGATAGCAACTGTTCGGTCAAGGTGGAGGACCAGTTGGTAATCAATCAGGTTACCCGCTAATAATACACCGTTTCGATCATAAATTAAGCCACGGCTGGCAGCAGTAGGCAGTAATTTAATACAGTTACCCTTAGAGCGGGTTTGGTATCGCTGATGTTGGCAGATTTGCAATTGGTAGAGTCTATAAAACAGTAGAAAAGTTCCAAGCCCCACGATAAACAAGGTAACGACTGCCCGACGGGTAAATAGAGTAGATTCTGCGTTATAGTCACGTAGCGATCGATCAGCTAGCCATTGAGGGGGCTGAAATCGTTTAATTACGCTTAGACCAGAAGGAGGGTGCCTAGATTGCATGCCTGCTGTTTTTTGTGGTTCAAATGGTTCTTGGTAGGTTAATAATAGAACGGTTTGTTACTGTGGTAAAGTGCTGTTTGGGAAAAAGTAGTGATAATAGATGAGTTCGATACTTTCTGGGATACCGCCAATCTCTGTGCTAAGAAACATACTTTTGATTAAATAAGTCAGTCAAACCAATGAAAAGTATTCAATTTTTAAGCGCGATTTAGATAGCTTCAATAACAAGTAAGGGCTGAAGAATGTATCAACAGCACCTTGATTTAATCGGTAAAACGCGACTGTGCTGCTAATCTAACTGGAATTCTTCATAATTAGTTTCACCGTCATGAACCCATACACCATCATATAGAATAAACTTTGGGACTATTCATATAAAGTTTAATTTTTTCATTCGTTATATCAATCTTTCTCCCACCATTTTAGCTCAGCAACATCAGTCGCTGTTCCGTAAATGCAAATTTTCAATTTAGCTGCTTTACCATCTAATACAACAAACATTCTTCCCATATTGTCATCATCTTTACATAAATAATAAAACCTATCACTCCAACGACTACCACCTTGATATGTTTCCAGTGCAGGAATTTTAATGTATTGAGGGTATAGTCCAGAATAAGCCGAGTAATTACCTTGTATAGTTCTGCTTGTAGAAGCCTTATTGGTAGACACTCCGCCTGAACTTACTTGAGTAAAATTGTTTTTATTACTATATTTTAGATAATCATTTCCAATATAGGATTTATTCCCGCTGGCTTGACTTTCTAACCTTATTGCTGCAAGATCTATCGCTGTACTCAAAGTGTTTTTTGGATTTTCGAGTAAAATTCTATCATTACCTATATAAGATTTATTCCCGCTGGCTTGACTTTCCAACCTGATTTCCGAAGGAATCATCTCCGTTTTCCAAGTTTTTCTACTATCCTCTAATATAAATTCTGGTCTATCTACTCCTAATCTAACCTTATTTGATCCTTTATCAATCTTTATATTCGCAGAATTAATAGTCATGGTATTAGGAACAGATAAAGTAGAGTCTTTTATTTCTAAATAAGGATATTCAGTGTTATAGATATCAATATATTTACCTTTTTTATGAGAAAGCTGTAATCTATCTTTGCTTAATGTACCGGTAAGTTCTCCTTCCATTAGATGAATATTATTAGCTAACATGGATAAATCGGTTTGCATTTCATTGTATTCAGGGTGGTCAGTAAACTTAGTTTTTCTTAAAAAAGTAGCGGCATCCATAACCTCTTGCTGATTGACCATGGTTAAGCTGGCGAGGTGACCGGTTTTTAAAGGAAAACCCTCTAACATCCATCCCTCATGGGTACCGACAATTTTATCTTGATGTAACACTGAAGCGTAGCCAGCAGCACTGCCTGCTAAATCAGCAATCTGTCGTAATGAAGTTTCAGTAATTGGGTTTCCTCTGGCAGTGGTTAACAAGAGCTGAAGCCCTGCTTTAGTGTCGGATACCTTGAACTGATACCCTTGGCCGTAATGGTTTTTTTTAGGAAAATTTTCTGCTAAATAACCTTCTTCCACTAATTTCGCAAAATCTAACGGAGGTCCTTCATGATTTTTAAGCTGTTTAAAATTATCTTGTACATAACGTTGTGCAGATTTTGTCACTTGTTTTAAATGGCTAGCAACTATTTTATTGACTGAATTTTCAGCATTTTTAGAAATATAGCGAGAGCCCAGAGTCAGTAAACTACATAATACACTCAGTGCTACTATCATTTCTAATAAATGAAAACCATAGATTGCCTTAAATGCTCTCATAGTATTCTCGCCATCACTATAAGTAATCGATTAAGTAGTGCTGTTATATAGGCATTGATAATGATAAGTCAATTAAATGTGCTACCACTATAAGATGTAACTTTCTTATAAAAACAGTGCACATAACAATATAATATTATTGTAACAGAGCCAATAATTTTTAGCAGCGCTGAGAAAATTTAGCGCTTTGAGCCCTTTAATAGCGCTAAAATAAACAAGCCAGTGGCGATTAGCACAATAGAGGGCGCCGCCGGGGTATCGTAAATCCAGGAGCAGAGCAGTCCACCGTTAACGGCTAATAGTCCAACCCCAGTGGCGATGAGAGCCATACACTCCGGAGTATGCGCAAAGCGGCGTGCGGTGGCGGCTGGAATCACCAATAATGCGGTGATCAACAGGGTGCCGACAAATTTAATCGCCAAAGCAATGGTTAACGCAGTGATCAGCATCAATAGTAGCTGGCAATTTTTGACAGCCACACCCTCCACCTGAGCCAGCTCAGGATTAACTGCCATCGCCAATAAAGCATTCCATCGCCAAACTAAACTGCCCAATATAACGAAAGCCCCGCCGGCTAGCCAATAGAGATCTGCCCGCGAGACCGCTAATAGATCGCCCAATAGGTAGCTGTTAAGCTCGACCCAGCCATGAGTCGATTGGCTCAGTAAGATTAAGCCCAGTGAGAGGCTAGCCGGTGCCAAGATGCCTAATAAAGTATCAATCGAGAATTGGGGATGCTGCTCTAACCAGACTAACCCAACGGCAAAGAGGGCAATGACTAGCAGTAGCATTGCATAGGGGTTGGTGGCGCTCAGCAGGCCTAATACTAGCCCGAGCAATCCGGCATGGGCTAAAGTGTCACCAAAATAGGCCATACGGCGCCAAATGACAAAGGTTCCTAAAGGACCGGTCACTAAAGCTAAGAGGCTACCGGCCAGTGCAGGGTACAGTAGCAGTGCAGTCAGGTTAACATCAATCATGGTGATCTTGATGCTGATGGCGATAGAAAGCCAGCTGTTGCCGTTCTTGTGGGTAGCCAAACATTGCAAGGAAGGCAGGGTGTGTCGACACGGTTTTCGGCGCCCCATGGCAACAAATATGTTTGTTTAGACAGATCACTTCATCGGTACTGGCCATGACCAAATGGAGATCATGGGAGACTAACAGCACCGCACAGCCAGATTCATCGCGTAACTCCTTAATTAATTGGTAGAGTGCGGCTTGGCCTAAAATATCGACGCCTTGTGTCGGTTCATCCAGTACCAGCAGCTGGGGTTGGCTTAATAGGGCACGGGCCAGTGCTACCCGCTGTAACTCGCCGCCAGAAAGCTGGGACAGAGGACGATGAAGTAAGTGTTCAGCGCCAACCCGTTCGAGGGCAGGAGCGAGTTGCCAGGATGATACCTGAGGCTTTAAGCGTAAAAATCGGCCTACGGTTAATGGTAGGGTTGCGTCAATCGGCAGTTTTTGGGGAACGTAGCCAATCCGTAGGCCTGGTTGGCGTTCGATACTACCCTGATCGGGTTTCATAAGATTCAAAACCAGACGCACCAAAGTGGTTTTTCCAGCTCCATTGGGGCCTAATAGCGTGATAATTTGCCCCGATCGCAGGCATAATGAGACCTCAGAGAGGATTGGGATCTGATTATAGTGAACGCTAACCTGATTTAAGGTAACCACAGAGCTCCTAAATTAGCTATTTATCAACAGACATGCTACAGTAAAAATTTTGGCGTGGAGAATAGCATTGCTGGCTTTCTAACGCCAGCTGCTAGGATTATGTTAAGTATACTACACCACCGATCAAAAGAGCCACGGTGCCGTGCGTGGCGAAAGGCAATTCTCGGCGGCTGCTTGAGTGTAGGCCTATTCAGTCAAGGTGCTTTTGCAAGTGTCGTGGCTTCCATTCGTCCGCTAGCGTTTATTACCGCTGCGATCACTGAAGGGGTAATGCCGGTTGAGGTATTGCTACCGCCCTTGGCATCTCCGCATCACTATCATTTACGTCCTTCAGATTTACGGCGACTGCATCAAGCTGAATTGGTCATCTGGGTGGGCCCGGAGCTAGAGAGCTTTTTAAGTCAGCCGTTACGAATGGTCTTGGCCCCTCAACTGATGTTAAGCGGGGTGCCAACGATTCGACGGCTATTAAAAAATAGTTACCAGACACTAACCACTCCACCCGATACCTCGTTGATAACGAAACAAGCAGAGCAAGCTTCCTGTTGTGCGCAGCATACTCATTATGATCCACATATTTGGTTATCGCCTGAAATAGCCCGACAAATTGCTCGACAATTACAGAGCCAATTGATCCAACTACGCCCAAAGCAGCGTCAGCGCATTAATGCTAATGTAAAGCGCCTTGAGCAGCAGTTACAGCAGTGTGAGCAGGAGATTCGACAACAATTAGCACCGCTGTCTAAGCAAAATTACTGGGTATTTCATCAAGCCTATGCCTATTTTGAAACCCACTTTGGATTACGTCAGCGAGGGCATTTTACGGTAAACCCAGCTATAGCACCGGGAGCCAAGCGGTTACAGGAGATCCAGAAACAGCTGCAGCAACTTGGGCAGGTCTGTTTATTTACTGAGCCGCAGTTTCAGCCAGCGGTCATACTGCGTATGATGTCTGGTACCTCAGCGAAATTAGGGTGCTTAGATCCTTTAGGCACTCAAATAGCCATTGGCCGTGATAGCTACCCACACTTTTTAAAACAATTATCGCAGCAATTTGCTGATTGTTTAACTGAATAATTGAGAATAAGGATAGTTTCAGTGTATGAAAGAGAAACAGGCCTCCCCCCTACGTGCACTGACTACTCGCACTGACTGGCTACCCCGTTACTACCGCATTGGATTACTGTCACTATCTTTAATCACGTTGACCATTGTTTGCTGGAAGCCGCCAATATCTCTTAACAGGCTGTGTTTAAAACAGCGAGTAGTCCCCAAAGAGGAATTACTACCAGCAGACAGTGAGCCTTTAGATCAAGAAGAGACTGTTCCCCCACTGACTGATGAGTGGGATCAAAAGCTAGAGGCAGCCCCAGGTACCTATGATCATTGGGTGGCGAAGGGAGATACCTTAGAGGGAATTTTGAACCAATACGGCGTTGAGTTAAAAGAGATTGCTCGCTTTTCTAAACAGTATCCAGCCTTGCGTAACCTGCATATCGGGCAGCGTTTACGTTGGCAACTCGATGAGCAGCGGCAACTGCAATCGCTGCAATGGCAGCTATCACCCCGTGAAATCCGCCATTATCAGCGTAGTGCTCAGCAGTTCACCGAACAGCGAGAGCAAATAACTGGGGTGTGGCAACAACAGCAGCTTGCCGGCACTATCACCAGTAACTTCGCTAACAGTGCTCGTGATGTTGGACTGACTGCTGCTGAAATCCAAGAGGTGACTAAAGCCTTTCAATGGCAATTTAATTTTCGACAGCTTCAGCCCGGCGATCAATTTAATGTACTCCTATCCCGTGAATTTTTAGCTGGAAAGAGTGCCGGTAGTCAGCTGTTGGCAGCCCGTTTTCGTGTCCAGCAGCGCGAGTACTACGCAATTCGCGGTGATGATGGCTGCTTTTATGATCACTTTGGACAAGGGTTGGCCAACGGATTTCTCCGCTTACCGACCTTAACCCGTTACCCTATCTCCAGTAATTTTAACCCTCAGCGACGCCATCCAATAACTGGGCGGCGAGTCCCGCATAATGGGGTAGATTTTGCGATGCCCTGTGGAACTGCGATTGTTACGGTAGGCGATGGAGAGGTGATGCAAAGTGGGTTTAGCCTGACAGCTGGACATTATTTAACCATCCGGCACGGTCGCCAATATATGACCCGTTATTTTCATTTGAAAAAGCGGTTAGTCAATGTCGGTCAGCGGGTTAAACGGGGAGAAAAAATTGCTCTATCGGGTAACAGCGGCAGTTCCACTGGTCCTCATTTACACTTTGAACTCCATATTAATCGACGACCAGTAAACCCTTTGACGGCGCGGCTGCCAGCAGCAGAAGCGTTGATGGGCAGCGAAAAACAACTATTTCTGACTAAAGCCCATGATCTATTAGGTCAATTCCCCTAAACGTTCTAAGGAGTCTTCATAATGCGTAGATTCAGTATTGGAGTTTTGTGATAGCCAGGTTAATACTATAAAAAGAGGTTAGGGTTGATGAGTTTAGGTTATGGATCACCGTCCAACGTTTAAGGTTACCTTTCTTTGCCCGCGCTATTGGGGTTACTGGCTATTGCCGCTAGCGTTAAGCATCGTGGTTTTGATTCCTCTGAGATGGCGAGATCCCTGGTTAGCCGCTTGTGGTCGTTATTTAGGAAGACGCTTACTGCGTCCTCGACAACGAGCCAGCGTGAATTTGTGTTACTGTTTTCCACAGTGGTCAGAGGATTATCGTGAGCAAATACTGGATCAAATGTTTGCTACCGCCGCACAAGTTGCGATAGCAATGGTTGAGTTGGCGGTACGGAGTCGAAGCTACCTATTAACCCGTATACAGATAGTAGGCGAAAATCATTTAACCACGCTACAACAGCAAGGAAAACCGATCTTATTTTTTGTTCCCCATGTTTGGGGGATAGACTTTGCTGCTGTAACACTGGCCGCTTTGGGATTACCAATGGCCGCTATGATTAAGCCTCATCCTAATCCGTTGATTGAGTGGCTCTCTAGTCGAACTCGTTTGCGATTTGGCGGGCGATTGTACACTCGGCAGCAAGGGTTAAAACCATGGACGCGAGCCGTACGTAATGGTTATCTGGGTTATTATTTGCCTGATGAAGACCATGGGACTGATAAAAGTGAATTTGTCGATTTTTTTGCTACCTACAAAGCGACCTTACCGGTTCTCGCGCCATTAGCTAAAATATGTCGTGCCGAAGTGTTGCCGTTACTTCCCGTCTATAAAACCCAGCAAGGTGCCTTCGAATTACAGATTTTCCCACCTATGGATTTTTCAACTGCCAATACCCCGAATGCTGTCGCGCGACAACTTAATCAGGTGATTGAAACCTTGATTACCCCGTATCCCGAGCAATATCTGTGGGTCTTAAAGCTACTCAAAACTCGTAAGCCTAGAGAGTCAATGCCCTATGAGTGACACAGTATAGGGCTGATCTTCTGAGCGATGAGAGAATCAAAAAGAGTCTAATTTAAAGAGTGCCAGTATAACCAAAAAGAACGTAGTTGCTGCATAAGAGGGCAAAGAGGTCTGCTGAGTGTTTCCTGCTGGATAAAGCTGCTGATTCGGTTAATCAGCACGGGAATAGACAGAGGCAGAGCTGAAGGTTGATGATTTTCTAAGGCATTGATTGCTAATTGATTATTTCTGAGTCGGGCGTAATCAAATAGCACAGTTGCCGTGGTTATCTTTGATTTCAAGCTTAATTTTGGGGCAACGCAATAGGGCGTCGACAAGCTCTGGATGATAGGGAATGGCTAATACAGCAGCGATCAGTGCTGACTGACCATTTTGTGGATGCTGGTAATTGATGTCTAGTTTATGAAATTGGAGTAATCGTTTAACAACCTTGAGTTGATTATCAGCAATCGCTCGGATTAACAGAAAGCTTCCGCGGGCATCTTGGATATTGAGATTAACTGATTGGTCAATTAAAGCCAGCAATAACGTTTCAGGCAGCTTAGATTTTTGGTTATTCAATAGATTGCTTAGGACAATTTCTGGGGTAACGAGTGTCGGAATATCTTGTTGCCAGAATAGGCATAGTTGCCGGTGTTGTAGTAACCTCAAAGCCGTCTGTGGGTAGCGGAAAAAGAACTGCAGTAGTGCTTGAGTGCCAAATAAAGCAAGTTGAAAGTCGCTAGGGATGAATTTGGCGTGGCTGAGGGCCTGATAAAAAAGATGGTTGGTTTGCGGATTTACATCAGAAAGCATAGAAGGCTTTGCCGATAGTAGTTGCAGGTAATGGTCAATATCGGTACTGATCAGCTGCTGACAGGCGAAGTGCCACAAGGGTTGGCAGGGACTAGAGCACTGCAAGTGTTCCAACCGTTGCGCAGCCTTTGGTAGCTTCCAGGTCTCATAAGAAGCTTCTGGCCAAGGCTGCCACCAGATCCAGGGTTGTAGGGTCACCAATCCATAGAGATACCCGCCACTGGGCAATTGAGCAAGCAGCTGTCGGTCGGGTAACTGTAGCCAGCCTTGGCGTTGGCAAACATCAGCTATCTGCAATGATAATAGCTCGGTAGCTATCGACAAACAGGGGTTTTCTTTACCGCTATCGCTAAATAGCACATGCACGAGGCCGCTATTATCAAAAAATTGAGCAATCAATTGCTCAAAAAAGGGACGCCAAGGATTGGTGGCATCGATCTGGAGCGCCTGCTCAGCAGCGCCTCTTAATTGTTCAGTTAAATAACTTATTAAAGCAAACGGCAGTTTATTGAGTAAATAGCCTCGGCAAGCAGGGTAACTGCCCTGAATTAACGGATTTTGGCTGGTTACCATCTGTTCATGCGAGCGTCTGGCCAGGCCGAACTCCAGTGCCAGTTGATTAATTAAACCGTTGACATAGTGAACCTCCATAGCAGGTCGCTGCTCAGCATGGTAGTCTCGAATAAATTCTAAGATAAGCTGCTCACAGAGAATTTCTTTGGCACATGCAATCACTGAATGCTGATTGTTAGAGACCCTTTTTAAAATATCCTGTAAGTGACTAATGACACCATCCACGCAAACGAGTAAATTGGGAGCCAGTTCATTTAGCAAACCTGCTTTTTCGGTGATAGATAGATTGGCAGTTGGTAAAATTTCTACCAAGGCTTCTAGATGCTCACGTGTGACATTCCATAAGGCATGGGTCCGAGCATCACAATAGCTTAAGTTAAATAGGTGTTGGTATTTAAAGGTATTAATAGATTGTAGGAATATTTTCTGCTGCTTGACCGTCATAGCAGGCGTATTTCCTAAAGCGGCCAAGCGATCCAGTAACTGAAAATAATGCTCCCTAAAAGCAGCAAAGTCGGGATGTTTTTGAAAGGTCTCTAAGTTCTGGCCATGCCTAACAGGGTCGTAGGCGCAGACGGATGATGTAATGTAAGTTGGAGCTGGGGAAAACGGGGGCTCTTCGAAAAATTTTTGGGTCAAAATGATAGGTGGATTTGGCATTGAAGGAGTAATCTCTTTCTAACGATAGCTATTGTTACCACTGTTATCTGTTAATTCGTAATAACTTTAATATAAATAGATGATTGCTTTTTTAAGGGTTACGTTATTGTCAAGTTGTTATCCGTTATGGTGATGCATTATCATACAGAATAAACAATCATGACAAAATAATAACATTAATTGTTATTATTTTATATAATTTATAAAAAATAGTCATTAATAATGAAAATGTCATAATATGCATAATTACCGAGTAAATTTAATATTGTATTTAAATTTTTATTCTATAATTATTTATTATGCAAGATTATCTACTGATAATAATTAGAGCTAGATTAATTAAATTAGAAAAAAATAATAATCTACCAAATGCTGGATTCACACAATAAGTGCAACGCTCCTCCCAGTATAAACTTCTAATGGAGTGAGTCCCCCCTAAGACAACGCTTGGGGTCCATATTAAGACAAAACTCCCTATGTCTTATCTCGGTGTCATCCAGCGGTTTAACATCAGTTCCTTTAGGCCAAAAACGGCGAATGAGGCCATTGGTATTCTCATTAGTTCCTCATGGGTAACTCACATAGGGCTTAGCGAAATAAACCGTCGCTTGGCTGGATTTAGCCACTTGATCGTGATGGGCAAAGTCACCACCGTTATCCAGTGTGATGGTAGGTCAATTATCAACTCGATGCAGTCATTCAGATAAGCACTGAGCCACGGTTTCCGCCTGCCTATCGACTACTTTCCCTATCAGAACTAAGCGACTTTGCCGCTTGGCAAGTGTCACTAGATAAGCATTTTCCCCGTGTCCCGTATCGCCTTCCCAATCTCCAATCCTTGAGCGTTTTTCCACCACTTGAGGGCGCTGAATGCTATCAACTCGGTTAGGAATCAATGCTCGCGGTTAGTCTGAATAGATGAGCGGTAATCCAATTAGCGGCCGAGTAACGGATAAGCTGCTAACCAATCGCTTTCGAGTTAAAATGAAAATTCAGTCAATATCGATTGTTTTTATAACCCACGAATCTAACGCTTATTATGAATCATCTATCTTTAGGCATCGTTGACCAAGCCCCCCCACTTTCTGCAACCCAGAAGACAACTCAATGGCCCGCGCCGGCTAAACTTAACCTATTTTTATATATAACCGGTCGCCAAGCCACGGGCTATCATACCCTGCAGACCCTATTTCAGTTTATTACTTTAGAGGATACCCTCTGGATCACTCCACGTTTTGATGGACAGATCAACGTAGACTCCAATTTACCTACGATTCAAAGGAAAGATAACTTAATTGTTAAGGCAGCCCATTTACTACAAGAGGCCAGTAGTACCTCTCAAGGGGCTTCCATTACCATAAAAAAACGCATCCCATTAGGTAGTGGCTTAGGTGGTGGCTCATCCAATGCTGCAACGACGCTGGCTGCTCTCAACCAAATTTGGCGTTGTCACTATTCAAGGGAACAGTTACAACAATTAGGCGTTAGCTTAGGTGCCGATGTTCCAATATTTCTCTATGGGCAAGCTGCCTTCGCTGAAGGCATTGGAGAAAAGCTACAAAAAGTTTCGCCTACAGAGCGCTGGTACCTGGTGGCCTATCCCGATGCAGGCGCCATATCAACAGCAGCTATCTTTAATGATCCGCAGCTTCAACGCTCCACTCCCTGGCGCACGCGACAAGCCTGCCTGAGTGAAAAGCCTTATCATAATGATTGCGAATCTGTTGTTAAAAAACGATCACCCGCAGTGGCTGCGGCACTGGAATGGCTCATCAAGTACCAAAAATCTATCGGTAGCGAGCCCTCTGCACGACTAACTGGAACCGGAGCAGCTATATTTGCTGAATTTGTTAATCAACAAGCCGCAGAAACCGCACAATATCAGGCACCTACAGGAGTGACAACCTTCGTAGTGTGTGGAATAAACCGTTCACCACTATTGTTAACCCTTGAAAGATATCGATCCTTATCCCCATCCCCCACCCATTACCCATGAAGTCACTGTTTTCAACGTGACCAAGCTGAATTTAAAGCACTTGCTAGGACCACGATGCCTTTTTGAGGTTGCAGCTAAGATCCCATGGCTGCTACACTACGCTCCCATGAAGCCAAGCTAATAAAACTATCCGGGTTGTAGTATGCGTGATATTAAATTGTTTACTGGGAATGCTAATCCTGCTCTAGCAGCAGAAACCGCAGTACAGCTCTCAGTTGCCCTAGGCCAGGCAACAGTTGGACGTTTCAGTGATGGTGAAATCAATGTTGAGATCCATGAAAACGTTCGAGGTGGAGATATCTTTATTATCCAGTCGACCTGTGCGCCT
Organism: Candidatus Symbiodolus clandestinus; assembly: GCA_038960095.1. Classification (GTDB taxonomy): domain Bacteria; phylum Pseudomonadota; class Gammaproteobacteria; order Enterobacterales; genus Symbiodolus; species Symbiodolus clandestinus. Next base: position 1,150,140 of record CP152425.1, read on the forward strand.
ACCAATGATAACCTGATGGAATTGTTGGTGATGATCGATGCATTACGACGCGCTAGCGCCGGAAGAATTACTGCGGTTATCCCCTATTTTGGTTATGCTCGTCAAGATCGCCGAGTCCGATCAGCGCGTGTTCCTATTACCGCTAAGGTAGTTGCTGACTTTCTCTCTAAGGTTGGAGTAGACCGTCTATTAACTGTGGATCTTCATGCCGAACAGATCCAAGGCTTTTTTGATATACCGGTTGATAATGTCTTTGGTAGCGCTATCCTTTTAGAGGATATGCGGGTACAACAACTGCTTAACCCGGTATTGATCTCACCTGATATTGGTGGGGTTGCCCGAGCAAGAGCTATCGCTAAACTACTCAATGATACCGATATGGCAATTATCGATAAACGGCGTCCACAAGCTAACATTTCTGAAGTTATGAATATTATTGGTGATGTTTCTGGCCGTGACTGTATTTTGGTTGATGATATTATTGATACTGGAGGAACTCTGGTTAAAGCGGCTGAAGCCCTGAAGGCCCATGGTGCTAGACGGGTGTTTGCCTATGCTACCCACCCAGTATTTTCAGGAATGGCCAATTATAACCTGAAAAGTTCAGTCATTGATGAGATCATTGTTACTGACACCATCCCTCTCTCAGAAGCAATCCAAAACTTAAAAAAAGTGCGCAGCTTATCGCTAGCACGCTTACTGGCTGAAGCCATTCGTCGAATTAATAACGAAGAGTCTATTTCAGCCATGTTTGAACGTTAATATCCATTGCTGACTTCATAAAATTGATGTCACAATGATTAAGTTAGTTGTTGGTTTAGGTAACCCAGGAGCACAGTATGCGGATACGCGCCATAATGCTGGCGCCTGGTACCTACGCCGTCTAGCACAGCACTACCAAGTCCTGCTCAAACCGGTTTCTCGATTTAACGCCCTAATCGGCCAACAGTTTGATCAGCAGCCATCCTTGATACTGTTTATTCCAACAACTTTTATGAATTTAAGTGGTAATGCCATCGCTAAATTCGCCAATTTTCATCGCATCCTACCCGAAGAGATTTTAGTGGCTCATGATGATCTGGATCTACCGGTTGGTGCCATTAAATTTAAACAGGGTGGCGGGCATGCCGGACATAATGGTCTGAAAGACATTATCCATCAATTGGCAGGCTGTCGAGATTTTTATCGTTTACGATTGGGAATTGGCCACCCAGGCAGTAAAGCGCTGGTGGTTAACTATGTACTAAGCAGACCTTCACCGTCAGAATGTCAACAATTAGATCAAGCCATTGTGCAAGCTGTAGAGGCCACTAACGCTCTTATTGAAAAAAGTTAACTTACCGCTGGATTAACGGAATAAGAGCACCCTTCTAGAGATTGAAAAGCGGGTCAACGATACCCGATACACGCCCTACACGATAATGGTTTTTCACAGCACAAGGTAGCGGATAGCATCGGAGTTAATCACAGCACGGTGTCGCGTGAGCTAAAACGCAATAGGTTTTGTAAAAGATATTGTGCACAGACCGCTCATGCATTGAAAGATAAACGAAAAAGCTTGTCCAGGAAGTCTACTCAGTGTCATGAACGACACGCTAAGAACCTCTATGCAGCTCAATACCAAGCTGCTCAGGTATCTGTTATTAATCCATGGGCAGTGTAAGGAACCATCAAGGTTGACTAACGATATAATGTTAATGCCGATCAGAGATAGCAATCAACCAGGCGTCCACATTGCTTGAGGTGTTCCTGGTTTTGTTTTATGTTGTTTAGGGCCACAAATGGCTTCTAATGGTTTGCCAATGAGCTTGCTATATGATGGTAAATTAAGTGTGGTGACTTAAGTATCATTATAGGATGATTGCTGATTGATGGAGTATCAGGGATTATCATAAAATGAAAAAGCGCATCCTTTTAAATTAGGCATGATTAAGCTTGTAAAATTCTACAGGTATTAGTGCTACCGATAATACCCATTTCATCCCCTTGCGTGACCAGCACAACATCGCCGCTATTCAGCCAACCGCGCTGCTTTAGGAGTTGTAGAGCATCTTTGATGGCGCCCCTTCCATTGTGCGGGCTATCGAAGAGGACAGGAGTGACTCCCCGATAGAGGGTAGTTAAATTCAGTGTTTTAGAGTGGCGAGAAAGCGCGAAAATTGGCAAACCGGAGCTGATGCGCGACATGATTAAGGCGGTACGGCCTGATTCAGTCATAGCAATAATCGCTACCACGCCTTGTAGGTGATTAGCGGCATACATGGTTGCCATCGCCACTGTTTCTTCAATGCTGCTAAAGCTACGATGAATTCGATGATGTGACATAGTAACGCTTGGCATGGTTTCTGCCCCGAGACAAATATCAGCCATTGCCTGTACCGTCTCGACGGGATAGTGGCCGGTCGCAGTCTCTGCGGAGAGCATCACCGCATCAGTACCATCTAGTACAGCGTTAGCGACATCCAGCACTTCGGCTCGAGTCGGTAGTGGCTGTTGAATCATCGATTCCATCATTTGCGTGGCAGTGATGACGATGCGATCCAATGAACGGGCGCGCCGGATCAACTCTTTTTGTACCCCAACCAGAGCAGCATCGCCAATTTCTACCCCTAAATCACCTCGTGCTACCATGATTGCTTCAGCGGCCAAGATGATTTCATCAATAATTCCTTGTTGACTGACTGCCTCAGCGCGCTCAATTTTAGCAACCAGCGCAGCTTGGCTCCCGGCAGCCAGCGCTAATTGTCGTGCTTCATGAATATCATTCGCACAGCGAGGGAATGAAACGGCTAAGTAATCAACTGCTAATTCGGCTGCCAGAATAATATCAGCTCGATCCTTGTCAGTGAGAGCTGCTGCCGATAGGCCACCCCCTAACTTATTAATTCCTTTGTGGTTTGAGAGGATCCCTCCCACAGTCACCAAAGTCACAATCTTTTGCGGATAGCACTGTTGCACCTTTAGCTGAATCCGGCCATCATCCAGCAACAGAGTATCTCCTGTCGCAACATCTTGCGGCAGTGCGGTATAATCGATGCCAACTTGTTGAGCATCACCCTGATCGCTGGGTAGTGTGGCATCGAGTGTGAAGGTATCACCCACTCGCAAGGTTATTTGGTTGCTGACAAACCGGGCAATACGAACTTTCGGTCCTTGTAAATCACCTAATAGGGCGACTTGAGTACCCAATTTACTGGCAATGGCTCGCACGCGTTCAGCCCGCTGACGGTGCTCTTGAGCACTGCCATGGGAAAAATTGAGCCGGGCTACATTAGCACCGGCAATAATTGCGTGTTCCAACTGTTGTGGAGAATCGGTGGCTGGCCCTAAAGTGATCACGATTTTAGTTCTTCGCAGCTTTTTAGACATTGATCACACCTCTAGCTGATCACAAAATTCTGTTAACCGCTGCGGGTGAATAAGCTATCCGCAGCCGATTATTTCCAGTTATCATAAAGCCAACCCTATTTTGCTGTCGACTAATAATTACCATCCTAGCATTCTCTATAATGTTAATCGGATTCAAGGAGCAAATTTTTCATGATTAATCTCTGGTACCAACGTAGCTTGATTACGCTGGAATCATTAACCCGCGAAGCGCTTGAGCAACTCTTTGAGCTGGCAGCCTGCTATAAAAAACAAAAGCCACTCCTGAAATTATCCAACTGCCTGTTAGCCAGCTGCTTCTTTGAACCTTCAACCCGGACGCGGCTGTCGTTTGAAGCTGCCATTCACCGTTTAGGAGGTTCTGTTATTGGCTTTGCAGACGGTCAGAGTTCTTCACAACAAAAAGGGGAGTCCTTCCGGGATACCATTCGTATTATCAGCGGTTATGTGGATGCTATCATTTTACGTCACCCGCAAGCTGGAGCGGCGCAAGCAGCTGTTGAAGCTGCTGGTGAAATTCCAATCATCAATGCCGGTGATGGTGCCCATCAACACCCAACACAAGCGCTACTGGATCTGTTTACCATCCAAGAAACTCAACAACGATTAGATAATCTAAACATTGCTTTAGTCGGTGACTTAAAATATGGGCGGACTGCCCATTCGTTGATTCAGGCATTAACGCTATTTAGGGGTAATCATCTGTTTTTAGTGGCTCCGGAAAATTTGGCATTGCCGCAAACCTTATTAGCGCAATTACAACAGCAAGGGTGCCACTATAGTCAGTATCAATCACTGGCCCAAGTATTGCCGCAAGTTGATATTCTTTACATGACACGAATACAGCAGGAACGTTTTCAGGCCACTGAGACACTAATGCCTCCCAGCATAACGCTGACCACTATGGATCTGCAGTTTATGCGCCCGCAGGCTAAAGTGTTGCACCCCCTTCCTCGATTAGCCGAGATAGCTCCTGAAGTCGATAGCTCTCCACAGGCCTACTATTTTCAACAGGCAAACAATGGTATCTATGTTCGTCAAGCACTGTTAAGTTTGTTAATGAATCCTAATGGGTAGGTAGGATAATCGCTACTCAAGGGGTTGATTGCAGAGTTAGTGAGAATTCGGTAAAATACGCGGCTATTCTTTTTCTTAAGTCACCATCAGTAGCCTGTCGGTGGTGGATTTGTCACTTACAATGGATGAGAGAAATCTATGTTTACCTTAAATATCGAGCTACGGTCTGAGTTGGGGAAAAGTGCCAGCCGTCGCTTACGTCATGGCAATACAGTCCCAGCCGTTATTTACGGCGGCAAGCAATCTCCGGTTTCTATTCAATTAAACCAAGATGAGTTGCTTCAGGCTGAGTCAAAAGCGGGTTTTTATGCCAATCCACTAACGTTAATGGTTAATGATCAAGCGATAGTGGTTAAGGTCCAAGCGGTGCAACGGCATCCCTTCAAACCGAAATTTCAACATCTTGATTTCTTGCGAGTGATCTCGTAGCTTTTAGAGCCTAGGATTCAGAAACATAACCTCTGAATTCTAGGAAACCAGTTGGCAATCAAAAGAGAAAAGATAATCTTGTTCTGACTTCTGGTCGGCCTGACTGGATTTGAACCAGCGACCCCTGACACCCCATGACAGTGCGCTACCAGGCTGCGCTACAGGCCGACGAGGTGTTAGTGTACCGTTTTTCACCATAATTGCAACCATCTTACCGCTGCTATTGGAGTGAATTGCTGAATTCACAGGATAATCTCTACTGTTCTAAAACTTGATCTTAAGAGCGTTGAAGTACGCCATAGAAGATTTAAAAATATTAATTGATAACTAAATTAAGCCAACCCAAGGATAGACAATTGATGGTTAATTATCGTAAAGAGGCTAACATGGATAATCTTCCCAATGAATCAATTAGCAGTACTCAGAAAAAACGTTCTATTTCTGAGCAGAGATCCGCAGTTAGAGATAATTTGGTTCAGCAGGAATTTGATAAAAAAAGAATGTCTAAAAGTCTGTTAAGCCAAATAGATATGTCTGAAATTGAAGTTATCGAATATCAAGAAATTTTGACTGATGAAGAAACCCCTGAACAGTTATATAGCGAAGATAGGAACTTTTATGTTAATCATATGATAGACATCAAACCTATCGATAATAACACGTTTCAGGTGACCAATTTTACCCCGACTGATTTTTCAAAATTAACAGTATTAATGCAATTACCCAATAGCGATTCCCAAGTCGCATTAGGTTATTTGCCGGAATTACAAGGCCACTCTCAACTGATTTGTCGCTATCCTTTTATTAAAAAAGATAGCCTGTATCAAACAGATACTGGTTCTCTGATCAGTTTGGATTCTGATGTAAATTTATTGGATAATCCACCTATATTGGATGTTTACACAGATCATCCTGTATTTGAAAAATTGCAACAAATTACTGTTAATTGGGATGCTAGATTTTATCATAAAGGTAATCAAGGGGGCATTCACTTACCTCCTGCTTATGCAAGAGGTTATACAGTTTTAATAGCAGAAATTGCTTATATTGTTAGTAGTAATGAATATAAAAATAGCTTTTTACAAGGCCGTTTTGGTGAGTGGATAGATCCACAAGATACCGTAAATGAAGATGGTTCAGATAAAATCAGAAAATTTTCTACGGAAATGCTTGAAAAATTGTACCATAATGGTCTGAATTTCAAAGTGTATCGTTTAGGATTGCTAGGAAAAGAGGGTGGTATTGGCGGAACTGGTTCTTCTAGTAAAACCGGTTATGCTAGAATTGCTCTTTTAGAATCTTATTTTTATTGGGAAGATGATGCCATATTTGAAACTTTTGGTCATGAATACGGTCATGCTATCTGTTATCCTATGAATTATATAGGTCATGAGACAAATATTCCTCATGTTGATTTTTATAAAGGTAATGGATTGATTTTTTCAGAATTATACAATAAATTTCGTGATAGTAACCGATTACCCTTTTCGCTTCCTGGCATGAAGACCAATGAAATGCTGGGCTTTACTAAAGTATTCGCTACTCAAGATATTAAAAATGCAAAACGATTGATGTGTGCCCTTGAACAACTGGACGAAGAAGCGGATAGTGAAGAACCTGCTCAAACTTGTAAATTCGAAAAGCCTTTTAGAGTCACTCCTAATACCAGTCGCTTGATTCAAGGGCTAGTTTCTACCCCTGATCAAGGAGAGATATCAACAGCAACTTCATTAATTCCTAATCTGCCTGACTCAGTGCAATTCCAGAGTATTGCTAACCATAATATTTTATAAAGGTTAGATCGCTTGCGTAGTCCTTGATGCGCTAGCTTCCAGTGATTAAGTTAATTTTCAGAGAAAGGCGCTTTTTCGGCGAGCACATTAGACTTTGTCTCGCCTTTTTCCTCACACCAGCTTCTTTTAAGGGATCAGCCCTCCTTCAGGTTTCATGGTGGTAAAGTTAACACCTAACCGATCAGCAATCATTTGATAGCTTTCGAGGACTTCTCCTAATTGCTGGCGAAAGCGATCTTTATCTAATTTTTGTTGGTTGTTTAGATCCCAGAGGCGGCAGTTATCGGGTGAAATCTCATCACCCAGTACAATTTCATTCTTAAATAATCCGAATTCCAATTTATAATCGACCAATAGTAAGCCAGCTTTATTGAATAGGGCAGTCAGTAGAGTATTAATCTGTAAACTCAAGGTGCGGATACGTTGATACTGTTCGGGGGTGATCCAGCCAAAAGTGTAGCCATAAAACTCATTAATTAATGGATCATCCAGCTCATCATTTTTTAAAAATAGCTCAAATAGGGGTGGCTCAAGCAGGGTTCCCTCCGTAAGCGCTAAGCGCCGGCAAAGCCCTCCAGCAGCTCGGTTTCGGACCACACACTCGACGGGCAGCATGGCCAAGCGTTTAACCAGTACCTGATTAGCGGATAGTAACCGCTCCTGTTGGGTTGGGACGCCAGCCATTTGTAACTGTTGCATGATAAAGTAACTAATCTGATTATTTAAGGCTCCTTTACCGGGTAGAGCCTCTAACTGGCGACCATTAAAAGCAGAAATATCATCCCGAAATTCAACAATTAAATAGTTATCGTCTGATGTTGTATAGACTGTTTTGGCTTTACCGCGATAAAGCGTGGCTAGCTTCTGCATCGTACTATTCCCAATAAAAAACCTAAGTGTCTAATCAATGGAGTAATCGGTTAGAGGTGGTGACTAGATGGCTGCATAATCTCTACGGAGGTGGTTGGCGTTTTTGTTCCATTGCTGGACGAAGGATCGTCGGAGGTTTGTGGAGTATGGCTCACTAACTCTGTGAGCAAACGGTTAACCCAAAGGATGGTATAGTGCCGCCGTTGATAATCAGATAGCTTTGGTTGTTGGTCGGGGTGAGTTAGCTTAGCCGACTGGGATGCTTGAGAAGAAGCATCGGCTGTTTTAGGTAGGTATTGTGCGTCAAGCAATCTCCCCATTAATTGCGGTGACCGGTTTTTATCCAGTAAAGATAAATGAAAGCGCGCTTTGAGACAAACATCCCTATCTTCAAGCACTATCCAATCAGTGGTTAAGCTAGTTTTAGTGGATCTAGATAACCCAACTTTTTGTTGAATAAGTTGCTGCGTCAGTTGCTCCCATAAATTATTAATATCAGTCTGTACGGATAGTTGATGAATTACCTGCTGATCCAGGTAATAAGCCTCAGAGCTGGGAAGCAGCGCTAGTGGCTGAATGGGTGGGCGAATATCTAGCTGCTCAACGGCTGCCAACTTAGGAGGTTGAGGTATTTTATAGATTTCGGCTTCAGGAGGTAAGGAGATGCCGTTAGGCAACTGTAAGGCTTGCAGAGGCGCCTGATTACAGGGTGCACAGGTCGCATCTACATAGACTCCTTCGGCAACGTGTTGACTACAGCCGGTGATGATCAACAGGCTAACCAGTGCTAGGGTGGGGGTTGACGGCAACAACATAAAGAAAGCTCCTCATCAATGGTCATTGGCAGAGTGGTTAGGGAGTAGACCAGCAGCATAAATCGCGGCCCTAACGGCCGGCTGGGCCTGGTCACTGAGAGGGGTTAAAGGCAAGCGTAACGTATTGCTATTAATCAGTCCCAGCTGATGACAAGCCCATTTAATCGGAATCGGATTGGATTCAGCAAATAGTGCTTGATGCAAAGGAAGCAGTGAATGATTGAGTTTTTGTGCTGCTTCCCATTGCTTTTCGATGGCTAATTGGCAAAGAGTAGCCATCGATTTAGCAGCTACATTAGCAGTAACAGAAATTACACCATCACCACCTAAGCGTATAAAATCGAGGGCACTGGCATCATCACCACTCAGCAATATAAAGGGTTTGTTGAGCAACCGGCGTAAGCGGCTGACTCGCCTTAGATCACCACTGGCCTCTTTAATACCAATAATCATCGGCAATTCAGCCAAACGAGCAATGGTTTCAGGCAGCAGATCACAACCGGTACGGCTGGGAACATTGTACAAAATTTGCGGCAACTGGGTTTGGCCAGCAATCGCACTAAAATGTTGTAGTAAGCCCATTTGCGTCGGTCGGTTATAATAGGGCGTTACCGTTAAGCACGCTGCAATGCCACTTTTTTCAAGCTGCTGGGTCCAGGTAATCGCTTCAGCAGTCGAATTACTTCCATTACCAACAATAATGGGCAATCGTCCAGCAGCAAAATGAACACTGTTTTGAACGACTTGCCAGCGCTCTTCAAGGGTTAGGGTTGCCGCTTCACCGGTAGTCCCTAAAATGACTAGTGCCGAAGTTCCTTGATTAATCTGGTAGTCAATCAGCTTTTCTAAAGCTGCATAATCAATAGCCCCAGTGTCTTGCATTGGAGTTACCAGCGCTACGATACTACGTGTCAAGTTATCAAACATGGTTTTCACGCTTAAAGTATTAACAGGGTGCTTGGCAGATAAAAATTTTCCGGTACCATGGGTGGCTTACCAGCAACCATCGAGGGCTATACTGTACCATGAATACGCTGAAAGTAGGTGATAAAGCGCCACACTTTAAACTAGTTGATCAGGATAATGAGCTGATTGCACTATCTGACTTTCAGGGGCAAAAGGTTTTGCTCTATTTTTATCCGAAAGCGATGACTCCTGGATGTACTCTGCAAGCAGCAGGATTACGGGATAGCATGGAGATTTTAAGAGCATTAGGGATTACTGTATTGGGCATTAGTAGTGATTCTCCTAAAAAACTGCAGCAATTTGTTGAAAAAGAGATGCTTAATTTTTCTCTGCTATCAGACAGTGACCATCAGGTTTCCGAACAGTTTGGAGTATGGGGTGAAAAGAGCTTTATGGGTAAACAGTATAATGGAATCCATCGAATCAGCTTTCTTATCAATGAACAAGGTGTTATCGAGCAGGTTTTTAGTGCTTTTAAGCCAGTGGAACACCATGAGCATGTTTTACGATACTTAGGGCACTATTCAGCAACCCCCTAAACGGCAGTGTGGTTACTCTCCTAGGAGAGTAACCGCTTTACCGTGCTGATTCAGCAAGCCAAACGCTGAATAGCGCTTTAAGCAAGATGGCCAATGGAATGGCAAAAAACAGTCCCCAAAATCCCCATAAACTTCCAAAAAATAGGCTCGCTAAGATAATTACCAACGGGTGAAGTTTAAGCGCTTCCGAAAACAGCAGCGGCACCAGTAGATTAGCATCCAGAATTTGAATCACCATATATAACCCCATAAAATACCCGCAATGGCTGCTCAAACCCCATTGAAACAGTGCAACGCTAGCGACGGGTAAAGTGGCTAATAAAACACCTACATAAGGAATTAGTACGGAGATACCGACAGGAATTGAGAGCAATAGGGCATAATGTAACTGGAACAGAGCAAATAAACCGTAGGTAGCCAGGGTTACCAACAACATTTCCAGTAACTTCCCGCCAATATAGCGAGCAACCTGTCGGTTAACCATTTGCCAAACGGCATTGATCAGCTGTCGATGCTTTGGTAATAACTGCTGTGCGGATAATAGAAGCTGCTGCTTATCCTTGAGCATGAAAAATAGCATTAAAGGCATTAAAATCAGATAGACAGATAGTTTTATAATGGTTAATAGAGAGATAACCGAGTGTTTGACTAATGAACTCCCTAAAGTGAGTAATTTGGTTGGCAACTGTGAGGTTACCGTATCGATAATACCGAATTCGACTAAGGTTGTGTAATAAGGACGTGTTAAAACAAAGTTATGGAGGCTACTTAACATCCTAGGAAGATCATGTAATAAATGGATTCCTTGTTGGCCCAATTGAGGTAATAGTCCTAAGAAAAGCAGAGCTAATAGGCTTAGGGATAGCACTAAGACTGTCAAAACAGCCACTCCACGTGGAATAGAAAAGCGTTGTAGTAGATCAATGGGCCACTCCAAGAGGTAGGCCAGGATTAAAGCGGTACAAAAAGGGGCCAGTAAACTACTAAAAAAATAGAGACTGGCAACCCCCAGTAATAGCAGGATGGTTAAGGCAGACAAGGATGGGTTGGAAAAATGGCGCTGATAACAGCGTTGTAGCATTTCAAACATGCAAAGCTATCCTTTAATGGATGGGTAGATAGATAGGGCACCCACCTGATCGAATCGGTGGAGGTATTGTAGAATAAGTGTAGCCAAAGCATCTCCTGGGCAACTCATCAAGAGGATGTTAAAATATCGACTGACTGCGGTTTCTCTGCACCGGTTAATGAATCTTATTACTGACTTTAATAACTTACTAAAGTTAATGCATCGCGCTAACAAAAGACCTTGGAAGCGGGCGGTTGGGTTATTATGCCTATTATTTCAGCAATCGCCAATGCTCTTAGCGTTGCCTAGCCCTTTGCCGGAGTTAGGAAGTGCCGCCAGTTTTTCTCTATCCATTGAACAAGAGCGATTGTGTGGTGAGCTGGTTATTCGTAAATTACGGGGACAGAAGCAACTGCTGCATGATCCGCTGCTGGATAATTACTTAGCAGGGCTAGGACAAAGACTGCGATTACATGCTGGATCACTACAATATCCGCTACAATTTTACTGGTTGCCCCGAAGCGATATTAATGCGTTTGCCTTAGTGGGGGGTTACTTGATGGTTTACACTTCTCTGTTGCAGGTGACTGAATGTGAAGATGAATTAGCAGCAGTGCTAGCTCATGAAATAGTTCATATTATGCAGCGGCACACCGCGCGCATGATCACTGCACAAAAAGCAGTACAGCCGCTAGCATGAGCTGCAGTCATCGGCTCGGTCATGCTAGCATTAACCAACCCCATGGCTGGTATGGCAGCATTTAGTGCTACCTTAGGCGGGGTACAACAACAAGCACTGATTTATTCGCAAGCTCATGAAGCGGAAGCGGATCGAATCGGTATTAATTTATTGGTTCAGGCCGGTTTTGATCCACAAGCCATGCCAAATTTTTTAGTAAAATTGGCCCAGGGCACTTGCCATGCTGGGCAAGTGCCCGAAATTTTATTAACTCATCCACTGCCGCAACGACGGATAGCTGAAGCGCGAGGTAGGGCCTATCAGCAAAAGCAGGTACGACGTTCTCGGCCGTCATTAGAATACTTTTTAGCCAAAATACGTTATCAGCAGCTGTATGCCGGTAAAGCTTCAGAGACTCAACTAGCGATCCCTTTATCAAGTGCTCTACTATCGGCGTTAGATGACAGCTCCCAAGCGCTACTGCAAGGCTATCACCAAGCGTTACAATGCTATCGACAGCGAAACTATGAAGTGGGGCGAAAACAGCTACGACCTTTGTTGCAGAGCTATCCGGATAATATCTGGTTACTGGATGCTCTAACCGATATTGATTTAGCCCAACGACGCTACCACTCAGCGGTTCAACGGTTACTGAAAGCTTTGCAACGACAGCCAGAGCAGCCGATATTATTACTGAATTTGGCCAACGTCTATTTGCAGCAGGGAGAGAATACTGAGGTTATTAGGCTATTGCGACCCTATTGCCACCGCCATCCCCATAGCAGTTTGGGTTGGCATCTATTGGCTCAGGCCTATGCTGGCTGTCGATTATTGGCTGATGAGCAGGCTGCACAGGCAGAGTGGCTGGCACTACAAGGAGAGTTTAAGGCGGCTCAGCAAGCTTTACGTCGTGCTCACCAAGCAGCCAGCCAGCAGCCATTACAGCAGGAGCGCTACCAGGTACGCCTGGAGCAGTTGCAGCAGTATCAGCATATTTTAGAACAGGCAAAAAATTTGTGATTTCTCGGTAAATCGCGACTCCCCAGGCGCTCACACTACATTGAGGATAATAGGATCTAATGACTACCTTATCCTTCCGTGTCGGATAGCCTGTTTATGTCAATTCGATGCATTAGCATTGCACTGACAGGTGAGGGATTGCGATGATGGCATCTGTAAACGAAAAGGATAATCAGGAATCACAACCTCACGATAAGTTTGCGAGTGTGGACTAAAGAGTCGAATCGTTGCTATAGATTTCCTAGCGGCACATCGCCAAAAATTTACTGAATGAAGGTGCAGATATTCAGCTCATTCAGAGAACCACCAAACTCTCTGAAGAAGAGATCAATCGTCTACGCCTGCATTAAACTATTGCTAGTTGCTCCCACGAAGGGAGCTAAACCTCAGGTCATATCTTGGACCCGGCTGAGGAGCGGGACAGGGAGTTGTGGAATAGCGGTAGTGACCCTGCTAGGGCTTAGGGGTGGACTTGCCCCAGAGCCACTGGGTAGGCTAGCCCACTGTTGCTGGAGACGATGGATAGCGACTGACTGATTACGGTAGTGATGACAGTGTGCTATAAATCTATCAGCCTGTTTGGGAGTCGCTCGGTTGCCGATGGCCTGATGGACTTGGTGAAGCACCGGTTTTAAAAGTTTCTCAATTTCCTCAGCTCGGCCTGTATACAGTTGTTGAGCCACTTGTCGTACCAGGGTTACGGTCTCCAGCGGTTGGGTCGCTAGCGCTAAGCTAACCCCAGACGCTCGGGCGGCCTGTTGCAGGGAGTGATAAAAGTCATCGACCCATTCCCCTGCCTGGGCAGTGGCCTCTTCCCAGGCAGGGCTGAGAATTACCTGGGATGATTTTGGGTATTTGTTTTTCATCCAGGTCCTCACTCCTAGGTCCAATAACCATAACAGTCCTTGAAAGTGCCCTGCTGTGTACTCATCGGGCTCGGTAATCGGGTTATATTCCGGTTGTTGGGGGGACGACTCCTGCTTAGGAGGGCTGGATTTCCCGATGGAGAGCAGCCATGTGGAGATAGGTTGATAGCCCCGATACACTAGCTGGAGTGCTGGGACGAGCCAGTTTGTCCAAGGCGTTGGCCGGAGAGCCGAAGAGGCCGCCACCAGGACCTGCCGTCGCTGATGGTGATGTCGATGACGATGCGGGGGTTCTGATGAGAGGACTTCCGGCAACTTGGCGGGGAGTAGTAGGGTATCTTGCAATGCGTGCAGGGGAATAATGTCCGGTGACGACAGGTTGCCAAAATAGAGCCGTGTCTGCTTAGGCAGTTGCTCCAGTTGTAAACCATTGACCGATACCCCGCCGTGGACTGATGCCAGTTGACTGGCATTAAGCCCCATGGGGAAAGCAATGGCTACGGGACGCTGGTCGGTATCATAAAGTAAGCGGTTACCCGAGATGCGACCCTCGGTTGCCCCCACAGCATAAAGCCGGCTTCCCGGTCCCACCTGGTAATCTATCTCGTTGAGGGTGATACATTGACCCTCATTATTGGGAAAGCGATGAATTTCTAAATGGCCTTGGGGGGATTCCAATAACAGCACCGTGCCTTGGGTTTCACAAGGCAAAGTGGCCAAATAGGCTAACCCCAATTGGATGGACGGATTCTGTCCCTTCAGCGTCGAGAGAGAGGATTCTGCCCCCTGCAGCCGCAACGACGTGGCAAGGTTAGCTTGAGTGCTGTAATGCTCAACGACTGTGAATGCGGGCTGCCAGGTTTCTGTAAATCCGATGAGTGTACTCTGGGTTTCTTCTAAGGTTAAGGTGGCGTTTCGTTGGTCGAGTTGGCCCAGAATGCGAAGTTGCTTGAGCGGGCTGCTATTCCATGGGACTAGCCAGTAACCGGATAACCCGAGTGTGGAGAAGGTTATGTAGACTTTCGTATGGTTATGGATAAGCTGTCGCTTGAGCGTTTGCAGGAGCGATGGAAATGCTGAGGTCTCTGGGGGAAGCTGGAGTTGGTAGAGTGTAGCTGTCATAGAATTAGACAGCTTAGTATAGCGGATATCTGCAGCGTTATCTGCCCGCTTGCCTTGCCAGGAGAGCGTATCTCCGCAGCTGTTCACGGTTAAATCACCGTGGATAGTTAACATAAAGGTCTCTACCCGACAATCCAACTCTAGGCGACTGTTGTTATTAACCCCTTGAGCGTGTACTATTTCCACATGCTGGGCTGAGAGTTTTAGATGGGTAATCGCCTGTTGTGACGTGAGGATTAAGCGGAGATAGGTTTTATTCCCTAATAGAGTGAAGTTGAAGGTTTGCTCAGCAGCAGACAGGATGATTTTAAAACCGTGGTGATTGAGAAGGAGTGTGCTCAAGGTGGTATTAACTATTGGATTCTCGAAGAAAACCATCTCCACGTGAGCGGCTTCATCCATTACCTCAAAGGGAGTCGCATAATCGTTCTGGATGAGGTAACGGCTGGCGATACGATGGGTCTTATCGGCGACACTCAGTTGTGACCGCGCTCTGGGTGGGAAAAGAATCGCATCGGAGTACGCTTTATGACCCACTTGTATGGTGATGAGGTACTCTTGGGTATTCAGAGCTGGGGAGTAATTTGGGTTGTGGTTCTGATTCATTTGGTCCCAGATTTGCAGTCCATCAGCCCCGATAACCAATCGGCTGTCTCCTTCACGCGGGTCAAAGAAGAAGTATAATGCTCTTTGAGCAGTAGGATTAAAGAAGGTGCGTTTGTCAGCATATAGTGCCATGTTCTCTGGAGGATTAATAAGGGTTTTATTAATTTCTACGGGCATGTTTATATTGATTAAAATTGGAATCTCTCTTTTATAATAGTGAGGTGCAGACATTGATTGATAATGCTGAGTAAGTTGTGACTTTAATTGAGCCTCCATCCTTTCTATCTGTAATTCTCTTTGTTTATTTTGACTGACTGCGCTAGAAAGACCAATGTTTTCACGCACTGTTGTTTCTAAAGTATAGTTTCCCCAAGGCACTGGAAAGGAGGAGAGGAAGCTGTTACCGCGTTCCCAACTGCCACAGGCGGCAGTAAATTGTACTGTAGTAGTTACCGGAGTAGCTTGATAGAATCTCTGATGCCAATAAGTTTCCAGTAGGTCATCCCTGACTAGTTTCCAACCACTTTGCTCCGGGGCACTACTACTCACTAATGTATTCTTTACCCTAAATATATTAAGCCGTCTAAAGCTGCCTGCTTCAATATATTGATGGCTTCCAACATGAGGGAAGGGTTCTTCCGAAGCTTGATGATTTATAGTTTGTTGAATACTCTCTGGTACTTTATTTATAGAGATATTACGCCACTCTCCGGTGTTTAATGCAGGCACTTTCGCGATCGTCCAGCCGATGGTGGCGTTCAGGGCAGTCGCCAGCCTCTCTGCGTAATCTAAAGTAATCTGCGCCAGTTCTCTGCTTTGATAGATGGCCCGCAGTTCATCCTGATGAAATCCCAGAGAAAAGCCTAATGCCTTCCAGAAGGAGACATTGAGCTGCTCTGCTTGCTTCAGGTTCTCGGCTGAAACCCAGAGGGATAGGGCGGTGAAGGCGAGCCATAAGGGACCGGAGGCAGCTCCCAACAAGGGGCTTACCACGATTAAAGCCAGGGTGGTCGATTGGAGGAATAACTCAGAGGCCACAACCTGCCGTTCTACGGAATCCGGGGGTAAGGTGGAGAGCTGCTGACTTAACTCCACGATGGAATAGATCGTTAATCCGGTAAAAATGGGACTGAGTACTGGGATGCGCTGCAGCATCTTAGCTAGGTTTGTAGCATGGATAGATAGGCTAGAAACGGCGGATATACGCTTGAGGATGAGTAGTGCATTTTTATGGACATTATTGACGACCGAGGTGCGTAGACAACCCAGCAGCCGGGTCAGCCCATGGTCCCCTGCCATTATTGCAGAAATTTGTATCAGCGGCGCGGGGTCTCCGCTGTTAGCAAAACGGATTAAGTCAGGTAAGAAGAACAGAGTCTGCTCTCCTCCTCGTTGCCCCATCGACCAGGCCCGTTGCAGCTTGGGTTGGATTTCACGCCACATTGCCTGGGCAAGTGGTTTTCTAACGGCTGCTGGAAGTTCATTGAAGACCTCGGCGAACTCCTGCTGGAGAGCATTCCAAGAGAGCTTCGATAAGCGTTGGGAGGTGAGTAGCACCCTCTCATCTTTGAATGACTCCATGACCAATTTATGGTACCTCACTAAGGAGCGCTGCTCCTCCTCCGGCAGGCCATGCAAATCGCTATTATCGACTGGCCAACCATATTTGCGGACTACAGCATTCAACGCCTGCTGTTCGTCTGCATTGAGAGTAAGCAATACCTGATGGAGCAATTCTACGTGTAGCCGAATATTTTTGTGGTGTAATCGCAAGAAGTCGGCATGTAGGGCTTCATACGCCACTGGTTTTCTATCGAGGCGGATTAACGCTTGGAGCGCTTTGAGGGGAACCCCTTCAATCTGTGACCCTGATTGTAGTAACAGTTTGCTATCGGATAGCGCCTCCAGGGGCTTCTGAAGAGCCGCCTGGCTTATCTGCTGCAGGGCTTCCTGAGGCAAGTTCTCTTGTAAAGTCCAGACGGTATAGCCCGCTTTCCCCATTCGCCACTGAAAGAAGGCGTTGATCCAGGATGTTATTTGCTTCTTCGTTACCTCGGGTGATGCATATAATAGGCGCTGATGATTGAAGTCTGGGCTATAGAGCGCATAGCGCTTACCCTTGCGCAACAACAGCAAACTGCAACGGCCATTTTCAAATAGCCAACTCTGCTGCGCTCCGGATGGGGGTAAATCTGCCAGTGGCGTCGTGATGGGATTGAATAACACTTCTTTAGGGAATTGGATGCGAAATTGCTGCGCTTGTTGGTAGTGGGTACGCAAGATATCAGCTTCACGTGGACTGTGATTCTCCGCCCCCTCACTCAGAATAGTCCCCACGGCTTGCTGATAATCTATTAGCGCTTCAACCCTCTGTTGGGGATTCTCTCGTCGCCAGGCCACCATCAAGGTGAACAGGCTGTGCTGATGAGCCGCTTGTATCTGCTCGGGCAAATAGGACGCACTGTCTTCTAATGGTTGGTAGGCTAGCTCTCTCTCGGTTTGTGTTTCTATGCACCCACTGGCAGCGCGTCGGGTGCGTGAACTTCCCGCCGCGCAGTCGCTTAAACTCAGTACACGGGATTGAATCACACTGGTTTTATCGGAGACTCTATTTTTTCCAAATGTATGAGAGAATGGAGTTATGGAAACGAAAAAAAAGACCAGCAAAAAATTACTCACCTGAAGTGCGTGAACGAGCCGTTAAGATGGTATTAGAGCATGAGGCTGATTATGAGAATCGTCGAGCAGCTATCTGCTCTATCGCCGCAAAATTCGGCTGCCATCCTAAAACGTTAGCTCTGTGGTTGCAGCAGATAGAGCGAGATCAAAGGTTAAGAGCAGGAGCAACTTCAGAGGAAAAAGCACGTATTAAAGCTCTGGAGCGTGAAAATCGTGAGCTACGTCAAGCCAATGAGATCTTGCGTAAGGCCAGCGCTTATTTTGCCCAGGCGGAGCTCGACCGCCATCGCCGGTCATGACAGCCTTTATCGATAAGCATCGAGAGGTTTACGGGGTCGAGCCAATTTGTAAAGTATTACCGATTGCCCCATCCACCTACTATCTGCATGCCGCCAGAAAAAAGCAGCCGTCGCTGTTACCGGCAAGGCAGGTAAAGGATATCAAACTAAGTGAGCAGATCCGCAAAATCTGGGATGCTAATTTTAAAGTCTATGGTGCTGTTAAGATTTGGCATCAACTGAAGCGTGAAGGCATTACGGTAGCCCGTTGCACCGTGGAACGTCTGATGCGTACCATGGGATTGCAAGGGATAAGACGAGGTAAAGGGGTCAAAACCACATTTTCTAATCAATCTGCTCCCTGCCCAGATGATTTGGTTAACCGGAATTTCCAGGCTGACCGGCCTAATGCGCTGTGGGTTGCTGATTATACCTTTTGTACGACTTATCAAGGATTTGTTTATACAGCCTTTATTATTGATGTTTTTTCCCGCTATATCGTGGGATGGCGAGTCTCTAGCTCGGCCAAAACCGATTTTGTTCTAGATGCGTTAGAACAGGCCCTGTATGCTCGCCGGCCCTTCAAAGGGGAGCGCTTAATCCATCACAGTGATCGCGGCAGTCAGTATGTCTCTATCCGCTACACCGAACGGATGGTAGAAGCTGGCATTGAATGCTCTGTAGGTAGTGTTGGCGATTCTTACGATAATGCATTAGCTGAGACTATCAATGGCCTCTATAAATCCGAAGTCATTCATCGCCAATCCTGGCAAACCCGTGCTCAAGTAGAGATGGCTACCTTGAAATGGGTTGCTTGGTTTAATCAGCAGAGGTTATTGGGACCCATCGGTTACATACCCCCAGTCGAAGCAGAAATAAGGTATTATCAACAACAAATTGAGCTCGATAAAGCGGCTTGATTCTAAAAAAACAGTCTCCGACATTCCCGGGGGGATTCAATTCCAGTTTTTCAATAGCGTCTTCCAGTGTTTCAACCGGCAGGCTGGTGATTAGTTTCCACTCTATGCGTTCCCGTTCTGAAGAGGGAGTTGGTTCATAAGCATGAATAACTGTTACTTCCTGGGTTGGATAGTATTTCTGTTTTCCAAGCGGCGGAAGCACTCTGAGGCGGCGAAATTTAACTTCTAGGCATGCCTCGCTATAACCACCTTTGGTGTCACATAATTTGATGGTGTGTAATCCTGCAATCTTTTCATGCTCCATTTCATCTTTAACGGTATGTCCCCCATCGCCGACAAGTCGATTAACGCAGGTTCGGATAAGAAAATGGGTGTTCAGTTCCTGGGCTAAACAGAATAGTTCATAAATATCGCTTTCCCGATCGCCTACCTGCACACATCGACCTGGGTCCCCCAATAATGCTGTGGATTGCCGCAGATTTTCAAGCCACCGAGAACTCTCTTTTTCCTCAATGGGAACACGGGTGGGGTTAATTTTGCGTTTCAGGGCGGTGCAGCCCTTAAATTTATCCCGCGTCCAAAATTTAATCGCCGTCAACCCGAGAGGCACTCCTTCAGTCGTTACTGCCAAACTGGAGTGCATTAGGATGCCACACTGCATGATGGGCTCATTCTTCAAGCTGAAGGACTTGCCTAGGTAACCAATACGTTCAGGATGTTCCCGTCGGAACGAAAAGGTTGTCGTATCCTGTAAAACAAGAATTATGCCTTCTGTTGATTTAAAGCGCTGGCTGCTTGCTTCAAAATGGCCACTGAGAACTTCCTGCTCGCTTACCCGCTCATTGGACAGGAAACGGTAGGCTGCTTTGGTTTGAGACCAATCTTGGCAGGCCAATGGAATGGCTTGTCCTAAACCTTTCCAGAGTTGTTCTACCAATGCACGGCAGCGTTTGCCCAAACGTTCATCCCGGAAAGCATCACAGTCAATCTCCTGATCAAACCATGTGTTCTCATTAATAGTTTTTTTTAATCATACGGTACTAATTTTTGGTTGTTTATTCCACGGAACTATCTTCCGAGTAAATGTGGGTAATTGCAAGGCTTGTACCACGCTTACTTTTAAATCCACAAAATTTTGGACCATAGGCAATAAATCAGCCCGGCTAAAAATTCGATTGAGCAAATGCATGTCATCATGTAGTACCGTGCGCAAATTTCGCAGCCGGGCTGCACGCTCTATGTTGAGTCGTTCACTCAAGTGATGCTGCAAAAAAAAATGTTCTTCTTCCGAGATAAAATTAGAAATCGGTGCCTCTGTATACAGAGCATGTAAATAAAATTCCTGGATCTTTTTTTGCGTCCAAATTACCCCCCCGGCAATAGCCATACTAAATACGATCTTATCTCCATCCTTAAATATATGAGAAATATCAAATACCTGCTCATTATTGATAAATATTGCTAAAAATCCTTTTGGAATTATTTTAGATTCGACTTCACGAAACAATATATTAAACACTCCATCATTGATCTGTTTAATTCTATAAAACAATTGCTGTATATCAGAAACATCCAAGAACAATTCATTCTCTTTGACGATTGTTCTTGGCAGATAGATAGTTATTTTAGCCATATTTATAGATAAATCTCAAAATGTTGGGTTAGCCGTCCATCATTGGCATTCTTACCAAATAGACCCGTAGAAGCATGAAAACAACGGGCCATCAGTACAATCAGTCGATTAAATCGCATAGGTAATTCTCCGATCTGCTTCCAATTTGACCAATCACCCAGATAATCATTTATTAGCTTAGTAAAGCGGGGATCTTCAATACTAAGATTGAATCGTTTGCTTAAGACAGTGAACCAATGACGACTCATGGCAGTTTCTGAGCTTAACTTGCATTGATATAATCCTATGCCCCCCTGGCAATACTGATTTTGAGTAAGATAAACAATAGCAGAATAACGTTGGACGTCTTGATGTACGGAGTCTGGACGATTTATTTCATCAGCTTCAATTCTCCTGTCCGAACGGGAGGATATCCCCAATGACAGCAGAATCAGACAGTTAGTCATTTTAGCCTGCTAGGCAATGCTGTGAATCAATCGGGTCGCTGAGTCTATCAATAATTAATTGATTTTTAAGGAATAAAAATTTCCTCGCTTCCGGACTTTGAAATTTCTCTGCTCTCTAATTTTGGAGAACATCGGCGCTGAGAGAGCAAAAACTGGGGATGGAAGGGTAGAGGGGCTTCAGGGTGAGGTCCGGAAAGCTCAGTGGGACGTGCCAATACTCGCGGGATGGGGTATAAAAAAACCCCAGCAGAGATCCGCTGAGGTCAAAAACTTGGTGGAGCTGGCGGGATTTGAACCCGCGTCCGTAAACCCTAACTTCTTAGTACTACATGCTTAGCCTGATCCTTATATTCACCGGTGAACGCCGATCGGCAAGCTTTCAGCGGTATAGCTCATTTACTCTAGCGTCTGTCGCCTAAAGCTCGGCTAAGACACGAGTCTGCTAGAATATGACCATCATAAAGCTCGCTGCCGCAGACAGACATTGAGCAGATGGGCCTTGGCCGCAATTAAGCGGCTAGCAACACCTCATTATCAGTGTTGTAGGCGTGTACGTTGTCGTTTGCAACTATCTTTTTGCGGCTTTTTACGAGGCCAACCGCTCCTCGGCATGCACCATGAAGGTCGTAATTTCCGTCGAATCCAGAATCAGCCCCTCAATCACTTCTATTATAGCGGATGATGCTCGCTGTTCAAGCCTGTCTTTTAATTTATTGACTCTGAATGTATGTCGGATGATAGCAGAAATAAGTTGTCTTATCGTAATTTTAATAGCCGTGCTTTGGTAATTGCCCACTCTTTTTCTTTAATAGTATCGCGCTTATCATGTGCCTTTTTACCCTTGGCAACGCCTATGCTAACTTTGCTCCAGGCACCTTTCCAATAAAGCGAGAGGGCAACCACCGTATAACCTTGTCGGTTGATTTTTCCATACAAGGTATTCAGCTCACGCTGATTCAGTAGTAGCTTACGGGTTCGAGTCGCATCGCAGATGACATGGGTAGAGGCTAAATGCAGTGGGTTGATGGTACATCCCAGTAACCAAGCTTCTCCTTGCTTAATGATGACATAGCTGTCGCTTAAATTAACCTTGCCAGCGCGTAGAGATTTTACTTCCCAGCCTTGGAGGGCTAGGCCAGCTTCTAAGGTCTCTTCAATAAAGTAATCATGGCGGGCACGCCGATTTTGAGCAATCGTTCGCGGATGATTCGATTTTTTTGGGGTAGGCATATGCTATTACCGCGTCTCTTATAATATTAGCCAATGATTAGGTACCATCCCTTATGCTTTGGTAAGCGGGTAGTCAGATGTTCGCTTAAAAATATCACTTCTCTCTGGCTACTTGGGGCTGTTAAACTGATCGACAATCGCCGCGGTAAGCGGTTGTTATAACTACTTAGAAGTTAGCCATGCCACAAATTCATTGCGCGGTGAATACCAGGCACAGCGTACAGCAAATATATCAGTTGATCAACGATATTCCTGCTTACCCCCTGTTTGTGCCCGGTTGTCTGGTGGCGCGGGTGCTGGAGCAACAGGTACAGAAGATTACGGCATTAATGGTTATTGGCTACGCAGGAGTAGAAAAGACCGTAGTTACGCAAAATCGAGCGATTCTCAATCAGTCGGTTCAGCTGCAGTTAATCACGGGGCCGTTAAAGCGGCTGTCAGGGGGGTGGTATTTGCATCCGCTGACGCCAGGAAGTTGTCAAGTTAGGTTTGAGTTACAGTTTGAATTACTGAACCTTTGGCTTGATCGTTGGATGGAACAGGGTGCTAAAATGCTGGCTGATCGCATGGTAGAGGCTTTTGTGCAGCGTGCTAAGGCAATCTATGGCTAATCAAGTTGCTGTTGAGGTAGTTTATACCAATGGTTATCAGCAGTGGATTATTCCTTTACAAGTGGCTAACGATAGTACGTTGGCCTGTGTGATCCAGCAATCAGGCATTTTAGCGCTCTGAATCCCCCCGGGAATGTCGGAGACTGTTTTTTTAGAATCAAGCCGCTTTATCGAGCTCAATTTGTTGTTGATAATACCTTATTTCTGCTTCGACTGGGGGTATGTAACCGATGGGTCCCAATAACCTCTGCTGATTAAACCAAGCAACCCATTTCAAGGTAGCCATCTCTACTTGAGCACGGGTTTGCCAGGATTGGCGATGAATGACTTCGGATTTATAGAGGCCATTGATAGTCTCAGCTAATGCATTATCGTAAGAATCGCCAACACTACCTACAGAGCATTCAATGCCAGCTTCTACCATCCGTTCGGTGTAGCGGATAGAGACATACTGACTGCCGCGATCACTGTGATGGATTAAGCGCTCCCCTTTGAAGGGCCGGCGAGCATACAGGGCCTGTTCTAACGCATCTAGAACAAAATCGGTTTTGGCCGAGCTAGAGACTCGCCATCCCACGATATAGCGGGAAAAAACATCAATAATAAAGGCTGTATAAACAAATCCTTGATAAGTCGTACAAAAGGTATAATCAGCAACCCACAGCGCATTAGGCCGGTCAGCCTGGAAATTCCGGTTAACCAAATCATCTGGGCAGGGAGCAGATTGATTAGAAAATGTGGTTTTGACCCCTTTACCTCGTCTTATCCCTTGCAATCCCATGGTACGCATCAGACGTTCCACGGTGCAACGGGCTACCGTAATGCCTTCACGCTTCAGTTGATGCCAAATCTTAACAGCACCATAGACTTTAAAATTAGCATCCCAGATTTTGCGGATCTGCTCACTTAGTTTGATATCCTTTACCTGCCTTGCCGGTAACAGCGACGGCTGCTTTTTTCTGGCGGCATGCAGATAGTAGGTGGATGGGGCAATCGGTAATACTTTACAAATTGGCTCGACCCCGTAAACCTCTCGATGCTTATCGATAAAGGCTGTCATGACCGGCGATGGCGGTCGAGCTCCGCCTGGGCAAAATAAGCGCTGGCCTTACGCAAGATCTCATTGGCTTGACGTAGCTCACGATTTTCACGCTCCAGAGCTTTAATACGTGCTTTTTCCTCTGAAGTTGCTCCTGCTCTTAACCTTTGATCTCGCTCTATCTGCTGCAACCACAGAGCTAACGTTTTAGGATGGCAGCCGAATTTTGCGGCGATAGAGCAGATAGCTGCTCGACGATTCTCATAATCAGCCTCATGCTCTAATACCATCTTAACGGCTCGTTCACGCACTTCAGGTGAGTAATTTTTTGCTGGTCTTTTTTTCGTTTCCATAACTCCATTCTCTCATACATTTGGAAAAAATAGAGTCTCCGATAAAACCAGTGTGATTCACTCTGCTCAGATATTGACCTTGCTAAGCAGCGAGTGGGTGTCTACGGGTGCCAGAGGTCACTCACTGATCAGGTTCAAGCTGGTGATCGCATAGAGATTTACCGACCTCTAATTGCCGATCCTCGAGAAATCAGGCGGCAGCGGGCAGCACAACAGGCATCCACTGCCATTAAAGGTCAATGACGTTGCCTTTTTAAAAGGTCTAAACTGTAAAATGATGGCTATTTGACGACCGATCCCAATTTTTTAGATTCTGGTGCCGGTGACTTAAGTTCAGCAGGTACTTCTGGTAAATCACTGATAATCCGCTGTAATTTTCCTTGTGCATCAAAATTCAATTGCATATCAGTTTGAGTTGCCGGTTGATGCTCCCGTCGGCGATAAAATAGATAGTGCCAGCTATTACCGGTTATAAAGGGCTCTTGGAGTGCCGGGGTCCCTAATAAGAATATTACCTGCGGTTGAGTCATGCCAAGTTTAAGCTGTTGGATCTCATGAGCATCTAGGTAATTTCCTTGATTTACATCGATACGATAAACCAAGCGTTTAAGATTAGAGCAACCTACACTGCTGGTTAGCAAGGCGATCAAGGGTATAGTGAGAAGTAACTGGCGATGTTTCATAAGATCATTAAATTTGTATAGAGGTTAGCGTGAAAGTAGCATACTAAGCGAACTAATGGTAGCAGTTTTCAGCCATTAAATGATAGGTACCCGAAGTAACATTTAGAGCAAATCTTCCAATCTTATCAAAGATTATCAACACAGACTTGGTTTCAAAAAACCGCGAGATTTAGAGGTTATTTTCACCAGGTAAGCAGTAGCAACCAAGTTCCGCTGAATTAGAACGATGTCGAGGCATTGTACTGCCTCAGCCGAAATCAGATCAGTGCCCAGATCAGGTAATACATCAGTCCCAAAATAGCACTGGCCGTCCCCACGCAACCTTATATAAGATCTTAAGGCGCAAGCGAGGATGTTTAGGGCTTGCCAAACCATAGGCCATTACGTAAGGAAACAGGATTGAACTATCAACAATGGTGCCAGCAATGGCGGTTAATCAGAGCTATTGAGCTTTTGTTGACAGGACACAGCTGGTCAGCTGTGGCTAGCCAACTAAATTTTTCAGGCGATAGTGCTTTTCAACTTTTTTAAAAACAGAATGGTTTTTTACCAGGTGTTTATAGAGCAACACTGGGTTGTGTTGGCATGAATTACCCGGAAAATAGCTAGATAATTAGCGTATGCCTTGATATTGAATCATTGGGGTCATTGGTTGCAAGTTCGATGTCGACGGGTTAATTGGCGGTTAACAGTTCACGAGCATTAGCGATCGCTTGTGGGGTGACCACAGCACCGGCCAAAAGGCGGGCAATGGCTTCGACTCTTTGTTCCGCTTGTAAGATATGAAGTTGCAGTGTTGTGGTATGGTGTTGGGTCTGTTTTTTTACCAGCAGATGATGATGACCACAGCTCGCTACTTGGGGCAGGTGAGTGACACAGAAAACTTGGGTTATTTCTGCTAATTGGCGCAGATGTTGCCCTACAGTTAGAGCGGTATAGCCGCTGATACCGCTATCAATTTCATCAAAAATTAGGGCAGGAGTGGCATTTTTGCTAGCGGTTAACAGCTGAATTGCCAAAGCAATCCGCGATAGTTCTCCACCCGATGCCACTTTGTTCAACGGTTGGGGTGATTGACCAGGATTAGTGGTGATCCAAAACTCTACGTCATCCCATCCTTGCGCTGATAAGTTTTTCGAAGATTTAGGAGTGACTGTAATGGCGAATTGGGCATGTGGTAGCGCTAATTGCTGAAGTGTCGTTGTTAGACGCTGGGCAAGTTGTTGAGCCGCCTGCTGGCGCTCAGCGGTTAATACCTCTGCAGCAGTCTGGGCACCACGCTCTTGTTCTTCTAACTGCTGCTGCAGCTGTTGTTGACCATTCTCCTGTTGAATTAGGCTTTCCCAAGCTTGCTGCAATCGTTGTTGCTGTTCAGGAAGGCTTTCAACAGGAACGTGATGTTTTCGGGCCAGTTGGATCAGACTAGCTAAGCGTTGTTCAAGGTAGGTAAAACGTTCAGGATCTAAATTTAATTGGTCGCTATAGCTCTGCAGCTCTCGTCTGGTTTCACTGATCTGGATGGCAGCTTCTTCTAGCATAGCCAGTAAATGGCTACATCGATTATCCAACGATGCCAGTTGGCGCATCTGTTGGATGGCCTGTTGCGCTAGGCCTAATAAGGTGAATTGTTCCTGTTCATAAAGCAGATCAAGAAGCTGTTGGCTGCACTGCCGGCACTCGTTACGCTGGGCAAGCTGCCGATGCTCTCCACTAATCGTCTGGTACTCTTCAGGTTGTGCCGCCACTGCTTTCAACTCTGCTAATTGGTACTCCAGCAATTCACGTTGGGCAGCTTGAGTGGTGGCTTGCAGTTGCTGTTGTTGATATATTTGTTGACTATCTATATAGATTTGATAACTCTGCCGCATGGTGGTTAAAAGCTGTTGATGTTGGGCAAACTGATCCAACAGAGTACACTGATAAGTGTTTTTCAATAGTTGTTGATGAGCATGTTGTCCATGAATTTGTACCAATTGCTGGCCTAATGCTCGTAGTTGTGCTCGAGTGACTGGCACTCCATTAACATAGCAGCGAGAGCGTCCATCGACATTGAGGGTTCGTCGTAAAATGCAGTGATCATCATCTAGCAGTAGCTGCTGCTGAAATAGCCATTGGTACGCTGCTAAGGATTCAGTCACTTGGAAACAGGCGATCAGCTCAGCCTGCTGACTGGGGGCACGTACTAAAGAGGCATCAGCACGTTCTCCCAAACAGAGTGCCAAGGCATCAATCAAGATTGATTTACCTGCGCCTGTTTCACCAGTAATTACCGTCATCCCTGAAGAGAAGTCTATTTGTAATTCCTGAATCAAGGCATAATGACGAAGGGTCAACTGGGTTAACATGAAGTGCCCTCTGAATGCTTGATTAGCAGCTCCATTTTAGCGATTTTATCAGGCCCGAAATTAAGAGTTGTCTAGGTTAATTCTGGCTGAGAACAGGTGTGATAACGTTCACAAGCCAGCAAGGTATTGTGCAGTAACATGGCTACGGTCATAGGGCCCACCCCGCCAGGAACTGGCGTGATCCAGCTAGCTCTTAAAGCCGCCTCAGCAAATTCTACATCACCGACTAATTTTCCAGAAGCTTGGCGGTTAATGCCAACATCAATTACAATGGCTCCCGGTTTAATCCAAGTTCCTTTAATCAGTTGGGGCTGTCCAACAGCTGCCACCAATAGATCGGCACGACTGACGTGGTGTTGTAGATCACGCGTGTGCCGATGAGTGACTGTGACGCTACAGCCCGCTAACAATAACTCCAGTGCCATAGGCCGTCCAACAATATTGGAGGCACCCACTATCACGGCATCTAGGCCAGCTAATGAACGTCCCGTTAATGCCAGCAGCTGCATAATTCCTTGGGGCGTGCAAGGGCAAAGCAATGGGGCACGCTGGCATAACCGTCCGATATTATACGGATGAAAGCCATCTACATCTTTATCAGGGCGAATAGCTTCTAATATTTGCGCAGTATCGATATGGGGTGGTAAAGGCAGCTGCACTAAGATACCATCCACTTGTGGATCGCTATTCAGTTGATTAATTTGGGTTATAAGGGCTTCGGTTGTCAGCGTATTTGATGCAGGATAAACGGTTGAATAGAAACCGACTGATTCACATGCCTGCTGTTTTTTAGTGACATAAAGGTGAGAAGCTGGTTGATCGCCAACTACAATCACAGCAATACCAGGTGGCCGGAGTTGAGCTTGTCGTCGGGCATCTACTTGCTGGGCGATTTTTTGGGTAATTTTTTGGGCTAAAGCTTTACCGTCCAGTCGCTGTGCGGTCATGGATTAGAATACTCCTAGATAACTGAAAAAATTGATTAAGGCACTATTGTGACAAAACTGCAAGAATTTGTCAGGTGGAATTGGCAATTCCGGTAGAAGCATCTATCGACTGTAGTTGAATGCCAGCGCTGTGCAGCTCAAGCTCACAAGTGGTGAATAAGTTTCTCAATAATTGGAGACGTTGAGGTTGGCTATTGAGTAATGTAGGAGTTAACTTCAATAAATCACGGTCTGTAGCAGGAAAAGTTAATGCATCGTATTCTATATGCACCGCGGATAGAACAGCAACTCCTTCACCAATTTTAATAGTGATGATGGCTGCAGCCGGCGATTCAGTAATTTCTTCATATTCAGCAATCACTGTTACGTCAGGATATTTTTCGGCCTCTATAAAGTGAGGGCCGCCATTGTAAAAAACTTCAAAAATCGCTGATGGATCGAATGCTCGTAATCGAAGACGGGCACAACGAGCACTGCAATTCCCATTATAACTGTGGGGACCAAATAGTGGTCCCACCGCTGTTCCCGCAAAAAAGCCAAGCGGTCGATGACCGGCGATAGCGAGGGCGCCCCCCTGATCGAATTCAATAGATGCTGAAGCATAATAGGCTCCAGCACAAATGCCTAAATACTTGCCGCCTTGTGCCACATATTGCTTAATGGATTGGTTCGCTTGCCCCTGTAAACGTTTCAGATAAAAGCGATCAGTGCCTCCTGGGATCACCAATAAAACGGCATCGGTTTTCCACTGCCCCTGGGCTATTTCTTGTGCATTAATGTGCTTAATCAGATAATGTTGGCTCAGTAGATTTTTTAAACAGCGTTCGGTCTGATAGAATGCTTGCTGACTCACACCACTATCATTATACAGATAAATGGTGAATGGCAGCTTCATACTAAGGCCGCTCATCGCTAGACCAAAGAACCTTGAGTGCGTAACCATTCGCGGTATTGCTGTCGCTGATCGCGTAATTCCGCAGCTTGCTCAAATTCAAGATCGCGGGCATGCTGAACCATCTGGCGCTCCAGCTGTTCAAGCAATTTTATCTGCTCTCGGGTAGAAAGGCGTACCCAGCTCTGTAATCGCTGCTGAACTACTGAATTTTCAGCAGGTTTTCGAGATTTTGGTTTACCGCCGACCTCTAGGATATCAGTAATCGCTTTTTGTAAGCCACGTGGTACGATGCCGTGGGCTTGGTTATGGGCTTGCTGTTTAACTCGGCGGCGTTCAGTCTCCGCTATCGCCTGCGCCATGGAATCGGTAATGCTGTCAGCGTATAAAATGGCTTTACCATGTAAATGGCGAGCAGCCCGCCCGATGGTTTGAATTAATGAGCGCGTAGAACGTAAAAAACCTTGTTTGTCAGCGTCAAGAATAGCGACCAAGGAAACTTCAGGAATATCTAGACCTTCGCGTAGTAAATTGATGCCAATCAGTACGTCAAAAATTCCTAACCGCAGATCACGGATGATCTCCATCCGTTCCACGGTGTCAATCTCTGAGTGCAGATAACGCACTTTGACTTGATGCTCTTCCAGATAACTGGTCAAATCTTCAGCCAACCGTTTAGTTAAAGTGGTTACCAATACCCGCTCTTGTTGAGACACCCGTTGATAGATCTCTGATAGCAGATCATCAACTTGAGTCTTTGCTGGATGGATTTCTACCTCTGGATCCAATAACCCTGTGGGTCTAACAACTTGATCAATAAGGTTTTCAGCCGATTTTTCCAATTCATAGGCACCCGGTGTTGCTGAGACGTATAGCGTTTGCGGTGACCAGGCACTAAATTCTTCGAAGCGCAGTGGGCGATTGTCTAAAGCTGATGGTAAGCGAAAGCCATAGGTTACTAAAGTCTCTTTGCGAGCCCGATCACCACGATACATTCCACCAATTTGTGGGATAGTGACATGAGATTCGTCAATGATTAATAGACCATCTTTGGGTAAGTAATTAAAAAGCGTTGGTGGAGGGTCACCAGGCTGACTACCCGATAGATAACGGGAGTAATTCTCTATGCCAGTGCAGTAGCCGAGCTCTTGCATCATTTCAAGATCATAGAGCGTTCGTTGTGTTAGGCGCTGTTCTTCAACAAGTTTATTCTCTTGTAATAATTGTTGTCGGCGCTCAGCGAGTTCAAACTTAATCTGCTCAATGGCCTCAAGGATCCGTTCGCGAGGGGTAACATAGTGATTTTTCGGATAGAGGCTATAGCGGGCAACCGTTTGTTGGACTTGACCCGTTAATGGGTCTAACAGTAGCAGTTGTTCAATGGTTTGATCAAACAGCTCAATTCGTAGTGCTAAAGTCTCTGAATCTGCTGGATGAACATCGATAATGTCCCCGCGCACGCGAAAGGTGCCGCGCTGTAACACTTGATCGTTGCGAGTATAGTGCAATTCAGCCAGACGGCGTAATAACGCGCGTTGGTCGAGCGGATCGCCGCGCCGTAAGTGCAGCATCATCTGCAGATAGAGTTCAGGATCTCCCAAGCCGTAAATGGCCGATACCGAAGCCACTACGATGACATCACGACGCTCCAATAGCGCTTTAGTGGCTGATAGCCGCATTTGCTCAATATGCTGATTGACGGAAGCGTCTTTATCAATAAAAGTATCAGTGCTGGGAACATAGGCCTCAGGCTGATAATAATCATAATAAGAAACGAAGTATTCCACTGCATTATCAGGAAAAAATCCCTTCATTTCTCCATAGAGTTGAGCGGCTAAAGTCTTATTCGGCGCCATCAATAGAGTGGGGCGATTGAGTTGAGCAACCACATTGGCAATGGTAAAAGTTTTACCGGTACCGGTAGCACCCAATAGTGTTTGATAAGCAAGTCCGTGTTGAAGCCCCTCAACCAAGCAACGGATGGCCTCGGGTTGATCTCCCGCCGGTTTAAAGTTGCTTTGCAGGTGAAAGGGGCGTTGAGGTTTTGGAGTAGCGCTCATAGACTATCAGGTGTTACTAAGGGGCTTTGAAAAAGTTAAGGATTGTTAGAACGACTAACGGTTACCATTGCTGGTCGCAATAGCCTATTGTGTAATTGATAACCTTTTTGCATCACGGTCACCACATGATTGGTAGGCATCTCGGCGTTATCAACAACAGCCATTGCTTCATGCTGTTCCGGATTAAAAGGCTCACCAGGTATTCCAACAGCAGTCACCTGCTGTTTATTTAAAGTCTCTTGCAGCGAGTGATAGGTTAATTCAATGCCTTCAAGCAGTTTGTCTAATAATTCTAATTTCTCCTGAGTAGGTGAGTTGATCAACTGTTTTCCTAAAGCCATCGCATGCTCAAAGCTATCAACAACCGGCAACAGTGATTTGACAAATTTTTCAATAGAAAATCTATGTGCCTTTTCTAACTCTTGGCCAGCACGGCGCTGTAAATTTTGCTGTTCAGCCAGATGGCGCAGCTGAGATTCTTGCTGCTGTTGAAGTCTATTTTGTAAATCAGCAAGTTGAGTCTGCAATTGCTTGATTTGTTCATAAAGTTCCGTTGGCTGCGATGGGGTTACGTGAGCAGTGTTGGTGGGGGACTCAGTAGCCGGTGAAGCAGTGGTGGTAGCGGTTTGTAGAGTCTCTGGTATGGAAATTTCAGTAGCTGCCTGATTAGGCGTCATTGGGGGCTTTTCATTACTCATAGTCATAATTATATCTGCCATTATGTTAGGTAGCCAATGCTAGTTTAATTGTTTTATTATGGGGTTCGATATTGCTGTTTCAAGAGAATACGGCATGAGTGAAGCATTAATTTTCGCTATTGCCAGCACAGGGCAGTTTGAACATGGAAAGAGAGTTTAGCACAATTGGGCTGATAGGTCTGCCTAGAAATAGCCATGGAGTATCAACACATCTTCAATTGTATTCCTGGCTGCAGCAGGCAGGTTATCGAGTATTAGTTGAATCACCAGTTGCTGAAAAGTTAGGTATGGTGAAGGGCTCCCAAGCTTCTTTGAGCGAGATTGGCCAACAGGCTGATTTAGTGGTGGTGGTTGGTGGTGATGGCAACATGCTCAGCGCAGCCAAAGCCTTGGCTGCTACCAACAGCCGACTGATTGGGGTCAATCGAGGCCATCTAGGATTTTTAACCGATCTAGATCCAGCGATGGCAAAGTCTCAGCTGGCCGCCGTTTTAGCTGGGGAGTATCGCCAAGAGCAGCGCTTGCTTTTAGAGGTAAAAGTTAATGATATTGATCAGCAATGCCGACATAAAAGTTTTGTTGTTAATGAGGTAGTACTCCACCCTGACCAAGTTGCTTGTATGGTAGAGTTTGAGGTTTATATTGATAGTCGCTTTGCTTTCGCTCAGCGAGCCGACGGGCTTATCATTGCAACTCCCACCGGTTCTACGGCTTACGCGCTCTCTGGAGGTGGTCCTATTGTAGTCCCCACCCTAAATGCGATGATCGTGATGCCGATGTTTCCACATACTCTCTCTGCCAGGCCACTGGTCATTGATGGTGACAGTTGTATTCAGCTTTATTTTTCTGCATCGACGACCACACGGCCTTTGGCACTCAGTTGCGATGGGCATACCCAACTAGCCATTCAGTTAGGTGAGCATGTGGTTATTCGAAAAAGTAGCTATCAATGGTCATTAATTCACCCCCTGGATTATGACTATTTTAACCGTTTAAGTAATAAAATGGGTTGGTTAAAAAAGTTATTTTAACCTTGCTGAGCAAACATAAATTTGGCAATGATTCAGAGTGATTAGTAAGCTAGAGCATTAAAGAGAACTTACAAAAATCTATGGAGAGATGGGGCCTCAGTAGACAACAATTTTTTGTTGACTCACAGCACCCTCCCACCTATGATGCCAGCGTCTTAGTTTTCTGTGAACAGACTTCTTAAAGAAACCTACGGAATTTTCCATCTATAGCCTAGTTTGGGTGGAGATAGATAGTATTAGCAGAACTGTCGGATTATCGAGCAGTTTTGCAAAGTGTTCCGCTATGGCGCGTGGTGCCATAGCGAGATGACCTAGTCGCTAACTGGGTTGGGTCATTCAACGCCCTCTTTAATGACTCGTTATTTAGTGGTGGGAACCTATCACAATGGGGCTATAGCTCAGCTGGGAGAGCGCTTGCATGGCATGCAAGAGGTCACCGGTTCGATCCCGGTTAGCTCCACCATTATTGGTGATCGGTAGTTAAAAAAGCTGATACCCAAAAACCTGCCTAGTTGTCTACAATTTAAAAGGCTTGCTAAAGGTGGCTGTGGAGTGCAATGACACGGTAGTTGTCAAGTTAGGTAGTAGCGTATTGACCGCTGGTCGTCAGCAACTCAATCGCCCATTGATGTTAGAGTTAGTACGCCAATGCGTAGCAATCCAGCAGTTAAAACATCAAGTTATCATCGTTACCTCAGGAGCTATTGCTGCTGGCCATGCCCATTTAGGGAACCCCTCCCTGCCCAATACCATTACTAGTAAACAGCTACTAGCTGCCGTAGGGCAAACCCGGTTGATTCAACTTTGGGAGCAGCTGTTTTCGCTCTATGATCGCTCCATCGGTCAAATGCTACTCACCCGTGCTGATCTTGAAGATCGAGAACGGTTTTTAAATGCTCGTGATACTTTGCTGAGCCTGTTACAACAGGGTATTATTCCCGTTATTAATGAAAACGATGCGGTAGTCACCACTGAGATAAATTTTGGCGATAACGATAACTTAAAGGAAGTTCATTGTTACCCAAAGGCATTCAGGTGATTCACGGTCACTTTACGCGAGGTGAAGTCGTTCGGCTGGTGACAGGGCAAGGCCTTGAGATTGCTAGAGGAGTTAGTCGTTATGCCAGCGAAGCATTACAAGGAATTCAAGGACAGCACTCTGCAGAAATTCAGCGAAGACTGGGATACACTTACGGTCCAGTGGTGATTCACCGTGACGATATGATCTTTTGTGAACCGAGGAGCCTATGCTAAAAGAGATGGGAGTTCAGGCACGGCAGGCCTCTGCTTGCTTGGCACGGTTAATGTCGAAAGAGAAGAATCGAGCACTTTTTTTGATTGCCGAGGCCTTAGAACGGGAGCAATCCGCTATCTTGCTAGCCAACCAACAGGACTTGGAAGCTGCCCAGCAACTCAGTTATAGTGCGGCATTGCTGGACCGTTTACGGTTAACGCCACAGCGATTAGCCTTACTTCAGCAAGCACTGCAACAAGTTATCCAGTTGCCAGATCCTCTTGAACAGCCGGCAGAATATCAAATTTTGCCGAGCGGTTTACAACTGAAACGCCAACGAGTCCCCATCGGAGTCATTGGTGTCATTTATGAATTACGACCTAATGTTACTCTTGATGTTTCAGCATTGTGCCTTAAGAGTGGTAATGCGGTTATACTACGTGGCGGTAAGGAGACCCAGCAGACTAACCATTGTCTAGTTACTATTATTCATCAGGCGTTAATACGCAGTCAAATCGATCCAACTGCTGTCCAGTTAATACCTTCGGCGGATCGTCGCTGGGTTAATGAATTAATTTGTGCGGATAAGAGTGTGGACTTATTGATTACTCGAGGTGGAGAAGCATTGCATCGCTTATGCCGTGAACAAGCCACGGTACCAGTGATTAATGGAGGAGCCGGTATTTGCCATCTATTTGTTGATGCCAGTGCTGATTTAGAGCGTAGTTTGCCATTGATCCTTAATGCCAAGGTGCAGCAGCCTAGCACCTGCAACGCTCTAGAAACGCTGTTAGTGCATCGATCAATTGCTAGTAAATTATTACCACTCTTAAGCGAAGCATTAGCGCTCAATGAAGTCACTTTACACGCTGATCCTGCTGCCATTACCTGGTTATCTCGAGGCCCAGCTAAAGTTCGGCCTCTTTGTAAGGAAGAGTTGGATCAAGAGTGGCTGTCACTCGATCTCAATCTTTGTCTAGTAGAGGATATCGATGAAGCGATAATGCATATTCATCATCACAGTAGTGGCCATTCTGAAGGTATTTTAACTCAGGATGCTAGCCATGCTCAGCGGTTTACTCAGGAAATCGATGCGGCAGTCGTTTATGTCAACGCTAGTTCCCGGTTTCCCGATGGCGGACAATTTGGGATAGGAGCTGAAATGGCAATCAGCACACAAAAATTACATGTACGGGGTCCCATGGGGTTAGAATCATTAACCACTGTAAAATGGATTGCTGAAGGTGATTATTTGGTACGCAATTAACGGGAGATAAGTGTGGTTGGTAGTATCCATTAAAATCTGATTTTAGCCGGTATAGCTCAGTAGGTAGAGCAGCGCATTCGTAATGCGAAGGTTGTAGGTTCAACTCCTATTACCGGCACCAACTTAAGCTGAAGTAGAAAAAATTGCCATATGGATTAATGCTAAGAAAATTGTACAATTAAACCAAGGTACTTCTTTAACGATGTCACAAGCTAAAATTAATGGTATTTATCAAGATGGTGCCCTATTAATAGAATCAAATAGCGCTTGCTCAGCTTTCTTTTTTATGTTTATCACCCAAACATTAGATACTGACTCATCAGGTGATCCATTGATAAATAATTAATAACCATTTTAGGCTAATCGACGAAAATTCTATTTCGTATTGAATAATGGGTATGACTTAGGCTGTTTAGAACAGGGAATCTTTATTCTCTATTGAGGCTTATTAAATAAAGCTTGGTAAAAATTGTGATTGAAAGATAAACATTCTAATGGCATTGCGATATTGTCCATTAATAAAAAACTCATGTTTGAGCTCGCCCTCTTTTTGAAATCCAATTTTTTGATAAAGATGAATTGCTTTTTTATTTTCACTGTCGACGACCAAATAAATTTTATAAAGGTTAAGTACTGAAAAAGCATAATTCATTGCTAACCGGATGGCGATGCTGGCATAACCATTTCCTTGATGGGCTGGATCAATAATCAGTTGAAACTCAGCTCGCCGGTGAATATGGTTAATTTCTACTAACTCGACTAACCCTAAATTTTCACCTTGTTTTTCAATAATAAAACGCCGTTCGCTTTGATCATGAATATGCTTATCGTAGAGATCACAGAGCTCTACATAGGCTTCATAGGCCTCTTCAAACCAGTAACGCATAACACTTTCAGTATTATCTAGTTTATGCACAAAACGTAAGTCATCGCGTTCTAAAGGTCGTAATCGGACGTTATCGGTTGTTGTCATCAGGCGAGTGATAGTCGGTAGTTAAGCGTTATCCTTAAGAGGATACCGCTTTAGGCGGTATGGTAGCAACCACAGGTTAACGATAGCGGTTGAATTGTTCGATAAAATAAGCACGCAATGCCTCGGGTTGTTGTGCTATCTGTTGTTGTACTGCTGCCGCTGTTAGTTTTCCCTGCTGCTCTTGCCAAGCCAAGTAGGCGGCACTTTTTTCTAGCTGTAACTGCTCTCGCGCTTCGATCGGTAACTCTGCTAAGTTATATGGCATGGTCTTTCCTTACTGTAGTCGCTTAGCATCAAAGCCATTCAGCTATTTTATAGAAAAGAGGCGATGGACTCAAGCTTATGTATTCTTTATTAAATAGTAACTTTAACTTACACTGAAGGTATTGAATGGACAAGTAAATTACTCGAAGATAGGTAACCAGGTAGTGAAAATTAATGGTATAC
Organism: Candidatus Symbiodolus clandestinus; assembly: GCA_038960095.1. Lineage (GTDB taxonomy): Bacteria > Pseudomonadota > Gammaproteobacteria > Enterobacterales > Symbiodolus > Symbiodolus clandestinus. The sequence continues at coordinate 1,187,144 of CP152425.1, forward strand.
TATTAATTCAGATTGATAGTTTAGCCCGCTAAAGCGGCCCTGATTCTCTTAAAAACATGCGAAGGTTAACCATCACGGTGGCACAACTGAATTGGTATGTCGGTGCCATCGAATCTAATGCAGCGCGCATGTTAGCGGTGATGCAACAACAGCCCTCAACCGTCGATTTACTGCTATTCTCTGAACTCGCACTAACCGGTTACCCCCCGGAAGATCTGCTATTTTGTGATGATTTTCACAGGCGTTGTCAGCAGCAGCTGCAACAGCTTGCGGCCGCAACGCAGCAGGTAGCCCTTTTGGTTGGGCATCCTTGGTTAGTCGAGGGTCGTTTGTTTAATGCCGTCTCGCTATTTTGGAAGGGCGAGTGTCTGATTCGTTATTATAAGCAGTGTCTTCCTAACTGTGGTGTCTTCGATGAATTGCGCTATTTTACTCCGGGAAGTAATAATGGTCTGATAGATTTTAAGGGGTACCGGTTAGGATTATTGATCTGTGAAGATCTTTGGGAGGAAGCTCCTCTAGAGGCATTAACCGCTGCAGGCGCTGAATTGATTGTATCAATTCATGCTTCCCCCTATGATCGCTATAAACCGCGACAGCGTCGCCGGTTACTGGCTCGACAAGCACGTCAAAGTGCACGACCAATCATCTATGTTAATCAAGTCGGGGGGCAGGACGAGTTGCTGTTTGATGGGCAGTCGCTGGTTTACACGGCACAAGGGGAGTGCTGCTACCGTTTTTGTCAATTTAAAGAGCAGATTGCTACCTTATGTTTTCAAGAGCAGCAGTTCACCGCTGGACCTCCAGCTTCTCGAGCGCTCTCCCTGACTGCACAATGCTACCAAGCATTGGTGTTGGCTTTGCGGGATTATGTGACTAAAAATGGTTTTCGGCGAGTTCTATTAGGGTTATCAGGAGGGATTGATTCTGCATTAACCTTAGCGATCGCGGTGGATGCTTTAGGAAGCGAACAGGTGCAGCCACTGTTTCTGCCTTCACCTTATACTTCAGCGTTGAGCGGCCAGGTGGCACGTCAGCAGGCTGCCACCTTATCGGTCAACTTACTCGAACTACCGATTACCCCGGTGATGCAAGCTTTTACTCAGCAGCTGCAGCCCTACATTGCCCATGATAAAACAGGTAGCGTGACTCAACAAAATATTCAAGCACGTTGCCGAGGAACCTTGTTAATGGCTTTGGCCAACGAGCAAAATGCGTTATTATTGACCACGGGTAACAAGAGCGAGCTGGCAGTGGGCTATATGACACTCTATGGGGATATGGCGGGCGCCTTTGCCGTGTTGAAAGATGTGTTAAAAACCAGAGTCTACCAATTAGCTCATTACCGTAACCAATTATCTTCCGTTATTCCACTTGCCGTATTAGAGCGACTGCCAACCGCTGAATTAGCACCTAACCAATGTGATCAGGATAGCTTGCCCCCTTATCCCATTTTGGATGCTTTGCTACGGTGCTATATTGAGCAGAATCAATCTCCTAATGCTTTGATAGCAGCCGGTTTTGCAGAGACTTTAGTCAGGCAAGTGGTGCGATTTGTGGATAACAGCGAATACAAACGACGGCAAGCCCCTCTAGGACCTCGGGTCACTAGCCGCTGTTTCGGTAAAGATCGTCGTTACCCTGTCACTTATAGCTGGGCTTAGCGGCCGACTTTCTAAAAATATTACTGTGGAGAATCGTTGATGCCAATGACTGTAACCCCCGCCCTAGCGATCCATGATCTGGAGTTGTGGCGATTTATAGAGCAAGAGGCTCACCGCCAAGAGCAGCATATTGAGCTGATTGCTTCAGAAAACTATGCAAGCCAAGCGGTGCTTGAAGCACAAGGATCGCTGCTGACCAATAAATATGCCGAGGGTTATCCTGGCAAGCGTTATTACGGCGGCTGCCAATTTGTGGATGAAGTTGAGCAATTGGCCATTAACCGTGCTAAAAAACTGTTTTCGGCAGATTATGCCAATGTGCAACCACATTCAGGTTCGCAGGCGAATTTTGCGGTTTACATGGCTCTGCTAAACCCTGGAGATACCATTTTAGGTATGGAGCTCTCACAGGGAGGTCATTTAACCCATGGTTCTTCGGTCAATTTCTCTGGAAAGCTCTATCGTTCAATCAGCTACGGAGTAGATACACAAGGTTACATTGATTATCAGGCTATTGCCGATTTGGCTCAACAACATCGACCCAAATTGCTGATTGGTGGCTTTTCTGCTTACTCGCGAGTTATCGATTGGTCACAGCTACGGCAGATTGCCGATAGTGTGGGAGCTTATTTGCTCGTGGACATGGCCCATGTAGCTGGCTTAGTGGCTACTGGCCTTTATCCAAGCCCGTTACCCCATGCTCATGTGGTCACCTCAACCACCCATAAGACCTTAGCAGGGCCACGGGGTGGTTTGATTGTAGCTGCCGGTGGAGATGAATTGCTGTATAAAAAGTTAAATGCAGCGCTATTTCCTGGGGGGCAGGGAGGGCCATTGATGCATGTCATTGCTGGTAAAGCAGTTGCTTTTCAAGAAGCGATGCAACCGGCATTCGCTCAATACCAGCAGCAGATCGTACGTAATGCACAAGCAATGGCAGAAAGCTTGTTAGCGCGTGGGTTTAAGATTGTCTCAGGGGGAACGGATAATCACCTTTTCCTGCTCGATCTTACTCCTCAAGGTTTGACGGGAAAAGCCGCGGAAGCTCGCCTAGCTGAAGTGAATATTACCGTTAATAAGAACAGTGTGCCCAATGATCGACAGAGCCCTTTTGTTACCTCGGGGATTCGGATTGGGACACCGGCAATCACTCGTCGCGGCTTTGCCAAGCAGGAAGCTCATCAAGTGGCTGATTGGATAGCGGCGCTACTTGAGCAGTCATTAACCGCTGATCAACTGCCAGTGATCCAGCAGCAGGTGGCAGAGTTATGTCAGCGGTTTCCGGTCTATCAAGGCAAGCCGTGATTTCGAGCAATGGATGGCAATTATTGGCATTACTGATTCATGGCTTGAAAATAAGAACCTCATGGAACCATTAACCCCTAGTCGGAAAATGCAGGCGCGTCAGATGGCGCGCTATTTAGCATTGCAAGCCATTTATGCTTGGCAATTATCAGAAAATTCACTGCCGCAACTGATGGAGTATTTCCTGCAGGAACCGGAGACACAGGAAGTGGATCAAGCCTATTTCAATCAATTAGTGGCAGGTGTTATTGAACATCACGTTAACCTAGATCAGCAGTTACAACCCTATGTGCTGCGATCCTTACAGGGTCTCGATCCAGTTGAAAAAGCTCTCCTGCGCTTAGCCTTGTATGAACTGTTGTATTGTCCAAAGGTCCCCTATAAAGTGGTTATTAATGAAGCTATTGAATTGGCAAAGGATTTTGGGGCGCAGGATAGCCATAAATTTGTTAATGGAGTCCTTGATAAGTTAAAAACAAAGGCGTAACATGAGATAGCTAGTGAGTGTGTTGGGGAAAATATGGGAAGGCCCTTATCGGCTGAAAACCTAAAAAAAACAGTTCATTGGAATAATCCCTACCATTTAATCGCCGTTGGATTTGGATCGGGTTTATCACCCTGGATGCCAGGAACAGTAGGGACCTTAGCAGCTTTGCCTTTCTGGTGGCTATTCGCTTCGTGGGGCCTTTTAGGGTATGGCATGCTACTACTAGTGGCATTTCTATTAGGGGTTATTGTATGCGGGCGCGTGGCGGCTGAATGGGAAATCAATGATCCACAAATGGTGGTTTGGGATGAGTTTGTTGGCTTATGGTTAGCCCTTTGGGCTATCCCTGCTTTACAGTGGCCGTGGATAGCAGCAGGTTTTACCTTATTTCGCTGGTTGGATATTAAAAAACCGGGACCAATTGGCTGGGTTGATCGGCATATCTCAGGGGGGCTTGGGATCATGTTGGATGATGTTATTGCCGGTGGTTTGACGGCACTTTTATTAAAAATGGCTGGCTATGGTTGGAAGTTTTATAGCTATTAACGGATAACTTGCCATTCTTCAGTTCCCAGCTAAGAGAATCTAGCCGGGCGGTCAATTAAGAAGCGAGCGTTGCCAAGGTTTTCACACTAATAGTAGGATTGGATTCCTGAATCCCACTGAGCGGTGTTTCCCTAGCAGGGAATGCTGCAATGTCTCCAAAGAGTTTTTTGGCTGAAGTTTCATCAAGTGGCGGGCAATCAAAGAATTCTTATTCTGGATCCTCTGCATTGAGGGTTTTAGAGGGAGCTTTTAGCGTTGTTGCTGCTAAAGGATCAGCAAGCAGGGACGCTTTTACCCGATCAGCCAGTGAATCGATAGTTGATTTAAGTGCGTTGCTAACCCATTCTACAGCTTGGTTGGCTGCTTCTTTTACCAGGTTTGTCACCCACTCTTTTACCTTCTTTGAACCCTCATCCACTAAGTAGTTTAGCGCCTCTTTAGCTTTATCTCCGACTTTCTGTAACAGTGAGTTAAAGAACGTTGACATACTGAGCATCCTCATGGGTGTTTAGTGTAAATTAATCTTTACGCTGGGTTTAAAGAGTATTTTATAGTTAACTTATTAAATAAATATGTTTAATAAAACAACAATAATTGTTAATTAATTATTTATCAAGTTATTTTTTAAATTAATTGTTTAATTAATGTGAATAAATAGTGTTTGCCTCAGAGTAAAAATAGTCAGTAGTCAAACCCCAGCAGAAGTGCTAATAATCTCTTATTGAAGTCAATCAATGATAAATCGCAGCTACGGCTACTTAAGCGGTGAGAGCTGTAATCAGCAGATTGAATAACCCAGTGCTAGGGCATTAACAAGATAAGAGGAATCATTGTGTCCAATCAGACGCCAGAAAATTTATACTACACGAAAAACCATGAATGGCTGCATCCTGAAGCAAATAGTTGTTATCGGGTCGGCATGACTAGTCAGGCGCAATCCTTATTGGGAGAGGTGATTTTTGTTGATCTGCCCGGGCTTGAAGAGGTACTCAGTGCAGGGGAAAATTGCGCTGTTACGGAATCCGAAAAGGCTGCTGTGGATGTTTACGCCCCCATCAGCGGTAAAATCATTGCCATTAATGAGGCCTTGAATGGTGAGCCAGAGCTCATTAACCAGGATCCTTACGGGAAAGGCTGGCTATTTGTCATTCAAGCCAGCGATAAAATTGAACTAAGTCAGTTGTTAACGGCTAGTGATTATCAAACCTATCAACAAGAGTTAGTGGATAGCGAATAATTGTTAATGTTTTGTGGCCGGTGGGTAAGCCTTTAGTATCCTATTCACCAATTGACCTGATAATCGATGGGTACCTTGCAACAGTGGCGATGGTCGCTGTAAGTGCTTTAGGGTTATGCTAGGGTCGACTAATGCTGACAAGGGATAGCTAGGGTAGCGAGCCCTGATTGGCATCGATCGGATTGACCCTGGTTCTTGTAAACTAACCGTCGTCGGCGATATCCAAGGATCTATGACTGACTGCTGATTTCCTTGATAGTGGTGAGCTAGCAATCGATTGGCAAATTGTGCAGTGGCCGCAGAGAAAATATTGTTCCAAGGGGTTTTGATGCTCAGTGATAGGCTATTAGGTTGCAGCTGTCGCTGAGTATTACAAGTAATACTTTGATAATCGAGCGTAGCGCTGCTGAAGTCGTTCGCCTTGCGCGGCGCTTGGCTAACAATAAAAGCGCCATTGAGTTGTGTGTGGCCTTGAACTTTAATTGAAAACCCATCAGAGCCTATTAGAAACCCGGTTGGTTGATTAATCAGTTGCTGCTGTTGGGAACTGTGATGGTTGCCGCCATTGACAAAACCTCCAAGTTGAGTAATCCAGCTTTTCCCTTGTAACTGTTTTTGCTGATAAGAGAAAGATTGGTCATCTTGGGGGCTGGTTAGCGTCAAGTGGCGAGCAGTGACTTGCAGTTGTTGTGCGTAGCATTGAGCACCACGTAAACGTATCTGCTGTCCGCTATGTAGCCGTAATAACTGCTGAGATACCACGGTTGTCGGTAAATTAATCGCTGCTTGTTGTTGTTGACACTCTCTTTGCTGTTTAATAGCCCCTATAGCGCTAATAGGCGTGAATAATGGAATCAAGTCAGTGTTGAACCCCCCTTTGCCCATATTTTGGTGCTGTTCTTCGTGTTGTTTACATTGTGTGGTAGCGGCTTGTAGATTGAGCCGATTTTGTGCTTCTAAAATGATAGTTTTTCCTAAGAGATGACTGCCTTGAATATCCAGGTTACCAGCCATTTTTGACCCGTTATTGCTTGCTGGGGCTCGCGCCAACAAATGTAAGGTGGTTCCAGCTTGTAGATGGTTTAATTGGATACGCTGCTGTAGTTGTTGGGAAGCACTTTTTTTTTGCTGCCGAAGTAGTAGATAGTCTAATGATAATACGTTAAAAGGATGTTTCGACGCGCACTGCCAAATTTGTAAGCAGTCACTCAGTGCCTGTTCGCCCTCTAAAAGCTGTATTCCCCCCTCTAGCAGCCCCAATTTCCGCTGATTAATATCAACCAGCTGTTGTTTGATTTTTGGTATTTGTAGTGCAACATCAATGATGTCAGTCAGTGGTCCAGAAAGTTCTATAGTCAAACCGTGCTGCCGCTGTTGTTGCTGACTTAACTGTTGAAGCTTTGAAATTGCTGGACGCAGGTTGATCGAAGAAGCACTGATCATGAGCTCCTTGGCGGCTTTAATTTGGTTGCCATAAAGGTTAGCCGTATTGGCGGTCTGTAGCAGAATTTCACCTTGTTGGCTGCTTAAGGTAGTGATTAGGGGGAGTTTTTGCTGTTGATGTATGAATTGCTGCTGTTTCCCGGTACCCAACAGTTTACGACTCCAGCTGAGTGATTGAAAGCCGAAAGGTTGGCGCTGCTTAGTTTGGCAATGGGATTGTTGTTGAGTCGTCAGTGGGGAGAGCTCCATGCCGTCAGCGGATAGGAGTTGCAGTTGGTAGCGACTGCGTAGCTGGCTACCGATGATTCGTAGATTGGCTCCAGCCTGTAAGCTAAGTGTCCCTTGGCTGGTTAGGGTGGTAGGTAGGGCGGTTTGTTGTTGCTGTTGCCAGTCGGCTTGCCTGCGTAAAGTTAACCGACCAGGATGCTTTAGCGATAGTTGCTGCTGAGTTTGTTGTACGGCTGCTTGAATGGTTAAATCTCCCGTTGCTGACAGCTGTAAGGAGCTGGCCAGCGCCTGGTTAAGATCACCCACCAAAAGGTGGCTTCCTCCTATCGTTAATGGGGCTACTTGTTGCTCACTGCCTGCCTGAATTTGCAGCGGACCGTGGCTTACCAATTTACTGGGGAGCGAGCGTGTCAATTTCTGTTGCCACTCACCATAAGCTAAATTGCCAGTCAGCGGAATCTGGCTAGGCAGTTGCTGTTGTGCGGCGAGAATGGTTACTCCTTGAGCTCCGACTAACTGTATCTGACCAGCAGCTTGTAACTGGCCTCCTTGAATCTTCAATTGGCGTTTCGTGGTGAGCTTTATATCCCCACCACTGATTAGCTGATTTTTGTTCCAGCGTACTTTTGGTTTTGCTGAAAATCGTTTGCTATCACGGGTGGTTGGGCAGGTTTTACCAATCGTTTGGATGACTAAATTACCATTGGCGGATAAGTTAACCTGCTGTTTTGCGGTCAACTGACTTGCTTCTATGGTGAGTTCACCTTGTGTGGCTAAGGTCACTTGCTCACCTCGTAAAGTTGCTTTCCGGTTAGTTAACTGATTTTCTGCCAATAAATGCAGCTGTTGTTCCGCCTCTAGAGTACCCTGATTATGCAAATTGCCACTACTATAGAGCAGAACTTGTTGGGCACTAATCGTTGAATGATTCTCTAAAGAGTAGGGTGTTGGTACTGCCCTTGGTAGGGCCACCAGGTGTCCTGGATCCTGTAGCTGTAACTGGGGTTGTAACCAGCGATTTCCCTCAGTATTAACCCCTAGCCCTTGTGGACTACCGATTAAGGTAATTTGTTGTGGATAGCGGCTGCCAAATAGAGCAGCATCAATGGTTAGTAGGCTACCTGTTGGTCGCATTGCGGATGATTTTTCAGGTAATAAGCTGTCAAGCTCAGTGTGATTAGAGGTTTTAGGTGGCACCATTAGGGTAACTGTTTGTCCACCTTGCAGGGGTGCCTGAATGGTAATCGCTTGGCTGATAATATTCACTTGCTGCTGAGCACGGGCATCCCAACCACGGCCCCATAAGCTGAAGCTATTTTCACTGAGTTGAAAGTGATCTAATAAGCCGTTATCGTTGAACTGCGGGCTACCGGTTATTAGGGAAACTCGAGGGCTATTAATAAATTGGCAACCATTGACGCTGATTCCATAGGGATTGGCGATAATCACTGGGGTCGGGGGACCTGCCACTTCAACAGCACCTTGTAACTGACTGGGAAATTTCCCCACCACTTCGTTGAGAATGATTTGGGCACTGCCATTAGTAAGATAAGGATTAGCAGTAATTTTTCCGGCTAATTGGCTGTCGATAGGTTGGATACTGTTATTTAAAACAACCCCTGGATCGGCGACGGTGAATTGCTGAAAGCGATTATGGGATATTCCTTCTACGTTAGGAGGAGTAATCGGTACCACCACAACACCCTGGGCAGTTTGTTGCAAAGAAGGGACACCGGTAATCTGAGTGGTTATCGGCTCAGCGGCTGATAAATTGTTACTAAGATAGAGCAATCCGCTAGTTAATATCAGTGGCTTAATAGCTGTTGATTGAGAAAAAATAGGTCGCCATAACTTCTCCAGTGTCCAGAGTATCGATGGGCAAGTGTACCAAAAGTTTAGAAACAACAGCCATGGCATCATAAAATTCCTTAAGGCTTAGGGGGGGTAGGAGAAAAAATATAGTGGAGACTAAAAGATAAGATAGCGACTGATGAATATCGGGGGAGAGTTGACCACAGTGGTCGGGCTACTGCTATTTCAAAGGTTAATCGGTTACCTTGTTGGGGCCAGTTGCCTCGTAAACCGACAGCAGCACCTAAGCACTGTTGTTGATTAACACAGTCTGCCGCCACCCCAAAAATTTTCCCATAGTCAATGCCAAGAAATAGCTGCTGCCGTAAGGAACTGACCCAGTTAGTTTTAGCATATTGATAAGGTAACTTGAGTGCCGTTGATAGCTCTTGTCGCCAATAAAAACCATTTCTGGCTCTACAGTCTGCTGAATCGCTAAATCCGCGCACACGATGGTGACCAGTAATCGCTAGCTGATCGTCTGTATACAGGTGTTGACCACTATGTTGTTGGTGCCACACACTGAAATAATCAAAGGGCGTTTGGCCAATTTGTAGGGTTACTCTCCAAGCTAGATCAATCATTAAACAGCGGTAATAGAAAGTAGGTGCTGGGGATGGCCAATCAGCAGTGGCACCAAACCATGGAACAGCTCGATGCTCACTGATTCTCAGCTCCAGTTGAGAAGTTGGTCGGTAGTATCGATAATTAAAACCATAATCAAGCGTCCAATGACGACGTTTTTGTACAGCAATTTCAATATCATTGAGTTTGCCTTGTTGGTGTAACTGTCCACATCCTAGTTGAACCGAAAGTTGATGCCGAGGTTTTCGTAACAGTGACCAATCGATCTGACATTGCCAGCGGGTAATTTGTTGCTGCCACTGTAGGGCTATAGAATTTTTGGATAGAGATTGGCTACGGCGGTAGCTGCTGGCGGATAGTTGATAAGAGTGATAACGGCAGAACAGTAGATAGCGAAGCGCTAACTGCTGTTCATGGCTTCTGATCAAAGGCGAGTTCAGAGGGGTGCAGTAGTACAATTGCAGCTGATGAGGCATACCCCCCATAGAGTAGCCAGTGATTGCGATCTCTTTCAAGCGTAAAGCGGGATCGGTTGAACCACTGTTTATGCCCAGCCAGTTCTGCCAACTACTCTTTTGAGAGAATGTAATCACAACTTCACTTCCCCCGAATGATCGATCAGCAATTAATTGGATGTTGGCTTGTTGTTGACAGCCTTGCGACAAGATTTCAAGCGTTTGTTCTAGATCTTGTAAAGTCAGCGGTGCACCCATGGTTAACGGCAATAACTGTAAACCTGTTGAAGTCAGCGGACTGTTAACCCAATGAATTTTGCTGATAATACCGGGAAGTAATAGTATCGTGAGACAACCGGTCGAGAGATCTTGGGGTGGGAGAATTATCTGACTAGTGATTAGACCCCGTTGTATAAGCTGTTGGGTTAATCGTAATAGCAGGCTTTGTAATGTTTTTTTTTCTAGAGACTGACCAATTTGACTCTTTACCTGATCAATTAACCAGCTCCAATGATTAATCATCCATTGAGGCGGTGACTGACCTTGCTGTTTAAGCACGCTGATAAATGGTTTTGGTAAGGTTAGTTGGACAGATTGTATGAGAAAATGCTGGTTAACCCAGGGTAGAGTTTGTTTTTGGGGAAGTAACTTTGGTAGCCTTAGTTGCGGCATGGGAGAAATTGGCTGTCGCCAGGGGATCCATTCTGCGATGAGTTCACTAGCAACTAGAGTGTGTAAACAATCAGCACTACCAAAACCCATAATGCTAAGCAACCACACAAGCCGCTGCGACATACTAACGTAATTTAGCAGGATCACCGGACAATCCATTGAGTTATTAATCCTTTAAATCGTATGAATAGCATACTACCTCGTAGCATTTAGCCTTTAGAAAAGCTTCACTTTTTGCAGGTTATGGATGTTTCAAAAGCGTAATCAACAATCTTTCATTTTTAATTGCATATAGTACATTATTGTTAACTTTATTCAATAATAAAGTTAAGAGACGGCAAACTAAAATTGATCGTGCCCGTTTAGTTTGTATGCCATATTTAAAATTATCGATGCTTAAGCGGCCGAACTGCGTTAAGATTAACCCTATTAATCGACTGGCAGAGCAATCTGGCGGTGTAGGGGATTTGTTGAATAAAAGGTAAGCCATTGGCTTGGCTCTACTGGGGCTGTGGTTAAGGAGTAAACTCACTGATGATTCCAATGACAGTACAGGGTGCCGAAAAGCTACGGAAAGAGCTAGATCAGTTAAGGAAAGTACGGCGACCACAAATTATTGCTTCCATTGCCGATGCTCGTGAGCATGGAGATTTAAAAGAGAATGCTGAATACCAGGCAGCTCGAGAACAACAAAGCTTTTGTGAGGGTCGGATTAGGGAGCTTGAGTACAAGCTAGCCCATGCCCAAGTGATTGATATCACTAAAGTACCTTCCCGTAACCGAGTGCTATTTGGAACGACAGTGACTCTATTGCACCATGACAGTGGCGATAAGTATTGTTATCGTATTGTTGGCGATGATGAAGCGGATAGTAAAAATGGATTAATTTCTGTCAATTCGCCAATAGCCCGTGGTTTAATTAATAAAAGTTGTGATTCAGAGATATCGATTAAAACTCCGGGTGGAGAAGTTGAATATACCATTCTGCAGATTGAGCACAGGGATTGTTGACATCTACCTTGATATAAACGATGAGTCGTCGAAGCAGCTCTAAGCGTTGGTTGCAAGCCCATATCACTGATCATTATGTGCAGCAAGCCAAGCGGTTAGGTTTGCGTTCGCGTGCATGGTTTAAGCTAGAGCAACTGCAACAACGCGATCGATTGTTTAAGCCGGGGATGACAGTGGTTGATTTGGGTGCAACCCCAGGCGGGTGGTCTCAGTATAGCGCACAGTGTGTCGGAAGCAGTGGTCGAGTGCTTGCTTGTGATTGGTTACCGATGAATCCCATTAATGGCGTTGAATTTTTACAGGGTGATTTTTCAGACCCAGCAGTTGTTAACCAGCTGCTAGCGCAGATTGGTCAACGTAAAGTCTCGGTGGTTTTATCAGACATGGCACCCAATTTAACTGGTTTAGCAGTGGTAGACCAGGCACGGTCGTTACATTTGGCTGAATTGGTGTTGGAGTTATCTCAGCAAATTTTGGTCACTGATGGCGCTTTAGTGATTAAATTATTTCAGGGTTCAGGGTTTGATGACTACTTGCGAGTACTTCGTCGCTTATTCACACAAGTAAAAGTACGTAAACCGTCGGCTTCTCGACAAGCATCTAAAGAGCTGTATCTAGTGGCCAGGGGATATAAACTATAGTACCCTACTTTAAAGATCAAATCGGTGGCTAACCCGGTAGAGTATATGAGGTTAATAGCTTGAGTAATATGGTAAAAAACCTAATGGTTTGTCTGGCAATTCTCGCCATTGCAGTTTCTTTATTTCAAAATTTTCGTACTGACAATAGTCAATGTCCTGCCACTAGTTACAGCGGATTGCTTGAAGAAGTCCGTAAAAGAGAAGTGAGTAAAGTAGAGATTAAGGATAGAAAACTCCATGTCTATCTGAATAACGGTAAAAACTATTATACCTATACTCCCTTATGGCAGGATGAGCAGCTAATTAAGACACTGTTAGATAACCAAATAGAGGTTGCAGGAGCGGCCCCCGAAGAGGAAAGTCGACTACTGACCTTTCTGATGTCATGCTTTCCGATGTTGCTGCTCATTGGTGCTTGGATCTACATGTTGCGTCAGGTTCAAGGCGGTGGTAAAGGAGCCATTTCTTTCGGTAAAAGTCGAGCACGGATGCTGGGAGACAATCAAATTAAGACCACTTTTGCTGACGTGGCTGGGTGTGACGAGGCTAAAGAAGAGGTGAGTGAGTTAATCGACTACCTTCGTGAGCCAGCCCGCTTTCAAAAGTTAGGAGGTAAAATCCCCAAGGGAGTGCTGATGGTTGGCCCTCCAGGAACGGGAAAGACCCTACTGGCAAAAGCGATTGCTGGCGAAGCTAAAGTGCCTTTTTTTACTATTTCCGGTTCAGATTTTGTAGAGATGTTTGTTGGGGTAGGAGCTTCCCGTGTCCGAGACCTGTTTGAACAGGCTAAAAAAGCGGCACCCTGTATCATTTTTATCGATGAAATTGATGCCGTTGGCAGACAACGAGGAGCTGGCCTTGGCGGCGGTCATGATGAGCGTGAACAGACTTTAAACCAAATGTTAGTTGAGATGGATGGTTTTGAGGGCACCGAGGGAGTCATCGTCATCGCAGCAACCAATCGCCCAGATGTCTTAGATCCAGCTTTGTTACGCCCAGGACGTTTCGATCGACAAGTGGTTGTTGGTTTACCCGATATTCGGGGGCGTGAGCAGATTCTAAAGGTACATACGAAGCGAATACCGATTACTGATGATGTCAATGCCCTAGTGATTGCTCGTGGTACTCCTGGTTTTTCAGGCGCTGATTTAGCTAATTTAGTCAATGAAGCGGCGCTATTTGCAGCAAGAAGCAACCAGCAGCTGGTCTCGATGGTTGAATTTGAAAAAGCCAAGGATAAAATTTTAATGGGGGTTGAACGTCGTTCCAAGGTTATGAGCGAGAAAGAGAGGGAAGCGACCGCCTACCATGAGGCAGGGCATGCGATTATTGGCCGTTTGGTCCCTGATCATGATCCAGTTTATAAAGTTAGCATCATACCGCGGGGCAGTGCTTTAGGAATCACTATGTTTCTTCCAGAGCAAGATCGGGTTAGCCGTAGTAAGGAGTCTCTAGAAAGTATGATTGCCAGTCTTTATGGTGGTCGAGTTGCTGAAGCATTGATCTATGGTGATGAGAAGGTATCTACCGGAGCATCGGATGATATTCGTCGAGCAACCGCCTTGGCGCGTAGGATGGTTACTCAATGGGGATTCTCAGCAAAGTTAGGACCAATTCTCTATGCTGAGGAAGAAAGTGAAGTCTTTTTAGGACGCTCTATGAGCAAAGGACAGCAGCATGCCGATGATACTGCACGGGCCATTGATTTAGAAATTCGCAGCACTATTGATCGTAACTATCAGCGTACGGTCACTATTCTACAAAATAATTTAGACATTTTAGAAGCGATGAAAGATGCTTTGATGAAATATGAAACGATTGACACTGCGCAAATTGATAATCTGATGGCGCGTCAACCGGTTCGACCTCCAGCGGGGTGGCAGGAACCTGATAATCAACAGTCAACGCCTGCTGCCGAGTTGCCGTCGTCCCCCCCACCTTCGGCTGCGTCCTGGCTGGGGAATTAGTAAAGTTTGAATAGTTTGCATAGCCGTGGGCGACGGCTGTCGCTAGCGGTTCCTCAAGTCATGGGGATTTTAAATGTCACCCCAGACTCTTTCTTCGATGGTGGGAACTATTGTTCGATTGACACGGCGTTATACCGGGTTGAACAGATGCTTGCAGAAGGGGCAAGTCTGATTGATATCGGTGGTGAGTCGACACGACCAGATGCGCAAGTAATCTCACTAGAAGAAGAGCTTCAGAGAGTCATACCCGTTATTGAAGCAATCGCTGCACGGTTTGATACTTGGCTTTCTATTGATACTTATAAGCCAGAAGTCATGGCACAAGCGGCTGTCAGTGGTGTACATCTGATTAATGATATCATGGCATTACAAATCCCGGGAGCCCTTGAGGTTGCTGCTGCCAGTAACCTACCTATTTGTTTAATGCATCGTCGCAGCCAACCGGGGATGATGGAGCGCCGTCCGCACTATCATCAGCTGCTTTTTGAAATGATTGCATTTTTTCAGGAGCGAATGACTGCTTGTCAAGCTGCTGGAATTGCCAAAGCGCGGTTATTGCTGGATCCTGGTTTTGGTTTTGATAAAACGGTTGAACACAACTATCAGATACTGGGTAATCTAAAGCAACTACATACTCTATCGCGCCCCTTATTAATTGGTCTGTCGCGTAAATCGATGATCCGATATGCTCTAGCCGATTTAAAAGACCCGGGCGCTTCGGGCAGTGTTGCAGCAGCGGTTATCGCCGTAATGCAAGGGGTACGCATCGTACGAGTGCATGATGTACGTGAAACGGTCGAGGCACTGCGCATTGCCTCAAGGGTACTTGACGGAAATTTTGGATCCCTCATCCATGATTAGGAACAGTGCATGAAGCAGCATCGTTTGTTTGGAACCGATGGCATCCGCGGCAAAGTGGGGAGCTTTCCTATCACTGCTGATTTTATTTTAAAATTGGGCTGGGCAGCAGGCCGAGTGTTAGCACGTCACGGATCGCGGAAGGTTATTTTAGGTAAAGATACCCGGATCTCAGGTTACATGTTAGAGTCGGCACTGGAGGCTGGATTAGCGGCTGCTGGATTATCAGCCGCTTTGACAGGCCCGATGCCAACGCCAGCTATCGCCTACTTAACCCGCACTTTTCGTGCTGAAGCCGGAATTGTCATTTCAGCCTCACACAACCCTTACGATGATAATGGAATTAAATTTTTTTCAACCACTGGCACTAAAGTGCCTCTGGCCTTGGAAACAGCCATTGAACAGGAATTAGCGCGCCCAATGACCTGCGTTGCTTCAGAGGTTTTAGGTCGAGCAAGTCGTATGGTGGATGCCGCCGGCCGTTATATTGAATTTTGCAAAAGCGGCTTTCCCAATGAGTTTGATCTAAGTGGCTTACATATTGTGGTTGATTGTGCACATGGGGCTACTTATCATATTGCGCCTAACGTATTTCGAGAATTGGGCGCTCGAGTGACCACCTTGGGTTGTGAACCTAATGGACTGAATATTAATGTGGATTGTGGCGCAACCGATATTCAAGCTTTACAGCACCAGGTATTGTCATTGAAAGCGGATATTGGGATCGCCTTCGATGGTGACGGTGATCGAGTCATTATGGTTGATCATCAAGGTCAGCGAGTTGATGGTGACCAAATTCTCTATATTATTGCTCAAGATCTGCACCAACAACAGAAATTACCGGGAGGCGTTGTCGGGACCCTGATGAGCAATATGGGCTTGGAAATAGCTCTACAGCGCTTAGGAATAGCTTTTGAACGGTCAGCGGTGGGTGATCGCGCGGTACTAGAAAAGCTACAAACATTGGGATGGCGATTAGGCGCTGAAAATTCAGGTCATGTTATCCTATTGGATAAAAGTACTACGGGCGACGGCATTGTGGCTGCACTGCAAGTGTTAGCTGCCATGATACAGCAGGGGAATACTTTATTGGAGCTATGCCAGGGGATTCGCTTATTCCCCCAAATATTGGTGAATATCCCACTTAGCGAGCATCAACAGTCCTTACAAAGCGAACCGGTAAAGCAAGTAGTGCATCGGATCGAGCGGCAACTGGCTGGGCGCGGAAGAATTGTATTACGCCAATCGGGCACTGAACCTTTAGTGCGGGTGATGGTAGAAGGGGAAGATCAACCCGCACTTGAGCAGATGGCCCACAGAGTTGTGGAAGCGGTTACGGCAAATTAAGTAACCATAGTTAAAAGTAACCTGAGTTCGGGATAAGCAGTCGCGTTAACTACCAGGTTGACAGCAGGCTGGTGACATACTCTTGCCCCCCGTATTGGTATTATAGCCATCCTCTAGGAGATGGTGCGTCTGGTGAATCAAATCTTCGATCACTTCTTAAATCCTATTGGCAACAGTGCCAACTATTGGCTAGACATCGGCAACAAGCCGCTTACCCTGTTAGAGTACACCGGATCTGGGTTAGAAGTACTAAGCGAGGTGAAAGCATTATCAACTAGACTACTGTGCATCGCTGGCACTTGTTGAACTAAAATTCTTGTTAGATTAGTGGCATTTGATGCTTTATCTATATATTTCCATTCTGTTAGTAGTTTTATTACTTGATCTTGAGTTCTCTGAGGTAAACCACTTTCTGCTACACTGCTAAAAGGAGAATTTTTTTCAGTCTTATCTTTTATTTTAACTCCTTTATTGATCAAGAGTTTTATTAACCTAAAAGACCCATTATAAACAGCTAGATTAATGGCAGATTCTCCATCTCGATCTTCTGCATTAATATCAGCTCCATTATCTATTAACAGTTCTATTAACTCATCGCTGCAACTACTTTCTACAGCTACCATAAGCAGAGGTCTCCCTCCTTTAGTGCGAGCATTAACATCATTTTTTCCTAGGTAAGTTTTTACTTGTCTCAAGTCATTGTTCTTAATTGCTAAAATTATATCAGAATTTTCAGAAAACAAGATATTAATATCCTGGATTGAATCCCCCCCGGGAATGTCGGAGACTGTTTTTTTAGAATCAAGCCGCTTTATCGAGCTCAATTTGTTGTTGATAATACCTTATTTCTGCTTCGACTGGGGGTATGTAACCGATGGGTCCCAATAACCTCTGCTGATTAAACCAAGCAACCCATTTCAAGGTAGCCATCTCTACTTGAGCACGGGTTTGCCAGGATTGGCGATGAATGACTTCGGATTTATAGAGGCCATTGATAGTCTCAGCTAATGCATTATCGTAAGAATCGCCAACACTACCTACAGAGCATTCAATGCCAGCTTCTACCATCCGTTCGGTGTAGCGGATAGAGACATACTGACTGCCGCGATCACTGTGATGGATTAAGCGCTCCCCTTTGAAGGGCCGGCGAGCATACAGGGCCTGTTCTAACGCATCTAGAACAAAATCGGTTTTGGCCGAGCTAGAGACTCGCCATCCCACGATATAGCGGGAAAAAACATCAATAATAAAGGCTGTATAAACAAATCCTTGATAAGTCGTACAAAAGGTATAATCAGCAACCCACAGCGCATTAGGCCGGTCAGCCTGGAAATTCCGGTTAACCAAATCATCTGGGCAGGGAGCAGATTGATTAGAAAATGTGGTTTTGACCCCTTTACCTCGTCTTATCCCTTGCAATCCCATGGTACGCATCAGACGTTCCACGGTGCAACGGGCTACCGTAATGCCTTCACGCTTCAGTTGATGCCAAATCTTAACAGCACCATAGACTTTAAAATTAGCATCCCAGATTTTGCGGATCTGCTCACTTAGTTTGATATCCTTTACCTGCCTTGCCGGTAACAGCGACGGCTGCTTTTTTCTGGCGGCATGCAGATAGTAGGTGGATGGGGCAATCGGTAATACTTTACAAATTGGCTCGACCCCGTAAACCTCTCGATGCTTATCGATAAAGGCTGTCATGACCGGCGATGGCGGTCGAGCTCCGCCTGGGCAAAATAAGCGCTGGCCTTACGCAAGATCTCATTGGCTTGACGTAGCTCACGATTTTCACGCTCCAGAGCTTTAATACGTGCTTTTTCCTCTGAAGTTGCTCCTGCTCTTAACCTTTGATCTCGCTCTATCTGCTGCAACCACAGAGCTAACGTTTTAGGATGGCAGCCGAATTTTGCGGCGATAGAGCAGATAGCTGCTCGACGATTCTCATAATCAGCCTCATGCTCTAATACCATCTTAACGGCTCGTTCACGCACTTCAGGTGAGTAATTTTTTGCTGGTCTTTTTTTCGTTTCCATAACTCCATTCTCTCATACATTTGGAAAAAATAGAGTCTCCGATAAAACCAGTGTGATTCAGTACATCGTAAAGGGTATAAAGCGCCACCTGTCAGGCGAGTTTGGGTCCCTAAACCGGGAAAATCTGAAAAGCGTCCGATAGGGGTTCCATGTATCGCAGACCGAGCCCTGCAAAGGAGTGTTGTTGAAGTCCTGTCAGCAATTTATGAGCAAGATTTCTTACCTTGTTCATACGGTGGTAGAACAAGACTAAGCTCTCATCATGCCCTATCGACACTTAATGAAGTCATAGCAGGGAAGAAAGTAGGATGGGTTTTAGAAGCCGATCTGAAGAGCTTCTTTTGTAGCTTAAACCACGGATGGATATTAAGATTTGTGAAACACCGAATAGGGGACCCAAGGATAATAAACCTTATCCAGAGGTGGCTGAAAGCAGGTGTCCTAGAAGAAGGAGAATTGCAAACAGCTGAGATGGGTACACCCCAGGGTGGATCGATCAGTGTATTATTAAGCAATATATATCTACACTATGTCCTTGACCTATGGTTTGAGAAGGTTGTTAAACCTAAACTAAAAGGCGAGTGCTACCTAATACGCTATATTGATGATTTTGTGGTATGTTTTCAATATCGAGCAGATGCATTGCAATTTCAAGCAGCACTGGCTAAACGACTTGGTAAGTTTGGGCTGCTATTAGAGTCAAATAAAACGCGATTAGTAGAGTTTGGTCGATTTGCGCAGAAGCACACAAAGGAGCGGAACAGGAAAATAGAAACGATCTATTTTCTAGGATTCACGCATTACTGTACCCGGAATAGAAAAGGGAACTATCAGGTTGGGCGCAAAACGGAAAAGAGTAGACTAAAACGTAGTTTAAGTAAGTTACGTGAGCTAATGCGTCGCATACGGCACTATAAAATCCAAGAACAAGCCAAAGAGATAAACCAAGTGCTGAGAGGACACTATGCTTATTATGGCCTTGGAGGGAATCATAGATCTTTATGGAAAGTCTATCGCTACACTACAAGGTACTGGCATAAAATGCTTAGTAGCCGAAGCTGGAAAGGGTATATAACCTGGGAGAAGTTCCGTTTACTTATCACAAAGTATACCCCCCTACAGTTGCCAAAGCTAAGGCTAACCTTTGCAGAAATGCAGAAGCTAGCTGAGCTGTGAATCAAATCTCGAACAGCGTAGTGCGGGAAATCCGCACGCTACGTTGTGTGGGGGTGGGAGTCGCTAAACTGTAGCGACTCCTTCTACCTAGCGAGGTGGCTAGCACCAGCTAGCAGCTACTTATCCGACTATTCTAGCATTCCTAAAAATATGCTCATTAAATTTATGCAATATACGGCCGCCATCATTAATCAGGATACTACCCAGGGACGAAAGGAGATGCCTTTAGTGTTGCCCTTGTGTCTCTATCGTAGTGTTGAGTGTCAAAGGTTTAAGCACCCTGAATCACACTGGTTTTATCGGAGACTCTATTTTTTCCAAATGTATGAGAGAATGGAGTTATGGAAACGAAAAAAAGACCAGCAAAAAATTACTCACCTGAAGTGCGTGAACGAGCCGTTAAGATGGTATTAGAGCATGAGGCTGATTATGAGAATCGTCGAGCAGCTATCTGCTCTATCGCCGCAAAATTCGGCTGCCATCCTAAAACGTTAGCTCTGTGGTTGCAGCAGATAGAGCGAGATCAAAGGTTAAGAGCAGGAGCAACTTCAGAGGAAAAAGCACGTATTAAAGCTCTGGAGCGTGAAAATCGTGAGCTACGTCAAGCCAATGAGATCTTGCGTAAGGCCAGCGCTTATTTTGCCCAGGCGGAGCTCGACCGCCATCGCCGGTCATGACAGCCTTTATCGATAAGCATCGAGAGGTTTACGGGGTCGAGCCAATTTGTAAAGTATTACCGATTGCCCCATCCACCTACTATCTGCATGCCGCCAGAAAAAAGCAGCCGTCGCTGTTACCGGCAAGGCAGGTAAAGGATATCAAACTAAGTGAGCAGATCCGCAAAATCTGGGATGCTAATTTTAAAGTCTATGGTGCTGTTAAGATTTGGCATCAACTGAAGCGTGAAGGCATTACGGTAGCCCGTTGCACCGTGGAACGTCTGATGCGTACCATGGGATTGCAAGGGATAAGACGAGGTAAAGGGGTCAAAACCACATTTTCTAATCAATCTGCTCCCTGCCCAGATGATTTGGTTAACCGGAATTTCCAGGCTGACCGGCCTAATGCGCTGTGGGTTGCTGATTATACCTTTTGTACGACTTATCAAGGATTTGTTTATACAGCCTTTATTATTGATGTTTTTTCCCGCTATATCGTGGGATGGCGAGTCTCTAGCTCGGCCAAAACCGATTTTGTTCTAGATGCGTTAGAACAGGCCCTGTATGCTCGCCGGCCCTTCAAAGGGGAGCGCTTAATCCATCACAGTGATCGCGGCAGTCAGTATGTCTCTATCCGCTACACCGAACGGATGGTAGAAGCTGGCATTGAATGCTCTGTAGGTAGTGTTGGCGATTCTTACGATAATGCATTAGCTGAGACTATCAATGGCCTCTATAAATCCGAAGTCATTCATCGCCAATCCTGGCAAACCCGTGCTCAAGTAGAGATGGCTACCTTGAAATGGGTTGCTTGGTTTAATCAGCAGAGGTTATTGGGACCCATCGGTTACATACCCCCAGTCGAAGCAGAAATAAGGTATTATCAACAACAAATTGAGCTCGATAAAGCGGCTTGATTCTAAAAAAATAGTCTCCGACATTCCCGGGGGGATTCACCCAACAATGCTAGCGGGTTACTTGGTTAATCACAAACACCGTGATGAGACGTTGTTGGGGTACGGTTTCAAACTGGTCGATCTCACGATAATGACTGATGAAGAGATTAGTACCCATGGACATGCTGCCTTAATGAAGTCGCTGTTGCGAGATGCTTATCTGAAAGGAGATATGCTTGGATAGAGCAGGCGGCTAAACACTTCAGACATCCGCTATCGATAGCGGCTTGCAAGCTGTATGACTTCTTCAAGAAAGCTTCACTTGAGTATATAATCAACAAGTATGATGGTGGGAAAATACTTAATGAAGTGCTGACGATCCTTCACCGAGCAGTACCCCCAGAGGAGCAAGAATTTATGGCCACAGCCCTACAACGATTAGAGCAGCGCGGCGAACTGCGTGGTATACAGAAAGAGCGGCAGAGTACTGCTAAAAACCTGTTGAAAGCAGGAATTGATTTTAACATTGTGAAACAGCCGAGCTTGGGGAAAGGCAACTAGGGCGTTCAGTTGGCTGCTAACAGCCAGCTAGCCATTGAAAGGCAGCTTTAAGCAGTTCATCCTGCCAAAGATCAAAGAGGAGTCAGTTAGCAGTCGATCAGTCATACATCAAAAGCATCACCATTTATCCACGCGAAATAGATACGAAATGGATCATTGATCCGGATACTCTACAGTCCTTGTGTATGGTTCGCTAAAGATTCAAAAAACACGGTGTTTTTTAGTCTGTAATGGTCTAATGTTGCCACAGTAGTTTCCCACGGGTAGAGTAATTCCTGGCAGCCCGGCTTTAAACGCTGTAATATTACTCGGATCAGGCGAAAATAACAGGATCGAGTGACTAATGCTCAATAGTGTTTTAACTGTGCAAACACGGTGTCGGTAGACGCTAGGACCAGATCCTGCGGGTTCAGATCGAGGGAAAGGGCATTTTGAAATTGATTAACCCATCGTTACTACAGCAAATCGAATATTATCTATCAAATTTTGAACATCCGACTTTACAGCGCTCCTTAGGCGAACTGGAGGCTTTGCAGCACTGCGAATGGCGCCAGAAAACGCTACAAATTGTCTTAAAACTTCCTTTTGTTTGGCGACGTGGATTGCAAGATTTGCAGCAGGTTAGTCAAAGCTCATGGAAAATTTCCTCGGTTGATGAACCGATTAATTGGCGGTTGCTGACCTTCGTTGCGACTTTAAAACCGGCAAATGGTCAACCCTTAATCCCTAACATCCGCAATTTGATCGCTGTGCACTCGGCAAAAGGTGGTGTTGGAAAGTCCTCAATAGCAGTCAATCTCGCTTTGGCTTTAGCGGCTGAGGGAGGACGAGTCGGACTGTTTGATGCTGATATTTATGGGCCGTCGATTCCAACGATGCTAGGCACGTTAGGACAGAAACCACACATTCAGCAGCAACACATGCAACCTATTGAAGCCCATGGTATTGTAATGAATTCGATTGGCTATTTATTGACCGATCGCCAAGCGCCTCTATGGCGTGGTCCCATGGCCAGTCGGGCAGTCGAACAGTTGTTACGTGAGACTTTGTGGCCAGAGTTAGATTATCTGGTCATTGACATGCCGCCCGGAACCGGGGATATCCCACTCACTTTAGCCCAAAAACTACCGATAACGGCAGTTATCGGTATCACAACTCCCCAGCAAGTAGCCATTAGTGATACTCAGCGTGGCTTTCATTTATGGCGGCACTTAAACATCCCTGTGCTGGGGATCGTTGAAAATATGAGTCATTATTACTGCCCCCATTGTAATCAACAGGAAATGATTTTTGGTAGCGGAGGGGGCCAAAAGCTGGCTGAAGGTTACCAGATTCCTTTACTCGGTCAGTTGCCGTTACAACCGCTTGTGCAACAGCACCTTGATCAAGGAATTCCAACGGTCATCGCGCAGCCTCAGTCACCGCTAGCAGATTGGTTTTACCATTTGGCCGATCAAGTGGCGGCTCTCCTTTATTGGCAGGGAGAACCTGTAGGTGACATGATTAACATTAGAATGTGTGATTGAGCGGGTGGATGTAACAGTGATAAATTGCACTCTCTTTTTTATAAAATTTTAAGAAGCTGAGCCAAGTATGAGACTCTGTGATCGAGATATTGAGGCCTGGTTAGATAACCAACAACTAGTTATTACGCCTCGTCCTCCTAAAGAGCGAATTAATGGTGTAACGGTAGATATCCGTTTAGGCCATCAATTTCGTGTTTTTTCTGGACATAATACTCCTTATATTGATTTAAGTGGATCAAAAGCGTTGATGGCAACCGCCCTCGATCAAATTATGAGTGAGGAGCTTTATTTAGAGGAGACACAAGGTTTTTGCTTACATCCCCAAGAATTGGTTTTAGCTGTTACTTACGAGTCGGTAACATTGCCAGATACTCTGGTCGGTTGGTTAGATGGACGATCTTCACTGGCCCGTGTGGGATTAATGGTTCATGTGACCGCTCATCGCATCGATCCAGGTTGGCAGGGGCAGATTGTTTTAGAATGCTACAATGCTGGAAGGGTGCCGCTCATGTTGCGGCCACAGATGCTAATTGGAGCGCTGAGTTTTGAACTGCTTTCTAGCGCAGCTGAGCGTCCTTATCATCGACGCTCGGATGCTAAATATTGTGGCCAAGCAGGGGCAGTGGTTAGCCGGTTATCTCAAGAGCCGTAAGCAGTTATGGTTTAGTTTGTGCGCCAACAGCGGCCCTCTTGGCACGGATGGTTTGCGGATCGCCTAAATAACGGCAGAGGCTTGGCTGCATGTTCTCATTAAACTCATAGAGAATCGGAACCCCGGTGGGAATATTAAGCTTTGCAACCGCCGCTTCACTTAAATGATCGAGATGCTTGATCAAAGCCCGTAATGAGTTTCCATGCGCGACAATCAGTACCTTCTGGCCTTGAGCCACTCGCGGCTGAATGACGTTACTCCAATAAGGAACCACACGCTGAATCGTGGCAGCGAGGCTTTCGGTAGTCGGCAAATCTTTTTTCAATAGGTGAGCGTAGCGGCTATCATGACCGGGAAAACGGGGATCATCCACTTGTAAAGCGGGTGGAGTCGTGTCAAATCCGCGTCGCCATCGCTGGACCTGATCGCTACCATACTGCGCCACGACTTCACGTTTATTGAGTCCTTGCAGGGCTCCGTAATGACGCTCATTTAACTTCCAGCTATTTTCTACTGGCAACCAACACTGATCGAGACGCTCTAAAATGAACCACAAGGTGCGAATGGCCCGTTTTAACAAAGAGGTAAAACTGTAGTCAAAGCAGAGCCCCTGACTTTTTAAAAGATCTCCCGCTTGTTGTGCTTCCACAACACCTTGAGGTGAGAGATCAATATCATACCAGCCGGTAAAGCGGTTTTCTTGGTTCCAAAGACTCTCGCCGTGCCGAATTAATACCAGTTGTCTACTAACCACTTTGTTGCTACTCATGGATAAATTCTCCGCCAACTCCAACATCATTTGCCTAACGCTGGTGATGATATGCTGCTAAGTTAGCAGAAAAATGAGGCTGCTGCGATCTTTTAAACTTTAGTCGGCAAAGCCGGTGGCCAGCCACCCAATTTTTTCCAGCGATTGACCAGTTCACAAAAAAGCAGAGCCGTCTGTTGGGCATCATACAGTGCTGAGTGAGCTTGATTCGGATCGAAAGGGATAGTGGCGGCATAACAGGCTTTGGCTAATACGGTTTGTCCAAAGATCAAGCCGCTTAATGCGGTGGTGTCGAAGGTAACAAAGGGGTGAAAAGGTGAATGCGTAATCCCAGTGCGTTCAGTGGCGGCTGCTAGGAAACTATGGTCAAAAGCCGCATTATGAGCAACCACCACCGAGCGTTGACAGCCGGCAACCTTCATAGCCTGTTTAACTGAGTTAAACAGCTGCTGCAGCGCTACAGATTCACTGATAGCGTTCCGAAGAGGGTGGTAGGGGTCGATACGATTAAATGCGAGAGCATTAGGATCTAAATTGGCACCGCTAAATGGCTCAACGTGGCAGTGGATGGTGCTGTCTGGTTTGAGCCAGCCGTCATCATCCATATGCAGTATTACCGCGGCTAACTCGAGGATAGCATCAGTTTTTGCATTAAAGCCAGCGGTTTCTATATCGATGACTACCGGAAAATAGCCACGAAACCGATTAGCGAGGTGGTTGGATCTGTCCATCGTCATCCTAATCGAGTGCCCGAAACAGCACTAACCTCAAAATTATGGTGCCCAGAGGCGGAATCGAACCACCGACACGAGGATTTTCAGTCCTCTGCTCTACCGACTGAGCTATCTGGGCGATGGTTCGCTATTAAACGCATTTTGACGTTCTGAGTCAACACTAATTTAGAGAAACCCTCAAAAAACGCTCACTTCACTCGCATGCCTGGTTTTGCACCGCTATCAGGCTGCAGTAAAAAGATCTCTTGGCCACCAGGCCCTGCGGCCAAAACCATCCCCTCGGAGAGGCCAAAACGCATCTTTCGTGGGGCTAAGTTAGCCACCATAACGGTCAAACAACCGACTAACTGCTCGGGTTGATAGGCGGTTTTAATCCCAGCAAATATTTGGCGGGTCTCGCCCCCAATATCCAACAGCAATTTAATTAGCTTATCGGCATTGGGAACTGCTTCCGCTTGCAGGATTCTGGCAACTCTAAGGTCAACTTGGCTGAAGATCTCCAGTGGAATAGTATCAGCTATCGCCTCAATCGCTGGTGCAGCAGCCGCGGTGGTATTCTCAGTGATCGCTGGTTTAGTGATAGTTATCGCCGCCAGTAGCGCCTCAATCTGTGCTGGTTCAATTCGCTTTAATAGCGGAGTGAAGGGCGCGATTTCCTGACTAACCCAGGGTTTTTGGATACTACTCCAGCTCAATTCACCTTTTAATAACTGCTCTGCTCGGGCTGCTAGTTCAGGCGTCACTGGTTTTAAATAGGTCATGAGTAAACGAAAGCAGTGAATGCCTTGAGAACTAATCGCTTGTAGCCGCGAGTGCTGCTCAGACTGTTTAATTAATTGCCAAGGTGCGTGCTGATCAATAAAGGCATTGGCACGATCGGCCAGCTGCTGGATCTGCCGGATAGCTTTGGCGAATTCTCGAGTGTGGTAAGCTTCAGCGATCGGTTGTTCAGCTGCGAGAAAACGTTGGTGCAGCTCGGGATCAATCAGCTGTTCAGTGAGTTGGTTGGCAAACCGCTTATTGAGAAAGCTGGCACAGCGGGCTGCTAGATTGACCACTTTATTGACTAACTCGCTGTTGACCCGCTGCATCAGTTCAGTTAACTGTAAATCAAGATCATCAATGCCGCTGTCGCTTTTGGCAGCCAAGTAGTAACGCAAGCAGTCAGCCTCTATATGCTGTAAAAAAGTGGCGGCTTGCAGAAAGGTGCCCCGTGATTTTGACATTTTAGCGCCATCCACGGTGACAAACCCATGAACAAAAATTTGGGTAGGTAGACGAAAGCCGCCACACTGTAGCACAGCTGGCCAAAATAGGCTGTGAAAGTAGACAATATCTTTACCCACAAAGTGGTAGAGTTCTACGGGGCTATCCGGTTGCCATACCTGTTCAAAGTTGAGCGCTTCAGGATGTTGTTGGCAAAAGTGCTGACAGGTTGCCATATAGCCAATCGGAGCATCCAACCAGACGTAGAAGTATTTCTCGGGAGCATCAGGGATTTTGAAACCAAAATAGGGGGCATCACGCGTGATATCCCACGGCTTCAGCCCGCTGGCGAACCACTCTTGTAGCTTATTGGCTACCGGTTTAGGCAAGACGCCTGAGCGAGTCCATGTTGCTAGCCAGTCACTGCAGGCTGGTAGATCAAAAAACCGATGGTCGGTTTGCCGCAAAACCGGAATTTCTCCACTGAGGGTAGAGCGAGGATTACCCAATTCAGTAGCATCATAGGTGGCACCACACTGTTCACAGCAGTCGCCATATTGATCAGCAGCCTGGCAACGGGGGCACTCTCCTTGAATAAAGCGGTCAGGAAGGAATTGCTGCTGTTGCAGATCATAAAGCTGCTGGATAGTTTGGGTATGAATTAATCCCTGGGCTTGTAGGCGTTGATAGAGAGTCTCTAGCAACTGCTGGTTATGCGAGCTATGAGTGGTGTAATAGTGATCAAAGCTAATTGAAAAGCCGTTTGAGTCGGCTCTATGTCGCTGCTGCATCTCCTCAATCAACTGCTCAGGGCTAATTCCCTGTCGTTGGGCGTTTACCATGATTGGCGTGCCATGGGCATCTTCGGCACAGAAAAAAAACAGGCGATGCCCCTGTAAGCGCTGAAAGCGAACCCAGATATCAGCCTGGATCTGCTCTAATAGGTGGCCGAGGTGTAGTGGGCCATTGGCATAGGGGAGGGCGGTAGTAACGACAAGGGTGCGGGGTTTCTGGGTCATGGTTGTTAGAGTCGCTGTTATTAGAATCGGCTAAGGAGTAGAAAATGATTAGACAGCTAGTCTACGGGATCTGGGCACAATAACCAATCGATGCTAGCCATTTTCTGTCAGGCAGCGCGATAGATTAGAAAAATCGGCAATGGTAGCGTTGCAGTTGCCAGCAAAGTAGGAGATAATAGCTGGCAGATATCAGTGCGATGTCCAATCTACTGGGGGTGCTATCGGTCCTCAGGCACTGCTCGTTTATCAACCCGGTCAGGTCCGGAAGGAAGCAGCCGTCGTAAATAGAGCAGGTGCCTTGATGTGGCGGATAGCGGCCCCCGCCACGGGCGCTTGTTTTCTTATTCATTCTAAAAAATTTTATGTTCAGGCTTAATAGGGGTAAAAAAACAGCTCACTAAATAGCCTGCAAAAACGCTATTTAGTGAGTTCAAAAAACCAAACCATCACGCGCTTAAGGTTAACGTGATATTACGTTCTGCTAGAGTTTTAATCATATGCTCTAAGTTTTGTACCATATACTCTATTTGCGCCTCTAGAGCCTCTACATCCAGCTCATCGAGCGGTAAGTTAATCGCCAACAGCAAAGTGCGTGAGATGGGCTCATAAGAAACATAAGGTCCATTGACTTCGGAAAACAGCAGGTTAGCGGTCAAAAGTTCTAAGGCAAAATTCTCGGGCTCTGGTTCAGGATAGTGACCTAAAATTCCGTAGATAAGTAGTGACTCTTCGCCACTGGCCAATAGGGTCACTCGAAACTGCTCGTCAATGATAAAAGAGCACATCCGTTGCTCATCAAAAGCGAGCTCTTTAATGCCAATCGCTTGGCTAAGATCCTCTAATAGGGCTTCGGCACGACTTGACATAGGGTTTCCTTAAATAGAGTTAGGTTTAGTTTGTGAGTTAAAAAGGGTAGTACCCGCTCTCCCTAGGGTAGGAAGAGCAGGCAATTCGTTAAGGATCCAATCGGCAGAGAGCAACCTCAACAGTACTCTCTTGGGTAATATCTTCTACCTCGCCTTTGTTCTCAGTCCCGCTTTTACCCCCTATGAATATCACCTGCAGCTGTTTGCTAGGATCTTCAGCATAGAGCATGACGCTTTTACCCTTAAGCCCTGCCCATTGAGCGAGTGGGTTCCAAGATCCTCTCTCCTTTGCCACGTTGTCTAGATCTTGTTTAGTGACGATTTTTCCTTTTTCTTGATTGCAGATGTCTACAACTTCAGCGTATGTCATTCCAGGCCCATGACTATTCTCCACGAGTTCTAATAAAGGTTTGTTTGATAACAGTTCAACCTCGGTTTGAACTTCGTTACCATCGCTAGAAAGTTTTATCTGAGCTTTACCCGCACCCTTAAAGGTAACATTGCCCTTTTGATTAACCTCTAATACCTTTGTATTAGTGCTTTCCCATTGATAGATGCCATTCCCACCTTCAGCCGATAACTTTATTGTTTCATCGTACAAAAGAATTTTGGGCACGTTATCAGGAGTAATGAGTTTCAGCGGTTTGGGATCTGGATCAACGGAGTTTTTACTGATAGTTATAGTTATAGTTATAGTAGCTGGACTGGATTGATTGCCTTTTTCATCCACAGCCGTGGCAGTTAAACGGTAGCTCTTTTCTTGTTCAGGCAGCGTGAAATTGATATCAGCCGCGTTATCATCAACAAGATTCAATTCAATTTTTCCTCCATCAGCTTTAAAAGCTTCAAATTCCTTTGACTCCCACTTTATATCAACTAATTTAAAAGCTCCTGGTGTTTTAACATGAAGATAGATTACTTCCTTTGGCTTACCCGTTTTTTCATCGGGTAGGCTTAAGCTAATCCAGGGTTTTACCTTAATCTGAGTGTTGGCTATCGTTGATCGATTTCCCTGCTGGTCAATCGCAATCCCGCTTAGCGAATAGGTGCCGATGGCAGTCGGTAAGCTAACCTGGTAGTGAGTGTCGTTACCCAGTTTAATATTACCTCCAGCGGTAATCAGTTCGCTACTATTCCATTCGATCTCTTTAAATCCGAAACGAGCGGTTACATTGGCATCCAAAGGCTTTTGTTCCCCCGGATAACCTTCAATCAAAGGGGGAAGCTCCAGGGTAATTTGTGCTAGTTGGCGATACTGCATCACCAAGCGGTTATTACGCTGTACCCAGTCATATTTGCTAAAAGCTAATTGTCGTTGTAGGCTAACCCGTTTTGGATCAATTTGCTGCTCCCAAGGTAGATCGAGCAGATAATCAAATTGTAGGTTGAAACGAGTCTCTTTTTGGCTGTTTTTCCCCATTTTGTGGTCAACACCAACAGTAACTAGTGGAACCGGTGTGTAAGTGATCCCGACGGTGGCAGCTAATGGGTTTTTTTGCAAAGATTCAGGTGTTTTTTCGAATAAAGCCACCTGATCACCAAAGTAATTTTCTAACATCAACTGCGCCCCAAGTTGTGGGTAGCGGGGCAAATAGCTTTGTAGGCGCAAATCGAAACCGTTAGCTACTTTTTCTTCGTAGTATTCGATTTTTTTAGACTCTTTCCAGCGACTTAAGCCCCAGTAGCTATTACCAGAAATTTTCAGGTAATCATGCCATAACTCTGCACCGATCCCTAGCCGGGTATGAGGACGTTGTAGATGTTGGTCAATAAAAGCGTTATAACCGAATAACCAGCCACTGAGCAGATGCCGTTGACCGATGCCTAGATTAGCAACCGGTTCACTATCAAAGTAATTAATGGCCAGTTGGCTGAAGGTTAATGGACGCGAACAAGACTCATCCAAGGGCAGCAAAACGGCCAATTCTCCCTGAAATTGCTTAAAGCGGTGGTCAGTGCTCAAATTGACTCGAGTTCGGCCAAAGCGGCTTAGCCAACGTTCACTGGTCTGACTAGCCAATCGATTCGCCTGATTGACTGCTGCACGAGCTGCCTGTTGGCCAGGTTGTTTAGCAGATAACAGTATTGCCGTTTGCTGTACCAGAGAGGCCACCTGCTGTTCGGTTAGGTGTAGGGGCTGGCTGGCTAAATCAGGTAAGGGCTCTTTTTGATGGGTAGTCGGTGATGCCTGCGTGGGCAAGGAGAATAATAGCGTAAGGAGTAACAACCAAAAGTGACCATAGCGATGCCAACAGATCAGTAGAGTCATATTTTGGGGTTGAAAATGTGCGCCTTGGGTAGCGCCAACATATAGATGCATAGGAACCTCAATAAACTGGGTAAAATACGAGGGTTATAGCGAATATGCTTAGGCGCTAGAAAATGGCCAGCTACTTTAGATTAATAACCAGTTGAAATTTCCAACTGGTTATTAATTAATTCATTTAAATTATCTAATTCTTAGTAACATCAGACTCCTTGCTAGTTGATTTATCAGACGTTGGTTGATCAGATATTTCTGTTTTAGAAGAATTTGGTCCTTCCGTTATACTGCTATCCTCAGGTATGCTTTTTGATGCTTCATATTCTTGCTTTGAAATTGAGTACATATTTTGAGCATTTTTTGAGTTTTCTTCTCTCTGTGATAGTTTTGCTTGCTCTTTCACTTCTTGCTTTAATCTTTTTTCTTCTGCTGTTATTTCCTTAAGATTTTCTTTTATTTTTTTCTGCTCTTCAAGATTTTTTTGCTTCTTTTCTTCTAGTCTATTTTTATCAGCGTCTGATATGTCTAAATTTGATTTATCTTTTCTTTTTAAACGATATTTAATTGTACCACCCAAAATTAAACTCCCAGCTAGCATCGCTGTGCCTACACCTATTACTGCGCCAGAATCTATTGAGTTGGTTGATTGATGAGGAGCATTTGCTGTTTGCGTTGCTAATTTATCCTGCAAAGTGTCATTTTTAGATTTTAAATCATTGATTTTTGTTTGGATATCTTTTTGCTCATTACGGTGTTCTGTTACCGCATGATCACCTGCTTGTTGTATTTTATCTTTTGCTTCTGGTTTTAAATCTTCGCCTATAATATTCCCATTCACTATTTCCTTATTGAAATTTTCCGGATTTTTACTTAATGCTTCTTGTTCTTTGTATTCTGCACTGTCCCTTTTTAGTGACTCTATTTCTTCCTGTTTACCTTTAGGATCTAATTGTTTCTCCAATTGGTTAATCTCTTGTTCATTGGCAGCAATCTCTTGTTTGGTTTCTGTCGTTTCTTCTGTTTCTTCTACCCCCTCATCAATAGTATTTTCAGATGCTACTATGCCTGTTATCAGTGTAGGAAGACTGACCGCTAATCCGGATAATGCAACTCCTAATGCTAGAATATTATCTTTGTTACTAAAAAACTTCTTAACAATATCCAACTTCGGCTTCTCAATGCCTGCAGCAATAGCTGCTTGAGTGATTAATTTTTTTTGAGTCTTTAAGGTTTCTATATCGGGCATTCCAGGAATTTCTGAATGAAATTTTATACCATTATTGATGTCTTTTTTTAGTTGTTTATATTCATCTATTTGCTGTTTTTTAGTTTTACCTGCTGTTTGTAAAAACTCTAAAACAGGATGGTCATCATTGCATAACGAATTTAGTGTTTCTCGTAGCTCATCTTCATTAAATTTGAAGGACTTAACTTGCTCCTCATCGGTTAGAGATAAACTAGCATCTTCACTGACTATGGGTTGGAAGCCTTGAATTTCTTCACGATGCAATTCCTTAATAGAGCTATTTCTACTGAGGCTAGGTTTATCGTTCTCTACTACTGAAAGACTTCTGCTAGTACGGGGTAATTTTATAGCCTTTGTGGCCTCAGATAGGCCACTTGATGGGTGCAAGCTATTGCTTGACATGCTTCTACTTACTTCAGTCATGGTGTTATTCCTAATGTAGATGGCTGTGGGTACTAGCAAGTCATAGGTGCTAGTACTATCGACTATTGCCGGCTAGCGGTCTTCTACAGCCAATACAGCCTAATTAATTTATGTTATCCCAAAGCGTCTGGCCCAGTGGACCAAATCGACAATACTGTGGGCATCGAGTTTTCGCATTAAATTTAGACGATGGCTTTCAACCGTCTTAATACTGATAGAAAAATGTTCGGCAATCATACGATTACGTGCTCCTTCTGCAATTAATTTTAATACCTGTCGCTCACGGGGCGATAATTTTGGTAATTCCATTTCAGAGCTTGTCTGCGCTCCAGATTCTGCTGGCAGTTGCAAGACAGGATCAAAATAGTTGTTTCCATTGACTACCGTATGAATCGCGGTTAATAAATTCCTTAGTGGTGTATGTTTTATCACAAAACCATTGACTCCCACGTTTTGAAATTGATGAACTCTGCCTTCATCTCGTAGTGAAGAGTAGATAATAGTCCGTAATTCTGGAAATCTTTTTTTTAATTGTGTGACCACGTCAAATCCATCCATTCCGATTAAATCAGGATCAATCAATAATAAGTCCGGATGAAACCGTTTGTACAGTAACGATGCGTTAAGGCCATTATGCGTATGACCCACCACCGTTAAATAAGGATAATTACCTAATAATTTTCTCACTCCATAAGCAATGAGTGGCTGCCGATCCATAATAAAAATCCGTTGCTGCTGATGATTACCAATCCGCTGTTTAAGCAATGGAAATGTTTTTAAGAAAGAGGCTTGCATTGCATATCCTATTCCTGGAGCGTTGTCGGTGATTGTGCGTTATTTTTTATAGGGAGTCAATCCACTAAAAATAAAATAAGGTGTTATTATGATCCAGCAATAAAATAACATAACACTTACAATTGAGTATTTTACTTGGGGAACTACTTTTTTATAAAATAGCTAGATAGTTCTTGTAGATTATCGATTGACTTATAAAGTCAGCTGAATTTAGTTAGAGAATACCTATTGTTGAGGGGATTCACAAATAAAGCATTTCGAGATGGGTAGCATGAGCGACTAATTTATAAAAACTCAGGTATTTAACGGATAGTTTTATTGTCGATGGCATCGCTAGAGTGCGGTTATCATTCACTAGCAAGTTAATGAAATCCCTGATCGTTGCAATTTCAGGGGTAAAATTGCCATTTTATTGGATGCTGATACTCGATTAACTGAAACCTGCGATCACAGGAGTCTGCTGATGCAAAATCGGCTAAGCACATTAGCGGTCGTGCAACAAATCACTCCCCAAGGGGGACGCTGGCGGCTGCAAGTTGAGCAGCGAGCCGCGTGGGCACAAAGCTGTGAGCAGGGGATAGTGATTGCTTTAAGTATCACTGAAAATCCCCGTTCTGCTCATTGGTTGATGCAGGTAACTCTACTACTAGCCGCCAACCCCCATAGTATTGATGATGCCTTACAGTATTGGCAGCAGCAGTGGTGGGTGTGGCATCGTTATCCCTTGGATGCCGATCGGGATTTGCTAGAGCAGGGTTTACTACTGCAGGTCGCGTTAGTAACTCTGTTAGATCAACAGCAAGATGAGGCTCAATTAGCAACGGCTGCCGCTAGGCCAAGCCAATCCTTATTCTCTGGGAGTTGGGGATGAACACTATCTCAAAGGCAGCCTTTAAGCGATGGTGTGGTTTGCTTAGCCTACTGCCCTTATTCGTGATGGCGGCTGTCCGCGAGCCGATTCACTCATCCTCTCCTGTTTGGCAAGGACCTGCCTTCTTTATTGTTACCCGTGGGATGGCAGTTGCCGATATTTTACGGGATTTTGGTTCCAACTATCGGATTCCAATGGTGATTAGCGAGCAGGTTGATGATCGTTTCATCGGCACCCTACGTCATGCAAAACCAGAGCAGCTGTTACATCAGCTGGCTCATTTGTACAATTTGGTATGGTACTACGATGGTGAAGCCATCTATGTCTATAAAACCCATGAATTTACCACCAAATTGATCACGCCGGATTTCTTAAGTGCTGAGCAGCTACAGCGTTCATTACAGCAGGCTGGAGTGTTGAATGAATATAACTGTCATCTCAAGGTAGTACAGGACTTTAACGCCTTTGAGTTGTTTGGCGTTCCCGTCTGTATTCAGCGGGTAGGTCATTTGGTTAAAGAGTTAGACAGTCGAGCACATCAACAGGCGTTAAACCGTGAAGCGGTTACCCTATTTCCGCTGCAGTATGCCTCAGCAGAGGATATGACCTATCACTATCGGCAGCAACAGGTGGTGGTTCCAGGTGTTGTCAGCGTTTTAAAAGCGATGAGTGATTCTCAAGGGTTAGGCGTTAATGAGGCGGAAATTTTGGAAAAAACGGTGGCTGGCCAGTCTGCTCAGGGTGACAGCAATCAACCGAAATTTTCTGCCGATCCCCGACAAAATGCAGTGATTGTGCGGGACCGAGAGATCAGTATGCCGATTTATCGCCGGTTAATTGCTGATTTAGATAAACCACAGTTGCCGATTGAGATCTCTTTAGTGATTATTGATGTCAATGTCGGTCAGTTAGAACAACTTGGGCTGGATTGGAGCCTCTCCAGTGGACAGCAGAATCGGTTACAACTCAAGCAGGGGTTGGATTTGCCAGCCGGGGGGCATGAATTTTTTTCATCGGTACTGAGTAATGCTGAGCGCTTTATGATGCAGATCAATGCACTGCAAAGAAATGCTCAAGCCAAAGTACTGTCTCAGCCCTCCATTGTAACGCTCAATAATGTACAGGCGGTCTTAGATAAGAGCGTGACTTTTTACACCAAATTGACCGGTGCTAAAGTCGCTCAGTTAGCTTCAGTCACCAGCGGCACACTCCTGCGAGTGACCCCCCGGGTGGTGACCGATCCCCAAAACCAGCCACAAAAAATATTGCTGCAACTCAATATTCAAGATGGTCGGCAGCAGTCCTCTTCTAATTCGCAGGAGCCATTGCCGCAGGTGCAAAACGCCGAAATCGCAACGCAAGCCACCCTGAAAGTGGGTCAGAGCTTACTGCTCGGCGGTTTTGTTCAGGATAGCACGGCTAATATGGAGCATAAAGTTCCCTTATTAGGTGATCTGCCTGGGTTAGGCAGGTTATTTCGGAACACTCGCCAGGAGACACAGAGCGTTGTGCGACTATTTTTAATCAAAGCAATCCCGATTGACAGCGGTGAAACTGAGGGAGTATAGGCATTAATGGCTTTTCTGTTTAAATTAAAATTACTCAACGGACCATTAATCGGTCGAGAGTTGGCGTTACCTGCTGGAGCTTTAACGCTCGGCCAGGGAGACGTTGATCTTCAGTTGCCACTGGAGGGAATTTACAGCACCTCAGTTGTTAGCCTGCAAGTGACTGAACAGGGTGTTTTTCTTCAAAGTGAAGTTGACTGCTGGATCGAAGGAAAATTTTGGTATGAGCGCGAGCAGCCATTGCCGTTAGAACAGGTGATTGATATAGCCGGTCAGGGGTTATTGCTAGGTTTGCCAGACGGTACATTGACTCAACGACCATTACCAAAACGGCAAACCTCTGCCGACCCCTTAACGGCAATGGCCTCCGCGCACGCGGCAAAAGCCCCTTCAAAGCATAGCTGGTTAACCGCCTCTTTTTCTTTGGGTTCCAGTTCGTGGATACGCCCAGTGAGTAGCGCTCTGTTGGGTCTAATGGTGTTATTGGGTAGTGGGGGATGGCTATTGAGCGCAATCGCCGTTGGTCAGAGTGCTCATACTCAAGAGGAGTTAACGCCGTGGATCGACCAGCAGTTAAAGCAACCGGAGCTTGCTGGGCTACAGTCTGTCTGGCAACCAGATGGTAGCCTGCATTTTACTGGGCATTGCCGGGATTCACGGCCTCTGAATGCGCTGGTGATTCAGTTACGCCGTTATGGGGTGCTACTGCGTGAACCGGCAGTTTGCCAGGATCAGTTACTGAACAACGTTCGCTATGTCCTGCATCTGTTTGGTTATGAACGGTTCACAGTGACAGAAACCGATACACCAGGCATCGTAGCCATTCGGGGTGCGATCCAGGCAGATGATCGTTGGCGACAGGTAGTCGATATGCTTTCAGTGATGCCAGGATTAAAGCAGTGGAGTGTCGAGAATCATAGTGATCGCCAGTTAAAAAGCCTATTAGCGCAGCTGCGCAAAGCTGGATTACTGAAGCGATTAAGTATTTCTCGCAGTGGTGAACGTTTGCTGGTCAGCGGCCGTTTGCGGCCAGCTCAACAGAAGCAGCTTAATCAGCAGCTGGCGCTATTTAGTCAGCGTTGGAACCCAGCTCCAGTGGTGATCTACCAAAATATTCGGGCTTCACAAGAGAATCAGGAGCTATTTCCGGCAGCCATTATCAGTGTCGGGGGCAGTGAAAAATATCCCTTCCTAGAGTTAGCCGACGGGATGCGTTTACAGGTGGGGGCCCGGTTACCGAATGGTTATCAGATTGCCGCCATTGATGGCCTACATGGGGTTGAGCTAACTCGAGAAGGACAGCTGGTACATGTCCCGCTAGAGCTATAGGCAATCGGAGAGTAGCGGTGGAGTTAACTGATTTGGAACAGCAGTTACTGGATGACGCCAGCGAGCAGCGGGTCGCCCAGTTAACGGTACCACTGCAATTAGCGGTGCAGCAGTTAAACCAAGCCTTACAGCAGCCGCAGCTGCCGAAGACTTATCAGGCTTTGCAACGTCAGCGGCAGGCAGTCGCAGCAGCCCAGCAGGTGATCCAGATTTTAGCGCAACGCTATCGTAGCGACCATCGAGAATGTTAATAGGAGTCAATAATGTCAATGTCAGAAGACTCAAAGACAACAGAAGATTTTGCCCAGTGGTTGAAAGCGGTCGAGCGCCAACAACTGGCTTTGGAGCAACAGATGCAGCAGTTCACTGCCCTGCAAGATGAGATCAAGGGGATTGCCGAGCAAGCAAACCATTCGCCACAGGCAGCCCAAACGCTACAAAAATTACAGAGTGTGGAGCAAAGCCCCAATTATCAACAGCTACAAACTCGGGTGGTTGAAAAACTGCAGCAGATTGAGCAGCAGTTTGCTGAAATCAGTCAACTGGGTGATCGGTTGGCTGATGATAAGCCATCGCCTAAAGTGAAGCCGCAGGGGAGATCAAACAAAATGAAGCCATCCTCGATGGGTTTAGCCTGAGATGATTGATAAATATGTGGTTGCGAATTTCTGATGATAATAACTCCGGCTGTCAGTACTAATAATATAAGCGTTTCAACGACTGGCAATAGTTATTTATCAACCGCTAGTAGCGGGCCATTTGAGATCGGTTTCGACACTTTATCTGCACAGATGTCCTATTTATCAAAAGATGCAGAAGATTATTATAAAACGTTGCAAGAAAAAACCCAGTTATCTAAAAAAGCTGATGAAATATTGAGTTCTTTTGATAAAGATGCTGCTAAGAAATTTTTAAATGATCATTATCCTAAAGCACCAGAAAGCGGTAGTTGGGGTAGTGCCAGTGATGATGACCTAAAGGCGGGCCTGGAGGCTTTTAAGACATCGCAGAGCGATTTTGTGGCGGAATCACAATTAAAGATTCAGCGGGTGATGCAGACCTATAATACCACAGCAACACTATTTAATAGTTTGCAGGTGATACTAGCAGATATGAATAAAATGGTAGCACAATCTATTCGTTAAGTGATTATTAATAGGAGTCGATGATGTCAATGCCTGCATGCTTAGATCAGCTGCTACAGCAATTTGCAACATTAACGCTAATGGGCATTGAATGGCTAGCGGGTGGTAAACAGTTTTAGCTTGAGATGACTGTTAATTTTTTAATTGAGAATAGGCTGATGAATTCTATTCAACCATTTAGCATGGTTAACCTTCAAATATTAATCCAGACACCACTTTTTTCGGTTACTAGAAGTGGGCCATTTGAAATAGGTTTTGATATCTTAAACAAACAGATGCTTTACTTGTCAGCAGATGCAAAAGATTACTATCAAGAGCTGAAAGCAAAAACGCAGCTCTCTAAGGAAGCAGATGACTTGCTCGATTCTTTAGGTAAAAGTAAACTTGAAGTCGAAAATTTTTTGAATAGTCATGTCGGTGGAGATTGGCATGGGGTAAACTACGAAGTTTTAAAGAAAAGATTAGAAAAATATTTAACTGATCAAAAAGGTTTACAGTTTTCCTCCCTAATGCGTTATCTGACAGAAAAAATGGCTCTTCAGGAAGCAGATGAAGTATTTAAAAATTACACTCCTGGTAAAGCAATTGAGTTTCTAGAGAAATACAAGGTTCCTCCTCCAGAGGGTCATAAATCTTGGATGGATTTTAGCCTATTGAATCAACTTGAAAAAGCGGTAAAGGATTATCAGTCTACTCTACCAAAGTCAATAGAGGAACAGTTTAAAAAAACTCAAGAATGCGAGAAGAATAGCACTGAAGCCAATGAAGTTACTGAAAATTTTGTTAAAATTGATGCTGAAAAGGATAAAGTAATAGCTTTTTTAAACCGCTATTATCCTAAACCACCTGGGCAAGGGAACTGGAACGGTGCTGGAGAGGGTCAATTAAGAGCGGGAATAGAAGCTTTTAAGACATCACAGAGTGATTTTGTGGCGGAGTCACAATTAAAGATTCAGCGGGTGATGCAAACCTATAATACCACAGCAACGCTATTTAATAGTTTGCAAGTAATGCTAGCGGATATGAATAAAATGGTGGCCCAAACTATCCGTTAATTCGTTATTAGCAGCGCTGCACTAGGGCTTTTTAGGGGAGCTACAGTATGAACGGGATCACGGCTGTTGGTTATTCGCCGGCCTATCAGCGAATACAACCGAGTGAAGCAATCACTCCTAGTGCGTCAGGCGGTCCTTTTAAGGATGGTTTTAAGCAGCTATATGGAAAAATGGATCAACTGTCTCAAGAGGCTCAAGCGTACTATGACACCTTAGCTGAGAAGACTAAAGCTTCTCAGGAAGCCAGTGAGATACTTAGAGATTTCTCTTCCAGGAAGGCCCAGGAATTTTTAGAGAAGCAAGCAGTACCCCCTCCTGAGGGAGTTGCTTCATGGTATAAGGTTGACGATCCAGGAGTCCTTAAGCAGGCGCTTGAAGACTATAAAACCGCACAAACCGATTTTGTTGCCGAATCGCAACTGAAAATTCAGCGCACCATGCAAACTTATAATACTGTGGTGACGCTGACCAATAGTTTGCAAAAGGTATTAGCCGAACTAAATAAATCACTGATTCAAGGAATGCGTTAATCAAATAGGAATCAGAGATCCTTAATAGGGGGCGTGATGCGTGGTACTCTAGCGATTAATCAACCATCGATGCTGCCAGCAGCGGCAGAATCGACAAAAGCTGCAGAAATCCAGGCAACCAGCACGGTTAAAGCCGAGGAAAAAAAAGGTGATGACCAAGTTTTTGGTCCTGGCCTGGGAGTATTACGCCAGTATATGCAGCTGCTCACTCAATTGGCTAATGAGCATCATCAGAAAATGAAAGAGCATGGGGATATTGCGAATGAGGCTCAAGAAATGGTTACTGAAACAAATGCCTTAATTGCTGAGATAGACTCTAAAGAAAAACAGGGTGGATCAGTACATCTTACAGATAAATTGAGAGAATATCTTTTGGAACATCCTGAATGGCGTGGTGATATAGGGTTTAATGATGGAGAAGGTGACTGGAACAAAAAGGAGTTGACAAAAGTATTGGGAGTCGTTCAAAAATACGCCACTGAAAATTCTGATGCCAATTCACGCTATCAAAGCCAAATACAAAAAACCATGCAAACTTATAACGTCACCGTCAGCTTAATGAATAGCTTACAGACAATGTTAGGGGATATGACTAAACAGTTTGCTCAGGCAACTCGGTGATGATTATGGATCAGCAAGCAATATTACAGCAATGGCAGGATTATTTCGTGCAAGGGGGTTCGGTACGCCAACTGCGGAATATTCCTAAATCGGAACTGGCTAAATTGTACGCGCAGGGTTACCACTATTTTCAACAACAGCAATATAACGCTGCGAGAAACTTTTTTTATCTACTGACCACGATTGATCAATGGTGTTTTGATTATCAACTGGCCCTGGGACTCTGTTATCAGCGGTTAGGTGAGTACTATCCGGCAGCCAACTGCTTCAGCCAAGCCGCTTTACTGCGCTTGGATGATCCTCGTCCCCCCTACTTTTGTGGACTCTGTTATCAACAACTGGGAGAGGATGAGCAGGCTAAGAAGGCCTTCCAATCTGCTCTGAAGTGGTGTGTGGCTCATCCAGAGATGCCAGAAATTCAACAGGCAGCGCAACGAGCCCTGGCTGCCTTGACGCTAAGGAGACAGCCATGACACAAACATCAATGATAACCCAGACAAACAGTGCTTCGCTCACCTCCAGTGTGTCGCAAGCCACCGCAGCAACCCATCCGCTGCCATTAACGCCTGGGCAGCTGGCGCAAGTGGCTAACAACCTTGCGGGTAACTCTGCCGCTGTTGCCACGACATCCTTGTCAAGCGGTGATATGGCGCAGAAGTTGTTACCAGGACGACTACTCGAGCAGCTGTTACTCAACCCACAGACCATTCCACAAGCAGAGCTTCGCCAGCTGCGTCAGGTACTCCATCAGCAGCTGGCAACGGCTGATAAGCCAGCTGAGCAGTTGACGCTCTATCCGATAGTCGCCAGCTTACTGAATGGTGCTGATGGGTTGCCGCTGATTAATCCGCAACTTCAGCAGCAACTGGAGGGCAAACAGAGTTCATCATTGGGTGGTCAATCATCACAGCAGCCTAGCTTGACCAGCGAAGAACCCAGCGGGGATTTTGCGGTTTCGGTGAGAAATATCATGGAGGAACCGAAATTCCCGGGATCAAGTTTACCTGCTGCACCGACTGACATCTCTTCAGAGCTTCAGCAGTTGGCAATGCGGTTGGTATCCCAGAAGTCGACAGTGATACCAGAGCAGCATCAGCTGTTGCTGTTGGCGACTCTGTTGCTGGACAATCAGGAGTCGCCCATCACCAACCTCGATCCACGTGCGCGCCGGCGGTTAGCTCAGCAGTTAGCATTAGCGATTAAAAATAAGCTAGGGTCATCCTCTTCACAGGAAGCAGGGTTTCGGGCAGAGTCGGTGATGCAGCAAGTAACCACCCGTTCAGCGGTCAACCGTTCACTATTAGGGCAGCTGCCGGTGGGTGAACGCTGGTCAGATACCGATGATGAGTCGGAGTCTCTGCCTACCGAGCTGATGTGGCCAGGTTTAGCAAGCGCACCGCAGCAGATCAAGCCGGCACAGTTGGAAACAGTTTTGGGAAATCTATTGGATAAGCAATTTTTAGGGGTAAGTGGGCGTGAAGGGGTACAGCAACTGGTTAGTCATGCTTCGATGGATCAGTTACTAATGGTTGTTAGTACCTTGATGATTAAGGTTAATAGCACGATGGCGCAATCTGTTCTTGACTCCCAGAAGATCAACAAATCCACCAGTGATCGAGTGATGCAAAATCAATTGCAAAAACAGATTGAAGAGTTTGAAAAAGCGCAAGAGGCGCAGGAAAAGGCTAAAAAAGCTGGAATTTTTGGGCAGATTTTTAACTGGATAGTGGCCGCTGCCTCTGTGGTGGTTGCCGTTGTAACGATGAATCCTATTGCTATTGTCGGTGCTATCGCGCAACTGGTTGGAACAGCATTGGAAAGCGTTGCATTTATTATGGGTGAAAATGCTCCTCCTTGGTTGCAAAAATTAGGTATGGGTTTGCAGATTGGAGGGGCTATCCTCACGCTCGGGGTTGGCCTACTGAAATCGGCTGCCAAGATAGGAGTTAAAGCAGTGACAACCATAGCCCAACAGGGGCTAAAAGCAGCGCTAAGTCAGGGATTGCAAACGATTATCAAGGCTATGACGCAAGCTATAAAACGGTTGGTAGAATGGGTCAAATCAGCTTTAAGCAAGCTGCAGAAAACGGGTGAGGTAGTCATAGATGGCGGCAAACAAATGGTCCAAAAATCTGTGACTGCGCTTAAAAATCCGAAGCAAGCAGTCAAACAGGCTTGGGAAGGCTCTAAGCAGGGAGCCGAAAAACTAGGCGATAAAATCAAACATCCGGAAAAACTAATATCCAAAGCAGAAACAGTGAAAAAGGTCGCCGAAGGGGTGTCTACAGTGGCACGCTCAACCAGTCTGTTAGTGGATAATATTTATGCCGTTAAACATAGCGAGTTACAGGCTAAAATCAGACATTTACAAAATGATAGTTGGTTACTGGATATGATTTTGGAGTATTACCAGAAACAGAGTAAGCAAATGCACCATATTGTAGCGGATCTCTACCAGCAACAGGGTGAGACCACCGCCATGGTTAGCGAGCAGTTAAAAGAGAACGCGGGAGTGCAAAACCGCATTGCTAGCCGGTTAGCATAATTGAATGAATTCAGAGGAGGGCCATTTATGAGCCGAATTCAAGGTGAAACCACTAAGATCAATGATTATTACTCCACTATGCCTGAGCCAATCCTTGAGGAGCCGGCATTGGATCCCTTAGCAGCTCGATCAACTAAAGATCATCCGCTCAGTCAGCAAATGAGTGGCATCTTGCAGGACTTTACCATGGCTATGCATGAACCTGATGTTAGCAAACGTTCAGCACAGTTTCAAGGCAGCATGGTGCAAGTTGAACGTTTCCAAGCAGAGGTTCGGCAATTGGCAGCCCAACCGGGCATGGATATGGGATCGATTATGCTTGAGGTTAATCAGCTGCTCAGCAAAATGCGGGATGTCCAGCGAGACAATGCTATCCAACAGCAGCAGAATGCTCTTAATAGGCAAGAAATGGCTTATGACCATGCACAAAAGTCTATTAGTAGCAACAAGAGCGCATCCATGATCAAAGGAATTTGGGGAGCCGTTGGTGGGGGGGTGGGTTTAGCAGGCGGTCTCGGCAAGATGGGCAGCGCCTTCGCCGAATCCAAACTCAAAGGCAATGCCGACAAGATTACCAACGCCTTATCCGAAGCCGAAGCTAAAACCAAAGCCAAAACTGAAAAGATGAGGAATGCGGGTGTAATTGTCGAGGCGTTAGGGACTGCTGCTACTCCAATAACTGCTACTGCAGGTGAACTGCATAGTATGGGCGCCTCTACAGAGGCTCAGCAGCT
The DNA here is from genome assembly GCA_038960095.1 of Candidatus Symbiodolus clandestinus. Taxonomy (GTDB): domain Bacteria; phylum Pseudomonadota; class Gammaproteobacteria; order Enterobacterales; genus Symbiodolus; species Symbiodolus clandestinus. Next base: position 1,230,666 of record CP152425.1, read on the forward strand.
TAATCGTCAATCGGATCGCGAGAAGGAGTACCAAAAGCTCAATGAGACGCAATATGATCGCAAAGAGGCAGATGCTCGTGATTCCTCACAGCAGATGCGATCTATCCAGCAGCAGATGGCTGATCTCTATGGCAAAATTGTCTCAGCGGTGCGTTGGTGATGAATGGTCAGCAGGCCATGGCTGCTCAGGATGCCGTTAGCCACTATTTAGCTAGCCTTGGTCGACCCACCCAGGTGGCTTATTTTGCCAACAGCGGTTTTGTGATGGGCCGCTCTTTGCCTGGAGACTATCTAGACCTAATATTTCGGGTCGAACAACAGCAGCTGTTGGTTTGTGATCTGCAGGCACGTCAAGTGCCGCAGGGGATCCGTAACGCAGTTTCTGAATTTGTTGACTTAGTCCATCAAATCGAACGACAGGTTCCAGAAATTCAAGAAGTACGAGGCTTGTTGAGACGCCAAGGCACACCTAAACAGTTGCAGCTGCGGCAAAAATTAGCGGAGGTGCTCGAAAAACAGGGGGCAACGAGACAACATATTGAGGGGGATAACTGGTTAATTTATCGTTGCCGTCAGCAGCATCATTGATAATCTTGCGTATTCAATCAATAAATAGCTTGGAGTATTGCCATGAATTTAGACAATATTCTCTCAACGCTGAGAACCACTGCTGAGCAGGGGATTGAATCAGTTAATGCTAATTTAGACTATAAGGTAGTCAACAATCCACAAGAGATGTTGGCCAATCAGTGGATGGTCATGCAATATTCTAGCTATTTAAGCTATGGTAGTAGTTTATTAAAAATGTATCGAGATTTACTCAGCGGGATTATTGCCAAAATTTAGTGAAATCGCTCACGTGACTGCGAGGTGTCTTAAGTGCTAACTGCTAGGAGGCTCTGATGGACTTATTCGGTATTATTGAAAATTTAACGGAATTAACCGAAGAGGCGGTTAAGGCCGTTAAAGAGGTGATGGCCGATTTAAATAAGGAAGGGGGTTTTAATGATCCAGCGGTCACGTTAAAGGCCCAATTTGCCGTTGATCAATATTCCCATTTTATTAGTTACCAAGGGTCAATTATCAAAATTTTTCGCGATTTGATGGCAGGCGTTATTAGTAAAATATGATCATTGACCAGCCGACACGCCAGTTAGTGGTGAGCACTGCCTTTGCGGCGATTAACCATGGGCTATTACGGCAGGCAGAGGAGATTGCTGCGGCGTTTCCTGACTTAATTGTTGATGCGGAAAATCGAGCGCTCTGCCAGGCATTACTGCTGTTTGGCTTAAAACAACCGACAGCCGCCTGGCGCTCTTTGAGTCAGTGCTGCAGCACTGAAGCCGATCAGCTGCGGCAACTGATTGGTCAAGTGGAACCTACATTAGCAGAAAAACGGAGCCATCACTAGCCTGTAACCTTCAAATACTATTGGTAACAGAGCCTTTTCATTGGATATCAAAGGCGTACCAAAGCCAGTGCTGAAGCCTCTCATCGGGCTAGTGTGATGATCGATCGCCATAAACCGCTGGTTGGCTAAATTGATCCAACCAAGGCACACAGCTGTTGGCTAGTAACACGGCAAAGGCCATGCCATCGGGGTAGTCACCAAAGCGACGAATCAGCCAGAGCAGTAAACCAATCAGCGTGCCAAATAGTAAGCGGCCCCGCACTGTGGCGGCTGCTGTCACTGGATCGGTAGCGATAAAAAAAGCACCGCACAGCGTTGCGCCACTGGCTAAATGAAACATTGGTGAGGCACTAAACAGTGGGGAAAACCAATAACCGAGCGTTGAGCAGAGCAGCAACAGGGTGAGTAGGCTGACTGGAATTTGCCACTGGATAATCCCTAGGTAGAGCAGCAGCAGCCCCCCCAGCAGATAACTTAAATTAAGCGCTAACCAGGCTGGCTCGATGGTGGCTGTTGGTGACGTTGGCGCTGGTGATGGTTGATGTTGTTGACTGGTTAAGCGATCCAAGGGGGTGGCTTGAGTGACGCTGTCACTTAAGAGTGATTGCGGCGTGCTAAGTTGGCCAATGATGGCGCCGGTGGCGAGGAATCCAGGTCGTGTCTGTTGAGCCAGCGAGGGTGCTGGCCAATTACCCATCGGGCCGGGAAATGACACCAGTAGCACCACATAGCCCAGCATCGCTGGGTTAAATAGATTATGTCCCAAGCCACCATAGAGCTGCTTGGCCACGATGATAGCGAATAGCGTCCCAAGCACTGCCAGCCACCAAGGTGCCAGTGGCGGCAACGCTAGGGCTAAGAGTAGAGCAGTCAACAAGGCTGAGCTATCTGCTAGGGTTTTGGTTATTGACCGTTTTCGTAGCCGAAGCACCATGGCTTCAAACAGCAGGGCACTAAAGCTACTGATTAGCAGCTGCCAGATGATTCCCCAGCCAAAATAGAGAATATGAGTGATGATCGCCGGTAGGCAGCTAATGATAACCCAACGCATCCAGTTGGGTAGCGTCTGTTTGGCTAAATATCCGCTAGAGGTCGGGGTTTGTGGGCTGGCCAAGGACATCGGCTGCTTCTCCTTCACAAGGGGCGTGGGTTGTCAGGTGTCGCTGCTGTTTACGGGCCTTAGCTCGGGCTAAGGCGGCGGCGACCGCTGCTCGGCGCTCGAGATTGGCGCTAGCAGCAGGGGTGGCCACCTGTGTGCTGGGTGGTGTCAGCGTCTTATTAGGTGACCCAGTCACTTCTTGGTGGGCGCCTAAGGGGGCCGAGCTGTGATGATGTGCCGTGTTCGAGCGGGTGGAATAAGCAGATACTGTGACGATGACCGTCTCTTTTCGTTGCTGCTGGCGTTGTTGCTGCTTGGCTTCAAAACGCCTTTTAGCTGTGTTAGCAAGCTGGACAAGCTGTGCTTGTTGGCGTAATTGTGCTTTCTCTTGTTGAAAATAGTTGACTAAGGGAATGTTGCTCGGACAGACGCTGTTGCAGGCCCCACACTCAATACAACTCATTAAGTGATGCGTTTGGGCCGCCGCATGTTGCTGGCCACGGCTATACCAATAGAGCTGTTGCGGTAGTAAATTAACCGGGCAGACATAAGCACACTCGCCACAGCGGATGCAGGGTTGTTCAGGGGGAGGCGGAGTCGCTGGTTGTAACAGCAGGCAGCCGGTGGTTTTAATTACTGGCGTTTGTAAGTCATTGAGGATTTGTCCCATCAGCGGTCCACCCACAGTGATGGTTACCGATTGCGGATCGACCAAACCGGCCTGTTGTAACAGATAGCTGACTGGAGTCCCTAGGGCGGCCCAGTAGTTTCTGGGTTGCTGTATGGCTTCCCCGGTGACGGTCACCACCCGTTCAATCAGCGGTTTACCTTCAACAACGGCTTGCTGTAAGGCAAACAGCGTGGCCACATTGTGCACCACAACGCCAAGTTGGCTGCTATGTTGACCCAATGGCACGCTGTGGCCGGTTAGCAGAGTAATCAGCTGGCGAGCATCTCCGGATGGATAGCGAGTGGGCAATTGACGAAATTGTAGCCAGTTACCGGCCAGTACTGAGTTAGTAAAGGCCTGCTGTAAAGCAGCGAAAGCCTGTGGCTTATTCTCTTCGATCGCCAGCACGGTCTGTTGAGCTTGCAAAATATGTTGCAAAATATGGCAACCTTGGATAACAGCGGTGGCTTGTTCTCGCAGCAAGCTGTCATCAGCGGTAATATAAGGTTCACACTCTACCGCATTGATGATCAGTAGTTGAACAGGGAGCTTCGGCCATTTAGCACTGCTAGGAAAACCGGCGCCTCCTAAACCCGCTAGCCCTGCGGCATGAGCACGCTGCCTTAAGTGTTCTAAAGGTCGCTGGCAGTAGTTAATCCAAGGTGTATAAAAACCGTGGCTTGGCTGTTTCAGCGGTTGATGATTCACTGTCAATTCTACACAAAGGGAAGGCGGTAGTTGCAGCTTTTGTGATTGTAAAGGAGGATGATAGGGGCGAATCGCACTGATCCAGCCAGCCGCAGAGGCATGGACTGGCACGGCATAGGGATCAATTCCTTGGGTTAATGGCTCCCCTTTTGCTACCGATTGTCCGACCACCACCCGCAGCTGACCGGCCGGGCCCGCATGCTGTTGTAATGGAATAATCAGTCGATCTGGCAAAGACAGCCGTTGAATCGGCTGTTGGGTTGAACATGCTTTGTGCTCGGCCGGACAGATGCCGGTGGCTAGCGGCCGAATGGCACTTTGCTCCCGCAGGGTGATGGTGGGTAAGATCATTGATGCTCAGCAGAGGGTTGCTGGTCGTGGTTAACTTGAGGAGGTAACGGCCAGCGAGCGATTAACTGCTCAGGGGTTAACATCTCGATGCAGGAAGTCGGGCAGGGAGCAATACAGAGATCGCAGCCGGTGCAGTAATCGGTTAATACCGTGTGTAGCTGCTTAGCGCTACCAATAATGGCGTCTACTGGGCATGCCTGCAGGCATTTGGTGCAACCAATACAGTAAGCTTCATCGATCCAGGCCAGCCGCCTTGGAGGGGTGGTTGGCGTTTGTGGATCGGCTAGCGGCACGACAGGGACTTCGATTCGCAACTGATCAGCTAATTGCTGGATCACCACTTGACCGCCGGGGACACATTTATTAATCGCTTCACCTTGAGCAATGGCGGTCGCATAGGGACGGCACCCTGGATAACCACATTGGCCACATTGCGTTTGCGGCAGCAGCGCGTTGATAGATTCAATCAACGGATCGGCATTGGTCTGACAGCGGTGTACAGCGATGCTTAACAGCGTGCCAACCACCAGGGAGAGGCCAGTGATCACTAAGATGGCGCTGATCCAACTCATCCCAGTGGACGCCCCCAACCGGAAAAGCCCATAAAAATTAAGGAGAGTAATCCAGCAGTAATCAAGGCAATGGAATTCCCTTGAAATGGGCGTGGGACATCAGCCACTTGGAGGCGGCGGCGCAGCCCGGCAAACAGTAGCAGCACTAAGGTGAACCCTAAGGCACTGCCCATTCCTAGGGTGATCGCCTGAGTAAAGCTATGGGCCGCTCGACTGTTTAACAAGGTAACGCCTAACACTGCGCAATTGGTGGTGATCAACGGCAAAAATAGCCCTAACAGTTGATAGAGTAATGGATGAGTTTTACGCATCAACAGTTCGGCAAATTGGACAATGGCGGCTATCAGCATAATGAAGATTAGGGAGCGCAAGGGCTGTAGATCCCAAGGTTGCAAAAGATAGCGATCGACCAGATAGCTGATGGCAGAAGCTAGGGTTAAAATGAAGGTGGTGGCAACCCCTAAGCCCACCGCAGTCTCAGGTTTATTAGAGACCCCCATTAATGGACAGAGGCCTAAGAATTTTACCAGCACAAAGTTGTTGACTAAGACAGCGCTCAGCAGTAGTAATAAAATATCGCTCATGGAGGAGTTCGAGGTTAAAGCGCTAAAGGTTAGATAATTGAGTAACAACTTCTATTTTTTCATTATACTACACAAAGCGTTGAATGCTCGCTTTCCTGACAGAGAAAACCCAAGCGGCCACTGACCCTTGATTAAACGAGAAAGCAGCCAATTTTCGTACATTCTAATGATCACTATTGGTATCCACTTATATAATAGCAGCGAAGAGTACAGCGGTTTTTAGTGGCTAGATCGCTGTGCAGCTGCAATTTTGAAAATTGCCATCTGGATGAGACCATTTTGAAAGCAACCAGTAAAATTAATGATTTGACCGTTCAACAAACTTTCCGCCAACTGTGGCCAATTATTGCCCCCTTTAAGTTAGGTTTGGTGTTGGCTGCAGTGGCTTTGGCCAGCAATGCAGGGATTGATCTGTCGATGATGTGGCTGATTAAACCGCTGTTAGATGAAGGCTTTGGCCACGCTGATCTCTCAATGTTACGCTGGATGCCCTTGGCCATTCTGCTTTTGATGCTACTGCGGGGAATCAGTCAATTCGTTGCGCATTATGCCTTGGCCTGGGTCTCTGGCAAAGTGGTGATGATTTTACGGCGTCGACTATTTAACCATCTGATGGGCATGCCGGTGGCTTTTTTTGATCGGCAACCAACGGCTAATTTATTATCACGGATCACTTATGACTGTGAGCAGGTAGCTCGTAGTGCCTCTGATGCATTGGTCACTTTAGTTCGTGAGGGCGCTTATATTATCGGATCGCTGGCCATTATGGGCTATCTCAGTTGGCAGCTCTCCTCGATTATTTTGGTGGTAGCTCCTCTGGTTTCATTCTCCATCCATCGAGTGTCTAAGCACTTTCACCGGTTAAGTAAGCGCCTTCAAGATGCGATGGGGGCTGTTACTGAACGGACTGAACAGATGTTAAAAGGGCATCGAGAGGTTTTGCTGTTTAATGCCCAAATGGTTGAGTCTCAGCGCTTCGATAACGTTAGTAATCAGATGCGTCAGCAGCAGATGAAAATCGCATCAGTTTCTGCAGCGGCTGATGGCGTGATTCAGTTGATCGCTTCAACGGCGTTAGCTTTTATTCTGGTAGCCTCGACCATTCCCAGTATTCGACAAGCATTATCGGCTGGAACCTTTACATTGTTGTTTAGCACCATGCTATCCTTGATGAGGCCTTTGAAGTCTCTAACCAATGTCAACGCGCAATTCCAGCAAGGAATGGCAGCTTGTCAAACTTTGTTTACGCTGTTGGCGCTACCAGGCGAGCGAGATACCGGTCAGTTATTGGTGCCAGCGAGCAGCCCAATGATTGTTTTTAATCAGATTACTTTTTGTTACCCTGGCAAGCGACAACCCACCTTAAAACAGTTCAGTTTAACCATCCCCGCTGGCAGTCGGTTAGCAATTGTGGGTCGCTCAGGGGTGGGTAAAAGTACATTGATAGCACTACTCAGCCGTTTTTATGAGTTACAGCAGGGCAGTATCCAACTGCATGGTCGGGATATTAAGGATTATTCACTAGCTTCTTTCAGAGCGCATATTGCTGTGGTTTCTCAGCAGGTCCATCTATTTAATGATACCATCGCTAATAATATTACTTATGGGTATCAGGCACCTGTAAGCCGTGAATTGATTGAGCAGGTAGCTGCACAAGCCTATGTGACCGACTTTACCCAAGCACTGCCCGAGGGTCTGGATACACCAATTGGTGAGAATGGCTTATTACTGTCGGGTGGTCAGCGGCAGCGGATCGCAATAGCTCGGGCGTTACTACGGGATGCGCCGCTATTAATCCTTGACGAAGCTACTGCAGCTTTAGATAAAGATTCTGAACGGATGATTCAGATGGCTTTGCAGCACCTGCAAAAAAATCGCACGGTAATTATCATTGCTCATCGTTTATCGACCATCGAACAGGCCGATTGCATCGTGGTTTTAGAGGGTGGCGAAATTGTAGAACAGGGGACCCATCAACAGTTATTAGCACAATCAGGTCGTTATGCTGCTTGGTACCGCATTGCTTAAACAACTAACCATACTGTTTTTAAGTTGGCGGCAGTTAGCACGAAATAGCCGCGATATGATCTGGTTTACAGATACACTTTGGCACTATCCGTTATTGCCATTATCGGTTCTGTATGCTCTGTGCATTAAATTACGTTGTCACTTATATCGTTGGCAATTATTCGCCAGCTGGCAACCACCGATTCCGGTTATCGTGATTGGTAATCTTACGGTGGGCGGGAGCGGTAAAACACCTTTGGTAATCTGGCTGGTCCAGCAATTGCAGCAGCAAGGATTGCAGGTTGGCGTGATTTCACGGGGATATGGTGGCAATTATGGTGGGCAGGCGCAGTTAGTTTATCAAGATAGCTTGCCACAGGAAGTGGGCGATGAGCCGGTATTAATTGTGCAGCGCACCGGGGTACCGATGGCGGTAGCGATTCGGCGTTCACAGGCAGTTGAACGACTCTTACAACACTATCCTTTAGATCTGATCATCAGCGATGATGGTCTACAGCACTATGGTTTACAGCGACAGCTTGAATGGCTGGTTATCGACGGCAAGCGCCGCTTTGGCAATGGCCATTTATTACCGGCAGGGCCACTGCGCGAAGGGTTAGAAAAAATCGGATCGGTAGATGCGCTGATTGTGAATGGCGGTGATCCACAACCTAGCGAGCATTTGATGCAATTACAATTTCAGCAAGCGGTTAATCTGCTAACCAACGAGACAGTGCCCTTGAACACTTTATCAACTGCGACTGTGGCCATGGCTGGTATTGCCGATCCACAGCGATTTTTTGCGCAATTGACCCAACACGGTGTAAACTTGCAGCAGAAGATTGCCTTTGCCGATCATCAGTCCTATCAGTTAGCCATGCTTCAATCCCTAACGCCGGCTGAACAACCCCTATTGATGACCGAAAAAGATGCCGTTAAATGCCGTGCTTTCGCACAAGCCAACTGGTGGTACTGCCCGGTTGAAACCCATTTATCTGCTGCTAGCACGATGCTATTGATTAACCAAGTATTAGATAAAATTGCTGATGGAACCACGACTATTTGAGTCTATTGCCTGCCCTCGCTGCTATGGAAAGTTGGAGTTAGTAACAGCAGAAGCTGTGCCAACAGCGTTGATCTGCCTAACGGATCAACTGCGTTTTCCGATTGAAAATGATATGCCGGTCTTACTGCTAGCGCGGGCGATCTCGAATATCGGTTAGGAGCCTGAATGAATCAATCTGCTGATACTACTATCAATGATTTTGTTGTCGTCATCCCGGCTCGTTACGGATCGACCCGTTTTCCAGGAAAACTACTCATGAAAATTGATGACCGACCAATGATTCTGTGGGTATTGCGGTTAGCCCAACGATCAGGGGCTACACGAGTGGTGGTGGCGACCGACCATCCACAGATAGCTGAAGTGGTTACAGCAGCAGGAGGAGAGATCTGTATGACCGCTGCTGATCACCCGTCAGGCACTGCCCGGTTAGCTGAAGTGGTTGAGAAAATGAACTGGTCTGCGCAAACCATTGTTGTCAATCTGCAAGGCGATGAACCACTGTTACCCCCCATAGTGATACGGCAGCTGGTACAGCGGTTAAACCAAAATCAAACGGAGGTAACAACCCTGGCAGCTCCCTTACAAAACTGGGATGAATTTATTGATCCTAATGTGGTTAAGGTTGTGACCGATCAGCAGGAAAATGCGCTCTATTTCTCACGTGCCCCAATTCCTTGGGATCGCCAACATTTTACTGGGGAAACAGGGGCAGAGCAGGGCTCCAAAGTGCTTGCTAACCCACTTTTTCAACCCTACTATCAACGACATATCGGACTTTATGCTTACCGAGCGACTTTTATTCGTCGTTATCAACAGTGGCCAATCTCTCCATTAGAGCAGATCGAGCTGTTAGAGCAGTTACGGATCCTTTGGCAAGGAGAGAAAATTCAGGTGGTTACTACTTCGTTATCGATTGCTCCCGGCGTGGATACGCCAGCGGATCTACGACGCGTGCGTCAAGTATTTTTCAGAAGCTCGTTGATGTAATAGCTACTTCATTAATCAGCGATCTCTCTGAGCTGTGAATCATTGAAAAGGAAACCCATTGGAACTACTTCCCCGCTCTTTGTTAGAGACAGTATCGGAGCCGTTATCTCCTGATGCGCTTAAGGTTCGTATGGTGCTTGAGGCTAGAGGCTTGGAGATCCCAAGGCAACAGCTCCCAAATTATGATGCTAGGCACTGTCAACAGCAGATTGCAGAGCATATACGGGCCATTTTGCAATTATTACAACTAGATTTGAATGATGACAGCCTGATTAATACGCCTAATCGGGTTGCCAAAATGTATCTAGAAGAGTTATTTATTGGTTTGAATTATGCCAATTTTCCTGAAATTACACTGATTGCTAATCAGATGCAATATAATGAGATAGTTGTAGTACGCGATATTATTTTAATGACTACCTGCGAGCACCATCTGATTACCATTGATGGCGTGGCCAAGGTTGCTTATATGCCAGATAAGCATATTATTGGTCTATCGAAAATCAATCGAATAGTACAGTTTTTTGCACGGCGTCCCCAGGTGCAAGAGCGCTTAACCAAGCAGATTTTAGTGGCCTTACAGACGCTGTTGGAGACAGAAAACGTTGCTGTCTCGATTGATGCGACGCACTACTGTGTTAAAGCTCGTGGAGTGGGGGATACCCAAAGTAAAACCACTACTAGCGTTTTAGGCGGCCTATTTAAGCATGATAAGGCATCCCGCCAGCTGTTTTTGCAGGGTGCGTAGTCAGATAATTAGTCAGTTCCATCAACCTTGGCAGTCGCTCTCGTTCAGATCGCTTCCTAGGGCTATAGGTTGGGTAACGACTCAAGGCTCTTCCTATAATTGATCTTGCTACCCTATAACGGACACTAAGAAGAGGAACAAAGTGTATAATTTTTGTTACTTTTTGAGGTGAGGTTATGAATCAGGAACAATTAAGGAACTGTGACAAGGAATTCAAGCTGGACGCAGTTAAATTGTATCACAGCAGCGGTAAGACCGGTTGCCAATTAGGCAAGGAAAATCTTAAGGTTTCTGAGGCTGAAAACATCCAGTTGCGCAAAGAATTAGCAGCGGTTCGTGAGGAGAGAGATATCTTAAAAAACCGCCTAAAAGATGATCTTGCCACCATTTTTTAGACAGTGAGAAGAGAAACTTTAAGCCGCTTGTAGGATCCAGTTTTTCTCGAATTCTGAAGGTGACAAATACCCCAGTGTTGAATGCCCCCTCTTGCGGTTATAGAACACCTCTACCTATTCAAAAATACTCTGTTTAGCCTGCTCCCGAGTACCATAGCACTCAAAATAAGTATGTTCTGTCTTCAGGGTGTGCAAGAAACTTTCTACCACCGCATTATCGTAGCAGTTACCAGTACGACTCATACTGAGGGTTATCCGGAGCCAGCTGGGGAACCGATTTTCCGCTTTCTGCCAGTAATTCCAGGGTTCGTCGTTTAAACTCAGGAGTATATTGTTGACTTGACAACTTGTCCTCATTCTCAAGTTTCATATTTGAAAATAAGGTGGGCATTAATTCAAGGGCAGATCAAACCTAAACAACTGAACCCAGGTCGCTCAAGGGTGGGGACATGTCGCTACGCGACACCAGGGGACAAGACCGTGAAGTGCTTGCTGGACAACCCCAACGAGTTGACCACAATCACCTCACCGCCTTGCCGGCTCTTTGCCCCCACTATCGCTCCTCAATCAATAAAGGGAGATTTGCAATCTCTTCTAAAACACCAAAATCCAAACAATAAAGCTATCCAGAATAGCTAGAAGAACTTATCTATATTTCCTACAACGGTAACAACAACACCGTGGAACTAATCGTATCTTCCGGAGCCGTATACCATATCTTTCTAGAGTACGGTTCATCATCCATTCTGAGAATGGAGAACCCATGACAAAGTTAACAAAAATAAACGCCATGCCACCCAAAATTAAGTCGCCCCAAAAAACGACTGACCAAAATGCTATGGCCACCCAAACCCGGTGTTGTATATAGTGAAAAATTATCTCGCAAAAAGTCCAGATTTTTTGGGACAGCCAGGAAATACCTCGCCATATCCAACGAATTTTCCATAAGACAAAAGGCAATAGAGCTATTATCCACCACATCACCACATTAGGGTGTCTGGTTAACATTGATGCCCCTACGGCACCTCTATCTGACTTCGACAGCTTTTCTGTTAAAGGCATACTTCCTTTATCAGTATCTGGAGAAGAATGTGAATGATGAAAGATACGTACCTCACCAAATAAAAAAACGCTAACTCTCCACCTAGCTCGATAAATAAAGCCTCAATATCAATCCACTTAATCGACCCATTAACAGGGTTGACAAATATCAATTTCAAAGTCTTTAAATGCCTTTAATTTTATCCACAAAAATTTACCTGTGAAGAGTATTGAAAAAACATTTTTATAATGCTATAAATATACCCTTTTAATATTAAAAAGATTGTTATGATCATAACTTTAGGAAACACTAAAGGTGGAGTAGGGAAGACCACGCTTGTAGTAAATATCGCAATTGCTCGAGCTCTAGAAGGTAGAGATGTATGGTTGATTGATGCTGACAGGCAGGGAACTGCCCAAACCGCTATCAGTATTCGAACAGAAGCAAAAAGAACCTCTGATATTTCTTGCGTACAGTATGCGGATGGCACTATCCTGCGTTCGCAAGTTCAACAACAGGCTAATAAATTTCAAGATATCATTATTGATGCCGGCGGACGTGATTCAACTGCTCTTCGAGCTGCCCTGGTTTTATCTGACATACTCATCGTTCCGTTTCAGCCTCGAAGTTATGATGTCTGGGCATTAGATGATATAGCCACTTTAGTTGATGAGGCGCGTAGCGTTAGAGACGGATTAAAAGCTTATGCAGTACTAAATTGCGCCGATCCCGGTAACACATCAAGCGATAATCAAGAAGCAAAAACAGCTGTAGCTTCTACTCCTCAATTTGAGTATTTAGATACTCCTATCCGTCGACGTAAATCTTTTGCGAATGGCGCTGGCCAAGGCCTATCTGTTTTGGAATTGCTGCCTAAAGATAAAAAAGCAATTGAAGAGTTAAATACACTTATAAAAACTGTTTTTTAGTACTAAAAGGACATTAAAAAAATTGGGATAGTATGTTATGACAATTACGACCAAACCAAGACAAAAAACCTCTCCCATCATAGATGAATTTATCTCCGGAGCACCGGGTGCTGATGTAAAACAAAAAGGGGTAAAGAAAGGTAACAAGAGACAAATCACACTGACTATAACCCACGAACTGCTGGCTAAAGTAGACGAGCTAGCCACTGAACTTGGGCAGGCTAGGGCAGCCGTTATCAATATGGCAATTTACCGGGCTGTTGAGCATGGTTTAATGATCGATGGCTTACGCAAAAAAGACTAATACGCCTGCTTTTCCATCACTAAAAAACACTTTTGTATAAAAAATAATCAAATATATTGTTTCAGACTGTTTCATAGATAATAGGGATGTTGTCACAGAGTTATCCCCTAGATTTGTGGATAAAAGATAGTCACTCAACCACCCCTGATAGACGTTCTAAGCACAATTTTGCTTTCTCATGTCCTTGCTTTGCAGCTTCGGCTCCCACTAGGCCAATTTGGGGGTGTGTACATGGCTACGGAACGCCCCCATGCACTATATATAACTCTATATCTTGGATCAATGAGCTTTAGGATGGTCAAAGAAGGTGAGCGGGGTGGTTATGTCAGATAAAGATTTTCCTAAAGAGGAAGAACTACTGATGGTTAATCCGCAAGCACAACCGCTTTCTTCAAAAAGAAAGATTAGCAAACCCAACAACATCTGCCAGCAGCAGTATTTGAAAACGCGCAGTGTAAGAATCTATCTGTATGCTCTAAAAAATCGAGTACAGATTAATAATGAAAAAATCCTTTTTAAGGATGTCTTAGATGCTATTTCAGATGTCAAGAATTTAAAAATTCTCCGTGAGAAAATAGAAATGCAGATTAATAATACTCAGAGCGACATTCCTGGAGTAAATGAATAGCTTAAAGAGTTTTCTATAGATTGTGTTAAAAGAGTTGATGAAAAATATATAAAATATCTAATCAGACAGGATAATGTTATATTAAGCAAAGGTTATGTTAACTATGTGTTTTGGTATTGGATGATTAGTTGGTTAGAATCGTGTAATCATACCTTTTGAAATGCAGGGTTCGAAAATAAGTGGTATAGTATGTATTGACAGCCTAAAAACTAATTTTCGAGGTAAAGTATGGGATGGTTCTCACGCACTAAAAAAAGTCCAGTCATGCAGCCATTACAAAATGGTACTGCTAATTCTTCAAAAACCGCTACCGGAATACTAAGCACCAAAAATAATTTTGGCGAGACATCTCAAACCTTGCGGAAAATACAAAAAAGTGCATCACCTGAAATTACTCTTCGCTCAGACAAATTAACTTATTCTTCCGATCAGTATGCTTTAATAGAGGCTGCTGGTGTATCAATTATGTCTGTAGGAAATTGTATTCATGATATTCATAGAGAGGCTATAAAAAAATCAGCGGCTAGAAAAAGACCTGAAGAAAAGATGATAAAATTTTTTAATATAGAGAAAGAATTGGTAACTTTCCTGAAAAATTTTCGTTAGTAGATACTAAAGATCCTTTGTTAGGAAAAGAATTTAAACTAATTAAGCTATCGAATGAATTATTGTCTAGCTATGATAATATAAAGAAAATAACCTTAAATTCAGATGTAGGTTTTTTCTTTGACGAAGATAATTTTATGTATACTACAGGGCATAACTTCAATGATTTCTGTCAAAAAATAACAGATGATAAGTTTTTTAAAGCATTAGGAACAGTGGGTAGTTTTGATAAAAGAGATTATTTAGCGCATGCCGGTATTGCTTATGCTGAAAAAGAAATCATTAAAAATCAACTACCCAAAGTAGAAGCTAAGTTCAAGGCTCTCCAAAACTCTGGAAAGACATCAAAAGATTTATTATCTATCGTAGAGAAAATAATAGGTCACGCTAAAGTAGGCGTCCGTAACATGGAACATCCTGAACGGGCAGCTATTTTTGAACAAATTGCTCCAGTGGCTCGTCCAAAATATTTTGATGATTTCCTTGGAGTCCTTATTAAAAATGAGACGCTGTTGAATATGTCAGAAAAAGAAATTGATGCTGTTTATGATAAACTTCGAAATATCCCATTTGATTTGGTTCCATAAATGGATGATTACCTGTTGGGTTTTTCAGCAAATAAAGGGCGTGACAACGTTAGTTTGCTGAAGAATCCAGGTGTTCAAGTAGAAAAAACTGGCAAATCTATTTTGCTTGAAAAAGGTCGGCATATTGCACGGTATGAACTTAACAAGGAAATAGAAAAGGCTATTCTAACCACAATAACATCCAGAATAGCAGAAACTTCAGAGAGTAATTCTGAAGAGCTCAATAAAACTCTTCTAGAAAGATCCAGAGATGATACAGAATCTCTACTCTTTCAGCTGTCACAATCTACCGATAAACTGTATTTACAACAAGCAACGGAGCTTTGCGATGATTTAATATTAGAATATACAGATATTTGTAATGATAAAAATCCGTTAGGTGGCATTATAAAAATAGTTGAAAAACGTTTGGATCTATTGGAAAATGAAGAAATTGATCCTAATTCAAATGCTACTCAGATAAAATCTGATCATGATTTACTGAATGATGATAATTCGAATTTACTGAAGAGTTTAGAAGTTACTGTTTCACAAGGTTCGAATAATAAAAATTTATTAACCGAGTCAACCCAAAAAACTCTCAATAAAGATATTCGGCATATAAATGATAATTTTGAAAACCTGAAAACCTGAAAAACAGAAGGCTAGTTGAAAATGAGTTCGACAAAGTTATAACCCGAGTGACTGCCAACAGAGAATTATTGGCCATTTCTCAGTTATCCACGAAAAATATATCTGTAAAAGAACTATTAACTGATTTTCTAAAAAAATTACAGGTGGATAAACTAAACATTGATGATCGCGTAGAATGTAGAATTAAAGATACCATGACTTTTTTAAAAAAGTTAACCCATAAATACTATACTCAGCATCCAAATGTTTTTAGGAAAATTTTTTTACGGGCGTCCAAAAATCACTCTATTACTGACAAAAAATTATCTGCTTTATCACAAAAAATAAATGCTGCAAAATAAATTATATCTTTTGTGTTTCCCAATAAAGAAAATTTACATGAAATTAGTTCTATTAAAAAACTTCCTGATGGTAATGAGCAAGTTATAAATAAAAATACTGATAGTTTTACCGCTCAAACTGCTGATACAAATAATAAAGCTGATAGTAAAAATATTTATAAAGCACAAAAGGATGTCGAAAATTCTTATGAAAATAAAGCAGAAAAAGAACTGTTTGACCAGTTGAAGGATATCTTGAAAAAAATTACTATTAGCAACACGGTAAATGAATATCTGGAAAAAATTGGAGCTGAGGATTTAATAGAGGATTATCTTCTCTGTGAAAGAGAACTTAAAAAAGATTTAAATCTTAAAGAGATCTTTGAAAAACTAACCAGCATTTTAAAAAAGATAATCGAGCATGAGTTAGCCTGGAAATCTAGGAGTGAAAACCCTTGCGATGCTTCAATAAGGTTAAGAGAATTGCTAAATACCGTCAATAAATTATTAGATAAATATAAGGCAAGTGGACAGAAACGACCGAGTAAATTATTAGACTGGTTAGAGAACTATCGGCAACAGCTAGCTGCCTCAGAGAAATTAGCAGACAAAGAGTGCAAAAATAGAAAAATAGTATCCTCGAATAGATAACCGATAAAAATATCTTGTTAAGGGTGGAAATTTTATGTCGATGGCGGATCCCTTATTTGTCACTGAAAAACAACCCTTGGAAGACGCCAAAGAACTCAATGCTCAGGGACTATTATTGTCCACTGGTTGTGGTGTTCCACAAGATCATTACCTAGCGCTGATTCACTTCAAAAAAGCGGCTCAGCTGGGGAATATTGATGCCCTCTATAATCTGGCAGTCGCTTACGAATATGGTTTGGGAGTGGTTGCCGATCAAGCACTAGCGATGAAGTACCACTTGAAAGCGGCACAGCAGGGAAGTCATCGGCCTGACGGTTTTTTTAAGGATTGGGCTGACTTTAAGGGCTCTCCACAGGAGTTTTTTGATTCTTGCCTTGAGGATTCTCAGGATAATCTCACAAAATTGTATTATGTGGGGCGCTGTTTTGAAACTGGTTTTCAGGCAATGGTGGATTATCAACTGGCCAGACAATACTACCAGATGGCCGCAGACCAAGGTTGTGACGAAGCGAAAATACGATTGGGGTATCTGTTTGAGCACGGCCTAAGTGTGCCTCGAGACCCTAAAAAAGCTTTTGCTTGTTACCAACAGGCCAATGGTACCGTGGCTCGATTTCATCAGGGACGCTGCTATCGGCAGGGAATAGGCTGTAGCCTCGATTTAGAAGAGGCAGATTATCGATTATTCCTGGCCTTTTCAGTTGATTTCCGGCCAGCGGTTTATGAGTACGTGGCGTTGGCAGAAGCTGGATTGGCACCTGCTCAAGCATACTTAGGCAACTACTATTTGCGAGACCTTGATGACAAGACTATCCAGCAAAATTATCCGGAAAGCTTGCATTGGCTGAAATTAGCCGCTAAGCAGCAAGATATTAATGCAATTTATTATCTGGGAATGCATTTTCTCTACGGCCGTAGTGTCAAGCCAGATTATCGTCAGGCCTTTGAACAATTTCTGAAGTCCGCCGAGCGGGGTTTGTTTTCAGGACAGCGGCGGGCGGCTTTTGCCTATCGGGATGGTCAAGGGGGTGGCACGGGACTATGTTCAGGCGCTATTTTGGTTTCAGCAGGCAGCAAAAAGAGGTTGTTCCGATTCTAAAGCCTCAATGGGTTTTCTCTATTTTAACGGTTTAGGCGGCGCCAAAGATTTTTCTGCCGCCTTGGACTGGTTTACCCAAGCGGCTGAACAAGGCTCTTCTTGGGGGTACTATGGCCTTGGCCTATTGCATGAAAAAGGCTGTGGTGTCGAACAAAATTATCCAGAAGCGGTGCGCTGGTACCAAAAAGCGCAGGAGTATGGTCATTCCTTGGCTTTAGCCAAGTTAAACTTTTTTTGGATAAAAGGGCTGGCTAATCGCCCGTACCGTCTAAAAAAATCCACCTTTGAACAATACGCTCTCTTTAAGAGCGATTTTGACGCGCTGTATTATGCGGCCATCTGGCTACAAGCCGGCGGCAAAAGTTATTGCCGCGTGTTCAGATACTACCAGTTGGCGGCAGAGTCTGGTCATTTAGATGCGCAAAATAATCTAGGCGTTCTATTTGAAGAGGGCCAAGGAGTCAAACAGGATTATCGGAAAGCGCTTAAGTGGTATAAAAGCGCTGCCGAACAGGGAAATTGTGCCGCACAATTTAACGTTGGACGCTGTTATCAATTGGGGTATGGTACCTTTCAAGGTTTGGAGAAGGCTTTTGAGTACTACTGTCTAGCCTGGCGGCATCAGTGTGTGCAAGCAGGCAACAACTTGGGAGTTTATTACACGCTAAAATGGCTAAAAAATACGGGTAATGATCCACTGCGACAAGCGGCGATTCGTTATTTCATCAGCGCCTCACAACGGGGTTGTCGGGCTGCCACGGATAATCTAGGGATTTTGCAAGCCAGCGGGCCTCAAGGAGATCTTTCTGTCTTTCTGCAACCAATGACTAACCCGAGCCGTGGCTTTCAACTAAGCACATCGCTCAATCAGAAAGTGATTCAGTTAGCCGCCTATCAGAAAAATGAGGTTATCCTCGAACAAGACTACTTTTTTGATTGATTGAGGTGATTGATGGCAAATATTGCACATTACATAGCCACTGAAGACCTCACGGCAGAAGAAGCCCAAGCACTAACCGCTTCAGGGCTCACCTACGCCATGGGTTCCCGTGGGCGGCAGGACCATTCAACGGCAGTCAGTTATTTTCTCAAAGCGGCACGGGTCGAACACCCAGACGCCCTATATAATTTATCTCTGGCTTACGAGTACGGGTTAGGGGTACCGAAAAACCCTGCCTGTTCAATGGAATACCAGCTGAAAGCGTCTCAGCGCCGCTGTCAGAAGACCCATGATATTTTTTACTACTGGTTTAAGCACCATCCCCCTGCCCAGGAATCAATGATCGCGTTGCGGCTTCGAGAGAGCGAAAATAGCCCAGGCTATTGTTTTGAGCTAGGGCTGTTATACGAGGCGGGTTTAATTGACGGCCCCAACTATCAGCTTGCCTACCAATATTACCAGTATGCCGCTTGTCGGGGTTTTGATGCAGCCATGAATCGACTGGGTTATCTATTCGAAAATGGGTTAGGCGTCACTCAAGATGTAACCCAGGCTTTTGAGTGGTATCGGCAGGCCGCTGAGCAAGGGGGCGAGTACAATTATCAAGCTCAATTCAATTTGGGACGCTGCTATCGACAAGGGTTAGGGTGCTCGGTAGACTTAGAACGTGCTGAGGAAAGGCTACGCCAAGCATTAAGGCATCGCTTTAGACCCGCGCTTTACGAATATACTTCTGTGGCGGCGGCTGGGTTTGCCCCAGCACAGACTTTTCTGGGTGACTGCTATTTGTACGGCTATTTAGCCCCTGAAGATCGCCAGGAAGGCTACTATTGGATTCAATTGGCGGCAGAACAGGACCACCCAGAGGCTAGTTATCACCAAGGCTGGTGTTTCTTCAATGGCCGTGGCGTCTCACGAAATCGACAACAAGCGTTTACCTGTTTTTTGAAATCGGCTCAATTAGGATATAGTGGTGGACAGCATTTAGCTGGTTTTTGTTTTAGAGATGGACTAGGGGTCACGCAAAACGATGAGCAAGCGCTGAGATGGTTTAGCCAAGCTGCTTTACAAGGCCATGCCGATGCCAAAGCTTCGGTTGGCTTTTGCCATTTGAATGGCAAAGGTGTTAGAAAAAATTATCAGGATGCCTTCAGCTGGTTCAATAAAGCAGCTGAACAGGGCTCAGGTTGGGGAAAATATGGCCTCGGCCTATTGTATGAAAAAGGACTAGGAGTAGCTCAAAGTTACTCAAAAGCCATTGAGTGCTATCGACAAGCGCATCGATTAAGTAAAATAACTCCAGCGCAAACTAGACTGGGATTTTTTTATGCGGTGCTGCTCGAGAACCCATCAGAACACTGGAAAGCGCTGTTTTATTATGCTGCGGCAGCCAAAAAAGGTGACATCAATGCAGCCTATAATGCCGGCGTACTAGAACATACCAGTTCAACTATCGATACTAGAGGAAGGTATGGTAATGCTTCCGAATTCTATCGGTTAGCGGCTGAAGCAGGCGATGCGGCAGCACAAAATAATCTAGGAGTTTTATACGCAAATGGCAAAACAGTCGATCAGGACCACCCACTAGCATTTCAGTGGTATAAAAGCGCCGCCGATGTCGGGAATTGCGCCGCACTGTTCAACTTGGCGTGCTGTTATCAATTAGGCCTAGGTGTCCTGCAAGACTATCAAATAGCCCTGAGCTACTATCATCAGGCTGCCCAACAACCCGTGGCAGCCGCTTATAACAACCTAGGAGTGTTTCATGCTCTTGGTTTAGAAACTTCGAGAGATAGCACTGCCGCTGAGCGCTACTTTTTAAAAGCGGTGAAGCTGGAATGTGCAGAAGCGAAAACTAACTTAGGTATCCTGCGCAAGGCTGGGCCTGAGGACGCTTTTGTCTACTGCCTACAACCAATTATTAATCTTTTCCGCTGCTATAAAAAAATTCCCCCGAAAAACCAAAAAGTGATTTGGCTGCAAGAATACCTTGCCGATGAATCGATAGAGCAAGACCAGATTTAGCAGGTTGGTATAAAAGGGGATTGGTGGGCCACTTTGCAGTTGCTGTTGACACAAATGTCCTCAAATTGCAACGTTGCCCACACTAGGCCTTGAAAGAGGGAAAATTCTGTTGCATGGCAGCAGGCTCCTTTTGGTTTCTAATAGCTGCCACCATGAGGTATCAATCTCAATATTTGGTGGCAGCCCAAGCAGAGTTGATACTACCGGACCATCAGATGCCGGTCACCCGAAGGTGCCCCGCCTGAGCCACCATAATTTGGTAGGCATAAAGAGCGCGCTAGATAGCGCATTCTTGGCGCTGATGGTAGGCTCGGAGTGTAAAATCCGGTCATAGTTTTTACTATGACAGAGAAACTATACTGCTCCGCCTACTAATCCGCAAGCGCCTGGGTGATTTTTTATTGAACTGGTTGCAAAAAAGTTAAAGTTGTGACAGGACGCTATCCAGTATCTTGGTAGAACCTGCTGGCAGCTAGCAATCCCTCGCTGCTTATAGATTTAGTAGTGTACGCGCAGCCGATTGATCTCTTCATCTGATAGTTTAGTTACTCTTTTAACGAACTGAAAATCCGCACCTTCTGCTAACATATTTTTAGCAATTTCAAAGGCTTTATCATGCCTGCCTTGCTGTAGGCCTTCTTGTCTAAATTGCTGCGCAAATGTCATAATTTCCTCTCCAATAGTCGGTAGAGCCTCGGCACAGAGCTTTAGTAACTGCAGCCCTTCTTCTCTAGGTCTGTTATGCCCAGTGATTTCCGCTAGACACTTTATAAAGTCTTCAGCGTACTCGCTATCCACATCCGAGTAGATTATAGCCAATTTGTCGCTGTGAATCAGCTGCTGTTTAATCCAGTCGAGTGCCTCCCGTTCCCAGGCGTGCTTGAAGACCAATTCCATTGCACTGAACAGATTATGCTGCTGAATTTCCTTATCGGACATTACCGTCAAATCAATCAGCTGGAAGGGCTTCAGCGCCCATTGCTTGGCAAGCTCTGGATTCTCAAAGCAGTCCCAGATTTCGATAGAATGGGGATAGGGTGAGCGCTTGCCATGATAAATCACCACTGGCAAAATAATCGGCAATTTCTTGTTGGCGTTCTGTCTCGAATAGTTATCCATCAACCCAACAACATATTTTAGAACGCGGAAAGCCATGAGTTCATCATCGTCGCTTTGGTGTTCACAAGCAACGATAATGTAGGCATCCTGCCCCTGAATTGTGCACCCATAAACGCAATCGGAATGGGTGATTCTCAAGTTCTTCAACAGGGTACTGCCGTTTAGTAGCGTTAAGGTGCTGAAGTCTATTTTTTGCACCAACTCGGGTGGCAGATAAGTTCTCAGTAGCTCGACAGCGAGTTTTTTCTCCTGCATGGATAGGCGAAATAGCCTGTCAAAGGGGTCTTTGATTTCCCTCGCTTGGGTTGATGATGTTACTGCTATAGGTTTTTTCGCCATCTCAATCTCTACTTAACCGAAACTGGCAGTAAACAGGGTAATCGGTCGACTCGGCACCGGGGCTGATAGAATGCAGTCACAACGGCTACAGGCCTGTTTCTCCCTACCCCAACGGATAACCTTTGACACTATATAAGAGTGCTTAACAGCAAAGCGAACTAAGGGTAGTCGGACTGCCTGGCATAGCTCATCAAGGAACTGGTCTCGTTGCTGACGTTTACTCTTTTGATGGGATTTAGCATCGAGCTCGATCACACACTGGACCGATAGATCATTTTTGTCGCACAGTACAAGATCAAAATGCTTGGAGCAAACCCGGTTAAAAGATTTTTGCCACAAGGCGCAGTTTTTAGTGGGGCGACCAGTAATGACATCGACTACCCTAACCTTACATAGAATCACATAATCATTGCCGCAAGCTTGCTGCAGTACCCCGAAAAATGAGCGTTCAGCAGCAGAAAATAGCTTCTCCTGCCGCTGATAAAAATCGGCTAGGCGTGCAGCTGGCGATCGTTGCTGTAACGCCAATGAACTTAAGACTATAGCAACAATTACAATGACAGCAATTATAACTAACATGATAATAACCTTAATGTTTCGGTTTCTTAAACAGCAGCATTTCACCTTTCTCAAACACTACCGGGTAGGTCAGCGGCTCTCCCTTCTGATGAATGCTGTTGGGCGGGAAATACAGCACGGTCCATGGTGGTAGGTTTTTACTTAGCGTTTGATAAAAGTCTTTTTCTGAGAAGGTCCTTTCACCCACCTGGTAAAAGATAATCCGTACCATAAAAGAGATAGCCCCAAAGGTTAATTGAAGTTGACTATAAGCTAATTATAATGTTAATATATTGTTCAATAAACAATATAAATGTTGGATACGTTAATTTTAATGAAAAATTTTCAAGATGAGACTTTTTCTGAGTCAACAATAGACGACGACTATGAGATGATTGATATTTCGGAAATACCGAAATATCAATCATCTGCAGAGCAAGTTGCCTTCAATGCTGTTGAATTGGCTTATGGGGTTGGTCGCAAGCAGTTTATCGCTAAGGATGCCAGAATTAATGGTGCTATTTTACCCGGTAGTGGATGGGAAATGCTTTGCACTTCTGAAGGCAGCGATTTTGGTTATAAAGCAGTCTGTTTGGTCAATCGTGAAACCAAAGAGGTGCATATTGCTTCCGCTGGCACGATACCCAGTGAACCACATGACTTGTTGGATGACGTAAGATTAGTATTCGGTCATTCTCCCAATAAGCTGCATCCCTTAAAAACGTTTATTAATAAAGTGATTGCGAGCTTAGGAGGTGATGCAGCTACCGCTGGATATCAGTTTAGTACTAGTGGCCACTCATTGGGTGCTGTGGTGGCTGATTTAACAGGGCTAGAGTTGATTTCACGTGGTATTAAAACAAAGGGTTCAATTACTTTCGAAAACCCTGGTTCTGAAAAAGTACTTGAAGATCGAAAAATATTTAGCGGCCCCATTAATAATCAGCAGTTTGAACAATTTCGATCTGATTCCAAAGTTTACAATGCTAAACCGAACTTTATCAACCGGACAGCCAATCAGTTTGGCAAATGTATCTTGGTGTTGCAAAAGAAGGTAGAAAAGCTTAAAAAAGAGTCATTGACTAAAGCGCCTAAAATAGCTACCGGTTATCTGAAGGGGTTTCGAGATAAAATAAGCTCTCTAGCGGCAAATTTTAAGCAGTTACGTTCTTCAGGGAAGGCAACAATCTTAGAAGGTACCGCAGCTTTTTTTTCAGGATTAACGATTCCTTGGCTAGCGTTAAAAGCTTTTGAAGGTGCTCAACAATTTGCGAAAGTCATAGAAGAGCATAAGTTGGGCAATTTTAGTAATATGGGTTCGGTAATCGCTATCCCTGTCCAGGGTGGAGATTCCGGTCAACTTATAGTAGAGAAAGGGCACCTTTTACCAATGTCTGAAAAACAATTGCGTGCAGCTAAGGGAAATGATCTGTTATATTGCAGAGACTTTAGATCACTTGTGGATGTTCATGGTATTTGTTTTGAAAAGCTTACAGAGCTTATGAGTACTGAAGAAGCAAAAGCTAGACAAGGTATTTCTAATCCGTGGCAGAATGCTGCATTAGATCTCTCAATGCCTAGCATTCAAACAGGTTTAGCTTCTTTTGCAATGACTCAATTGGCAATAGCCGTATAGACTACGGTGTAACCAATAGGGGAACTTGTAGTTGAATCTGCTCTACCCAGTGATTGACTCCTTTATAAAGGATTAGCTGGGCATTTTTACGCGTTGGTAAGATATTTTGCCGAAGATTTAGGCCATTAATTTTTTCCCAAATCCCGCTAGCAGTGGCAACTGCTTGTTCATCGGTCAAACAGGCATAATGGTAAAAATAGCTGCCAGGATCGCGAAAGGCGCTATCACGCAGCAGTAGGAAACGCTCGATGTACCAGCGCTTTAGCTGTTGTTCGGGAGCATCAATATAGAGTGAAAAGTCCAGAAAATCTACCATAAAGCGCTGCGATTGGTGGCAACGGTAGTCGCCGCGCTGCTGCAATACATTTAATCCTTCTAAAATGACCACCTCAGGCTGTTCAAGGCACTGATATTGGTGGGGAATAATATCATAGAGCCAATGAGAGTAGAGTGGGACCTGCAGTTTTGGCTTCCCAGCTTTTAGATCGCTCATCAATTGAATCAGTTTCTGTCGATGATACGAGTGCGGGAAGCCCTTTTTATCCATTAGATTGTGAGTTTTTAGTTGCTGGTTAGAGTAAAGAAAACCATCCGTATTGACTAAAACAACTTGCCGCGGTTGCGGCCAGCTTTTGAGCAACCACTGCAAAATACGTGCACAGGTACTTTTTCCAGCGGCCACGCTGCCAGCGATCCCGATAATATAGGGAGGCTGTTGATTAGAACGCGCTTCAGTCATGGATTGTTGTTGGTAAAGCTGAATCCGTTGATGTAATAACTCAATCAGCGGCCAATAAATCTGCTGGACTTCAAGTAAATTTAGAGGTTCATTTAACCCTTGTAGCCGTTTAAGCTGAGGTTGAGTTAACAGCGGTGGCAAGGGCAGCCGGCTGCGAGCCGTCCAGCTTTGCCGGGTATAGTGCTGAAAAAGCATCACAGATGGGATGATGGTGAGCGCTAGGGTTTGTTCGAGGGTTGTTTTGACGACGCACATCGAGTAGTACAGTCGCAGATTTTGTCGATTCCCAATTGATTCAAGCCGCCGCAGCTGCCCCGCAGCCGTTTTTTTTGCAGGAGATAGCCGCTGGCCATCGCAAGCACCACAGCAAGCAGCAGAATAAAGGTTAGTAGGAAAATGATCATCACCGTTCTCTAAGTTGGGTTAGGTAGGGTTGAAAAGCATTGGAATAGCGCTCAGTGATGCCATCAGCTGTTTTGATTAATAGCATTAAAGGGATCTGTTGTTGATTGGCGATACTCAATGCTTTTTCAGGACCCAGTACGAGAAATGCGGTGGCCAAACCATCGGCAGTCATACAGGAAGGGTGTAATACCGTGGCTGAGATCAAAGCATGGGTAATCGGTTTTCCCGTGCGTGGATCTAAAGTGTGGGCGTACCGGATATTTTCGTGCTCAAAGTAGATTCGGTAATCACCGGAAGTTGCCATAGCTCCATTGGAATAACCGAGTGAACGTACCGGGGGTTTAGCAGGGTCCAGTGGGTTTTCAATGGCAATGCGCCAAGGCTGATTTTGCGGATTATTGCCTTTACAGCGGATTTCTCCGCCAATATTAATCAGATAGTGTTCAATCCCTAACTCGTCTAAATAATCAGCCAAATAGTCGACGCCGTACCCCTTGCCAATGGCTGAAAGGTCGAGTGATAGCTGCGGGATTTTTTTACTCACCGCCTGTTGATGCAGGTTTAGTTGGTTGATGCCAGTCCAAGTTCGATATTGATCAATATCAGTATCACGAGGTAAGCGGTTTGGGGAGGGAGGTGTGGGCCCAAAGCCCCAAAGGTTGACTAAAGGGCCCATAGTAATATCTAAGGCACCTTCAGTTAACTGATGAATTCGCACGGCTTCACGAATTACGGTGAGGGTTTCAACCGCCATTGGGAACGGTTGATCAATCATTTGGCTTTGGTTAAAACGGCTGATCTCCGCCTGGGGGCGATAGGTCGACATGAGTTGGTTAATCCGCTCTAAACGTTGCTCCAAGGCCTGTTGTAATGCGCTGGCTGTTGGTAATTTAGAATGCGACCAGTAATGGACCGTGTAGTAGGTTCCCATTGTCGATCCATTTAATGGAACCCACTGTGATGTTTGCCGACAACCATTGAGAAGATTAAGTCCGTAGATTAATCCTAGTAACGGAATCAGCTTGATCAGGCGTTGGTAGGACGTTAAGTTAATTGAATCTAGCGAGGAAGGCATATCACTATTCCCCAAAATCATCTAAGCTGATTTGCTCATCCTCAACACCCAATTCATGCAGCATAGTAATCACTGCTTTATTCATCATTGGGGGGCCACAGAGGTAGAATTCGCACTCATCAACGGCTTCATGGTCCTGTAAATAGTTATCCAACAGCACTTGATGAATAAAACCAGTGTAACCTTGCCAATCGTCTTCTGGCTGAGGTTCAGAAAGTGCGATAAACCACCGGAAATTTGGATGCTGTTGCTGCAGCTGGTCAAATTCTTCCGTATAAAACAGTTCGCGTTTAGAACGGGCACCATACCAGAAGCTAATTTTTCGTTGTGTTTTAAGGCGTTTAAGTTGATCAAAAATATGTGAGCGCATCGGTGCCATTCCAGCACCGCCACCAATAAACACCATCTCTGCCTCACTCTCTTTGGCAAAAAATTCACCAAATGGGCCGGAAATAGTAACCTCGTCACCTGGTTTCAAAGACCAAATGTAGGAGGTCATCTGTCCTGGAGGAAGCTCAGGACGTTTAGCCGGTGGTGTAGCAATGCGTACGTTTAGCATAATAATCCCCAGCTCTTGCGGATAGTTTGCCATTGAGTAAGCACGGCTAACGGTTTCATCAGCAGCAGAGGTATAATCAAATAGATGGTGTTTCTTCCACTCTTCTTGATAAATTTCTGGAATGTTAAAATCTCGAAAGTGCACTTGATGAGGGGGAGCATCAATTTGGATATAGCCGCCCGCTCGAAAGGGTACCGATTCACCATCAGGGATCTGTAATTTCAGCTCTTTGATATAGGTGGCTTTATTCTCATTAGAAATCACCTTGCAACGCCACTGTTTTACCCCCAAGATAGTTTCAGGTAGCTGCAGCTGCATGGATTGTTTGACATTGACTTGGCAGGCTAAGCGGCAGCCGCTGGCCGCTTCACGGCGGTTAATATGGGTTAGCTCTGTCGGTAAAATTGAGCCACCACCTTCATGAATAGTCACCCGGCATTGACCACAAGTCCCACCGCCACCACAGGCTGAGGAGATAAAAATCCCATGATTGGCCAGTACAGTCAGCAGTTTACCCCCAGCCGTCGTATTGACTGAGCGCTCAGGGTGGTCCTGAATGGTGATAGTAATCGCTTCATTGCTGACTAATTGTGATTTCGTCAACAGAATAATCACGACTAAGGATAAAACCAAGGTGGTAAATAGGGTGATGCCGAGCAGCATTTCCATCGGGTGGTCCTATCGGATAGATTACAATTGAATACCAGAGAAACACATAAAGGCCATGGCCATTAGGCCTGCCGTAATAAAAGTAATCGGTAATCCTCTTAAGCCTTTAGGGACATCAGCGTATTGTAGCTTTTCACGAATAGCCGCTAAAGCGATAATCGCTAATAACCAACCAAGGCCGGCACCCAAACCATAAATTATCGATTCTTTGAATTGATAATTTCGCTGTACCATAAAAGATACAGCCCCAAAAATGGCACAGTTGACGGCAATCAAGGGTAGGTAGATCCCTAATGTTTGGTATAGCGCCGGGAAGAAACGGTCTAAAACCATCTCCAAGATCTGCACAATCGCGGCGATTACGCCAATAAAGGTGATAAAATTTAGAAAGCTTAAATCAACCCCAGGCAATAAAGCGCCCTTTTTTAACAGAAATCGGTAAATTAGATTATTGGCAGGCACCGCAAGCGCAAGTACTACAGTGACTGCCACCCCTAAACCAACCGCAGTGGCAATCCGCTTTGAAACTGCTAAAAAGGTACACATGCCTAGGAAGAAAGACAATGCCATATTTTCGACAAATAGGGCACGAACCAGGAGGCTCAAATAGTGTTGCATCCGCGGTTACTCCGACTCTTGCTGCTCAGGTTTTAGGGATCGTAGCACCCAAATTAATAAACCAATAATAAAAAAAGCGCTGGGCGGCAGCAATAACAGCCCATTCGGTAAATACCATCCACCGCTAGAAACGGGAGATAATACCGTAAAACCCAAAAGTTTACCGGATCCAAAGAGTTCGCGAATTATCGCGACTAAGATTAAAATTAATCCATACCCCAGGCCGTGACCAATGCCATCAACAAAACTTAACAAAGGCGGTGATTTCATTGCACAGGCCTCGGCACGTCCCATCACAATGCAGTTGGTAATAATCAATCCGACAAACACCGATAGCTGTTTAGATAGCGAATAGGCATAGGCTTTTAACAGCTGGTCAACCACAATGACCAGTGAAGCAATAATTGTCATCTGCACAATGATGCGGACACTATTGGGAATATGTTGGCGAATTAAGGCGATACAGCAGCTAGAGCCAGCGGTCACCAAAGAGAGTGCCAGTGCCATCACTAAGGCAGTCTCTAATTTACTAGTGACTGCTAAGGCAGAACATACCCCTAAAATCTGTAAAGCAATCGGGTTATCAGCAATGATGGGATGCAAGAAAGCTTGTTTAAGGGGAGATGATTTAGCCATGGTTTAATAATCCTGCTTGTACGTTAGCCAGAAAAGGACCATAACCTAATGGACCTAACCAAAAATTCAGGGTTCCCTGCACCCCTTTAGTGGTTAAAGTAGCGCCCGAAAGGGCATCAACAGCATGTGGGTTGGTTGCATTAGCCCCCCCTTTTTTTAATTGGATAGCCAATTGTCCTTGAGTGTCAAAAAGCTGTTTTCCAGGCCACTGCTGCTGCCATAAAGGATTATCAACTTCGCCGCCTAACCCAGGGGTTTCACCATGTTGATAATAGTTGAGCCCCTGTACGGTTTTACCGTCAGCTTGAATGGCGATAAAAGCATACATCATATTCCATAAGCCATTACCATAAATCGGGAGAATCAGTGAGCTAATTTTCCCTGAAGGTTGCTTGACCACATAGATACGTTGCTGGTTAGCGCGGCGCTGGATTTGAGCGCTGTCCTGCTCAGGAGCAATGGCTAGACTCTGCTGCTTTTGTTGTGCTGCTTGGTAAGGATCAAACACTTCAGCATTCCCCATGGCAAACTGACCGCTAAGCAGATCAACCAAGCGAGGCTCCAATCGCTGCTTGAAGACTTGATTTATTTTGGAGGGAGGCATATCGGCAATCCACAGACCAGCCATTTGTAGCAGTATACGTTGCTGATCAAGCTGCTGGCTCTGTTGCTGGCGTTGACGCAATCCAACCGCGGTGCCGGCTACTACAATGGAGCAGAACAAACAGAGAATGAAAACAACCGCAAGCGTTTTTTGGGTAGACTCGTTATTGCTGGACACGGCGTAGCCTCCGTTTAATATTAGCTTGTGCTACCACATAGTCGAATAACGGCGCGAACAGATTAGCAAACAGGATGGCCAACATCATCCCCTCGGGATAGGCAGGATTAACCACCCGGATCAGCACGGTCATTGCTCCAATCAACAAACCATAACACCATTTGCCACAATCGGTAAAGGCAGCTGACACCGGATCGGTAGCCATAAACATCATTCCAAAAGCAAAACCGCCAAGCACCAAGTGCCAATACCAGGGCATAGCGAATAATGGATTGGTGGTTGAACCGATAGCATTGAACAGCAGTGAAAGACTGATCATTCCGATCATAACGCCAAGCACAATCCGCCAGGAGGCAATACGAAACCACATCAGTAGGAGACCACTTAACAAGATAAACAGCGTAGAGGTCTCACCCAGTGAACCGGGTAGATAGCCTAAAAAGGCTTGCCACCAGGTCAACGGCTGCCCAGTTGCGTGGTTGATAACGGTTGCTATGCCGTGGCTAGCTGCTTGAGCCAGTGCGGTAGCTCCGGAATAGCCGTCGGCAACCACCCAAAGCGAATCGCCAGAGAGTTGAGCAGGGTAAGAGAAAAATAGAAAAGCCCGCCCAGCCAGTGCTGGGTTAAGGAAGTTACGCCCAGTACCTCCAAACAGCTCTTTAGCGATAACAACCCCGAAGCTAATTCCCAGTGCCGCTTGCCAAAGCGGTAAAGTCGGGGGAAGCGTTAAAGCAAATAAAATGGAGGTAACAAAGAAGCCCTCATTGACCTCATGACGTCTTACAATGGCAAACAGTACTTCCCAACAGCCGCCAACAATAAATGCAGTCAGGTACAGAGGTAGAAAATAGCTGAGGCCTAGCAGCAATTGACTACCTAGACCAGCTTCCGGTAATACGAGCGATCCACCTAATAGCTCAACGGCACGATAATGCCAATTATCGCTAATAATTTGCCGAAAACTATCGCCACTATAGAGTTGATTCAATGCTTGAATACTTTGTTGACCTGTGATGTATACACCCCAGGTAGCAGGTAATAGTGCTGCTATCCAAACCCAGATCATCATCCGTTTCAAATCAATCGCATCTCGGACATGAGTAGTGCCTTGAGCGACACCATTGCTACCATATAAAAAGGTAGTAACCGCTTCGTATAGCGGATACCAACGCTGGTAGCGACCACCGGCTTCAAAATCACTGGCTCGTTGATGTAACCAATGCTGCAGACTCATGACCATTCCTCTTTTTTGATTTGATTCAACAGCTGACGCAGCAGTGGTCCATAGTTGTATTTTCCGGGACAGACGAAGGTACAGAGTGCTAAATCCTCTTCATCTAGTTCTAAGCAGCCAAGCGCTTGCGCCTGCTCTTGATTGCCAACAATCAAAGCACGCAGCAATAGCGTGGGCAATAGATCTAAGGGCATGACCCGCTCATAAGTTCCGATAGGAACCATGGCTCGAGCACCTCCCTGTTGCGCCGTGGTCATAGGAACCGTCGGTTGAGTCGTAAAATGGCTACAAGTGGTGCGAGTAATGGAATATTTGGCACCACTCGGCCTGATCCAACCGAATAGCTGGGGTTCACTTCCTTCTTGTAAAACGGTGATCTGTTGATGATAGCGACCTAAAAAGTCATGAAAACCGTTAGCTAAGGTACCGTGAAGTACTGAGCCGGAGATAATGCGATTGGTGCCTGATTTCAGTTGGCCAGCAACCAAATCACTGATTTTGGCTCCCAATAACGTTTTCAATAGCTGGGGTTGTCGGACTTGTGGTCCAGTCAAAGAAACGATTCGCGTGGTATTGAGTTCGCCACTGGTGAATAGCTGACCGATCGCAATAACCTCTTGGTAACCAATATGCCAGACCGTTCGTTGTAAAGAGACTGGGAATAGGTGGTGAATGTGGGTACCTACAAGCCCAGCAGGATGAGGTCCTGCCCATTCGGTGACCACTAATGAAGGGAGATCAGGGTAGGGAATGGCAGCACCTGCTGCCTGGCATAGATAGAGTTTCCCTTCGGTCAATCGAGACAGTATGGTTAAACCATCGACAAAAGCGTTTGCCTGTTGCTGGATAATGAAGGCGGGATCAGCGGCTAAGGGTTGAGTATCAATGGCAGTGACAAAAATAGCCGCTGCTTGGCTATTAACGGCAGGAACCAGGCTAAAAGGTCGAGTTCGCAATGCAGTCCAAAGGCCTGAATTGATTAAATTATCACGAATTAGCGCTTGATCGAGTGAGGTTAACTGTTCAGTGCGGTAGTGAGCAAAGGTAAGCTGTTCTTGTCCCTCTACTTGAATGACCAGAGCGCTGGGCACACGGCGAGCCCCGCGATGGATGGCGCTGACAGTACCACTGGCAGGGGAAGTATAGCGGACACCAGGACTGTTTTTGTCTAAGAATAGCAGCTCTCCTTTGCGAACAGACTGACCGACTGCTACTTGTAGCAGAGGGCGCAAGCCAAGATACTCTTCGCCTAAAAGAGCCACCTCACTAACCTTAGGGGCAGGTGAGAGGCGAGTTTGAGGTTGACCGGAAATGGGTAGGTCTAACCCCTTTTTAAGGGTGATCGTCATAGGATATACACAGCCACTGCTTTATTTCAAAGCGCTAGGTTAATAAATCGGTAGATATTACTGACTCAACAAAGTCAATCATGACCTATTGGATCACCAAAATAACGGTTAACGATTATAGCATCGCTGGCTAATAAGCAAAGAGGGTAAGGGAGGCGTTAACGAAAAACAGTATCTTTTTTTGCTATTTTGTTAGAACAGAGGGGTGAATTGGCAAGTTGAAACTGATCGGATAACCACCCTTGAGGCGAATAGGTATGCAGTGCCAGTGCATGGATCAGGCTTAATGGTTCAGTAGAGTGGTTAGTAGTGGGTAAATAACGCGGTGTCGGCTTAGTCGAGATAGTATTGCAAATTGGTTGCAAACGATCAAGATCTTAAAGTGGCTATCAGCTTCTCCCCATTGAAGCTGCTGCATGCTCAAGGTTCTGCTGATGATGCCTTTGTGAGGTGCAAGCGTGCTATCAAGTCATCCACCGGGAGCAAGAGCATCCACGCAATCAAGCAGTGACAGCACTTAGAAACAGGAAGCTGCCACAATGGAAAAAACTTCAATTACCATCAACATTTATTGGTCGAAACCAGCTTCTCGCACTATCAACCGTTGGTTGGCTCACGACTAAACCTGCGTGATTACCAGGCACAGGTTGGAGAAATGCTGGCAGGCGAACAAATTAACTTCTCTCGGTAGGTCTATACGACAGGTTGTTGCTTTACTCTGTACCAGATGCGGAAAACTTTTTTCAACTCGATTGGCTCAACAACGCCCTATTTTATTAGAACAGGGAGGGGAATTGGCAAGTTGAAATTGATCGGATAACCGCTCTTGAGGCGAATAGGCATGCAATGCCAATGCATGGATCGGGCCTAATGGTTTTAGTAGCGTGGTCAGTCGTTGGTAAATAGCGCGGTGTCGGCTTAGGCGAGATAGTGTTGCAAATCGGTCACAAACCACCAAGATCTTAAAGTGACTATCAGCTTCTCCCCATTGATGTTGCTGGCTCTGATTGATCACCAGGAGTTCTTGTGGTTTAAAAGCATCTTCAAGAGTAGCGGTGATGGTAGTTTGAATGGACATCAAGTTTTTCTCAATTGTCGTGTTAGAACGAAGCCAACACTGAGTTGTTTCGGATACAGCGCTTCCAGATCATCAACACGTACTGACCATAAAGCAGCTAAATCCATGACAGTCTCTTCATTAGGGGCCCAGGCCGTTTCCCGCATCTCATCAGAAATTTCATCATCAAAGTTAAAGGCAGGTTGGTAACCTTCCTGTAACTCTTCAAGAGTTACCTCACCTTGTTCATAGCGATCATCGTCAGATTCCATAAAAACTCTTTTAATAACTCCGCTTTTTATAATAGCCCAGCAATAGGCATCAACCACGCGGTGGCTATGAAAGTAATAAAAATCCAGGATATTATGCTGTTTAAATATTTGGGCAAAATCCACGAAATTTTGAGTCGCTTGCTCTTTTTCTTCATTTACACCGTAATCGCAAGTAAAACAAAAACCATCAAGGGCAAATCCAACAACAAAGATCCAACCATACTAAGAGTGGGGATATAAACAGATGTTCATGCTGATATTTTTTATTGTGGCTGTAGGCAGCTTGTAAGCCAGTATCCCAATTAGCGACTTGCCTGTTCGAGAAATTTAGATCTTCAAGCGCCTTGATCACACTGTTGGTATCAACTGTTTTTATCGCCATCCAAGCGGTTTTATAACCAAAACTTTGAGGAATATCTGGAGTATGGGAGATAGTCAGTGGAGGTGCAGAAGCAGGGATAGAATTTGGTCTCGGCGGGACTGTCAAATTTTTCACTTTTTTTAATAACGGTTTAATGCTCATCATTAGCCATCTAATCAATAAAGATCGGATCCTTAAATACCACCTAAGCACCCATAAACCTGCAATAATGACAGGCAATAACCTAAGGAAAGAACAGAGCACTTTCCAAGTCAATCACGAAAATTAGTAAACTGTAGAGGCTGCTCTTGTTCACCTGTGCGTAGAGTGGTCATAACTGCTTGTAGGGTATTGCGTGATTTGTCAGAAACTCGGATCTGCTTATCTTGGATCTGTGATTGAACCTTTGGGTGTTGAGATTTAATCAGTTGCACTAACCGTTTAGCCAGAGGTGTGTCAATGCCTTGTTTGAAAGTTATTTCAAAGCTCCATAGCTTACCGCCATGATTAGGTTGTTGAGGAATGGTACAACTGTTACGTTCAATGCCTCGTTTATGCAGCTGGTTATAAAATAGATCGAGCTGCTGCTGGAGTTGGAACTCAGATTCGGTGGTTAGTGTGATGGTTTCTGTTTTGTCATTGAGCGTGATGGTGGCGATGACTTTTTGAAAATCCCAACGTGAGGCTAATTCGCGCTGCGCATTAGCAACGGCATTACGTACCTCTTGCCAAGCGATTTCTGAAACAATATCAAATGAGGGCATCATTCACTCCCTAAAGTTTAGCAAAAAAAGCAGTCAAATCATCTTGGAAAACTCCTTTTTAAGCCAGTGCTATTTTAGCTTAAAGGTGCTAGCATAGCAAAAATTAGCTCTTTCGCTTCACCAAACCGGCTGCTAATGGCGAAAAGCCCTACTTTCAGCAACCCAATTTACCCTAATTTATCACGCTAAATTGCTGCTAATCCACGTTATCTGATGAGCCTATTAGTCCTAGGAGTGAATGCTAAGACAGCGCCACTAACACTCCGTGAGCAGCTGCTATTTTTACCAGAGCAACTGCCAGCTGTTTATAGAGAGCTCTTGCACAAACCCATGATACAGGGTGCTTTACTGCTCTCAACCTGTAATCGAAGCGAAATCTACTTAGAATCAAAGTTAACCTTAAATCAAGCATTGGTTGAACAGGGCCATCAGCTGTTACAGTGGTGGTGCAAACGGCAGGGCGTTTCGACAACCCAGTGGCAGCCATCGATCTACTGTTATTACCAGAAAAAGGCGTTCAGTCACCTGCTACGAGTTGCTGTGGGATTAGATTCATTGGTGGTTGGGGAGTCTCAGATTTTAGGGCAGTTGAAGCAAGCCTATCAGCAAGCGCAACAGCGACAGGCGTTGACATCGCAACTCAACTGGTTATTTCAGCAGATATTCCGCCAGGCTAAACAGATCCGGCGCGTCTCTTGCTTGGGGACACACACGATATCGCTGGCTACTCGAGTTTGCCAATTAGTACGCCAACAGTTTTATCAGAAAATGCCTGTATTGCTGTTAGTGGGCGCTGGAGAGATTATCGCTTCTGTGGCACAACAGCTGCATAAACAGTCACTGGGTCATTTATTGATAGCAGCCCGTTGTCCTGATCGTGCCCGTCCATTAGCGGAACGAATTAACGCTATTCCCATTGATCTACAAAACTTAACCGAGTGGTTGCCTTGGGTAGATGGGGTCATTAGTGCGACCGGTAGTTCACTGCCGTTGTTGAATCAATCGATGGTGGCGACCGCATTGCAGCAGCGACCAATAGCATCATTGCCATTGCTGCTGGTTGATCTAGCCGTCCCTCGAGATATGACAGCTGATATTGCTGAACTGCCAGTGGTTAAATTATACACATTGGATCAGTTGCAGCAACAGCAGCAGCAGCAACAGCAACAGCAGCAACAAGCAGCTTGCTTTCAGGCAGAAGACTTGATTGAATCAGTTGCTATTGAGTTAATACAAAGGTTACAGTGTCGCCAACGAGATTCCTCACTGATTAGCCAGTTGCGATCTCAGGGGCAGCGACAGCAACAGCGATTGGAGCAGCAAGCGATGGTGGCGTTACAGCGGGGAGAAGCTGCTGAGCACGTGATCCGGCAGTTGGCCTACCAACTGACCAATCGGTTACTGCATCAACCGACTCAATTGGTTCGATTTATCAACCAATCGATGGGCTGTTCCTTACCGCAGCTGCAGTCTCAGATAGAGCAGTTGTTTACATCCACATCTAATACCATCGACAGGAAGAGTCACCCATGAAAGCCTCTCTGGTTGCTAAGTTACAAAGCTTACAACAGCGTTACCAGGAGCTGGCAGCCCTGCTCAGCGAACCAGCGGTGATTGCCGATCAGACACAATTTCGCAGCTTATCTCGGGAGTATGCGCAGTTAACGGATGTCATGCATTGTTTTACTCAGTGGCAGCAAGTACAAGCTGATCTGGAAACCGCTCAATCTCTGGCCAATGAAGCTGATTGGAGTGAATGGGCCAATAGTGAGATTGAACAGTGCCAACAACAGCTGCTACAGCTCACCTATAAGTTACAGGGCCACTTAATTCCACAAGATCCTCAGGAGAACGGTAATTGCTTTTTAGAGATTCGAGCAGCCACTGGAGGCGATGAAGCCGCCATTTTTGCCGGTGATCTATTTCGCATGTATAGCCGTTATGTGGAATCGCAAAAATGGTCGGTCCAGTTAATCAGCTATAATGCAGGGGAGCAGGGTGGATTTAAAGAGTTGATCGCTAAAATTGAAGGGTGCGGCGCTTATGGTGCTCTTAAATTTGAGTCGGGTGGCCATCGAGTGCAGCGAGTACCCGTCACTGAATCACAAGGCAGAGTGCATACTTCTGCTTGCACCGTAGCCGTGATGTCGGAGGTTCCAGAGGCGCAAGCCAAACCGATTAACCCAACCGATCTAAAAATTGACACCTTTCGCTCATCGGGTGCCGGCGGCCAGCATGTCAATACCACGGATTCTGCCATCCGTATTACCCATCTACCCACTGGATTAGTCGTGGAGTGCCAAGATGAGCGCTCACAGCATAAAAACCGTGCCAAAGCGATGGCAGTCTTGGTAGCCCGATTGCAGGCTGCTGAGCAGCAGGCACGACAGCAACAGACAGCAACATTACGTCGTAACTTATTGGGAAGTGGCGAGCGCTCCGATCGAATTCGTACCTATAACTTTGCACAAAATCGGGTAACTGATCACCGCATTAACTTAACGTGTTATAGCCTAACTGAGTGCTTGCAAGGGGAGTTAGATCGACTGATTCAACCGCTACAGCAGGAGCATCAGGCGGATCTGTTGGCTGGTTTATCCGATGAGTCTGCTGAATGAACTATCAACAGTGGTTACAGCAAGCCATTATGACCTTAACACCTTACAGCAGCAGCCCTCGTTGTGATGCAGAGGCACTGCTCAGTCATATGACCCAGCAGTCGCGGGCCACTCTCCTAGCCTTTAGTGAAACTTTACTCAGTCAACCACGGCAACAAGCTTTAAGTGATTGGCTGACTCGAAGAGTGCAGGGGGAACCGATAGCCTATTTAACCGGAGAACGAGAATTTTGGTCTTTGCCACTTCAGGTGACACCAGCGACTCTAATTCCTAGACCGGAAACTGAGCTATTAGTAGAACAAGCCTTGCAGCGGTTGCCGCAAACGGCTTGTCAGCTACTGGATTTAGGGACTGGTAGTGGGGCGATTGCGCTGGCTTTGGCCAAAGAGCGACCTGACTGTCAAATCATTGCCACTGATTGTTGCCAACAAGCGCTGGCGGTGGCACAGCACAATGCACAGTGCTTGCAGCTAACCAATGTTCGCTTCCTGCAGGGTGATTGGTTTGCTCCATTGGCCCGGCAGCGTTTTCAGATGATTATTAGTAATCCCCCTTATCTGGATACTGAAGATCCTCACTGGCAGCAGGGAGATCTACGCTTCGAGCCACGTCAGGCTTTAGTGGCCGCTGAACAGGGACTGGCGGCATTACAACAGATTATTAGACAGGCTGCTGACTACTTACTACCCAGTGGTTGGTTGCTGGTAGAGCATGGCTGGCAGCAGGGTGAAGCGGTGGCGACCCAGTTGCAGCAGGCTGGATACCGTCAGGTGGCAACTTTGACTGATCTGGCCAAGCACCCACGGATCAGCCTAGGGCAGTGGCCGAATGTTTAACCAAGCTTTTGGGGAGTTCAATACAAAATGACATGGATGACTCAATCTAAAATTATTCAGATCGGGAGCATTCCTGTGGCTAACCATTTGCCGCTAGTGCTATTTGGCGGTATCAACGTCCTGGAATCAGAGGAATTAGCACTAAGGGTCTGTGACCATTTTTTACAGGTGACGACAGCACTGGGTATTCCCTATGTCTTTAAAGCATCCTTTGATAAAGCCAACCGCTCCTCGAGGCAGAGCTTTCGAGGTCCAGGATTAGAAGAGGGGCTAAGGATATTACAAAAGGTAAAGACCGCCTTGGGTGTTCCAGTGATGACCGATGTACACTTACCTCAGCAGGCTTCAGCAGTCGCCGAAGTAGCGGATGTCCTACAGTTACCGGCTTTCTTAGCTCGGCAAACTGATTTAATCGAGGCATTGGCACGGACTGGTGCAGTGATTAACATTAAAAAACCGCAGTTTCTTAGTCCTCAACAGATGGTGCATATTGTGGAAAAATTCCATGCCTTCGGTAACCATCAATTACTGCTCTGTGAGCGTGGTAGCTGTTTTGGCTATGATAATTTGGTGGTGGATATGTTGGGCTTTACCATCATGCAGCGGTGCAGCGGCGGTTACCCTTTGCTGTTTGATGTCACTCATGCCTTGCAATGCCGCGATCCTTTCGCCAGCGCTTCGGGTGGCCGTCGAGAACAGCTGGCTGAATTGGCGCGAGCAGGGGTTGCTGTTGGTTTAGCTGGTTTGTTTCTAGAAGCCCACCCTGATCCCAGCCACGCTCAATGTGACGGTCCTTCAGCATTACCGCTTTCTCAATTATATCCTCTGCTACAACAGCTAAAAGCGATTGATGATTTAATAAAATCCTCAATTTATCCAAGTGATACCTAGCACTCAGTAGTGATGAACGGCAATCCATTAAGAACTCTACGTTAGCAGGGCTTTTAAAACCCCTCCGGGGATCATAGATACTCTTTAAACAAGTTTTAAAGTTTCTGTTGTTATTGAAAAAATATGCTCTGAAATCTCAATTAAAGTGCTAAATTTTTGTTTTAATAAAGTTATTTTTATGTTAACTTAACACCTGAAGAGTATTGAAGTCAGTCTCTTATACTTTAAAAGATAGCTTAATTGATTTCATTTTAGTTAGACTTGGGGTAATTATGACACCAGTAAGATTAGAAGCATTATTAGAGGGAAACTCCGCTGAAATTCCCGCTAATACTTCTTTGAAGTGTTCTACACCAGTAGATTTACAAAGCCATTCCTGCGTACAGGGCAAAGGAAGTTTTATAATTTTTACTGATACGTTTCATTATACAGCTAACATGTTAAGTAGTTCTGTTAAATTCTTACATCAAGCCGGAGAATTTTTTCTCATTTACGGAAAAAAGCTAAAGCCGGTGGTATTGGATGCTTGTTATTCACTTCAAAAGATTTCCAAAAAAGCATCGGACCCTCATTATACTAGATATCCGTCTGCCGAAGAGGTAGTTGATTGTATTCAGAAACATTCAATGGAAGGGAATGACGTTAGATCAAGAGTCCGTGACTCGGACAGTAAAGGGACGACCACGGCACTTCCTACTGAAATTAGTGAATTTTACAATACGACCATTAGACCTTTTATAGAGTCTCAGACCGAGTTCTCCACTACAATAGGGTCACCGTATGCTAACTTTAACACGACTTCTGAAACTCCTCTGGGGATTTCTGGAAAAACGCTAGAGAGCAGCAATAGTACGATTTATACCACCGTTGGTGGAGCGGCGGCAGGAGTTTTAATTTCTGGCATAGCTGCCATAGCATGGACATGGAAAAGAAAAACTCTCAATGAAAAGCGACGTGAGAGATACCAGGAAATGGTTACCAGCAACGGAAGGCAGCTTGTGAAATCATCGGGAAACAACAGCTTGATTCCCCAAAACTCGATAGTTTGATATCAGTATTAGCAGTTAATTGGTTAACGAGTCCAGCCAAATTAATCAGCTAATTTTCAGACTTAAGGTGTCAAAATTCCTTTTCGCCCGTCTAAAGGGGTGAAAAGGTTACAGTAATCAGCTGATGCGACAACCGATAGCAATAAAAGCACTCCAATAAAATATCCAATGGAATCTGGCATCGAATGCTAGTCTTTATCCAGGTCGATTACATCTGTTCTACCGTCTCAATGCCTAAAGTCGCTAACCCTTGTTGTAAGGTTTTCGCTGTCAGCGCGGCTAGGCGTAAGCGGCTTTGTTGAAGCAACCGGTTTTCAGCTTTAAGGATGGGGCATTGTTCATAAAAATTAGAAAATAAAACAGATAATTCATACAGATAGTGACACATCAGATGAGGAAGCCCTTCTGACGCTACTTGGTAAAGGGCTTCAGTAAACTGCAGCAATTTTACGGCTAAGCGTTGCTCAATCACTTGCGTTAACTGGATCTGCCCGGTTAGCTTCTCTGGCGTGAAGGCAACCCGCTTAAACAGCGATAAAATACGAACATAAGCATAGAGTAAGTAGGGAGCGGTATTGCCTTCAAAACTGAGCAATCGGTCCCAATCAAAACAGTAGTTAGTGGTACGATGCTTGCAGAGATCGGCATATTTGACCGCTCCAATGGCAATCGCATCGACGACTCGCTGATGCTGTTCTGAGGCCAAGTTTGGATTTTTATTGCGCACTAGCCGATCAGCACGTTGAGTAGCCTCATCCGACAGATCTCTCAACCTGATGGTTTCGCCGCTGCAGGTTTTAAAAGGTTTCCCGTCGGCATCTAACATCATACCGAAAACGTGATGTTCTAGCGTAGTCTTGGGTGGTACGTAGCCGGCTTGTCGGGCAATCGTCCAGACTTGCTGTAGATGCTGCTGTTGGCGTGAGTCGATAAAATAGAGCAGCCGATCAGCTTGATAAGTCTCATAGCGATATTTGGCGCAGGCAATATCGGTGGTGGTATAAAGAAATCCACCATCGGTTTTTTGAATAATCACTCCCATCGCTTCACCCTGTTTATTGGTGAACTGTGATAGATAAATAACTTGAGCTCCTTTTAAAGTTTCTGTTGTTATTGAAAAAGTATGCTCTGAAATCTCAATTAAAGTGTAAAATTTTTGTTTTGATAAAGTTATTTTTATGTTAAATTAATATCTGGAGGCTATTGAAATCAGTCCCTTATTTAAAAGATAGCTTAATTGATTTCATTTTTACTAGATTTGGAGTGATTATGATACCGGTAAGATTAGAAGCATTATTAGAGGGGAACTCCGCTGAAATTCCTGCTAACATTTCTTTGGAGTGTTCTACACCAGTAGTTTTACAAAATCATTCCTGTTTACAGGGCGAACAAAAATTTATGAAGTTTTATAGACTCGTTTCTGGTGAGTTGCAGCTCAATGATTCTGTGGACCGCTTAGAGCACGCTGGGAGGTTTTTGCTTATTTGCGGAAGGAAGCTAAAGCAGGTGGTATTGGATGCTTGTTTTCACCTTGTAGATTTTTCCAAAGCAGTACAGAGCAGAAAACATGCTGTATATTCGTATGTCCAAGAGGTGGTTAATTGTATTCAGAAACCTTCAATGGAAGGGAATACCGATACGACAAGAGTCCGTGACTTGGACAGTAAAGAGACACCCCCGGCACTTCCTACAGAAATCATAAATTTTTATAACTCTACTATTACACCTAATATAACTAGCACAAATAATGGATCATGCTTACCAGGTATAGGGCTTAATGCCGTTAATGGGAGCTTTGAAGGTCCGCCACAGATTGAGGGTCCTTCACAGAGCAATGGTACTATAGCTTATTGTGTTGGTGGGGTTGGATTAGGGTTAGGGTGTTTAATTGCTAGCATGGCTGCTATAGCATGGAAAAGAACAATGCTCAATGAAAAGCGACGTAAAAGATACCAGGAAATGGTTACCAGCAACGGAGGGCAGCTTGTAAAATCATCGGAAAACAACAGCTTGATTCCCCAAAGCGCAATAGTTTGATATCAATATTAGCACTTAATTGGCTTAAGCAAGAACGAGTCCAGCCAAATTAATCGGCTGATTTTCAGACTTAAGTTGTCAAAACTCCTTTTCACCCGTCTAGAAGCTTGCAATTACCCACATCTCTCACGAGCGAGTTCGTAACCGAGCTGGATATCCGTTAGACGACGGATTCCCCGCCATATCACAGTGTTTCCAGGGGGAGGATCGCCTGAACGTGCTAAGTAGCCGCCTAATTTTGCCAGTTTAAGTAATACCTGCTGAAGGGGAGGAAGTCGCTCTGCGCTGGGGGAATCATTAACCAGCTGGTTGAGCAAGGTTTCTTCCTGCTGTGTGAGAGCCAGTTCTACTGGGGCACTTGGGAAGGCCCTAGCCAGCATCGTTATCCAAAAAATTCGCCAACTCAGGATACAGTAGACCGCAATAAGCTTGGTAAGACGCTCTGCGGTCTGCAGTTTGGAATTTTCTGCCCGGCAACCCGATTTTAAAATCTTATGAAAAGTCTCAATTTTCCAACGCATGGCATACCATTCCAGTTTTTCAATAGCGTCTTCCAGTGTTTCAACCGGCAGGCTGGTGATTAGTTTCCACTCTATGCGTTCCCGTTCTGAAGAGGGAGTTGGTTCATAAGCATGAATAACTGTTACTTCCTGGGTTGGATAGTATTTCTGTTTTCCAAGCGGCGGAAGCACTCTGAGGCGGCGAAATTTAACTTCTAGGCATGCCTCGCTATAACCACCTTTGGTGTCACATAATTTGATGGTGTGTAATCCTGCAATCTTTTCATGCTCCATTTCATCTTTAACGGTATGTCCCCCATCGCCGACAAGTCGATTAACGCAGGTTCGGATAAGAAAATGGGTGTTCAGTTCCTGGGCTAAACAGAATAGTTCATAAATATCGCTTTCCCGATCGCCTACCTGCACACATCGACCTGGGTCCCCCAATAATGCTGTGGATTGCCGCAGATTTTCAAGCCACCGAGAACTCTCTTTTTCCTCAATGGGAACACGGGTGGGGTTAATTTTGCGTTTCAGGGCGGTGCAGCCCTTAAATTTATCCCGCGTCCAAAATTTAATCGCCGTCAACCCGAGAGGCACTCCTTCAGTCGTTACTGCCAAACTGGAGTGCATTAGGATGCCACACTGCATGATGGGCTCATTCTTCAAGCTGAAGGACTTGCCTAGGTAACCAATACGTTCAGGATGTTCCCGTCGGAACGAAAAGGTTGTCGTATCCTGTAAAACAAGAATTATGCCTTCTGTTGATTTAAAGCGCTGGCTGCTTGCTTCAAAATGGCCACTGAGAACTTCCTGCTCGCTTACCCGCTCATTGGACAGGAAACGGTAGGCTGCTTTGGTTTGAGACCAATCTTGGCAGGCCAATGGAATGGCTTGTCCTAAACCTTTCCAGAGTTGTTCTACCAATGCACGGCAGCGTTTGCCCAAACGTTCATCCCGGAAAGCATCACAGTCAATCTCCTGATCAAACCATGTGTTCTCATTAATAGTTTTTTTTAATCATACGGTACTAATTTTTGGTTGTTTATTCCACGGAACTATCTTCCGAGTAAATGTGGGTAATTGCAAGGTCTAGAAGGGGTGAAAAGGTTACAGTCATCGGCCAATGCAACAACCCATAACAATAAAAGCACTCCAATAAAATATCAAATGGAATCTGGTATCGAATGCTAATCTTTATCCAGGCCAATTACATCTGTTCTACCGTCTCAATGCCTAAAGTCGCTAACCCTTGTTGCAAGGTTTTCGCTGTCAGCGCAGTTAGGCGTAAGCGGCTTTGTTGAAGCAACCGGTTTTCGGCTTTAAGGATGGGGCATTGTTCATAAAAATTAGAAAATAAAACAGATAATTCATACAGATAGTGACACATCAGATGGGGAAGCCCTTCTGATGCTACTTGGTAAAGGGCTTCAGTAAACTGCAGCAATTTTACGGTTAAGCGTTGCTCAATCACTTGCGTTAACTGGATCTGCCCAGTTAGCTTGTCTGGCGTGCAGGCGGCCCGCTTAAACAGCGATAAAATACGAACATAAGCATAGAGTAAGTAGGGAGCGGTATTGCCTTCAAAACTGAGCAATCGGTCCCAATCAAAACAGTAATCAGTGGTACGATGCTTGCAGAGATCGGCATATTTGACAGCTCCGATGGCAATCGCATCGACGACTCGCTGATGCTGTTCTGAAGCCAAGTTTGGATTTTTATTGCGCACTAGCCGATCAGCACGTTGAGCGGCCTCACCCAACAGATCCCTTAATTTAATGGTTTCACCACGGCGAGTCTTAAAAGGTTTACCATCGACATCTAACATCATACCGAAAGCGTGATGTTCTAGCGTGGTCTTGGGTGGTACGTAGCCGGCTTGTCGGGCAATCGTCCAGACTTGCTGTAGATGCTGCTGTTGGCGTGAGTCGATAAAATAGAGCAGCCGATCAGCTTGATAAGTCTCATAGCGATATTTGGCGCAGGCAATATCGGTGGTGGTATAAAGAAATCCACCATCGGTTTTTTGAATAATCACTCCCATCGCTTCACCCTGTTTATTGGTGAACTGTGATAGATAAACCACTTGAGCGCCATCGCTATCGACGGCTAACCCTTTGGCTTGTAAATCAGCCACCAGCTCGGGTAGCAGCGGATTATAAAAGCTCTCTCCTTTAACGTCCTCTGGAGTTAGCAATACATTCAAGCGTTGATAAAGCAGCTGATTTTGCTGCATGCTGATAGTGACTAATTTGCGCCACTGCTGTAAGCATTCTGCATCTCCCTGTTGTAGCTGAACCAC
This sequence comes from Candidatus Symbiodolus clandestinus, assembly GCA_038960095.1. Classification (GTDB taxonomy): domain Bacteria; phylum Pseudomonadota; class Gammaproteobacteria; order Enterobacterales; genus Symbiodolus; species Symbiodolus clandestinus. Next base: position 1,275,432 of record CP152425.1, read on the forward strand.
TTTCAAGCGAGCTTGTTCTTTAAAAACAGGGTCAGCATCAAAGCGCTGCTTAGCTTGGCGATAGCAAGCTTCTAATTCACTCAGTGTCATATCATTGGCTGTTGAGAAATTTTCTTGAAGATAAGCTAACAGCATACCAAACTGGGTTCCCCAGTCGCCAATATGGTTGACCCGGATCACCCGATGACCCAAACGTTGTAAAGTGCGCACTACGGCGTCTCCAATCACCGTTGATCGGATATGGTGTACTGCCATTTCTTTGGCAACATTGGGCCCTGAATAATCAACCACAATGGTTTGTGGTTGAGCTAAAGGGACAGCTAAATCGGCCGCTTGTAGGGCTTGCTCAGCTTGTTGGGCAAGCCAAGCAGGTTCCAAGAAAATATTGATGAATCCGGGGCCAGCCACTTCTAGCCGTTGCGCAATACCCGTTAAATCCAATAGGGCGATCACTTGTTCAGCTAATTGCCGCGGTGGACATTTTATCGTTTTAGCAGCCACTAACAGGCCATTGACTTGATAATCGCCAAATTGTGCTTGGCTAGCTGGGCGAACTTGGGGATCTAGCGACTCAGGCAGTTGTATTGCCCGCATCGCTTGTTTGATCTTTTGAGAAAGTAGTTGTTGCAGATACACGACAGAGACCTTTATATAGCGGGTTTTTTACCTGGTAATAATGATTGAAGAGGGCAGCAGACAGGATGTCGCTCTCTCATAGTGACTCACCATCATACCGAGTCTTCAGTGGCTTGAAAATAGCCATCTGAGTTAACCTTAGCGCGGGCGTTTAGCAATGGTGATGGCACGTTGTGGTGCTGGATAGCCCTCAATGGTTTTTAGGTCATCCGTGGGATCCAGAAAATCTGCTAAGGATCGTTGGCCACTCCAGGCGGTACAACGCTGCTCATCAGGAGTAGTACGACTGATATCCACCAAAATAGGGTGATGAAAGCCGCTTTGCGTCAACCAGGTTAGCAGCGTAGTTGCCGAAGGGATGGCATAGACATTGCGCATCTGGCTATAGCGCTTAGTCGGTATGAGTAGTGGTAGGGTATTATCAGGTAAAATCAAAGTTTCTAACACTAACTCGCCACCAGGGCGTAGCTGTTGTAGGAGTTGAGTGAGATGTTGTAGCGGATCACGGCGATGGTAGAGGATTCCCATCGAGAATACACTATCAAACATTTCCAGTGCTGGCAGCTGCTCCAAGGTAAACGGCAGCATCCCTAAAGGATATTGAGAACCTATCAGTTTTTGAACTGCCGTAAATTGCGCTAAAAAACGCCCCATGGGATCAATTCCTAAAGCGTACTTAGCGCCAGCACCAACCATTCGCCATAAATAATAGCCATTGGCGCAACCAACATCGAGGATTAAGTGGTCGGTTAATGGGGTGATATGGGGTAGTAATCGCTGCCACTTCCAGTCGGAGCGCCATTCACTATCAATGGTAATTCCGTAGAGATTAAAAGGGCCTTTTCGCCAGGGTTTTAGCTGGTGAAGCGAGGCATAGAGCTGTTGTTTCCAAGAAGTTGGCCTATTAACGTTGTCAGCTGTAGTCGCTAGCGGTTGGCCATCAACCCTAATCGCTTGCTGTAGATCACAGGTGGTAGGGCATAACCGAGGCAGTTGCTCTACCCAGTGCCATGCTCGTTGGAATAGAAGGTACTGTGAAGTTTGCTGCCAGGTAATCAGTTGCTGCGGTAAATGATTGAGCCAAGTTTGCCAACGTGGGTGAGTGCTGGCAAAGGAGAGGGAACGGATGGTTGAATTCAGCGAAACCATTAAAGTTTCCAGGCGATCAGTGAGCCAAAATTCAGGTATTGAAACCACAAATTGCTGTGTTGAAAACCCGCTTTATGCAGCCGTTTTTGGTGTGTTTCCAAGGTATCAATCAGCATTACCCTCTCGAGGGCACTGCGTTTTTGATTGATCGCCAGATCGCTATAGCCTTGCTCTCGTTTAAAATCGAGGTGTAGTTTGTCTAATAATTGATGAACTTTGGGATCAATAAACGCGAATTTTTCGGATAAAACTAATACGCCACCCGGTAATAGGCCTTGATAAATCCGTTGGAGTAAGGAGAGGCGCTGGATCGGTGCCAAAAATTGCAGAGTGAAATTCAATACTACCAAGCTCGCTTGCACAATATTAGTCGAAGTGATATCAGCTTGCACCACTTGGATGGTTGATTGTGCTTGAATCGCTGCCACCTGTTGCTGGCAACGACTTACCATGGCTGCTGAGTTATCAACCGCTACAATGGTACAGTCTGGGTAAGGTAGATGGTGGTAGATGGCTAAACTGGCGGTTCCTAAGGAGCAGCCTAAATCATAGGCATAGCTATTAGGCTGCATCAAGCGTTTAGCTAGCCCCCCCAACCGGTCAACTATCGTTTGATAGCCAGGAATCGATCGTTGAGCCATATCTGAGAAAGCAGCAGCGACTGATTCATCAAAGCAAAAATGAGGGATATTAGCTTGTGGTAGGTCAAACAGCCTATCTGGGAGAGAGTTCATCATTATGATAAAAAATATACTGCTGCATAAAAAACCAGCAGTATAGCACTAAAAACTATTTTTGAAAAAGAGCAAGGGGTGGTTTAGTAAAAAACTAGCCAAACTTTACTTGATGATGACAGACATCACCAAGGTTACAGTGGCAATCCTCGTTAGGCGCTGGATTTACTGCTGGTACTCCATTTGCTGCTGATACTCCATTATTTTCTGGCATCGCATTTACTGCTTGACCAATATTATTAGCAGGTGCAACTATCTTATGAAGCTTTTTCATTCCTTCGGTATAAGATGAACAAGAGTTTTCCATCGCTTTGATTCCACCCTCAAGAAATGAACCTGCATTTATTGTAATTCCATTACGGTTAGCATATTGTTTTATATCATGGATTAAATCAACAAACATTCTAACGACTTTAAATTTGAAAAGATCCTTTTCACTACAATTCAATCTTTTTAGATCACTTTTGGTTTTTCCCCCGGGCCTAGATTGAATTGAATTATCTATCAAACAGTTTATTGAAACCTTACCACGTTCATCACCACAAATTAGTTTGTTAAAACTAGTTTCTAATGCATCCGTATCGGCATTGACATTAGCGCTTTTTACATCGATATACTCGAGTAATACCCTTTTAATTTCATTTACCCTCTCCTTAACAACTGTTTCATCTTTTGTCATTTTATACCTCCAGCTAAATAGTTAGTAAATTTAAAACAGCAGCTCTTTAGAGTCCAAAATTTTATGGGCTTTATGTTAATTGTAAGAGCCGAATTTGTCAACCCTTTGTAACAAATAACCGTTTGTTGGATGATTTTTTATAATCTACTGATCTTAAAGAATTAAAAATTTTTATTGAAGTAATTTGCGTGGCTTCAACACTAACCAAAAGGCGCCTATTCAAATGGATAGTTTACTGATACGATGGCTAGCTAATTAAAGCAGAGTCAGTTAGGCCTGACTAATCAGGACATCGTGTGAGGATAGTTGAATGATGCGTACCCACTCTTGCAAAGCCTTAAGCCGCCAACAACTTGGCCAGGAGGTGATTGTTTGTGGTTGGGTACAACGGCAACGCGATCTGGGAGGAATGGTTTTTATTGAGTTGCGCGATCGTGATGGAATGATTCAGGTATGCTGTGATAGCCAGTATTCTCAGGCCTTTCAAGCCGCATTAAAGATCAGGCAGGAAGCTTGTTTGCAGATTGAGGGAGAGATCGCTTTGCGACCAGAAACGCAGCGACGCTCAACAGAGCTGAGCGGAGAAGTGGAACTGATTGCTAAAAGTATTCAGATATTTAATCAGGCGCCGCCGCTGCCACTGGATTTTAATCAATCTTGTAGTGAAGAGCAGCGGCTACGCTATCGTTACCTTGATCTCCGCCAACCCGAGCAAGCCAAAGGCATTATTTTACGAGCAAAAATCAGTGCCCTAGTGCGTCACTACCTAGAATCTCAAGAGTTTCTGGAGATTGAGACTCCTTTACTAACCCGGGCCACGCCAGAGGGCGCACGCGACTATTTGGTGCCAAGTCGAGTCCATCTCGGAAAATTCTATGCCTTGCCACAATCACCGCAGCTATTTAAACAGCTGTTAATGATGGCAGGGTTTGAACGCTACTACCAAATTGTTAAATGTTTCCGTGATGAAGATCTACGAGCCGATCGTCAACCAGAATTTACCCAATTGGATTTGGAGCTCTCATTTGTCGAAGCGACTGATGTTCGACAGATTACCGAAGCATTGGTGCGCCATTTATGGCAGCAGGTTCATGGCAGCGTGTTGCCAGCTTTTCCGGTGCTCACTTATCGAGAAGCCATGCGACGCTTTGGTTCGGATAAACCGGACTTACGCAATCCATTAGAGATCATGGATATTGCTGATCAACGGCAAGGGATCTCATTGGCTCCTTTAACCGCTGCTGCTGAAGATCCTCACGGTCGAGTCGCCCTATTGTGCGTTCCTCAAGGTGGAGGATTAAGTCGTAAGCAGTTAGAAGGCTATGTGGCTACCACGGCTAAGCAGGGGCTATCAGGGTTAGGTTGGCTGAAGGTGTTGACGATCACCCCGGAAAAAAGTAGCGTGCAGGGGCCATTGGCCAAATTTTGCGATGAGACGCAACTCTACCCGCTGTTACAACAGGCAAACGCACAACCGGGTGATCTGTTATTGATTGCCGCTGGTCCCGAACGGTTAGTCACTCCCGTGCTGGGAGCATTGCGCCTACAGATTGGCCGCGATTGCCAGCTGGTGGATCAGCAGCAAGTCGCCCCGTTATGGGTGATCCATTTTCCACTGTTTGAATTATTAGAAACCACGGGTGAATTAACTTCGGTACATCACCCCTTTACGGCACCATTAGCCTGTACACCAGAGCAATTACTAGCCGATCCAGGCAATGCTTATGCGGATGCCTATGATATGGTGATTAACGGCTATGAAGTAGGTGGAGGCTCAGTACGGATTCATCAATCCGCCATGCAGCAAGCGGTATTCAGCTTATTAGGTATCAATCCAGCGATGCAGCAAGAGAAGTTTGGATTTTTGCTGGAAGCATTGCGTTACGGTGCTCCGCCACATGCGGGCTTTGCTTTTGGGTTGGATCGCTTGGTGATGCTGTTGAATGGCAGCGACTCGATTCGCCAAGTCATCGCTTTTCCAAAAACCACCTCAGCGTCTTGTCCCTTGACACAAGCGCCTAGCCGAGTTGAATTAGAGGCCTTAGAGACTTTAGGAATTGCGCTTACTGTGCCAGCCACTAATATCAACGCCGATAACCTGAACAATACTGCCGAGTAATCCGAGGATAATGAAATGGCTGGGCATAGTAAATGGGCTAATATTAAGCATCGTAAAACAGGACAAGATGCCAAACGGGGAAAATTATTCACCCAATTAATTCGTGAGTTAATGATGGCTGCTAAGCTGGGGGGGGATGAACCAGAGAGTAATCCACGGCTTCGCAGTGCGGTGAGTAAAGCGCTCAGTTGCAATATGCCGCGTGATACGATGAATCGAGCTATCCAGCGAGGCGCTGGAGGCGGAGAGGGCAGTAACCTGGAGAGTATGCTTTATGAGGGTTATGGCCCTGGTGGAACTGCGCTGTTAGTTTGCTGCCTCACCGATAACCGTAATCGGACGGTGGCTGAGGTTCGTCATGCCTTTGATAAGTGTGGGGGTAATCTAGGAAGTGATGGCTCAGTCGCTTATCTCTTTGATAGAAAAGGAGTCATTCATTTGCCTGGCCAGTTTGATGAAGAGGAACTATTGACTCTGGTGATTGAGGCGGGGGCTGATGATTTACAAGGTGATCCTCAGGCGCTAAGTATTGTTTTAACGCCTCCAGAGCAATTGGTCTTTGTACAGCAAGCTTTAGAGCAGCAGCGCTATCCAGTTCAGCAAGCGGAAATCAGTTGGATAGCTCGAACGTCATTAACATTGGATACCACCAGTGCAGAGCGGCTAAAAACACTGCTAGAACGGTTAGATGATCTGGATGATGTGCAGGCGATTTATCACAATGCTGAACTGCCGGATGAATTTGAGTTGGTTTCCTAACCATGCCGATAATCTTAGGTTTAGATCCAGGCTCCCGAACGACCGGTTATGGGATTATCCAGCAGCAGGGTGATCGGCTCTGCTACTTAGCCAGTGGTGCCATTCGTGCAGCCCATGCGCCAACCTTCGCAGAGCGTTTGCTGTTAATCTATGCTGGAGTACAACAGATTGTCCAGCAGTTTTCACCCACTGTCCTAGCGGTAGAGCAGGTATTTCTGGCCCAGAATGTAGACTCTGCCTTAAAATTGGGGCAGGCGCGGGGGGCGGCAATTGTTGCCGCTATGAGTGCTTCCTTAACCTTAGTAGAGTATAGCGCGCGGCGAGTTAAGCAGGCAGTTACCGGTAAGGGTTCAGCCACCAAGGGGCAGGTACAACAGATGGTACGCTATTTACTCCAATTATCAGCACTGCCGCAGGTTGACGCCGCCGATGCCTTAGCCATCGCTATCACTTATAGTCATAGTCAAATTCGGCTACAACCGGCGATGGGGTCCCAACTTGGCAGGGTAGCTGAATGATTAGTCGCTTGAATGGAATTATCATTGAAAAGCAGCCTCCCTATTTGGTTTTAGAAGTTCAAGGGGTGGGTTATGAGTTACAATTATCCATGAACTGCTTCTACCGGTTGCCGGCAGCGGGAGAATCTACGATATTGTTAACGCACCACTGGATCCGTGAAGAGGTGCAACAGCTGTATGGTTTTACCGAAGCGGCTGCTCGCACCCTATTTCGCGCTTTAATTAAAATCAGTGGTGTCGGCCCTAAATTAGCGCTAGTGATCTTATCTGGGCTGACGGTTTCTCAATTCATTGCCGCCGTAGAGCAGGATGATTCCTCACGGTTGGTCAAGTTACCCGGTGTTGGTAAAAAAACCGCTGAACGTTTAATGGTTGAAATGCGTGATCGCTGCCACACTATTTTTCAGGCATCGCCTACTGAGGGTGTCCCCTCAAGCAGCCATTGCCCTTCGTCAGTGAATCACTCAAATAGGGAAACTCAGCAGGCAGCGACTGCTGCTTTGGTGGCTTTAGGATATAAAGCGAACGAGGCGCAACATCTCATCCAGCAGATTTGGCAGCCAGACAGCAGTTGTGAGACCCTGATTCGCTTAGCCCTACGGCGTTTAGTAGCACCGTGAGCACGCTGATTGGAAATGGAATGGACAGCGAGTAAACTAAGCATGATAGAGCCGGATCGATTATTGACCAATACCGCACAAGCACCTGATGAATCTTTTGACCGTGCGTTAAGACCCCGATTGCTTAAAGATTATATCGGTCAACTGCCCGTTAGGCAGCAGATGGAAATTTTTATTCAAGCCGCCCGCCAACGGGGGGATGCTTTAGATCATGTGCTAATTTTTGGCCCCCCAGGGTTAGGAAAAACCACTTTAGCCGCCATTATTGCCAATGAACTGTCGGTTAACTTGCGGTCCACCTCCGGACCAGTCCTTGAAAAAAGCGGTGATCTGGCGGCTATCTTAACCAATTTATCATCGGGTGATGTCCTATTTATCGATGAGATCCATCGCTTATCACCGGTGATTGAAGAGATGCTTTACCCAGCGATGGAAGATCAGCAGCTGGATATTATGATTGGTGAAGGGCCAGCTGCTCGCTCGATTAAGTTAGCATTGGCACCGTTCACCTTAATTGGTGCTACTACACGGGCTGGTGCTATCACGGCACCCTTACGCGATCGTTTTGGGATTATTCAGCGATTAGCTTTCTATTCGATCGAAGAACTGCAGCAAATTATTCAGCGCAATGCACAGACGCTACAGCTGCCACTCTCTTCCTGTGGGGCCCATGAGATAGCTCGTCGTTCACGCGGTACCCCCCGCATTGCTAACCGGCTACTGCGCCGCATTCGCGACTATCGTGAGGTCTGGGGGGAAGCTCAGGTCAATGGTCAGCTGGCTGATCAAGCCTTAACTCGATTATCGGTTGATAGCGCTGGCCTAGATGGTATCGATCGCCAACTGTTATTGACTTTGATTGAGCAGTTTGAAGGAGGTCCTGTTGGTCTAGAGAGTTTAGCGGCTGCTATCGGAGAATCGCCGGATACCCTAGAGGAGGTCGTAGAGCCCTATTTAATTCAGCAGGGCTATATTCAACGGACTCCCAGAGGACGATTGGCAGCCTTGCGTGCCTATCAACATTTAGGACTATCCAAATCATCGTCTTCATCCATAGAATAGTAAAATGTCTTAGCTCCGCCCGGTTACTGATAAGATAGGAGGAATCCCTATGTTAAATGTCGTTGAACTGTCACGGTTACAGTTTGCAGTGACGGCAATGTACCATTTTTTATTTGTCCCGCTGACACTAGGCCTGGCCTTCTTACTAGCGATTATGGAGACCTTATATGTGATCACCGGTAAGGTGATTTATCAGGATATGACACGGTTTTGGGGGAAACTATTCGGAATTAATTTTGCGTTGGGGATTGCTACAGGTCTCACCCTGGAGTTCGAGTTTGGTACCAATTGGTCCCGCTATTCCCACTATGTGGGTGATGTTTTCGGCGTCCCGTTGGCTATTGAAGGATTATTAGCTTTTTTTCTAGAATCTACTTTTGTGGGGCTATTCTTTTTTGGTTGGGAGCGACTATCCAAATGGCAACATCTTTTGGTAACTTGGTTAGTGGCACTAGGCTCTTCATTATCGGCTTTGTGGATTTTAATTGCTAATGCCTGGATGCAGTATCCGATAGGCTCACAATTTAATCCGTTGACGCAACGAATGGAGCTCAACAGTTTGTTGGAGATGGTGTTTAGCCCGGTCGCACAAGTTAAATTTGTGCACACCGTTGCCGCTGGCTACACCACAGGCGCACTGTTTATTTTAGGCATTAGTGCCTATTATCTGCTTAAGGGACGTGATCTTCCCTTTGCTCGCCGTTCGTTTGCGATTGCTGCTACCTTTGGTCTAGCGGCTGTTTTTTCAGTGATTTTTTTAGGTGATGAGTCAGGCTATCATCTGGGAAATACACAAAAGGTCAAATTAGCGGCCATTGAGGCAGAATGGGAAACAGAAAAACCACCCGCTGCCTTTACCCTAATAGGCTGGCCAAACCAACAGACGCTACAGACCGATTATGCCATCAAAATTCCTTACGCACTGGGTATCATAGCCACTCGTTCATTCGATAAACCGGTTATCGGTTTAAAACCACTTATGCAGCAACATGAGCAGCGTATTCGTAATGGCATTACAGCTTACCAGCTGCTTACACAGCTGTGCTCGGGCAATCAGGATCCTCTGCTATCCCAACGGTTTACGGCTGTTGAAAAAGATTTAGGTTATGGCTTACTGTTACAGCGCTATACACCGGATATTACCCAAGCCACTGAAGCTCATATTCAGCAGGCGGTGAATGACTCAATTCCCACCATATTTCCCCTGTTTTTTAGCTTTCGAGTGATGGTAGGGTGTGGGCTACTGATGCTGCTGATTTTCGCGGTCGCTGTTTATCAAACCCTTCGACACCAAATGGCCGCCAAACGCTGGTTATTATGGCTTGCCTTGTACGGTATCCCGTTGCCATGGATTGCCAGCGAATGCGGTTGGTTTGTTGCCGAGCATGGACGACAACCTTGGGCGATTGATGGCATTTTACCGACGGCACTAGCCTGTTCTGATTTGACACCAGGACAGCTATGGTTTTCACTAGGGTTAATTGGGGGTCTGTATACCCTGTTTTTAATTATCGAACTAATATTGATGGTAAAATTTAGCCGCTTAGGGCCGAGTAGTTTACAGTCTGGTCGTTATCACTTTGAACAAATTGAAACCCTGTCAAAGGACACCACGGTTGCTTAACGGTAGTGTGAGGAGCTTGTATGTTGGACTATGAAGTATTGCGATTGCTCTGGTGGGGTATTATTGGAGTACTCCTGATAGGTTTTGCCGTCACTGATGGTTTTGATATGGGTGTTGGGATGTTACTTTGTGCTATCGGTCGTAATAATCAGCAGCGACGGGTGATGATCAATAGCATTGCTCCTCATTGGGATGGTAATCAAGTCTGGTTAGTACTGGCAGGGGGCGCACTGTTTGCCGCTTGGCCAACGGTATATGCGACTGCTTTTTCTGGGTTTTACGGGGCAATGATCCTGTTATTAGCGGCTCTCTATTGCCGTCCTCTCGGTTTTGATTATCGACAAAAAATCGACCACCCCGCTTGGAGAAAATTTTGGGATTGGCTACTGACCGTAGGCAGTGGGGTACCAGCATTGCTATTTGGTGTTGCATTTGGTAATTTGCTGCAAGGTCTGCCCTTTCAGTTTGATCAGGATGCTCGAATCCACTACCACGGAAATTTTCTCGATTTACTAACCCCCTTTACACTCCTCTGTGGTCTTTTAAGTCTTTCGCTGTTATTACTACAAGGCAGCGTTTGGTTGCAATTGAAAACCCATGGGGACTTGCATCAACGGGCACGTCGGGTGACTCATGGGATGTCTATCAGTGTCTTGCTCTGTTTTGCTTTAGCTGGATTTTTTATTCGTTATCAAATTGAGGGTTACCAGCTCACATCAGCCATCGATCACCAAAGCATTGCCATTCTGCTCAATAAGGAGATTACCCGGCAAGTGGGAGGCTGGCTCAACAATTTTCAATACTATCCGCTACTGACGCTTTTCCCTCTGGGTGGGGTAGCTTTGCCACTGGCGACACTATTGTGTTCCTGGAAGCGACGCGAAGGTTTAACTTTCTGTTGTAGCTCAGCCACTATTGCTTGTATTATCATCACTGCTGGCGTAGCGATGTTTCCAATGTTACTACCGTCTAGTCGATTACCGGCCCATAGCTTAACGGTATGGGATGCCAGCGCTAGCCAAAAAACTCTAACCTTAATGTTATGGATTGTCGGGCTATTTCTGCCTCTAGTCTTAGCGTATACCATTTGGTGTTATTACAAAATGTGGGGACGTTTAGATGAAACCACGATTGAAAATCATCAACATTCGCTCTATTAAATTATTCTGAGGAGAGGATATGTGGTATTTTATTTGGCTATTAGGGGTTTTGTTGGCATGCGTGTTGGCGATTGTCGTGCTACTTTGGTTAGAAAACCATAACGATCGGCCACTGGATCCACTTTAATAATTGCTTAGGGAGTTAATGTTGAGTGGGTGAATTACAGCTTATAGGTCTGTTTATTAAAGCCCCGCTGTTAGTTAAAGGGGTCATTACCTTATTGCTGGGCTTTTCAGTGTTCTCTTGGGGCATCATTTTCCAGCAAAGCTATCGGCTACATTTAGCACTGCAGCAATCGATTCGCTTTGAAAATAGATTCTGGTCTGGGATCAATCTCAACCGTTTATATCAGGATTTAACGGCGAATAGCAGCTCGTTAAGTGGCTGTGAACAGCTTTTTTATGTCGGCTTTAAGGAGTATTCACGGCTACAAGTCGCCGTTAATGGTTCGTCTGCTGAGTTAATTGAAGGGATCACCCGAGTTATGCGAGTTACCTTAAGCCGTGAATTAGAAAAATTGGAACGCCATGGTTCGCTACTGGCCACTATTGCTTCAGTCAGTCCTTACATAGGCTTAGTGGGCACTGTATGGGGAATCTTACAGGCTTTTATTGCTTTGGGCAGTGTTCAGCATGCAACTTTGCAGATGGTGGCACCCAGCATTGCAGAAGCGCTTATCACAACGGCATTAGGGCTGTTGGTTGCTATTCCAGCATTGATAGCTTATAACTATTTAATGTCCTTTGTACGAAAAATTGAGCAAAACCACACTAATTTTATGGAAGAATTTATAGCCATTGTCCATCGACAGTGGATAAGCACAAAGAGCAATTCACAATCGGTTAACTAACGATGAGGCGTATTGGTTGCGATGCCGGCTTGGCACCCAAAGCAGAGATGAATGTTATTCCTTTTCTGGATGTTTTGCTGGTGCTATTACTGATTTTAATGGTGACCACTCCGGTCATTCAACAAACCGTTCAAGTGGAGCTGCCCCAAGCCCGTGATGCCAAGATCAATCGTACAGCTGCGAGCACTCAACCAATTATTTTAGAAATTTCCGCACCTGGCTGTTATGCCTTAATCATCCGGGGAAAACGTTTGGAAAATTTGCCACACCAGCAGGTGATTATACAATCTCGGCAACAGATGCAGCAGAATGCTCAAAGTCAATTTTTAATTGCTGGATCAGCAGCGGTACCCTATCAGGAGATCCTTAAAGGGTTAGGTTTACTGCATCAAGCGGGAATCACAGCGGTAGGACTAATGACACAGCCATTATAAGCGAACCTGCATGCGCCGATATCTTTTTTGGTTTTTGGGTTCGCATTGGATGCTGGCCTCTCTAGCTGTACACAGCGCTATTATATTAGCGATGGTCTGCAACAAACGGCTACGAAATCTGCCATCATCAAGTGGAATACCTGGTGTGATGCATGCGGTGCTCATTCACAATTCTGAATGGGGCAACCGAAATTCAAAAGCTGGCCTTGACCAGAACGTGAAAGTTAATAAAACACAGAATACCCAAGCCGTGGCGGTACAAAATTCACAAATTAACCCGAAAACTTCAAAAGATAGCATCAAGAAAACAGAGACTTCAACACCTAAAACTGTCAGTCAACCGGCAGTGGTCGAAAAGCAGCCGTTAACCTCAGCGACTCAAGGAGTCGCTATCAAATCAACTGCTGATGCGCAAACTGAGTTGCTCACTAAGAAAAAACGATTAACATCAACGAAATCAGAAGTAAAAAGTCAAAAATCAGAGATTATGACTCAAAAAGGTGTTAATCAGCCGCAGGCAGGTGCAAAGTTAACGGCTGGAAAAGCAGTTGAAGCGACTCAGAAAGAAAACATTAATTTGGATCAATTTTTTAACCAGTTAGCGGCAGGGGGAACAGCGAATGCTTCGCCTGCACAGACTGCAGTCAATGCCCAAGCCAGCAGCCATTATGGTGCTCAAATTCGACAAGTTATCCAAGCTAACTTAATTCGCCACCCGAGTTTCCAAGGAAAGCGTTGTGAAATTACCTTACAGCTAGCTCCCGATGGCATGATTACTCGAGCACAAGTGCGCCAAGGCGATGGACGGCTGTGTGAGGCAGCCTTGCGGGCCATCGGCATCACTGGACGAGTTCCTGCGCCTACCGATCCAGCGCTTTATGAATTGTTTAAGCAGTTTACGATTAGTTTTGAGTTATAAATTAGGATTTTTGCTATGAAAGCATTTAACTCGTTGGTAAAAAAAATTTCTTTATTGAGCCTACTGCTAATTATACCGCAATTATTCGCCGAAGTGCGACTAGTCATCACTGAGGGTGCTGACGCTGCTAGAGCGATTGCCGTGGTCCCTTTCAAATGGCAAGGACCGGACAATCCCCCTCAGGAGATTGCTTCGATTATCGCAGCCGATTTGCGTAATAGTGGCATTTTTAATCCGTTGACCGTTGAACAGCTACCCCAAAAACCCACTACTTTATCAGCTATTGATGCCAATTGTTGGCGGGCGTTGGGTGTTGAAGCAGTAGTCATTGGCCAAGTACAACCAGGGAAGGGGGATAACTACCTGATCTCTTACCAATTAGTTGATGTGACGGCGGTAAATCAAGTTAGTGGTAATATCATTGAGCAGAATCAATGCCAAATATCTTCAGCAGGAGTTCGTTATGCTGCTCATCGAATTAGCGATAAAATATTTGAAAAGTTAACTGGCATTAAAGGAGCATTTAATACTCGCTTAGCTTACGTTGTCCAATTAAATCAGGGCACACATCCCTATGAATTACGCTTGTCAGATTACGATGGCCACCAGCAGCATACCATCTATCGTTCATCAGCTCCTATTATGTCATTAGCTTGGTCACCGGACGGTAAACAGTTGGCTTATGTTACCTTTGAAAATCGACGGTCTACCCTAATGTTGCATGATTTAGCCTCTGGGAAGCGCAAGGCGATTGCGGCTTTTCCAAGGCATAATGGGGCACCAGCCTTTTCCTTTGATGGTAAACAAATGGCCATTGCTTTATCCAAGGGCGGTAATTTAAAGATTTATCGTCTTGATTTATCAAACGAACAGCTGACTCAATTAACTCAGGGAAGCAGCAATGATACTGAACCTGCTTGGCATCCTGACGGCCGTTCACTAATTTTCACTTCAGATCGTAGCGGCCACCCAGAAATCTATCAACTCAATTTTAGCAATAACCAGATAGAACGAATTACTTGGGAAGGACTGAAAAACCAGGGCGGAAAAATTTCTTCTGATGGTCGCACATTGGTTATGGTCAACCAGGGAAATGACGGGTACCATATTGCTAAACAAGATTTGGCAACCGGAAGGATACAGGTGTTAACGACAAGTTTCCTTGATCAAACACCTAATATTTCGCCGAATGGTTTGATGATTGTTTATAGTTCTACAGAGATGTCAGGAAAAGTACTACAATTAGTGTCGATAGATGGTCGTTTTAAAGCTCGACTATTAGCAGCGGATGGCCAAGTAAAATTTCCTGCTTGGTCACCCTATCTTCACTGAAAACGATTGTGATTAACCGAGGAGCCCATTATGGCATTAAACCCTTCACTAAAAGCAGTACTGCTCGCTTTGCCGTTGGTAGTTGCTACCAGTTGTTCTAAAAAATCAGCCGAATGCAAAGATGAGCTGTCGACATCTGCAGAAGAAGTTGTAACTGCGGTTGAGGTTCCAGTTGTAGAAGAAAGCCAATTATATGCTGATGAGCAGGCCCACCAATTGGAGGAATTAAAAAAGAGTAATATCATCTTCTTTGGTTTTGATAAATATGATATTAGAAAAGAATTTGCTCAAAATTTGGATGAACATGCTACTTTTTTACAAAATAATCCAAATTATCGGGTGTTAATTGAAGGTCATACTGATGAACGGGGAACACCGGAGTACAACATCGCTTTAGGTGAACGTCGTGCCAATGCAGTTGCTAAATATCTACAAAGCCAAGGGGTCTCGGAAGGACAGATTACCATTGTCTCTTACGGCCAAGAACGCCCAGAAGATCCAGGCCATAACGAAACCGCTTATGCTAAAAACCGGCGAGTCGTATTGGTCTACTAATGGTTAGTTTCTATGCCTGATTGCCAAAGTCTTCTAAGGGCAATTGCAGTACTTGCAGCCATGGGTGCAGGTGCTGCTTTAGCAAAGAGTGCTCCATTGCAGGATATCACGTTAAGCACCTTAGAACCCCGTATTGTGCGTTTAGAGCGTCAGCTAAATCCTAAACATCAGCTGCAGCTCTATCAACATCTGACCACTTTACAACAGGAGCTAGAGGCACTGCGTGGTGTGGTAGAGCGTCAGCAGCACCAACTCCAACAGCTAGAGCAACGGTTTAAAGGCCTCTCTGCCCAACCTGGGCAGGCGAGTACTTTAGCGGTAGCACCGTCAGCGGCTGCTTCTGAAACTTTGAACCCTAAAGATTCGGCAAAACAGAGAGAGCAAGCGCGTGCGGCTTATGAGCAAGCCTGGCAAGCTGTGAAGAGTAAATCTCCTTCACAAGCGATTCAACAGCTAGAGCACTTTATCCAAACTTATCCGCAGTCCACCTATTCACCTAATGCGTACTATTGGTTAGGGCAATTGCTGTTTAGACAGGGTGAAGCAACACGAGCTTCCCACTATTTTGCCACTGTATTGCGTTCTTTTCCTAAATCTAACAAAGTTAGTGATGCCATGTTAAAAATTGGTATTATTACTCAAGGGCAAGGGGATATTGAAAAAGCTAAAGCAATTTATGGCCGAGTAGTCAAGCAATATGCTAATTCTCCGGCGGCTGAGCAGGCCCAGCAACGCTTGGCAAAGCTACCCTGAGAGAATACTGAGAAGATAAACGGTTTTCTACTCATTTTCTATAAAAGGGGATTGCATTATCTGCTTAAACCAGTATCATAGGCTGCCATTGCTGCGGTGAAGTTAGTAAGCCTGAAAGGTTCATACTCGTAAACGCGGCAGGGGTCGTTAGCTCAGTCGGTAGAGCAGCGGACTTTTAATCCGTTGGTCGAAGGTTCGAATCCTTCACGACCCACCACACCTCCCCTAGAAGCCACTAGGGTCGTTAGCTCAGCTGGTAGAGCAGCGGACTCTTAATCCGTAGGTCGAAGGTTCGAGCCCTTCACGACCCATCAAATGCACTGGGTATTGGTGCTATCCACCATAAATCTGGGCCTTCAGTAATGCGACACTCTGAAACTTCATCAGGTTCTGTAAATCCGCATTGAGAATGAATAACGAATTGGGTGGTTGCTTTTAAACGTTTATCCTTAATCTCTAACCGTTTACGCATTCTTTCTAGGTATTGACGCTTATCTTTTTTAAGCTGAGAGTATTTTAGAGACCCTTGATCATCTAATAAATCTGTTTTTATGAAATTTTCAATTTCTGATTTTAGATACTCCATACTATTTTTTAAAATAGTATTGTTTTTTTTTGTATATTCAATAGCTGTTTCTATTTTTAGAATATCTAATTTTAAAGACTCAATTTTTCTTATTTTCTCAACCAGATTTTTCTCAAAATTATTATCATCGTCGTAATAGGTTGGATTACCTACAGCTATTAATGTATTCTTCCGATAATCTTTCTTTACTTCATGGATCATTGGCTCTTTTATTAAATGGTATTGCTCTTGTATCCATTGCGATAACCATCTCTGAGCTTGATTATTTTTAGCTTGTTCATTTAAAACTGAAATATCTATTTTATTAATGAAATTATCTAAAGCTTCGATTAACTTTTTATTGCTTTGGTTAATATTTTCTTGCTCCTGATTTTTTTTAACTTGTTCTATTGTTAGATATCGAATTTCATTTTCATATTGACTAATCTTCTTAAAATAAAACTCTTCGTCCTCTTTTAAAAAAACGGCTGCTCGTTGCGCCTCTAGTGCTGCCTGTTTGCGGCACTCATCCTCTCTGGCCTGTTCAGCCACCGATTGTGCTGCATGATTATGTGGCTCATCTTTTGCTCGCCTATCAGCAGGTTGTGCACTTAATGCCCGGGTATTATGTAATTTAACTCTGCTAAATTGCTTATCAGCTATTGGTTGATAGTTCGATTGTACCCGATATTCATCAGCTTTCTGTATAGCCAATGTTGCACGCTTATATATAGATAACTTATTACTTCGAGTTTTCTTAGCACTGGTACGATAAAGTTTCTGCTCTGTTTGACCGAAATTGGCTAAAGATGCTTTTAATTGGCTATCAATCCTCTTGGACTTTCCTGTTGAAATTGACGGTATTAAACCTAATCTCTTATTCTTGTTATTCGCTATTGGTTTCCAGGGTGGTTGCGCTGGATGTTTACTTTTTGCTGCAAAGGCTGGTTGAAAAAATTCCTGACTTTTCAGGGCCTCCTTTAGTAGTGGTAGTATTGAACCTAATGCTCTCTTCTGCCGAAAAGCATAGAAGGGTAGAGCCTGAGTTTTACTCAAGCATAGACACATTAGATATTTTTTCCATTGCTTGCTCCACTCGGTTTGATCTCGAAGATTTTTGCACCGATGGCTTTTATTTTCTACCGAATTAGCTATCCCACTGTTACTATTATTACCCTGCAGACAGGGTAACTTTACTCTAGATCGCGCGATTACGCCGTGCGCATTATAAGTATAAAGTTGCAATGTATAAACATTCGGAACAAATGGCAAAATAATTGCAGCTGCCCTAATAAGTTGCATTAATTTGTAGTGCCATTGATCCCTGCCACTGTAAATACCACACTTTTGTTGATAACAGTAAGGTAGCTATCTTGATAGGAAAAGTAATTGTTTCTCCCTTCAATCCGGATAGCTCATGCGGCAGGTAGAGTTGTAGCCAATCATAGCGTGGAATATTTTCATCGAAGTTTTTCAACATAATTGCTTTATTTAACTTTTATTTAACTAAAAATTATCATTTTAGCTACTATTGACATTGATTGAAAGCCGGCATTTGACGAGCGGGTGAAATAGTTATCAGCTAGAGCAAGAGGTTAATCAAATCCAATCGAACCTCTGCTGATACAGAGTAGAGTAGATTAGCTTCACTTGCATAAACTGCTTTTACCTCAATAGCCAGTTGTAGAGCACCTCTAATAATAAAAGGATTGCAGAGTACTTAAGAGATTGCCAAACTTAGCAACCTGAACGCTAAGTTACTCCGAAGTGTTATAGGATTGTCAACATGAGTACAGATCAATCGGTAAAACTACGACGTCAAGCACTGCTGTTTTTGATAGGTGTTATCGTCATTAGCTTATTAGGCTATGGGCTATTTTGGTATTACCGATCTAGACATTATCAAAAGACTGATGATGCCTATGTGATGGGTGATCATATTCCGATTACCGCCCAGATTAGTGGCCGAGTTCAAGCAATTGCTGCTGAAACAACCGATTTAGTCCGAGTCGGTGATCCACTGATTCAATTGGAAACCGTTGATGCTGAACAGGTGGTTGAGCAAGCTAAGTTAATACTGGCACAGCGAGTGCGACAACTGCACAGCCAGTTAGTTGAACAGCGGCAACTGGCAGCAAAAGTTAAACAACAGCAGCTGCTTTTACAGCAAGCCGAAAGTGACTGCCAGCGTCGTCAGCTTTTAGGAAAGCGAGGAGCCATTGGGCAAGAAGCATTGCAGCATGCTCAAGAAACCGTACAACAAGCCAGAGTGGCCTTGCAAATAGCGACTGAAGCCTTAAAAACCAATCAAGCGTTGTTACTAGAGGTGCCAATTGCTCAACAACCTGCCGTATTAGAAGCCGCCAGTCAATTACAACAAGCCTGGTTAACCTTACAAAGAACCCGCATTATAAGTCCGGTTACCGGGCATGTGGTGCGCCGTAGTGTGCAGCTTGGTGCGCAAATTGCGGCTGGCGCACCATTGATGTTGATTGCTGCCGAAGCGCCGCTTTGGGTAGAGGCTAATTTTAAAGAGACACAACTCAAAACGCTACGTATCGGTCAGCCGGTAGAAATCACCAGCGATACCTACGGTAGGGCAGTTAAGTACTTCGGTAGGATCAGTGGTTTATATGCTAGTACTGGCAGTAGTTTATCACTATTGCCGCCACAAAATGCCACAGGTAATTGGATAAAGGTAGTGCAACGTCTGCCGATCAAGATAGCTTTTGTAGAGCCAAAGCAGTTAGAACAGCATCCGCTAGCCATCGGAGCTTCCATCAGTGTTGTAGTGTGTACACAACCAGTAGCATCATCAACTACCCATCTGCTTAATGATAAAAAATCAGCTAACTCTATTGATATAACCCCTGTTAAACAGCTTATCAAGGAGATTATTCATGACAATCTCCCAGACTAGCACTTTGGTTCAGCATGCACCGTTAGAAGGAGTAACGCTAGCTTGGATGACACTGGGCCTGTCCTTGGCAAGCTTTATGCAAATACTCGATATCACCATCGCTAATGTCGCGTTGTCTACAATAGCCGGTGATTTAGGTATGGCAACCACTCAAGGCACTTGGGTGATTACCGCTTTTGGCGTTGCCAATGCCATCGCTGTGCCGATGTCAGGATGGCTAGCACGGCAATGGGGCGAAATCAGATTGTTTGCCTGGGCAATGCTACTCTTCGTGGTTACCTCATTGTTTTGCGGGTTATCGACTAATATAGCCAGTTTAGTACTCTTTCGGATACTACAGGGTCTAGCGGCCGGTCCATTAGTCCCATTAGCCCAAAGCTTGTTATTAAATAATTATCCACCTGAAAAGCGTTCAATGGCATTAGCTTTATGGTCGTTAACAGTAATCGTTGCTCCTATTTGCGGCCCTATTTTAGGAGGCTGGATCAGCGATAATTACCATTGGAGTTGGATTTTTTTTATTAACATTCCGGTAGGCTTGTTGGCATTACTGTTGGTGCGTATAACGCTTAAGGGGCGAGAAACGGCAACATTATCGCAACCCATTGATCGAATAGGACTGTGGCTTCTGGTTATTGGTGTAGGAAGTCTGCAATGGATGCTAGATCGTGGTAAAGAGCTTGATTGGTTCGCTTCTCGAGAGATTATGCTATTAGCGATTAGCTCAGGAATCGCTTTAACCGCCCTAGTTATTTGGGAACTGACTGAAAAATACCCCATATTGGATCTGTCCCTGTTTAAACAGCGTAACTTTTCGATTGGCGTACTCTGTTTATCAAGTGCAACGCTACTTTATATGGGGACGATTGTTTTAGTTCCTTTACTATTACAGAGTGTATTGGGTTACACGGCTACTTGGGCTGGCTTAGCGGCTGCACCAATTGGCTTATTGCCACTAATAATATCGCCACTGATTGGTCGATTAGGCGCTCGGATTGATATGCGTTGGGTCGTAACCATCAGTTTTTTGGCATTTTCTGGCTGCTTTTACTGGCGGGCTATCAGCTTTTTTCCGGGAATCCCATTTTCTGGCATTGCTTGGCCACAATTTTTTCAGGGCCTGGCGGTAGCCTGTTTTTTTATGCCATTAACAACGATTACCCTCTCTGGCATATCTGAACGGCGGTTAGCTGATGCCAGCAGTCTCTCAAATTTTCTACGAACCTTGTCGGGGTCTATAGGAACTTCCATAACTACCACGTTATGGGAACGGCGAGAAATACACCATCATCAACAATTAACAGGAGGCCTAGATCCTTCACAACCTTTACTCATCGAATATTACCAGCAGTTCGCCCAGTGGGGACAGGAGAAATTGCCAGCCACTGTGCTGTTAATTCAACAAATTACCCAGCAGGCGTTAATAATTGCTGCTAATGAAATTTTTTGGGCTGCTTCCTGGATTTTTTTAGGGATGATAGTGATAGTATGGTTTGCTAAACCACCTTTTGGTAAAGGAACTAGTGATCTGGGCCATTAAAGTAGAGCTTGTGTTCAAAAAAAATTCATGTTACTATCTTTCAGTTTTAGGGTTCTGGGTGCTGAGTTAGAGATTGGCATTCAGGTTTAGATGTTAAGGGTTTTTTATGTCTCTAACAGCAGAAACCAAAAGCCAGCTTATCACTGAGTTTGGTCAAAATAGTCATGATAGTGGGTCAACAGCAGTTCAGATTGCTCTATTAACTGAGCGTATCAACCGGCTGCAAAAGCACTTTTCCGAACATAAAAAGGATCACCACAGTCGTCATGGTTTGTTGCGTATGGTATCACGACGACGTAAACTGCTCGATTATCTTAAAGGTAAGTCGGCAGAATGTTATACGGCGTTGATTCGGCGTTTAGGTTTACGCCATTAAGCGCTGCTGGTGATAAAAAGGGGCCCTAGGGCCCCTTTTTTCTAATAAGTCCTAGCAATGATCAATAATTATTAAGTAACGAAGGAATTTTTTTGTGACAGCAATGGTTCAAGAATTTCAATATGGTGAGCACCATGTTGTGTTAGAAACAGGGATAGTAGCCCGACAAGCTACGGCCGCGGTAATGGCCAATATGGGAGATACTACTGTTTTAGCCACTGTGGTTGGAGTACCTCAAGTCCAAGCGGAAAAAAGCTTCCTACCGCTAACGGTTCACTACCAAGAGCGCGCTTACGCGGCAGGACGTATTCCTGGTAGTTTCTTTAGACGTGAGGGACGTCCCGGTGAAAGCGAAGTATTAACCGCAAGGTTAATTGATCGTCCGCTACGTCCTCTGTTTCCTGCCGGTTTTTATCATGAAGTACAGATTGTGGCCACCGTATTGTCGGTCGATCCGCAAATTAATCCGGATATTGTTGCGATGATCGCCACCTCTGCCGCGCTAACTCTATCAGGGATTCCGTTTTCCGGTCCAATAGGGGCTGCTAGAGTTGGGTTTGTTGATGGACAGTATCTGCTTAATCCAAGCTGTGATCGCCTAAAAGAGAGCCGTTTAGATCTGGTTGTCGCGGGAACTCAGCAGGCAGTGATTACGGTTGAATCAGAAGCGGATCAGCTAACAGAAGCACAAATGTTAGGTGCCGTATTATTTGGACATCAACAGCAACAGGTGGTTATTGAGAATATCAAGCAGTTCGCACTAGCTGCTGGTAAGCCGCGCTGGGATTGGCAAGCTCCAAGTGTAGATGCCAGTTTACACCGGCAAGTGACTGCTTTGGCAACACAACCCATTACTGATGCGTATAGCTTGTCTGAAAAAAGCGTGCGGCAGCAGAAGTTTATGGAAATTAAGCAACACGTCGTGAAAACTATCCAATCTGCTGCCCAGGACTCTTCAGAGCCACCTCAAGCGTCAGTGATCCTCTCGCTATTGCATCAATTAGAAAAACAGATGATCCGCCAGCGCCTGCTAGCAGGCGAAGCTCGCATTGATCAGCGTGATCCTCTGACAGTACGTGCGCTAGCCATGAGTGTTGGAGTGCTACCACGTATTCATGGTTCTGCATTATTCACTCGAGGTGAAACGCAGGCGTTGGTGACAGTTACCCTAGGAACAGAACGTGACGCACAAACGGTTGATGAACTGTTGGGTGAGCGGACTGATTCTTTGCTATTACACTACAATTTCCCTCCTTATGCGGTAGGTGAAACTGGAATATTAGGATCACCCAAGCGGCGAGAGATTGGGCATGGTCGTTTAGCCAAAAGAGGATTAGCAGCTGTTATGCCAACCTCATCGGCATTCCCCTATACCATTCGGGTAGTTTCTGAAATTACTGAATCCAATGGATCATCCTCCATGGCAACAGTCTGTGGTGCCTCTTTAGCACTCATGGACGCCGGCGTGCCGCTTAAAGCACCGGTCGCTGGGGTTGCGATGGGGTTAATTAAGGGGAGTGATCAACCTATTATCTTAACAGATATCTCCGGTGATGAAGATCATTTAGGTGATATGGATTTCAAAGTGGCAGGTACTACACTTGGGATCACTGCATTACAGATGGATATGAAGGTAGATGGTATTGACCAGGCAATCTTACAAACTGCCTTGCAACAAGCAAAAGGTGCTCGGCTACACATTTTACAGATTATGAAACAGGCTATCGATCAACCACGTGACAATGTTTCCGACTGGGCGCCACGTATTCATACTTTTAAAATTGATCCACTGAAAATTCGTGAAGTAATTGGTAAGGGTGGGGCGGTCATCCGCGCATTAATCGAGGAGACTGGGAGCACTATTGATGTTAAGGATGACGGAACCATAACCGTTTCTGCGAATAATCGTCAGTCTATTCAGCATGCCATTAATCGAATTACTGAGCTAACTGCGGAGGTTGAAAAAGGGGCGATTTACACAGGTAAAGTCTCTCGACTCGCTGATTTTGGTGCTTTTGTAGCATTAAGCAGCGGCAAAGAGGGCTTAGTACACATCTCTCAGTTATCACAGCAACGAGTTGATAAGGTAGGTGACTGTGTAACAATAGGGCAGCAAGTTCAAGTTAAAGTACTAGAGATTGATCGCCAAGGGCGACTGCGTTTAAGCATCAAAGAAGCGCAATCGATGGAAGCATCAACAACTACTTCTTCAACATGTACTGCCATGTCCGACTCAGGTTATGTTAGTGAGGAGGAGAGCGAAGGGGAAGAGAGCTATGGTACCTCTAACACGGTTACCGTGCTCCCCTTGTATCAAAAAAATCGGTAAAGAACGCTAATAAACTGTAAGGATAGTCGGCAATAGAACCTTCCCGAATTTCCAAAGGTTATTATTTTTTGAATGATAAGAAGCCAGTTCGCATTTTTGTGAGAATGGATTGAGAATTCAATCCATTAAATCATTTTAAAGACTTTATGTAAACTGGCGCCATTCTGTATTGGGGCTATATTATGTCACAGGTTGACACATCTACTGCTATTACTTTTGAAAAACTAGGATTACCCGAATCTATTATAGAAGCCATTACTGCTTTAGGGTATGAAAAACCAACTCCCATTCAACAGGCTTGTATTCCGGCATTACTCGCTGGAAAAGATGTCTTAGGAATGGCGCAGACAGGGAGCGGTAAAACAGCCGCTTTTGCTTTACCTTTATTAAGCAGGATTAATCCTGCATTAGAAACACCACAACTGCTGGTTCTCACACCAACGCGTGAATTGGCGATACAAGTCTCTAAAGCCTTCAAAGATTATACTAAAAATACTCCCGGTTTAAAAACACTAGCAATTTACGGTGGCCAACGTTATGAAATAGAGTTACGTGGCCTGCGTCAGGGAGCGCAAGTCATTGTAGGTACTCCCGGCCGAATATCTGAATATCTAGGCTGCAATGGTGACGATTCACCAAAAAGAAAAACCGTATTGGATTGTCGTGATCTGCAGGCTTTTGTTCTAGATGAAGCGGATGAGATGTTGCGTCAGGGGTTCCTTGAAGCTGTTGAAGCTATCATGCAAAAATTGCCTCAAGGACGACAAATGGCATTGTTTTCGGCAACCATGCCAGAAGCCATTCGACGGATTACCCTTCAGTTTATGCAAAAACCTGAAGTTGTTCATACACAATCGCATGTTAGAACTGCCCCTGAGATTACCCAACATTACTGGTTAGCGTACCGCTCAAGTAAAATGGAGGCTTTACCGCGCTTTTTAGAGACTGAAGACTTTGATGCGGCAATTATTTTTGTAAGAACCAAAAATGCCACCTTAGAAGTTGTCGAATACTTAAAGCAAAAAGGAAATACTCGTTGTGCGGCAATCAATGGTGATATGAACCAATCGCAACGTGATGAGACCATAGAGCGGTTTCGAATCAAGCGTGAGGATGAAGATAGTCGCCGATTGGATGTTTTAATTGCTACCGATGTGGCTGCTCGGGGATTAGATGTTGATCGCATAACACTGGTTATCAACTATGATATCCCAATGGATCATAACTCCTATGTGCATCGAATTGGACGGACAGGTCGAGCAGGCCGCTCAGGTAAAGCGCTGTTGTTTGTTGAGCATCGTGAGCAGCGCCTGTTGGCTAACCTTGAGAGTAGATTGCGTCTATCCATTACTCCGGTTGATTTACCCAATAACCAACAGATAGCTGAACGACGGTTACTGAAATTTAATGAACGACTCCGCCGGCAATTAGATAGTCAGGATTTAGGGGATTATCGTAACCTATTGCCTCAGTTAGTTGATAGAAGCGACCAAAATATGGAAGCTTTGGCAGCAGCACTCCTTAAGCTAGCACAAGGTGATTGCCCGCTAATTTTGCCGCCAGAGGTGGCTTCTGATCGTAAACCTTTAATGTGTAATTTCCGTGAACGTGACGGAGAACGTTTTTCTCGAGAACGACGTAATAGTGGAGAGCGTTCGCGTGCCGATATGTTGCTCTATCGGATTGAAGTTGGCAAAAATGATGGGGTTGAAGTACGCCACATTGTTGGAGCAATCGCCAATGAAGGTGATTTTAGTAGTCGCCACATAGGAAACATTAAGCTGTTTCCAGAACACTCCACAGTAGAATTACCTAAAGGGTTATCTAATGAGATGATCGGCCATCTTGCACGAACCCGTATTTTAAATAAACCTACGCGGATGCAATTGATTGGCGAAGCAAACTCAGGATTTTCACGGCGTGACCGTTTTGAAAAAGGTTATACGCCACGTAATGGTGATCGTCCAAACCGTCAATACCGCTCTTCTAAACCACAAACGGTATCACACTACGACCGATAGAGATCAAAAGTAATACCAAAAGGCTAGACAAAATCCTTTTTTTCTAGCCTGCAGTCAACAACTAAATTTTAAAAAAGCTAAGCGACCGTAGTGATATTGGCTAAAGGATGATGTTCATCTACTTGCTTTGCTGCTACACTGCAAGAAAGAACTCGGTCGGTTGTCTTCGCTGTTGCCATTGATTGACAGAGATGTTCATTGGCTGCTTGTATCGCCTGAGTCACCTCTGCCCGGGTAAATATATGCCTTTTATCTTTGGTGTCACTCTTCTCTATTGAGTCATGGCTATTTAATGGCTCTTCTTGATTAACTAGAGGGTGATAACCAACCACTTTATTTTTCAAAAGTTGTGGAAGCCTTTGCATTCCTTCCCATAGGGTTGTTGCTGCAATGCTAACTTTCTGACTTCCCCCTTGAATCACTTTCCAAGTAGACTGAGCTGCTTGAGTAACCCCGTGGTATAACTTTTCTGTCAACGGTACTACTTGATGGTAAGTCCAAGGTACTGCAGCTCCAACGGTCCAAATCGTCGCGGGCTTAACCAGGTTACGGTAGGTCCAAGGTACTGCCGTTCCAACAGACCAGATCGTCGCGGGCTTGACCAGGTTACGGTAAGTCCAAGGTACTGCGGTTCCAATAGTCCAAATCGTCGCGGGCTTGGCCAGGTTACGGTAGGTCCAAGGTGCTGCGGTTCCAATAGTCCAAATCGTCGCGGGCTTGACCAGGTTACGGTAGGTCCAAGGTGCTGCGGTTCCAACTGCCCAAATTGCTGCTTTAGCGCTATAAATAATAGTGGGCTTGACCAGGTTATTGTAGGTCCAAGGTACTGCCGTTCCAACAGTCCAAAGAGTAAATCCTTTGGTGGTTTGCCAGCTCTCGGACAACAAAGATTTGTGCGCTGTTTTGGCATCTTTTATATAAGCTTTCAGCGCTTCATCATTAAGATTGACACTATCTGTGCCACCAGTATTACTAAAGTGTACTAACATTTTATTTTCCTTATTCAGTAAAATCACGTTATATTTTTAACACAAAATTAACTTAAAATCCATATTTTTAGCTAAAAAATAGACTTAAATTCGCAGTTAATAGCACCCTAGCAGCCATGCAACCTGGTGTGCCCAGCAACTCAAGAAGCTTTGAAAATCAATCGCCTTTGCAAGAGATTTTATAAAATAATTAGAGAAGTTTTATCAGATGGCTTTTTATCGAAAAATCTACAGTTTGAACAATCAAAAATTTCACTATAAAGTGCTTTATATCTGCCCTAGGCTGCATGAGAAAAGATATCAAGTTGAGCGGCTATCTGGTTTCAGTCAATTAGTAACGGTATGATCGATGTTGTGAAGATATCGCAAATTTTAAAAAAGATCAGTTGGATAATTATCGGTACCCTGCTGAGTCTACTCCTAGCGTTAACGGCATTGTGGTTTGCCTTGCCCGCCTTATTCGCGCATTGGAATCCACTAGGGCTCCAATGCCAATGTCAGGGACGATTGAGTCTGTCGCAGCGAAAATTAGTGATTCCCCCCTTGCAGTTGATGTATCAAGGAAAACGACTGCTGATAATGCCAACCGCTGCCAGATTGAGTCATCAAGCTGTAGAAGGTCACAAACAGCGATGGCAGTTAATCATTCCACAGCTGATTATCTATTCTCAGCCATGGAAAACTTTACTAGCCCCTACACGAACATCAACACCACTGGCTGAAGCACCAGCACCTCCCCCCCAGTGGCTAATTTTGCTGCGAAAGCTATTGCACGGGCAGCTAGTCGTTGAACAATGCTATTGGGAAACTGATACAACAACTCCTTTATCACTCCAGCTATCACATCGGGAAACCGGGCTATATGCTGATATTCGGCATCCGCTATTTCAAGGTGAGGTTAGCTTAATCGCCCAGCGACGCTTACAAATCAAAGCTCATTGGCAAACGAATCATCCTCAATATCCGGCAGGGCAACTGCAATCCAAATGTCAATTTGACAAATATTGGCGAGCTTGGCCAAGTCACGGACAACTCCAAATAGCGCTACAACCGACACAACAACTGCCCAACGTTTATCAGCTTTTACTACAGTGGCAAGAGCAGCAGGGGAAGCTCCAGATTAGCACCAAACAGGATAAGGAATTGCTATTAGATCTCCCCTGGCAGTGGAAGAACAAGCAGTTACAATGCCAATCAGGAGACTGGTTTTGGCCTTACGGCCCAAAACCGCTATCAGGCTCGCTACAGTTACAATGGATTAATCAACGACAAGCCAATAAACCTGGCTATTATGGTCAACTACGAAGTCATTGGCAGCTCAATGAATCTCCGTGGGGAAATGCGATGCTGCAATTGAATGCTCAATTGGCAGCCGTTGAGTTAAAAAAAATTTTAATACATTGGGACTATCAACTGAGTGGTGATGGAAAAATTCCATTGCCATCGTGGCAGAGCCAGGGGCAGGGAAGTTATTGTCCACTCCAACAGCAGCTAGTACTCAAACGGTTAACAGCGAATATTGATTCTTGGAAGTGGGGCTTATTGCAAGGAGAACCGCTGCGGTTAAGCTTACAAAAGCCTATGACTGTTTGCTTTCCCATTCCCCAAAACCAGCCCCCCTCGACCAGTTATTGGCAACTAACGACGCGACAACTCCAGTTACCGCACCAACGATCGCTACGACAATTGGTCATCAATGGTGAGATCCAGGCCAGCACCACGCTTCAACAATTAACTTGGCGTGGAGTATTACAAGCAGCAGGGCTTAAACCATTGCAGGGCCAGGGTACCTGGAAAAACCAGCAGTTTCTTGGGGAGCTATGGTGGAAGCAACAACCACTAGCCGCTTTACAGTCACTATTGCCCGCTAAGCTCCCTTGGCAATTAAAACAGGGATTACTAACCACTCGAGCAACCATTAACGCTTCTGCGGTTGACAGGGTCAACCTCCAGGGTCATTTACGATTACAGCGTGGAGCGGTTAGTTTACCTGAAGGCACGATTAAGGGCATCACCTTAGATATCCCTTTTAGCTGGCAACAGCAGTGGCGGCTCGGGCAGGGTCAACGTCCAGCTAGATTACTGATTGATGAACTGCAGCAGCAAGTAACTTTGCGGCAGGTGGCGTTGAATGCTCGAGGCTCATTGCCTTATCAATCCACCTCTCCACTGCAGTTCTGTGGAGAAATCAGTGAGGTATTAGGCGGTAAAATCACCTTGCCCTGGTTACAGTTACCTCAGCAGCGACCAGGTTTATTGACTTTAACTGCTATTGATTTAGCCCAGTTAACCGGGCTTTTGGGGCAACGACAATGGCAGTTAACTGGAAAAATTAGTGGGAAACTGCCCTTCTATATTGAAGATCCTCGCTGGCTGATTCATCAAGGCTATTTATGGAACAGCACGCCATTGAACAGTGTGCTTGATCCTATTTTGGCTAATAATCTACGACCACAGGTAGGAGAGCAAGTAGCCGACTGGCTGACGCACCTGATAATTCATCAAGCCCAAATTCAACTGCAGCTCGATACTTTAGGAAAATTGACTCTGGATTCCACCTTGCATGCAGTGACTGCCCAACAGCCCTCACAGCCGATACATCTGAGATATCGACACCAAGAAAACCTA
Organism: Candidatus Symbiodolus clandestinus; assembly: GCA_038960095.1. Taxonomy (GTDB): domain Bacteria; phylum Pseudomonadota; class Gammaproteobacteria; order Enterobacterales; genus Symbiodolus; species Symbiodolus clandestinus. The sequence goes on from CP152425.1 coordinate 1,304,704, forward strand.
CTAACCCTATGGCGCAGCCTGAAAGCTAGCCGCTCACTGCAGCAGCAGATTGAACAGCAAACTTCTTCAATATCACGAAAACCTTGAGCCTAGAAGTTCGCATTAATTTAGATAATATTTACCTAGAATGGGGTAGGAAAATTGTGGAATAAATGAACAGCATGTGCTGACTAAAAAAACTTATGCTCTCTGTTATTTATTGAAATATTTGGTGATATCTTATTGATTAAGTTAATCTTTAATTTTTTATCATAGCGTTTATAAAATAACTATTTATTATAATTTAAAAAGGTCATGTAAACTATTAATTTTAAAAGATTTTATCTCGTAAAATAAATCATTATGATTCAATAAAAACATCACCCTTTTTTATCAAAAACCTTCCATTCGTAGTCACTTACCGCTGCTAATAGAGCCATAAGAATAAGTGCAACTGCTGCCCCTTACTGACAGCTATTTAGAGGAAACATGATGCTACTTTGCATGACGGTGTACGGAAATAATCTGATAGACTTGGAGTAGCCGAATCTATTACTATTATTAACTGGCTTAGCTGCTCAGAACCTACTGCCACCACAAGCAACCGCCCCAACGTTTTAAGGTGAAGACTTTCATGCACTCCTATATTGTTGTACTCATGCTGTTAGCAGCCTGTGGTTGCAGCCCCCGGATCGCTCTTGATGCCCCCAAAGAGCCGATTATGATTAATATGAATGTGAAAATTGAGCATGAGATCCGTGTTAAGGTCGATAAAGCACTGGATCAATTAATGGCCAATGATTCCTCAATTTTTTAAGGAGAGACCATGAAACTTATTAGAACAGCCGTAATATCGTTGTGGATGCTCAGCCACTCGTTCGGCTGTTGGGCGCTGACCTTAGAGCAAGCGAAAAACCAGGGCTTAGTCGGAGAAAGTTTAAGCGGATACTTGGTTGTTAGAAAAGCAGATCCCGAGGTAGAAATTTTAGTACAACAGGTTAATACCAAGCGTAAAGAACAGTATCAAAGAGTGGCACAAAGCACGGGCGCTAACCTTGAAGAAGTTGAGCAGAGGAGTGGTCAAAAACTGATTGAGCGCGCTCAAGCGGGAGAATGGATCCAAGGGCTTAGCCGGCAATGGCGACAAAAATAGCGAAGTAGATTTCTTTTGTATGATGTACTCTCTGCTCTTCGAAGATAACCAGGTGAGGGAAATCTGCTGACAGTAGCAAGATCCATGATCTGTCCAGAAATACAATACCCCGCCGAGCTGCCGGTTACTCAACATCGAGAACAGCTGCTGGCGGCTATTGCTAATCATCCGGTGGTAGTTGTTGCTGGTGATACCGGCTCGGGAAAAACCACACAATTACCCAAGATTTGTCTGGAATTAGGTCTAGTTAACCAAGGAATAATTGGCCACACGCAGCCGCGTCGTTTAGCGGCACGAATGGTGGCACAACGATTAGCCGAAGAGCTACAGGGAACCGTTGGCGGCCTTGTTGGCTATCAAGTGCGCTTGACGAGGCAACTCAGTGAACAAAGCTTGATTAAGGTAATGACTGATGGCGTGTTATTGGCAGAAATTCAACAGGATCGTCAATTGCACGCCTACAGCGTCCTTATCATTGATGAGGCGCATGAGCGCAGCCTTACCATTGATCTCCTGCTAGGATACATTAAGCAACTACTGCCCAAACGTCCTGATCTAAAGGTGATCATTACCTCAGCCACGCTTGATCCGCAGCGCTTCTGCCACTACTTTAACCAAGCACCACTGATTAGCATCAGTGGCCGTACTTACCCGGTTGAAGTGCGCTATCGACCGGTCGAAGAGATGCCGAAAACGGCCGGAGATCCTTATCAAGCTTTGATTGCCGCCCTCCAAGAGCTTTTTCAGCAACCCATGGGAGATATTTTAATTTTCTTAAGTGGTGAGCGTGAGATCCGTGAGGTCGCTGAGTTGCTACAGGATCAAGCCTGGCCACAAACTGAAATTGTGCCACTGTATGCTCGATTATCGATAGTAGAGCAGCAGAAAGCTTTTCAGCGGCACTCGAGTCGACAAATTATTTTAGCCACTAATGTCGCTGAAACCTCGTTGACCATTCCAGGGATTCGCTATGTGATTGATTTGGGAAAAGCACGGATCAGTCGCTATAACCATCGCCATAAGATCCAGCAACTGCCGATTGAAGCCATCTCTCAAGCGTCCGCTAACCAACGTAAGGGGCGTTGCGGGCGGGTAGCACCTGGGATCTGCATTCGTTTATACAGCGAAGCCGATTTTTTAAGCCGATCTTTGTACACAGAACCTGCTATTTTACGAACCAATTTAGCGGCAATTATTTTACAGATGTTAGCTTACGGATTGCTACCAATTACTCAATTTCCTTTCCTCGATCCGCCGGATCAACGCTACCTACAAAGCGGATTACGGCTACTGCAGGAGCTAGGTGCTATAACCCCTGAATCAGTCATTCAACAGCCACAATTGACCCCCTTAGGAAGGCAATTATCACAATTACCTTTAGATCCCCGTTTAGCACGAATGCTATTGGCGGCTCATCAATTTGGTTGTTTACAAGAGCTATTAATTATCACCAGTGCGCTCTCTATTCAAGATCCGCGGGAATGGCCAAGCGATCGCAAGCAAGCGGCTGAACAGCGGCATCAGCGTTTTGCTGATCAACGTTCTGACTTTCTAAGTTGGCTAAGTTTATGGCATTATCTACAGCAACAGCAGCAACAAGAGTCTAATAGCGCCTTTCGTCGACGCTGCCGCAGTGAATATCTACACCATCTGCGCATCCGCGAGTGGCAAGATCTTTACCTGCAGCTACGCCAAGCAGTCAAACGGTTCTCATGGCCGATTAATCAGCAACCAGCTGACTATCAAAGCATTCACTGTGCATTACTCAGTGGTTTGTTATCTCATGTTGGGCAAAAATCAATTGATAAACCGGGTTATCGGGGAGCTCGACAGCTGCAATTTTTCCTATTTCCCAACTCAGTGCTATTTAAACCCCCCCCCCCCCCTTGGGTAGTCGTTGCCGAACTGGTTACCACCAGTCGGCATTGGGGACGGACGGCTGCCCGAGTTGAACCCACCTGGTTGGAGTCGCTGGCTAAACATTTGGTGCAGCGTCGCTATAGCGAGCCTTATTGGGATGCGCGGCAGGGCGGGGCTGTAGCCCAAGAGCTTGCAATTACCCACATTTACTCGGAAGATAGTTCCGTGGAATAAACAACCAAAAATTAGTACCGTATGATTAAAAAAAACTATTAATGAGAACACATGGTTTGATCAGGAGATTGACTGTGATGCTTTCCGGGATGAACGTTTGGGCAAACGCTGCCGTGCATTGGTAGAACAACTCTGGAAAGGTTTAGGACAAGCCATTCCATTGGCCTGCCAAGATTGGTCTCAAACCAAAGCAGCCTACCGTTTCCTGTCCAATGAGCGGGTAAGCGAGCAGGAAGTTCTCAGTGGCCATTTTGAAGCAAGCAGCCAGCGCTTTAAATCAACAGAAGGCATAATTCTTGTTTTACAGGATACGACAACCTTTTCGTTCCGACGGGAACATCCTGAACGTATTGGTTACCTAGGCAAGTCCTTCAGCTTGAAGAATGAGCCCATCATGCAGTGTGGCATCCTAATGCACTCCAGTTTGGCAGTAACGACTGAAGGAGTGCCTCTCGGGTTGACGGCGATTAAATTTTGGACGCGGGATAAATTTAAGGGCTGCACCGCCCTGAAACGCAAAATTAACCCCACCCGTGTTCCCATTGAGGAAAAAGAGAGTTCTCGGTGGCTTGAAAATCTGCGGCAATCCACAGCATTATTGGGGGACCCAGGTCGATGTGTGCAGGTAGGCGATCGGGAAAGCGATATTTATGAACTATTCTGTTTAGCCCAGGAACTGAACACCCATTTTCTTATCCGAACCTGCGTTAATCGACTTGTCGGCGATGGGGGACATACCGTTAAAGATGAAATGGAGCATGAAAAGATTGCAGGATTACACACCATCAAATTATGTGACACCAAAGGTGGTTATAGCGAGGCATGCCTAGAAGTTAAATTTCGCCGCCTCAGAGTGCTTCCGCCGCTTGGAAAACAGAAATACTATCCAACCCAGGAAGTAACAGTTATTCATGCTTATGAACCAACTCCCTCTTCAGAACGGGAACGCATAGAGTGGAAACTAATCACCAGCCTGCCGGTTGAAACACTGGAAGACGCTATTGAAAAACTGGAATGGTATGCCATGCGTTGGAAAATTGAGACTTTTCATAAGATTTTAAAATCGGGTTGCCGGGCAGAAAATTCCAAACTGCAGACCGCAGAGCGTCTTACCAAGCTTATTGCGGTCTACTGTATCCTGAGTTGGCGAATTTTTTGGATAACGATGCTGGCTAGGGCCTTCCCAAGTGCCCCAGTAGAACTGGCTCTCACACAGCAGGAAGAAACCTTGCTCAACCAGCTGGTTAATGATTCCCCCAGCGCAGAGCGACTTCCTCCCCTTCAGCAGGTATTACTTAAACTGGCAAAATTAGGCGGCTACTTAGCACGTTCAGGCGATCCTCCCCCTGGAAACACTGTGATATGGCGGGGAATCCGTCGTCTAACGGATATCCAGCTCGGTTACGAACTCGCTCGTGAGAGATGTGGGTAATTGCAAGGCCCAAGAGACGGTTACACTTTATGGTTTACCGATCGTTTCTGGTCGCCGAATCAGTTATGGAAAGATTGATCCTAAATTATCCCGCGAATTACTGATCCGCCATGCATTAATAGACGGAGAGTGGCATGGACGGCATCGATTTTGGCAGCAGAACCAAGCTACCTTAGCCACGGTAGAAATACTAGAGCAACAGACACGCCGCCGAGGATTAGTGGTTGATTCTGAGTTCCTATTTGCCTTTTACGATCAACACTTGCCAGCAGATATTGTCTCTGTAGCACATTTTGATCGCTGGTGGCGGCAGATCAAAAAACAGCAACCCCAGCGATTAACATTGACCCAGCCACAGTTATTCACTGAACAAGCAGCAACGGTACAAGCAGCTGATTATCCGACTGAATGGGTTTATCATGATCGTAAACTGCCGCTACAGTACCAATTTTCTCCTGGTGATCCAGCCGATGGGGTTACGGTACAACTTCCACTGGTTCTATTACCCGCTTTGGAGCCTGAGCCGTTTGAGTGGCTGGTAGCTGGGTTCCGTGTGGAACTGCTGACGGCTTTAATTAAAGGGTTACCCAAACAGCTACGCCGTAACTTTTTGCCGATAGCCTCCTATGTGGAAGCTTTTTTACAGCTGCCGCCAAGGATTGATCGCTCATTGCTGTCACTGCTGGCTGAGGATTTGGCTCGAATGACTGGAGTTAAAATCCCAAGCGACGCTTGGCAACCATCAGTACTCCCAGCGTATCTTAAGATGCGTTTTGCGGTTATCGATGAAACAGGTACCGTCATCGCTGAAGGCCGCGATTTAAAGCAGCTACAACAGCAACTGCAACAGCAAGCACAACAACAATTGGGAGATCTACCGGATAATCCCTTAGAAGCTTGGATCGGTCAAGATCTGCAGTGCTGGGATTTTGGTGATTTACCGATTTTGATCATTCAGCGACAAGGCAATCATCAGATCCAGCGATTTCCAACGTTAGTCGAGCACCCACCTCATGTGACTCTACAGCTGGTCAATAGCCAAATTGAACAGCAAAAACAGATGCTAGCCGGCAGTGTACGGTTGATCTGGCGCTGCTTGCCGAATAGTCTGCTCAAAACCATTCATAAACAGCTCGACAGCCAAGTTCAACTGGCATTGCTCAGCTATCCTGATACACAACCATCGGCTGCTTTGGAAGATTGTCTGTTGGCAACGATTCAGCAGCTATTGGTGCAACTAGGTGGTGTGGTTTGGGAGCAACAGCTTTTTCAACAAATTTGTCAAAAAACGGGTCAACAGCTCGTTAGCCAGGCATTGCCGATCATTCAACAGCTGCCACCTTTATTGAATGAGTATCAAACGATCAGTCAACAACTACAGCAGCCTACCTTTAACACCTGGGGAACTGCCTTAACCGACATGCGCCAACAGCTGGGGCAGCTGATTTACCCCGGGTTTATCCGAGCCAATGGGGTAGGGCGTTTAGCTGATCTGTTGCGCTACCTGAAAGCGCTGCGCCAGCGGCTAGAAAAACTACCGCGCCAGCCAGCGCAAGATCAGCGTTATCAAGCTAGCTTAACTGCCTTACAGCAAGCCTACCAACAGCGCTGCACCGCTTATCCAGCTGAACAGTCATTGCCTGAACCGTTGCAAGCCGTGCGCTGGATGTTGGAGGAGCTAAGGGTTAGTTATTTTGCCCAGACACTAGGCACTGCTTATCCGATATCAGAAAAACGTCTCTATCGGGCTCTGCAAGATCAATAATGTAGATCCTACCTAAAAATTACAGTCTATACCCACGCAAACATACGCTTCCGACCTGATTGCCATTGCCAGGATCCCGCGGACCTCTGCCAGCGCGTCAAAGTGCTTTATTGTGAGAACTATACCCAACAGGGTTCGGCTACTCGACCATTAAAAAATGGCGGCTGGTGACACGACTGCTGGTTCTACCCCAAAAATAGTATTGACTCTACGCCGCAGATCAGTAGAATGCCAGCAGATCTGCTATCTGCCTTAGAGCCATCTTGGTAAGGCAGGCCTTTGCGGGTGTGGTGGAATAGGTAGACACGAAAGACTTAAAATCTTTTGGCGATTACGCTGTGCCGGTTCGAGTCCGGCCACCCGCACCACTCTTTTCTCTACCGGCCTACCTTAGCGAAATCATTGATAATCGTTGATAGGGAGTCAATAGATCCCTGCGGCGATAAACTATAAGTTAGCCGAAGTTGTCCAGTCTTCAATTGATAGAGGCTGGTTAGGGATCAATAAAAATGCTTTATCACGCGTGACCAGCGTTGAGTGGGTGGCCACTGCATGCGCAGCAATGAGCATATCAAGAGCGCCCAGTGTAACCCCAGCAAGGGTACAAGAGGCTCTTAATTGACCATAAACAGAGGCTGTGCTGATGTCCCAAGGTAGTATTTTGGCACGAAGTAAAAATTCATACTATTGGCACGGCTTGAAGTCGTTCTCGGACCTCTAATGGGTAGCCCTTGATGACGTAACTTACCATGTTGGTGTCCAGTGCTTCAGAATAAGTTCCTTTCTTCGGCTAAAGCGCCTTGACGATCTGACATAAAATCAGCTGAGAGCTTGGAACGATCAACCAACTCAAAAAAATCCTGCCAAGTTGATAGTTTGGGTGATAACACCACTTCGCCAGTCGAAGGTTTTCGACGGATGAATACCTCGGTTCCTGAAAATCGAAATTGCTTTGGCAATCGCACTGCTTGACTACGTCCAATAGAGAATAATTTTGCTGTATCTGCTGGCATAAGCAGTCTCCTGGTAGCTGCTATCTAGAGTATATATCAGTCTTAACTGGCTTAAGTTAAGCAACCGCTTCCCAATCGTTGTTCTCCCCATCAAGGGTTAATTCTCCTCGTAAATTTGCACTCATTGCTTGAGATAGTTGTGATAAAGTCAAAGATTGGCTCAGTAGATAGTGCAATTTTGCCACGGTCGCCTCTAGGGTCATATCTGTACCGCTGATAACGCCCAAGGATGCTAAAGACTGTCCCGTTGCATAGCCTTGCATATTAACCCGCCCTGATAGGCACTGCGTGAGATTAACCACAGGTATCCTCTGGGCGATGATCTGTTCAAGGGCTAGTAGAAAACTGGGGTTACGCGGTGCATTACCCACACCATAAGTTCGTAAAATCACCGCCTTAATGGGTTGACTCAATAGATTATGCAACAGATTCATTTCTAAACCTGGATAGAGGGTGATAATAGCAATTGGCTGGGGATATATTTTCTGGATCTGTAATAATCCTGATGGAATCAATGATTGGGATAAAGTGAGTTGTCGAATATGAATACCGGTCTCCAATAACGGTGGGAAGTTAGGAGAAGTAAATGCTGAAAAGCCATCCGCATGCACCTTAGTCACGCGATTACCACGGTATAATTTTTGATCAAAAAACAGAGTCACTTCATTAACGGGATAATGAGCAGCTAGATAGAGTGCATTAACTAAATTGGATTGACCATCAGAGCGCAATTCCGATAAGGGGATTTGTGACCCTGTGACAATCACTGGCTTAGCTAGATGCTTTAGCATAAAGGAGAGCGCCGAGGCGGTAAATGCCATGGTATCGGTGCCTTGGATAACGATAAAACCATCATAATCGCTATAATGAGTTTGAATATCAGTTGCCATCTGCTGCCAGATAGCTGGAGTCATCTCTGAAGAATCGATAAGAGGTTGATACTCGTGAATGGTAAATTTTGGCATTTCCAAGCGTTGCAGCCAGGGAATTTGCTGTAACTGCTGTTGCAAATAGCCTTGAGAGGGTACATAACCCTGTCGGGAGCGCTGCATGCCGATAGTGCCCCCTGTATAGATAATATAAATACTTTTTTGCTGTATAGTCATATTAAGGAGAGCCTCATTAGTGGGCTTATTCCCCCAATAACTTTAAGTTGTTTTGGGGGGAGGTACAAGAGCTATCCTGTCTTCGTTTTGGTTTTAATTATCGTGACAATGAAAACAGAAAGCGTAACGTCCTTGGGGATCATTAAAAAAGGGGAAAAGGTTTGATTGTGCTTGATTCAGCAGCTGCTGAGGTATAGTTTTTGATAAACTTGCTATCAGCGTCCGCATATCTCTTGCTTGGTCGACCCCTAATAAATATTCTAACCATTCACTAGGTTGCGGTGCAAGCCAAGCTAAGCGGTATTGCTTTAATTGAGCTAATTCAGCTGTCTTAACCAATGCATCATCAAAATCACCGAGTTGATCGACTAAACCCTGTTGATAAGCTGCTTGACCTAGCCAGACTCTACCTTGTGCTAAGGGTTCGATCTCCGATACGGTTTTACCTCGTGCCTCAGCGACTAAATTAATGAACTGTTGATACCCATTATCAATATTACTTTGAATTAATTGCTTAATTTCTAAAGACAAACCTCGGGATAAGCTGGCATCGACTAGTGGAGAGGTGGTAACTCCATCGGCATGTACTCCAATCTGATTGAGTGTATTTTCAAAGGTGTTAATAATGCCAAAAATACCGATAGAACCCGTTATCGTTGTTGGATTGGCTACGATATAATCCGCAGCCGAAGCCACCCAATAGCCTCCTGAGGCGGCTGCTCCTCCCATAGAGACAACAACCGCTTTTCCGGCGCGCCGTAAAGCAACTATCTCACTACGAATTGCTTCTGAAGCCTGAACGCTGCCGCCAGGACTATTCATATGTAAAAGCACTGCTTTGATGCTCTGGTCATTGTGAACCTGCCTTAATAACTTAACAGTCGTTTCGCTGCCTACAGCCCCTGGCTTGGCGACTCCATACACTAAAGTTCCATTGGCAACCACTACCGCGATTTTATCAGGGGTTACAGCTTTGATTTTATAAGTAGTGGTTTTTTCATTAAGGGGAGGACGGTAATCGTAGATGCTAACCGCATTTAGTCGCTTTGAACTACTTCGTGTACCAAAAAAAGTTAATAACGTCTCATAATGCTCATGTGCCGTAACCAGTTGATCCACCCATTGATGTTGTAATGCGTACTGGGCATGATCACCTTGGAGTTTTTGCAAGTCTTCCAGATAGCGAGCGGCTGTCGGAGTAAAAAGGTTACTCGCTAACTGCCGATTAACAGCAATATCTTCAATGAAACAACTCCAAAGGTCCTGTAGACGTTGCTGTGCATCAGCTCGTACCACAGGTGACATACCATCACGCAGAAAAGGTTCAACCGCTGATTTATAGGTACCTACTCGAAAAACATGCGTAGAAACTTTTAGCTTCTCCAGCAGCGAACGGTAGTAAAGATTTTCTTGGGCCATACCATGTAGATCAATACTTCCTTGAGGTGCCAGAGAAATAGTAGTCGCAAAACTAGCAAGATAGTATTGTGCCGGGGTATAACTATCACCGAAAGCGTAGATCGATTTACCACTGTCGCGAAACTCGCGAAGTGCCTTACCGATATAGCGTAAAGCGGGTTGGTTAGCACCTTCGAAATTCTGTAACGACAGAATGATCCCTTTAATATGCGCATCTTGTTTAGCTTGCCGAATAGCACTGCAGATCTCAAACAGGGAATTACCCACTACTGGAGAACGAGCAATCCACTTTTGGATCCAGCCTCGATGCTGCTGATTTAAAGGGATGTCATCGGTTATTCGTCCCTGGATATCCACAATTAATGCTGTCGGCTTCAGCAGAGGAAGCCGTTCTTCAGTGTTGATTGAATGATAGCGGATAATCAAAGTAACAGTAAAAACCACCATTCCGATAAACAGCAGATTCTGTATCGCCACTCGAGTAAAATTGAGTAACCGCCATAACCGATGACCTATTGCCACAATAGCACGCCCTAATTTATGCATAAAAATCCTATTACTGTGATGTTGAAACAGTCAGTCGGATAACTGCTTGACTGGATTAGTGATAAAGTCCCTTACCTGAGGAACTTATAGTGGTATGATACCAATTTTTAGGGAGATGATAACAATAGGAATTATTCAATAGTGAACAGATGGTGCTATCCATGACGGCAATAACTATTTCTAAAGCAGTTATTCCTGTCGCAGGCTTGGGAACCCGAATGTTACCAGCAACTAAAGCAGTTCCTAAAGAGATGCTGCCCTTAGTTGATAAGCCTCTAATTCAGTATGTGGTCCATGAGTGCATAAATGCTGGCATCAAACAGATTGTCTTAGTAACGCATGCATCGAAAAATTCTATCGAAAATCATTTTGACACCAGTTTCGAGCTAGAAGCAGCCTTGGAAAAACGAGTTAAACGTCAACTATTGGCAGAAATAGCAGCTATTTGCCCAGAAGAAGTGACGATTATGCCGATTCGCCAAGGGCTGGCTAAGGGGCTAGGCCATGCGATTCTTTGTGCACAACCGATTGTCGGTAATCAACCCTTCGTGGTCATTTTACCTGATGTGATTATGGCTCCTGAACCAACAATTCCTTCAATGACTAACTTATCGTCAATGTGCCAACGATTCGTCGATAGTGGTCTAGCCCAAGTTATGGTAGAAGAAGTAGCGCTTGATTGTGTGACTCAATATGGTATTGTGGATTGTGGGGGAGCTATGATAGCTCCGGGCGGGTCTGTTCGCATTCGCCATATTGTAGAAAAACCCTCACCAAAAACTGCGCCGTCTCAGTTAGCCGTTGTCGGGCGTTACGTTTTTCCGGCCGCTATTTGGCGATTACTAGCGCGAGTTACTCCTGATCAACATCAGGAAATTCAACTCACTGATGCCATTGTTAAGCTACTGGCTGAACAACCGGTTGAAGCCTATCGACTACTCGGCGGCAGTTATGATTGCGGTAATAAACTGGGATATATGCAGGCTTTTGTAGAATACGGTCTTCAACATGAAGTATTGGGTAAACCATTCAAAGATTGGTTAGATCAGAGAGTTGCCAGTACGGGTCGTTGATGACTGAGCTGAATGGTTAAGCATTTCGTAATGACTATTTTGAAATTAATTTATTTATCATGAAAGTAACAGTTTTTGGTATTGGTTATGTCGGCTTAGTACAAGCCGCTGTTTTAGCGGAAGTCGGACATGAAGTCGTTTGTGTGGATACGAATCGGCAAAAAATTAGTGACTTAAATCAAGGTGTTATTCCTATCTATGAGCCAGGGCTTGCGCCATTAGTGCAACAAAACTGTGCGGCAGGGCGCTTAAAGTTTACTACGGATGCTACCCAAGGTGTTGACCATGCGATGTTACAGTTTATTGCCGTTGGCACGCCTGCCAATACTAACGGAGCTGCTGATTTACAAGCTTTATTTCAGGTTGCGCAAACCATTGCGGAACAGATGCACGATTCAAAGATCATTATTAACAAATCTACCGTTCCAGTTGGAACCAGTGAGCGAGTCAAAAAAATCATCCAACAGCGATTGCAGCAGCGAGGGATTGAGCTCTCTTTTGATGTGATTTCCAATCCAGAGTTTTTAAAGGAAGGGGCTGCTATTGCCGATTGCATGCGGCCCGATCGGATTATTATTGGAACTAATGATCCTAATATTAAGCAGCTAATGAATGAACTTTATGCTCCCTTTAATCGTAACCATGATCGACTGATTTTTATGGCTCCCCGCGGCGCAGAGTTAACTAAATATGCTGCCAACTGTCTGCTGGCCACCAAAATCAGCTTTATGAATGAAATAGCCAACCTTGCCGAATTGTTAGGAGTAGATGTTGAAGAAGTTAGGCAAGGGATTGGTTCAGATAGCCGCATTGGCTACCATTTTATTTACCCAGGATGTGGTTATGGCGGATCCTGCTTTCCTAAAGATATTCAATCCTTAATTCACAATGCTGAGGAAATTGGCTATCAACCAAAGTTACTACAAGCAGTAGAACAAATTAATAGGCAACAAAAACAGCAGCTTTTTCAAAAAATAACCCATCATTTCCAAGGAGAGTTGGCTGGACGGATTTTTGCAGTATGGGGAGCTGCCTTTAAACCGAATACCGATGATATTCGTGAAGCCCCCAGTCGAACCTTAATAGAAGCGCTTTGGCAAGCAGGTGCAAAGGTCCAGCTATTTGATCCACAAGCGCTTCCTGAGATAGTGAAACATTACGGGCAACGAGTTGATTTACAACTGGCACTCACTAAGGAAGAAGCTTTGCAGGAAGCGGATGCCTTGATTATCTGTACTGAGTGGCAGAATTTTAGAGCTCCCGATTTTAAACATCTTAAGCAGAAATTACGAACCCCCCTCATTTTTGATGGACGTAATCTCTACGATCCTAATCTGTTGGCAACACTGGGATTTACCTACTATGCCATTGGCAGAGGGTTGCCGACCATTGGAACTGCAAAACTATCTAGTTAAATAATGAAGTTTTCATACTGTGCCAGTCGAGCTAGTTTATCGTTATCATGAATAGTAACGTAACGACCCTTAGTAGTAATGATACCACATCGTTGCAGGTTGTTAAAAAGCCTGCTAACGGTCTCCAGCGATACCCCCAAATAGTTACTAATATCAGTCCGAGACATAGGGAGGTGTAGTATAGAGGGCGAGAAACCATACCGACATCGGTTACTGATTGATTTATAAATAAAAGCGGCTAAACGTGCTTTGGCGCTTTTTTTAACTATCGATAAATTCTCCTGAACATCCTGGATATGGCGACTCATTAACTGTAGCAGCTGGCGACGTAGAGACGGGATCTGGTTAGAGAGACGCTCTAAGGGTTCAAAGGGAATCGCACAGACCATTGAAGTATCCAGAGCTTTGGTAGAAGTTGAATAACATAAATTATTAATGGCATCCAAACCTAGAACATCTCCCATTGAATAAAAAGCAGTGATCTGTTTCTTTCCAGAACCAGAAGTTACTTTGTAACTTTTTATCACACCTGATCGAATAACGTATAATGCAGTCAATCTATCGCCGCACTGAAAAAGCAGCTCTCCTTTTTGGAGTGGAGGATTACGGACAATAATGTTTTCTAACTTGGTCAGATCATAGCTACTTAGCTTAAAGGGAAAGTAGGGAAAGCAAAGTTGACTAGCAATGCATGGTTGAATGCATGGTTGGCAGTTTATTATCATGGGAAGCCCTTCCTTGTCCTTGTCTTTATTTAACATAATATACATTGTACGAACTACTGATTGAGTTCAACAGAAATCAAATAATACAACTGATGGTAACTGGCTTAGCACGTAAGAACAACACAAAACTATATAGATAGACCAAATGACAGCTGAATAATAGCATTTTTGTCACCCTAATAGCATTATTGTCACTAACTCGTTACTTCAGTGTTACTTCCCCAGTCATTCGGCTCTAAGCCCGCGGCGGCTCCTCACAGTCGTTGCGGGACCGGCGCGTCTTCAGAGCCGTTCCGCCTGAATCAGGAGCAATAACTCACTGTTCATGGAGGCTTTTGATTTGGAAAAATTCCAGCCTAGCAAGCCAGATTTAGCCTCTTCAGACTGATTATCCAACAAGCCACCTAACAGCACCATTTCCCCATTGGCCAGAGTAATCGCCGTCTGAATTTCCCGTTTATTCATTGTCGGATTACTGGTATTACCCGTGACAGTCTTCATGACAGCAACATACAACCATCCTTCACGAGTCGAAATAGAGGTCAGAGCGGCAACCCAATGTTGATTGGGTTGCGAAGCAGTGAATTTCTGCTGCAACAAATTCGGTGCCACCACAGTCGCTGGATTGGCCCTTGTAGTTATTTTGAAGCGTTTATTCATTTTCGAAACAATTCCAGCCAGTTTCATCAATCGACAAACCCACTTACGCGAGCAGCTCTCACCTCTGGCGCGTAATTCGGCCCAAATACGCCGGCTACCATAAATTTGCCGACTTCCTACATGGATTTGTTTAATTTGGGACAATAACCGTTTATCCTCTTGGTAACCTCTTGAGGGTTTGGCCTTGATAAACTGATAATAACCACTGCGAGAGACTCTAAGCACTTTAGCCATCCTCACCACACTAAATTCCTTAGTATGCTCTTGCATAAATCGGTACTTTACTGGCGTGCTACCGAGAAGATGCCTAGCGCTTTTTTTAGGATGTCTCGCTCCTCACGAACGACCGCTAATTCTTTGCGTAGCTGGCTAATTTCAGCATCAGAAGCCTTAAGAAATCCCTTACCGGGAAAGGCCTCTACACCATCTTGCTTATATTTACGAACCCACGCTGCCAATGTAGTCTTTGGAATACCCAGCTCTTTGCCCAATTGGCAGCAGGTCCTGCCACTACTATGATATAGTTTTACTGCATTTAGCTTGAATTCCTTATCATAGCTCCTTAGAGGACATGCTGAAGGAGTTGTATTGTGCAAAAGCACCGGAGCGTTATAAAAACTGCCTGATCCAGCCGGTGGGGCAGATAAATCAGAAGAGCATTATTGATGAGAAACCCCACCTCGACCAGATTATCGCCACGCTGGGGCTGAAAGAAATCACTCAGGGATCGCTGATCCGCAAATTGTGCACCTATTCCTCGGAAAATCCGACAAGGCAGGCACTATTTGAGTTCAATAAGTTGATCCGCAGCCTTTATATGCTTCGGTATCTTCGTAACTCGCAAGTGGCCAGAAACAGTCACCGCTCGCAGAACCGTATTGAATCCTGGCATCAGCTCCGCTCGGCGATCGCACAGGTTGGTGGTAGAAAGGAGCTGACGGGGCAGAACGATGTCGAGCTGGAAATCAGCAATCAGTGCAGCCGGCTACTCAGCAGTTGGCCGACATTTGTACCCATAGCTGTAACGAACTGCATTTAAAAACGGGCAAACCTGCTTTAAGTGCAAATTCTGAGCCACATTAAATGCAGTTCGTTACAATTACACGTTTATATCTCAATGTCCACAAACTAAAAGACGAAGCCAAAGCACGGTATTGGCTTGAGAAATCCGCCCAGCAGGGCTATGCCGAGTCCCAATACAAGCTGGCCATGATATATTTTGATGAAAAAGGGCGATTTGGACATGATGCAGATGCGGTGAAGTTGCTAAAAGCAGGTTTCAGGCCCTGAGATATTCTATACTGGCGCTGAAAAGCGGCGATCTGGATGCCGGGAAAGTGATTAGAGATTCAGATGACTAAGCAATCAAAAAAAGCAGAAGAACTAACCGACATAGAAAAGCTGAAAGACCCTTTTGACAAACTATTTCGCCGCTCCATGCAGGAGAAAAAAATAGCCATTGAGCTACTCAAAACCTATCTGCCTGCTGAGTTAGTAGAGAAAATAGATTTTAGTACATTAACGTTGTTGAACGGCAGCACCTTACTGAAGAACCTAAAACTCACGCATGCCGATTGTGTCTATGGCTGCACGATTCAGGGGCAAGACGGTTTCATCATCCTAAATTGTGAGCATCAAAGTACTTCTAGAGAGTTAATGGCCTTCTGGATGTTGAAACATGTTGTAGGACTGATGGATAACTACCGGAGTCAAAATAAACATAAGAAATTACCAATTATTTTACAGGTGGTCATCTATCATGGCCAGCGATCTCCTTATCCGCACTCCACGGAGATATGGGACTGTTTTGAGGATCCTGAGTTGGCCAAACAGTGGGCTTTAAAACCGTTTCAGCTAATCGATCTAACCGTGATGTCGGATGAGGAGATCCAGCAGCACAACCTGTTTAGCGCTATGGAAACTGTTTTCAAACATGCTCGGGAGCGAGAGGTACTAGATTGGGTCGGAAAGTGGCTGATCCAGAGAGGTAAATTGGCTATAATCTACTCAAAGATAGATAGCGAATATGCCGAAGATTTCATAAAATACCTGTTAGGCGCAGTGGGGCATTCATTGCCTAAGGAGACAGGCCAGCAACTTTTAGAGCGCTGTGCGGAAGCTCTACCGGCTATTGGAGAGAAAATCATGAATTTTGCTGAACAATTCAAGCAAGAAGGACTACAACAAGGACTACAGCAAGGACTACAACAAGGACTACAGCAAGGACTACAGCAAGGACTACAGCAAGGACTACAGCAAGGACTACAGCAAGGCGAGCATAATAAGGCCTTTGAAATTGCCAAAAAGATGCTAGCTAAAGGTGCTGACATCAGTGATATTGAAGAGCTTACTGAGCTCTCCTGTGAAGAGCTATCCCGACTGCGCCTGCACTAATCTTACCAGCAGCGAGGAATTGCTAGCTGTCAGCAGCGGCTGCCAAGATACTGCATATCTTGTGAGTCCTGTCACAATTTAACTTTTTAACAATCCAATAAAAAATCACCCAGGCGCTTGCGGATTATCGGGCGGAGTTCTCCCTTGGCAAGGGCATCCGGCACTGTGAATGAGTAGCGCCCTTGCATATTTATATGCTGATATACCAACGGTGATAGTCGTGCTAAGTCCTCAGGATTCACCGGATAACTTTCTCCCCTTAATTTATCCAGTGCAGCATCCATTATCCAGCTCTAAAAGCAACCCAAATTCTAGTTATTTAATGAACGATTTTATTTGTTTTACCGAGCCATTTGTACTAAAATTTCACTAGTGTTGACTTTTCAGGTTTTTAAGTCCTGTTTAATGTGGTAAATGTTATTTTATGGTTGCTGTATTCACTCATAATTTTCGCAAAAAAACAACTTCTGTTACCAGCAGGGTAATTAATGATAAAACAATCTCCCCAGAAGAGTATCCCACCATAATTGAACAATTCAAAGCATTTATTGGCACGCAACCTGAAAAACAACGGCCGCAGTTAAAGGCCTTAGAACAGGCTTGGAAAAGACTTCCAGATAACGCTACTACACCTTCTGCTAGAAAGTGGTTGGCACCTTTAATGCAAGCTTTAATGGATGGAAAATTCAATAAAACTCAATATAAAAATGTACTTAACTGCCTCGTTGAGGAAACTGAAGTCTGCCGAGAAGGTGTTATTACTAACCTAAATAAATTATTAGAAATAATTTATGTTCCTAATTTTAGTCAAAATGAATTTATTTTATCAGCAAAAGCTAATTGCATAGAACAGTTATCAATAGAACTTATTCATAGAGAGTTTGAATACTCTGGTAATGAAACCCACTTGGTTTCTAGAATAATGAACTATTTATCAGAATATTTTGGAATAAATACAATAGAACATGAATTATCACCATTAGAATCGATCCCAGCAGAATATATTATACAATTAGCAGAAGAGGTTAAAGAATATCTATCATTAACATTAACCGTTGATTATTTTTGTGATCGATTGACTTGTATTCTGCTAGAAGACCTTGAGGATTATATAGGAAAACCCATTCCCATTGAAAAATATAGTAACATTGGCGAACGAATACAGTCAGTTATTATGACAATAACTGGCCAAACCAAAGAAGAAGAATCCTCCATCAATTTTAATGATTTCATTGAAACTTTAAAAGATGGTATTACTTATCAGTTAAAAAACAGAGAGCAATTGGTCACTCAGTTAAAACCCTTAGTCATGGAAAACCTGCAACGCAGAGGTTTTATAGAACAGTGCACCGAAGATAAATCAACCGCTATTACTGATTATGCAAAAGATAATTACTTATCTTTAAGAGTTTCCGTTAAGGCAGGAAATAAAGAACTGATAGAGACATGGTTAAACTCTGATGAAAAAGATAATATCCTTCAAACTATCCAGAAAAAATTCTATCATCATGAGGATACTTTATTAATAATAGCGGCTAAGAGAGGGCGCTCTAGCATTGTAGCGACTTTACTAAACTACGCTGAAAAAGCACAAATTTCCAAAGAAGTTTCGCAACAAACTAATGGTTACGGTGACACCCCACTATTAGCAGCAGCAAACTACGGGTATCAAACCATCGCAGAGACGCTGTTAGAATTTGCTGCTCAGGCTGGGATTACAAAAGATATTTTACAGAAATCAAATATGCACGGCACCACACCATTGATGTCAGCGGCCTATAGGGGCCACCATACTGTATTAGACACCTTGTTAAACTATACTGCACAGCACAATATCACTCGGCTAGTATTGCAACAAGTTAATCGACAGGGTTTTACAGCCTTAGGACTGGCTGTTGATAAGAATCAATTGTTGGTCGTAAAAACTCTGCTAAACCATGCTGAAAAAGCACAAATTTCCGCAGAAATTTTGCAACAAGTTAATCAGCGGAATGGTAATACCCAACTATTATTTGCAGCATTCCTAGGTTACCAAGCGATTATAGAGACACTATTGGACTTTGCCGAACGTGCAGGGGTTGCTAAGATATTTTACAGCAAAAAAATAACCAAGGCGCCACACCGCTAATAATAGCAGCTAATCGGGGTTACTATAACGTAGTGGAGACCTTACTAAACCATGCTAAAAAACATGAGGTGATTCGAGTGGCACTGCAAGAAATCAGTCATCATGGTGATAATGCACTACTAACAGCAGCAGACTGTGGGTATCAATCAATCGTAGAGACACTGTTAGTGTTTTCCAAACAAGCTGGGGTTGCTAGCGATATTTTACAACAAATAAATAGTACAGGAGCCACGCCGTTACTATTAGCAGTCGACAAGGGTCACCATACTGTAGTAGCCACCTTGTTAGACTATGCTGAACAATGCGGAATTACTAAAAAAATACTGCAGCAATCTGATAATCTCGTCAGTACTTCCCTCCTACGATTAGCAATCCTCGGTGGACATCAAGTAATTGTAAAAACACTATTAACTTTTGCCAAAAAGACCGGACTTACTGGATTCATTTTACAAAAACCAGATAGCCAAGGCGCCACACCGTTACTAACAGCAGCAAGCTGTGGGCATCAAGAGATTGTAACCATGTTGTTAACATTTGGCGAAGAGGCAAATGTTTCTGAGAACATTTTACAACAACCAAATAACCAAAGTGCCACGCCATTACTAATAGCAGCCAATAAAGGGCATCATACCGTAGTAGAGACCTTGTTAAATCATGCTAAGCAGTGCGGGATCACTCAAACAGTACTACAACAAACTGCAGATAGTGGTGATACCTCACTATTCTTGGCAGCAACCTTTGGGCATCAAGAAGTTTTAGAAACCCTGTTAGAATTTGCCGAACAGATAGGGATTGCTGATGTTATTTTACAACAACCAAATAACCAAAGTGCCACGCCATTACTAATAGCAGCCAATAAAGGGCATCATGCTGTAGTAGACACTTTGTTAAAATATGCTAAGCAGTGCGGGATTACTCGAGAAATACTACAAAAATCCAGTGACCTCGGTGTTACTCCTCTACTAACAGCAGCAGCCTTTGGGCATCAAGCAATCGTAGAAACAGTATTAGTGTTTGCCAAACAAGCAACGGTTGCTGAGTTTATTTTAAAACAACCAGATAACCAAGGCGCCACACCGTTATCAATGGCAGTCGATAAGAATTACCATACCGTAGTAGCTACTTTGTTAGGTTATGCTGAGCAATGCGGAACCACTCAAGCAGTACTACAACAAGCTGAAGGTCGTCTTGGTGATACCCCCCTACTAACAGCAGTGGTCTGTGGGAATCAAATGATTATAGAGACACTACTAGTGTTTGCTAAACAGGCTAGAGTTGCTAAAAATATTTTACAGAAACAAAATAAACAGGGCGTCACACCGTTATTAATGGCAATCGTTAAAAGTCACTATCCCGCAGTAGAAACCTTGTTGCGTCACGCTGAACAATGCGGGATCAGTCAAACAATACTGCAGCAATCCGATAAAATAGGTAATCCCTATCTATTCTTAGCAGTAGGCTATGGGAATCAAGCGATTGTAGAGATACTATTGGACTTTGCCAAAAGGGCTGGGATTGATAAAGTTATTCTACAACAACCAGATAACCAAGGCGCCACACCGTTATTAATGGCAGCCGATAAAGGCGAACATACCGTAGTTGATATTTTGTTGAATCATGCTGAAAAATGTGGGATCACTCAAGCAGTACTGCAAAAAGCCAATGATGACGGTTATACGCCTCTATTCCTAGCGGCCGGCTATGGGTATCAAACAATCGTAGAAACCCTATTGTCCTTTGCCAAAGAAGCTGGAATTTCTAAAGATATTTTACAGCAAAAAAATAACCAAGGCGCCACACCGTTATCAATAGCAATCGATGAGGGGCACTATAGCGTAGTAACCACCTTACTAAGCTATGCTGAAAAACTCGGGATCACTCAAGTAGTATCAGCAATGTACTCCACAGGGCTTGACAGCCTTAAGAGTGGCCGCTGAAAATAATCAACTTACGGTCGTAAAAACTTTACTGAGCTATACTGAAAAAGTACAGATTTCCAAAAAAGAGGTTTTGCAACAAACCAGTAATCACGGTGACACCCCTCTATTAGCAGCAATGGAGTCTGGGCTCCTTGAACAGGCTTGTAGTAATTTTGCTGATCCAACGGCCTCTGCATCCGCTGAGCGGTCGAATAGCCAACATGGAGTTGTGGGAGCAGCGGAACGGGAAATCAGGTTAACTGGGCAATTTAAATAGCCAAAATAAAGGTAGCCAAATTACATTGCGGTTTTATTTCTTGTCCAGCTGGACCAGCGGGAGCAAATGGAAATGTGCTCCCAGCACTCTTACGCCTGCCTCGCGGGCTAGCTTTCTTATTTTTGTCCGTTGTCTGTTGGGAAAGTCATATTTGTGTTGGAATTATCAGCAATTACCCGCATGATTCATCCGCCCGTTATATTTTGGAACTGCCGCTGCAAAACAATCCATAGATACCAGCAGAAAAATCATTACCCCGCAAACCAATAATAACCACCGCTACTGTGCTGTGTGATGCACCTTAATATCATTCGCTATCTCACGTTGTGAAAAACTTTTGCAATAAAGGGCTTGAATCTGGTAACGTTGGCCTTCGGTCAACGGTTGATAGTGCTGGTTCCTTTTAAGCATTTCTGGCATCCATTCTAGTTAGGTAACGCTACCGGAATGTACCGATAGTTGACCCTTTTCAATCTCTAGAATGTTGCACTTATTATCTTAATCCAGCTCTTCACCTCAGCATGATTCTTCCAAAAGCGGCGGTGATAAAGATCTTGAAGGGTTTCTGCTTTAAAAGGATTGATATCATTATCAATCCTCTATTTCATTAACAGTGCCATAAGAACAGCAAAACAGCAGCCAGTTGTGAGCTTTTCCTACCGTGAAGCAGCCAACTATGATAGGCGGGAGTAGGAAATTGCTACTAAATCACTAGGTTCGAGCTAATAACGCTTTCACTGCTGGCCCAATTTCTACTAAATTTCTAACAGCTGTAATACCACTGCGGGTTAGTGCTGCAAATTTTTCTTCAGCACCTCCTTTACCTCCGGCAATAATAGCGCCAGCATGCCCCATCCGTTTGCCTTTAGGTGCGGTTACACCAGCAATATAGGCAACGACTGGTTTGGTAACATTAGCCTGGATATAAGCAGCCGCTTCCTCTTCTGCTGTTCCACCAATTTCACCAATCAAGACAATGGCTTTTGTATCTGGATCAGCTTGAAATAGCGCTAAAATGTCGATAAAACTGCTACCAGCAATCGGATCGCCACCAATCCCAACGCAGGTGGACTGCCCTAAGCCGACATCAGAAATTTGCTGTACTGCCTCATAAGTTAATGTCCCCGAACGAGAGACCACCCCCACAGAACCGGGCCGGTGAATATCTGCTGGCATAATCCCTATTTTACAAGCGCCCGGCGTAATTACTCCAGGGCAGTTAGGGCCAATCATCCGTACGTTGCTCTGCCGCAATTTTTGCTTAACAACCATCATATCTAATACCGGAATTCCTTCAGTAATACAGATAATTAATTCAATGCCGGCATCAATGGCTTCTAAAATAGCGTCTTTACACAGCGGAGCCGGAATGTAGATGACCGAGGCAGTGGCTTGAGTCAATAAAACAGCTTCTTGTACGGTATTAAAAACAGGTAGACCTAAGTGCTGCGTGCCCCCTTTCCCTGGAGAAACTCCTCCGACCAGCTGGGTTCCATAAGCCAATGCTTGTTGTGAATGCAAAGTCCCTTGGCTACCAGTAAAACCCTGACAAATTACCCGTGTAGACTGGTTAATTAAGATAGACATGCTTGCCCCTTCGTGTTCCCAGCGGCAGACACTACCTGAGCGGCTGCGCTATCTAAATCATTTTCTGCAATAATATTTAAACCGCTTTCGGCTAATTTAGCCGCACCTAAAGGCGCATTGTTACCCTGTAATCTAACCACGACGGGAACCCGCACACCAACCTCAGCCACTGCAGCGATAATTCCCTCAGCAATCAGATCACAACGTACGATTCCACCAAAAATATTCACTAACACTGCTTCAACGTTGGGATCGGATAAAATTAGCTTAAAAGCATGCACTACACGCTCTTTAGTGGCACCGCCACCGACGTCCAGGAAATTGGCAGGCATCCCGCCATGCAGTTGTACCATGTCCATCGTGGCCATGGCTAATCCAGCACCATTAACCATACAGCCGATATTACCATTTAACGCGACATAGTTAAGTTCCCATTCAGCCGCTTCAGCCTCACGAAAATCTTCTTGGCTACGATCTTGTAGGAGACGCAGTTCAGGTTGGCGGAATAGCGCGTTATCTTCTACAACCAACTTACTATCTAAGCAATGCAACTGCCCTTCCGGTGTAATCACCAACGGATTAATTTCAATTAATGAGAGATCACGATCAATAAACAGCTGTGCTAATCCTATAAACAGTTGGGTAAATGGCCGAATCAAGCTAGACGCTAACCCTAATTGAAAAGCCAAAAGCCTTCCTTGAAAGGGTTGCGGGCCAGTTAAAGGGTCGATACTAACATAATGGATTAGATGCGGGGTCTGGTGGGCAACCTCTTCAATCTCCATTCCCCCTGCAGTAGAAGCCATAAAGGTAATACACTCTCGCTGCCGATCGATCACGGCTCCCAAGTAGAGTTCCTGAATGATATCAATGCTTTTATCGACCAGGATTTGCTGCACTAATTGGCCTTGTTCATCGGTTTGTGGGGTGATTAAGCGCTTTCCCAGCCACTGCTGAGCAAAGTCACCCACCGCTTGGCGGCTTTGGAGTAGTTTCACGCCACCGCCCTTTCCTCGACCACCGGCATGAACCTGGCATTTGGTCACCCATTGATCACCACCCAATTGATCAACAGCCACCATCGCCTGTTCAGGTGTACTACAAACAATCCCTAACGAGACCGGTAATCTGGCTTGTGCCAATAGTTGCTTGGCCTGATATTCATGTAAATTCATCTGTGGTTATCCGCTTTAAGTGTTTGCTGTTCCTTATTGAACACAGCAGTTATGAAATTTTACAGGCTGAATTACACGCCCAAAAGCAGCCGGATAGGCGTCTCTAAACTCTCTTTTATGTCGACTAAAAAGCTAACCGAGGCTTGGCCATCAATCAGACGGTGATCATAAGAAAGCGCTAAGTACATCATCGGTAAAATGAGTACTTGCCCATTGACTGCCATAGGACGTTCTTTAATAGCATGCATGCCCAATATGCTACTTTGCGGGGGGTTAATAATTGGCGTCGACATCAGTGAGCCAAATAACCCACCATTGGTGATGGTAAAGTGACCGCCGGTTAACTCCTCTACTGTTAGTTTTCCATCGCGACCTTTTTGAGCTAACTCTTTGATCTGCTGTTCAATTTGAGCCAAACTGAGCGTTTCGCAGTGTCGCAATACGGGTGTAACTAAACCGCGTGGTGTGGAAACAGCAATACTGATATCAATATGAGGGTAGTAAACAATTTCATTGCCTTCTAAACAGGCGCTGATAATCGGATAACGCTGTAAGGCAGCCACTACCGATTTAACAAAAAAGGACATAAAGCCCAAACGAACTCCATGCTGTTTCTCAAAAGTCCCTCCAAGTTCACTGCGAAGCTGCATAATCGGCTGCATATTGACCTCATTAAAGGTAGTCAACATGGCCGTGCTCTGCTTAGCTTCCAATAAACGTTCAGCAATCCGTTGTCGTAACCGACTCATCGGCTCTCTGCGTGGCTGCTGGCTGTCTAAAACCACTAATGGGTTCACAGCATTCCGCTGTACTGGTGTGGGTTGTGGTAATGCCGCCTGTAGTTGTTGTTCAATATCCTGCGGTGTTAAACGACCTTTAACACCACTGCCAGTGAGTTGGCTGCCCTGTAATTCATGCTCAGCCAATAATCGCCGAACCGCAGGTCCACTGGACTGTAGAGCACTTCCCCTTTCTACAGCAGATATCTCAATCGCACCAGCAGTACTGTTAACGCTGTTAATTACCGTTATCGGGGAGGATATCATAGCACCTTCTGGGTCTAGGGAAGCTAAGCACTGACGGCTGTGAACCGTGGATCCTGCGTCATGGATTATCTCTCCCAATATCCCAGCCGCTGGAGCAGGAACCTCCAACATCACTTTATCTGTTTCGATCTCTACAATGACCTCATCACAGGCCACCGCATCCCCCGGCTGTTTATGCCATTTAGCAACGATCGCATCCGCAACCGATTCCGGTAATTCAGGAACAACAATATCAATTTTTTTCATAATTCACGCACGATTAAGTAAAAAACAGTTATCTACCGCGTCCTAGCGGTCCATAATGAACCGGTTAAGGACAATCAATCCATTAACGGTGGCTTTTTTAGCTGCTACGCCGCTGATTAACTCAATGGTCTGAGTCATTTAGCGCCATTGCTACTAATTGTTGCTGCTGCTGTTGGTGGCGGGATAAAGCACCTACCGCTGGGGCAGCTGCCTCTGAGCGTCCAACATACTGCAAAGTCAGTTTAGGGTTTATCTGAGCGATTAGTGGCGCTAAATGTGCCTGCATAAATGACCAAGCGCCTTGATTTCTTGGTTCTTCTTGACACCAAATTACAGATCGGAGCTGTTTATGCTGCTCTAACAGTTGATGAATTTGTTGTTGCGGAAAAGGATAAAGTTGCTCAACACGCACCAGCAGTATCTGTTGATTACTCTGATTTTGGCATTTTTCTAGCAAATCATAATAGACTTTACCGCTGCAGAATATAATACGTTTAATCGTTTGTTTAGGGTGTACAAAGTCAATGATCACAGGTTGCCAAGCCCCTTCAGCTAACTCAACCAAACGGGCAGTGGCCAGAGAATGTCGGAGAAGCGATTTTGGTGATAGGATAATTAAGGGCCGTGCATCAGATTTCAAGCCTTGTTGTCGCAATAAATGGTAAATTTGCCCAGCATGCGAAGGCAGACAAACCTGAATATTCTGCTCAGCACAAAGTTGCAAGTGGCGCTCTAAACGCGCTGAAGAGTGCTCAGACCCCTGTCCTTCGTAACCATGAGGCAGCAGTAAAGTGATCCCACAACGTTCTCCCCATTTCTGTTCACTGGCACTAATAAACTGATCAAACACCACCTGAGCCCCATTAGCGAAATCTCCAAATTGTGCCTCCCAAATCACCAATGCCTTTGGAGTCATCAAAGCATAACCATATTCGAAAGCTAATACGGCTGCTTCGGAAAGCGTAGAATCCCAGATCTGAAACCGGCCTTGATCCGGATGCAAATGTGCCAGCGGAATATAACGTTGGTCTTGCTGTTGGTGATGAAGTACCGCATGGCGATGGAAGAATGTTCCACGGCCGCTATCCTGACCCGACAGGCGAACCGGTATCTTTTGAGCTAATAGACTGGCATAAGCCAGCATTTCGGCACCACCCCAATCGAATGGTTGCTGGCCTTCAATCATTCGAATTCTATCTTGATAAATTTTAGCAACACGAGGATGTAAGAGCATTCCTTCAGGATATTGAGCTAACTGTCGCCCTAGTTGCTGGAGAGTCTGGAGTTTACAGCGAGTATCTACAGCGGCTTCGGGTGTTTCAATGTTAACTTGAGTCGTACAAACTTTTGCTGAGGTAGCTACCAGTGGATCGCCCTGTTGTAACCGCTGGCGCATCTGTTTAACCTGTTGTTCAGCTTCCTGTGCGTTAAGCTCGGCAACCTCAATCAGTCGTTGTGCATAACGGCTGCGTATGGTTGGTTGCTGCTTAATACGGTGATAAAGCAATGGCTGCGTTGCGCTGGGTTCGTCGGCTTCATTATGGCCATGCCGGCGGTAACTGACCAGATCAATGACCACATCCCGCTCAAAAGTATTCCGAAATTCAAAAGCCATTTGGGCAACTCGCAGTACGGCTTCAGGGTCATCACCATTAACATGGAAAATCGGCGCTTCGATGCTTTTCGCAATGTCGCTACAGTAGTAGCTAGAACGTGCCTGTGATTCACCGGTGGTGAAACCTAGTTGATTATTGATAATAATCCGGATGCTGCCGCCAACGCTATACCCGGGTAGCTGTGAGTAGTTAAAGGTCTCTTGGACAACACCTTGTCCGGCAAAAGCAGAATCACCATGCAGAGTAATGGCGAGTACCCGCTTGCTCTGTAAATCAGCCTGTTGATCTTGGTGTGCACGAGTCGCTCCCATGACAACTGGATTGATGATTTCTAAATGAGATGGGTTAAACAGCAGCGATAACGCCAACGGCCCCTTATCAGTGGTTAAAGTGGAATAAAAACCCTGATGATATTTAACATCACCACTGCCCATCTGATGGTCATCCATCGTTCCAGCAAAAGCTGCAAATAGATCACGAGGCGGTTTACCCATGACATTCACCAAGACATTAAGACGTCCTCGATGGGCCATTCCTAATACTACCCTCTCCATCGCCTGCTGATTGGCTAGCTGGATTAGGTAGTTCAGCAACGGGATCGTAACCTCACTTCCTTCCAGCGAAAAACGCTTAGCACCGGGGAATTGAGCCGCTAAGTAGCGTTCTAAACCCTCAGCGGCTGTCAGCTGCTGGTGCAACCACGCGCGCGATTCAGAGTTCATGAGCGGAGACACAGGGGTTGCTTCAAAACGCTTCTGTAACCAAGCACGTTGTTCACCATCGCTTAAATGCATATATTCAACACCAATGGTTCCACAGTAGATCTGTTGCAACCAAGCGTATAATTTATTTAACGTGCGGATAGGTTGAAGCGCTTGTAGTGGTTCAATTTCAACGATAGCAGTTGGATCAGTCAGCTGGGAATAAAATCCCAGTTGTAGTGCCGGCCAAGGCTGGATTGGGTAGCGGTTCAAGGGATCGAGCTGCGCTTGCCGGTGCCCCTCGCTACGAAATGCCTGAATCAACGGTAACAATTGTGGGAATGAGTAATTCATTCCCACTAGATTAGATTGCTTAGTTTGACTCAGCGCATAAGAATGTGCACTTGATGGCAAAGGATCACCGGCAGGAAATGGCTGAGACTCAGTAAACAACCGATCAAACAGCTGTTGCCAGCTAGCTTCTAACTGCTGTCGATCAGTTAAGTAAACTTCCAGGTACTGCTCAAGATAGGCTTGGTTATTGCCGCTCAAAGGTGAAGCTTGCCGAAGCGGTTGATTGTGCATGATTGGTTTACCCTCTGCCGGGAAGTCCATTCCAATAGATGTGAACCGGACGTTAACAAGTCATAAAGCATAGTCACTTAGCTTTGCTAAAACTAACTGAGATATTAGTGCACGATTTACAATGCCCTAATGGGCACAAAGAGTCATTATACGCCGAGGCAACAAGGATAAACAATATTGAGTTATTTTTGTCAATAGAGTGCACTTAATTTTCTAAGTAATCAGAACGTTAAGCAGGATTATCAATATCTACAAATTGCACTGACAGATTATGCTGCTGTTTTAACCACTCACCCAGGGCTTTAATTCCATAGCGCTCGCTGGCATGATGACCCACTGCATAAAAATGCAGCCCCATCTCGCGAGCAATATGTATCGTCGGTTCCGAAACTTCGCCCGTGATGAAGGCATCAACCCCTAAGGCGGCTGCCTGAGTGATATAGGACTGCCCTGCTCCAGTACACCACGCTAGACTTTGAATCAGCGGTACTTGCTTGGCGTCACAATGCAGAGGTTGACGTAATAATCGGTGCTGGATTCGCTCTGCTAATGCGATGCCACTTAAAGGTGAGGCTAGCTCACCCTGCCAAACTATCCCTAATGGCTGACACTGACTGACCGGACTGGCTTCCTGAATTCCTAAGATTTCAGCGAGCTGTGCATTATTTCCCAGCTGAGGGTGAATATCTAAGGGCAGGTGATAGGCAATCAAACTAATATCATGCATTAACAGTGTTTTTAGTCGCTGCCGCTGCATGCCGATAATGGTTAGGGATTGCTGACGCCAACCGTAACCATGATGGACAAGTATTGCGTCTACTTGCTGCTCAACAGCCACCTCGAGCAGCGCTTGGCAAGCGGTAACCCCGGTTAAAATCTTTTGTATTTCTGAGCGCCCTTCTACTTGTAAACCATTTGGGCAAGCATCTTGAATGTCATTAGGTTGCAGGGTGTCATTGAGTTCCCGTATCAACTCCTGAAGCTGCATGATGGTTCCTTATTCAAAATCCAAAAATAGTAGTGTAATTCAGTGGTATGGGAAAGTAGATATCTAAAACCAAAATGAGATTAGCAAAGTTTCCTCATCGTAGACTAATAATGATGAGTGCGATTGTAATATTAATACCGGCCATTGCTCAGGGATCCCCAACTGACTCAACAAAAAAAGAAAAAGCCATGGCTCGTTTACCGCAGATCAATTGTGAATGGCCTAACCAATCGCTGAGGCTTGAAACCAACCTGACTAACCTGATCAATCACGATTTTAATGATTCTCTCTTAGAGGGTGTTGATTTACTATTACCGTTTATGAAAAATCCTCAAGGACGGCTGTTCACTCAGTGGGGATTACAGCGAGAGCTGAGCTAACCCATAACCAAAGATTCTCATTAGTTCCTCATTGGTAACTCGCATAGGGCTTAGCGAAATAAACCGTCGCTTGGCTGGATTTAGCCACTTGATCGTGATGGGCAAAGTCACCGCCATTATCCAGTCTGATGGTAGGTCCATTATCAACTCGACGTAGCCATTCAGATAAGCACTGAGCCACGGTTTCCACCCTATCGACTACTTTCCCTATCAGAACTAAGCGACTTTGCCGCTCGGCAAGCGTCACTAGATAAGCATTTTCCCCGTGTCCCGTATCACCTTTCCAATCTCCAATCCTTGAGCGTTTTTCCATCACTTGAGGGCGCTGAATGCTATCAACTCGGTCAGGAATCAATGCGCGTCCACGGTTACATTTCCCTCCCTTGCAGCGGCTCTTGCCAAATCTAGGAAGTTTTGTGTACAGATTTCCGCCTTGCGTTTTATCAGCTGCTATTCGACGATAAAGGGCCCCAAGGCTAAGTCTCAATTCAGGCGTCTCCCGCTTCATCTGTAGCCTACCTTTTCAGGAGACCAACCCATCAGCAGAGCAGCATAGAGGAGCTTAGCGTGTCGTTCATGACACTGAGTAGGTACCGTCTTACTTGTCACGATGCAAGCACTATTTTTTCATCAAAAGGATCAAGATATAAGACTTCCTGGACAAACTTTTTCGTTTACCTTTCAATGCATGAGCGGTCTGTGCACAATATCTTTTACAAAACCTATTGCGTTTTAGCTCACGTGACACCGTGCTGTGATTAACTCCAATATTATCCGCTACCTTACGCTGTGAAAAACCATTATCGTGTAGGGCTTGTATCTGGTATCGTTGTCCTTGGGTCAACGGTCGGTAGTGCTGATTCCTTTTAGGCATTTTAAGCATCATGGAAAGCAAAGCTTTAGGAGCATGGAAATGAAAATTGTAATTACTGGTGCTGCCAGTTTTTTAGGCCAATGTTTAGCGCAGGCTCTGATAATGGCTAAAGGTGGCATTGATTTCACCGAGCTCTATCTCATCGATGTGGTCCCTCCTCGACGCCCCTCAACCGATCCACGCATCCGTTGTCAAGTGGCTGATCTGGCAGCACCAGGAACTTTAGAATCTCTATTTTACCAGCCGGCTGATTGGTTGTTTCATTTAGCCTCTGTAGGCTACCAACAGACTGAGGCGGATATGACATTTGGCTTTAAAGTCAATTTTGAAGTCACTCGCCAGCTGCTAGAAATTTGCCGACAGATGTATAAACCTTGTCGATTGATCTTCACTAGCTCGATTTGTGTGAGCTCAAAGCAGGCTATTGATTCCCAAACGCTGCAACCAACCTCCTCTTTCGGCTGCCAAAAGGCCTTAAGTGAGCTGCTGATCCAAGATTACGCACGCCGAAAGCTTATCGATGTGCGGATCCTGCGCTTACCTTTGTTACGAATTGAGCCCCCTCGGTTAGAACCTAGCATTAGCGGGTTAATAGGTGTACTGTTAAGCGCGTTACTGGTTGGACAATCGGTTGATTGGCCGATTGATCCTGCCTTGCCTCTCTGGCTAGCGAACCCACAAACATTGGTTAAACAGATATTGCAAGCTGCTCAGCTGCCTATGGATCAAAAGATGCCAGGCAGGCCGCTTACTTTGCCAGGATTAGCAGTTACCTCAACAGCCTTGATCGAAGCTTGTCAAGCTTGGCTATCCTTTGATCCGGCTTCAAAAGTAAGCTATCGGCTTGATTCAGCACTCAATAACCTATTATATCAGCAGCCTATCAATTTTAATTGTCAGCCATCCCTAACGCTAGGTTTTCCAATAGATAATTCTCCATCAGCGCTGCTGTCAGCTCTGCTACCTCAATAATCGCTCTCTTATGTTGATTCAAACTGCTCGTGATCGCTGGCGTTGGCAACTGATTAAACCAAGTTATTGGCCCCTCTGGTTAGGGATTGGGCTGCTTTTTTTGTTAGTGCAACTGCCCTATCCATGGTTACAATCACTTGGAAAGTTATTGGGACGCTGGTCAATACATTGGGCCAAACGTCGGGTCCATATCGCTCGCTGCAATCTGCAGCTCTGCTTTCCTGAATACTCCTCTTGGCAGATAGAGCAGCGTTTGATAGCGACCTTTGAATCGGTGGGTATGGGGTTACTCGAGAGTGGTATGGCTTGGTTTTGGTCTGATCGACGTATTCGTCGCTGGAGCCACCTCCAAGGACTCGAGATAATCCATCAACTACAGCAATCACAACGAAATATCTTATTAGTGAGTATGCATTTCTGTACCATGGAATTGTGTGCACGCATCCTTGGTTTGCAATGCCCGGCCGTTGGTGTTTATATGCCCCATAAATATCCTTTACTGGAGTGGTTACAAGTCTGGGGGCGTTTGCGTTCCAATAAGGCTTTAGTCGATCGCCGAAGCCTTAAAGCAATGGTTCGGCAGTTAAAGCAGGGAGAGATCCTCTGGTACGCACCTGATCATGATTATGGTCCACGTACCAGTGCTTTTACCCCTTTTTTTGCTGTTGATAAAGCGGCTACGACGTTGGGGACCCATTTTTTATGGAGACAGAGTCAAGCAGCAATCATGCTGGTTATTCCCAAGCGACTCCCTCAAGGAAAAGGCTATACGGTGCAGTTGCTACCCCCATTAAACGTGGCCGCTAATTGTGAACCGATTGAGCTGGCTAGGCAACTTAACCAGAAGATGGAGCAAGCCATCCTACAGGTACCGGAGCAATACCTTTGGTTACACCGGCGCTTTAAAACTCGCCCGGCGGGTGAACCATCGCTCTACCACAGTAGAAACCAGAAAAGAAAAGATTAAACCAATGACCCTGCCAAAACAGAAGTCAGAAAATAACCATTTGAGTGGAGGCGCGTCCCGGAATCGAACCGAGGTCCGCGGATTTGCAGTCCGCTGCATGACCACTCTGCCAACGCGCCGCACATTAGGGTTCAGGAATCAGATTTCAGGTATCAGAGGGACGTAATTCTCTGCCCGATTCCATCTGCCTTAACGGCTAAGATAGGGGCAGATAGTACCTGAATTTCTCCGGTTGTCAATTAGATTGTTCCTGAATTACGAGGTAATATGGGTTCGCTGAAGAAGCGGCGAATGATGGCTAATACGGCATCAGGCTGCTCTGCCGCTAGCCAATGGCCGGCCTCTGGTAGGCTATGGAGTACTGATTGTGGAAATTGCTGCTTTACCTGGGGATGATAGTCGACCAATAGATAGTCTGACCGCTGGCCACCAATAAAACAGCTGGGCCCTAACCACTGCCCAGAAATCCCCCAGCCGCTGATGGCCGGATAGCATTGCTCTAGTACTGGCCAATTAAAGCGCCACTGGCCATTATCAAAGGATTTCAATAAAAATTGGATGATTCCTTCATTGATTGAGGCTGCACGCAGTAGTTGCGCGGCCACTTGCCGTTGTTTGATATCCAAAGCCGCTATTTCTGCAAATGCAGCAAATAGCGGCTGATGACGGCTGCTTGAGTAAGCGACAGGTGCAATATCCAGCACCACTAACCGCTCTAGCCACTGAGGTGCTAATAGGGCCATGGCCATGGCTGCCTTGCCGCCCATTGAATGGCCAATGACCGTCACTGACGGTAAGGAGAGATGCTGCAACAAAGCGATCAGATCAGTCACCATGCTGGGGTAGTCCATCTGGGAATCATGGAAAGAACGGCCGTGATTGCGCAGATCGACTGCAACCACACAGTGGTCACGTTGCAAATCGCGCGCGAGCACCCCTAAGTTATCTAGACTGCCAAACAGCCCGTGCAGTAACAAGATAGCAGGCCCATGACCCTGCAGACGATAGTGAAGTAACATAGGATAGTTCAAACTCCTAAAAGGGGTATCCGCTAATCAAAATCCCGGATAGTCGCTAAACGAGTGATTATACTATACCGCTAGCAGCGCTGTTCAAGAATAGATCGTTAATGCCGATGTGAAACACTACCATTCTGGGATGCTACACCGCTAAAATTCTCTGAAAACGCTTGTATAGTGCTCAGTGGACAGCTCGAAGGCATGCTGGTCTCAAGCAATAAACCAGAACAGCATAGAATTGGTTAAGCTATATCAGCCACTACCGCACCCAATGAATGGCCACTGGTACTGAATTGATATTCAGCTGACTGTTCCCCGAGCTTTTGAATGCGCTCATCGATAAAAGGTTTTACAGCCTGTAATTTATTGGGGGAACGACCTAAACAGAGTAGAAAATCATCCCACAAATTATAAACATCAGTTGGATCAGTGCCCGCAAAGGCTATATGCACCTGATTGGTTTGGTGGTTGACGAAAGCTACTGTTTTATAGCCATACTGATGATAACTTTCTTTATCATTAGAAATAGCTAGCATTTGCTAGCCTGTTTGAGTTAGGGCAAAGCCATAAGCAGATTTTTTTCATTAAATTTTTTTTGGTTACTAACGGAATAGGCTAAATCCGTGGCCATGTGAGCAAATTTAAGCCAAGATCGACATTGGATGTCTTTGGGGTAACATCCAATTGAAGCCTTTGGGGAGCCATAGCCTGCTCACCCCAAGCAGGTTTTTTTTAACTCGGATATTCACTCATGAAACAGCCTCTCCTCAAAAATGAAACAAAATAAACAAAAATTTAATAAATATTAAAATTTATGTAAATAAAAATGATTAAAAAATTTACTTTAATACTGTTCTAGTTATCAGGGGAAAACTGTTTGTTCTCCAAATAGGGCTAGTACAGAACAAGGGGGAAAAGTGACCACTAAGCCGGCTGCAACGGTGTTAATGATCTTGAATTTCCCCAAATCTCTTAATCTGTTACTGAGTCAATAATCCCCCTAGCAGTAACCAGCTTGTGCTATCATGATTAGTCGAGGAAGTAACAATTATTTAATAAAATGACAAAATTATCGTTTCAACTATTTTCAACGGCACAACACTGGATCCCTGGCGGAGTGAACTCTCCAGTACGCGCTTTCACTGGTGTCGGAGGCTCCCCGCGCTTTATTCACTCAGCAACCGGCGCCTACTTACAGGATGTCGATGGCAACCGCCTTCTCGATTACGTGGGCGCCTGGGGCCCGATGATTTTAGGCCATAACCACCCAATTATCCGACAGGCTGTGCTGGAGGCGTGCGCACGAGGCCTTAGCTTTGGTACTCCAACCGAAATAGAGCTGGAGATGGCACAACTATTAAACCGATGTATTCCCTCGCTGCAGCAGATCCGCCTGGTCAACTCCGGTACTGAAGCTGTGATGAGTGCTATCCGTTTGGCCCGAGGTTATACCGAGCGTACTAAGATCATTAAATTTGCTGGCTGCTACCATGGGCATGTCGATAGCTTATTGGTAAAAGCTGGCTCGGGTGCTTTGACCCATGGTCAAGCAGACTCTCATGGTGTGCCCATTGGGGCTGTCCAAGATACTTTAATCGCCACTTATAACGATCTAACCAGTGTTGCTGCTCTTTTTGAGGCTTATCCCCAACAGATTGCAGCATTGATCATTGAACCGGTGGCTGGAAATATGAGTTGTATACCACCTTTACCCGATTTCTTGCCGGGGCTGCGAGAACTTTGTAACCGATATGAGAGTCTGTTAATTTTTGATGAGGTGATGACTGGTTTTCGGGTAGCTCTAGGCGGTGCTCAAGCGCTTTATAGCGTTACTCCCGATCTCACCTGTTTAGGCAAAATCATTGGCGGCGGGCTACCCGTCGGTGCTTTTGGGGGGCGACGAGAAGTGATGGCACAGCTATCCCCTGAAGGGCCGGTTTATCAAGCAGGAACTCTTTCTGGCAATCCAATCACTTTAGCAGCCGGTTTGAGTTGTTTACACCAACTATTGCAACTGGACAATTATCCCCAGCGCCTACAACAATTGAGCCAGCGCCTCAAAACAGGGCTGCAGCAAGCTGCCGAAGAAAATGACATCCCACTGTTGATACCATCCGTTGGCGGCCTATTTGGGCTGCTGTTCACTGAGCAAAAGCAGGTGATTAATGAGGCGCAAGTCAGGCAATGCGACAGCCAACGATTTCGCCAGTTTTTTCAGCAGATGCTGGCACATGCTGTTTATCTGGCTCCCTCAGCCTTTGAGAGTCACTTTATCTCTCTGGCACATACTGAGACAGACATCGATGATACCATTACTGCAGCGGCTGCTAGCTTCAAAGCCATGAAGTCTACTGAGTAACCTGCCCTTTTATCAGTTTGGAGCTCTATCGATGATTCAATGTGGCATGATTATGGACCCGATTGCTGCGATTAATATCCACAGCGATACCAGCTTTGCCCTACTGCTGGCGGCTCAACAGCGGGGTTGGCAACTGCACTATTTTGAGCTGCCGGATATTTTTCTACTCAATGGACAGATCTATGGTAGAAGCCGCTTGTTACGAGTTCAACGGCAGGAAAAACAGTGGTTTATCTTTGAAAAAGAGCAAATGCTGCCACTGAACCAACTGAATCTACTGCTGATTCGTAAAGATCCTCCCTTTGATGCGAACTACTTGGTACTCACTCAATTGCTGGATCGTCTGGAAACACAGGGGACACTGATCCTGAATCGTCCCCAAGCACTGCGTGATTGTAATGAAAAGCTATTTGCTACCTGGTTTGCGGATCTAATGCCTGCGACTTTGGTCACTCAACAGATGCCGTTGTTACGTCAGTTTCATCAACAGCAAGGGGAGATCATCTTGAAACCCTTGGATGGCATGGGGGGGCGTTCAGTGGTTTATTTACAAGCTACCGATCGCAATGCTTCAGCGCTAATTGAGCTGTTAACCGACTATGGGCAACGCTTTTGTATGGCACAACGCTATTTGCCTGAAATCCAACAAGGCGATAAACGACTACTGATGGTGGATGGTCAACCGTTCCCCTTTTGTTTAGCGCGCATTCCGGCTACGGGAGAGTTACGCGGTAACTTAGCTGCGGGTGGATTGGGGGAAGTACGACCATTAACCGCTGCTGATCAAGCCATTGCTCAGAAAGTTGGCCCGGTTCTTAAAGAAAAAGGATTATTGTTTGTTGGATTAGACATTATAGGTAATTATTTAACTGAAATTAATGTGACTAGCCCGACCGGGCTACAAGCCATCGAGGCTGCTTGCCCATTGTCGATTAGTGGACAGCTATTTGATATTATTGAACAGCAGTTAGCTCATCCTACTCCCTGCTAATATACCACTCAAAGAGAGATAATTTCTGGAAGCCATCATTGTTAACGGTTAATAGGGCTAGCTATTGGCATGGCGTAAACCGTTAAAACATTTTTGGCAAGCAAAGCGTTCAAGGAAGTTCTATTTCCTCTGAACCGTGGTCACGAAATCTCAGCAAGAGCTAACATTATTAGGTATGGCATTTTTAATAAAATAAAGTTACAGTCATATTAGTATCCCAAACTAATGGTTGGTAACGAGAAATGAGCCGTGCATTTTTGTAAAGAGTCCTATTTGCAATGGGATCCTTGTTAATCACTTCATTGTATTGGCTACAGGCTGGGCCGGTTAATAAAGCATGTGCAGTTAGGCCAATACAAATTACTATATTAATAAAGCCGCAGCCCTTTTAGAAGAGACAGAAATCGTTTGTGAGAAGATTAGGTTCTACTATCGAGATTCAGAAGATTATCTAGCCAGTTTTGAAAAAAGTACTGGGAGCTTGGTGGCTGCTTTTGGAAACTCAATTAAAATTGAGATTTCCTAATGGGGATATTTATTCTCACTGTATATCGATAAGTAATGCTTATGACAACAATGGTTAATGGAGTGGTGTATCAAGGATCTCAATGATAGCTGGAGGGAAGGTGAGAGGGATTCAGAGCCTGAGGTGCTCGAAGGTTGGACAGGGCTTGCTGATAAATTGAACAGCTTAAAAATAAAAGAGCCACTCTATTGACTGCTAAATTATGATTCCCTGCCTGTTTTCATACTGTACGACACGTTAACAATATAGCTTCGGGACTTTTAGCTGGCTAACAGAAAAAAGAGAAAAGTAGGCTGCCCACTGCTAGGCAATTCAGACCACAGTGCCCTGCTGTGTTTTCATCTGTCGTTTAGCTTGCGCAAAAGCAGCCATCGCTCTTTGTCGAGCAGCCGTATGCTCCACTATCGG
Source organism: Candidatus Symbiodolus clandestinus (assembly GCA_038960095.1). Taxonomy (GTDB): domain Bacteria; phylum Pseudomonadota; class Gammaproteobacteria; order Enterobacterales; genus Symbiodolus; species Symbiodolus clandestinus. The sequence goes on from CP152425.1 coordinate 1,342,242, forward strand.
TTCGGGATAGTCTTTCGGGCGCTGCGATGAATTAGGGGCGTGAATGGCTTTATCCGATAATTGTTTTAATTCGGGGACCCATTGTCGAATAAAAGTCCCCTGTGGATCAAATCGTTGACTTTGCCTAGCCGGATTAAAAACCCGAAAATAGGGCGCTGCATCACAACCCGTTGAGGCCGCCCACTGCCATCCCCCATTATTAGAAGCAAAATCGCCATCTATCAATTGTGACATGAAATAACGCTCACCTAAACGCCAATCGAGTAGCAAATGTTTACTGAAAAAACTAGCTACCACCATTCGCAAGCGATTATGCATCCAACCGGTTTGTTGCAATTGCCGCATGCCAGCATCGACCAACGGATAACCGGTGCGCCCTTGCTGCCAAGCTTGCTCCCACTCCTCATTCTTTTGCCAAGCTACCTCAGTCGTCCAAGTCATAAAGGGTTGGTGCTGACTGATCCTAGGAAAAGCAGCCATCAGATGACGGTAAAATTCGCGCCATAGCAGCTCGATGAACCAACAGTACGCTCCAGCTGCTGCCACGGGTTGATAGAGGAGATCCGGTACCACTGCTTGCAGGGCTTGTAGACATTGATGCGGTGATAATAGACCTAAGGTCAAATAGGGTGATAATTGGCTCGTGGCATCAAGTGCAGGAAGGTCCCGGTTTCGATGGTAATCAATGACCCTTTGCTGGCAAAAATTGGCTAATTGCTGTAACGCGTGCGCCTCGCCAACCAGCCACTGACTCTTTTGGGTAGGATAATCAAATGGCTTCAGAGGAGACTCAGGACTTAAAAAATGAGCCAATGGCCGTGGTTTTGGAGTTACCAGTGGAGTCACCGTTCGCTCTCGCAGCTGCTTTAAATGAGCCTGTTGAAAGCGGGTAAATATCTGAAACATTTTACCCTGCTGATTCAACACACTTCCGGGAGGGAGAAACACGCTGTCATCGAAGCCATAACAAGTAACCGTTGAGGATAAGCACTGTAACACCGCCTGATCTCGCCGCTGTTCATTCAACGGATATTGGCGATTAAAAAACAGCTGCGTGATTTGATGCTGAGCACAAAAAGAGGCTAATTTTTCTGGGATCTCAGTAAATCGCGGGATTTGCAAATACCAAAAAGGGATATGAAGTTCAGCCAGCTTTTGTTGTAACATCAAGAGATGACGTTGCAAAAAGTCAGCTTGACGCGGCGCCATCCGATGCATTTTCCACTGCACCGGTGTGGCAATAAACAGCGCTAATACCCGTGCTTGAGGATCACTACAAGCGGCCTGCAAAGCAGGATTATCATTAATCCGTAAGTCCTCTCTAAACCACATGAGATGGGTAGCTGCTGGCATAGTATTAGGTCTGCAAAAAAGGGTCTTGAACTGAATAATAGCACAAGGTAGGTATTTCAGCAGTTTCAAGAACCGGTTGAGAAGTTGCCGTTTTCAGAAGAAGACCGTGACTTCAAGAGAAATTATGCGCATACTATAGAAGGTTTTAGGTAACTGCTCTCAGAAGCATTGGCTTTTGAAAACCGACAGTGAACCTACTCCAAGCAACTGAGCATACTCAATATTCTGATCTTAACTAAAGGCTAACTCATCGATCAATGCGTCTGCATCACCACTTTTTAATTGCTATGCCAACGCTGGAAGATCCCTGTTTTAAACAGGCAGTGGTCTATCTTTGTGACCATTCAGACCAGGGGGCGATGGGCCTTGTCATTAATCATCCGCTGACCATAACCATACCAGCAATGCTACAACAGTTAAAAATTGACCTGCACCAGGCTCTCTTTAATTTTCCGGTGTTTAATGGCGGTCCAGTGGCCAATGAACGTGGTTTTATTCTGCATTCACCCCAAGACGGTTTTGCCTCGAGTTTAACCATCTCAAAGGATATCATGCTGACCAATTCCCGTGATATCTTAGAAACTTTAGGGACTACTAAGGAACCACACCGCTTTTTAGTCGCTTTGGGCTATGCCAGCTGGCAATCAGGTCAGCTTGAACATGAGTTAGCTGAAAATAGCTGGTTAGTGACCCCAGCCGATCCTACTATTATTTTCTACACACCGATTCATCGACGTTGGCAACAGGCAGTCAAACAGCTCGGGATCGATAATATTTGGCAAATTGCTTCCCAACCAGGACATGCTTAATGGCAGAACTGCTGTTAGCTTTTGATTTTGGGTTACGCCAGATTGGTGTTGCCATTGGATCACGATTAACCCAAGCGCGCCCATTGACAGCATTAGTGGCCCAACAGGGATGCCCCAATTGGCAAAAGCTCTCAAAACTGGTAGAAAATTGGCAACCTAAGTTACTGGTAGTAGGCCTGCCGCTCAATATGGATGGCAGTGAACAGCCGATAACGCAAGCTGCCCGACAATTTGGAGTCGAGCTGCAACAACGTTTTGCATTGCCGGTAAACTTACAAGATGAACGATTATCAACGGTTGAAGCCAAAGCCCATCTATTTAAACAGGGGGGTTATCGGGCCCTTAAAAAAACTCAGATTGATGCTTTATCGGCTACCTTAATCTTGGAATCCTGGCTAGCGACTATAAACCCGCTGGCAAACAACCCATAATAGACTCCAGCGCTTAGCCCATTATTCCCTCAACGGATGCCCTAGGAGATCTCCCATGAAGCAACGCTCTCTCACTTTTATCGGGGCAGGCAACATGGCCCGTGCACTATTAACTGGGCTCGCCGCCAATGACTATTCGCCCTCTCTGATTACCGTTTGTGCACCCACCGTCAATCATCGTCAGGGTTTAGCAGAGCGCTTTGGTATCAATAGCACTGACGATAATCGTGCAGCTGCACAAACTGCTTCGGTTATTATTATTGCGGTTAAACCCCAGCGGGTTGCAGCTGTCTGTGACGATCTCCAAGGTTGTAACCTAGCTAATAAGTTGATTCTCTCAGTAGCCACTGGCGTGACAGTAGCCTATTATGGCAAACGATTAGGGGATACTTGCTCGATCATCCGTGCCATGCCTAATACACCCGCCACTGTTGGTTACGCTGTCACCGGTCTGTACGCCCCTCCACCCGTCTCATTAGATGATAAGCAGTTTACTGAAAATTTATTTCGCAGCGTGGGTCAAATCAGCTGGCTTAACCATGAGTCAGCTATCAATGCTGTGATTGCCGCTGCTGGAAGTGCTCCAGCCTACTTTTTTCAATGGATGCATGCCATGCAAGAGGAGGCAAACCGGTTGGGACTCTCTGAACAACAGTCACGTGACTTGGTACAATACACTGCTTTGGGTGCTGCACAAATGGCAATCCAGAATTCAGAGCTCAGCTTACAAACCTTAAGTGACCAAATCGCCTCTAAGGGAGGCACCACCGAAGCGGCCTTAGCTGTCTTCCAACAGCAGCGGTTCAATGTTACGATCGCTCAAGCTATGCAGGCCGCCGTGCAGCGCGCAGCAATCCTGCAACAAGCTTTAGAAACCTAAGGAGCCACTAGACACCATCATGTTAACTCTTCAGCTTATTATAAGGACTGCCATTGACTGCTACGTACTACTGCTGTTACTGCGAGCTTGGTTATATGCGGTTTTAAATGATCGCTATAACCCTTTTTATCTGCTGATTGTACAGTGGACACAACCGATGGTGAAAAAATGTCACCGTCTTATTCCTCCGAAATCTCGCCTGGATATATCGGTTATTTTCTTAGCTCTAGCCTTACTAGTACTGCGAACATTCTTATTAACTTGGCTACAACGTCCCCATAGTTTCGGTTTTAGCATGATCAATATTGGGATAGGTCTATTAGCCCTTCTCAAGCTATCCGGTAAATTACTATTTTGGGTCATTACCCTCCGTATTATCAGCAGCTGGATTTACCGGGAAAACTATCTGCTTTATGACACGCTACAGCAACTGAGCGAGCTGATTCTCACACCTATTCGTCGCTGGGTACCGCCAACCTATGGTTTAGATTGGTCATGTGCCCTATGTACTTTGTTACTTATCCTACTTAACCGCTTGGGCTACGATCTCTATGGAACGCTCTGGGGCCAATTATGAGCAACTGGCTTATACCTGGCAAGGTTCTGATTTGTTATTAAGCGTTACTGTCCAAGCCAATGCCTCCAAAGATGGCTGGATCCGACAGCAAGGGGGACGATGGATGGTTAAAATTCGAGCAGCCGCTTTAGAAAACCGAGCTAATCAACGTTTGGTCCATTTTTTAGCCGAACAGTTTTCCGTTCGCCAACGACACGTTATTCTAGAGCAAGGAGCACGTAGCCGTCACAAGCGATTACGGGTTATTGCCCCTAGACAGCTGCCCTCGGTGCTCTCGATCCAACTTCCCAATGCGAGTTGAATAGGAACAGTTTTGATGTCAAAACCGATCGTTTTAGCCACCGGTAATTCGGGTAAAATAGCTGAACTCACTCCGGTACTACAGAATTTAGGATTGAACCCGATCCCTCAAAGCCAATGGTCCATCCCAACGGTGGCTGAAAACGGCATGACCTTTGTAGAAAATGCGCTACTGAAGGCTCGGCACTGCGCTCAACACACCGGAATACCTGTCCTAGCCGATGATGCTGGATTAGTCGTCGACGCACTACAGGGAGCCCCTGGGCTCTATTCTGCCCGTTATGCTGGCGAGTCAGCCAGTGACCTTGATAATAACCTTAAACTATTGCAACAGCTGCAACTATTGCCAACAGCCAATAGAAGCGCACATTTTTATTGTGTATTAGTCTACCTGAGCCATGCAACCAATCCAGCACCGCTGATTGCTGAAGGCCGCTGGCAAGGACAAATTGCTTATCAGCCACTGGGGGATCAAGGCTTTGGCTACGATCCCCTATTTTACTTGCCTGAGCAACATTGTAGCGCTGCCCAGCTGTCTCGAGAGCAAAAGAATCAATTATCCCATCGAGGGCAGGCCCTACGGCGATTATTAGCGGCATTAACCGATGCTTAAGCTGCCACCGCTTAGCCTATATATTCATATTCCCTGGTGTATTAAAAAGTGCCCCTATTGCGATTTTAACTCACACCAGCAAAAGGGAGAGCTTCCTGAGCAAACCTATATCAACCAGCTACTGCTTGATCTGACTAAAGATTGGGATGAAGTGGTGCAACGACCCATCGAGACTATTTTTATTGGCGGGGGTACCCCTAGCCTGCTGAGTGTTTCTGCCATCGAACGACTGCTTTCTGCACTACGCAATCAACTGCCGCTACGTCCCCACTTAGAAATTACCCTGGAAGCCAATCCGGGTGCTATTGAGCAGGAACGCTTTGTCGGTTACCGTGCTTCCGGAATCAACCGTTTTTCGATTGGTATCCAGAGCTTCCATGCCGAGTACCTATCAGCCCTAGGCCGTATTCATACCCCCCAAGCAGCTCTCAATGCTGCTCACATGGCATTAAGCCTCCCGGCGACCCGTATCAATCTCGATTTGATGCATGGACTGCCTCAACAGACGGTTGCTCAAGCGCTCAAAGATCTGCAGCAAGCCATTGCTTTGGCACCCACTCACCTCTCTTGGTATCAACTCACTCTAGAACCCTATACGGAGTTCGCTGCTAAGCCCCCGCCACTGCCCGATGAAGAGCAATTGTGGCAGATCTGGCAACAGGGCGACCAGCTACTAGAACATGCCGGCTATCAGCGTTATGAAACCTCTGCCTATGCTCGCTTTGGTGATCACAGTCAACATAACTTAAACTACTGGCGCTTTGGTGATTATATCGGCATCGGTTGCGGTGCTCACGGAAAAATTAGTTTTCCGGATGGTCGTATTCTACGAACTGCCAAAACTCGACATCCCCTCGGTTACCTGCAGGGTAACCATCGACAAAAACAGTGGATAGTCCCTAAAGAGCAGCGATCTTTAGAATTTTTTATGAATCGCTGGCGACTGGTTGAGCCCACCCCTCGCCATGAGTTTTCGGAGTTAACTGGGCTCCAAGAGTCGCAAATCCGTCAGCCTCTGGATCAGCTGCTAAAGAAGGGCTACCTACAAGAAACTGCTGATAGTTGGATCGTAACTTCTCAAGGTCAACTATTTTTAAACGAGATGCTAACCCTATTTTAGGGGCTACTGGTGGTTCTAGATGTTAGCCGAAAAAAAACCATATCTAATTTCTAAAGAAGACGCTTGCCAACCAATAAAGGCATTACCTAACCGACGACTACCGACAGGATTCTTGATAGCGACTGTCAGCGTATTATTCGGATTGCTTGCTTGTAGCTCGAAGTTTCCTAAATACCCCACATTAACCAGAGAAGTTTATCAGCAACAGCGTCAACAATTAACGCAATACCAATTGCGCGGCAGTCTAGTCCTTCGCACCCCGCGCTGCTCCCGCTATGCACGTTTCAACTGGCAACAACAGGCGCCTGATCACTATCAATTGCGCTTGACCCATCCTTTAGGGCAAACCCTGCTACTGATCCAATACCGTGCAGGATTACTTCAACTGGTTGACCATCGAGGAGACTGCTATCAAGGTGAACAAGCCAAACAGTTGATACAGCAACACAGCGGCTTCCGTTGGCCAATGACTAACTTAGCCAGCTGGTTGATCGGCCTACCCGGGCCACAGGATCGGACTCAATACGATCAACAGCAACAATTGCAAGCGCTATGTCCACATGATTACCCCTCATTACAGATCCACTACCGAAACTATCGTCAGCAAGCACACCTAATGCTGCCCAGTCAACTCAAACTGTTATTCCAAGATCAGCAAATAACCCTCAACATCACTTACTTTGAGAGACTTTCGCCGAATTAAGGTAATAACACAACGTTTTAGAGTTGGTTAGGTTGTGGTGAACCGATCTCCACCAAATGGTTTAATTTGCTATTCTATCCTTGATGTTACGACGGCGTTAATTGATAACTCAAGCTTTTTATCCTCATAGCAAGCACCTGGCTTAGAAAAACTTGTTCTGTACTACAACTTAACCAACTGTTAATATTAAGTTAGTCCATCCAACCGTTAAATTACCAATGGAGCATTATTTGCTCAAGAAATTTATGCATCCTAGCCACTTTGCTGCCTATCTTTTTCGCTTAAAATTGATAAACCGCTGGCCGCTGATGCGTAATGTGCGCACTGAAAATGTCGCTGAACACAGCTGGCAAGTCACCATCATTGCTCATCTCCTTGCCCTGATCGATAATCACTATTTTTCCGGCCAACATGATGTGGCAGCCATCGCTCTACTGGCTCTCTATCATGATGTGAGTGAGGTGCTAACCGGCGATCTACCCACACCGATTAAGTACCATAACCCACAAATCGCTACCGAATATCAAAAAATCGAACAGCTGGCACAACGTAAATTGCTTACCCTGCTGCCAGAGCCACTACAAACCGATTTCCAGCCGTTGCTAATCAAGCAAACTGAAAACCCAAAAATTCAATGCTTACTAAAACAAGCAGATACACTCTGTGCCTACTTAAAGTGTCTAGAAGAGCTCAATGCCGGTAATCATGAGTTTACTGCAGCGAAGGCGGTTCTACAAAAAAAATTAGCTGATTTTCATAGTCCAGCCATTGAGCTATTTATGAACCATTTTGCACCGAGTTTTAACTTATCACTGGATGAATTGAATCAACAGGAGACATTCTATGAATGATCTCTGGAGCTGCCGGCGTTCCTCTAAGCAACCGTACCGGCGGGATGATTGGCGCTCACCGTTTCAGCGAGACTATAGCCGAATTCTACATTCAGCAGCGTTACGCCGTTTACAGGGGAAAACGCAGGTATTTGGCGCCGGACAACATGATTTTTATCGAACTCGCCTAACTCATTCACTAGAAGTAGCTCAAATTGGTGTCGGCTTGGTTAACCAATTGCAACATCACTATCCTCACCAAGCTACGCGACTGCCAGAGCCTCGGCTGATTGAAAGCTTAGCATTGGCCCATGATATTGGTCACCCACCCTTTGGCCATGGTGGCGAAATCGCACTTAATAGCGTGATGCAACCTTATGGAGGCTTTGAGACTAATGCTCAGTCCCTGAGAATTGTTACACGGCTAGAGCCCTATACGGATCTCTGGGGAATGAATCTCACCCGACGAACTTTATTAGGTTTATTGAAGTATCCACGCCTGCAGCCCTTAACCCTCTCGACGGTAGATCAACTAGCTTCTCAGCATTGGCACAAGCCACTTAAAGCACTTTACACCGAAGAGGCTGATTGGTTCACTTGGATTATCGAGCCCCTAAGCCTACAGGATCAGCAGCAATTGCTGAAAACTGCTGAACAACAACTTTACTGCCCGATTATTAGCCTAGATTGTGCACTGCTTTCACTGGCCGATGATATTGCTTATGGGATTCATGATCTAGAGGATGGTATTGAATTAGGGGTACTAACCGCTAATCAATGGCAATCTTTCCAACCGATTTTAAAGCAGTGTGCTGACACCTGGCTAATCCAGAAACTGCCTTTACTAACACAACAACTGTTCTCTGGCAAACCCAGTCAGCGTAAACAAGCCATCGGCACCTTAGTCAATCGATTGATCAGCGATGCTCAGCTACAGCCGCTAGAGCCTGCTTTTGACTCTCCCCTGTTCTCCTTCACGGTAACCCTTTCTGCACCCATGGCTGCGGTATTAACAGAATTTAAGCGCATTGTTGACCACTTTATAATTCAGGATACTCGTGTTCAGCGGTTAGAGTACAAAGGTCAGCAATTGATTAAACAGCTATTTTACGCGCTCGAAAGTGACAGTGAGCGGTTGCTTCCTGAACATAGTCGACAGCGCTGGCGCCAAGCCAACGAACAACAGGGAAATCCTCATCGCGTGATTGCTGATTATATTGCTGGAATGACCGATAATTTTGCTCAACAGCTCTATCAACAGCTGCTAATGCCGGCAACTTTGGGCAGCAGCCCCTGGTAAACCGCTACCTTCGAGTGCTTAAGCCTAGTACTACAGCAGTATATAAAATGAATATAATCTTCAGCCGCCCTGCTCCTTGTGCTCTGCTTCGGTTTCCAGTAAGCCTTGAACTGCTCTTCGCTCGAATTCTCAAAGTGGCCGCGCTCAAAGTTTAGCCACATCAAATTAGAGTTGCGCAAACACTAAGAACGGAGCGTGCAATTTTCACTGTACTCTGCTCAAGCCATTTATCGTTATTCAACAGTTTTATCTTTTCTTTTTTACTATAGCAACTGACGCCGCTTCTCAGGCTTTGAAAAATCATTGTATTGCCATCGGAATAATCTTAACTATCTTCTTTCTCTAGAGCCACCAGTTGCGCCTCGGTTAACACTAGCCCTGTTTCAGCCATCTTCTTCTCTAAGGCAGTCAATCGCTGTCTTTTGTTGGCTAACTGATGACGCATCCAGATAGAACGAACTCCGCTAGCAGAAACGAATACACCCTCTTTGCGCAGTTCATTGCTGGTTCGTAGTTGACCGTAGGCGGGATACTCTATAGCGTACTCAACCACTCGCTTCTCTATCGTTGGGTCTACCCGATTTGCTAAATTGGGTTGTTTACGACTTCTGTCTATTAATGACTCCTCCCTTTTCTACCGCTTCTTGGTAACGATAGAACGTTTCTCTGGAGTATCCCAGGATCCGGCAAGCCTTGGAGACATTGCCTAACTCCATCGCTAAATTCAGCAATCCGACTTTATTTTTGATCACTTTTTGGTTAGTGTGCAGCACAAGGTTATCCTCTAAGTTTTTATGTTGTTTACACAGAAACCATCAAAACGGATAACCTCGTTTTAGTCAAATCGAGTGTCACATCAAGTCTAAATTTCTACATAATATACGCGTATATTATGTATCTTTTTATTTTTTATAAGGTAAATCATAAAATTAGAAAGTTCAAGTGGTAATAAGAAAAAACGTCTTGATGTTTTTATGTTATCTCCCCATCTTGTAAAAGCTGAAGCTATTATGATTCCATATAAAATTATCCAATAAAAAGGTGCTTTAAGTTTATTTTCTACCTAATCTAGTGTATTATTTATCTTTGAAACATATCCTTTTCTTTCTGTCTTCATGTTTATGCCTATTCAGCTCAAATTTATACACCAAACATCTTAACTGGTTTTTAAAAACAAGAACTATATTTTGGTCTCGGCTAAATGTTAACTAGGGATAGTTTTTTGTTAGGTATATATCATGTATACGATTGTACACATAGCGTATACCGCTGGATTCACACAAATAAGTGCAACACTCCTCCCAGTATCAATTTCTAATGGAGTGAGTCCCCCTAAGACAACGCTTAGGGGCATATTAAGACAAAACTCCCTATGTCTTATCTCGGTGTCATCCAGCGGTTTAACATCAGTTCCTTTAGGCCAAAAATCGCGAATGAGGCCATTGGTATTCTCAGTTCCTCGTTGGTAACTCGCATAGGGCTTAGCGAAATAAACCGTCGCTTGGCTGGATTTAGCCACTTGATCGTGATGGGCAAAGTCACCGCCATTATCCAGTCTGATGGTAGGTCCATTATCAACTCGACGTAGCCATTCAGATAAGCACTGAGCCACGGTTTCCACCCTATCGACTACTTTCCCTATCAGAACTAAGCGACTTTGCCGCTCGGCAAGCGTCACTAGATAAGCATTGATAAAGGGCCCCAAGGCTAAGTCTCAATTCAGGCATCTCCCGCTTCATCTGTAGCCTAAGGAGACCAACCCATCAGCAGAGCAGCATAGAGGAGCTTAGCATGTCGTTCATGACACTGAGTAGACTCCCTGGACAAACTTTTTCGCTTATCTTTCAATGCATGAGCTGTCTGTGCATACGGATCTTCCTTATCAATACGTGCTCGTGGCACAAGATACCGTTCGATCTTGATGACGGTAGGAAACATACCATCGGGGTTTAATCTGCCTTACAAGCTTTAAGCCCAAGGTTAGTTACAAACTCACCAGAGGTTTTTTCGTTATTTATCTACTATTTTATTCTGTATAAAAATATTTTTTAAATTAAATGAGTAAAAGTAATGAAAATTTTCATTACCAAAAACTAGCAGAACTACTTAATTTACAAAATCATAATTTATCAGTTAGAATAGCTTTCATAGATTTTTTGATTGATTTAGCCTATATCTATTTTTCCTTGGATAATTAATTCCAAATAGTGAACCTGTATCACAATTTTATCTCTGGAAAATCGTGTCATTGCACAAGCAGTCAATAAAAATAAGTACTGTAATAATAACTAAGGAAAACACTATGCTTCGTCGAAAACATTTAACGACTTTTGAAATCGAAAAGATGCTTGAAGCAACTGCTAATAGCCGTAATCAGGCGTGAAATTATTGCCTACTTCTGATGTGCTTTCTGCATGGCGCACGGGTTAGTGAAGCAATTTCTTGGCGGTTATCAGACATCGATTTTAACACAAGCCATATTTACATCCACCGCCTTAAAAAAGGATTTTCAACCGTACACCCTTTGATTAAACGAGAAAAAACAGCACTAAAAAATTGGCTAGGTGTTAGAGAGAGCTATCCTAACCACCAATCCGATTATCTATTCATTAGTCAAAAAGGCAAACCTTTATCACGTCAACAAGTTTACTTGCTAGTTAAACAATACAGCGCAATGGCCGAGCTTAGCATTCGCGCTCACCCTCATATGCTAAGACACTCCTGTGGCTATGCGTTAGCAGATCGAGGAATCGACACCCGCTTAATTCAAGATTATCTCGGTCATCGCAATATTCGCCATACGGTTATTTATACCGCTAGCAATCCAGAGCGCTTTAGAAATATCTGGTAAACAAGTAAAATTAATGACTTATGAATGGTCAAATGTCTTCATAAAATCTATCAATGCATTAATCCCAGCGAGTGGCATCGCGTTGTATAGGGATGCGCGTAGGCCACCAACCGCTTGATGCCCCTTTAAAGCGTATAAACCAGCTTCAGATGCCTGCTTTAAAAAAATAGGCTCTAAATCCGATCTAGAAAGCCAAAAAGGGACATTCATCCGCGATCGATTCCTGGGATGAATCCGATTAACATATCCATGCTGCTGATCAATAAACTGATATAGCTGATTAGCCTTTTGCTGATTATGCTGCGCCATTGCTATTAGTCCACCCTGCGCCTTCAGCCATTGAAACATTAGGCCACAGCAATACCAAGCAAATATCGGTGGAGTATTATATAGTGACCGATGCTCTGCCATCAAAGTATAATCTAACACTGCTGGTCTGGGTTGTTTAGCTCGTCCAAGCAGATCATCACGGATAATTACCAACGTGATCCCTGCCGGACCAATATTTTTTTGTGCACAAGCATAAATGACACCAAACCGTTCTACATCAATCGGCTGTGACAACAACGTAGAGGACATGTCAGCCACCACAATTCGCTCTTTGAAATCAGGGAGTTCTTCTATGGCTACCCCTTCAATCGTTTCATTAGGACAATAATGAACAAAACTGGCCTGATCAGAAAGCAGCCAATCGTGCATTGGGATAATGGCTAACTGATTTTGCTGCTGACAGCATACATCGATAAGATTAACCTGACAGTATTTTTTTGCTTCTAAAGCAGCATAGCGTGACCAATAGCCGCTCTCAATATAATCACAGTGTTCACCTGGTGCCGCTAAATTCAGAGGAATAGCAGCGAATTGCGCACGCCCTCCTCCTTGCATAAACAGCACTCGATAGTGATCGGGAATCGCTAATAATTCTCGTAGATCCTGTTCACTGGTCTGGGCAATCTGCTGGAATAATTCACTACGATGACCCATTTCTAACACGGATAGGCCGTGCCCCTGCCAATCTAACAGCTGCTGCTGTATCGTTTGCAGTACTAAAGGAGGTAGCAAGGCCGGACCAGCACCAAAGTTAAATCGTACAGGGGTCATAAAATATCCAGCTATCCGCTATTAGACCACAGAAACACTGACTCGCTGACCATCATTAACTACGCGAACTCGTTGGCCTACTGACAGCTTAGGATCATTTTTTTGTACTACGATAATCCTTCCTTTGTTGTCGTCTTGCTCAATTTCAAGCTCTATTCCTTTGATCTGATTTAGTTTATCAGCTAATTTTTCCCCTGCCATCGCACCACCAACCGCTCCAGCTACTGTCGCCAGGTCTTTTCCTTTTCCACCGCCTACCGTGCTACCGGCAACGCCGCCAACCACTGCTCCAGCAAGGCCGCCAAATAAGTCAACCTTATTTTCTCCCTGGATAAGAATTGGGCGTGCATTTATGACCGTTCCATAACTCACTGACTGCACTCGTTTAGCCTGTCCAGCCTGATAGACATCCCCAGAATAAAGGTCGCTATTAGCACAACCACTTAATGCAACTACCAGAAAACTGCTGATTATTGCTGTTTTTTTCATAAAAATCTTATAAAAACCTCTCAAATTTAAAAGATCAGTGCTCTTTGATGACACAACCGACCAATTAGTTAATAAAAAAATACCTAAACTTTTTAATTGTAACAAAAAATAGCTTAACACAGCTAGTGGCTAGCAACAGTTAGCTTAACCAAATAAATGGTGATCGGCAGATTCAGCCATTAGCTCCTAATAAAGCCACCAACAACTGTTGATACAATTGGGTAAGCAGTGGCAACGCTTCTAGCGCTATTGATTCATTTACTTGGTGGATCGTCGCATTGCTGAGACCAATCTCCACGACTTCTGCACCCATTGCGGCAATAAAGCGGCCATCGGAAGTACCGCCGCTTGTGCTCAGCGTCGGCACCACCCCAGTGCACTCTTTTACTACCTGCAGTACCCGCTGACGGAATACTCCGTTTGAGGTAAAAAAAGGTGCCGCCGAGTGCCGCCAATCAATCGTATAGGATAGCTGATAAGGCTCCCAAAGCGTTAATAAGCGCTGTTGAATTTGTGCTACCGTCAAAGCGGGTGTGTAGCGCCAATTTAAAGTAGCGTGTAACTGGCCGGGGATCACATTAGTAGCTCCACTGTCAGCCATTAACCGAGTCAACTGCAGGCTAGTTGCTGGAAAATCCTCAGTTGGCTGATCCCATTCAGTCGCTAGCAATGTCTGTAAAGCCGGAATAACTCGATGAATCGGGTTATCGGCGAGTTGTGGGTAGGCCACATGCCCTTGGCGTCCATGAAAGGTGATTTGAGCGGTTAAGGAGCCTCGACGCCCCACTTTAACCGTATCGGCCACCCGGTGTTCGCTTGAAGGCTCCCCAACAATACAGTAGTCAATGCTCTCCCCCTGCTGCTGTAACCACTCTACCACCCGTTTGGTGCCGTTATCTCCAGTTCCCTCTTCATCAGAAGTGACCAAGAGTGATAAACGACCCAGGTGCTCAGGGTGATGGATGACAAATTGCTCTGCCGCAATAACCATGGCTGCTAAGGCTCCCTTCATATCTGCAGCGCCACGGCCATAAAGCTTTCCCTGATGAATTTGGCTAGCAAATGGTGGGTGGTCCCAGGCACTCAGTGGCCCGGGTGGCACCACATCAGTATGCCCTAATAAGGTGAGACAGGGGGAGCCTCTACCATGCCAAGCCCAAAAGTTACTGGTATCACCAAAGTGAAGCTCCTCTACCGTGAAACCAACCGCTTCTAATCGTGCTTTCAGCAGCAGCTGGCACCCAGCATCTTGCGGGGTGATTGAAGGGCGTTGAATCAAAGCTTGAGCTAATTTAACCACCTCTGATTTTTCCATCAGTCCTGTAACCCCTTAGTAAAGATATTAATTCAATAATAGGTGCTAGTAATGAACAGCAGTTGGTGTGTTGCAGATCCGTTCTGTTAGCTACCGGCTGCTACCTGGCCGTTGCCCTTAATTTACAGTACTTAAAAAGTAGCCATATTTTAATAAACCAAAATTATGGTAATATATTAATCTACTAATTGTTAACTAGTAGATTAAAAAAATTTTAAAAGAGATCATTGATAGAGCCAATCAAGGCGATGTACAGGCACAACTTCAATTAGCAGAGTATTATACTCATGGGAACAAATCATTGAAAATTAAAAAAATATTGACCAGTCATTCCAGTGGTTTAAAAAAGCCGCCGATCAAGGGAACAATCAGGTCATCTTAGAGGTTATCAAGCATTACGCCGCTGGTATCGGCACCGCACAATCCATTCAATTCGCAGCGGATATACCGATTTTTTCCAAGCGGCGCAATATGCATACTCAACTGCTGATGCTGATCTGAAATCGTGTAAAAGGTGCTTTGCGCTATACCATCAGGCCCCTCAAGATGATCCCTACTATGCCGCAGCCCCGCTATCAACTAGCAAAATAAGGCCAGTGATCAAGCTATGTGGTAGTCCAGCTGAACCCGGGCTTGCTTCACTCGGATAGAACAATATGGCAGAGAGTGGGTGGTGGTTTTGAGGGTTAACTTCGCTTGCTGGGTTAAGCGGATACCCTCACCCCCCTTGAACGGTCAGTTTGCCATTGACAATCGCTGACCCGCCTTGCAGATCAATTGCTGTTTTACCTTCGGCAACGCATGGACCCCTGGAAATCCATTCCGATCCGGATTACATCAGCAACCCATCTCCATAACTTGATTTTTTATTCCCTGATAAAGTTGTATTACCTTTTACTAACACTTTGGCATATTTATATAATTCAGCACCACACTGGTAACTAAAACCCTTTTCTTCCTTGGACTCTAAATTATTGGTTACAGTCAATTGAGCAGGTTCCATCGATTGCAGTTTATCATATTTTTTCTCAAGAGTGGTCAGGTTACCCTTAATGGTAGAAACTGCTCTTGATTCCATATTTAAACCGTAATCACTGCCAGTGGCCGTTGGTCTTGACGGTAACGGCGTCACCCTAGGTGGTATCAATATTTAAGTCACCGCTGGTGTGTCGATTACCTTCAATAATCAGCGGTTGGTCACTGCGACTATTAGCGGTAGTGGTGCGCAAAGATGGACTGCATTTCATAAAAACCTCCTAACAACGTTACAAAATGGTAGTAGAGGTTGTGGAACTGGGGAATAATTAATCGCTTTCCGCACTGTTCTCAAATTGCTCATTATTCATGGTAATTTCCTAGTAATGTGAATTTTAATAAACAGATTCGCGCAATAGGTTTCTTAATCATCATCTACTTATATAACCGGGTTTTAAGTCAAAAATAGCGCTATAATTTACAAAAATTCTATAATTATCATTCGTTTGGCTTATCTCCTTCTTTAATAAAGAGATTATCTTCTACAAAATTAAAAATCATTGTTGCTGGCGTTTTTTCTCCACAATTATTTATAATCTCGGAGGGAAGAGACTTAGAATTTACTTCTTTTTCATTAATTTGAATCGATTGAAAAGTTTCTGAATTGAGCACCGCAGGTGCTATTTTGGCACAAGCATCTCCTGGGACTGAGTTGTAAGTGATATCAAATCCCTTTTTTGCTCCCTTAACGGTAACCTCCCCGCCCCATTCATTTTTAGCGGTTGTCCCCTGGATGAAGAATCCTTTAGGCATCATACCAGCTGTGATTAACCCTTTTGTAAAGTCCTCTTCACCATAACCATTAGGGCCGCGTAATAAGCGCGTAGAGGAGTAAATATCTAAAAGGGATTGCATAGCTGCTGTTGTACTGGATGCCGAAAACAATTGCCCCATCTTACTGGCCGACAGGGCAATAATTGAGAAACCAACCACCAGCACGATAATTAATTCGAGGGCGGTAAAGCCGCGTCGGTCTGAAAGTTTAATACGCTTAGCTAAATGACTCATAAAACACCTCTGATTAATAACCCAATTATTGACCTGCAGACGATTGAATCACATCTTGTAAACCACCGGCACCAGCAATCACCACCAACATGGTGACGCCGACTGCCATCACACCCATTACCATAATTAGCTTAGCAATTCGTTGAATATAGGCGACGGTCTCCTCTAGCCAGCTGTTACCAAATTTGGCCATAGCCACATCAATGCCGCTATAAGCAGCAATCACCGCTAAAAATCGGTTGGCTTTTTTATCGGGAAAATGATAGCCAGTATCATTCAGCGCTTCGCCAAAGTTTTTGCCGATGGCCAATTCCTCAGCAGCAGCCTCTAACCGCGTGCGTAGCCAGGGATTAGCTCGCTCAGTCAGCTGCTCTAGTGCCACATTCAGCCGCATTCCCGATTTAATCAATGCTGAAATATTCAGCAAAAAAGTGGCCCCATGCACCATGCGATAGATCGACCAAGGAGGAATATTATCGAGCCAGATACGCAGTGGGGTTCCCAGCCAGCTAAGGCTGCCGATGGCACTAATAATCACCACCACGATGACGACCACGGTGAGAACCCCATAGTGCTGTACATAATTGGCCAACTGATAGAGCACTGCCGCTGGGCCGCTCCATTTGTTGGGATCGACCACCTGTGCTAGCTTGGGAACCAGCTCGGTGGCAATCATATTCAGCAGAAATCCGGTTAATAGAAACAGCACCAAAGGATAAGCGCAGGCGCCAGCAATGGCACCGACAATCTGCTTTTTGGCCACCATAATCCGTTCAGCGTCGGTAAAGGCCTCCGACAGCTTACCGGAGGCTTCGCCGGCCTGCAGCAGCATCGCCTCTTCGTTAGGCACCCAGGCAGTGAGTGCCTCGGTAAATGGCCGACCTTCGTTCATTTGATTGAGACAGTCCTGAATCACCATTGCCACCGGCTGGTGAGGGTGCTTGCCCTCCTGGCTGTAGACGCGATGCAGCTCACTGAGCGCTTCGTTAAGGCGAATTTGATTGTCTAACAGCAGCATCAATGAACGATAGAAATCTAAGCGCACGCCACCGCTAAAAGAAAGTTTGGCGAGATCAGCGGTGAGCTTATCGTTAAGACGCTGTAGATTTTCCAGCACTAACTGCATAAGCAGCTCCTCGTCGATCGGTGAGTTCGTCTTCATCTAACATACAGACATCGTGTTCACCATCACTGGGGTCAATCAATCCCTCATTGATCCGCTGCAGCAGATTCTGGTTTTTAGTCACCCCGCCCAGCTCCTCTAACCAGTAGCGGCGGGCCTCATTTTTGCCAGCGTGAACAAAGGTATCCATCAATCCGGCATCTGGCTCCAGCACCTCAGCGACCACCATCCGGCCGCCAATGCCGCTCTGTTTACAGGCTTCACAGCCGGGACCTCGCAGATAGACTTGCTCTGTCTGGCAGTAGCGTTCAATACGCGCCTGCAGCTCGGGCAACAGGGTCGACTGCTGTTGCCGATAGGATTGCTTGCACTGCTCACAGAGCTTTTTGGCCAGCACTTGGTTGATTAAGCCAGTGACCAGAGCAGCATCACCCAGCAAGGAAGCAGAGACGCCGATATCCTGCAACCGTACGAGAATCGACAATGCGTCGTTGGCATGCACCGTAGTCCAAACACCGTGGCCGGTCATGGCGGCACGAAAGGTGGCGATGGCTGACGAGGCATCGCGTATTTCACCACACATTAAAATATCGGGATCAAGCCGCATAGCATTAGAAATGGCGCGTGCCCATTCACGGCTAATCGCGTTATCATCATCTTTATCACAGAGTATCGGCGTCTGCACCGCGCCATCAATCCGATATTCCGGCGGATCTTCTAAAGTTAAAATATGTGCTTTCTGTTGTCGTTGATCAATAATCCGTTTTAAAATACACTCTAATGTGGTCGATTTTCCAGAACCAGTTGGCCCTGAGAGAATATTGATACCAAAGCGACGGGCTGCCATATGATTAATCATGATTATCTGTTCGGGTAAATAGCCAAGGTACTCTAACTGTGAATTTTTATTGCCACTATCATATAATAAACGGATCACCATCAATAAGCCGCTGTCGGTAGGACGGGTGGCGATCCGCCCGCCATATAAACCACAACTTTTCAAAGCAGCGCTCATTAAGCGGGCATCTTGGCTACGATGTGGATTAAATACCGGTTCGGCAACGTCACACATGGTTTGGTAAATAGTGGCACAGATATCTTGGCCATCATCACGGGATAGTTCGGAAAAAGTTTTTAGCTCCCCGGATTGTCGGAATTTAATTCGGGTTACGTTCTCTCGCACAATAATATGAATATCACTGGCCTTGGCTTGAATTGCTGCTCGCATAATCTCCAACACCTCTTCTTGGCGGCTGGAGCTTTGAGTGATTTTTTGAGAGGCGGTTTTACTATAAAGGGCTGCAATCAGTTCAATACTGACCAGTAATAGTTTATATTGAAATTTATCACGACGGAGTTTATCAATAAAAGCTAATACCCAATAGGAGCGTTCATGGGAATTGGAGACATAAAGATTACCATTGTCGGTTAAACAGATAATTTTCTGCGCATCAGTGGATAATTCATAAATCTGACCTTCAGCGGTTAAACAATTAATCACTTCATTGGATAATTCATCCGTCATAACTTACCCTTTATTCAATACTCCGAATGAATTGACTGTATACGCTCGGTCAGCGGTTGGATGCTAAATACACGGCCATGACAGTGATGCTAATTATGCGCCGCTATAAACTATTCCTTCCTGTATTCTGTTACCTGGTTTCTGATTCCTGTCAGCGAAATAAATTGGGTGACACTATTTTTAGCGGCGCTGCTGATGGCACAGCCGTAACCGAACCAGCAACGGTATAACGTTTACCACTTTTTTCAACCTCTACCTTTTCCAGGCTAATTTTTTTTACTTTTTCCCCACATAGTAATGTATCACCGGGTTTAGCATCAATCTGCGTTGAGGTATTATAAGAGAAGGTAGCAAAATGCTGCTGATTAACTCCATAAATGGCATTCAGCGTTAAGCTGCCTATGCCTTTCCCAGTACAAATTTCATTGGATACCATGCCTGACTCACTCATCTGTTGCAGCTCTTTTTGTAACTTAGCATGCTCAATCGCTACTTTGAGCAGCAGCGACTTCTGCTGGATGGTACTAATATCCCCCACCCGGGGCTCATTGGCAGCCAATACGTCTGGTGATCCCAGCAATCCACAGAGGCCCAGTGGTAGGCAGCAATACCATCGCCTACGCCAGCAGCTATTGACCATACAGAACTCCCGATATTTTCCAGGTGATGATTCCATCTTGCGTTAAAGTGGCTGTGAGGTGCTTAATCACTAAGCCATCTAAATTAATATCCTGTAGTAATAGTAGCGGTGAAGTTTGGCTGGTAAGCTCAAAATTCGCTGATTGTTTCTTGGCTGAAAAGACATCATCAACTCGACCGCTGGCCACCCCTAGCTGAATTTTACTGAGGATATCTTGGGTCAGTGTGGTTAACGATTGCAACTGCTCATTTTGCCGGTTAGTATCGATGCGAATTGGCTGCATTAACTGGGCACTCTCACCGCCTTTCAATAGGATGTGTTGCGCTTGATAGCTCTCTGGCAGTGCCGCTAAAAATTTGTTTACGGTGCTTGGAGCCACTCGTTGATAAATAGCCTTAGCCTGCTTAGCATCACAGAGAAAGCCTGCCGCCTGCCAACCGCCAATGGTAATCGGATAGTGCGTGATTGCCTGTACACAGTCGCGCAGCAGCTCCATCGCTGGGGCTTGCTGGCGCCATACTTCTTGGACTGGCGGGTTTTTCTTGGCCTTTTGTGCTTGCAATGTCCGTAGCCTAGCTAGACGCGCCTCTTCCTGTTTCTGCTGATAGCGATTCCAGGCGATAACGCCGACAACCACTAGCACGGCAATCCCAATCAGTTTCAGCCCCAAGCTTTTTGATTGTTGGTTCAGTATCTGGGTGTCGGTAAGTTGCTTAGGACGCTTGGGCGTGATCCCCTTCAACGTCTGCTCTAGGACAAGGGATTCACCGCCTAAAGCGAGTTCACTGGGAGCATAGATAGTCTGCCAGTTAAACAGTGATTTATAGTTATTAAAATGAGCAACCACCTCCTCAGCGCTGGAAAATAGCGCATCACAACCGGGTACTACCTGCCCACTCTCTACACCAATTAACCCATAACGACCATCTTGTAACGCAAAGATCGCTAGCCAATCATTGCCCAGCTTTTCCATCAGTAGTAGCGCTAAGCTATAGTAGCGGCGCTTAGCGACCGATGGTAGCGTTGATAACATACCGCACTGTGCCTTATTACCTTGGCGGTGTACCACAAAGATCTCACACTGCTCTTTTTTGATAAGCTTTTTCGTCTCTTGCGTTAATTTTTTTAAATCAGTCAGTGGCTGCCAGATCAAACCAGCCACCGCAAAGTCATACCCCCGCAAGGGTAGAAGCAGTGTCTCAGAATCGACGGTTTCAGACATAACTACTCCATAACGATCGGGGTGATCATAATGACAATAATCTCGCGTTTTTGTTCAGAACTAACGCCGCCACCCAGCAACCAGTTATTAGGCGCACCGGTCCCACTCCTGTTAGCACTGTTACGACTCTTCTCAAATCCAGACAGAACTAGCGTCTGCCCCGAGCGCAACCGGACTTTCTGAGAAAAAATACGGTTATCTATCTTCGGAAGCTGGATCATGTCTTTATTTTCGGTTGTAAATTTTTGATACCCTAAGAACTGACTTAGATTTATTGAGTACTGTAGCAGCAGTTGATTATCCGGCATCACAAAAGGCAACAGATTCATATTAAAGCCACTGGTAATTGTTCCGGGTGTTAAAGAGACGCTGCTACCAACATTAGCCGTATCACTCCTCTCAATACGTGCCAGGTAAGACTCTTGTGTGGCCACTTGGACAGGTACGGGTTGCAAATTTAATGTGGTGACAGAGGGTGATGTGATCATCGCTACTTTACCTTGCTTGGCTAAGGCATCCAGTAACAATGCCGAACCTTTAAATTTGTTAGTCGGATCGTTTGGATTATCTAGAATGTTAATCTCAGCATGAGCAGCACTGTCCTTCTCCAGGGCACTTTTGGCACCATTAATTGATGCCTTTAACTGGTTACCGGTCTGGTAAACTAAATTCCAGTTGATATCGAATTGACTGCTATCATCGAGTGCTAAGGTGATTACCTTAACATTCAATAGCACCTGCTTGGTAATAGAACGATTTTCGGCATCAACGTAGCATTGGATTCTCCCTAAAACCTCAGGCGTATCGGTTACTGTGATGGTACCGGTAGCCATAGAAGGAGAAACTCTTCCTGTTCCCGGTGTTAACATCGATTCAATACTTTTACAGATGTCTTGAACTACAGCAGTTTTTAATGAAACAGAGGTGCTTTGTGAGCTCTGCCCTTGACCTTTACCTCCTCCACCTTTGCCTTCACTATCTCCTGATAGACCAGCATCTAGTCCTGATAGCACCACCGAACGCATCTCAGTCTCTGAGGGGATGGCAAAAATATGGAAAGTTCGGGTATCTAAATAGTAAAGGCTAATTTCACCCTCACTATAGCGCCAAGAGAGACCTAAAGAAGAGGAAACGACATCCAGTAAGCCCTCCAGTTTGCCTTGCCAGCGAATTCCCCTCAGCTTCTGCTGCACAGCGTCATTCTCTCGGTTAGTTCTCCCCTGCCGATCTTCTCGATTACCTGCCGCCAGCTTAGTTTCAGCATCGGGTGTGAGACGGACCGATAGGCCACATAACTTATTCATTAAACTACTGAATTCATTAAATGGCATTGGTGTGCCAGTAGCAAAGGTAATGTCACAATTCAGCTCTGATGGGATCCGTTCTACCAATCGCTTAATTGCTTTTTTAGAGACCCAGGGTTTCTGATGAACCCTTGTCTGCTGCCGCTCGGCTCGCTGCATCTCCTTCAGTAACCCCTCACTTTGCTGTTTAGCCTCTTCCACCTGGTCGGCAGTTTCTCGCGTGCTTGAAAAAGCACTACAACCACCGACTACCAAGGCACAGCATGGCAGCAGATAACCAAACCATCGCATAATCGCTCCCAAAAAACTTAATGAGTAACAACTGTTAACTGCTGTTGCGGATAGATATCTAAGTAAAGAGGGTGTTCTGCCTCTTTATATGCATCAACGACCTCTTCCATAGCCTTTTCAAAAGTACCAGTAAAACAGATGTCCGCAAGGATTGGATAGTCATAATCTGAGTGCCATTGCAGTAGCCAACCAGCAGTTTTTGCCCAAACCACTAATGACTCCTGTAGGGTACCACCCGCCTTGGCACACCAAACTTTCTTTGGGTTGATAAGCTCATAAATCGCTTTTGGCGGTTTTTTGGCTTGATTCACTAATGGCTGCCTCAACACCCGCTGAGCCGCCTCATAGGCTTCACGGGCTAACGCCACCGCTCGATAAGCCTCCTCAAATGCTGGCTCCTTGAGTTCGGCAGAAGATACAGGCTGAGGAGAGCAGCTGAAATCACTGGCTGGTACCGGAGTTGACAGTAGCAGACACAACACCATAGCCATTAATACTTTCACCATTGGTATCTGCATGAATGTTACCCCTTAGATTACAAATCAAAATTAGGCATCGCTACAGTATCTGCTATTTTGTCAGTATCCTCCTTACTTATCGCAAATAGCACGTGAGAAAACTAAGTAACCAAACCAGAAATTTTTCTGAAAAATTCGACAAACTTACTATAGTAAGCCAGCATCTGATTGTATGCGTAAACGCTTATTAAATTTTCGAGATGGACGAAAACACATGACCGTTCTTTCTGGGACTAGCATTGGCTCTCCAGTACGTGGATTACTCATAGAACGACTATTCTTTCTCTTTAAAAAAAATGATCCAAAGCGGTAAAGACAAACTTTCTGTTTTTTTAGCAGCATGCTCCAAATAGTGTCAAAAACATCGGTTAGTAGGTGATTGGCTTGCTCTTCAGTTAGTTGATGTTGAATAGCAATAGCACGAGCAATATCTTTCTTTTTAACTGACTTTTCTAACATAATAATTTCCTACCCATTAGATTATAAAATAAGATTACAGCTGTGGAGTTGGTCTAGTCAGTAGACGCGACCAAAGTACTTGCCCCTTATCTTGCGATCTTTTTTCTCGAGCTATCCGTGGACAAGGCAAAAGGTTAGCGGTACGCTTCTTCTCTTTTTTTTCCTCTTCGACTATCTTATGAATTAACATATAGTTCTTAGCAATATTACCTTTTCCTGATTTAACTCGCTTAATTGAACAAATGATGTCTTGATGTTTTCTATAAATGGAAGAAATGATTCCTGAAGCCTGTCGTAAAGAGATGCCAAAAGCAGTGGCAATGTCATCACGGCAGATATAGCTGTTTTTTAATAAACCCCAATAAGAGACTAATCGATATAACGGTACATTACGAATATGACCTACTTCTTGAGGAATGAAATAGGTGTCGTAATTGCTCTGCTTAGGATGGATAATTTCACTTTTAACAGCCTTAATTTTCATCATTCCTCCAATTGTATCAATGGATTCAGTATTAATTTTTAATGGTTATAAAATAGTAACTTCTCATAAATCCTATCGTTTACTTACCCATTGCAACTCCGAATAATGACCGCGGAATGTTAAATTTATATTTCATTGATGATCTAACTTAGTTTTCTATATCTTCTATTTATTAACAAAATGGGCTAAAATGTAAAATAATTGTGTACATATTTTGATATAAAATAATCTTAAAAGTTAAACAATATAATTATATAATTAATTATATAATTATATTTGTTAGTAAATAGATTAATTTTTGTTAATTTAAAAGCTGATTGGTGAGAAAAATAGCAAAGCAGATTAGATAAAAAAAGGAAAAATAGGAAAAAAGATAATAGTAACAACAACTTAAACCAGTTTAGTCACCGATAAAATGGCGGTCGACTTCCTTTTTTTAATGAGCTAGAATGACTTTACTGTATAGCCCATTTTGTTAAATCAAAAATAGTTGGAAAAATCTAGAATTAATTAGAAAACGGTAAAAGTTTGCTTTGATTCCCGAGTGTTTTTAACCAAAGGAATTAAGCAGTAAACTTTACATTTCTTGCTGCTACCCTAAAAGCATGCTCGTTCTTCAGTACTTGCTCATCATAATGGACTATTAAGCTAGCCAGTGATTGCCTAACTGACGATTTTTTACCGCTAATTCGTAATCCTCCACCATTTCTGATGAGTTAAAATGGGTAACCCGTAAAACCACTGTTGGTAACAGAAA
The DNA here is from genome assembly GCA_038960095.1 of Candidatus Symbiodolus clandestinus. Lineage (GTDB taxonomy): Bacteria > Pseudomonadota > Gammaproteobacteria > Enterobacterales > Symbiodolus > Symbiodolus clandestinus. The sequence goes on from CP152425.1 coordinate 1,367,280, forward strand.
GTTGCACATTCCTCTGTACCTACCAAGCGCTAATTACCTCGCAATTTTGAGCTACTTCAGTAAGATAAGCACCACTTATCCAAACTAAACGAATGACTTAATCCGATCACTGAGTATTGTAGCCATTGCCAGAGGTTTTCAACTATTATGACTTTACAACGTGTCACCGAAACCCAATTACCCACGCCTTGGGGTACTTTTCAATTGATCGCTTTTCAGGAAAGTACCAACCAACAAGAACATCTGGCGTTGATATTAGGCAAACTGTCAGCTATCAAACCAATGCTGGTTCGTCTACACTCTGAGTGCTTAACCGGTGACGCATTGTTTAGTTTACGCTGCGATTGCGGCGCTCAATTACAACATGCTTTGCAAGCTATTGCTCAAGCTGGCCAGGGAGCTTTGCTCTATCATCGTCAGGAGGGGAGAGGCATTGGCTTAATTAATAAGTTGCGCGCTTATGCCCTGCAAGACGCTGGAATGGATACTGTAGAGGCGAATCAACAGCTGGGATTTGCTGCTGATGCCCGTGATTTCAGTAGCTGTGTTCAGCTACTACAACAATTGGGTATTTGCCGTGTACGTTTGCTGACCAACAACCCGCATAAAGTTGCTGCCTTACAGCAAGCCGGCATTGACGTCGTGGAATCTATTCCACTACAGGTGGGCCATAACCATCATAATCAACGCTACCTTGCCGCTAAAGCAAGTAAATTAGGGCATTTGATTGATCTCAAAGCTATCCTTCCGCTGGATTTACACAAATAAGTGCAACACTCCTCCCAGTATCAATTTCTAATGGAGTGAGTCCCCCTAAGACAACGCTTAGGGGCATATTAAGACAAAACTCCCTATGTCTTATCTCGGTGTCATCCAGCGGTTTAACATCAGTTCCTTTAGGCCAAAAATCGCGAATGAGGCCATTGGTATTCTCAGTTCCTCGTTGGTAACTCGCATAGGGCTTAGCGAAATAAACCGTCGCTTGGCTGGATTTAGCCACTTGATCGTGATGGGCAAAGTCACCGCCATTATCCAGTCTGATGGTAGGTCCATTATCAACTCGACGTAGCCATTCAGATAAGCACTGAGCCACGGTTTCCACCCTATCGACTACTTTCCCTATCAGAACTAAGCGACTTTGCCGCTCGGCAAGCGTCACTAGATAAGCATTTTCCCCGTGTCCCGTATCACCTTCCCCAATCTCCAATCCTTGAGCGTTTTCCACCACTTGAGAGCGCTGAATGCTATCAACTCGGTTAGGAATCAATGCGCGTACACGGTTACATTTCCCTCCCTTGCAGCGGCTCTTGCCAAATCTAGGAAGTTTTGTGTACAGATTTCCGCCTTGCGTTTTATCAGCTGCTATTCGACGATAAAGGGCCCCAAGGCTAAGTCTCAATTCAGGCATCTCCCGCTTCATCTGTAGCCTAAGGAGACCAACCGCAGCATAGAGGAGCTTAGCGTGTCGTTCATGACACTGAGTAGATACCGTCTTACTTGTCACGATGCAAGCACTATTTTTTCATCAAAGGGCATCCCAGATTTCAGTACGCCATAGGCCAGTTGTAGTAACTTACGCATGGCCGCACAGATGCCAATCTTGCCACCTTTATGGCGTGATACTAAGCGTTCCCTCTGAGCTTTCACTACTGCATTACAGGTTATACTGCCAGGGCAGGCATATAACGCTTTCCTGAGGGCTACATGTCCCGTTTTGGATATCCGGCTTCTCCCCTTAAATAAACCTGATTCACATGGTTTTGGATTTAGCCCAGCATAAGCTACTATGCAGCGCCCTATTTTTGCTAGTGATTCCCAGAATCACCTTTTTACAGTATTCTAAGGCGTTACTTAGACCTGCACATCCGATTAGGAACCTGGCACGCATCATGATGCAATTACATTACTCTCCTCATGAGATTGAACCCAATGTACAGCAGCATTGGGAACAGCAACAAACTTTCAGAGCAGCCATACAATCCGACAAAGAGAAATTTTACTGTCTATCGATGTTCCCCTACCCTTCTGGACAGCTACATATCGGGCATGTACGTAACTACACGCTAGGCGATGTGATCAGCCGCTACCAGCGATTACAAGGAAAAAACGTTTTGCACCCTATGGGTTGGGATGCTTTCGGTCTGCCGGCAGAAAATGCTGCTATTAAGCATCGCACGGATCCAGCTACCTGGACCTATGCCAATATCGCTAGCATGAAACAGCAACTTAAACGACTAGGTTTCAGTTATGATTGGGATCGTGAAATTACCACCTGTGATCCAGAATATACACGTTGGGAGCAGTGGCTATTTATTCAGCTATACCAGAAAGGGTTGGCTTATAAGAAGACAGCAATGGTTAACTGGTGCCCGCAAGATCAGACAGTGCTAGCGAATGAACAGGTTGTCGATGGCTGCTGTTGGCGTTGTGATACTCCAGTCGTGCAGAAGGCGATCCCACAGTGGTTTATTAAAATTACCGCTTATGCCGATCAATTACTGTCCGATCTTAAATCGCTTACTGCGTGGCCTGAGCAGGTTAAAAATATGCAGCGCCACTGGATTGGACGTTCCGAAGGGCTAGAAATCAACTTTCAAATCGCACAGCAACCCGAGCAGTTGACGATATATACTACGCGCGCCGATACCTTGATGGGAGTTACCTATTTAGCGATTGCTGCAACTCATCCTTTGATTACTCCTCTAGCCAAACATAATCCCGCCATGGCTGCTTTTATTCAACAATGCCAGCAGTTGAAAACGGCAGAAGCCACACTGGCTACTGTCGAAAAACTGGGAATGGACAGTGGCCTACAGGCTATCCACCCGATTACTCAGGAGTTGCTACCTATCTGGATTACCAATTTTGTTGTCAGTGACTATGGCAGTGGTGCGGTGATGGCTGTGCCTGCCCATGATCACCGTGACTACCAATTTGCCCAAAAATATCGATTACCTATCTGCTGTGTTGTCCAACCAGCGACTGCTGATACCTCAGGATTGCCTGAATTACCCTATATAGAGAAGGGAATTCTTTGCCAATCGGCAAACTTTACCGGGTTAACTTCCGATCAGGCGCTAAAAGTGATTGCTGATCAATTGCAGCAAAGTGGCCAGGGACAGCGAACCGTCCACTACCGGATACGCGATTGGGGGATCTCTCGACAACGTTACTGGGGTGCGCCGATTCCAATGGTAACCGACGCTAATGGCAAACTACTACCGGTTCCAGATAATCAACTACCAGTCTGTTTACCGAAGGTGTCCTGCCTAGAGGAGAGCCATAATCCCTTACAACAGCCGGAATGGATTGACAGCCACTTAGCTGGATTACCTGTCCAGCGTGAAAGCGATACCTTTGATACTTTTTTGCAATCTTCTTGGTATTATGCTCGTTATACCTGCCCCGATTTCAACCAACGCATGCTAGATCCGCAAGCGACCGCCTACTGGTTACCGGTCGATCAATATATCGGTGGGATTGAGCATGCTACCTTGCACCTTATCTACTTCCGTTTTTTACATAAAGTGCTGCGTGATTTTGGGTTAGTCACTACGAATGAGCCGGTAAAAAGGCTATTATGCCAAGGGATGGTATTAGCGGATGCCTTCTATTTTACCGATCTCCAGGGAGAACGCCATTGGGTATCCCCCAGTGAGGTGATTGTACAACGTGATGCCACCGGAATGATTACTCAAGCAACTGATAACCAAGGTCGTTCGCTGGTCTATGCTGGCATGAGTAAAATGTCTAAATCGAAAAACAATGGGATTGATCCTGATGCCATGGTGCAACGCTATGGTGCTGATACCGTGCGTTTATTTATGCTATTCGCCGCTCCGCCTGAATTGACCCTAGAGTGGCATGAATCCGGCGTTGAAGGGGCACAACGTTTCCTCAATCGTTTATGGAAATTAGCTTATAAGCATTGTAGTCGGGGTACCCCACCTCCCTTAGCGATTAATCAGCTGACAGAGCCACAAAAACAGCTTCGCTGCTTGCTTCACCAAACTATTTTGCGGGTGACTGATGATATTGAGCGCCGCCAAAGCTTTAATACAGCAATTGCCGCAATTATGACTTTGGTTAAGCAGTTAAGTGCTGCGCCAACAGCAACCCCTCAAGATAATGCGTTGCTGCAAGAGTCGTTGCTGACGGTGATCGTGCTCCTTTACCCCATGACACCGCATATCTGTTTTACCCTCTGGCGTGCCTTAGGGGGAGAGGGTGATATAGACCAAGCCCGTTGGCCACAAGTGGATCAGCAGGCATTATTAAAAACCTCGGCAGTAGTGGCAGTACAAATTAATGGTAAAACCCGTGCCACACTAACTGTGGTGGCTGATGCCGATGAAGCTTTTGTCTGTGCCTTAGCGAAACAGCATCCTAAGCTACAGAAATATCTGCAGGGTAGCATCCAGCGCATCATTTATCGCCCCGGTAAATTGTTAAACCTAGTGGTTAGCGAATGATCCGAGTTCAACCGCTGCTGTGGAAAATGGATGTCCTAGCGACATCTAACCATCAGCTGACACGCTATTGGCTGATCTGCGGATTATTAATGTTGCTCAGTGGTTGTGGTTTCCAGTCACAGACAGTCGCTCAACTGCCTCAAGCTTATCGTACCCTGATCGTGCAGAGCTCAGATCCTTATAGTCCCCTAACCCGCGCGGTGCAGGGTCAATTGCGCCAACAAGGCTTTACCGTCATTGAATCTAGTCAGCACCCTACCCTGCAGCTAGAGCTACTCGATAAGCAGGAAGAGCGCTCGCTACGTTCGCTATTCACCGATGGTAAGGCGGCACAATATCAGTTGGTGGTACGTCTTCAAGCCCAGTTACACTGGCTTGTGAGGGTTACACCGGAACCATCAATGATCCGATCGGTTGAAAAGACGCCATTAGCTACGGTAGTTTCCCATACTTTCTTTGATAATCCACAGGCAGCACTGGCAGCTAGTGTTGAGCAGCAGCTGGTACAGCAACAGCTCTACCAACAAGCTGCCCATCAGCTGGTACACCAGCTGATGGGCCTATTAACTGAAAAGGGACCGCTCAAACAGACAGCAGAACCCTCCCTCCCCCCAGTGGCTTCTGCGGGTGCTATCCAGTGAGACGTCTAACGCCTAAACAGTTACCCGAGCAGTTAGAACGATCACTACAGCGCTGCTATTTGTTATGTGGTGCCGATCCTTTCTTGCAACAAGAGAGCCAACGGTTAATTCGTCAAGCTGCACTAGCGCAAGGCTTTAGTCTCTGCCCGACACTAGTCCTCGATGGTAAGGTTGATTGGCGAAACTTGGAGCAGCATTTTCAAGCATTACCGCTATTTGCTCAACACCGATTGCTACCCTTAATTCTGAATACAGCTGCACCCAACCCGCAGCTGAGTCAACAGCTGACCCAGCTACCTAGCCTGCTTGATCAGCAGATGCTGCTACTGTTTAGCTTGCCACAACTCAAAAAAAAACAAGAGCAGACTGCCTGGTTCACCAGGCTAGCACAAATACCGGCTACTTACGTCAACTGCTCGCCTCCGCCCCCTGAACAGTGGCCAAATTGGATTCAAAGCCAGGCAGGTGCCTATGGATTAACCATAGAGGCAGCCGCGATTGAGCAGCTTTGCAGTTATTATGAAGGCAATTTGTTAGCAGCCGCACAATTACTAGAACAGCTGGCGATTCTCTATCCAGATGGTCAACTGACGCTAGAACGCCTACATAATAGCTTACAAGATAGAGCCCAGTTTACCGCACAGCATTGGATCAACGCGCTCTTATCAGGCCAAACCTCGCGTGCGGTGCATAGCCTACAGCAGCTGCAAGCAGCAGCCAGTGAGCCACTGTTATTGCTAAGAATATTACAAAATGAGCTGTTACTATTGTTGAAATTACAGCAGCGTGCCTTAACGACACCGGATCACCGATTATTTGAGGGCGAAACGGTTTGGCAAAACCACCGCCAACTGTTGAACCAAGCTAGGCAACGGCTAAGTGTCTCAAAATTGCGGCAAATGCTACACCAATTAACCGCTGTTGAATTACAACTGAAAACCGGTGCACTCGCAGTCAACAATTTGACAATTTGGCAAAATCTGCGCCTGCTCACTTTTCTGGGATGCAATGTGCCAGTACCCACTGCCCTATTGGTACCGTAACCGATGCATGCATTGCTTGGAGGCACTTTTGATCCGATTCACCGGGGACATTTACACATTGGTCAAGCCGTAGCTCAGCAGCTGAGCTTGTCACAAATCGCGTTACTGCCCAACCGACAACCTTATTATCGCTCCCCGCCTCAGATCAGTGCTGAGCAGCGCCTTTGCATGCTGCAGTTGGCAATTATCGATCAACCATTATTCACCATTGATGATCGTGAGTTACGGCTCCCCACGCTCAAGTATACAGTACAGACGCTGCAAGCCATTCGACAAGGTATTGGTGATCGACAACCCCTATTAATGATTATTGGCGAGGATGCTTGGTTAAATCTACCTCAGTGGCATCAGTGGCAACGACTGCTCGATTATAGTCATCTTATTATTTGTCATCGTCCTGGCTATCGTACTCACCACCTACCTGTACACCGGGCTTGGGGATCTCGGCAAGTGGGGCAACCGCAACGGCTGCATGAGAAACCTCATGGCTATTTTTATCTGGCTAATGTAGCCCCCATTCCAATCTCTGCCACTATGATTCGCCAACGACTCCAGAAAGGGCTTTCCTGTAATGACTGGCTACCTTTAGCAGTGGCTGACTATATTCAACAGCATCAACTCTATCGTTAAAAGAGTCCCTAGGTGTAACGAACTGCATTTAAAAACGGCCAAACCTGCTTTAAGTGCAAATTCTGAGCCACATTAAGTGCAACTGAAGACCCCTTTAAAACCACATTAACTGCCACTGAAATCCTCTCCTGCCCCAGCGGCCACTTCTCCAAAAAACGGTGGTTTGTGATCAGACCGCAAGAGTCCCTTGCACGCTCTGGTAAATCAAAGGTTTTTGTTTCTCGAAAATAATTCTTGAATTTAAATTCTCGATTTAATATCATTACATCGAGTTTCGATAAGGATTATAGCCATGGGGCAACGAGGCCGACTTGATCACAACACTAGGAAAGCCATCCGACGCTTTCTTTCTTTGATCTCGAGTCATTACAGCATCGCTGGCGCTTTCGTTTACGGCAGCCGAGCAAACAGCACACATCGTCCAGAGAGTGATGTGGCTGTGCTTTTAAAAGGCGAACATCAACGAGTCCTGACAACAACACTAGCGATGACCAACATTTCCTATGATGTGCTATTAGAAACAGGCATCAATATCTCACCACTTCCAGTATGGATGGATGAATGGGAACAGCCAGAGAGCTACTCTAACCCCGCTTTATTACACAATATTGCCAGAGAAGGAGTTCGAGTATAAAGGCTACAGAATTGATGGTTAAGGCTTTGCGGGCGACTGTCTCAGCGAAAGTCCTACTTGAGTCAGGAGATGCGGATGGCGCCTGCAACCGTGCCTACTATGCCATATTTGATGCCGCGCGTGCGGCATTGCTATCCTCTGGGCATGAGGTTGGCAAAACTCATAGGGGATTGCTCAATTCTTTTGCTAATGACCTAGTCAAAAACGAGCTCATTCCGAAGGAAATGGGACGCCTTCTGAAGCGCGCAGAGACCTTTCGCTACGTGGCTGACTATAGCGAAGAGCTAGTGGAATTGAGCGATGCCCTTGAGATGGTTGCTCAAGCTGAAATTTTCGTTGATACACTGCAAGACTAGATTAATCAGCTGAGTAACTAGCTATGCTGATTGGATATGCGAGGGTTTCCACACAAGACCAGAACCTAGAACTGCAACTGGCGTCATTAGTGAATGCGGGGTGTCAAAAGTTCTTCGAGGACAAAGTGAGTGGTACACAAGCGGGTCGCCCTGGATTGACCAAAGCCCTCGAACAACTACGTGAAGGTGATACCCTTGTCGTTTGGAAATTAGATCGCCTGGGTCGAAGTGTCAAACAATTAGTTGATTTTGTTAGCAAATTAGAAAAAGAAAACGTTCAATTCAAGAGTCTAACGGACTCCATAGATACCAGCACTCCGTCCGGGCGCTTCTTCTTTCATGTGATGGCTAGCCTGGCTCAGATGGAGCGTGAACTTATCGTCGAGCGTACGCGCGCAGGGTTAGAAGTAGCCAGACAGCTCGGGCGTAAAGGTGGTCGTAAACCGAAGATGACAAAGATCAAGATCGAATCGGCTAAAAAGTTACTATCGTGCGGCGTGCCCCCAAGAGATGTAGCTGATAATCTTGGAGTATCAATACCCACCCTATACCGCTGGTTGCCTGCCTCAGAACGTGTTTTATAAACAAACGTCCTCAAATTGTGGTTTCGCTCCCAATGGGACAAATTGAAGCGCACTTATCAAAGTATGCTAGTCATGGCTTGTAGTTATCTACGACGGCCCATTTGAAACCTCAACAGGCACTAGAGCAACCAAGACGATAGCTTACTCTGTTAATCCAGCATCCGCTTTTATAGTTGGCGTTCGACACATAGTATCAACAGGGAGGATAGAATTAATCCAGTTGTTGAACAAATAATAAGTGCAGTATGGCTTCCTATTTTATCCGCAAGCACACCCGCTATAATACTGATTACTGAACCAATAACAATTTGTTTTCTGTAACTGCTAGCTGAAGCAGAAGCAACCTGATCATTTTCAAAATTTGTCAGTAAGTTATACCAGCCAAAGCTATAAATAACATTAGAAAATACATGTGCAGAAAAAACAAGGACTAATGATACAGTAATGAACTTAGTCAGCGGAACAAACATATAACACACAATAAATGCTGTCATACACGCAATAATGAACAGAGATGACTGGTTCTTATAACGCTCTTCCTTGATCAAAAACGGCCCCAGAAGTTGCCCCAGGCTACGTGAAAATAGTAACAATAAAAGTGTTTTTCTTTCACTACTTCCACTATGAATCAATGTAGGTAGGAGAGACATAGCTGGAGCTCCCGTCATCGCCAGTGCAGGTAATAAGTAGAGGCTTGTGCGCTGTTTTGGCGTTAGTATTTTTGGTAAACCCCGAGCAAAAACCTTCTTCTCTGAAAAACTTGCCAAAGTTGGCAGTAAAAAAATAGAGATAATAGCAACGATATAACTGACCAGGTTTGCCAGCAGGTAGGTATCACTTTGTACTGAGCCATAGATAAACGATCCTACACCGATGCCGAATAGCACCTGACAGGAAAAGACTAGCGTATCGAGTACTGCACCGGCACCAATGTCTTCTGACGACAGTTTGGCTTTGGTATAATGATTAATAGCAGGAATGGTAATCCCTGAAGAAATCGACGATGCAATACCGGCGAACTGCAATATGGTCACCGAGCCGTTGATTAATCCGTACCAAGGGATAATTAAACCTATCGCACCGACACATTCTGCAAATATCAGGCAATATTTCACTTCAATACGCCCAAGAAGATATTTTCCGGCGATACTTCCCAATAATCCAGGGGATGTCGACAAGATAAAGGCTAGTGTGAATGAAGATGGTACAGCATTTAGCTTGGCAAGTTCAGCGAATACCATGATGAATGTTAAACCAGTGCCAACTGAGCTTAAAATAAGTGCCAGTAATAATTTTCTTAGCCAAGAATACTTCCGTATTGACCGTGCCAATATAAAAAACATAACCACTCCAAACCTAAGTTAGTATAGTTCATTCAGTATTTTTTAGGTTTCTTGAAAGAAGCCAGCAACAGAACAGCGCAGGTTATCCCCTGCATTGGCTTCTACTTTTTTTATACAGTGAGAATAATTTGGTTTGATAACAACAAGACGATTTGGTTTAGGATAAATAAAAACCCCTACACCAGAATCATTGATGTTGCGCTCCCTGATGGTCCATCCAAACTCTGGCCCAACGGCACCACCAGTAATCCCAGACATGCGTAAAACTTCTTCGGAGGCATTATAGGTATTCTCAGACAGTCCGGCACTTGAATTTACCGGAGTATCAATTAAAAAAAGTTCACCTCCCCAGCTAGGTTTCCATTCAGGATGTGCATAAAAAATATAGGCACCTTTGTATTCCGCATCATCTTCATGCCATCCCAATCCGGATCCGGCTGGATAAAGAAAGGTTGTTAGCGAGAATGCATTCCATTGCTCCTTCAGAAAATCCCGCAAATGGAGAATGCATCGTTTATCCATAACAATTCATCCTTACCATACATTTTAGAGAGGTTTTCTGCCACTTTAGCTCGATATTTAACTATTTCACCGTAGACATAACATGCATTGAATGCTTGAGCGTAATTAAAAGTTCGATCTCGTCTACTAGGAAAACAAAGTAGTTTATCTTCTTGATTATCATGGCAATAACGCTGTCCATGAAACGCATTGTATGCATGTACCTGATGGTGCAATGCTTCGTGATAAAGGTTTTCAATAAGACCAATAATACCAAAGTTTCTCGGCAACTGGTGAAAGGGAGGGATAAAGAAGAGTGTAGCATCTGAAATAAAGGTTACATGGGGTAGTTCATAAAATGAGGCATTACCACTATCGGCTGCTGAATTGTTTGGTGTTAGCCAAACTAAAGTCGAAATAAATTTTTCAATAAATTTTATTTCATTTTCACATAGCAATGGATATTTTTTTATACCACTGTTGATGAATTGGATACGGTTTTCACAAGGTCGAATGCAGTCTACACCCCTAATTCCTATTAATGATGACATCGCTGTACCAGCGTCTGAATTTACCCAGTTAACTGACCAGTTTCCTATATTAACATTTTTTACTTGATCTCTTTTTAAAGCAAAAGGAAATCGATTATATATAAATGGGTCCCGTACTTTTGCGCAACTCGGGGGCCACATCTCCTGGAGATCTGTGTGGACGGATTTTTTTGTACAACGTGAGTAATAATCCTCCAGCATGTCGCATTTATTATAGCACAATATTGTCATTTTTACTTCCGATATAGAATATTAGTTTCTCTCAAAAAATTGAAATTCACTCTATCTTTATTTGGCGGAATTGATGGAACATATAATGTGTGTCGATAAGTTACCTGTGACAGCAATCTTTCTAGATCTGAAATATTCCCTTCCAGTTTATCTGGTAGTTCTCCGTTTTTAGTTGATGCGCTGAGTAAATAAATTTTATGTTTTCCTTCGAAATGTTTTATTAACTTAGATTTTAAATAAGAGACTTTATTTGATAATTGTGGTGATGAAAAATCTGTATTGGAATTACCAATGGAACAAACATGATAAATAAAATAATTAATACAGGAATCCATTTTATAGTCATAAATAATCAATCTGTTTGCATCAAGTAAGCTGACACCTTCTTCTAGCGGATCAATACCAATATCATTAATCATCGCATCAAAACTTGAAATACCTGGATAACAATTAAATAAAAAACCACCATCATCTGATAACTTTTGTAATATCTGAATAATAGTCACTCCAATCCGTGGATGCCCTGGAACAACAAGACAGATATGCTCATATTCCGTAAGAGAGTTAGTTACATATTGAACAATTCGGTTATAATTAACGATATCGATACCTCCGTCCTCATATAAGTGTGAGAGATCTTCATAGTCGTTATTATTATGTGAAAGATAATCTTTTAAGCCGGATATTTCTCCAATCCAGAAAACCTTATTTGTATTCTGAATGATGGAAAATCCTTCAGTTGTAATCTGGTTAATTCCAAGCATTCCGCTTCCAATAACTGATATTTTTCTCATGAGAAATCCCTTAATGCGGAAATTTAGGCATAAAATATTTGACTAAGGCTTGTTGAAGTACCACCGGGAAGTCCTAGATGCAGAGAGGACTCCAAAGTGTTTCCATCTAGCCAGGGGATTTGCTACTCAGTGTCTTAATTTACACAGGAGTAATCCAGAGTAGTATTCCCTATGGGTTGTTTTTTGTTATATGGATTGAGAATTAATTCTTGGTTAACGGTTTATTGGTATATAATTTCGCTATTATAACCTAGGTAATCGATCAGCTTTGTAGGGAGAAACTGAGTTATCATCATCAAATCTAAGGCTTGATATCTGCAACATAAAAGATAAACCCCATGTTTCAATAGAATTCAATGAAAATTGAAAAAACTATAGATTGCACTCCGTAGAATTATACAGTTCCATGGAGTACAACTTAGAAGAGATTTAATCCTAGAAATCACCGATGATCTTAGCCAGATTCATCGGAGCTGCGGCTTGCAAGCGAGGGTGATCCATTTGTGTGTTAAGTTTACCAATAAACTTACTCAGACCGTTCTTAGCCAAAGCCTGTGAGCGTGATTGCATTGCTATGTTCGATTTTTTCATAAAACTACCCTCTACATCCTATGTTGACAAGATTCCAGATCATAATCCGGGACTTAGATATCCTATTACCATCTGCAGGATACCCTCTCTAATTTAAGATTGTCAAGGGCACTGTTGCAAATAGATTGTCCAGAGTTTATGGTGGTATAATTTTCAGCTTTGTTTAAAGCCACTACTGCCTTGGCGCCCCTACGATAATCGTGCAGTGCTGCTCTTTCTTCTTATCAATCGCCGCTTCTCGGCAAGCTTCAATCACCCGCCGATTGTCACGAACCAGGTTGCTATCATTTACTACGCTATACCAACTGTGGGGGTTATCCGCTTTCATCAAAGCAATACCCGCTTCCCAGCGACCTCGGTCCATAATAAATGCTGCGAGCCGACTATCCAAACCAAAGGGCAACACTCTGGATAATAGCGGCGATATCAGTACTCCAAACACCAGAGCACCAATCCCAATATAGATTACCCAGCGGCGCTGTTGAGCTCGCAAACGCACTAGACCAACCAGATTAGCCAGGTGTTGCCGCTTCTGCTCTAGACTCTGAACTGCCCGATTGAACTTCTGTTCTGATTCATGTACCACCTTGTACCCAGCTAACGCAATAGCCCGGCCATACTGCTCAGGGGTCATCCGCCAAACCGGATATTGCTGCATTTTAGCCAGCTGTTCCTCCACGGCAGTTAATCCCTTGCTCATCCTAGCCAAGTCCGGACTGTAATCTGCTGGCTGATTCTCCTCCAACGCCACGGGCAGAGCCTCCACCGCGCGCCGCATCACCAAAACCTCCGCCCGTAAATCCTCGAACGCCCGCGCCGGATTGCTGGCACTGTGCTGCTCTAATCTCTCTCCCATGCCTCCTCCATCATTAATCCTACAAACCAAGCTCCCAATCATTAACCTGATTCCTTGCCTCGGCATGCGCCAACCCCTGCAGCTTCTCATACTGCTCCTCTAGGCCACTCCATAGCTTAACCACTCGTTCAGCCTTCAGCTCTGGAGTTTGACGAACCCGGGCCTCGTGCTCAATCCCAGCCATAAGCTGCTTGGTACGTGCACTACCCGGCTTCTCCCTCATGGCCTTGTAAATAGTGGGCTGATGCTCGATAGCACTCAACAAATCTCTCTGAGCGCCTGGCTGTGCTCTATCCAGGGCTACTCCATATTTCTGCAGCGCCACTTTTTGGTGTTCCAGCACCGGCAGCGCTTGCTCCTGCATTCGTTCCACATCAATCCAGGCGCGCGCATAACGCTCCACTGCCCGCGCCAAATCACCGTGCATTTTCCGTGGCTCCAACGCTGATTTCTTTAACGGTGTGTTGACGTTCCCTGTAGAGTGGCAGCGCCATATGCTGTTTATTGGAGTCTAGTAGTTTTTTACGACCTCCTAAGCGCCCCCGTGCGCGTGCCGCTGACAGACCAGCACTGGTTCGTTCACGGATCAGGTGACGTTCAAATTCAGCCAGTGCGCCAAATAGATGGAAGATCAGGCGCCACCACTTGAAGTCGTGTCAATATTTTCCTGTAGACTCTGTAGCCCAACCCCAAGGGATTCAAATGTATCCACCAATTGAATCAGATCCTTGAGTGAGCGTCCTAACCGATCTAGGCGCCAGATGATCACGGTATCACCCTTGCGAAGCATGCTGATCATGCTGCCCAAACCGTGACGCTCTGTTTTAGCCCCGCTGGCTTGGTCTTCAAATAGGCGCTCGCATCCAGCAATTTTTAGGGCATCGCGTTGCAAGTCTAGATTTTGATCATCGGTTGAGGTGCGTGCGTAACCCACCAACATAGCTTAACCTCCAAAAACTGGTAGGATTAAATTTTACATGGAAATAGAAAAGTACAAATAGTTTTTGTAGATTATTTAGGCTGTTTTGATTCAAATTTTTGAAAAGGCGCGGATATTCCATCAAACGGCCGTTTTTTGGAGAAGTGGCCGCTGGGGCAGGAGAGGATTTCAGTGGCAGTTAATGTGGTTTTGAGAGAAAGCTTCTTGGTTCAGTGGCAGATAATGTGATTTCAGAATCAGTTAATGTGGTTTTAAATGGGTCTTCAGTTGCACTTAATGTGGCTCAGAATTTGCACTTAAAGCAGGTTTGGCCGTTTTTAAATGCAGTTCGTTACACCTAGGTCTCTATTTAGGACGTTGCACGGCGATTAACAGCAGCATCGGCCGTTCCCGTTCATCGAGCAAACTAGGCATCGTTGCTAGCTGTTGATTATCGGGCTGCCACTCTTCGATATGCTGGATAATAAAACCTTGGTTAATAAATAATTTAAGGTAACTCCCCAGGGTACGATGCTGTGAACAATCCAATGGGTAATCCGGCTTCCTTCTCGTTGATAATGATTCAGTGGCCAGATTTTATGGCCATCACTATCAATTATCCAATCAGGCATACTGGGGGCTGTGTAAATAGGATGTTCAACAGAAAAAACAAACCAGCTGCCAGAGCGTAAGGCTTGGTATAGCACGCTGAGCAACCCTCTGAGATTTTTTACCACTAATCCCTGTTGTGAACGGGGCAGCTGGGCATATCCCGAAAAAAATCGGGGTTATCATAAATATTTTGTGTCATCGGATATTTCTACCTAGCCAGCTTTAGCAAGCTGTCTACTCTATGGACCGTTGTCAAACGCTGTCAATAAACCACCATAAATTATTATATTCTATTGCCCTGATTTATATTCATCTATAGTTTTATCTAAAATGCCTTTATGTCTAGTAATTTCCTGTGTTTTTTTGTCGCTTCGATCTGATTATTTATATTTTTATCAGGGTGATCTTTTTTCAACATTTTATTCAATTTCTTTCGGTAATCTTTAGGATTTTTTAAAACATCCTCAATAGAAGAAAAACCAAAGAACTTACAAGCTTCTTTAATGTCTTTTTCATTGTTCGATGAACTATTATATTTATTTTTTTTATTATATGTACTGCCAGGAGAACCAACCAATTTCTCATTGGATTTTTTCTCCAAGGTAATTCTGTGATTTCTCTGGACTAGAGAGAAGCGATTTCCATTAAGCTGTTGATTAATAATAACTTGCTGTGGATTCAGCTGGCATTTTAAGGGGACACCAAAACAGTAGTTAATCTGTAAAGATAGCTGGTAATATTTTTGATGAGCATCAT
The DNA here is from genome assembly GCA_038960095.1 of Candidatus Symbiodolus clandestinus. Lineage (GTDB taxonomy): Bacteria > Pseudomonadota > Gammaproteobacteria > Enterobacterales > Symbiodolus > Symbiodolus clandestinus. Next base: position 1,382,794 of record CP152425.1, read on the forward strand.
CTAAAGTCAATTCGTAGCCTGCTGTAATTAGGGAAATTGGAGTATATCTAACACCCAGAATCATAGCAGTTTGATTTGATACTATTTTACTATTTGAGCACTTAATGTTGCCAAAATAACGCTCAGCTTGTAGATACAATTCCCAGTGAGGAAACTGAGGAATTTGGTATCGGCAACGGAGATCGACTCCGCGAGCAGGAGATAAATAAGTGGCGATTTTATTACCTTGGGCAACCTTAGGCACCTGATTTGTCAAATAACCATTGAAAGTAATACCAAAATTATTCTGCCACCATTCGATACCAATCCCAAAGCGTCGATAATGATCACCAAGCTGGTGATCATAAAAAAGGTTGCTGCCACAATAACTTTGGCTTCCAGTAAACCAGCGATAGCCAATACCTAAATTTAACGTAGTAGCTTGCTGTTTTCGATGCAATCCTCCTTGAGTAAACAGCAGTTCTTCCAGGTTATCCACCAGAGGTAGTAATAGATTGACCCCACCCGAGCGCGCGTCCAGTGAATTACCATTAAAACTAATTTCACTTTGAGAAAATTGATTAAGCCATTGGTTACCCAGTTGTGACAAATATGCCGCTGCGTTACCTTGTGTTAACTCATTGCTAAGGCACTGAACAGGAATGGGCATGGCTAGCCCGTGGCTTACCAAACCTAAAAAAAAACAATTTGTTAGTTTTTTTAATTCCATTTAAAAAAATCCGTTGGAAAATTATGAAGATAGATTACTGCTTCATACACTAAGAATGAAAGGCATTTTATGCAGATTAACCTAATATTTTCTATTTTTAATTAACGACAGAATATTATTTAAATTATAATATACAATTTAAATATATTTTTTACAAAAACTACTAAAGCTACCAACTATTATGATACCAACGTGGTGCTAAGTGCTGTCGATAACTCAACAGCCGACAGCCTTGCCGATTAAATTGCAAACTAATTTGCCCCAACTCAGCCGTGCTATGCCAAGCAATACCTTGCTGCTGATAGCGGTGCTGAATTACTGTAGCTGGTAAATGCCAAGGGTTATAACGGGCGACTGATACAATAGCTGCTTTTGGTTTAACCGCGGCCAGAAACCCCCAAGATGAGGAGGTTCGACTGCCATGGTGTGGTACCAATAGAATAGTTGCTGCTAATTGTGATTTCTGATGTCGCAGTAACTGCCGTTCTGCTGTCTGCTCAATATCTCCCGTTAGTAAAATCTGCTGCTGCCCATCGCTGATCCGCACGGTACAAGAGTGATGATTATAAGCACGCGGTACCCATTGATCTGGCCATAAAGCTTTAAATTCCAACCCTTGCCAATTCCAGTGTTCACCGGCCTGACAAGGCCACGCACCCGATTGTTGCCCTGCGCCACGTAACCATGCTTGCGGATAATGTTGTTGAATCAAAGGCCATCCTCCAGCATGATCACGATCTTGATGGCTTAAAATGACCCCTTCCAAAGTTAAACCGTGATAGCGGAGGTAAGGAATAATAGTTCGCTCAGCGATAGAACCGCCTGGCCAAGCGTTACCCGTATCATACAAAATCGCTCGCTGGTGACGACTGATCACCACCGCCAGTCCATGCCCCACATCCAAGACATCCAATCGCCAAGTCGAACGCCAACGGTGGCTTAACGGAACTACACCAACCAGCAGTAATAGCAAGAGGCTGTATGGGTGAGTACGCCAGAGTGCTAAACGCCAGCTGATTAATAACACTAGGCCAGAAAAACTCAGACCATAAATTGTCATTGGCCAAGTCACCCACCCCTTAATCGGAACCGTTGTGGTCACGCCAAGGTATTGGGTCAGGCGGATTAAGAGGGTTAGACTGGCATCAGCTCCCTGAAATAACAGCCGTGCTGCTTTTGACCAGCCACTAAGCAATAGTCCGCTAAACAGCAATGGCATCGTGCAGCTAGACACCCATGGAATGGCCAGCAGATTAATCGGCAGTGCCCAAAGCGTAAATCCTTGAAATAAAGCAACCTGGAGTGGTAGCAGTAACATCGATAAACCTATTTGCCAATAGATGCCGACGAATAACCAGCGCTGCCAACCTGCTCTCTTCTCAAAATACCCAGGTAACCAATGCTTCCAAAACAACAGAGCTGATACAGCCGCTACCGATAACCAAAAACTACTGGATAACATCAACAGTGGATCAAACAGCAGCAGGAGTGCCACTAGCCGTAGTAATAGCTGTCCTGGTAACCAGTAATAGCCTCGTAATTGCAGATAAAGCAGTATCGTTAAACCAAGCCAAGCACGCATAGCTGGGGGATTTGCTCCTGATAACACGGTGTAACCGGTAGCCGTTAGCCATCCCAAAATCTTCGGGATCTCAGGATAATGACATCTCCAGAGACTTATTCCTTGAAAGAGGCGTCCTAAACCATATCCAAATAGTCCTGCTAAAGAAATATGTAACCCAGAAATGGCTAGTAGATGGCTGATGCCGCTGGCTTGCAACCAATAACGATGATCAGTGGTTAATTGACTGCGTTCACCCACTAATAGCGCCAGTAATAGATCGGCGGTCGGCAGCCCCTTGAGTAATGATAACCAGCCATCGATCAGACGATGCCGAAGGATGGGTTGTGACGTAAGCAGCCGTTGCTGTAGTATGCGCCCCCTGAGAATGTTCCGTTGGACCACTGCCCAGCGTTGACCATCAAAACTACCTTGATTCAGTTGGGTATGTAGCGAGCGTAGCAGGATAGTGACCTGCCAGAGCTGGCCCACTGCCAGAGACTGTTGTCGCTTAGACCAGGTGGCTGAAATTAGAAAACGCTGCCAATAACCTAAAGGTTGTCCAGCAATTGCCATTATCCGTACCGTGCTGTCTGAAAAAGCCGCCATCTGGCGATGATGAATAACCTCAATGATCGCCTCAACGGGCTGGTGGCTAGCGTAACGTAATGGTTGTAAACTATGGCGAGCCACGATCATGGCCCAGAGAAAACTAATCAAGCCACAAGATAACCACCTACAGTACTGGTTAGGGGTAAGCACTAATATCAGCGCCACGAGACATAGTCCTCCGAGCAGTGGTACAGCCGGTAGTCGTGGCAGAAATAAAAGTGGTAATATGCTCAATAACACAGCAAAGGCTGCTGCGTCGATAAAACCCTTAGTTTGCAAGGATTGACCACTAATGGCAAAAAAATTGATCACCCGTTTCCTACCCAGCAAAGAAACTATCACTGCCCAAAAAGGTTTAGGCATTGTTAAACGTTGGTTACATGATGGCAATCTTTGGCAGCTTAACCGTCGATCGGCATCGGGAGCTTTTGCTGTGGGTATTTGGGTTGCTTTTATCCCAGTCCCCTTTCAAATGGCTTTATCAGCGGCTTTTGCAGTGCTGTTTCGCGTTAACCTACCGTTATCGGTTGCTCTAGTCTGGTTAACCAACCCACTAACAATGCCACCTATTTTTTATGCCACTTATCGGCTGGGCGCCTGGATTATTCAGCCTCCAGCATTAACTGAAGGGAAGCTTTTTTCCTGGTATTGGATCAAAAATTATTTACTCAACTGGCAATGGCTGACTGAGCATTGGCATGAAGTTGCTGAGCATTTGCAAGCTTTTTTATTAGGAAACTTGCTTTGCGGTACCCTATTAGCTTTATTAGGTTACGGGGGCATTAGATTATTATGGCGCTGTTCTGTTGCTCGACAGTGGCGACAACGGCGACTACAAAGAAAAAAACAGTAGCATTTCGTTGCTTTAATCATCAGAAAAATAGTCATTGTACTGCTAGGAGAATATTCCGCTCATATGAAACTCAAAGTCTTACAGATTGATGCTGAGCTTTATGACTATATTGCGCGACATACCGAACATATTGGCGAGAGCGCATCAGCGATTTTGCGACGTCTATTAAAGTTTCCGCCAGTTGCAGAACCCATCACTCAAGCAACCACTATTCCCACCCAAACCATGACGCTTGCGGTTGATCTGCGACCACAACAAGCCATTGCTCAATTGCTAAAAAGTACCCCCTACCAACGGGAAATCACTGCCATTGGTCGCTTTATGCGACTACTCTCTGCACTGTATCAAAGTGAGCCGCCAGCCTTTTCACGGGCAGCCGCTAACACTCAGGGGCGTACGCGCCGCTATTTTGCCCGGGATCCAGAGACTCTACTGCGCCATGGCCTGCCGAGCAAGCCTCAAAATATTCCACAGACCCCCTATTGGGTGATTACCAATACCAATGCAGCTAGAAAACGCGCCATTATCCAACAATTGTTAGTAACTATGGAATTTCCGACTTCACTGATTGAGGCTGTTTGTGACACTTTGTAATACCTTTTCACTTCCTCATCCTCGTGCTGGGCAAATCGCTGAAAGCAGTGATTGTATTGATATTCAACTGTTACTGCATCACTACTACCATCATCTTCCAGATCCTAATAATCCACAACAACAAGTTACCTTTGGAACTTCTGGGCATCGCGGCAGCGCCTTACTCGGTAGCTTTAATGAGCACCACATTCTAGCAATTGCTCAGGCGATTGCTGAAGTCAGAGCCGCCAACCATATTGATGGTTACTGCTTTATTGGCCGTGATACCCATGCTTTATCAGAACCAGCTTTTTACACGCTCCTTGAGGTATTAACAGCCAATGGGGTGACAGTGGTTATCCCCAGCGATAATGGCTTTACGCCAACTCCTGCCATCTCACACGCCATTTTATGTCAAAACCGCCGAGGCGGTGCATTGGCTGATGGGATTATTGTCACGCCGTCACATAACCCACCGCAAGATGGCGGTATTAAATATAATCCGCCGCATGGTGGGCCTGCTGAAATTGCTATGACTCGAATGATTGAGCAACGCACTAATGCCTTATTGAAGCAGGGTTTACCGGGGATTCGACGATGCTGCTTTAGTCAAGCGAAGCGACGAGGATTGGTGCTATTAGTCGATCTACTAGAGGCTTACGTCAATGATCTGCCTCAAGTGATTAACTTAGTCGCTATTCAGCAAGCACGGCCACGCTTAGCCATTGATCCTTTAGGTGGTGCAGGAATCGCCTATTGGCAACGGATTGCCGAACAGTATCGACTGGATCTAACCATTACCAACCCAACAATAGATCCGCAGTTTGCTTTTATGTGTTTAGACGACGATGGCGTTATTCGCATGGATTGTGCCTCTACGGCAGTCATGCAACCCTTACTAAAGCAACGCCATCAATTTGATCTCTGTCTAGCAAATGATACCGATCATGATCGACATGGGATTATCACGGCTGATGGCCTAATCAATGCTAACCACTACTTTAGCGTCGCGGCTGACTACCTATTTCACTACCGATCCAACTGGTCATCCAAGCTAGCACTGGGCAAGACAGTGGTCTCTAGCCATCTGGTGGATCGAGTGGCTGCTCAGCGAAACCGCCCTCTGGTTGAGATCCCAGTTGGTTTTAAAGGGTTTGTTCAGGGTCTCTATCAAGGTACTCTAGGGATTGCTGGCGAAGAGAGTGCGGGTGCAACCTTTTTGCGGATGAATGGTCAACCTTGGACCACTGACAAAGATGGTATTGTTTCGTGTCTATTAGCGGCTGAAATTTTATCGGTAACCGAAGAAAATCCCTGGCAGTATTATCAACGGCTGTTAAAACAATTAGGCCCCATCAGTTATCAACGCCATCAGTGTCGATTAAACCGTGATCAACGAGATCGCTTATTAACTAACCTCACTAACCCGCTACCCTGGCCTCAACTAGCGGGAAACCCGGTACTCGAACATTTGACTCATTTACCGACGAGTGAACCGATTGGCGGTGTTAAAGTGATCACCCAGCAGGGTTGGTTAGCCATCCGTCCTTCCGGGACCGAAGCCATTTGCAAAATACATTGCGAAAGCTTTGTCGGTGAACAGCATCGAACCCAATTAGAACAAGCGGCGCTTGATTATTTAGCGTACCTACTCCACTAAAAGCAGCAGATTCCTTAATAGTTTGCTGAATGGCTTTTTATCTCCGCTGTATGCCCTCTGGTGTACTGATTAATATTTTATCAGCCTTGCGCTCGGCAAATAAGCCAACAGTCACTACGCCGGGGATCTGATTAATCGTACGCTCTAAGCTGAGGGGATCACTGATCACCAGACGATGAACGTCCAGGATAATATTGCCGTAATCCGTCACCACTCCATCGCGATAAATGGGCTGGCCACCGAGTTTTATTAGTTTATGGGCAACATACTCCTTTGCCAAAGGGATCACCTCAACCGGCAGTGGAAACTTTCCAAGCGTCGTGACCAATTTTTTATGATCGACAATGCAGATAAACTGTCGAGCCATCGCCGCAATAATTTTCTCGCCGGTTAAAGCCGCGCCTCCTCCCTTTAGCAAGTGATTATGAGGATTGACTTCATCAGCGCCATCCACATACAGATCGACGGCAAATACCTTATCGCTCTCTATTAAGGAAATACCCCGCTTTTGGAGTCGCTTGGCTGATGCTTGCGAACTGGGCACGGCACCCCTGATAGCTATTTTGGCATTGGCCAAAGCATCGATAAAGTAGTTAACCGTTGAACCGGTGCCAATGCCGACTAACTGGCCGGGCTGAACGTAGGTAATTGCCGCTTCAGCGGCTGCCTGTTTTAAAGATTCAATCATGGTTGACTGCTTAGGGCCAGTTGAGGTTTCCCATGGGGCAACCATAGATAACTACAAGTCATGGCTAGCATGCTGCAATAATTGCGCTTTAATTTATCATACCGAGTGGCGATGGCTCTAAATTGCTTTATTCTCTCATGGGTACCAGGGACAGTCAAACGAGAATCGGGCTCACCCAGAGCAATTGGTAAAGGAGAGCTGGTACTGGCTGTGCGGTAGCAGCTCAGACTTTAATATAACCGTGCATCATTATGACCAATTCCAATTGTTTATGTGTTTATGCAGAAATTCTCAAAAATATTAATGGTCCCGCGATTTTTCAAACGGGGACCAACCATGAAATTTTTATTATTTAGGTTGGCAATGTTAATAATTTTAATTAAAACTTTGATAAAGTATTATTGAAAGAATGAAATAAGTTGCCTATTGGTTTTCAATTAACAATTTTAATAGCCTAATGAAGTCTCAGTACCACTGTGTTTATAAACCATCAAGGAACGCTCCATCTCTACCCAAACCTTTAAGGCTATGGATGGAGAATTCTGCGCGTTTCGTTAAATTATGGCGTTCAATACAAGATCTCTACCTATTTACCCAGTCACGATTTTAGCCGCTGAGGCCTGTGCAGGCTATCAAGAGTCCTGCAATAGAAGCATTACTTTATAGTTGCAAGATCATTTTTACAAAAGGAATGGTTAATTTGCGTTGTTCAGCAATGGTAGCACGATCAAGCCGATCTAATACACCAAACAGGGAGCGTAAATCACGGCGTAATCGTTTTAATAAAAACTGGCCAACATCTTCCGGCAGCTCAAACCCTCGCAAATGTGCACGCCACTGTAGCACGAGCAGTTTATCCTCATCAGCCAAGGGCTGTAATCGATAGATTGGCCCCCAATCTAGCCGTGAGGCCAAATCAGGCAAAGTAAGTTGCAACTGCCGAGGTGCTTGATTGCCAGCAACCAATAGACGACTCTCTCCTTGCTCACGGATCCGATTGTAGAGATCAAACAGCGCTATTTCCCACATCCTATCACCGGCAATCGCCTCTATCGTATCAATACAGATCAAGGCCAGCTGTTCCATGCCTTCTAACCACTCCACAGAAAAGCTATGGCGACGATCTAAAGGTAAATAACCGACTGCAGCCCCTTGAGTAGAAAGCTGCGCACAAGCAGCACGCAAAAGATGGCTACGACCAGCACCTGATGGTGACCAAAAGTAGAGATAACCGCCTGGTTGCTGCAAACAAGCAGCCACGGCTTCTAGCAGCTGCTGATTATTTCCCGGATAGAAATTACTAAAAGTTTCATCTTCAGGGAAATAGAGCGGTAGTGATAGCTGTTGCGAATGATTCAGGATTGCCTCAATTGCAGTGGTTTTAATAAATAATAGCTATGGTACACTAGATTTTAAGTGCCAGTTACCGGTTTCAACTTCCAGTGATAGAATCTACCCCAATAACCTTTACCGAGCCACTCGTATTAACGGTTACGCAGCTCAATCAACAAGTTCAGCAGTTGCTCACACAGCAAGTTGGGACGATTTGGCTAAGCGGTGAGATCTCCAATTGTAGCCAACCCGCTTCTGGCCACTGCTATTTCACCCTAAAAGATACCCAAGCGCAGGTGCGCTGTGTGCTCTTTTATCAACGCCGCAGGCAACTAACGCTACAACCGGAAAATGGCATTCAGGTTTTGATAGCAGCACAAGTAACACTCTATGCCCCTCGTGGGGATTATCAACTAATTGTTGAAAATTTGCAGCCGCTTGGCATTGGTTTATTGCAGCAACAGCTGGCTCGACTCAAGCAGCAATTATCGGCTGAAGGGCTGTTTCAAGCCCACCATAAGCAACCTCTGCCTCGCACTCCACAGCGATTAGGTATCATCACCTCTGCCAGCGGCGCGGTACTGCAAGATATTTTGCAGATCTTAAAACGCCGTGATCCCTCTTTACCCATTGTTATCTATCCTGCTGCTGTGCAAGGGAGCGCCGCTCCCGCTCAACTGGTATGGGCTCTACAATTGGCGGAACAACGACAAGAGTGTGATGTATTGATCCTGGCTCGAGGTGGTGGCAGTTTGGAAGCTCTCTGGAGCTTTAACGAAATCAGCGTTGCCCGTGCGATCTTTGCTTGTCCGATTCCGATCATCAGTGCCATTGGTCATGAAACCGATGTCACCATTGCTGATCTGGTCGCCGACGTACGAGCACCTACCCCATCGGCGGCGGCTGAATTAGTGAGTCGCGATCAGCAGGCATTATTACAACAGCTCTCTACCTGGCAGCAAACGATGAGCTTGGCTGTAGACTACTTTATTACTCGCCAACGAACGATTTTACAAAATAAGCAGCAGCAACTTCATCAATACCACCCCCAACGCCAGGTGCTGCGGCAGCAAACCATAGTATTACAACTCCAGCAGCGCCTGCGCCAAGCAATCGCTAATCACTGGCAACAGCAGCGAATGGCCAGCCAACGGTTGCAGCAGCTTTTGTGGCAACGTTCCCCGTTACATCAACAACCGCAACAGCGGTTACAAAAACAGTGTCACCAATTACAGCACGCCTGGCATCAACACTATCAAGCGCTCCAGCAGCAATTTTCTATTTTGTGTGCAAAATTACAAAGTGCTAGCCCACTAGCCATTTTAGCTCGAGGCTTTAGCTTAACGCTCGATCCGCAAGGAAAACCCCTACGCTTTTTGGAACAAATATCAATGGGAGAAACCTTGGAGACTCGGATCACTAACGGTTGGGTAACCAGTACTATCACTCATATTACCCAGCAAGTTGACCTCTCATAGATTGTAAAAACCCGCAGTATTCCCTATAAAGTAAAGGATGAGCCGCAGCCACACGTAGTTTTTGCATTGGGATTATTCACAACAAATCTTGATCCTTCTAACCCCTCTCGATAATCTACTATGGCACCCTGTAGATACTGAAAACTCATTGGATCGATCACTAAATTAGCTCCGTCAGTCGTGATGAGGATATCACCTGCTTGCACCTTTTCATCAAAAGTAAAGCCATACTGAAAACCACTACAGCCACCTCCGGTAATATAGACACGCAAGTTCAATGTTGGATTATTCTCTTCAACTAACAGCTGAAGTACTCGAGCTGCTGCTGCTGTAGTAAAAACAAGCTGGTTTTGGGAAACTTCTGAATGCATGCGTTAAGACCTATCAAAAAACAGTGCTCTATTATCGTTTAAGCGCATTCACAGAGCAAAAAGGAATTATAATACAGCAAGTTAGCGATTTCCAAGGCACAGAGGGGTTAACACCGCTGAAATAGCAGATCCCATACCCCATGCCCCAGTCGCTGGCCTCGCTGCTCAAATTTAGTTAATGCCCGCCATTCAGGTCGTGGCAGGTAACCACCTTGATCAGCAACATTCAGATAACCCGGATGCTGCTGTAACAAATCAAGCATCTGTTGGGCGTAAGGTAACCAATCAGTGGCTAAATGCAACAAGCCACCCAGTTTCAGTTTACGGTGAGCAAGATCCAGGAACGGTGTTTGGACTAAACGCCGCTTATGATGCCTTTTTTTCGGCCACGGGTCGGGGAAAAACAGCTGTAATCGATCGATGCTAGCATCAGGGAGCCGCTCCTCAAAGACGACCTGAGCATCTTGTTGAATTAACCGAAGGTTGCTGATCCCTGTTTGTTGGGAGGCGGCTAAACAAGCTCCAATTCCAGGTAAATGAACCTCGATACCTAGAAAATTATAGTGAGGATAGTTATCAGCCATGGCAACCAAACTATCTCCCCGACCAAAGCCAATCTCAACGACCAAGGGAGCATCACGTCCAAAATATTCCGTCATGGACGTGAGTAATGCCTGATCATCAATCCCTATCAGTGGCCAATGGTACTGCCAGGCCCGCTGTTGTCCTGGCGTGAAGCGCCCCTGGCGTCGAACAAAGCTGCGGATCGGCCGCTGCTTGGTAGATAAAAGCGACAAGGTGCTATCCTCCTGGTTATTTTCGTGACACAATCAATTTTTTTAGCACAAACTTGTAGTAACCTGATGACTCGATTGGACTCCTCTTTTGCTTCAAAGCTACTGCTATGGGCTCAGCAGCATGGAAGAAAGGATTTACCCTGGCAACGGGATAGGCAACCCTATTCGATTTGGCTTTCGGAAATTATGCTGCAACAAACACAGGTTGTTACAGTCATCCGCTATTTTGAGCGTTTCCTTGAGCAATTGCCTAACTTAAGGGCTTTAGCAACCGCTCCGCTTGATCAGGTACTCCATCTATGGAGCGGTTTAGGTTACTATGCTAGAGCCCGTAATTTACATCGAACCGCACAAATTATACTTCATAAATACGCCGGGGAGTTTCCACAGGATTTTGCCCAAGTTGCTGCATTACCTGGCATCGGGCGCTCAACGGCTGGTGCGATTTTATCCTTAGCCTTTGGAGAATCTTATCCCATTTTAGATGGCAACGTTAAGCGGATCTTAGCTCGCTATTACGCGATTGCTGGTTGGCCGGGCAGCAATCCAGTGGCTCAACAGTTATGGGATCTAAGTCGTCAAGTAACACCGCAGCAGCAAGCAGGTGACTTTAATCAGGCTATGATGGATTTAGGATCACTGGTTTGCACCCGCCAACAACCGAGTTGCTATCGTTGTCCACTACAAAAGGGGTGTCAAGCTTATCGTCTACAACGTTGCCAGGAGTATCCCAGGAAACCCCCCAAAACGATTCGTCCTGAAAAACAGGTGTGGTTCCTTTTGCTACAGTATCAACGGTCTGTTTGGTTGACTCCGCAAGCACCTCATAAACTTTGGGGAGGACTCTTCTGCTTCCCACAATTTTCCAGTGAGCAAGCGCTTCAACAGTGGTTACAGCAACAGCCCGATAGATATCCAGCTACTATTCATTCACTTCCAACGCTGTCGCATACTTTTACTCATCTGTATTGGACCATTCATCCTATACACTGCAAACTTGTTGAAAGACCCAAAAATTTAAGCGAGGGCAGCGGAATTTGGTATCATTTAACGGCTCCTCCCCGTATCGGTTTAGCCGCTCCTATCCAACGATTGCTACAACAGTTAGCGCTGGATCCAATTATGGCTAATAGCAGTACCCTTAGCTGCTAACTACTCAGATGGAGTAAAGCTTTATGTCTGACCGCCAAATTTTTTGTGTTTATTTAAAACGTATCAGCCAAGCCCTATCGGCGCCCCCCTACCCCGGAGTTTTAGGAGAGCGGCTTTATCGAGAAATCTCCCAAGAAGCTTGGTCTCTCTGGCAAGAGAAACAAACCATGCTAATCAATGAAAACCGGTTAAGTATGCTGAATCCAGACCATCGCCAGCAGCTAGAGCAATGGATGATCCAATTTTTGTTTGAAGGACAGATGATAACTCCAACCGGTTACATTCCCTTGGTAGCGGATTCTTCTATTCATTAATCTATTAAGCTAATATCGGAAATCATCTGAATTATGAAGAAACAGTTACTCTTAATTATTAGCCTTTTTCTGCTTGGATCTTGCGGTCGTTCACCGAAGAAACATTACCCGGTAACTGCGCAAGTAGGCGCTGCCCGCTACCATCATTTAGTCCGCAAAGCTGCTAAGCGTTACAAAATCCATCCTCAGTTAATTTTGGCGATTATCGAAGTAGAATCTGGCTTCAATCCACGTGTCGTTGGTTTCCAACGTGGCTTTGGCTTAATGCAAGTAGTCCCTTCTACTGCTGGCCGTGATGTTTTTAAGCACCTGAAAAAACGCTCGGATCAGCCGACACGCCGCTATTTATTTGATCCATCCAATAATATTGATGTTGGAACAGCCTATTTACACCTTTTACAAACACGTTATTTATCAGCCATCAAGCACCCCACCACACAGCAATATGCGATAATTGCTGCTTATAATGGCGGCCATGGAAATCTATTTCGGTTTTTTTCTCACTCTCCCAAATTAGCTATCCAAGCCATTAACCAGCTCTCTCCCAAACAATTTTATCAGCAAGTAGTAAAAAAATACCATTTACCTTATACCCGCGATTATCTTGCTAAAGTCGTTCAGGCTCAGAAAAGATACGCCGGATGATTCTGCACAGCTGCTGGTTAACTCTGTTAATCAGCTGTTTATTAACTTCCTGCACCCTTCCTCCTCAAGAAACTACTGTTGCTAAGGATAGCCGTAGCTTTGAAATTTTAATCGGTCAATTAGCCCACCATATTGAAATGCGTTGGGGATCCAATGAGCTGGTGATCCCAGGGGCTCGGGATTATGTCCGTTACTATGATCACTACCAAACACGATCTCATATTAACTTTCAAAAAGGACTCTTAAGTGTTGAGACCATCAAAGCTGACAATCCATTAAAACAATTACGCCAAGCCCTGATCCAGCTCTTGTTAATGGGTGAAGAAGCCAGTCTCCTTCCACTTTTTAGTACACAAGAAACAGTACCCGGTAGTCCCCATCCTTTCCTTATTGGCCAACTTTTAGACCACCATGGTCAATCGATTCAAACCCGAAAACAGGCCGAACAGTTTGTTGACTATTTACTCAAGCATCAATTAAAAAAGCGGGCAAGCCATTATCAACTTATCTTCATGATACAGTGGCCTCTAGTGCCTGACCATTTTAACCGGCGGGCAAAAAAATATTTAAATGGGATAAAAAAGGCGGCGCGGCGCTATCAAGTTGAGGTTCCGTTAATCCTAGCTATTATGCAAACAGAATCAAGTTTTAACCCCTATGCAGTAAGCCAAAGTCAAGCATTGGGTCTAATGCAAGTCAAGCAAAATGGAGCTGGCCATGATGTATTTATCCATCTCAAACGGCGCCACAGCCAACCCAGCCGCCGTTATTTACTGGATCCGTTAAACAACATTGATACTGGTACCGCCTACCTACATCTATTACGCACCCGCTACCTTGGAAAAATTCGTCATCCCCTATCCCAACGCTACACGGTTATTGCCGCTTACAATAGTGGTACTCGCTCTGTGCTGCGAACTTTTTCCTCAGATGAATGCCAGGCAATCGCCTGCATTAACCGGTTATCTCCCGAGCAGGTATACCAGACTTTACTAACTCACCATCCTTCTGCTCAGACACGCCGCTATCTTTTTAAGGTACAAAAAGCCTACCACTACTACACTCAATTACGGATGGCAAATTAACGGCTGAGTGATTAAAGGGGGAACAGCTTAATCGGCACCCCTTTTAATAGGAGATACCGAAAACAAGGCGTTTAAGCGATCAACAGCTACTTATGGCAACGACTGACTTGCAACCTCAGCTTACGCCCCAGCCGCTGTAGCGCTGACTCGATAGACTCAATTTTTGAGGAGTGCTTTACATTGAGCAGGCGGTCAACCTGTGGCAAATGAACACCTAGTAGCCGCGCCAAATCCGTTTTACGAGTGCCAGTCTCAACCATGGCATTCCATAGCGCTGTTTTAGCCACCACTAATATGGGTAGGGTAATCACATGCTCGTTTTTTTCAGGAATTGAGGCCAGCGGAACAGGACGGCGATGCTCGATATAATCGGCAACAGTCTTAACTAAACTGCTGACTACCTTTTCTAAGGCCTGTTCTTGCGTATTACCTCCTGAGACGGTATCAGGTAAGTCACGGCACGTTACTAGGTAAGCTCCTTGTGTATCCCGTTGTAATTTCACCGGGTAATTGAACATTGATTCCTCCTGACACTAGTTAAGGAATTTCCAGCATATATGTTTATTATTTCAACTATTTTCATCATAATCTTCTGCTATGTTTTACAGTAAATATTCACCATAAATTGGGTTACTTTACGACAATGCCGGGACTACTTTGATCTGTTAATTGCCCTCTAATAGAATGCTTTACAAGGTAAACACCTTCAAACCAGATAAAGCTAAGAACGCTTGAATAACAAAAAATAACTAATCTTTTAAGTTTGTTATCCAAACATTTTTTTAACAAAAATTCATAAAATTATTATCCTTTATAATATGCATATAATACTCATTTTTAACTATTATCATACCTACATACACGCTCTATATGTAACAAATTATTTAATAAACGTTAAAGGACTGCGGTAGAGCGGCAATCTCGGCTATTCAAATCTGCTGAAAAATCCATTAGAATGAAAGAGGTAGAGCTGCATTTATGCTGTATCTGACAGGGAGAGGTTTTGAGTTGATTAACATTCTTTTAGTGGATGATCACGAACTGGTACGGACTGGCATCAGACGTATCTTGGGGGAGATCAGAGGCATTAACGTCATTGGCGAAGCTAACAGTGGTGAAGAAGCTGTAAAATGGTGCCGCAAGCAGCCAATGGACATCGTGTTAATGGATATCAATATGCCTGGTATTGGAGGGATAGAAGCAGCACGTAAGATTCTGCGCTACTCACCAGAAATTCGCATCATCATCTTAACTATGCACACTGAAAATCCTCTCCCAACTAAAATCATGCAAGCAGGAATGTCTGGCTACTTAAGTAAAGCTATTTCACCTCAGGAAATGGTACACGCCATTCGAACAGTCCACCTAGGCCAGCGATATATTGAACCTGCAATCGCTCAACAAATAGCTCTAGATCAACTATCGAGTGATAATAACAGCAACCGGCTGGATCAACTTTCGGAGCGGGAATTGCAAGTTATGCTAATGCTTACCCAAGGGCAAAAGGCAGTTGATATCGCTCATCAACTAAATCTAAGCCCAAAAACTATCAATAGCTACCGTTACCGAATGTTTCAAAAACTGAATGTCCATAGCGATGTTGAGCTAACTCATTTGGCTATCCAGCATCATTTAATCAACCCCCGACCCCTACCCACGTGAATCAGGCCGTTTTTAATTTTCCAGTGTTTTTAAAGCAGGTACCTGAACAACCGGGCATCTATTGCTTACATAATGCCCAAGGGGAGATTATTTATGTGGGTAAAGCTAAAAATCTTAAGCGGCGTTTAACCAGCTATCGACACCATCAAGCTGAGCGAAAAAATAGCCTTAATGCTGCTGCTAAGATAACTTCAATGCTAGCAGCGATGGCATCTATTACTTTCACCATCACTCATACAGAAACTGAGGCGTTGCTGTTAGAGTACAACAGTATCCAAAAATATAAACCCCGGTACAATGTGCTGTTAAGAGACGATGGTGCTTATCCATTTATTTTATTAACCGAGGAAAAACATCCCCGACTCTTATACCACCGTGGATCTCAGCGAATTAAAGGTGAATATTTTGGACCTTTTCCAAATGTTCAAGCAGTTCGTGAAACCCTAACGCTCCTTCAACGGCTATTTCCACTACGCCAATGCGAAGATGCGGTTTATCACCAACGCACCCGTCCCTGTTTACAGTATCAGATGGGACGCTGTTTGGGGCCCTGTATTCCAGGTTTGGTCAGCGATGCGGCCTACCAACAGCAAGTGGAGTTTGTCCGCCTATTTTTACAAGGGAAAAACCAGCAAGTGTTGACGCAGTTAGTCGCTCAAATGGAGATGGCTAGCCAAGCTTTACAATTTGAAATCGCTGCTCGTTTGCGGGATCAAATCCAAGCGATTAGACATATTTTAGAGAAACAATTTGTTACGAATAACCACTATCCAGCTGCTGATGCTATTAGCCTGGTACTAGACGAGGGTGTGGTATGTATTCAAGTATTGATGCTGCGCCATGGCCAATTACTGGGCAGCCGCAGTTTTTTTCCTACAGTACCCAGTAACAGCTCGGTAGAAGATATTCTGGAGAACTTTATTAACCAGTACTATCTCTCTTGCCAAATGAAAAGCAGTTATGGATTAGCAGAACAGCTCTGGCTTGATTGCTCTCTGCCTAATCATCGCCAACTAGCCCGTAGCTTAAGTCTTATACTCCAGCAACCGTTAACAATATATCCTAAACCACGCGGTGACCGTGCTCGTTACCTTCAATTAGCACGAACCAATGCACTAGCCTCATTGCAAAACCGGCTAGCTCACCGCTCAACACAACAGAAACGTTGGAAAGCTTTAAAAAACTGGCTTAACCTGCCTAAATTGGAACGGATGGAATGCTTTGACATTAGCCATACCTTCGGAGAAAAAATGGTTGCTTCCTGTGTGGTATTGACACCCCAAGGGCCGCTGCGAGCAGCGTATCGCCGTTATCGTATTACTGCAGTAACACCAGGAGATGATTATGCTGCCATGGCTCAAGCCCTCCAACGTCGTTATGGCAAGCCTTTAGCCAGCGAGCTGCCTGATTTGATCGTCATCGATGGTGGCAAAGGGCAGCTTAAAGCGGCCCAAACAGCCTTGAGCGCTTTGAATTGTCCTTGGGGAGACCATAACCCTCCAAGCCTTATTGCGATTGCTAAAGGACCTGAGCGTCGTCCTGGCTTAGAGACATTCTGGCTAACCGGAGAGTGCCAAAGTCGACAGCTCCCCGCAACCGATCCGGCACTTCATCTATTACAACAACTACGAGATGAAGCACATCGGCACGCCCTTTTAGGACACCGTCGGCAACGCGCTAAGGCTCGGCGAACCAGTATTTTGCAGCAAATCCCGGGAATTGGTCCTAAAAGGCGCCAAGCGCTCCTGCATTATCTGGGGGGATTACAACCGCTGTTAAAAGCTACGGTGGATGAGATCGCTGCAGTCCCCTCTATTTCTCGTAGCCTAGCAGAAAGAATTTATAGCTCACTTCCACACTGAACCGCTATAATAAGTACCAGAGCCGGTTGCCGTTAACCGATTAAAACCTGCCAAGTAAAAGCTATCCTATCATAAAGCACTGAATAGAATAGCAATTGGATCGCTGAAACCTATCACTCTAACGATCATTGGGATTATTCACTATCAAAACTAATATTTCGCCTAAAGTATGCCAATTAACATTCCAATCCTACTAACCTTATTACGGATCGCATTAATTCCCTTTTTCGTGCTGTTTTTTTACGTGCCGACCCATTGGGGGCCTCCTGCTTGCGCAGGCCTATTTGTTTTAGCGGCCATTACCGATTGGTGTGACGGCTTTCTAGCACGTTACTGGCACCAGACAACTCCTTTTGGAGCATTTTTAGATCCAGTGGCTGATAAAATCATGGTGGCCACTGCTCTCGTGTTGATCGCTACTCGCTACCATACGGTGTGGATTACCCTACCGAGTGCTATTATGATTGTTAGGGAAATTATTATTTCAGCGCTACGTGAGTGGATGGCTGAGTTCGGTCAACGGTATGCAGTCCCGGTTCACTGGATTGGGAAGATCAAGACTGCAGCACAAATGATTGCCCTAACCATTTTATTATGGCGTCCTTCAGCGACGATTGAAATTTTCGGGTTTATTGCCCTTTATGTCGCTACGTTGCTTACTTTTTGGAGCATGCTGTACTACCTTCGCGCAGCACAACAGTCGTTTAACAGTAATAGACTATAGCCTATCGCTACCGTAGATCGCTGGTTTACCACTGCCTGAATTATCTGAGAAAAGCAGGATTTTTTGTTTTAGTTATATTGCTTTACTTTCACACAAAAATTCCATAGAGTACCCAACTAAATATCAAAGCTGCCGGGCTGGTAGCGTTAGCCCATGGAGCAATTATAAATCCTTAACTGCATTTTTGTGAGCAAGGTAGATTGCCGTAAAGTGGGAATCTCCTTCCTTCAAAAAAGAGGAGAGCAGTCAATAGATTATCCAATATTCGTCAAGTAAGTGACCATTCTGTTATGTGGCTAAAGAATTTGCTGCTCTATCGTATAAACTTTGAAATACCCCCAGACACGGAATCGCTTGAGCGATCACTGGCTGCTTATGCTTTTTTACCCTGCAGTGCGCATGATCAACGTGCTATTGGCTGGGTTTCTCCTTTTGGTAATGAACAAGCTCCGCTGGTGCACGCCGCCAATAGCAATTTACTGCTGACAGTCCGTCAAGAGGAGAAATTACTACCAGCGGCAGTGATTAAACAGGCACTACAACAACGCCTAGATCAGTGGCAAGAAGCGACGGGTGGACGGTTGACCCAAACCAAAAAACAGGCCCTTCGGGAACAAATTATCAGCCAACTACTGCCTAGAGCCTTTAGTCGATTTCAAGAGATACGTATCTGGATAGATAGCCGTAATGCTCTACTAGCCGTTGATACCCCTAGCTTCCATAAAGCAGAAACTACTTTGGCGCTACTGCGCCAAAGTTTAGGAACCCTTTCAGTAATTCCTTGGATACAATCCCCCTCGATCACTCCTCTACTAACCCAGTGGGTGGCCACACAAGCATTACCCGAGGGTTTCCAGCTACAAGAAGAGGCAGAGCTGCGTTCGATGCAGGCTGGCGGTGGCGTAATCCGTTGTAAACAGCAGCCGCTCGACAGTGATGAAATTGCTGGACATTTAGCTGCTAATAAACAGGTCACGCAACTAGCTTTAAACTGGAAACAGCAGATCCAATTTATTTTAACCGAGGATGGTCGCTTTAAAAGGCTTAAATATGCGGATAGTTTACAGACAGCGGATGAAATAGCTGCTGATGATCGACAGCAGCGTTTGGATGCTGACTTTGTGCTGGCAACAGCAGCACTGTCAGAACTGCTGCAAGCGCTTAAACCATTGTTAAGTTCAACTGCTCATCCCATAGAAAATTCACCTACTGCCTCCGCTCACTGATTGATAATAACTATGGCAACTTCTGTAGAACTGCTCTCCCCAGCGGGGAGTCTAAAAAATATGCGTTATGCTTTTGCCTATGGTGCTGATGCTGTTTATGCTGGTCAACCTCGCTATAGCCTGCGGGTACGCAATAATGAGTTTACCCAGGCTAATCTGGCTATCGGTATTCAAGAAGCACATCAGCTTGGCAAGCAGTTCTATGTGGTGGTCAACATTGCTCCCCACAATGCTAAATTAACTACCTTTTTAGCCGATCTGCAGCCTGTCATTGATCTACAACCAGATGCACTGATTATGTCAGATCCCGGGCTGATTATGTTGGTACGTGACTACTTTCCGCAAATACCGATTCACCTCTCAGTACAGGCCAACACCGTTAACTGGGCTAGCGTGCAATTTTGGCAGCGCCAAGGTATCTCACGAGTGATCCTGTCACGTGAACTATCGCTAGAAGAGATTGAAGAAATCCGTCAACGAGTCCCCGAAATGGAGCTGGAGGTATTCGTTCATGGCGCTCTCTGTATGGCCTATTCAGGCCGCTGCTTACTCTCTGGCTACCTTAACAAACGCGATGCCAATCAAGGCACCTGTACCAATGCCTGCCGGTGGGAGTATAAGCTGCACCCTGGTAAAGAGGATGAACTGGGACAAATTGTTCATCAACAGCCACCTATTCCCATCCAGACTATTGAACCCACTTTGGGGATTGGTGCCCCTACCAATCAGCTTTATCTGATTGAAGAGCCGCAGCGGCCCTTTGAATACCTTAGTGCTTTTGAAGATGAGCACGGCACCTATTTTATGAACTCTAAAGACTTACGAGCCCTTCAACACATAGAACGATTGGTGAAAATGGGGATCTGTTCACTGAAAATTGAGGGGCGTACCAAATCCTTTTATTACTGTGCCCGTACCGCACAGGTCTATCGACAAGCGATTGATCGAGCACTGGCATACCAACCCTTTGATCCGCAAGGATTACAGGCGCTGGAAGCATTAGCGCACCGAGGATATACCGAAGGCTTTTTACGCCGTCATGTCCACCAAGCCTACCAGCACTATGAGCAGGGGAACTCCACCTCCCGCCAGCAATTTGTTGGTGAATTAACGGGTGAAATACGCCAAGGCTTAGCTGAAGTACGGGTAAAAAATCGCTTTCGCAGGGGTGATCAAGTGGAATTAATGACACCCAGTGGTTCAAGCCACTGGGCAATTGACCAGCTGGAAAACCAGCAGGGTGAAGCCATTGAAGTGGCGCCAGGCGATGGACACACCGTCTACCTGGCTCTGCCTGCTACTGCGATTGATACTGCTTACGGCTTGTTAATTTGTCAACGCAGCAGCGGTACTATCAGTTTATCGTCAAGCAAATAGTTACTCAGCGAATGTAACATTCCTCATTGTATCTCGAATGGCTGCTGCTTTATAAGCTGTAACCCTAGCATCCGCTAGTCTTTCAACTCTTGTTACTGTGCAGGCATCAGCATTGATAACCTGACCTAAAGAACTGGATTGAGTAAGATTGGCACTCATCGGGCAAGGCTTGCTTAATACTGCCACTAATCGGGTAATTTGACCGAACCGATACAGGCGACGAATAAAATTTAAGGCTTTGCACAAGTGTCAATGTAGTGGTTTAATACTTCCGGCCACCTCTAAAGAACCCGAGTAGAATGTCGATTAGAGGTAGAAAATGATCAGTCAGCATAAGCGTCCAAAATACAGCTTAAATTTTAAACAAGATGCAGCCAAGTTAGTGCTTGAAAAAGGCTATAGCCATCAACAAGCAGCTGATAGCTTGGGTATCTCGTTGAGTGCCATAAGGCGTTGGGTTCGTGCTGAGAAAGGTTACCCTACCCCCCTGGGTAACAATCAAGCTAACCTGAATTTGTCGGAGCGTGAAGAGCTTATCAAGTTGGAGTGCGCTGAGTTTTTCTTCTACCTGCTGGATCTGCTGTTTGACCTTTTCAGAAGAGCAGCCAAATTGCTGACGTTTCAGGATGGCCAGCTGACTTTTTAGCGGTTCAATTTCTGCTAGCTTAGCTTTTAGCTCACACCGCAAATCGGCAATGGTAGCCTGCTGCCTTTGCAGCAGCTCTTTTTGTTCAAGAACCAGGGATTGCAGCGCAGCAGAGTCATTGGGATGGCGGGTCTCTAGCTCGGCCAGAACCGATTTTGTTCTAGATGCGTTAGAACAGGCTCTGTATGCTCGCCGGCCCTTTAAAGGGGAGCGCTTAATCCATCACAGTGATCGCGGCAGTCAGTCTCTATCCGCTACACCGAACGGATGGTAGAAGCTGGCATTGAATGCTCTGTGGGTAGTGTTGGCGATTCTTACGATAATGCATTAGCTGAGACTATCAATGGCCTCTATAAATCGGAAGTCATTCACCGCCAATCCTGGCAGACTCGTGCTCAGGTAGAGATGGCTACCCTGAAATGGGTTGCTTGGTTTAATCAGCAGAGGTTATTGGGACCCATCGGTTACATACCCCCAGTCGAAGCAGAAATAAGGTATTATCAACAACAAATTGAGCTTGCTAAGGCGGCTTAATTCTAAAAAAACAGTCTCCGACATTCCCGGTATGATTCACTTTTTCAAAAGAAGGTTCTCTACTATTAGTGTCACCACTAAAGAAGCTGATGTCTGAGGATTCAGGATGGACAAACCGGTTCGAAACAAAATGAACTTAGATAAGGGGCTCAAGCGCAGTGCTGGGAAACCTGCATGCTGCGTTTCTAAGGGAGAGGATAATAGCAATACTGTCTCCTTACCTAACCAGGTAGCCAAAACCAAAGGGTTTGAACAGCGAGTTCAATATTATGCTACCAAAGCCTATGGTGCACAGACCAATATTGGCGATAAATATCACAACTTAAAAGAGGTTATCTTTATTGCCATTGCCGATTATATACTCTTTCCCGAGAAAAAAGCCTACCAGTCAGACCCTATTATCCCGGATAAAGAACCTTTTGCTGCCAGATTTTTTTACCTGCTTCCTAGGTTTGTATCGGGGTTCGATCACAGTACATTTTCCCCTGATGGGTTCGGTGATGGTTATAGTAATTCACCCAATCATCTAAGTCTTTCTGTAATTCCTCCAGAACCTGATAAATTTTTCTGCGAAAGGCAACTTGGTAGAACGCTTCTAAAATTATCTTGTGGAAACGCTCACAGATGCCATTAGTTTGTAGAAGTAGGTTTTAGTTTTGGTATGTTCTACCTCATTAATGCCTAAGTAAAGTTCATAGTCATGCTGCTCCAGTTTGCCGTAATATTCAGTCCCTCGGTCGGTTAGCATCCGCAGCAATCCCATCCCATGCTCTTTAAACAGTGATTACCTTAGTTTATCGACAAATCCTATCCCAAATTGAGATTCATTATGATAGCGAATGCGGCAAGCTAGAGAGTCTAAGCGTTAGCATAGAAACTCAGAACTGCAATCTAAAGGTGGCTTCTACTTGATCAGTAAAATAGAGGATGGGCGGTAAATAACTTTGTGCTTGGTCGCTATTCGCTGTCGCTGCAAAAGCGACACTGCGTGAAGCAAAATATGCAGAGGGCTCACTGCTTCGATAGCGGATACTGTAAATGGTGCCACGGCGGCTGCTAAATTGCTGGGCAATCTGTTCAGCCTGTTGAATAGCATCTTGAATGGCTAATTTCCGGGCCTGCTGTCGATACTGGTTCTCATCCGCTACCCCAAATTGTATGGACTGTAACTCTTGCAAACCACAACGCAAGGCTTCAGTCAATAAGGGTTCTACTAAGCCTAATGACTGTACAGTAATGGTTAGCTGCCGCGATAATCGATAATAACCAGGTTTTTTACGCTCAGTGACTGCTGCTTTAGCTTTTGGTTTTTCAATCTGCTGCTTTTTATGCCCAGCAACTGTTACTTTGGTTTCTGGTTTTTCGATCCGTTGACTCCATAGTCGGCTAGCATCAATTTGTGAAGATTGAATCCCCTGCTGCTTTAGAAAGATTAAGTAACGACTGACCCGTCGATCGATTTGCTGTTTAGCGCTATTAGTATCTTGTGTCTCTTGGGTAATTTGCAGCTGTATTAGAGCTTGATCGGGTTTAACAGCAACCCGGCTACGCCCGATAATAGCGATATGTGGCTCGCTAGGTACCTCAGCAGCAGCAACCACAACCGCTGATAGACTAACTCCCAACAGACAAGCTATTAATGGCTGACGCAACATAGCGCTTCTCCTACTCACTGAAGTTAATAGCGGCTTTGCTTTAATCGGTAGCAGGCGTTGACTGCAGGTGGATCTCCATTTGAGGAAAGGGTATAGCAATTTTATGGGCATCTAATTGCTTTTTAATAGCTTCTAATAGATCAAAATAAACCGGCCAATAATCACTGTTTTGCACCCAGAAACGTACCGTAAAATCGAGCGATGAAGGGGCTAACTCTTTTAAACGAACGGTAATTCCAGGGTCCGGTAGTACTCGAGAATCAGTAGCAATCAGATCACTCAGTACCTGTTTAACTTGATCAATGTTGCTGTTATAAGCAACGCCGATTAAAAGCTCAATCCGCCGCTGAGGTTGCCGTGAGTAGTTGGTAATGGTGCTTTTGACAATAGTCCCATTGGGGATAGTGAGTGTCTTATTATCGGCACTTTTTAACACGGTAGAGAATAGATGAACCTGCTCTACCATGCCGGTAACACCAGCAACTTCGATCACTTCATCAACCCGAAAGGGACGAAAAATCACTAATAATAGCCCTGCGGCCAAATTGCCTAAAGCATCTTTGAGGGCTAATGCCACAGCTAAGCCGGCAGTGCCTAATACGGCTAACAGCGATCCGGTCTGTATCCCGAGCGCGCCCAAGGCAGCAATGATTGCTATCAGCATGATAGTGCCCTGGATAACTACCCGGACGAAACCGACAATCGTATGATCAATCGCTTGGCGTTGCAGTACTTTGGCGATGATCTGTGATAGCGTTCGTGCCAGCTGGCGTCCTAACCAAAAAATAAGCAGGGCTGCCAACACATTCAGCAGCGATTGCAGTAGCTGCTGCTGATATTGCAGTAGCCCATGGAGTAACTTTTGTAATAATGTCATCATCCGCAACCCACCTTATTCAGCAGAATAGTCCTTAGTTGCTGATCCATTCACAAAGTATGCCGGTTAAATTAAAAGTTTATAATCGGTTAACAGCATTGAGATCGGCAAATGCCTGTTGCAGACGCTGTACCATTGATTGCTGGCCAGCACGCAGCCAAGCTCGCGGATCGTAGTACTTTTTGTTGGGCTTATCAGCACCTTGCGGGTTACCCAGCTGCTGCTGAAGATAGCCTTCATGACCTTTATAATAGTTTAAAATTCCCTTCCAGGTAGCCCACTGGGTATCGGTATCAATATTCATTTTAATGACGCCGTAACTAATTGCTTGGCGGATCTCTTCCAGCGAGGAACCGGAGCCCCCATGGAAGACAAAATGGATTGGATCTTCCGATAAATTAAAGCGTTGTGCAACATATTGCTGGGAACGCTGCAAAATCTCTGGTTGTAGCTTAACATTTCCTGGTTTATAGACCCCATGGACATTGCCAAAAGCAGCTGCAATCGTGAAGCGATGGCTCACTTGGCTCAATCTTTCATAAGCGTAGGCAACGGCTTCCGGCTGAGTATATAACCGCGATTCATCCAGATGGCTATTATCAACCCCATCCTCTTCCCCACCAGTACAACCGAGTTCAATCTCTAAAGTCATGCCGAGTTTGCTCATCCTAGCTAAATATTGACAGCAAATATCGATATTCTCCTCTAAGGATTCCTCAGATAGATCCAGCATATGGGAAGAAAATAGCGGTTTCCCCGTTTGAGCGTAATATTGCTCACCCTGTTCCAACAAACCATCAATCCACGACAGTAGTTTTTTCGCCGCATGATCAGTATGGACAACAACTGGTACCCCGTAAGCTTCAGCCATGGTGTGTAGATAACGAGCTCCACAAGCTGCCCCCAAAATAGCACCCTGTTGGCCTGGCAGCTTGAGCCCTTTACCCGCCATAAATCCCGCCCCCCCATGGGAAAACTGGATAATAATTGGTGATTTTATTTGGGCTGCCGCTTCTAAGGCAGCATTGATTGATTCTGTGCCAATGACATTGACTGCAGGTAGCGCAAAGCGATGGCGCTTGGCCAGCTCAAACAGTTGCCAAACGGCATCACCGGTCAGCACGCCCGGGTGAATCGTTGCCAATAATTCTGTCATAACCCCTCATCTTTTTTAGGTTCTACAGGCTGAATGCCTTAAAATTTCAATACCCGGCAGACTTTTCCCTTCAATAAACTCTAAAAAGGCACCGCCTCCCGTAGAGATTAAACTGATTTGATCAGCCAGTCCAAAACAGTCGATGGCTGCTAGCGTATCACCACCCCCAGCAATCGAGAATGCTTGACTCTCAGCAATCGCGCGTGCCACGATTTCAGTACCACGCCGAAAATTGGGCCACTCAAAAACTCCCAGTGGCCCATTCCATAGAATGGTTTTTGCTTGGCGGATAAGCGCAGCTAGTCGCTGAGCGCTCTCCTCTCCAATATCCAAAATAATCTCATCAGCAGCTACTTCTGACACCAGTTTACTCTGGGCAGCAGCATCTTCGGAAAACTGTTGAGCGACTATGACGTCATTGGGCAACGGGATATCGGTGGTGGCCATTAGTTGATGAGCCTGCGGGATCAATGTCGCTTCATATAGCGATTGCCCCACTGAATAACCCTGAGCAGCAATAAAAGTATTCGCCAATCCTCCGCCTACAATCAGGTGATCGGCTCGCTGAGCAATCGCTTGTAAGATCGGTAGTTTACTAGATACTTTAGCACCGCCAACAATCGCCACCAAAGGGCGTTGAGGATTTTGCAAAGCATTGGTGAGCTGAGTCACTTCGTTGAGCAATAATGGGCCGGCACAGGCCTGCGGCGCCCATTGTGCCACACCATGAGTAGAAGCGTGTGCCCGATGCGCCGATCCAAAAGCATCCATCACAAATAGATTGCACAAGGCCGCATAGCGGCGTGCTAATTGCTGATCATTAGCTTGCTCACCCACATTAAACCGAACGTTTTCCAGCAAGACTATCTCGCCTGCCACTACTGATACACCCGAAAGACACTCTTTAACCAAACGGACAGGATAATCAAGTAGTTGCTGTAAATGGTTGGCTACCGGCTGTAATGAATAAGCGGCTTGATATGCCCCCTCTTTCGGACGTCCCAAATGTGACATTAAAAGAATTTTCGCTCCTTGCTGCAAGGCTAGTTGCAAGGTAGGCAGACAAGCACGGATTCGGGCGTCAGAAGTAATTTGGCCCTGCTGCAAGGGGACATTAAGGTCAGCTCGGATTAATAGCTGCTTATCGCTTAGGGGTAAATCTTGCATCGATAATAGAGTCATGGCAATTCCCCTAGGAAATTCTGTCTGCTATCGCTGAATCTGAGCTAACTTTCGAAGGGAGTAACAGCGATTGTGCCGTCGTTACTATCCGCTCCAGTGTCAAGCCAAAATGCTTAAAAAGCACCTGGGCCGGTGCTGAAGCGCCAAAATCCTGTAAGCCGATCACCACCCCTTGTAAACCAACATAGCGGTACCAATAGTCAGCGCTGGCTGCTTCAATGGCTATTCGAGTCGTCACCGAAGCCGGTAACAATGCCTCCCGATAAGCTGCGGTTTGCTGTTCAAAACGCTCTGTGGAGACCATGGAGATCACCCGAATACGTCTTCCTTGAGTTTTCAATTGCTCACAAGCCGCTACTGCTAAAGCCATCTCTGAACCGGTAGCAATCATGATCAATTCAGGAACTCCTTCACAGTCGCACAAAATATAACCGCCTCGTTGAATATCAGCCAGCTGCTGGGAAGTACGGGACTGCTGCGGTAAATTTTGTCGAGAGAAGACTAAGGCTGTCGGGCCACCTAAAGTTTCAATGGCGGCTTGCCAGGCGACGAAAGCTTCTACCTGATCACAGGGGCGCCAAGTTGTTAAATTAGGTGTTAAACGTAATGTAGCCAGCTGCTCAATCGGTTGGTGGGTAGGACCATCCTCTCCCAGGCCGATAGAGTCATGAGTATAGATAAAAATAACCCGCTGCTTCATCAGCGCCGCCATCCGAACGGCATTACGTGCATAGTCACTAAATATTAAGAAAGTACCACCATAAGGGATAAAACCGCCATAAAGAGCGATGCCGTTCATAATCGCCGACATGCCAAATTCGCGAACCCCATAGTGCAGATAGTTTCCGGTTGTGGTTTCATGAATCGCTCGTGATTCGGACCAATGCGTTAAATTAGAAGGGGTTAAATCAGCTGAACCGCCCAGTAGCTCGGGAAGCAACGCTCCTAATTGCTCTAAACTGTTTTGTGATGCTTTCCGGGTTGCCACACTGGCTGGAACTGCTTGCAGTTTTTGGATATAAGCGGTCATCTGCTGCTGCCAACACTCTGGCAGCAGTCGTTGTAATCGGCGCTTTAATTCAGCGGCTAACTGCGGATAATCCTGTTGGTAGCTTTGCCAGAGCTGTTGCCACTGCTGCTCAGCTTGTGCTCCTTTTTCTCGAGCGTCCCACTGCTGATAGATCTCCTCTGGGATCACAAATGGCTCATAAGGCCAATCCAGTTGCTGGCGTACCGCTGCTATTTCCGCAGCACCAAGAGGACTTCCGTGACATTCATGGCTGCCAGCTTTCTGTGGAGCTCCGTAGCCAATGATCGTTTTACAAATAATCAGTGTGGGTCGATCAGAAGCTTGGCGTGCCTGTTGCAATGCGGCATTAATGGCTTCACTTTGATGCCCATCCACATCATCCACGACATGCCAACCATAAGCTTTAAAACGCTGAGCAGTATTATCAGTAAACCACCCCTGAACTTCTCCATCAATCGAAATGCCATTGTCATCGTAGAGAACAATCAGTTTACCTAAGGCCAGCGTGCCTGCTAAGGAGCAAACTTCGTGTGAAATTCCCTCCATCAGGCAACCATCACCGACAATAGCATAGGTGTTGTGATCAATAATCGAATGGCCAGGGCGATTAAATTGTGCTGCCAGGCATTTCTCTGCTAGAGCCATGCCCACCGCATTGGCTAACCCCTGCCCCAATGGACCGGTGGTCGTTTCAATGCCAGGGGTTTCACCCCATTCAGGATGTCCAGGTGTTTTGGAATGCAACTGCCGAAAGTTTCGCAAATCATCAATAGAGAGTGGATAGCCGGTTAAATGCAGTAGGCTGTAAAGCAACACGGAGCCATGGCCATTGGAAAGTACAAAGCGATCACGATTGATCCAGTGAGAATTATTAGGATTGTGCCGTAAAAAATCCCGCCACAACACCTCGGCAATATCAGCCAACCCCATCGGAGCACCGGGGTGCCCTGATTTTGCTTTTTCTACTGCATCAACGCTGAGTAGCCGAATGGCGTTAGCTAATACTTTACGTGAGTTGACCACTGACACGCTTTACACTCCATGCAAACTGCCTTAAACACTTCATCGGGATTTACCCCTTAATTAGAGTGCCTATTATCCTAGAGAGTCTGCTTCAGGTATACTGATTTGTCGTAATTTTTCCCATAACCATACTCCACCCGCTTGCAAAAACGGTACGACACTGTTTTAATCACCGCATTACCCCCTTGCTAGCACTGAACACTACTCAATTGATAAATTGTGATAGCCATCAGCGGTCGAGCAAACTGGCTAAGACAGGTCATTTTACTGCTTGTATTATTTTAACCTGATAACCAAACCCTGCTTAAAAAGGCTATGTAATCATGAATTCTTATCTTTTTACCTCAGAATCAGTCTCTGAGGGACACCCTGATAAAATTGCCGATCAAATTTCTGACGCCGTATTGGATGCAATTATTAAACAAGATCCAGTTGCTCGAGTGGCTTGCGAAACTTATGTTAAAACTGGGATGGTTTTGGTCGGTGGTGAAATATCAACTGACGCTTGGGTAGACATCGAAGCCTTGGTGCGCAATACCGTGCGTGATATTGGTTACCACCACTCCGATATGGGCTTTGATGCTGATTCTTGTGCCGTACTCAATGCGATTGGCAAACAGTCTCCAGACATTCATCAGGGAGTTGATCGTCCTGATCCACTCCAACAAGGGGCAGGTGATCAAGGCATTATGTTTGGTTACGCCACCCGAGAAACTGAAGAGCTAATGCCAGCACCGATTGTTTATGCTCATCGCCTAATGCAACGCCAAGCTCAAGTGCGTAAAGATGGCACTTTACCCTGGTTACGACCCGATGCCAAAAGCCAAATCACTTTCCGCTATGATCAGTATCAAATTGTGGGTATCGACACGGTAGTGCTGTCAACACAACATGACGCCAGTATTGGCCAAAAACAGTTAGTAGAAGCCGTTTTAGAAACCATTATTCAACCGGTATTACCAACCGAGTGGCTTACTTCCCAGACACGCTATCTGATTAATCCAACGGGTCGGTTTGTCATTGGAGGTCCAATAGGAGATTGTGGTTTAACTGGCCGTAAAATTATTGTCGATACCTATGGTGGTGCCGCACGCCATGGGGGCGGTGCTTTCTCTGGAAAAGATCCCTCTAAAGTGGACCGCTCGGGCGCCTATGCGGCACGTTACATTGCTAAGCAGATTGTTGCCGCTGAACTGGCTGATCGCTGTGAAGTTCAGCTCTCCTATGCCATTGGTATCGCCCAACCAACCTCGATTATGCTAGAAACCTTTGGAACCGCTAAAGTGCCCAACGAGCGCCTAATCGCTGCGGTACGCCAATGCTTTGACTTATCGCCCTATGGGCTAATTCAGATGCTGAACCTTCTGCAGCCAATCTATCAAGCAACCGCAACCTATGGCCATTTTGGGCGTCCCCTGTTTCCTTGGGAACAGCTGGACAAAGTCGCTATGCTACAAGCGGCCTGTTACTAGCACCCTCTATATAGAGGTAAATAGGCTAGCCATTGCTAATACTGATTATTTTCAAAATTCCAATCGTCAAACATTATTAGAAGCCGTTAAGGAAATGATTTTATAATTAAAACTGAATGTGACTGGCCAATTATTAAAAATAACTTTACTCCTAAGTACTGTTTTATCTATTGTTGAGCACAAGCTAAGGTGCGTAAAAAAACCGTTAAAAGACTTCGCCAACTCTGCCTGTCAATCTCCTTATTGGTTGCTGGTTTTTGTGGCTACCAATTTTATCCCACAAACCAAGGACCTAAAACATTTACCGAAGCCAAGCGGATTGCTCGCAAAATCCATCAGGATACGGTCACTTTTTACTGTGGTTGTCCAATTGACTGGCAGATACCGGGTGGCCGCCCTGACCTAGCGGCTTGTGGCTATCAACCACGACAAGATATCAAACGGGCTCAACGCATTGAGTGGGAGCATGTGGTCCCGGCCTGGCAGTTTGGCCATCAACGCACTTGCTGGAAACAGGGGGGACGCAGCGCTTGTGCACAAGATCCGGAATTTAATCGCATTGAAGCAGATCTACATAACCTACAGCCCGCTATCGGTGAAATCAATGGTGACCGTAAACACTATGCCTTTGCCGAATGGGCTGGTGGCCACTTTAATTACGGGCGGTGCCAGTTTAAAATTGATACGATTCAAAAACGAGCCCAGCCTCCTGAGCGAGCTCGTGGCGCTATTGCTCGTACCTATTTATATATGAGAGATCGTTACCAGCTTAGCTATACTCTAGAGCAATTAAAAACCCTTCAACGGTGGCATAAACGATACCCTGTCACTAAATGGGAGTGCGAGCGTGATCGGCGTATTGCCGCCCATCAGGGAAATCATAACTCCTATGTCCAGCAAGCATGCCATAATAGATGATTAAAAACAGTTGCTGTAAAAAGATAGAAACGCTATTATTGATTGTGAGGTACACCTTTTACCTCGGGGTTTAGCATCTCCAAGCTTCATCGGTATCAGAAACGGTTTTGTCAGCCGTTTCTGAAATTGGTCACTATAATCTATGGTGGCTCAAGTAGGGCAGCCGTAAGGCTGGCCGGTAACCGATGAAGCCGGATTGCTAACCCTGCTTGGGCTGCCACCACAACACTTAGCAATCGTCGTGGGGTTTTCCTTAAACTTAGAATTGATTCATCGGAGATGGCTATGATGCATAGCTCACCTACTGTTTATTTCCATCATTACCCGCCTATTTTACCGATATTTAAGCTGCTTTGTACCTTTTGTTTAGAACTATGCGATCCTCCGTGAGCGGTTTCAATAAATTGCTATTATTAGTTTTTTCTTAAATTTAGAAGGCGGTTCATCTAAAACCTACCCTATTGATAATGCTAGCCAACTAAATGACTCGTTTTACGCCATTAAATCTTTAGGAAAAAAATTTTACTGAAGATTTAATGGTGTTATAATTTGGCCTAAGCAAAGTATAGTGATGTTTATGTTTGCCTGTCAGCGGTGTTTCATGGCTAAGATGCCTGCGGATATTTCTTTCCAAACAACCTGCCTTTTCAGCAGTGAATGCGCCCTGTTGGCGTTGTTACTTTATCGTGTAATGGGGAACGCAAGGTGGGTAGAGTGGACAATCTAAACGCTCGTTTTGCTGACTTTTAGCATAACTGCAGCCACTAGGGCATAGCTTTTCACTTAATCTTATAAGGTGAATATCTGTAATGCTGAACTGGGTACTGGCAAAGGAAAAAATTTCCTTCTATAACCGGTACAATATATCATAAAAAATCAAAAATAACAACTTAAATATTTATAATTAAATAAAGTTTATAATTTATTACTTTTTGTAAAAAAAATAAACTAAAAGAGTTATAAAATTAACTTTTAATCAATAAATCGGCAGCCCTAGCAGCGCTTCATCTGAAAGATGATTTGACCTTACTTTTGGAGTTAGGTACCTTACAGCGGATCATTTGCTAATTATGATGGATACCTTGTGAAAGCAACAATCAGCCCACCTCCCTTAACGTTTGCCGAAACCCTTACCGAACTTGAGAAAATTGTGGGACGTTTAGAGAGTGGTGAATTGCCTTTAGAACAGTCACTGAGTGAATTTGAACGAGGAATTCGATTAGCTAAAGAGGGACAGCAGCGGCTACAACAAGCAGAGCAGCGGATCGAAATTTTATTAAGTGAAGATTCACAAGCTCCCTTAACGCCCTTCAATCCGGATGTTAACTCATAATGTTTCCCCGCTTTGAGCAGCAACTGCAGCAGCGACGACAACGTTTGGAGAGAAATTTAAACCATTACTTAGCAATGCTACCAGCCATTAATACTCAATTAGCCACTGTAATCAATTATGGTGTTTTATCCGGTGGAAAGCGGTTGCGAGCCTTACTGCTTTACAGTGTAGGCGACTGCTTGCTGCTTCCTTTTGAGCAGCTCGATGCCCCAGCGACAGCCGTAGAGTGTTTGCATGCTTATACTTTACTGCATGATGATCTACCGGCCATGGATAATAGTCCATTGCGTCGCGGAAAGCCCACTGCTCACATCAAATTTGGTGAAGGACTGGCTATATTAGCAGGCGATGCGCTACAGGCGATTGCCTTCTCAATCCTTAGCCAACCATTCGTTGAATCTATTAGCCCCTCAACTCAACTGGCAATGCTTCAAGAACTGGCAGCAACCAGTCATGGTTTATGCCATGGACAAGCGCTCGATCTGCAAGTGACTTCAGCAACTACCTTGCTACCTGAAACATTAACGCAAATCCACTATTATAAAACTGCTTTATTAATTCGCTGTGCGGTACGCTTGGCAGTTTTTGCAGCATCCCCACCTATTTTGGACCAGCTCCCAGATTTTGATCAATTTTCTACTGCACTGGGATTAGCCTTTCAATTGCAGGATGATATCCTTGATGTCACAACTGATACTCAACAATTAGGGAAGCCTCAAGGGCATGATCAACAATGTGGTAAAGCGTATTGGCACGCTGCCAACTTAACCATCGCTAAACAGCAGCTTCAGCAATTATACCAGACAGCCTTCCAAAACTTGAAAAGGTTACCCTATAATACGCTTCCTCTGCAGATTTTTGCTGACTATTTGCAAAATCGGGTCTACTAAAATAAATAGCCCTTTATGACCATTGATATTACTCAATATCCCTTGTTAGCCGGTATTTATGCCCCGGAACAGCTACGTCAATTAGCAGAATCTGAGCTCTCTTTGCTATCAGATGAATTACGTAGCTACCTATTAAATAGCATCAGCCTATCTAGTGGCCATTTAGCTTCTGGCCTGGGAGTGGTTGAGCTGACGATAGCTTTACACTACTGTTATAACACACCTATTGATCGGTTAGTGTGGGATGTTGGGCATCAGGCCTATCCCCATAAAATTTTAACTGGCCGGGCAGCACAATTACCCACCATTCGCCAGCGTCATGGACTGCACCCCTTTCCGTGGCGCGAGGAGAGTCCCTATGATGTGCTCTCAGTGGGCCATGCAGGTACCTCCATTAGCGCTGCGCTCGGATTAGCAATCGCTGCACAAGCAGAAGCTTCAAAGCAACACACTGTTTGTGTCATTGGTGATGGTGCCTTAACAGCAGGAATGGCTTTTGAAGCGATGAATCATGCCGGATCATTAGATACTAACTTGTTAGTGATCCTAAATGATAATGCAATGTCAATCTCGAAAAACGTCGGTGGACTGCGTAATAGTCTAGTGCGTATGCTGTCGGGCACCGCTTACCAAGATTTACGCTGCTGTAGTAAATCTTTACTGGCTGGTCTGCCCCCGATTAAAGCGTTGTTAAAACGTACAGAAGCACAACTCAAAGGAATGATCCTTCCCTCAACCCTGTTTGAGGCGTTTGGCTTCAACTACATCGGCCCGGTGGATGGTCATGATATTCCCACTTTGTTAAACATGCTAAGAAATGTGCAGCGACTATCGGGGCCACAGTTATTGCACGTTATCACTCAAAAAGGAAAAGGTTACGCACCGGCTGAGGAGGATCCTGTTCGTTATCATGCGGTGTCTAAATTTGATCTCACCCATTCTCAGCTAGGCGCTCCAACAACTAGCCAACCACGCCCACCGAGCTACCCCCAAATTTTTGGGGATTGGCTATGTGAAATAGCGGCTACCGATCAGCGACTCATGGCGATCACCCCGGCTATGTGTGAAGGTTCCGGTATGCAACGCTTTTCAAAAAAATATCCGCAGCGGTACTTTGATGTTGCTATTGCTGAACAGCATGCGGTCACCTTTGCAGCAGGTTTAGCGATTGCCGGTTATCGCCCGATTGTTGCTATCTATTCGACCTTTTTGCAACGCGCCTATGACCAACTGATTCACGATGTGGCATTACAAAAGCTACCGGTGCTCTTTGCCGTTGATCGAGGTGGTGTCGTCGGAGCGGATGGGCCAACCCACCAAGGTGCCTTTGATCTCGCCTACGCCCGTTGTATCCCTAATTTACTCATTATGACTCCTAGCGATGAAAATGAGTGCCGTCAACTACTCTATACCGGTTATCACGCTGACCTTCCGGCACTGGTACGCTACCCACGCGGTGAGGGAATTGGTGTCCCCTTACAATCCTTAACTAAACAACCGATTGGCAAGGGAATACTAAAACGTCAAGGGAAAAAAGTAGCGCTTCTCAATTTTGGAACCCTATTGCCTGCCGTATTACAAGCGGCAACTCATTTTGATGCCACCGTGGTTGACATGCGCTTTGTAAAGCCATTGGACGAAGCGCTTATCACCACGATAGCGGCGCAACATGAAGCTTTGGTGACCATTGAAGCGGGAACGATTATTGGTGGTGCCGGGGTTGGCGTACTGCAATATCTACAGCAACAGGGTTGTCAAGTACCTCTATTAACGATTGGGCTACCTGACCAATTTATCCCGCAAGGAACCGTTGATGAGATTCACGCTGAGCTGGGCTTAGATGCAACAGGTATAAAACGACAAATTGAGCATTGGTTAGCTAAACGTTCCTTGAATAACACTGTCTAAAGGCAAATAGGCCTGCTTTGCTTCAACGTAGGTAAAAATCTGGCCGCTTTGGATATCAAAATACCAAAGATGAATGGTTAATTGCTGCTGCTGGACTTTTTCAGCAATCCAAGGAAAGGTCATACAATGCTGACGTGATCGCTGTAAAGCTAGCTGAGCATAGCTATCTGCATTATCAGAAAACTCCCCTTTGATAGGTGCAATCAAAGAGACCCATTGGGTAATAAAGTCATGCGGTAAGTTGTCCTGTGAATTGCAAAGCGCCTGTATTCCCCCACATTGGCTATGCCCCAAGATGATCAAATGCTTTACCTGTAAAAAACAGACCCCAAACTCTAAGGCAGCACTGGTTCCGTGGTGTTTCTCATCCTTTTCATAAGGTGGCACGATATTCGCAACATTACGGACGACAAAGAGATCACCCGGATCGCACTGCAAAATTAGCGCAGGATCCACTCGAGAATCGCAACAAGCTACCACCATGGTTGCTGGGCGCTGTCCATGGCGTGCTAATGACTCCATAATTGACTGATCACCTTGGGCATAGCGTGACCGGAAACTTCGATACCCCTTGAGCATTTTATTAAATTGGTTAACCATAAAGCCCATTTTCTACCTGAAATCAGGGCTAACACCCTACTGTTAAAAGGCTGACCAGTCAAATTTTATGGCCGTTTTTTCAGATTAATTGAGCTGTAAACGTATAATGACTCCCATGATCAACAATGACTTTTTGATTGCTAATTATCTGAGCTGGCGATAATTTTTTAATCACTGGATGAAGGTAAGAAGTTGTTGTAGCGTTATCCTAGATGGCGTGCTACAGTGATCCTTATGTAATGGATTCAAATTCCGTAATTTGACAACCAAAATTCTTATACAAGACAATTAATGACAGAAATCGTTAGCATTCAAATACTTGGACGCACACTGAAGGTCAATTGCCCGCTGGAAGAGCAGGCATCCCTGCAACAAGCGGTTGTCAATTTAAATGAACGCTTGCAAGGACTTAAGCAACGGCATAAAGTAATTAGTAGTGATCAACTGATTATCATTGTAGCGCTTAATCTTTGCAGCGATTTGCTGAAAAGCCAACAGGGAAACCGAGAGCAGTTTGAAATATTGATGGCAAAAACCGAACGGTTGGAAGTCTACTTAGAGCAGGCACTATTAAAAGCCCGAAGACCTTTATCATCCGTTTGAGCAGAATTTCCCTAGGGTGTAAGTCAGCGAGTTGATACCCTGAGCCGATATTAATCACGAAAGAATCGGCGCCGTTATTACTGGTGTGCAGGCTCAGCAACTAATGTTGAGAAGCCTTAAAGTAATCACCAGCCGGTTCGCCTTGAACCTCGGGTTCAAGGGCTACTACTCGCAACGACATCTTGGGGATCTTATTTAGCAAAACATGACAGTATCCGTTGACACTAGCCATCAGCAATCAGTTGATGAGCGTTATCGTCTAGCTCTTAGACGCCTTATGCGGCTTCGGCGCAATCGATTAACCCCCCAGCAGCAGCGGCAAGCAGGGCTTGCTATCAGTCAGCGATTGCTAGCTCATCCTAAAATACGAAACGCCGATCACATTGCTCTGTATAGTGCCTTTGATGGTGAAGTTAATACCCAACCCCTGTGTCAGCAGCTGTGGCAACAGGGAAAACAACTTTATCTTCCTCGGCTTAATCGGCAACAACCTGGGCAGCTGTTGTTTACGCTCTACCAGCCACACCATAAGTTACAACGTAACCGTTATGGGATCTTAGAGCCGCTATCTGCGCTTTCGGAACTGGTCTCCTTACAACAATTGACTCTGTTACTAGTCCCCGTGGTTGCTTTTGACGCCAACTGCCGTCGCCTTGGGATGGGTGGTGGGTACTATGATCGTACGTTAAATGACTATTTTTTGAAATACCCCTCTCTGACACCGCCATTTCTTATGGGTTTAGCCCATTACTGTCAACAAGTTGCTAGCTTGCCAACAGCACCCTGGGATTGGCCGTTACAAGCAGTTATGACCCCTCAACAACTTTTTTTAAAATAATCGAGATTGCCGTTTTTGGCTGGCAGTCAAGCATCTAGTCAAACAGGCTAATTATCGACAATGATCACCGATTCTTCCCTGTAGCGCTTGCTTTTAGTAGGCAATCTTTTTATAGTTTGTGCACGACAGCTGTGGCGCCACTGAGGACCAATAGCAGTGATATTGGGGAGGTGTCCGAGTGGTTGAAGGAGCACGCCTGGAAAGCGTGTATACGTTAATAGCGTATCGAGGGTTCGAATCCCTTCCTCCCCGCCAGAATTTTTGTTACTCAGTGAACGTATTCTAACCCTACATCTGGCCAGTAGAAAGAGCTACGTCGTTCGACGACTAAGGGTTGATTTACCGACTGAGCAGCATCACTGTGGCAAACAGTGGATCGCCAAGTTGATGAAACCGTTAGGCATAAAAGCGGCGGCTACCCGCAAGCGTCAAGTGATCACAGACAGTAACCATCGGTTGGCTGATAACTTACTGCGTCGAAATTTTTCTCCTAGCGCCGCTAATCGGCCATGGGCGACTGCCTAAGCTATTACAACTAGCCTATGGTGTGCTGAAATCCGGAGTACCCTTTGATGCAAAAATAGCACTTGCATCGTAACGGGGAAGACGGTATCTCGCCTTCGTCAAGTCGAATGTCACATCAAGTCTAAATTTCTACAGCGAGCAATTCAGGTTGATACCTGACTATTCACTGATAACGCTTTCCAAGTAGACTGCAGCCACAACTTCTTAGAGAGTTGTGGTCGCTAATTTTAGCTGTCAAGTGACCCATTTTAATCTAAATTTAGATTATCCAGTACTAGAACTATCAATCCACTTACCAAACGGATTGAATAACCACCTTCAGGCACCATTAAGTGCTTAGAGAAAACAATAGGGAGTATTCCATGACCATAACGTCACTTACGACAAGATCAATCAGCAAGTTCAGTCCACTAAAAACTAGCCAGATCGCTTCAACCAGTCTCAGTCACAGACAGATCGGTTGCGGGCTAAAAACCCACTTATTCCAAAATCGCACGGTCCAATCCTCACATCAGCAACCACTTAATCTACAAAAACGCCAAATTCGCCTGGCATAAAATCATCAGTTTAGGCACGGCAACTGAATTTGCCGTGCCTATTTTTTTACTAAACCATTATCTTTAAGGCGATTAAGCGCTGCCTATGATATAGTGCCCTATGGCTTGACTATTTTTATCCGTTCGCACTTCATGTCACCGATATATATTACTGTTCAAAGATCGTTGCTCTGGCTCACCAGTGGGCTACTGTGGCTATCCTCATCCACCCCTCTACTGGCCCTACCCCTGGTACCGGCACCGCCCTTAAATGGTAGTTCGGCTATTTTAATTGATTACCACTCGGGACAGGTCCTTGCAGAGCAGCAGGCTGATCGGCAGCATTATCCGGCAAGCTTGATTAAAATTATGATCAGCTATGTGGTGGGTCAAGCTTTAAAGAGTGGAACGATTCAACTTACCGATCAAGTGACTGTCTCTGCTAATGCGGCTGATCGCCTTAAGTTTGCTGATTCTTCCAAGATGTTTCTAAAAGCAGGACAGCGTGTCTCGGTGGCTGAACTACAAAAAGGGATTATTGTTCAATCAGGGAATGATGCCTGCGTTGCTATGGCAGAGCATGTTGCCGGCAGTGAAGCGGGATTAGTGGCACTGATGAACCACTATGCGCAGCAATTACAGCTCACCAATACCCATTTTACCAATGTGCATGGACTTGATCACCCAGAACAAACCACCAGCGCGCGCGACATGGCGCAGCTAGCACGCGCCTTAATTCGGGATTTACCCGACGAATATCATCACTACCAGCAAAAGAGC
This sequence comes from Candidatus Symbiodolus clandestinus, assembly GCA_038960095.1. Classification (GTDB taxonomy): domain Bacteria; phylum Pseudomonadota; class Gammaproteobacteria; order Enterobacterales; genus Symbiodolus; species Symbiodolus clandestinus. The sequence continues at coordinate 1,421,981 of CP152425.1, forward strand.
TTCACTTTTAACGGCATCACCCAGAACAACCGTAACACACTACTTTGGGACAGCAGCCTCCAGGTTGATGGAGTAAAAACTGGCTGCACTAGTCAAGCGGGTTTTAATTTAGTCGCTACCGCAACTGAAGGAGAGCGTAGATTAATTGCTGTGATCTTAGGTGCCCCCACCGCCGCTATGCGCAGCGTTGAGTGTAAAAAATGGCTGCAGTGGGGCTTGCGTTTTTTTGAAAGACAACAGCTGGCATCAGCTGGTGAGACGCTAACTCAAGCGAAAGTTTGGTTTGGTCAGCAGTCTGAAGCACACTTAGGGATTAGCACACCTCTTTATTTGATGCTGCCACGCGGCACAGACGGAAAAATTGTTCAACACTACCATCTCAATGAGCATTTGACAGCCCCTCTACAAACTCATCAAGTTGTGGGCCAGATCCGCTTTGAATTAGATGGAAAATTACTTGCTGAACGCCCCTTGCAGGTGCTAAAACCAGTTGCCCGAGGCTCATGGTTTATCTATTGCCGAGATTGGTTAATCCTGTGGTGGCAACAAAAGCGCTAAACGGTCATTATTCTGAGACCACTTATTTATGCCTCAGCTGCCGACTGATACCTTGCAGATCTTAACCTTAGGCTGCCAACCCTATTCCGTGGTTTGGCAAGCCATGCAAACCTTTACCCGACAGCGAACTGCCAATACTCCCGATCAATTGTGGTTCTTAGAGCATCCATCGGTATTTACTCAAGGGCGTGCCGGCAACCCTCAGCATCTGCTGAACGCTGGTGGCATTCCAGTGGTTAACAGTGATCGAGGTGGACAGATTACCTACCATGGACCTGGACAACTCATTGGTTACTGGTTGATTGATCTTCCTCGTCGACAACTTTCAGTTCGACAACTGGTCAGTGCACTGGAGCAAACTGCTATTGAAACATTAGCCCATTTCGGAATCAATGCCCAAGTGTTGCCTCAGGCGCCCGGTGTCTATGTGGATGAACGCAAAATTGCCTCGTTGGGGTTGCGGATCAGCCGTGGTTGTTCGCTACATGGGTTAGCATTAAATGTAAATATGGACTTAAGTCCCTTTAAGCAGATCCACCCCTGTGGGTATCCTCACTTACAAATGTCACAGATGGCTGAGTGGCTACCGGCTATAACCTTGGAAGCTGTCCAACCAGTGCTATTACAGCAGGCATGCCAACAGCTCGGGAGTCTCCCTTATCAACACATCCCCATAACCCTCTTTGAAACTCTACAAGGGAATAGCGCTAGCAATGTCTAAACAACCGGGTATTAAGTATCGGGACGCCGATAAAATTGGCCGGATTGCCATAAAAAATTTGCCACTGACTGAAGCTGATGCTCTTCCTAAGCCGCCCTGGATGAAAATCAAATTGCCTGTTGATAGCCAACGTATCCAACAGATCAAGGCAGCACTGCGCCGTTTTGATCTTCACTCGGTCTGTGAGGAGGCTGCCTGTCCTAATCTCTCCGAGTGCTTTAACCATGGGACAGCGACCTTTATGATTTTAGGCGCTATCTGTACCCGCCGCTGCCCCTTCTGTGATGTTGCTCATGGTCGTCCCTTGCCACCCGATCAACAAGAGCCACAGCATTTAGCCGCTGCTATTCGTGAGATGCAGCTGCGCTATGTGGTCATTACCTCAGTGGATCGAGATGATCTGCCGGATGGTGGAGCACAACATTTCGTCGACTGTATTCAAGCAATCCGCAGCAATAGCCCAACCATCGTCATTGAAATTTTAGTGCCCGATTTTCGAGGCCGACTGGAATTGGCCCTAACTATTCTTAGCGACAATCCGCCGGATATCTTTAACCACAACATTGAGAGTATCCCGCGCCTCTATCGTCAGGTACGTCCTGGTGCTAATTATCGTCACTCATTAAAACTGTTACAGCGCTTTCAGCAATTGAATCCTGATGTTCCGACTAAATCGGGATTAATGGTTGGCTTAGGAGAAACCAAAGAAGAGATTATTCAGGTCATGCATGACTTGCGACAGCACCAAGTCAGCCGCTTAACCATTGGTCAATACCTGCAACCAAGCCGTCACCATCTACCGGTGGCACGCTATGTTGCCCCAGAAGAATTCAGCCAATTTAAGCAAACCGCTTATGAGCTACAGTTTACCCATGCGGCTTGCGGCCCCTTAGTACGTTCTTCCTATCATGCTGATCAACAAGCACAAGGCATTGAGGTCACTTAATGGTTAGTGGCACCATAATTTTGGATAATGCAGTAACAACCGTGGCAAGCCAAAAGCACCGGGAGCCAATAATACCCAAGCCCATAAGCCTGCTGACAAGACATTGGCCCATTGAAAAGTGGAAGCTGGCATTCGGCAAATCCCCGCAGAAAATGGCATTAAAGCCCGTAAAGGACCGAAAAATCGTCCAATAAATAGGCTGCTGATCCCATAGCGTTGAAAACAGCTAACCATTTTGGCAACCTGTTTAGGTCGATTTTTTAGCGGCCAACGTTGGAGAATGGCTTGGCTATAGTGACACCCTAACCAATAGGAGAGCCAATCCCCCAAAATTGCTCCGCTGGTAGCAGCCAACCAGATCGGCCAAAAAGCTAGGTCACGAAGGCCAATCAGGGCACCAATCGCCAATAACAACACAGTAGCCGGGAAAAACAGAGCAAAAATTACTAGAGATTCGCCAAAGGTTAACAGCATCACTATTGGTATTGCCCAAGGTTGATGCTGTTGCAGTAGCTGAACTGTCTGCTCGATAATATCGGAAAATTCCATCATTGACTCCTTAATCAGTATACTAACCAGCAGCATAATGGCTGGTTTAGTAATCAAAAGCTGTTCTAATAAGGATAGTCAAAAAAAATCAACAGGCGGCTTGTAAATAAAGAGTTAATAACTCGCTATCTTAAAGTAGTTGAAGATAACGAGCTTTTTAGACTACAAAATCTTAGACTCCAGTTGATTTCATCACTTCTTGATAAGCGGCACGCCGTTGATTATCTTGATAAGATTTTATAGCGCAGGCAATACCTCCTAAAGCCGTTAAAAAGACTGCAGTCCCTCCGATAACACTCATATACAGGAGACTGTTATCATGATTATAAGCATTTATCTCTTGACTTAGGCAGTCAGCTGTCTGGTTATTGGAGCTTTCATTACCCGCTATAAGGTTAGAAGCATTGACCAAAAACGCTCCGCAGAGGCTACTAGTGATATTCGCCGCAGCAACGGCAGTACCGAGCACTGCTGAGGCATTAGCTGTACTAACCACTGGTTCCTGCGTTACTTCCTGACTTGCTTCTACTGTTGTATTACTCTCACTCATAGAATGAGGTACTATGGTTTGGGTATCAGTTGTCTTAACTGCGGCGTGATCTCTGACAGAAGGTGGTAGACTATCACAATCTTTCGCCAAACATTCAGCAACCTTACAATCTTTCAACCATTCCTGGTCTACCGGATTTGATGATGAAGCGAATATTGGATCCAAGGAGAAAGAAGAGCTATTTTTTTCTTTTGCTTCTTTACAGACTTCCAAGGACACAGGTAAAACCTTAATAGCGCAGTGTTCCCAACTCTCAAGTAGTGAACATGGATGCATACGAACCTGGCGATCTGATGTCGTTAAATGCGGACATTGCTCATTGATATGAGTTGCGATAGCTTCACCCTTAACAACATTCCTAAGGTTACCTCTATTAATTAATTTATCATAAGCCTCTGATTTTTCCGTAATGTTATCACCCTTGCAATTTTCAAAAAAATATTTTTTTGGAAGAAAAACACTTAGTCTATTAGAAGAAAATGTTTTAAGAGTATTCCAAATACCAGATATACTTGATTTTCCTTGAATCATTTCCATAATGCTAACCTTATCAATTGACATTAAATAAACTTACTAGATAAAAACTCATATTAAACATTCTTTACTAACTAATTATTTTTTGAAGATTAATTAATAAAAAATCCGGTAGTGATTCACAATGGCATTTAGTTAACTTTATATAAACGCCACCGGTGCCACTTGAGCGGCTTTTTGACCTACTCTCTAATCGTTGCCTTTTAGCACAACGCACAATAGAAGCTCCGATTAAATGCTCTACCAGAAATTCTATACAATTTCATCCACTAAAATTTAACGGATTAAAGCTCATGAATCTAATCCCGTTACCGTAGATAAAATGATAACAATTTTTATTATTTTAGTCAATAAATACTTAACAAAAACTAGCTTAACTTAAAGCTGGCATAAGCATTTCTAGCCTAATTATTTGATATTCAAAAGTAAAAGATCCTTAATCTATGCAATAACAGCATAAGGTACTAACGCTCTAGGGATTAAAGCGCTGTGATCGAAAACCCCACCTGCTGTCGCAAGCGGTTGATTTCCATTGAAGAGAGTTCATACCAGCGGCCACGGCTTAACGATTTTGGTAATTTTACCGATGCATAGCCAATACGCAGCAAGCGGCTAACAGTGATCCCTTGCGACTGCCAAAGGCGACGAACTTCACGATTACGTCCCTCTCGCAAAGTGACCGTAAACCAGTGGTTTCGCCCTTCGCCCCCTTGATCACGGATACTCTCAAAACAGGCTAAGCCATCTGCCAACTGAACCCCTTGCCGCAACCGCTGCAGCTGCTCAGTCGTAACTTGCCCAAAGACCCGTACCGCATATTGCCGCTGGATCTGATAGCGTGGGTGCATTAAACGGTTGGCTAATTCACCGTCGTTGGTCAACAGTACTAGACCACTACTATTCAGATCAAGCCGGCCTATGCTGATCCAACGCCCTTTGGATAATCGGGGTAATCGACTAAACAGCGTCGGTCGCTGCTGAGGATCGTGATGGCTGCAGATCTCACCTTCTGGTTTGTAATAGGCTAGCACCCGACAGTTCTCTTCAAGCATAGCTGCCAGTGAGAGCGGTCTTCGATCCAACACGATTCGTGGTGGCTGTTGGCAATCAATCCGCTGTCCAATTTGTGCCGTTTGATCATCTACTTGTATACGACCCTCAGCGATCCATTGCTCCAGCTGACGGCGAGAGCCATAACCTGCTCTGGCTAAAACTTTGTGTAACTTCTCTTGTCTCATCGAACTACCTATGCTTGAAAAATCTCTTCCAACCCACAGACTATAGTGAATGCTGCTTCTCTACACTCTGTTCAACCATTCATAACCCGTCACTGTTCACTCCAGGACAGCCAAATAGCACGACTGGACGAAGGCAATAATAGATTTCTACCTAACTCGTTCACGCCACCCGGGTAATGAAAATCTGAGCCTGCGGAAGCTAATAGCTGGTAACGCTGCGCATAAAGGCTCAGTCGTTGTCTTTGGGGGGTGGTTTGCCGGCTGTAAGCAACCTCTAAAGCTTGTCCGCCAGCAGCCTGGAACTCGTTGAGTAGCTCTAGAAACTGGGGCTCTTTTAGCGCATAGCGATCGGGATGGGCTAGCACGGCTTGGCCACCAGCCTGCTGTATCTGCTGAATCGCTTGTTCTAGACTACACCACGCTAACTCGCCGACGGCCCTGGTTGCATCAATGAGGTAACGCTGAAATACTTGCGCCGGATAATGACCATAGTGCTTTTGAATCAGTAGGTTAGCAATATGCGACCGTGTTAGTGCCGTAGCCTTAGCGTTGACGTGCTGTAAAGACTGCCAAATGCCCATGATCCCATGCTGCTGAGCTAGATAATCGGCAATCACTTGAGCTCGTTGATAACGATACTGGCGCTGCTGGCTTAATAGTGATTGTAACGATGGATGGTTGACAGCAAACCGTAGGCCTACCAGATGAATTTCCCGCTGCTGCCACTGGCAAGTGATTTCCACTCCGGTCACCAGTTGTAGTGGCAACTTTTGTTTCTGTACTGCCTCTAAGGCCTCTAACCAACCCTCAGTACTATCATGATCGGTGATGGCCAACGCATCAACCTGCTGCTGTACTGCTCGCTGCACCAAGGCAGTGGGCGATAACTGCCCATCGGATGCCGTTGTATGGCTATGCAGATCATAAATTTTCATGGATATGGGCTTAATTTGTTTCAGCAGCTATCTATTATCGCTATTGTATGCCGATCTTGCCCATCGAGACAGTGGAATCGACAGCAATGCAGGCTGACTTATGGAGTATAACTGTCTAAATACGCTTTTAAGTACTGTTAAATGGAGCAGCTCTCGCTATTGAACAATGCGCTTTAGGTTAAACAAACATTGACCTCAGGCACAATTTTCCCATAATGCATGGCATGATCATGCAGTGGCCTACCCATCCACTCACGAGCTGCTGCACCCCCTGAGCCCCTGGTTATTATGGACAAATTGCCCCATGTTTTCTGAGATTACTTTGCCAATCCCTCCACGCGTTGGAACGATACAGCGCTATCCAGTGCTAAATGGAGCGGCAACTTCTCTGTTGATTGCCCAATGGTTACAGCAGCAAGAGCGAGTCGTGCTTCTGGTGGTTACTGACTCAGCCAGTGCCCGCCAGTTACAAGCTGAGCTGCCTTATTTTACTACGATACCTATTATCTGGTTTCCTGATTGGGAAACTTTGCCCTATGATAACTTCTCTCCTGATGCAGAGATCCTCTCACAACGACTAGCTCTGCTTTATCAATTACCGCTGCTAACTCGCGGCTGCGTGATTGTACCGCTCCATACGTTAATGCAACGACTCTCTCCACGCCATTTTTTAACTCGTCATGCCTTATGGTTAAAAGCAGGGCAAACTCTGGCACGAGATGCTCTGTGTCAACAATTGGACCAAGCGGGTTATTCCCAAGTTGATGTGGTAGCGTTTCCGGGTGAATTCGCAGTACGCGGCTCACTGTTGGATCTGTTTCCTATGGGCTGCCAACACCCCTACCGCTTAGATTTTTTTGGTAATGAATTAGAATCTATCCGCAGTTTTGATGTGGATAACCAGCGCTCTAATCCGCAACCAATTCCACAGTTGCAGTTACTGCCTGCCCGTGAATTTGGCAGTGATAGTGCCAGCATCGAATGCTTCCGTCGCCAGTGGCGCCAACAACTTACTATCGAACGCGAAACCGACCACCTCTACCAGCAGGTAAGCCGTGGCATCTACCCTCCAGGCGTTGACTATTGGCTTGCGCTATTTTTTGAAGAACCTCTGGAAACTCTATTCGATTATCTGCCTGCCAACAGTCTATTAATTACCTTGGGCAATGATCTGGCCGACAGCGCTAAGCAGTTTCGAAAGACGGTATTACAACGCTATGAGAGCCGGCGCTATGATCCTTTACGACCGCTATTGTCTCCTGATGCCCTTTGGTTAACGGTTGAACAACTATTCACTGCCTGGAAACGCTATCCAAGGCTGCAGCTACAGCCTACAACCGCCGCTCATACGGAATCTCCCTGGCCACTACAGCCGCTGCCACCGCTATCATTAGCAACCGGGTCAAATAGCACCTTTACGGCATTACAGCTGTTTATCCAGCAATTTACCGGAACCCTTTTATTTTCGGTAGAAAGTGCTGGGCGTCGCGAAGTACTGATTGAATTACTACGACCCCTTAATCTATGCCTGCAACCTATCCAGCAATTTTCTGAAGCAACTACAGCTGGGCCCTATGTGTTGATCACTCCTTGCCAACAAGGGTTTATGGTCGCTGATGGCTATGCTTTGATTACTGAAAGTGATTTGCTGGGTCAACGAGTAGCTGCAGTGACTTCAACGGGACGTAAAAAAACGGTGACTGTCGACAACTGGATTCGCCATTTGGTCGAGTTAACCCCGGGCCAACCAGTGGTTCATCAACAGCATGGAATTGGTCGTTACCGTGGTTTAACTACCTTAGAGATACAAGAAGTAGCGGCAGAGTATCTAGAACTACAATATGCTGATGAAGCAGTTCTCTATGTCCCTGTTACTTCGTTGAATTTAATCAGTCGCTATCAGGGTGTATCCGAAGCGCAAGCACCGCTGCATAAATTGGGCAGTGATCATTGGAACCAGGCGCGGCAAAAAGCACTAGAGAAGGCCCATGATGTTGCTGCTGGGTTATTGGAGATCTACACACAACGGGCTGCTAAACCAGGGTTTGCCTTTATACTACACTCACAAGAGTATCAACGTTTCTGCCAAGCCTTTCCTTTTGAAGAGACGCCTGATCAAGCCACTGCCATTCAAGCTGTCCTCCAGGATATGCAACAATCACAACCGATGGATCGCCTGATCTGTGGTGACGTTGGCTTTGGAAAAACTGAAGTGGCGCTACGCGCCGCTTTTATCGCTTTAAGTAATCACAAACAGGTATTACTGTTAGTACCCACTACCCTATTGGCTGAACAGCATGCTGAGACCTTTCGTGACCGTTTCGCCAGCTGGCCAGTCCGCGTTGATGTTTTATCACGGTTCCGTTCCACTAAGGCACAGCAGCAGATCCTCGAGCAGTATCAACAAGGTAGCCTCGATCTGCTGATTGGTACCCATAAACTGCTACAGAGAACGTTAATCCCAAAGGATTTAGGGCTGCTAATTATCGACGAAGAGCATCGTTTTGGGGTGCAGCAAAAAGAGCAAATCAAAGCACATCGGGCACACATTGATCTGCTCTCGCTGACTGCGACACCAATCCCCCGCACCCTCAACCTGGCCTTACATGGGTTGCGAGATCTATCGATTATTGCTACCCCCCCGACTCGCCGATTGGCAGTTAAAACCTTCGTGCGTGAGAGCGATCCACTGCTGATCCGTGAAGCCCTCCAGCGAGAAATTTTGCGAGGTGGCCAAGCCTACTATCTCTATAATGAGGTTAAAACCATTGAGCAGATAGCCGAAAAGTTACGCCAATTAGTGCCAGAGGCTCGGATCGGCATTGGGCATGGACAGATGAATGAGCGCTCCCTAGAACGAATAATGTCCGATTTCTACCATCAACGTTTTAACATTCTACTCTGTAGTTCAATTATTGAGACCGGCATCGATATCCCCAGTGCCAACACCATCATTATCGAGCGTGCCGATCGCTTTGGCTTAGCACAACTACACCAATTACGTGGCCGAGTCGGTCGTTCGCATCACCAAGCCTATGCCTACCTACTGATTCCAGCTCAGCAACGACTAACGCCAGAGGCTAGCCAACGATTAGAAGCGATTGAATCATTAGATGAACTCGGTGCCGGTTTTGCGCTCGCCACGCATGATTTGGATATTCGTGGGGCCGGCGAACTACTAGGCGCCGAGCAGAGTGGCCAAGTGTCGGCAGTCGGCTTTACCCATTATCAAGAGCTGCTAGAAACCGCTGTCAAAGCATTAAAAAAAGGAGAACAACCCAGCCTAATGCAACTGCTCCAGCAGCAAACTGAAATTGATTGTCGGTTACCAGCGCTACTGCCTGAGAACTACATTCCTAACGTTAATCTACGACTCTCTTTTTATAAACAGCTAGCCAGCGCTGCCGATCCTATTACTGTGCAGGCACTACAGGAGGAGTTAAACGACCGCTTTGGTCCACTGCCTGAAGCCGCTAAAACATTGCTAGAGATAACCCAATTACGCCAACTTGCCCAACCGCTTGGCATTCAGCGATTAGAGGCCCATGCCACTGGCGGCACGGTACTGTTTTTCGAGAAAACTCCCGTTGAACCTGAGCGCGTCATTGCTTTAATCCAAAGTGAACCGCAAATTTTCCGGCTAACCGCCAGCAACAGATTGCAATTTAAAAAAGCGCTGCCGATCCCAAAAGAGCGATTGCTGTTTATTCAGACATTATTAACCCGCCTACAAGGGTAACTTCTCTGAAAAAAATCAGTTTTTAAAAATAATTCTATGGCTTTTATCAGCATGTTCTGATGAATTTATCGGATTTTTAACGGCATAATGATTAATGATGAACTTCTACTCGTTCGCCGAACTCAATAATAAACCGACTCATGGCCATGCGCCAGTCACGGACTGGCATAGTCGATTTTTTAGTGGCCAACGTTGGATGGCTAACCAGAGGACTTTCTTCACAGACTCATCTGATGGAAAAGCCTTGCGCTTATTGATAGCGTTCCGCAGCACACTGTTTAGCGACTCTATGGCATTAGTGGTATAGATCACTTTTCTGATATCTGCAGGATATCCAAAGAAAGTGGAGAGCCGGTCCGCCAGCACCAGCTGATTTGTGGGTAGCGTGGATCCCACAAGAGATGTGCAAAATCCTCCAAGGCTTGCAAAGCGGCCTGCGAGCCTGTACGTAACCGGTAACTATCCGATCAAAGCTGAACTTCTACACTTAAGCCAGCCCATTTTAACCTTCTCCTTTGCTTTTTTGGTCGCCAAAATCTCTTAATAGTGTTAGCCTATTAATCTTAATTAACATCTACTAGCAATATATTAACACTATATTTGCTAATATAGGTAAAGTTATGAACTTTAAAAAAGTTAATTTTAGGAATTTTATACTAATAGGAGTATTGAGTATGAGTTGGTTGCACACCCTACTAAAGGCTTATGGCTTCCCTGCCAAATGTTTACATGCCAAGTTACAGCAACTGGTTACCGCTATTGGTGATAATCCTTGCTCATTAGATCCGCACAAGACCGTAAGTGCTGAAGATCAGAAAATTATGCGCGACCTCTTAGAAGGGCCTTATGTTTTTGATAAGCAGGGCAACCTGATCCCTGGTGCGTTCGTATCTACTTATACCAATGATTCAAAATACTGGACTTTTAGTCTACGTCCAGGCCTTTGTTGGTCCAATGGTGAACCACTAACCGCCTATGATTTTATTTACAGCTGGCAACGGCTTGCCGATCCACAAACCGCTTCACCCAAAGCCGGCATCTTACAAGATATGAAGATCGAGAACATTGATGATATCATCGCTGGCAAACGACCTTCCTCGGACTTAGGTATTATCGCCAGTGGTCCATCAACCTTGCATATTTCTCTCACTCAATCTCTAGGATTTATCACCAAATTCCTAGGGGACAGTGCATTATTACCCGTTCACCCAGCAACTGTTAAAAAATATGGCGATCTTTGGACTCTACCAGCTAATTGGGTTGGCAATGGTGCCTATTGCCTTAAACAACAGGTCGTGAACGATAAAGTGGTCCTAACCCGTAACTCTAATTATTGGGACAATAAGACGACTATAATCGACCAAGTAATCTATTTGCTTTTGGAAGGTGAATCTGAAATAGCACACTATAAAAGGGGGATGCTGGACATTTCCAGGGAACTGAGTTCAACCCGTGGCAACCAATTATTGCCTCAGTTCCCTGAAGAGCTTCGTTGGCTGAAGACAACAACAGTCAGTGGTTACCTAATCAATACCAAAGCTAAACCTTTTAGAGATAGTCGCGTACGCCAAGCCCTCAATTTAGCAATCGACCGCGATAAACTACTGCAAGCTTTAAGGATTACTGGGCAAGACACTGCTTATAATTTTTTACCCAATGGCTTAGGAGGTTTGCCTGCTTTTCAACCGCCTTGGCAATTTTGGAGCTTTGAGCAACGGTTAAAAATAGCCAGAGATTTGCTTCAAGAAGCAGGATTTAATGAAAAAAAACCGTTACGTTTTACTTTGCTGTGTCATAACAATGAAGCAAGTCAGCAAATGGCCGCAGCTGTTAGTGCCTTATGGAAAGTGCTGTTAGGTGCCCAGGTAACTTTAGATCAACAAGAGCAAAAAACCCATATAGAGCGGAAACAAAACAGCCAGTATCAAATGGCATCGGTTAATTATTTTACTACTAAAAATGAAGCTTATGATTTACTTATGTTATTTTACTCGAAGAGTTGCTATAACCAAAGCAACTACAATAACCTACAGTTTGACCATTACCTTGAAAAAGTTGTTACCAGCGCGCAGGACTATGAACGCCATATCTGGTATCACCGCGCTGAAGCGCTGTTAGCCGAAGAGGCGCCTATCATTCCCATTAGCCATCCCCACTATGCACGACTGGTTAAGCCCTATATCGGCGGCTTAACCCCAGAGAATCAATCAGGATTCTTCTACACCAAAAACCTTTACATCCGCAAACACCCACAAGCTCCAAAAGTAGCTAGAAAATAAATTAACTGACCACCCCCAGCATCTGCTTTTGTAGGTGGCGGAGCCTATTGACTGATGTATTATGATTGCCATCAAAACAAGGAGGTTTTCAGGTGCTTGCAATTACCCACATCTCTCTAATGCAAGTTCGTAACCGAGCTGAATGTCAGTCAAACGGCAGATTCCGCGCCATATGACGGTATTGCCGGGTGGGGGGTCGCTAGATCGTGCAAGGTACCCACCCAATTGGGCCAGCTTAAGTAACACTCGATGAAGCGGTGGAAGCTGCTCTGTGCCGGGAATATCGCTAACAAGCTGGTTGAGTAAGCTTGGTTCCTGTGTCGTGAGCGACAGTTCTACCGGGGTATCAGGCCAACCTCTATTGAGCATAGTCATCCAGAAAATTCGCTAACTTAAAATGCAGTAGACTGCAATCAAGTTGGTAAGACGCTCTGCTGTCCGCAATTTGGAACTTTCTGCTTTACAACCTGATTTCAAGATCTTATGAAAAGTCTCTATTTTCCAACGCATTGCATACCAATTCAGTTTTTCAATGGCGTTCTCTAATGCTTTGACAGGTAAGCTGGTGATCAATGTCCACTCGATACTGTTGCTAACATAAAAAAATTAGCCCCGGCCCAGTTCAACTGTCAACAGCGAGCCATTGCTGATGTCGCTTTGATTTGTGAAATGGATGAGCCATGGAGTTGGGTTGGCAATAAACGTCAGCAACACTGGCTATTTTATGGCTTTGATATCAAGCGCAAAAAGGTACTTATTCAGGTTTTTGGGCCAAGAACAGCGAAAAACTTAAGGCGCTGACTGCAACGACTCAAAATTTTTTCAATCGGGATGTACACTACTGATGGTTGGCCAAATTATCAGCAACCGATCTCACAACTATCGTTGGCAAGATTTTTACTCAACGTATTGAGCGCCACAACTTAACGCTACGGACACACATCAAGCGTTTGTCTAGGCGAACAATCTGCTTTTCTAAATCGATAACCATTCGTGAGAAAATTATTGGTGCCTATCTCGATAAATTTCACTAGCACTCATTGTAACCCACTACGGCATTGTTGAATAAATAGAAGCTCTCAGGCATCATCTTGCTCTATTAGAGTTCAAAAGGGACAGGGACGGTGATCGTTGAGGGTAGAAGTAGACACAAAATCAGCAACTGGAAGCGCTATAATCAAGCAGCTAGTCAACCGTGGTTCGGGACGATCAAGCAGTTACCCGCTCGTGGTACAGTGATAAGCATCACGGGGGACGAGGACTAGTGATCGAGCTATTGAAACTGCTTTGATCTGAAGCTGCTGTTTAACCTGCCCTTAAGAAGGCTAGAGGGTTTTATTAACTGATTATTCCAGCTGCTAGAAATTCCCTTGAGTTCTACAGATTACAGCAGCATCAGCAGGCGAGCTAAGACGGTCATCGTATCATATCGACCACCCACCACCCAGTAAAGGGCCGGTTAGCCACTGGTGCTCGATGCTACCGGTCTGAAAGTATTTGGAGCCGGTGAATGGCGCCAGAAAATGTATGGGTTAGAGAAGCGTCGCACTTGGCGCAAGTTACCGATTGCGGTGGATGCTAACTCTCACGAGATAGTGGCTGCCCAGACTAGGGTTAACGGAGTGACTGATAGTGAAGATTTGCCTATGCTGATTAATCCGCTACGTCGTCAGAGTGGAAAATAGCTCCAGGCCATCATTAACGCTCAATAGCTGAAACGGCCATTTCACGCTATAAGCGATGCCTAAGCCCGCCCCTCAGTTTTAGGGATTACAATGCCCAAGTTGGTGAAATGCTCGTGGGTATCAAGGTATTGAACAAATTTACAGCAATCGGGATGCCAGTGCGTAGCCAAACCGCCTAGATTCTAGGCTGGGCTGGCAGACTCTTTGCCTGGCTTGAATTTACTTAATAATGCCCTTACTACCGGTAAATCGCATCATAAGGTCTGTGCACAGACTTAAACTTGACTTAATACGAGCGACATCCTCAACCGGAACATTACAAGGTACGTTACAAATGTACGATGTCACACCTGGGTTGGGGCTAGATTTTCCTTCTAGTCCATTTATTAGGCTAGAACTCATCTGACTAATTATCCTAATGCCAATCCTTATACTTTCTAGATTTTCAATAATTAAACAAAACGTATCATCAGGAGACTGTTTCAAGGCCGCAATATACTCACGATTTCCCTCACAGTCTTCATACAATTCACGAATAAACTGATTCCATGCTGTATTATATTCTTCCTCTCCATTCATAGCAAGATTAGAACCCTTGGGAAAACTGTTGACCTGCTTTTTGAATTTCTCTAAATCTCGTTTTTGAAACGAATCTTTAACGTCAGCTAGCTGTAGCATAATAATTCACCTTCTTTATCACTGAATATTTTTCGAAAACCTACATTGCCAAAACTGCTATCAACTCCTGGTGAAGCAGTTATAGAGTTAACTAAATTACCCTTAATTTTGTCGGTTGCTATTTCCTTAGGCCGGCATTTTACAGTATTTGAAGACTTGGCAGACTTCATACTATCCGACCGACATAATCCTTGGTTATCAGTTATACCAATACATACATGATTTTTTAATAAGAAAATTACCGCACCATTACCAACACCATGCTTAGCAGCCAAATGCAGTGGTGTATCTCCGTTATTATCTTGGATATTCAGGTCAGCCTTAAAACAGTTAACTGCTTCAGTCGCAGTTTTTAAATCATTATTAGCGGCCGCATAGTGCAACAGCGTCTTTCCATCAGAGTCACGATCGTTAATATTATCTTTGCTATTTCGTAACAGTTTCTCAAAACAACTATAAGCTTGCTGGCGATCAGCACCTTGAGCATTCATATAACGATGATACGCTTCAATCAGTGGCGGTTTTTTTATGAAAAGATCTACAACAGTCGCGTTCGGTATTAATACAAGCTCTGTTTGTCTAACCCTATCTTCCTGAGTTTGATCGAAACTATCGCCGTCGTATAAACAAGTGTCTGCCTGCGAAATAATATGAATATCCTTAGCCTTTTTACCCTGGTAAGATGATTTTACTATTTTAGAATAAGATGGATAAACTTTTTTCCCTTTGGAAAAGCCCGAAGATAAAACCGACCCCTTGGCTGAATTTTTTTCGCAACCAACCATAAATTGTATAATACTTCTCTTGAAAAGTCGTGCTCCAGTCAGCCCGTAACTTTCAACGATTTGGCGTTCTTTTGACGGCTGGCTTCTCAGTAATAACTGTGGATTAACTCGTTGAGCTAGCGTGCTGTTCAAGTTTTCAAGCTTGCGAATGACCTCGATCAATTTCTGTTTTGACAGCAAGCCTGTTACTGTAATCATCTTCATC
This sequence comes from Candidatus Symbiodolus clandestinus, assembly GCA_038960095.1. GTDB lineage: Bacteria > Pseudomonadota > Gammaproteobacteria > Enterobacterales > Symbiodolus > Symbiodolus clandestinus. Next base: position 1,437,383 of record CP152425.1, read on the forward strand.
ATCCGCTGGAATACCTTAGGGCTGACGGCACCTAAGCTACCATTAAATGCTCGCTGCCAAAACCCCTTTTTTTGACGAGATTTTGACTTCTTTTTTTACCCTGTACCTCTAATTGACGATAATATGTCATTCGCTCATCATAATCGCGATCACACGCACGGTGCAATGTTATGTTTCTCATGCCTTACCCATTTATACCACTCATGCATGTTCTGCTTTGAGAAACCACTAGAAGATGCCGTTATTTCATCCTTTTATACTAGTTAGGCTATTCAAACTTTTCAAGGAAATTTGGATATTTTTCTTCATATAGCATCATTTTAAACCTATTATTTACTGGATAATGCGCTAAATTTTACTTAATTGAGTTAGGTCACTGCTAATAATTAGCAATACCAATTCTATTTGTAACAAATAAAATCAAATCTGTAATACTTGCTTTATCTATGGATACCATCAATCTAGTTACTGTTGATTAACAAGAGCGAGATTGCTATTGATCACTGCCAGCTATCCAGCTACAGTTCTCTTCCCTGATCTTAATGCTAACCTTAAATGACTAATGAGTGATTGCTTTGATGATAACGCTACAATCGTTATGGCGTGCTTGCCTCCTTTCTATTCGTACACAGGGCCGCGAGCTTTTTTACTTGGTTTTTGGTGCAGCACTACTTAGTTTAATCTTAGGTAAAGTTTTGTACGGTCTATTGCCGCAGATTGATCTGGTTGCCGCCCAAAAATTCGAATTGCCTAAAATCCGCCTAGGCGCCTTATTAGCTCAAGCGGCCATTGCCCCCGGATTGAAAGCAGCTTTGCTCTGCTTGTTACAACGAGATCTGTGCCGGCAACCGATTAATGCAATGACCGCCTTTAAGCAGGGGCTGGTGCTCTATTTACCCCTATCATTACTGGATCTTCTATTTAATTTGGCTTTGTTTTCTGGCCTATTATTGGCGATTGTACCTGGATTAATTATTGCTGTTCGCTGGTCATTGGCTTCAATAAGCCTGGTACAAGAACGACAATCCATCTATAAGAGCCTGGCCACTAGCTGGCGCTATACCGCACGCTGCTGGCCTCTATTGGTTGCGGGTTACTGGCCAATGATTAGCCTCCAATTGCTGGTATTTGCTGGCTTATCTAGTTTAGCGCCCTCTCTGCCCGCCGATCTCTGGTCATGGCAACTGGTTTCACAAACCCTAATCAATATGTCGCAAGCACCGCCATTAATCTATCGTTTCCACTTAACGGTTCAGCACATCAATTCTGCTACGACCTGAAACGAAGAGATGGTGGCTGTACGGTATACCCTAAGAAGGTGCTGAAGTGTTAACAGAAAAGTTATAAAAAAGGGATCGAATTAAGTTTTCGGTTCCCTATCAGTCAATATTAAGGCGCCTTCTGAGATCACGGTTGGCAGCGGCCAGGCACAGGTGACTTTGCTTAAATCTGGGTATTGGTAGTGCCTGCTAGGCTGCAAGCAAATGTCACTGCCCCGCTTTTCGGCAAAGCCAATATGATAAAAGATCAGATGCACTCCTTGCCCGCCCGAGCGACTATAGTGTTTAACCAAACTATTCGCCAACCCGGGTTTAGGTTTTTTCCAGACTAGATAAAAACCCTGGCCATCCACATACTGCTTGATATCTTTTCGCTCTTTCAGTTCAAACCCAGAGGAAAGTAGTGGTGATAGCTCTTTCCACTTTACTTCACGCAGCTTATCATCGCCTTCTTTCCGGCAGCGGGGTAATAATTGCCTCAACTGATCGGCGTAAAACAGCGAACTTTGCCGTTCTCCTTCTTCAAAATTTCGTTGCTGCTGGTCAAAATGGTTAAATAACAACCCCAGCGGTAAAAATAGTGCCAGCAGCATCGCATATAACATGGTAGCACGCTCCCTTCAGTGATCCCAAGCGGGATTAGGTATTATAAAAGCTACCCATCTTATGCGCCATTACTCCTGTTGATCACGGCTGAACAATACTAAAATTCATTCAAACGACTCTCTGCTGAGAAAGCTGCGCTAAATAGTGGCTATCAATATCCCCAGTAATATACTCGCCAGTAAATAGCGAGGCTTCGAATTGGGTAATACTGCTGTTCTCTTGACGTACGGCTGCCAGCAGATCATTCAAATCTTGAAAAATCAAGCCATCTACGCCAAGTTGCTGTTTGATCGCTTCCATATTTCGGCCATGCGCTATCAAGGCATCTCTCCCCGGGATATCGATGCCATAAACATTAGGAAAACGTACTTGCGGGGCCAGTGAAGCTAAATAGACTTGCTTAGCGCCCGCTTCACGTGCCATTGCTACAATCTGCTGGGAGGTCGTGCCACGAACAATCGAGTCATCGATTAATAGTACGGAACGATCTTGAAACAGCACTGGAATGGCATTTAATTTACGCCGAACTGACTGCTGGCGTCTAGGTTGATCCGCCATAATAAAAGTACGTCCAACGTAGCGATTTTTGACAAATCCTTGGCAATAAGGCAGATTCAGTCGAGTCGCAATAGACAGCGCAGCATCACAAGCGGTGTCGGGAATTGGCATCACGACATCAATCGGCAGTGGATCCCAGCTTCGTGCAATTTTAGCACCTAAGTAATGCCCCATATTGATTCGGGCTTGATAGACTGAAATCCCATCGAGGATTGAGTCAGGTCGAGCAAAGTAGACCAATTCAAATAAACAAGGGGTGTGCTGAACCGACTCAGCGCAATGACGGCTAAATAACTCACCTGCAGGAGTCACCACAATAGCTTCTCCGGGCGCTACATCACGGATAAATTGAAAACCAACCGCACTGAAGGCTGCACTTTCTGAGGCAACCATATAATCAACCTGCCCATTCAGTTGTTGACGTTGGCCAAGGGCTAAGGGTCGGATACCATGAGGATCACGAAAAGCAATCAATCCATATCCAAGCACCACGGCTACACAAGCATAAGCGCCCCGTAACTCTCGTTGCACTTGCGTCACCGCTGAGAAAACAGCTTCAACTTTTGAAGAGTTTTCGCGCTGTTGGTAAAGCGCTTCTGCCAGGTTGTTCAGGAGGATTTCAGAGTCGGAGCTGCTATTGAGGTGGCGGTGAGCACGCAGCAGTTGGTTTGCTAACATCTGGGTATTGGTTAAGTTACCATTATGGGCTAATACCATGCCATAAGGAGCGTTAACATACAGCGGTTGAGCTTCAGCAGCAGAGTGACTACCTGCCGTAGGATAACGTACGTGACCAATGCCGATGCTTCCTTGAAGTTCAGCCATCGGTGCTTGGTGAAACACTTCGGCAACCAGACCATTCCCTTTGTGCAGATGAAAAATTTGTTCAGCATCAAGGGTAGCAATGCCAGCGGCATCTTGTCCTCGATGTTGCAACATCAGTAAAGCATCGTAAAGCTGTTGGTTAACAGGTTGATTTCCTGAGATACCGACAATACCACACATCGTTATTAATCCTTAATCGGTTAACCAGAATACACAATAGGCATAATGCCAGAGTAGATTAAAACAGCTTGACAGTCCCATTAACCATTTTCAATATCATTTGAAGGTACCGGTAAGCTTCTGGGATCAACGGTGATTGATACCATAGAGGGTGTTTGGTACCATTAAAGTAGTGCTCCCAAAAAAATAGTACTGCTCCCAGTATAATGGCTCCTCGTAATAGACCAAATCCTAACCCCAATAATCTATCTGCTAACGATAACCCTAGGGTCTCCAATAATCGTGAGAGTAATGCATTGATAATCGCGCCTACAAGCAAAGTAGCCACTATTAATAGTAAGCGGGCAGCGACATAACGTACTGTGGGTTCAGCAAAAAAGGTTAAATGATCTGACAATGCTAAGTAGCCATAAGCGGAGACGCCAAAGGCTACGACCCAGATAGTCAAAGCCAGTAACTCACGTAATAATCCTCGGGTTAACCCAAAAAGTGCAGAAATCACTAATATCGTTAAAAATAGATAGTCAATCCACAACATATTATCCTCTGCTGTTAAGCAATCGCTGCGTGTGGCGAAAAGGCTGCAATAACATCGCCGACAGTGTGAAATGAACCGAATACCAGCACAATATCCTCTGCCTGAGCATTTAGCATCGCTTGTCGCCAAGCTTGAACCGGATTGATAAAAGCTTGAGTGGTTGCCGTTGGTAACTGTGCTAGCAGTCGATCGACTGGGCCACAGCGAACCCCTTCGCCTTCGAGGGCGCCACAGTACCAGTAATCTACTTCTGAAAGGAGTTGCTCTAAGGTTCCAGGAATATCTTTGTCCGCTAGCATACCGACGACGGCATGCAACTGTTTAAGTTGCGGCTGCTGTTGCCGCAGGATTCTCAGCTGTTCTACCAGGTAAGCAGCGGCATGTGGATTATGGGCAACATCAACAATTAACCGCTGCGGATAGCGTTGTAAGGTCTGGAATCGCCCAGGCAGTAGTGCCTGCTGTAAGCCTTGGCAGATGGCTCGGTGCGATACGATTAATGGAGAATGAGGCAACACCGCTAGTGCTGTAGCAGCATTTGCCAACGGTACCTGTGGCAATGGCAGGTTGGTTAAGCAGGTTTGCCGATCATACCAGCTCCACGCCTTTGACTGCTGTTCAAAAAACCAATCGATCTCACGACGAAACAGTGGGATCGATTGCTGCTTGGCGTACTCAGCAATCGAGTTTGGCATCGCTAATTCACCAATAATTGCTGGCTTTTGAGAGCGCAATATCCCCGCTTTTTCATAACCGATTGCCTCTCGAGTGCTCCCCAGCCATTGGGTATGGTCGAGTGCAATGGTGGTAATCACGGCAATATCAGGATCAATCAGATTAACGGCATCTAAACGGCCTCCCAGCCCAACTTCTAAAATGACAACATCCAGCGCTGCTTGCCGAAATAGATGAAAACTCACCAAGGTGGTATATTCGAAAAAAGTTAAGGTAACTCCTTGGTCTAACCTTGCTTGTTCGACCCGCCAAAAGGCGGCCGTATAAGCACTATCGGCCGGTTCATGCCCCTGAATACGCACCCGCTCAGTGTAGCGCAATAAATGAGGAGAACTATAAACACCAACTCGATAGCCGGCAGCCAACCAGATTTTTTCTAAAGTGCAACAGGTCGTTCCCTTCCCATTGGTACCCGCCACGGTGACAACCTGCAACGCCAGCGGCTGATCTAAATCCAGAGCCTGTGCCACCCGAGCTATCCGCTTTAATCCTAAATCAATGCGCTGGTGATAGCGCTGCCGCAGGTAGTCCAACCAGGTGGTTAAGGACGCAGTGGCTGTTGGAATACCTAGATTCATCAATGGCTCAAAGGCTACCGTCGCAATCCCCTACTGGAGGTTGATGCATCAACTTAGCCAACAACCTGGAAACCTGGGAGCGTAATTGAGTACGGTGTACGATCATATCGATCACTCCTTTTTCCAGTAGAAATTCACTGCGCTGAAACCCAGGTGGCAAAATCTCTCGAACGGTTTGTTGAATTACCCGTGGGCCGGCAAAACCAATCAAGGCTTTCGGTTCAGCGATGTTAATATCGCCTAACAGGGCTAAACTGGCTGAGACACCGCCCATGGTGGGATTAGTTAATACTGAAATATAAGGGAGGTGTTGGGCTTTTAGCTTTGCTAAGGCTGCGCTGGTTTTGGCCATCTGTAGCAGCGAGAAGAGAGCCTCCTGCATGCGGGCCCCCCCGCTGGCTGAGAAGCAAATCAATGGGCAACCCAGCTGTAATGCCCGCTCAACCCCACAAACAAATCGGTTACCCACTGCAGCCGACATAGAACCTCCAATAAAGGAGAATTCAAACGCTGCAGCGATGACTGGCAGCCCATGCAAGGTTCCTTGCATCACAATGAGCGCCTCCTGCTCACCAGTTTGCTTTTGTGCCATTTGTAGCCGATCTTTGTACTTTTTGTTATCCCGAAATTTTAAGCGATCGACTGCCAATTGATCACTGGCTAACTCCTGGAGTTCACCTTTATCTAAAAAATCCCGCAAACGGCTGCGAGCTCTCCACTGCATGTGATGATCACACCGCGGACAGATCTCTAAGCATCGAGCAAGCTCTTCTCGATATAATACTGCTTCACAAAAGCTACATTTAGTCCATACCCCCTCAGGGATATTGGCACGATGCGATGCCAATATCGGTTTTTTACTTAGGATCCGTTCAATCCAACTCATGATAGTTAACCTATAAACCCTTGGTACGTCTTTGGCGCCACCACTGAATGATTAGCATTATTAGCGAAATGCCAACAAGCAACATTAGTAGATAGTGTAAATTATTTTTTACTATTGGCAAATTACCGAAAAAATAGCCAGCAGCGGTAAAGCTGCAAACCCATAACAAAGCACCTACCAGATTGTAACAACTAAATTGTCCATAAGGCATCTGGCTTAAACCGGCTATAAAAGGGGCAAAAGTTCGTAAAATCGGCGCAAAGCGAGCCAATACCAGGGATTTTCCGCCATACTGGACATAAAAATGCTGTGCGGCTTGCAGTGCTGGGCTAATCCAACGTGATAGCCAAGGCGTGCGTAGCAATTTAGCACCACTCCAGTAGCCGACTTGGTAATTCATAGCCCCTCCTAAAATGGCAGCTAAACAGCATGCTCCCCCCATCAGCCATCCATTAAAATGGCCCTGAGCCGCTAAAGCACCCACGACAAACAGTAGCGAATCACCCGGTAAAAATGGTGCAATAATTAGACCGGTCTCACAAAAAATAATTAAAAACACTACACCAAAAATCCATTGCGGGTGCTGACTAGTCAGCGTGAATAACACCTGATCACACTGTCGCACTAAATCAATTAATACTCCAAACCAGCTCATAATATCAATAGTATTGCTCATTCAATTAGCTTGCTCCCTAGCTGCGATTCACTGAATTAAGATGAAGATATTTAAAGACCAGATAAAAGGCTTAGCATTGATCATCAGAGAACCATAGGGGTCCCAAGGGAGTGATCGGTAGTTGAAAGCCCTCTGGGTAAGTGACACGAACTAAATAAAGCCCTTGCGCCTTTGCCGTAGCCGCTGATCGGCGACGATCTCTACCCGCTAACAGCTCAGCAATCCAGGAAGTTGGCCGCTGCCCGCTGCCCACCAACAGTAGAGAGCCCACTATGTTGCGCACCATGTGATGTACGAAAGCATTGGCAGTCACTTGCAGCACCAGGTAGTTTCCTCGTCGACTCACAGACAACTGAGTGATTCGCCGCCAGGGGGAATTTGATTGACATTGACTGGCACGAAAAGCACTAAAATCGTGTTCCCCAATCAATGCCTGCCCTGCCTGATGCATTAATTTGGCATCCAAGGGCTGCCTGATCCAGCTTATGCCTGAATGCCAAAGCGCTGGGCGCCAGGAATGATTATCGATAATATAGCGATAACAGCGCGACAACGCACTAAATCGGGCATGGAAATCCTCGGGAACCTGCCGAGCCCAGCGCAATCGAATGGTTGGCGGCAGATAACGATTACCGCCCTCTCTCCAAGCTACTAACGGACGCTGTGCCCGGGTATCAAAATGAACCACTTGCCCGGTGGCATGTACGCCAGCATCAGTACGTCCTGCGCACACCAACATGACCGGCACAGCCGCTACCTGTGCTAACGCAGCCTCTAAATCAGCTTGTACTGTGGCACAACCCGCTTGCTGCTGCCAGCCGCGATAATGGCTGCCGTCATACTCAACCCCTAGTGCAACCCGCATTTTACCTACTGATCTACTGCCCGAACCAAGAGACGGTAACTTAGCCGTCTACCCACCAGCATAAATCTTCACGAAGAGCGCAGAATACCGCTATAGCATCATCGCTACAAGTTTTTTAAAGCTATTTTTATAAAATGCAAAATAACGGATTGCTTGGCAGTATCGATTGCCACCCAGTGCTAACTAATATTTCCAGCGTGGTAATGGCTATTAGTCCAGTGCTATTAAATTGCAGTATCCTGCACGCAACTTGGGAATCTCTTCACACTGAGGTACCCAAGTTACGGGTAACTTAGTCAACTAACAGTGATTCACCTAAAGCTACTGTTTCCCTTTGTTCAATTTATCTATTTTTTAATAACTCGATATGGCTTTTAATCATCACTTCAGAGAAAACCCATCCATCTAACCCATCCGCCCATTTTGCACAACTGGCCATCAGTCGCTATAAGAGTTCCTAATATTGACAGGCTGAAAAACCAGTTTTTACGCTGTGCTCGAGCAATTTTTAATCCTCTGCTTGCAAAACAGTTACAGGGTCATTCTTTCTGGCTCGATAGGCAGGATAACCGCTGGCTAGTAGACTTAATAACAACGCATACCCAAACACCTGCAAACACTGTGACCAACGCACTTGGGTAGGTAAAAAGTCGATAAAATAGAGCTGGCTAGCCAATAGCGGACAGTTTAGCAATCGCTCCAACCCACGTACCAAAGAAGTTAACTGCTGAGCAAGACAAACCCCTAATAGCATTCCACAACCACCTCCGATTAAACCGTTCAGCAGCCCGTAATTCAGTAAAATTTGGCTTAATTGCCTGGGCGTCGCTCCTAAAGTGCTTAGAATGGCTAGATCACGCTGTTTGCGTTTAAGCGTTAACAATAAACTGGTCGTGATATTTAAACAAGCAATACTAATGACCAATATCAATGCCAGATCAATCATACTCCGAACCATCTGAATATCTCGATGAAGATGGCCATATTGATCTAACCAACTTTGAGCCGTTAGCGTCGTCGGCAAGTTGGGAATCACCTGCTGTTGCACTATCGCTTCAGCTTGCCAGATAGAATAAAAATAGAGCGCTAAATGGCTAATTGTCTGCTTTACTCTCAGCTGCTGTTGTAAAAAATTTAAGGGAAGCAACGCCATACAGTGATCCAGTTGACTACCTACTTGGAGCAACCCTACCAACTGCACCGGTAACTTTCTGGCATGCCGCCATCCCTGGAACGAAGCTTCACGGGGTAAACTAAGCTGAACCCATTCGCCTACTTGCAGCCCCAAATCCTCTGCCAGTGATTTTCCCAATAGGAGTCGAGCCCCTCCTAAGCTAAACTGCTGCCAAGCGATTTCAGGTCGGACATGCTGTGGCCAGGGTACGGCTTGCGCCTCCGCGTCAGCATCAACGCCCCGCAACAGTAAAGCTTTAAAGCGCCTTCCTTTTTCTAGGAGCCCCACCGACTGCAAAATGGGTGTCACTGCACGGATCTCAGGCAAAGCTTGCAGCTGCTGCGCTAACGGTTGCCAAACCTTAAAATGATTCCGTTGCCGTGAAAGCACTTCGCCATGGGGTACTAGGGCAAGGATGCGCTGCTGCAGCGCTAACTCAAAGCCATTCATCGCGCTTAAACCGATGATTAAAGCAGCAACCCCAAGAGCCAATCCTAAAGTCGCAACCCGATTGATTAATCCATAGAGCCCTTGATGTACCGTGCAACGATAGCGCCAGGCAATCGCCAACAGCGTCGCAAAGCGCCTAAATGAGTTAGCCAAACCAATCATCACTGCTCAGTTAATTGCAAGCGGCCGTCGACCAATTGCCACTGTCGCTGCAACTGCGCTGCTAACACGCTATCATGGGTGGCCACCAAAAAAGCGGTGCCTAATTGCCGATTAAATCGCTGCATTAATTCAATTAAGCACTGGGCATTTTGGCGATCTAAGGCACCGGTTGGCTCGTCCGCTAATACCAGCGCCGGTCGATTAATCAGAGCTCGAGCCACAGCCACCCGTTGCCGCTCACCGCCAGATAAAGCTGATGGGCGATGATGCAAACGGTCAAGTAATCCTATCTGTTCGAGCAAACCGTAGGCCTGTTCCCGAGCAACGGAACGTTTTACACCCGCAATCAACAGTGGCATGGCAACGTTTTCCCAAGCATTAAAATCAGGCAAAAGATGATGAAATTGATAGATAAAACCTAATGAACGGTTGCGCAGCTGCGCTTTTGCCGTCATGGATAACTGATGCAGCGGTTGCTGCTGAAAAAAAATTTTGCCGGCGCTCGGCCGCTGTAAACCGCCTAGCAGCTGCAACAACGTACTCTTTCCCGAACCAGAACTGCCCAGCAAAGCTACCTGCTCACTGGCCTTTAGCTCAAGATTGATCGCTTGCAATACAGAGACACTCTGATCGCCTTGCTGATAGCAGTGAGACAGTTGATGGCAACTTAATAGCGGCTTACTCTGCATGTTGTAGTCCTTCTATCGGTTCTAGGCCAGCGGCCTGCCAGGCGGGATAAAACGTGGCCAGTAGGGTCACGACAAAAGTGGCTAATAGCAGAAACACCAGTTGGCGTAATTGGATTTCCACTGGTAAAGCAGCCAGTGGCAGCTGCAATCGCTCGCTGATAGGGTTCAAATAGCTGGCTAATCCGATGCCCAAACCCAGACCCAAAAAACTGCCCAATAAAGCACGAGTTGCCCCTTGAATCATAAATACCCAGACAAGCGTCCAGCGCGTAACTCCCAGTGTCTGTAGAATAGCGATCTCCCGGGTACGTGCCAACACTTGCATGCTGAGAGCAGTCAAGATGTTAAAGCAACCGATAGCGATAATCAGAGAGAGTAGCAGTGTCATCATTCGCTTCTCGATGTTAACCGCTTGGAATAGCATGCCATAATTCTGCCGCCAATCACGCCAAACCAGGCCACTAGGCAGGTTAGGTGGTTGATTAGGCAATTGCAACGGATCTTTGAGTAGCAAGCGCCAACCACTAATATGGCCATTAGGGTAGCGCAGCAAACGGGCTGCATCCTGCTGATGAACTAATAGGTAATCACTATCCACCGAGCTGCCGACCATGAATAATCCTGCTACCGTAAACAGCCGCTGGCTAGGCCAAGGACCCAGCGGCGTAAACTGCCGCGTTTGCGTAGCAATCAACCGAACCGAATCTCCCAGCTGTACCCCCAATTGGCGTGCCAGTTGCACCCCTAAAATAACCCGCCAATGCTGTGGCTGTAGCACCTGTAGGCGACCCTGCAGCAGCTGTTCAGCCAATGGTTCTGGTGCTTGGGGATCAATGCCTAATAGCTTTGCACTACTGATACCGCGATCACTTTGCAGCACCACCTCAGCAGTGGTTAACGAAACGACCGCCTGCTGCCCTGGCAGCGGCTTCAGAGCAGTTTTTGGATATTGTTGAGGATTAAGCGATCCTTGAACCGGGGCAATAATAATTTGGGGAACATGTTGTAAGATGCAGCGGCGCAGTTGCTGCTGAAAGCCATTCATTACCGAAAGCACCACCACCAATGCCGCCATCCCTACCAGAATTCCTAGGGCAGCTAATCCGGCAACTCGTTGGCCTGCACCATCGGCTGTGCGGCAGTACAGATAACGACCGCTAAGTAGTGTTATTAGCGTTCGATTCACTGCCACAAATCTCGATTGAAAATTCGCACCATTTGCTCTCCACTCCCGGTTGCCAACCACTTTTGGGAATCAATCGGTTGAGATCGGCTTCCCAGCACTAAACCTACGCGTTGCCGCCAATCGCTGCTAGGGTACAATAATTGTAAAGATACCAGTGAAAAACGCACTATGTTTACCAAACTGTTAGATCCTAAAAATGGTGTTGCCTTTCCTGAAAAACTTCGGTAGCGAGCAGCATAAAACAGTGTTAATCCATTTTATCAATGATATCTTAGCATTGATAAGCCATCAAAAAATTGAACAGGTCGAATGCTTAAAAACCGTTTGGGATCCCGATATTGCGCTTAAAAAGCAGAGTATCGTTGATGCACTTTGCAAAGATGCTCAAGGTGTCCAATACAACATTGAGAGGCAAGTGGCTAAAACCCGAGGCTTTGAACAGCGTACTTAGTACTATGCCGCCAAAGCCTATGGCAAACCAGCCAATAGCGGTGATAGCTATCATCATTATTTTACCCAAAGACCTGAAGATCTGCTCAATAACCTGCTGGAACGCTGGTACTGCTTTTTTAAGTAGGCACCACAAATAGCAACCACTGATGGGCTCAAAAAGCTAGTTGATCATCCTGACTTAGAAAAAGCCTACCAAGCGTTAAATCAATACTACTGAAGTGAGACAGAATATCTGGCTTATGAACAAGAGTTTAAGCATATTTGAAACCATAAGGCTAGGTTAGATGACGCTGAGTATCAGGGTGAGTAACGAGGGCTGAGGAGAGATTAGCCTGATGGCTCTCAATTGCTGCCTTTCCCATGCTCAGCAAGCTAAATAATGGATGCTTGCTAATTGCACGAGTTGGTACCCATTGCCCCGTGGGCTGCGGACTGCCATTATTCATTGAGATAGCCGCCACGGTCTGTGACAAGGCGGAAAGCGCTGGTGATTGCCTGGAATGATTGGATAAATTGGGTAAACCCTTGCTAGAAGTTGATTCTACTGGCAGCACATTAGAGCTAGCTGCCGTAGAAGCATCACTATAATGACCATCCTCCCCCTTCTCTTGGTTACAGTTATCAGCCGATAAAAATTCCTTTTCCTGTATTTGCAGTAAAACTCTCTGTACTTTTAATATAGGTTGGCGCTTAACCGGGGATAATTCTGAAAAAGATGACAGATTTTTTAAAAACTGAGGAGCTTTAATTAACAATATCGCATCCGAAATAGTAGCACAGTGACCGTAAGAGGCTGCTAATGCTAAAGTGGCTACTGCAAAAGTATCAGCATTGCCATGCGCCAGATGATTAGCTAAATTTGACTTATTTTCTAGCAAACATTCCAGGGCTAGCAGTTGCAAACGCTCTGCCGGTATGACTAAACCGTCTTCTGTCGTTAATTGAGTACAGGGCTGAAATTCAATAGCCCAAACATCAATGAATAGTTTAGCATACTTAATATCCTCGCTTAAATTAACTAGATGAGAGGCTTCATGCAACATCGTAATAATAAATTCTGTTACTTTATTACATGATTCTAGTGGATTAAGATAAATAATTCCTTCATACGTAGTTGTACCTAGTTTAAGATAGCTCACTGATAATTTTATTTTATCATTAATTATATTTTTTTGAATAATACTTTGATAAAAGTCATATACTTTAAAAATATTTTTATGTAATTTACACCTATCTAGTATATCAAACTTACCTCCAAATAAAGGAAATAATAATTCTTCGCTTAGTTCTTCTATTTTTTTATTGACTTCCAAAGTTTTAATAGCTTGCTGGCAAATTAGAGCCGCTAACTGACACAATGGAACTAAGTAAGGCGTAAAGGATTCAAACTGACTTTCATCGGTCAATAGAGTCAGCTGTTTTTCAAGATCAACGATGCTATTCCAAGTCAATGCTAATCCATCATTCTCGCTGATGGAAAGAGGTGTTGTAGGTGATGAACAATTTTCTTTCTCAACTATTTGTTGGAAATGACTTAATATTGAATAAATTTCTGCATGACTACGGCCTAATTCTATAGGAGTTTTTCTCTGAATGTTGGTTTGCTGCAATAATTCTTTGATCTCTACTAGAGGGATATCTTGTAATAAAAAGTTAACTATATCAAGCTGCTGATAGCGAACTGCTAGATGTAATAAAGTGTCCCCTTCTAGAAAACGCAATTTCCGAGAAATCCCTACCTGTAAAGCTTTTTTAACACCTTCTAATCCTCCCGTTTGTATCAAGAGAAGTAATTTCTCTAGTGCTTGTAAATTATCTAAATAATGACTACTAATTATTAATTCTCGAACCCAAGCCAGCTGAAAATTACCTTGTGCATCCCTAATGGCCAATGTTGACTTATCAAGGCTGTCAAGGAACTCTTGTTTGACAAATGACGATAAATCATTTGATGATTTATTGATTGGCGATTGGGAAGACAAATTTTGCCCTGAGTAAGTATCAGCACTCTCAGAATAAATATTACACTCAACGTTCATTTAAAACACTATCCTCCTTTAAACATAAAATGGCCATTCGTTGGGTGATTGCTGGCTGAGTTCCGCCTAATGACTGAGTTACTTGGGCTTGCTTTGCCCTATGCTCATGGTACACTTCAGCAAAAGCAGTCACCCGTTGCAATAATTGGTTAATATCAGCCGTAGAATCCGTACTCTGTAAAAACTCCATATATTCTGGATCTCCTGCCAAATTTAATATCAATGGTTTATAGTATTGCTTCCAAAATAGAAACTCATTCTGACTCGTTGGCAGAATATCCGTGCCGCTCGCCGCTTCAATACTCTCAGAAGTTGCTATGGGTCGTTCGCGTGATAACTGATGATGGTTACTGAAATTGCTAGAGGAATAGACAAAATCTATGTATACATGAAACCAATTTTTGTAAATAAGTTGCGAAGTTAGAGGTATTTTACTGGATGATGGGTTAGCTTTCTCAGATGAGGATGGTGGAGATACTGTTTGATGATTCATTGGCAGAATATCTGTGCCATCGGTCGCTAAAAAACTCTCAGCAGTTGCTGGGGATGTTTGATTATTGTTAGAATTCTTTGTTGAACTGACGGTCCTCTTCAGACGAATCCATCCAGGGTGCGGTTCCAATAAACGCTTTTGTGCAGAAATCTCAGAAATATCATTAGTCGTATCGACAAACTTATTTAATAGCTGCCTGGTGTAATCGGGTTTTTTTGACTGATAGGACAAAGTAAAACTAGGATTTATATCATTATGGATATATTTAGCACCAGCAAGCCTGTCGACACTGCCTAATGGTTGAAACTTCGCCGGCGATGGCGATAAAAATAGCGTTTGAGCCATTGTTACCGAATCAATTACCTGTGAAAATAATGTGGGTTCACGGATTACCTCAGCAAAAGCACCTGGAGCTCTCCCTAATTTACGACGTTTAATCGGAGGTCCGCTCGATAACTGACGATGATTACTGAAATTGCTTGAGGGATAGGCAGAATCTATGCCTGCACGATGAAACATTCTGCAAGGAAACTGCGAAGTCGGAGGCGTTTTACTGGATGATAAGTTAGTTTTCTCAGATGAGGGGGGCGGAGATACCGTCTGATGAGAAACCACCGGCGGTAGCGGCACTATCTCAGTCCCAGCCATTGGCCTAACCGGTAGGTTCGCCGTTTCACAACTAAACCACCCCCTCATCCCGCTCTTTCTGCCTGACTTAAGCGACTGCCACATCGGTACTGCCCAGTCAATGGCAGTCAGCTTGACTGACGATGAACTCCCTAATGGACGGATAGACGGTAAGCGCCACCGCCGACTGACCAATCCATGGGTAACTATCGGTAGCATCAGTGATAGCCGGAGTGAGTAGTGCCCGAGAAGGCTGCTATTTTTTGCAGGCTCGACCGGCATCAGCGGCCGCGCTATCCATTGCGTAGAAGCCAGCTGGGTAACCCCCTGTTGACTCATAAACTGCGTTCCTCCCGCAAAGCGTAACCCGCCGTCGTCCAGCAACGGCTGCTGTCGCAGGCGGGTCCATAGCTGCTGCCGGGAGTTGATTTTTTGAGTGGGAGAGCGCTTGGACTGAGTTGTCGTGGAGCGGGCAGTGGTGTTGATTAGAATGGTTCGTTGAAATATGGGTTGATTAAGGGTTTGAGTGCGGTGTCGCTTGAGCTTCTTTAGATAGCTGCGTAACCACTCTAACCAAACACTGGGATAAGGTCTAAGTCGCTGCTGTTTCCTACGTGCTCGCCAACTTGGTGATCGCACGGTAGAAAAAAGAGTTTGTTTGGACATCCCTTTCACCCTACCTCATCTTCCATTACACTTCAGATAAATTTTAGTATAGTGATTAAACTGCTGCACCGCTACCTCTTGTCATACAACGTTACAATATCCCCACCAACTTGGCTATTTATCACAAATAAAAATAAGCTGTCATCGACTATTGCTTTTCTCTTAGCCATAGCCTGGCCTCAAGACTAGCCAATCGGTTAACCATCGGATTTAGTAGATATCTCGTTCGGATAGCCTTCAAGCAATGCCTAATAAAACCCCAGGTTTTCTGCCGAATGGTCAATGTCCTCTTCGGTTATTACAATCGTTATTATTTAGCATTAATACTGATTACTCATCAGTTCTAGTAAAGAGATTATTATGTACAGAGAAACTGTGGTACCTGTAAGTTTTACTAAATTTATGATCCCTACCTGGGGAAAAAATACTGCTTATCTTTACTCAGCCAATTGTAGAGATATGAAAATTATTCATGAGAATATTCACCAATTACAGCTGCCGGCTTGGGCACGACAGACTTACTCTTTGTCACCCGAACACACCTTGAGAACCTCATTTTTTAATAACCATAATAATGTTTTCAAGTTAAAGGATCTGCAACCCAGCAAAAATTTTCAACAATTCCCCTCTGCGCTAAAAAAGAGTCATCAACCAACAATAAAAAATAAAACTGTTCATTTTGCTGACACAGTGGAATTTAAAGAGATTGAACCTTATTGCAATAAAAATAACCAAGAGAATTTTTTTTATAAAATAAATTCAAAAAACAGATGTCGGATTAGAAAAACCTGGAAAGCCAGTGAACAGCAAAGACAACAAATGGTCAGAGAAAATTATAAGAAATCGGGATACTTGGCTACCGAAGCCCTGGCATTCGATTACCTGACTTTAAAAAACACCCAACGTAATACATCTAATCGTTCCCCGGTTGCACCGCGGCTGATGGAGACCCAGTGGCCAGACTCGATAACCATTTTACTAAATAACTTAAAACGATTTTTTTAACAATATCAATAATCTCTGCTGGTGTTCTCAACAGAGCACCGGGAGCGCTTGTTAACGTTCCTGCGCTTTTGGTACGAACCTAATCCTCTGCTGCTTGACAAGGCTTAAGGTGGCTGATTATAGTAAAGGGCAGTTTCAGCAAAATAGTGATAATTTCGTGAGACGATCACTACTTGTTTTTTATCCATAACCCCTGCTACCATCAGGACGATATTCGTGCCACCTAGCCAAGAATCCATTCTGTTTTCTGCTTTACTGCAATTTCTTAGCGATTTATTTGCCCTAAAACTATCCAGCTTTTACCTGTGGCCTTAGGGCCAATTGTTATCTTCCTCTTCTGAACTGCTTTGATCGTGCCCTCAACAGAGTTGGATCAAAAACAATTTGTTGTTATTTTTACTGGAGTAGGGTAGTCATGAAATATAGGGTGTTATTGTACACAAGTCTGTTGGCACTGTGCTTAGTCGTTGGGCTAAAAATCCGTCAGCAATCGGCTAATTCCAACCTACCTCTGGTAGCCATTGCCAATTATGGTCCGCATGCTTCGCTCAATGCGACCATTGAAGGCATCCAACAACAGCTTGCCAAACAGGGATTCATTGAACAACAAACTGTTCGTTATGCCATTAGTGATGTGGGTTTTGATGCCGCTTTGATCCCGCAAATGGTTAAGCAGTTACAGCAGTTGAAACCGACTGTTATGGTGCTATTAACCACCCCGGTTGCCCAGTTCGCTAAAGGAGCGATTCGGCAAATCCCTTTGGTATATAGCGCAATTACCGATCCAGTGGCTGCTGGGCTACTCACTCACGCTGATCAACCGACTGCTAATCTAACCGGCTGCTCTGAACGGCAAGATTTACAGCGTTTGTTGACTTTTGCTCAACAGTTATTACCGCACGCCAAACGGCTGGGTTTACTCTATGCAACCGCTGAAAGTAATGATCAAGCCCTACGACAAATGTTACGAAAAGCCGCCGAACAACAGGGATTATCGCTACTGGCGTTACCGATCAACCAAGCTCGTGAAGTGCCATTGCAACTGACACAATTTCAAGGGAAGGTTGATTTTATCTATGTCGGCAGCAGCGGCCCGATACAACCTAGCTTGCCCACTATTGCCCGTGAAGCCAAAAAAATGGGGATCCCGGTGTTTAATGTGGATGCCAGCGCTGTACGACAGGGAGAGGTTTTAGCCAGTTTTGGGGTTGATTATCAAAAAATTGGTCGCAAAACTGGCGAGCTAATCACCGCCATCTTGCGAGGAGCGTTGCCCAACCAATTGCCGCCCTGTTATCCGACGGCTGAAGATCATCAAGCTGTGCTCAGTCGACGTCAGGCAATGGCCTTTCATATTCCACTCCCAGCCACTCAGCCACAATTAATGGTGGTAGAGTAAATCAATGCTACAGTTACAGCAAATCAGTCATACCTTTGTCGGCCATAGCGCTCCTACGCTGAATAATATTTCGTTGCAGTTAGCACCTGGTGACTTCTGTGTGATGATGGGCGCCAATGGTTCAGGAAAATCCACTTTATTACAGATCCTTTCGGGTATGCTAGAGCCGAGTCATGGTCAAATCAGCATGGGGGGCCAGTTGACTACTGCTAAGCAGCGGCGTGCCGTGGTTTCTCATATGCTACAGAGTGTCGATCAAGCCACATTGCCAGCGCTCACGCTACTAGAAAACCTGGTTTTGAGCCAACAAAAGGGGTGTAAACCTGGTTTATACGGTTATCAACGGTTAGAGCCGAGAATTCGTCAGCAGGTAGCTGCCATTGATCCTAAATTGACTGATTATCTGCAACTTCCGTTAGTGATGCTTTCTGGAGGCCAGCGGCAACGAGCAGCCTTACTGATGGCATTAAATGCCAACCCGCGATTGCTACTGCTGGATGAACATACCGCTGCTCTTGATCCGCGCAGTGCCCAGCAGGTGATGGCTCATACTGCCAAGCAGGTTGCCAGTGCGCAAATCACTACCCTTATGGTCACCCATCAGCTGGAAGATGCGATTTATTATGGGAACCGATTATTGCTGCTGCATCAGGGACAAATTGTTCAAGAGATTGCTGGTGCTGCTAAAGCGGCATTAACCCGCCAACAGCTGCTATTGCTGTTTGTTAATGCCATGGCCAATACATCGAGCACACCTTATGACGCTTGATTTAGTGCTAACAGGTTTATTGCAAGGCTGCGTTTTAGCTTGCTTGGCTTACGCATTAATGATCCCTTTTCGTCTGCTGGACCTGCCTGATTTAACGGCTGAAGGAGCTTATCCCTTCGGCGGCACTCTGTATGCTTGCGCACTACTACTGGGGTTACCGCCGCTGGCATCACTGCTGTTAGGGATTTTGGGGGCGGCTTTATTGGGCCTGATAACCGGATGGCTACATCAAAGATTACAGTTAAATAGTTTATTAGCCGGGATTTTACTCAGTACCATGATCTACAGTGTTAACCTACGGCTAATGCAACGGCCTAATATCGCCCTATTCGACCAACCTGCCCTGTTAAGTGCAGCCACTGGTTATCAATGTGTAACGCTATTACTGGTGGTATTGGCTGGCATCCTGCCCTTCTATTGGTTTTTACAAACCGAGTGGGGCCTGCGTTTTCGAGCGGTTGGGTTGAGTCGTGCTTTTGCATTGCGCCAAGCACTAGCCGTTGACCGCTATATTCTATTTGGTCTAGGATTAGCCGGCGCTTTCAGTGGCCTAGCCGGCGTTTTAATGGTTGATCTACAGCGCTATATGGATATTGGCATGGGGGTTGGCATTGTGATCCATGCGCTGGCTGCTCTTATGGTAGGTGAAGCTATCGTTGGACAACAAACGCTACAAAGGCAGTGCTTAGCACCATTAGTCGGTGCCTTAATCTATCAACAAATTCAGGGAATCGTGCTCTCGTTAGGCTTACCTCCCTCCGATCTGAAGCTATTTACTGGCAGTATCGTTTTATTGGTACTAGCTACTCGTCGTTCCTCATAAAAACTTTAGAGTTTCTTGCTCCCTCTCAATTTTTTAGCCAATTCAAAGACTTATTATTCTTATTCAAACAGTTGGATAAGCTTCCGATTTTTATAGTCAATCATTTTTCTTTATCTTATACTGATTATGCTGTATTGACGGAATAATTCACTTAAGCTATGGCTGTTGATGAGCTAAAAGTTATATAAAGTAATAATAATGTTAAGGAAACAGTATGATATCTGAAAAAATAGCAGTTAAGGATGTTTTTTATAAAATAAAGCAATTTAAAGAAATTATTTCTGCACTTTCAATTTTATCTGCACTAATAGGGCCTATACCTCTGTTAATATACTTCCATTGTCATCATTTTTTTCCTAGTATAGAATTAGCCAATCATACACTGCTTTTTTTATACTCTTTTACTATAACTTTATTAATTTTAAATTTAATATATTTTATTTTTTATATACCTGGAATGTTTTTTAGGCAGATTGTTGGTGGACAGCATAACCATCAGGTAAAGTTTATTATCTATTATTTTGTCATACCTTTTGTTATACAGATAAGTTCTATTTTTCTTATTATTTTATTTCGTAATAAATTTAATAGTGAAATCACTGAAAAATTTTTAAGCGCTATTTTTTTAATTGTTTCTGGCATTTGGGGATTTAATTTGAGTTGTAAACTTGGTTTTTCTAAAAAATCTATGGACTTTTACAACATTGTGTTTCAACTATTTGTTGTATTATTAACCTCAAGCCTTCTTTTTTCAATAATAGCACTTATGTTAAATCAAAAAATACAAAAATTTAATTTTCTTAATTCTTTTATTATCTTTATTTTATCTTTAGTAATAACGGTAGTACCGGTTTTTTTATTTCAAAAATATAATATTATCAGTGCTACATTACGTTGTATTTTATTAATGACAACTCTCTTAATTTTAACAAATAGATTTCCTACCATAGCGGATAATATTATTAAAAATATGCATCTTGGTAATTACCAAGCGGAAGAAATTTATTTAACCTCAACAGGCTGCCAAAGGATTCAAAGCACACAAGCAGTAGCAATCACTTCATATTGCAGCTTACAAAATGTTCACGTGTTGTGGAATTTTGGAGGTCAATACTTTCTTAAACTAGTGATGCGCGGCCGCCCAGAATACTTAGTTCTGGATAAAAAACAGGATGTTCTTAATTTTCCCAAAGAAGCTGAAAAAATCATTAATCAGCCTTCATAAAAAGCAAATCTCCTATCCTACGGTTAGTAGGATTAGCTAGATGCTTATAACCGACCATGTTTTTTTGAAGAATATAAAGGATCACTACTTATGCCTAAAAAAAGTCTTTCATCTAAAATTCTTCATTTCATTGAATATTTTATAAAGTTATTGCCTCAACTAGCTCCAGCTGCCTTATTACTGGGTAGTGTTCCTTTTTTTGTATATTTTTACACTAATGGTTTTTTCCCTAATATTGAATTATTTAATTGGATTTCATTACTCTCATTTTCTTTTATTTTATCACTACTTTCTTTAATAGCATTAACTGTTTTTTGGACTTTTCCTGGAGCCTGGTGGAAAACATCTATCGCCAATAATTCCGAAATAAAAAGAAAATTTTTTATTTATGATCAAGAAGTTCTAGATAATGAAAATTACTATCAAAGAATTATGATTAACTATCTTATTTATCCGTTTTTTATTTTGGAGCTCATCAATACTTTTCTTATATTAATAAAATACGAAAATAATAATTTTATAGCGATTGCCAATCCTACCATCACAGCTATTTTTACTACCATAATCCTTTTTTATAAACTTAAGCTGTCAGTAAATATTTTCTATTTTTTTAAAAAATTATCTTGTCTATTTTATTCATTATTTTTTTTGCATATGAATTTTTTATTTATTCTAAAGTTAATAGAAGAGAATATTAATATTGAAAATCACTGGCTTGGCTTAACAGCTCTTGTAACAGTAATGGTAATTTCTTTAATTTCAATGGTTACACAATTCTCAAAAATCCCCATTTCCATTGCCATCACCACTATTTTTAGTTTGTTTTTGTTATCTATAACCAATAAATATCCTATCCTTTCAGGAAGGTTAATGAAAAACCTACAGGTCGGGAATTATCAAGCAGAACAGGTTTATCTCACGCAAGAGTCTTGTCAGCGACTTCAGAGCATTCGGCTACTTAATATTACAAAAAACTGTAGTCTGCAAAATATCACCGTATTATGGAGCATAGGGGATCAATACGTCTTGAAAGTACCTATCAAAAATAACTCGGAACTTCTCTTTTTAAAGACACAAGATGTTATTCTATTACAGAAAAAAATTGACCAGACAGAAGAGCAAAGCAGCAATAAAACTAATAGGCATTGATAGATTCGCTGCCAGCCTGCTGGTTAGCCAGAAAGCTGTTCTCTATTCCCACTCAATGGTTGCCGGTGGCTTGCCAGAGATGTCATAGACTACCCTTGCAATACCTGGGATCTCATTGATGATACGGTTAGCCACTGCCTCCAAAAAGTCAGCCGGTAACCGCGCCCAGCGGGCGGTCATAAAGTCCACTGTCTCTACGGCCCGTAGTGCAACCACCCAAGCATACTGCCGTCCATCTCCAATAACGCCAACAGAGCGCACTCCTAGAAAAACGCTAAAAGCTTGGTTAACCTGATAATAGAGATCAGCCTGTTGCAAGGCTTCAATAAATACCGCATCAACTTGACGCAATAGATCGCAATAATCCGCACGCACCTCTCCCAACACGCGCACCCCTAAACCAGGCCCGGGAAAGGGATGGCGATACAGTAGCTCATGGGGTAAGCCAAGTTCTAAGCCGATCGCACGCACTTCATCTTTAAACAGTTTTTGTAAGGGCTCTAGTAGCTTAAAAGGCATAGTTTCAGGCAGTCCGCCCACATTATGGTGGGATTTTATCACTTGCGCTTTGCTAGCGGCAGCGGCTGCCGATTCAATCACATCCGGGTAAATCGTTCCTTGCGCTAACCAGGCAATGCCTGAACATTGGCGAGCCTGCTCATCAAATAACTCAATAAATAGATGGCCGATGGTTTTGCGTTTGGCTTCCGGATCAGTAATACCCTGAAGCGCACTAAAGAAACGGGAGGCAGCATCTACACAAATAAGCGGTAGGCCAAAATAGTCACCAAAAGTTTTCTGCACCTGTGCTGCCTCTTGATGACGCAGCAGCCCATTATCAATAAAAATACATTGGAGACGATCGCCAATCGCACGATGCAGCAGCATGGCAGTCACCGCTGAGTCAACCCCACCCGACAACCCGAGGATCACTCGCTCATCAGTCGCCACCTGTTGGCGGATCTGCTGCAACCGATCTTCGATAATTCGTTGCGGTGTCCAATTAGGTTGACAGTCACAAATCTTCTGGACAAAGTGTTTTAGGATCTTTAACCCTTGCGGGGTGTGCGTAACTTCCGGGTGAAATTGTAAACCATACCACTGTTGTGCCTCATTGGCCATTGCCGCTAAGGGACAGCTCTCGGTACCAGCAACCGTGATAAAACCAGGTGGTAGCTGGTGAACTTGATCCCCATGGCTCATCCAGACTTTTAATAAGGGTTCACCCTCTGGCGTTAACCGATCTTCAATATTGTCTAGCAGTCGGCAGGGTTGCTGGACAATCACTTCAGCATAACCAAACTCGCGGGCAGCTGCAGCGACCACTGCGCCTCCCAGCTGACAAGCCATCATCTGCATCCCATAGCAGATCCCAAGCAGTGGGATTCCCAATCGGTAAATACCTGCGTCGACTCGAGGACTCTGTGCTTGCAAAACGCTATCAGGCCCTCCCGATAAAATAATCCCTTGTGGACCAAAAGCCTGGATCGCTTCAATGCTGACCGACCCATCCGATAACTCGCAATAGACCCCGCATTCACGGATGCGGCGAGCAATTAATTGGCTATATTGCGATCCAAAATCTAAAATTAAAATGCGCCCCAGCGCGGCAATCGTTGGCATCAGTTCAGGTTACCTTAGTGGTGTTAATAGCAATCAAATTAGAGGTTATTTAGCAAATTAATCAAGGGATTACCCTATGCGATAGTTGGGAGCCTCTTTGGTGATCACCACATCATGAACATGGCTTTCGGTCATGCCAGCGCCCGTTAGCTGTACAAATTGCGCCTGGGTTCGTAAAACCTCTAGAGTTTTACAACCAGTCAGTCCCATACAAGCACGTAAGCCGCCCATCTGCTGATGCACCACCTCGGCCACTCTCCCTTTATAAGGAATATGTCCTTCAACCCCTTCAGGTACCAATTTGTCAGCCGCATTATCACTTTGGAAATAACGATCAGAGGATCCTTGAGACATCGCACCTAATGATCCCATTCCACGGTAGCTTTTATAAGCACGTCCCTTGGCAAATTCCACCTTACCTGGTGCTTCTTCAGTGCCGGCCAGTAAGCTGCCCACCATCACACAAGAGGCCCCTGCTGCAATCGCTTTAGCAATATCTCCAGAAAAACGGATACCGCCATCAGCAATCACCGGAATCTTCCAGTTGGCTTTGGTGAGCGCCTCTACAGCTTCCATAATGGCAGTAATTTGGGGAACGCCCACGCCGGTGACAATCCGAGTGGTGCAGATAGATCCGGGACCAATGCCTACCTTAACAGCACTAACACCCGCTTCGGCTAAAGCCAATGCCCCGGCTGCCGTTGCTACATTGCCGCCAATGATTGGCAGTTCAGGATAAGCGGCTCGAGTGGCTCGGATACGTTGTAATACCCCTTCGGAATGCCCATGCGAGGAGTCGATCAGCAATATATCCATTCCAGCCGCCACTAAAGCTTCAATGCGTTGATCATGTCCGGCCCCAGCGCCAACGGCTGCGCCGACACGTAACTGTCCCCACTGATCTTTACAGGCATTAGGTTTTTGTTCTGCTTTTTGATAATCTTGACTGGTGATCATGCCCTTTAATTGACCGTTGGCGTCAACCACCAGAACCTTCTCAATGCGATGCTGATGCATTAATTGCAACACCATTTCACGAGGTGTCCCCACCGGCGTGGTCACTAATCGAGCTTTAGGTGTCATTAGCCGGCTAACGGGTTGCCCTTGATCGGAAACAAAGCGGACATCCCGACTGGTAATAATCCCTACTAATTCCTGTTGTGCGGTGACCACTGGATAACCGGCAAAGCCATTTTTTTGTGTCAAAATCAGAAGTTGCTGAATGGTGGTTTCTGGTTGAATCGTTACCGGATCAGAGACGATGCCACTCTCATGCTTTTTAACTCGACGCACTTCACGAACTTGCTGCTCGATACTCATATTTTTATGAATGAAACCGATGCCCCCCTCTTGTGCTAAAGCGATGGCCAATGCTGATTCAGTGACCGTATCCATGGCTGCTGAGACTAAAGGGATATTGAGTGCAATAGCGGGGGTTAAGCAAGTGCACAGATCGGCATCGGTGGGCAAAACGGTTGAGTGTGCCGGTAATAACAGTACATCATCAAAGGTTAAAGCAGTGGGTTTGATACGGCTCATGGCAATATCCTAAGCAGTTAACAGTCGGTAAAATATTGCGATAGCATTGTACAGAAAAAACAGTAAAATAGCCAATTCTGCCATCAGTATCTCCGGTCATCTTTGTTGCTTTGCAACCGTTGAGGTCAGTCACGCCAAGGTACATCAGTCCTTACGATCCAATAGACTGCTTCTAAAAATCGGCGATTGTCTTTTCCAGGCCTTCCTTTCAGCTTAACATAGAGGGTTTAGGGACAAAGCCTAAGGCCACCATGAATAATGAGATGCTTGATTGCATCAAGTTTTTTTACTTGCAAAAGTTTCTGTTATTTTTAGCAAAATAGGAGAAATAATCGAAATTACCATTCCACCTACAATAGGCATAATAACTGAATTACTAATCATTATATCATTTCTTAAAAAATTTGCTTCTTCTTATATAAGGTATTTTTAAAAAATCTCTCATGCCATAGCATAATCTTTCCCCTCTGTTGGTAAAATTTAATAACATCAGTGATAACTTAATGGCTTTGATTACTTATTATCTATATTGTATATAATTTTTAAAAAGTCTACTTTAAAATTTATTTGAAATAATATTTTTAAATGTAAATAAGTCAAAACCCTTGTTCTATTAATTTTAAAATAATGTTTGTTCCCCCTGGGTTATTTAGTTATAATCACCAGAAAATCGAAGGGAAAAATCCGTGGGCACAACACCACTAACTTACCAGCAAGCTGGCGTCAATATTGACGCAGGCAATGAACTTGTGCAACGCATCCGCCCCTTGGCAAAAGCAACTCACCGCCCTGAAGTCATTGGTGGTCTTGGGGGTTTTGCTGCGCTTTGCGCCTTGCCCCAACATTACCGTGAACCCATTTTAGTCTCGGCCACTGATGGAGTGGGTACCAAGCTGCGCTTTGCCATAGCGAGAGAGCAGCACCATACTATTGGAATCGATCTGGTGGCTATGTGTGTTAACGATCTCATTGTTCAAGGGGCTGAACCGCTATTTTTTCTTGACTACTATGCAACCAGTCATCTGTCAGTGGAACAAGCAACTTCAGTGATTGCCGGCATTGCCGAAGGGTGCCAGCAGGCTCGTTGTGCCCTAGTTGGGGGTGAAACGGCGGAAATGCCTGGGATGTATCAATGCAATGATTATGATCTGGCAGGCTTTTGTGTGGGAGTGGTTGAGCGCTCACAAATTATTGATGGCTCAAAAATTCACGCGGGTGATGCGATTGTTGCTTTAGCCTCTAGTGGTCCCCATGCTAATGGCTATTCGTTAATCCACAAGATTTTGAAACAAGTTGCGATTGATCCCAAAGAAACTCAACTTGACGGTCGTCCGTTGATTGAGCATCTACTGACTCCCACCCGAATTTATGTTCCTACTGTATTAAACCTGTTCAAGCAGTATGATTTTCATGCTCTGGTACACATTACGGGGGGGGGTTTTGGGAAAATATACCGCGAATCCTGCCAGCAGGGCTACAGGCTGTCCTCGATCAAAATAGCTGGCAGTGGCCTGCTGTTTTCCACTGGATACAGCAGCAAGGTTCAATAGCGCTTCATGAAATGTATCGTACTTTTAATTGCGGCGTTGGTATGCTGCTGATTTTGCCTTCTCAACAAGTTGATAGTCTATTAGACACACTAAACTGCTTAGGTGAACAAGCTTGGGTGATTGGTTCAATGGTTAAATGTAAAGCTTCAGAGCCCCCGGTCATCATTCGTCCTACCGTGGTGCCTACTGTATGAAAAAGCTGGTAATACTGATTTCAGGCCAAGGTAGCAATCTACAGGCGTTGATTGATCACTGTCAGCAAGGGAGCATCCCGGCACAAATCCAAGCGGTGATCAGCGATCAAGCAGCGGCTTATGGCTTGGTTCGTGCTCAGCAGGCGGGAATCCCCAGCGTGATTATAGGACGCTCTCCTAGCCTAACCCGAGTCCAATACGATCAGCTGTTAGCCGAAACAGTAGCTGCTTACCAACCCGATTTGGTGGTATTAGCTGGCTTTATGCATATTTTAGGGCCAAATTTTTTGCAGGCTTTCTCTCAGCAGATCCTTAATATCCACCCCTCTTTGCTGCCTAAGTACCCAGGCTTAAACACGCATCAGCAAGTGTTAGCCAACCAGGACACTTACCATGGGGCTACCGTGCATTTTGTAACGGAGCAACTTGATGCTGGGCCAGTAATCCTACAAGCGCGGATCGCTGTGTCGCCCCAAGAGACATTAGACAGCCTACGGTTTCGAGTCCAACAACAAGAGTGGGTTATCTATCCTCTGGCGGTCCGGTGGTTTATCGAAGGGCGATTAGTCATGCGACACGGATCTGCTTGGCTCGATCAGCAGCGACTCCCAAGCACGGGTTACCTATTTCCTGTTGATCTGTCTTTAGCCGAAAACTAATGATTCAATGGTTAGTAGAGATCCTATCTTCAAATCTTAACCCTGGGAGCTGTTCAAATTCTCGCAAATGATCGTAATGGCACTGATGCAAAGTTACCCATAACAGTGGTTAAATCGTTCCCGTACGGTGTGCGGTCGATTTTTAATAGTAAAAATGCAGATATTGGTATCTAACAAATATTTGAGGATTAAAAGACTTGTCGCTGCTGGCCGTTAGGTTGCTCACGCGAAACCATAAAATCTGCATCCACTGCTTCGTTAGCAAACCAACTATCCCAGGTTTCTCCAACAGGGGAAACTATCCAGACACAGCCTAATGCGATGATATCAACTTGCTTGACGTTATCAGGAAACGCTACCACTTTCGGTAAACGAACTGCCTGACTTTGATTATGCTTAAGAGTGTTGTCTGCTCCATTGGTCAATAAACCTCTTTAGTACATACAACTTATATATACCAAGAACAGTCTTTTGCTTACATTCAGTCAAAGAAAACAATTGCCAATGTCTCTAAGTTTCAGTCAATGCTTGCTGTACTAAAGCATATAACAAGTCAAAATGGGCTATTGAGTCATTTAGCGCTGGAATGTAGTGGAATCGCTCGCCGCCAGCTTTTATAAAAATTGCTCGTCCTTGCTGCTGGATCTCCTCTAGGGTTTCTAAACAGTCACTAGCAAAACCAGGACAAATCACCTGCAGGTGCTTAACCCCTTGCCGCGCTAGCTGACGTAATTTTGGCTCCGTGTAGGGGGTTAACCAAGCGGCATAGCCAAAGCGAGATTGATAACTGATTTCCCACTGTTCTGAGCTAAGCGACAGTTGAGAAACGATGGCTGCCGTTGTTGCCTGGCAACGCTGTGCGTAGTCATCACCCTGTTGACCATAGCGCTTGGGGATCCCATGATAGGAAAATAGCCATTTATCCGGCTTGCCATACTGAGCTGCCGCTGCTTGGAGTTGCTGTTTTAGAGCCTGTATATACAAAGGGTGGGTCGCATAATCACGGATAAAATGAATTTGGGGCAATCGACGATAACGCTTTAATACCTGTGCTAGCTGATCCCAAACCGCTGCCGTGGTGGTGCTGCTGTACTGAGGAAACAGCGGTAGAACAATAACGCGCTCAACCCCTTGCGTCAGTAACGCTTGAATAGCCGATCCTAATGAGGGTTGACCATAGGTCATCCCCAGCTGCACGACAATCCCAGAGGTTAACTGTTCCGATAAAGCTTGTTGCTGTCGGCGACTATAAACTGCTAGGGGAGAACCCTCTGCGTTCCAAATTGCTTGATAGCGCTGTGCTAAGGTACGACAGCGCCGAGGTAGAATGAATCCATAAAGCAGCGGATACCAGAGCCAGCGGGGAAGATCAATAACCCTGGGATCTCGCAAAAAGGGGGAGAGAAAAGCTCTCACCGCCGTTGCAGTAGCGGCACTTGGGGTGCCTACGTTAACCATCAAAACGCCAGTTTTCACAAAACTTTTTTACCCTACAGCTCCAATGATCGACTCATTTTTGGTTTCACTTATCATTAAGCAGCACCCCTATCTGAGCACGAACTGCTTCAGCGGGTTGGCTAGCATCTAGCGTATGGTAGCGTAATTCGCTGTGTAAAGCTTGTTGCTGATAGTAGGCGATCAGAGGAGCCGTCTGTGCTTGATAGACTTGCAAACGCTGTCGAATAGTCTGTTCACGGTCATCATCACGCTGGGTTAATGGCTCACCAGTGACATCATCTCGATTGGGGATCCGTGGCGGATGAGATTCTAGATGGTACACCCGTCCGGAAGGCTGATGGATTCGTCGACCACTTAGGCGCCGAATAATCTCTTCCTGCTCGACCAATAAATGGATCACCCAATCAACAACAATCCCTGCCTGGGTCAATGCCTCTGCTTGCGCTAAAGTTCGCGGAAAACCATCTAATAGACAGGGCTGTTGCCCCATCTGCTGCAATTGCTCCTTTACCAATGCAATGATTAAATCATCTGAGACCAACTGCCCGGCTGCCATGGCCTCCTGCACTTGCCGCCCCAAGCGACTCTGCTGTTGGATGGCAGCACGCAACAGATCGCCGGTGGCTAAATGCGCATAACCCTTTTCTTTCAAGGCGTGTGCTTGAGTCCCTTTCCCAGCACCCGGCGCCCCTAGTAAGATGATGCGCATGCGGGCTCCTTAATTCGGATCATCTAACCTCCTAAGCGCTTAACAGTAGCCGATTGAGTCGCTGAATAAAGCGGTTAGGATCTTCTAAACTACCCTGTTCAGTCAGCAGCGCTTGCTCCAATAGCAGCTCAATCCATTCAGCAAATCGATCTTCATCAGCTGTCTCAAAAGCACGCCGTACTAAAGGATGGCTAGGGTTCAATTCCAAGCTATAGTGAACTTCCGGAACCTTTTGACCCGCTGCCGCTAGTAGTTTGGCCATTTGGGTAGACATGCCATTACTTTCAGTGGTCACCACTGCCGGTGTATCAGTCAGTCGTTGGGTTAAGCGTACGGATTTAACCCGTTCTCCTAGCAGATTTTTGATCCGTTCTACCAGAGGGGATAGCTCATTCTCTAGCTGCTTGTGCTGTTCGTCATCACTTTCGGTCAATTTGTCAAGTTCTAAATCTGACTGAGTAATCAATTGGAACGACTTACCTTTAAACTCAGTCAGATACCCCATCATCCATTCATCGATACGGTCGCTCAGCAGTAACACTTCCCAGTTTTTCTTCCGGAATAATTCCAGGTGAGGACTACTCTTAGCAGCCGCATAACTATCAGCGGTTAGATAATAGATCTTCTCCTGCTCTGACGGCATGCGAGCTAAATAGTCTGTCAGCCCGACATTAAAGTGGTTTTCACTGTTTTCCATCGAACTGTCATGCGTCGACGCAAAGCGCAGTAGCTGCGCGATGGTTTCACGATTGCTATAATCCTCTGCAATCCCCTCTTTGAGGACGCTTCCAAATTGCTCCCAAAACTGCTGGTACTTTTTCTGCTCATCACTGGCCAGTTTTTCCAGCATCTGCAACACCCGTTTGGTACAGGCACTGCGTAAACTCTGGGTAACCCGATTATCTTGTAAAATTTCACGAGAGACGTTTAATGGCAGATCATTTGAATCAATAATTCCCCGCACGAACCGTAAGTAGGTGGGCATAAATTGTTCAGCATCATCCATAATAAAAACTCGCTGAACATAGAGCTTTAATCCATGCTTGCGCTCACGGTTCCACAGATCCCAGGGGGCTTTAGCTGGAATATAAAGCAAGCTGGTATACTCCTGCTTGCCTTCGACTCGATTATGACTCCAGGATAGAGGATCGGTAAAATCATGGGAAACATGCTGATAAAAAGTCGTATACTCTTCATCACTGATCTCATTTTTATTGCGGATCCATAAGGCTTGGGCCTTATTAATGCGTTCCCAAGTTATCTCAGTTTCAGAGGTTTCAGTGGCCCCTTCTTCAGCAGTAACGGTATCCTCGGCGTCTTCGTTGGTTTCATCCGTAGCCACTGCTTTCTCTTTTTTACACAGTAACTCTACCGGTAAAGCAATGTGATCAGAATATTTACCGATAATCGAGCGTAGTCGCCATTCATCGAGAAATTCATTCTCGCCTTCACGTAGATGCAAAATAATTTCTGTTCCCCGATCAGTTTTGGTACAAGCAGAGAGCGTATATTCGCCTTCGCCGCTCGACTCCCAGTGAACCCCTTGATCGGCATCCAATCCGGCTGCTCGCGTCTTCACCTCGACTTTATCAGCCACAATAAAGGCTGAGTAAAACCCGACACCAAATTGACCAATTAACTGTTGATCAACTGTATCACTGGTTCCCATAGAGGCTAAAAACTCTTTAGTGCCTGATTTCGCGATTGTCCCTAGATGATCAATCACCTCTTGCCGGCTCATGCCAACCCCATTATCGCTGATGGTTAAGGTACGTTGTTCTTTATCAAACCACAAACGAACCCGTAGATCGCCTTCACCCTCATAAAGTTGTGGTTCAGATAGAGCTCGAAAACGCAGCTTATCCGCAGCGTCTGAAGCATTAGAGATCAATTCACGCAAAAAAATCTCTTTGTTAGAGTAGAGTGAGTGAATCATTAGCTGTAGTAGCTGCTTTACTTCCGACTGAAAGCCTCGGGTTTCCCGTTCTGTCCCCTGCATGCGAATACCTCGTTTTAATAAATCATAATCAATTGTCTAGGCGTTAGTGCTGATAGCCGTGTGTCTTAGACATATAAGGTCTGCCTCTGTCGATTTCAAGGCCAGTGTACCAGTAACTTCCGCTAATTTTTTCCTTAAAATCTGCGTAAAAATCTATTAATTGATGCCATTAAAACAACTTTAAAGGTTATTGAGGATTTTTTTGATCTCTTGTTGCTTTATAATCCCTATCAACTGACTGGACTAGTTTTTAGGAATGACTTGATCTTATGCCCCCTACCCACTTATTAACTCAATCCAATAAAACCACTGGGTTAATCCTGGTAGGCCTATTACTGATAATCAGTGGCTTTGGTTGGCAACGCTGGCGTAAAAGTTCTCCAGTCCTTGGGCCCACGATTACCGTTGAGCGACAAGATTTATTACGGACTCTATTAGCGACTGGAAAACTAGAGGCGATCAATCAAGTAGAAGTTGGAACTCAAGTCAGTGGTCAATTGCAGCAGATAACCGTAAAACTAGGGGATTATGTTAAACAAGATCAGCTGTTAGCCACGCTAGATGCTGTTGATGCCAAGCACCAGGTTGCTATTTCTCGAGCTAAATTAGCAGCCGCTGTTGCTGAACAGCAGCAGGCGACCATTCAGTTAAAACTGGCTCAACAAAAGCAGCAACGGCTAAAACAGTTAGTACATCGGCAAGCATCCGAACCGCAGAAGCTTGATGAGGCTAACGCTGAACTAGCCCGTCAACAAGCAGAATGTGGTAGGGCAGCCGCCCAAACAAAGCAGCAACACCTTGAGTTACAGCAAAGGCAGCACCAACTAACCCAAATGCAGGTGACGGCTCCCTGTGCCGGCCAGGTGGTATCAATCCCAGTGAAAGTGGGACAGACCGTTGTCTCTTCTCAAGCCGCCTCTACCCTTCTCATACTAGCGGATTTGCATCGTATGAAGGTACGCACACTGGTTTCTGAAGCAGATATCATCCATCTATCACCTGGATTAGCCGCTGAATTTACACTACTGGGAGATTCACAGCGCTGTTTTTCAGGAACGATTCTTTCTATTGAATGTCTGCCAGAATCGACCAATGAAGGGATATTTTATCCAGTCATCTTTGAGGTTGATAACCCCGACGGATTATTACGCCCCGCAATGACAGCTCAGGTGATGATCACCTTAGAACGTCTCGATAAGGTACTGACGATCCCTTATTCTGCTTTAGACTATAAGGACCACGACAACAGTTATTATGTCCAAACGTTGGTTAATGGCAAGCCACAAGCACGAAAAGTGACCTTAGGCGCCCGCAATAATTTTGTGGTACAAGTGGTTGATGGGGTGTCTGCAGGCGATCAATTATTGCTGAGAGAACTTCCTAAACATGCTCACTAAGCAACCTCTATTAACACTCCAGCAAGTCTCTCGATCCTTCACTGTCGGTGAACAAACGGTCAGCGTACTGGATAAAATTTCTTTTACGGTCAATGCCGGGGAAATGCTGGCGATTATGGGTGCCTCTGGATCGGGTAAATCCACCCTGATGAATCTATTAGGCTGTCTGGATCGGCCAACGTCAGGTAGTTACCAAATAGCTGGCCAAGATACCGCAAAAGCCTCACCAGAACAGTTAGCCGCCTTGCGACGCGAACGTTTTGGTTTTATCTTTCAACGCTACCATCTGCTACCGCAGCTTACCGCCTGGCAGAACGTCGCTTTAGCCGCCTGCTATGCAGATGTTCCTGCCAGCGTTCGGCAACCGCAAGCGCAGACTCTGTTAACTCAGTTAGGGCTAGCCGATCGATTGCACTACCGGCCAGCAAAGCTATCGGGCGGCCAGCAGCAACGCGTTAGCATTGCTCGTGCTTTGATCAATGGGGGACAAATTATTTTAGCCGATGAGCCGACGGGGGCTTTAGATAGTCAATCCAGCGAACTGATTATGGCTATCCTACATCAATTACACCAGCAGGGTCATACCATCATCATCGTGACTCATGATGCTAAAATTGCTGCGCAAACCCAGCGAGTGATCACCCTGCAAGATGGTCGGTTACGTGTTGATCAAACCAATATCCCAGAACGGTCGCTCAATACCCAGGAAACCTCCACGTTTCTTATCCAGCCGCCGCCCGCGGCGGCTTCCCGCTGGCTGGCTTGGGCTAACCACAGTTACGAGATGTTACGGATGGCCTGGCTGACCTTGATCACCCAGAAGTTGCGCAGCAGTTTAACGCTCCTCAGTCTGGTGATTGGTATTGCTTCCGTAGTCTCTAGTATTGCTGTCAGCCACGGGCTTAAAGAGAGCATGTTGAAAGATTTTCGTGATTTTGCCGCCAATAAAATGGATATTGTCCCTGGAAAGCAGCGTGGTGACCAAACGTCCACACATCGCCGCTCTTTAACTCCACGTGATCTGCCGATTTTACAGCAACAACCGTTTATTAAAACGCTCTCTCCAGTGATAACCGGCTACTCTACTTTGCGCAGTGGTCGTACCACCTTACAAGCTTCTGTCTATGGTGTTAATAGCAGCTATTTTACCATTGAAAATGTCAATCTACTTCAAGGGAGCTTATTAACTCCTGAACAGGTGGCCAATCAAGCGGCTGTTGTTGTTATCGATCGTGAACTTGAGCAGCAACTATTCCCTAAACAGCTTCCTGATCAATCATCCAATCTCGGAAAAATTTTACTAGTAGGGAACATTCCGCTACAAATCATCGGTATCACCGAAAAACCCTCATTTTTTGGCCAAAGCTTGGTGATTTGGATCCCCTACACCACGGCTACCGTAAAATTATTGAATCGTTCTCATTTCAGCTATATCGCTCTATTTATCCAGGAAAATTACCATTCATTATCGGTGGAACAGGCGATTACTGAGTTGTTAACCCTACATCATGGTAAAAAAGATTTTTGGGTGGCCAATTTTGATCAACGACTAAAAATCCAACAAAATATATTTAAAAAATTACAGCGCTTTTTATTACTGGTGGCACTGGTCACCTTAGCAGTCGGGGGCCTAGGTATTATGAATATCCTGTTAGTCTCAGTCAGTGAGCGGGTTCGAGAAATCGGGATCCGCCTGGCCATTGGCGCCCGTCAACGGGATATTCAGCAACAATTCCTGCTCGAAGCAGTCGTCATTTGCGCACTCGGGGGCTTAGGAGGCATCGTACTCTCTTTAATAATTATCACCCTGGTGCAGTGGCTTAACCCCACTTGGCCGATTACCTTAACGCCCACAGTAATAGTGAGTGCCGTCACTGGTGCCCATGCTATTGGGCTAGCCGCTGGTTATTTACCAGCCCGACGAGCCTCCCAGTTAGATCCCGTTGCCGCTTTGACCATTGAATCCTAAGCCTAACCTTACATCTACCTACCTATTATGAAGCTTTGACATCAAGGCAGCAGGCTCGATTAGCGGTTTTAGATTATCTGGCTTACTACAATACCCAACATCTGCATAGTCGTCTGGGCTATAGATCATCTAGACAACAAGAACAATATTTGTTGAGGAAGGTGGCTCAACCACCTGTCTATTTTTACTTGACCATTACATAGCCAGTGGCTCAATTCTTATAGCCTCGGATCAGCTGATAATTCAGGCTGATTCAACGACTCAGGAGCCGTCGGTGTTTGGTTAGACAAGGCAGTGATTTCCTCAGGGAAACTATTGCAAGCCTGTTCAAGGTTCCCCGTTGTAGCAGGTGGCTGTAAATGCAGAGGTTCATCATTAGGAATTAACATTTCTTTGGAGATCTGTGTTTTTTCAGCAAAAGTTAATAAGGTTTTTACTACAGCGCAGTGGTTATTTTCTGCTGCGATTCTTAAAGCTGTAAATCCCTGACAATTTCGCTGTTGCAACATCACATCAGTAATATTATGCTGTTCAGCAGTCTCTAACAGGATAGTGACGATTTTCTGGTTGCTAAACTCTACCGCTGTTATTAAAGGACTATCGCCATAGTCGCTGGACCCTAATAAAATTTCTTTGGCTATTTGTGTTTTTTCAGCAAAATTTAATAAGGTTTTTACTACAGCGCAGTGGTTCTTTTCTATTGCAAATCTTAAAGCTGTAAATCCCTGATGGTTTCGCTGTTGTAACACCACATCAGTAATATTATACTGTTCAGCATAGTCTAATAAAATTCCTACAATTTCACAGTAGCCATTATAAGATGCTAGCATTAAGGGAGCAACACCACTTATATTTACTTGCTGTAAAATTTCTTTAGCTATTCCTTGTTGTTTAGCATGGTTTAATACAGTATTAACTATCTGTAGGTTGCCAGAGATTACTGCCTTTATTAAAGTACTATCGTTATTTCTATGTCCTAGTAAAATTTCTTTGAGTATTTGTGATTTTACGGCATACTCCAGCAGAGTATTTACTACCTTAAGATGGTTTCTTTCAGCCGCATATTTTAAAGCTGTTACACTTTTCTGAGCACATTGCTTTAATATCACATCAGTTATATCATATTTTTTAGCATAAACCAACAAAATTTCTACGATTTCATCGTACCCTTCGTGAGCTGCTACCAACAAGGGAGTAACACCACTTTCATTTGATTGTTGTAAAACTTCCTTAATAATCCCTTGTTGTTCAGCAGTCTCTAACAGGATAGTGACGATTTTCTGGTTGCCAAACTGTATCGCTGTTATTAAAGGACTATCGCCACAGTCTCTAGATCCTAATAAAATTTCTTTGGCTATTTGTGCTTTTTCAGCATACTTTAGTAGAGTATTTGTTATCTCAATATTATTATTCTCAGCCACAATATGCAAAGCTGATATCCTATTTTTTTTACCATACTGTTGTAGTACTAAATTAATAACTCCTTGTTGTTGAGCAAGAGCTAACAAGCTCTTTACAATTTCATGATACCCTCTGTCAACTGCTATTAATAAAGGAGTAGCACCTTTTTCATTTACTTGCTGTAAAATTTCCTTAGCCACTCCTTGTTGTTCAGCGTCATCTAATAAAATCTTAACAATCTGTAATTTACCCAAGTCTACAGCATTTATTAAAGGAGTATCGATATAGTCGCTAGATTTTAGCAAAATTGTTTTGTATATTTGTGTTTTTTTAGCATATTTTAGTAGAGTACTTACCACCTCAGGATGACAATTTTTAATTGCCACACTAAGGGCATGAAGACCATCATTATTTATTTGTTCTAAAACAGTTTTTAGATCACCAACCT
The DNA here is from genome assembly GCA_038960095.1 of Candidatus Symbiodolus clandestinus. Lineage (GTDB taxonomy): Bacteria > Pseudomonadota > Gammaproteobacteria > Enterobacterales > Symbiodolus > Symbiodolus clandestinus. The sequence continues at coordinate 1,474,365 of CP152425.1, forward strand.
GCTGGTTAGTATCATAGTAGTTTAATAATAGTTCTACGAGGGTAACGTGGCCTCTTTTAGCGGCCATGATTAACAAGGTTTCTCCAAAGGGCAAGGATTTTCGTTGTGTTATTTCTTGGATATTGTCTGCTGTTTCCAATTGTAACCACGATGCTACCAATGCATACTGTCCTGCCTTAATAGCGCCCCTTAGAAAGAGATAGGTGTCCGTTGAAAAATAAGAAGTTACTGTTGTTTCATCCCCATCCGCCATAGCTAGAAAGCCTCTCTCTTGCAGATTCTTTATGACCAGTGGCTTTAGTTTATTAACAATTTCCTGTCTGGGTTTTAATTTGCAAAATTTGTCAGTTGTTTCTATGCTATCAATAAAATCATAAGCATCGAGAGAGGAACCGCTGAACGCTTTCTCGATATTTTTTATTGACTCGCCAATTTTTATATCATAATCATCTAAGGAAAGTTCTTTTTTAAAAAATTCTTCTAAATTTTCAAGAAAAAAATCAACTAATTGATCAATAAAATAATCGGCGGTCAACTTAATGGATAAGTATATTTTTGCTTCTTCTCTAAAATCAATCAAAACGGCATCTGGAATTGTTTCGTCTGGTGATAATTCATGGTCGCGGATTCTTAATCCAAAATCTTCTTGCAGATAATTAATTAATTTAGAAACCCAATGCGTTTCGTTGCCATATGGTACGAATTCTGGTTGGATAAATTCTAGGAGGAATTGTTCTATACACCACTCTTTTTTCCTTAGGATAAAGTCATCCTGACTAAAGTTAGGAATTTCAATTAGGTCTAAAAAACCTTGGACGTTTGTCATAATTCCATTAGGGCAAACCTCAAGGCTTTTAGCAAGCTGGTCTAGTACAGATTGATACTGAATAGAACTAAACTTATTATGAATGAATGCATGCATCAAATGCGCCAACTGCTTTTTGGCGGAGGGGAAACCAGAACCGTCTGAGAGTCTGTCCCAGGCAACCACAACTTCCTTCAGTGGGATCTGCTGCTCGTCTGACTGCTTAGAGATGAATTGTTTGAATTGAGAGAGGATATTTTCATATTCACCTGGTTCAATGCTCGTACGGCCTTCTACGATTTTACTGGCAGCAGAATCTACTTCTTTATAAAATTTTGGCGTCAATACTAAGTGCATCACTTAACCTTTCCTGATATTATAAGAGTAAGCTGTCTTTACTCAAGGGTTGATATAAAATTAATTCACTAGGCGGTTTTCACTGTAGGCCTAGTAAAGCTCATAACTGCGGAAACGGTCACCTGACTTTTACTACTAAGCTATCTTAACCTGCTTTTTCCCTGGTTAATAACTATAGTTGGTTTTTTTGGCATCAAACAATAAGCAATTAAGCAACAATGCCCCCAGCAGAATGTAACTAGTTGATTTAAGATGTAAAATAAAAAACCCCTAAACAAATGGTATTACTATTATGCTGTTCCAGACTATATTTCAAGTTTATCAAACGGGTAGTACGGATAGCTGCGAGCCGTTTTTAGGCCGATGATGCTTTCTAGCCTTGTAGATTGCCTCTCTAAAACAGTTTCTTATTCCGAACTGAGGTCCATGAGTAAGCGGGTATCTCAAGCCCTAGCGGACTAAAAATGCTGACGCCCAATCAGTGCATGGGATAGCGTCATTCCATCGACTAATTCTAATTCGCCACCGACTGGCACACCATGCGCAATGCGACTGATGATGATTTGATAGTGGCGAGCCATATCAGCAATGTAATGGGCGGTGGCTTCTCCCTCGACGGTGGGATTGGTGGCTAAAATCAGCTCCTGCAGTGGCTCCGTTTGTAAGCAATCCGCTAACTGCTCTAAACCTATCTCTTTAGGACCGATACCATCCAAGGGTGATAACCGTCCCATCAGCACAAAATAGCGGCCGGAATATTGGCCCGTCTGTTCAATGGCTTGAATATCGGCCGCACTTTCTACAACACATAACTGCTGGCTCTGTTGACGCAACGGATCCAGACAGAGTTGGCACAAGGGCTGCTCAGTAAAGGTGCGGCAACGCTGACAGTGGCCAATTTCACTCATCGCACTGACCAATCGTTGTGCTAATCGCTGACCACCCTGCCGATCACGTTGCAATAGATGAAAAGCCATGCGCTGAGCTGATTTGGCCCCTACACCGGGTAAGCAACGAAAAGCTTGAATTAACTGCTCTAATAATGGACTTAAGCTCATTGCTTCTCTATTCAATAATGGATTAAGCGATATTTGCTATCGCGAAGGTTAAAATCGTTCTCTACTCATCGGTAGGTTGAATCGTTGTCTCATCAATCTCAGCCGCAAAATCGCGTTGAAAACGCTGTAGGTGCTCGTCGGCTTGTAATGCTTGCTGAGCCTGTTGTTTTTTCTCCTCGGCAATCCGTTGTCGCCACTCCCAAGGGGTCAATTGTGCCAGCTCATCACAGGCTTGTAGCGTGACGGTGACTACTTCTCCCTTGACAGCGCTCAGTGCTTTAGCCAACTGCTCTTCAGCACCTGGGTAGTTTAGGTGGCGCTGAGCAACTTGAAAATAGAGCTGAAATTCATTAGGCGTCGGCTGTTCGCAGATACAGTGTAGCACTAATTGCTCTAGCCGTTTGGGCAAGGGTAAGCTGGCAATCTCTGCACTCCAACTATCCTGCTTGGCAGCGGAAACTGCCAAGCGTGATGATAATTGCTGATTAGTCATCGGAGATGAGGGAGTCACTGGGTTCGGTGCGCTAACAACCGCGGCTTTAGCAGGCAAATCTGAAGCGGGTTCAGCTTTAACTGGTTGGCTGCGCGTCGGCGAACTCAGGGATGACGATTTGCTTGAAGATCGCTGTTGCTGGCGCCGCACTTGCAGCTGCTGATGGATAGCCATTAATTGCTCGGTTTGATTCAATGGCGAATGCTCAGGTGTATCAACCACTTTGGCTGCAATAAGATCACCCGCTGGCTTCGATTGTTCAGTCAATTGAGCAGCCGCTGCCTCTTTAGGTTTAGTGCTTGGCGCAGTGGTTTTTTCTGTGGAAGCATTTGGTATCGTTAACTGAGGTTTAGCCTTTGCAGCATCTGTAACCCCCCCATCTACCTGAGAGGTCTGCTCTTGTGCTGAATGCGATGGTATCAAGCCATTTTGGGGATAGAAGGCAATCGCCCGCAGCAGCGTCATCTCGACGCCCATTCGTGGGCTGGGAGCTAATGCCAGCTCTTTACGTCCTATCAGCAGTGTCTGATAATAGAGTTGAAGATCCATGGGATCAATCAATTGCGCTAATGCTCTGATCCGCTGTCCTAGGTGATCGATTTCACCGGGAGTATCCCGTGGTAACCACTGCTGTAAAGCTATTTGATGCAATATTGACGCCATCGCTGCCAATAGCGGATCGGCCGCAATACCTTGCTCCAATAATTGCTCAACTTTCTGCAGTAAGGCAGCCGAGTCTGCTCGCTGCAGAGCTTCTACCAAAACTAATGCTTGCTGGGTATCTAAGGTACCTAACAGCTGGTTAACTGCTGTTGTTAATAAATGCCCAGCCCCAAGAGCCAGTGCTTGATCCATCAGTGTTAGAGCGTCCCGCAAGCTACCCTGGGCCGCCTCTGCCAATAACCGCAAGGCGGGGCGTTCAGTCTCAATTTTTTCCGCCTGTGCAATCCTTTGCAGCTGTTCTTCAATTTTTTCTACACTTAACAGCGGGAGATGAAGCTGTAAGCAGCGTGATAACAAAGTGGCCGGCAACTTTTGCGGATCAGTGGTGGCTAGTAGAAATTTAACGTGAGGCGGTGGCTCTTCAAGCGTTTTAAGCAGAGCATTGAAGCTATGCCGGGAAAGCATGTGCACTTCGTCAATCAGATAAATTTTAAAACGCCCGGCTACCGGAGCATAATGGACATTATCCAATAGCTCCCGTGTATCCTCTACCGTCGTCCGAGAAGCAGCATCAATCTCTAGGAGGTCAACAAACCGACCCTGCTCAATCTCTTGACAAGGCCCGCACTGCCGACAAGGGGTGGCAGTGATCCCAGTCGCACAGTTTAATCCTTTTGCCAGTAGGCGAGCTAAGGTGGTTTTCCCTACCCCACGGCTGCCAGAAAATAGATAGGCATGATGTAAACGGTTATGGGTACAGCTGTATGAGAGAACGGCTAAAGCATGGGCTTGCCCAACCACATCGGCATAACACTGAGGTCGCCACTTACGGGCCAATACTTGGTAGCTCATTTTAACTCAATACCTGGCCTGCCACGCAAAAGTCTATTAGGCTAATTTGGATGTAAAGACTTTAGAAGAGGCTTGTGAAGACTCACTGTTTTGGCAATCGGCTTTGGTGCAGTGACCATAGAGATAGAGACTGTGGTTAGTCAAGCAAATGTCATGCTGTTTAGCAATATCAAATTGCCGCTGCTTAATTAACTCATCTTGAAATTCCATCACCCTACCACAACTTAAACAAATCAAGTGATCATGATGTTGCTGCTGCGCCAGCTCGAAAACTGATTTACCATTCTCAAAGTTATGGCGGGTCACAATTCCAGCAGCATCAAATTGGCTTAGCACACGATATACGGTTGCCAAGGCAATCTCTTCACCCATACTCAATAATTTTTTATAGAGATCTTCTGCACTGACATGGTGGTATTCTGGAAGTCGTAAAATATCGAGGATCTTAAGCCGAGGAGAGGTAATCTTTAATCCCGCCTGTTTTAAAGCTTGGTTATTGGTAGTCATACCTTTACCTTCCTGAGGTCTCCTGATTTATCGACAGATAGGAGCTTTCCTGGCAGATTTGCGCTATCCAAGTCTCTACCCGCTGTTCCGTAAGCTCCGGCTGACGATCTTCATCCAAGGCTAAGCCGATAAAATGATGTTCATCAATCAATGCTTTTGAGGCTTCAAAATGATAACCGGCCGTTGGCCAATATCCGATGAGGTGGGCTCCCTGAGCTTTTACAATCGCTCCTAAGGTCCCCATGGCATCGCAAAAGTAGTCGGCATAATCCTCTTGGTCGCCATAACCAAATAAAGCGACTTCTCGGTTATTCAAGTCCAAGGTTTTCAGGATAGCAAAAAAATCATCCCAATCACATTGAGCCTCTCCGTAGTACCAGGTCGGGATCCCGAAAATCAGTAGTGAGCAGCGCTCAATATCAGCTGCGTGACTAACGGCAATATCTTGTACCGTACAGTTGAGTTTTCTTTCCGTTAGTTGTTGTTCAATGCTTTTAGCGATTTGCTCCGTATTGCCGGTATCGCTGCCAAAGAAAATACCAATTGCCGTCATATGAATACCTAAAACGTACCCTCTACGTTACATGCTACCACTTTCTATTCTACGGTGCAGCCCTATCTTAGTGGATAGCTAACTGGCTAGTAGCCGTTTAGCCACGATTGTATCCTGTTGATATTCGCCAACCCCCAATAGATAGTGTTCGGTTCCTACCGTCAACTGCACTAGCTGCCCTATATTTTCATCACACGAAGTCAGCATTGCTAAAGGCCGCCCCTGCTGTAGTGTTCTCGCTGCTTCCGAGGTTATATTCCATTTTGGTAACTGAGACAAAAGGCTGGAAATCGGTAAAAGCAGCTGATCTAAAGCATCAAAATTGGGCTCGCTATTCGATGAACGGCTACTAGCAATCATTGACAATTGCTCTAGGGTTACCATGGTATCGCTGGAAAAATCGGCAACGTGATAACGACGCAAGGCAGCTACATGGGCACCACACCCGAGTAACTCTCCTAAATCATCAATTAGCGTTCGAATATAGGTCCCTTTAGAGCAGTGAATGGTTAATTGTAGCTCTGCGTCTTGATAAGCATCTAAACTAATCTGGTAGATCTCAATCTGGCGAATTTTATCAGGGACGGCAATACCTCGGCGTGCATAGTAATAATGAGGCTTTCCCTGATATTTGAGTGCTGAATAGCGCGAAGGAGTTTGCTGAATAATCCCCTGGAAGTTAGCCAGTGCTTGCTGAATATCACTGAAAGTGCTTGTTACCAGCCGCTGCTGAATGACAGTACCCTCAGTGTCAGCCGTATCGGTACGTAAACCTAATCGCGCAGTGACTTGATAGTGTTTATCGGCTTCCAGTAAAAATTGAGAAAATTTGGTTGCCTCACCCAAGCAGATGGGTAGCATGCCACTGGCTAGTGGATCCAATGCTCCGGTGTGCCCAGCTTTTTTCGCAGCAAACAGACGTTTGACACGCTGCAGCGCTGCATTAGCTGTTAAACCGCTCGGTTTATCCAACAATAGTAGGCCACTAACCGGCCGTATCTTACGGCAGTTAGGCATCCACTACCGCCTTTTCGTTAGCTGCCAATGGCGGTATCACTTGAGACAGCAGTTGACTAATGTGTATCCCTTGTGCGAAGGAGGGATCATGCAAAAATCGCAACTGAGGTATCAGGCGCAGTCGTAGGGTGGTTCCTAAACGAGAACGAATAAAGCCAGAAGCTTGCTGCAAAGCAGCCAGCCCCTGCTGGATCCGATTACTATCACCTGGTTTTTCAAAAAAAGTGACAAAAATTTTAGCAATGGCTAAATCGCGAGAAATTTCGACACCAGTCAGAGATACTGTGCCCACCCGCGGATTTCTAACATCGCGCTGAAGAATAACCGCTATCTCTTTTTCCAATGCTTGTGCAATCCGCTGAGTACGGCTTACTGCTTTAACCATACCAGATTCCTCACTATTTCTAATGAATTTATCAATGCTCAGCGGCGGTTAATGAATCGAGCGCTGAATTTCAATCGTTTCAAAGACTTCTATCATATCCCCGCGACGCACATCCGTATAATTCTTAACACCAATCCCACACTCCATACCATTGCGCACCTCATTAACATCTTCTTTAAAGCGACGCAAAGATTCTAACTCTCCTTGGTAAATAACCACATGTTCACGTAAAACACGAATTGAATTATGTCGACGCACGGCACCTTCAACCACCATACAGCCGGCAATGGTGCCGAATTTAGGAGAGTTAAAGATATCACGCACTTCAGCTAGCCCAATGATCTGCTGTTTATATTCAGGAGATAACAAACCACTCATGGCCTGCTTGACTTCATCAATTAGGTCATAAATAACTGAATAATAATGCAAATCAAGCCCTTCATTGTCAATAACGCGTCGAGCTGAACTGTCTGCTCGCACATTAAAACCAATTAAAATAGCTCGAGAAGCCGCCGCTAATGTAGCGTCTGTTTCAGTTAATGCACCAACGCCAGAGCCAACAATTCGTACTTTAACTTCATCCGTTGATAGTCTAAGCAAGGCATCAGTAATAGCTTCAACAGAGCCTTGTACATCCGCTTTTAAGACAATACTAATTTCAGAAGCTGGTTTATCACCTGTCTGAGTAAATAGATTTTCTAACTTAACTCGTTGTTGACCTGCTAATTTATGCTCGCGATGTTTACTTTGTCGATAAAGGGCGAGTTCACGTGCCTTCCTCTCATCATGAACCACCACCATCGCTTCACCCGCTGTGGAGACCCCTGATAAACCTAGAACTTCTACTGGCATTGAAGGACCAGCCATATTAATGGCTTGTCCCCGTTCATCACGCATAGCGCGAACACGACCATATTCAAAACCACATAAGATCACGTCACCTTTTCGCAAAATTCCTTGCTGCACTAAAATAGTAGCAACCGGCCCGCGGCCACGGTCTAGAAAAGATTCAATGACAATCCCCTGAGCCATGCCTGTTGGCACTGACTTTAATTCTAGTATCTCTGCTTGTAACAAAATGGCATTAAGTAAATCTTCAATGCCAGCTCCAGTCTTGGCAGATACCGGAATAAATTGGGTGTCACCACCCCAGGATTCAGCTAAAACTCCATGCTGAGATAGCGCTTGCTGTACCTGCTGGGGATCAGCACCTGGTTTGTCCATTTTATTAACAGCAACCACTAAAGGAACATTAGCGGCTCGTGCATGCTGAATAGCTTCAATGGTTTGAGGCATTACTCCATCATCAGCCGCAACGACTAGTACAACAATATCGGTAACCTTGGCACCACGAGCACGCATTGCCGTAAAAGCAGCATGACCCGGGGTATCTAAGAAGGTAATCATGCCATTCTCAGTCTCAACATGATAAGCACCTATATGCTGAGTAATACCACCTGCCTCACCGGCAGCTACCTTGGCGGAACGAATAGAGTCTAGTAGCGAGGTTTTTCCATGATCAACATGACCCATAATAGTAACCACCGGCGCTCGAGGAGCCAAAGGTATACTTTCTTGGCGTTCGCGCTCGCTAATCATGTTCGCTTCTAGTTGGTTCTCCTGGCGTAAAATGGCGCGATGCCCAAGTTCTTCAACCACTAGTTGTGCTGGTTCTTGTTCAATCGATTGGTTGATGGTTGCCATAATGCCCAATTTGATTAGAACTTTGATAACTTCTGCTGTTTTCAAGGCCATCTTAGCTGCCAATTCAGCAACAGTAATGGTTTGACCTAACACAACCTCTCGCACCAATGGTTGCAATGGTTTGGTAAAGCTCTGTTGCAAACTGCTTGGCTGAGGTTTACCCTTACCACTGCGGCTATTAGCTCGCTCCTCTTCACGGGCCGCTTTCGTTTCTGAAAGACGGGAGCTTTTCTTTTGCTTACTATTTTTTCCACTCCGCAGCTGAGCACGCCGCCCACTCTCATCATGACGATCTGCTTCGTCCTCTGCTTCACGAGCATAACGGGAGGTCGTAATATGGTAATCTTCCTGAAGCGTCGCTTGCTGTTCAGCTTGTGCCCAGCGCTGCGCATTCTCTTCTGCTAATTTTCGAGCCTCGTCCGTTAACCGTCGAGCATTTACTTCTGCCTTACGACGTGCTTCTTCTTCCGCTTTACGTTTTAAAGCATTTGCTTGGGCTTCTAATTTTTCCCTTTCGGTCGCGAGTAGTGATGATTGCGGATCGGCTTCAACTGTTTTTTTCGCACTACTTTTCGGGGAATTTTGCTGTTTTTTAGTCTGCAACATTCTACTGGAAAAGGGTGAACCTACCACGGTTTTTACCTTAGCAGAGGATCCTAACAATGGAGTAGTTGAAGTTATGGGACTCGTTGACAGCGGTTGATGAATATCTACTTCTGTCGTTATTTTTGAAGTGTCATCGATGGTTACCATAGGGTTCTCATCGGCCGCTACTGATTCAGCAGCAGTACGCTTTATATAAGTGCGTTTCTTACGAACCTCAACCTGAATAGCTTTACTCTTGCCACTACCACTGGCTACGTTCAGCGTACTTCGAGTTTTGCGCTGTAAAGTAAGTCGACTTGGCGAGGTATTATCCTGCCAATAATTGAGCAATTTCTGCTTCTCTTGCTTAGTCACCGTGGATGAGGGATTTTTATTCAATCCAAGTTCTGCTAACTGCTGCAGCAAACGTTCCACCGAGATTTGATTTTCCTCGGCAAGCTGTTTTATGGTTACTTCTATCATGTTGCTCCTTTCTTGCAACCTTTATCAAGCTTATTCGCTAAACCAACAAATATTGCGAGCCGCCATGATCAATTCACCCGCTTGCTGCTGACTTAACTCTTCAATATCGCTTAAATCATCAACACTTTGCTCGGCCAATAGTTCTAGCGTCACAATCCCTTTTTCCATCAAGCGCTGCATCCAGCTTTGCTGCATAGCCGGCAGCTGGAGTAATTCATCTGCTGCCGTTGGCTGTTCGGTTTCGCTGGGGGGTAATAGCGCACTATTTGCCAAGGCTTCTTTAACCTGCGCTCGTAAGCGAGTAATTTGCGGTTCCGTAATTCCCTCGATCGCTAACAACTCCTTAACGGGAACGTAAGCTAACTCTTCTAAGCTAGAAAAACCCTCTGTAGCTAATAGCGTAGCCAATTCATCACCAATGTCTAATTGGCGTACAAATTGGGCGATGATAGCAGCATCTTCTGCCTGACGTTTAGCCTCTAGCACCTCTATTGCCATTACATTCAATTCCCAGCCGGTCAACTGTGAAGCCAAGCGAACATTTTGCCCGTTACGACCGATCGCTTGTGCTAAGTTTTCAGCAGTTACCGCAATGTCCATTGCATGGCGATCTTCATCAATGACAATTGAAACCACATCTGCGGGTGCCATGGCATTATTGACAAATTGTACTGGGTTATCATCCCAAAGAACAATATCTATCCGTTCTCCACCTAATTCGCTAGAAACCGCTTGAACTCTAGCACCTCGCATTCCAATACAGGCACCCGTAGGATCAATTCGCTTATCATTGGTTTTTACAGCAATTTTAGCGCGTGATCCGGGATCACGAGCAGCGGCTTTAATTTCAATCAGCTCTTCACCAATCTCCGGAACTTCGATACGAAATAGCTCAATTAACAGCTCGGGGCACGACCGTGAAACCATCAGCTGTGGACCTCTTGCCTCGGTACGAATGGCATAGAGAACTCCGCGAATTCGATCTCCAACTCGAAAGTTATCACGCGGTAACAATTCTTCTCGATGAATAATTGCTTCTGCTTGGCTACCTAAATCAAATATAACGCTATCCCGAGAAACTCGTTTAACGACGCCACTAACAATTTCTCCAATGACTTGAAAAAATTGTTCCACTATAGTTGCTCGTTCAGCCTCTCGAACCTTCTGTACGATAACTTGCTTGGCTACTTGAGCAGCAATCCGATCAAAAGCAATCGAGTCAATCAGTTCCTCAACGTAACTCCCCTCAACTAACCCTGGTTCATCTAACTCAGCCGCTGCTAAGGTGATCTCTACCGTTGGGTGAGTCACTTCTTGTACGACTAACCACCGCCGAAAAGTTTGAAAATCACCACTCTTATGATCAATATTAACTCGGATGTCAACTTCATAATTATATTTCTTCTTGGTGGCAATCACTAATGCCATCTCTAATGCTTCAAAAATTTTTTCTCGCGATACCGCTTTTTCATTAGATACTGCTTCTATAACCGCTAGGATCTCTTTATTCATCTGCTTCCTTCCTACTAGGCACCATCAAATCGTTGGAACAAGATGGGCTTCCCGGATGTTACTGAACTCAATGCGTTGACTACCCTTTTCTCCTTGCAAAAGAATGCCCTGGTCGTCTACTTCTTGGAGCACACCTCGAAACTGTCGGCACTCTTGAAGCGGTATCTGTAACAAAATAACGACTTTTGATCCTTTGAAACGTTGGTAGTGTTCTAGTGTAAATAACGGGCGCTCTAAACCAGGAGAGGAGATCTCCAGCTGATATGATCCCGTTAAGGGTTCCTGGATATCTAGCAAACAACTCACTTGACGGCTGACAGTGGCACAATCTTCTACCGAAACACCCTGAGGCTTATCAATATAGATCCGCAAAATCGCAGGACGTCGATTAGCCAACAGCTGTAATCCAACATACTCATAGCCCAAAGCTTCAATCGGTTGTTGAAGTAGTTCCATTAAGCGTTTTGGTAAACTGGACAAATAAACTCCTGTGCAACAAAAAAGGGCTATAAAGCCCCTGGATATTGATATTACTGCGGTAGTGGCTAATAAAAAACCCCATCATTCGGGGCTTTTATTGAAACTGGTTGCGGGGGCTGGATTTGAACCAACGACCTTCGGGTTATGAGCCCGACGAGCTACCAGACTGCTCCACCCCGCGTCCAAATTGAGGACATTGTATGCTGCTTCTACGTTTAAAACAAGCAATTTTTTAACTTTATTTTACCAACTGATGTTAGCCCATCGATAGCTGTTTAGTTGGTGCCGAGAGCGGGACTCGAACCCGCACACCCATGGGCACTACCCCCTCAAGATAGCGTGTCTACCAGTTCCACCATCTCGGCACGCCAGATATCAGACGTCAGATATCAGATTTTTGCTGTTTAACAGCTAATTTCTGCTGTCCAACAGACAGTAACGATTCACGGTTTAATTTGCCTAATAATAGACACAGAGCAAAAAACAGTGCCATTAATAGCCCCGTTAACCGCACCATAAACCGGTCACTACCCGTTGATCCAAACAAAGTACTGGATGCCCCCATGCTAGAGGCTGCCCCTAACTCAGCACCCCTCCCCTGCTGGAGTAACACCAATACAATGATACTCAATGCAATCAGCAAATAAACCGCTTGCAGAATTTGATACATATCGATTCATTAGCGGACAAAAGTCCACCCTTCCCTATTTAGCACAGTAGCCATAGAATACACTGAACATCCAGTAAAAGGAACTAGTTCATTACTGAATCCCCCCCGGGAATGTCGGAGACTGTTTTTTTAGAATCAAGCCGCTTTATCGAGCTCAATTTGTTGTTGATAATACCTTATTTCTGCTTCGACTGGGGGTATGTAACCGATGGGTCCCAATAACCTCTGCTGATTAAACCAAGCAACCCATTTCAAGGTAGCCATCTCTACTTGAGCACGGGTTTGCCAGGATTGGCGATGAATGACTTCGGATTTATAGAGGCCATTGATAGTCTCAGCTAATGCATTATCGTAAGAATCGCCAACACTACCTACAGAGCATTCAATGCCAGCTTCTACCATCCGTTCGGTGTAGCGGATAGAGACATACTGACTGCCGCGATCACTGTGATGGATTAAGCGCTCCCCTTTGAAGGGCCGGCGAGCATACAGGGCCTGTTCTAACGCATCTAGAACAAAATCGGTTTTGGCCGAGCTAGAGACTCGCCATCCCACGATATAGCGGGAAAAAACATCAATAATAAAGGCTGTATAAACAAATCCTTGATAAGTCGTACAAAAGGTATAATCAGCAACCCACAGCGCATTAGGCCGGTCAGCCTGGAAATTCCGGTTAACCAAATCATCTGGGCAGGGAGCAGATTGATTAGAAAATGTGGTTTTGACCCCTTTACCTCGTCTTATCCCTTGCAATCCCATGGTACGCATCAGACGTTCCACGGTGCAACGGGCTACCGTAATGCCTTCACGCTTCAGTTGATGCCAAATCTTAACAGCACCATAGACTTTAAAATTAGCATCCCAGATTTTGCGGATCTGCTCACTTAGTTTGATATCCTTTACCTGCCTTGCCGGTAACAGCGACGGCTGCTTTTTTCTGGCGGCATGCAGATAGTAGGTGGATGGGGCAATCGGTAATACTTTACAAATTGGCTCGACCCCGTAAACCTCTCGATGCTTATCGATAAAGGCTGTCATGACCGGCGATGGCGGTCGAGCTCCGCCTGGGCAAAATAAGCGCTGGCCTTACGCAAGATCTCATTGGCTTGACGTAGCTCACGATTTTCACGCTCCAGAGCTTTAATACGTGCTTTTTCCTCTGAAGTTGCTCCTGCTCTTAACCTTTGATCTCGCTCTATCTGCTGCAACCACAGAGCTAACGTTTTAGGATGGCAGCCGAATTTTGCGGCGATAGAGCAGATAGCTGCTCGACGATTCTCATAATCAGCCTCATGCTCTAATACCATCTTAACGGCTCGTTCACGCACTTCAGGTGAGTAATTTTTTGCTGGTCTTTTTTTCGTTTCCATAACTCCATTCTCTCATACATTTGGAAAAAATAGAGTCTCCGATAAAACCAGTGTGATTCATATGATAGCTTTATCTTTCGCATTGATGCCATACTGCCTACATACTACGTTGCTATTTTGGATACGGCTAATTTAGGCCCAAAATTCATGGTTTCTGGTGTTTCCACTCATTTCGACGAGCGTGAAGCCCTGGACGGTGCATTGCTGGAAGCTTTACAAGCCATTGTAATTGCTGCTCAAGGCGCACGAGAAGATCTGAAACGCCATGCTGCTTCCTACAAAAATCAGTCTATCGGCAACGACAATCCCTTCTATCGGATACAAAAAATACTAGCTGAATTTAACCCTTCACAGTGTGCCCCAACCACTAAAGCAAACCTTCCAGCCAGTGCCAATGAAGCATTAGAATTGCTATTGTCCCGTCTTCATGGTGCAGGTATTCATTCCATTTACCAGTGCGATTTATCCCAACCACAATGGCCACTATGTGTGGCAAAAATCATAGTGCCGGGCAGGTTTGATACTCACATCAATCCCTTGAGAAAAAACAATGTTACTACAAGTACGTAAAAAGCCTATCGTTTATGGTGGTCCATCATTGCATCTAGCCCGTCGAAAATATCAAGGCTATTTCGATTACCGTGATCCTGTCAAACGTGGTGATCTGCATAAATTATTAGAAGAGAGTCCTTATAAGAAAGGCTGCGTTCTAATCACAGACGGTGTTTTTGGTGAAAGTATGGCTGTCTCACCATGTGAATGCATGGATCTTATCTATGCTGGCTGGTTGCTGCTAGGGTCATCAAGCATGGGAGCACTGCGTGCTGCCGACTGCAGCCCTGTAGGCATGGTAGGAATAGGGGAAGTCTTCATGGGGTATCGAATGGGCTACTATCATTCCGATGCTGATGTCGCCGTACTTTACCAAGGTGAAGAGCATACAGAAATCAGTGTATCTATTGTTCATGCTGACTACATTATCCGTCAATTGGCACTGTGTTACTTTATCAGCGGCTCTTCACGCAATCGCTTGCTACGGGATTTGAGAAACATTGTGTGGTACAACAGGAATCCGAACATTGTAAGCAATTTGGTGGAGTTCCATTTCGACAATCCCGCAATCAGTAAAGGGTTTTTTACACTATGGCGTAAATCGGAGGCAAACCCAAAAATACGGGATGCTCTAGTTGCCTGCGATATGCTTTCAAGTTACTACTTAAAACATTATGCGACAATTGGAGATTTTCATGACATGGGTTAAGAAACTGGGCTACTTCAACAATATTTCCAAAGGTAGCGCTTCCATCTCCAACAATATGTCACATCTAATCGTGGGGGTATTTAGTGGATTACCAGTCTTTTCTGTATCGCTTCGGGTTAGCATCATCTTCTACTTCAGCGCACTGCTTGAACTTCCAACCGGAATCATAGCAGATGTTTTTGGCCACCGTCATACTTTAGCATATGGCTATGCTATCCTTGCACTTGCTAGCTTCTGCTTATTTATTACCTGTTACTACAGTTATCTTTCAATTTCTACCTGGGCACTCATTGTTAGCAGCCTGATGAGCGCTATTGGTGGTGCACTAATCTCGGGTTCTCTACAAACCTTCATTCAGGATTATATTGATCAGCAAGTAACCAAAAGCGGAGTAATTGGAGAACATGCTGAAGAAATGAAAGTAAAAGCCATAGCTTTGTCACAAGGTTATGGAAATTTTTTCTCAGGCATGCTTCCTACTTTAGTATTAGCTGCTGTCTTTGCCAGCCAATACCTAACCGGTCGCAGCGAATGGGCACTATTTATCTCTTTTTGCATCTATGGCGCCATATCAATATTTTTCTTCTGTTTTCGTTTTAATAAAGGTTCTCAACCACCAGTCAGAACATTACTTACTTCTGGTAAAGGATATTGGTATCAATTCACTCTATTTACTGCTGATTTCTTCCAACGAAATTGCTTTTGGCAATTCAAGGTAAGCCTATTGGTCCTGCGCATGGTTTTATCCATCCTGACGGTCATTCATGTAAACACTTACTTGATGGTGTCACAATTTCGTAAGATTGATTTACAGTATGCTGACATGCCCACCATCGCATTGAGTTTTTTGGTGCTAGCAGCCTTTGATTTATCTCACTATCCAAAAGGGATTATTGTTCCATTCGTCTCTAAGCATCTCAGTTCGAATCAGTTGCTCTACTTTTCTTTGATCTCTCAATGTGCCTTAGCCGGAGTTGCTATCTTCTATTATCATCATGGTTATACATTAATAACTGTCATCGGTTTTGCATTGTTATTCAATGCTATGTTTTCTTGTGGAAATACTACCTTACAGTCAAAACTTATATTGGAGGTGCCACAGTATCTACGCGTATCAGTGTTCAGCCTAGTACAAGTCATTGTGCTCATTTTATATGGGACATACTCTTTTCTTCTTACTACCCACGGCTCTGGTGTTGACCAGCCAGAACAAATTTTTATCCAGCTTCTGTACCTAAGTGGGGCAGGTATTCTGCTTGCTGGACTGTTTGACCTTATTTCTGCCAGAATATCAACTTTCTCGCATGATTGAAAATGTCAAAATACGAAATCAGAGCAATAAAATGTCTAGTAAAAATTTCATTATGCCAGCCATAGCCATCTCAACTATCAAATTAAAAACTGATCGACTCTTACTTCGACCGTCCGATCCAACACACGCGCTTGATCTGCTTCAGTATTATCATACCAATAGAGAACACCTTAGGCCGTGGGAACCACTACATCCAGACGATTTCTATACATTGCCAAAATTAAAAAAAAGGCTGCTTGATAGGGTACAACAAATGAAGGAAGGCAATTCTATTCATTTTCTACTCGCTTGCAGAAAAAGTGGTGTGCTAAAGGGAGAGTGTAATTTTACGAATATTATTCGCGGTCCATTTCAGGCCTGTTATCTTGGTTTCTCCATTGCGCAGAATGCACAGGGTAAAGGTCTAATGCATGAAGCTTTATCCACAGCCATAGATTTTATTTTTAGCGCTTATGATTTGCATCGCATTATGGCCAACTATTGTCCGGAAAACCAGCGTAGTGGAAAACTACTTGCCAGTCTAGGTTTCGAAATTGAAGGAAAGGCCCGAGACTATCTTAAGATAAATGGGCTTTGGAAAGATCACATTCTTACTTCGAAAATCAATAGAAATAAACCCTGAGGAATTCCTATGAATAGCTTAGTGCTTAACACATTATTCCATGAAAATGATAAAAAAGAATTCTTGTGTTCACATTTAGGAAATTCGGCGTATTACTTTAAAGGAAATCGAAATCAATATACCATACTTATTTCTTGGCCTATCATTAATAAAATACTAATGAAATATAGGTTAGTACCACCTCGTGTACGCCTCGTTTATAGTGGCGAGAATGTGAAAATCGAAGACTATACGTCCATAAAGCGGGAGAGAAGTGGACGCTTGCATAGATTATTAGATCTTGTTGCTGTTTCTCAGCAACTTCGCCGAGGTGCAACTCTGATTATTGATGCAATCGATGAATTGTACGATCCTATAAAAAACTTATCATCTGAAATGGAGCAGATGTTCCACGAGGAAATACAAATAAATGCTTATATTGCTTGGGGGGATACTCCTGGTTTTCCCATGCATACAGACCCGCATGACGTGCTTATATTTCAAGTCATGGGTCGAAAAAAATGGCATATTGTTGCCCCGAATCATAAAGCATTTTCTGAACTAGAGAGATTGACATCTGCGGGGACTAGATTGGCTAATGATACATGGGAGTTTATATTAGAACAAGGAGATTCTCTATATATCCCTAGAGGATGGCAACATGAAGTATTCCCATTAGGTGAGGCAACCATTCATTTAACAACGGGAATTGAGCGACGGATAGGAAATGATTATTTATCATGGATTTTCAAAAACTCGAAAGATCTTACAATTCTCCGAGAAGCGGTTCCTCGCTTTCAAGGAGAACTCAGTCGTAAAGAGTACCAAAATAATCTTAAAGATGCAATGATAAAAGCAATAAATTCATTACCGCTAGATAAATATCTTGAATCCTGTGATTCCTCATTGCGCTTACGTGGTCAAATAAATCTACCATGGTCAGCATCTAACATGCTCTCAATTAAACCAGATGCCGTAATCAAATGGTTACTTCCTTTTATTATTAGAAAAATACAAAAAAAAGATATTTATCTTGTCGAAGCAGATGGCCGAACGTTAGAAATTCGATCGTCAATGTTATGCATACTCCAGCACCTTGAGCTAGTATGCAGCATACCATATGGTCAATTATGCTCTTTCGCAGCCAATTCCAAAATTATGGAATCTGAGGTGTCCGAGTTAATTGATCATCTTGCTATTTTCGGTTGGATTTCCATAACTGACCGGGTTTAAGGGGAACTGTTGTAAATAGCATGTAAAAATTGAATTCCCTACGGAGTCCGGGTTACGCATCAAACCCGCCCTATGTGCGTATTACCATGAAGAAGATTACCCAATATCATCGATGAATCATACCGAAATTATCGGAGAATTTTTTTAATCAAGCTACCTTAGCAAAATCCGTTTGTTGTTGGTAATATGGGGTAATGAGTTTTTCCGGTAGAGACTCTCTTGATTTGTGATTATCAAACAATTTAGATTACAAATTAAATATTTATAAAATAATACACTTAAAAATATTTAATCAATAGTCGAAACTTTACTGATTTATAGTGCAATTTACATTGATTTCAGCCTTGCCCGCTGCTCATCCCAAAGCAAGGGAGTATTGGAAGCCAGCATGAACAAATTGACAGTAGCCGGTAAACTTTCATCTAGGATGGCCGCCACAATATCGGGGGCCAGTGTGGTGAGATTAACCATTCGGCTGACATAGGCGTTATCCTTGCCGACCTGTTTGGCTACTTCAGCCAAGTTAGCCGCCCTGCCTGATTCCACTAACGTTAGCCAGTAATGGCCACGAGCCAAGGCTAACTGCAGTGGCGTCGGTTTATCCAGATTACTTTTTAACACGTTGCCATCTGGCATAGTGACCACTTTATGCTAGCCGCGGCGCTTGATATGAATCGGTGTTGATAACGTTAAACGGCCATCGCTGGCGACTAGTAGCTCTGTTTCACCGCTGCTTTGGATGGTTACCTGATTCATGCAGCAACTCCTTGGCTAGTGAAGCAGCTATTCAATATGTTACTGAATTTTCTAGCAAACGGCTCTATCACGTCGATCCTTGGCTGAAAATTTGGGACAGTAATAGCAATACCACGCAAGTGGTCCCTGCCTCTCCAGCAGTGGCTGGATTATTTGCTAAAACCGATCGCCAGTATGGATTTTGGGCCTCTCCTTCTAATAAAGAGTTTCTAGAGGTGGTTGGTACTGCTCGACCGATTGAATTTAACCAGGGTGATGAAAGTTGTCGTGCTAATCGATTGAACGCTGCTAATGTTGCCACGGTGATTCGTGAAGGCGGTTATCGCCTTTGGGGCAATCGCAGCTGTTCTAGCGATCCCAAATGGGCTTTTATCACTCGTGTACGCACTGTCGATATGGTCATGGACGCTATTCTATTGAGTCATCAATGGGCCATTGATCGAGCACTTACCAAAACCTATATCAAAGAGGTTACCGAAGGGCTACAGGCCTTTATGCGTGATCTACGTGCCCAGGGAGCCATTATTAATTTTGAAGTTTACCCTGATGAAGCCCTCAACAGTGCCACTCAACTGGAGCAAGGGCGAGTTTACTGGACCATTCGCTTTACCGATGTTCCTCCGGCAGAAAATCCTAACTTTAGCGTTGAGGTAACCAATCAGTGGATTAACGAGGTCGTGGCTGCATGATCCCACAAACACTCTACAATATGAATCTATTTATTGATGGTACTAGCTTTGCTGGAGTTGCTACTCAGGTGACTCCACCCAAACTAAAAATCAAAGCTGAAGAGTATCGCGGGGGCGGTATGGATGCGCCAATAAAGATGGATTTAGGATTAGAGGCCTTAGAGGCCTTAGAGGCTAATTTTTCGCTCTGCCATTTAGCGCCTCAAGCTTTGCAATTTTTTGGTATCGCCGATCAAACTATTTTTAATGGTGTTTTTAGAGGCGCCTTGCGTGATCATAAAGGCACCGTACAGTCCTGTATTTTAACGATGCTTGGCATGTTAACTGAAGTAGATATGGGGGATTGGAAGCCTGCAGAAAAAACTGAAAGCAAATTTACATTAGCCTGCAGTTATTACAAATTTGAGTTAGATAATATCATCCTTTATGAAATTGATCCTTTGGCCTCGGTACGAATTATCAATGGCCGTGATCAACTAACAGCCATTCGAACCGCCTTAGGTTTTTAAGGAATTATTCTAATGAATCAATTAACGGTTACGCTTGATCATCCTACTCCTTTTGATGGCATTCTCCGTGACTGCCTAACTTTGAGAGCACCTTTGGTACGAGATATGCGTTGTGCCGCCAGACAGGCTCCTCAAGATATGGAAGAACGTGAACTGATTTTATTTGGATTGTTGGCGGAAGTATCTCCTAAAGAGCTAGAAGGATTGTATTTTACCGATTACCGGAGGTTACAAGAGAGCTACTTTCGCCTGGTATCCCCTAGCACGACTGGCCCCACAGTCACTGAATCTACTGATGAAACGGTTGGCACGTGAACTACATTTTCAACCTTCGGAGATTCAACAATTAGCCTTAGAAGAGGCCTTATGGTGGTTAGAGGAGTGAATGATGGCCCGCGACATTGCAATGGGTTTAGTCATTGGCGGTGCAGTCGATGGTTCGCTCGGCAAAGCTGTCAAACAAGCGACTTCGCAGCTTGAGAATTTAAAACAGCAGGCTGCCAAACAGCGACTATGGCAACATACCATTGGTGAAACTCGGCAACTGCAGCGAGATTTTAAGCGGCTACAGCTGGCCGGAGATAATGCGGCTGTCGGCATCCAGCGAAAACTAGACAGTAATCTACTAACCCTAAAAAAAGCGGGTATTGAAGCAAATAGCTTGGAGCAGGCTTACCAGCGATTGGGACGCACAGCCAAAAGATTAGAGCTACGAGCCAGTGGCCATCAATTGATTAGTCAAGGGCTCTCTCAAGGAAAACAGGTTATCGGCGATGCTTTGAAATTAACGGCTACCGTAGCCGTACCCACCCTGCTAGCGGCCAACTATCAAGATTTAATTCGTGATATCGTTATTAAAGCAGGCAAAGCTGGGACCGCTGAGGAGTCCCTTATCAGTCAATTTATCGCTAAAACGGCCTCAGAGGTTGGTATTGCACGCAATGCATTAGCCGAAGCAGTCAATCAGATGGTAGGTGCCGGCATGGAATTGCAACAAGCGGTCGAATTAGCACCTAGTTTAGCCAAGTTTTCCGTCAGCCAACGATCGGAAACCAGTGATACTGCCCGCATGATGACCGCCATGGTACAAAATGCTGGTATTGTGGAGACTTCCCAAATGCAGCAGGCATTGGAATCGATTGCCTACTTAGGTAAAGAGGGATCATTCGAAGCATCTGATATGGCCAAATGGTTTCCCCAGATCTTAGCGGAAACTAAAAAACTGGGGATTACCGGCGTTGAGGCCATTGTTAAGGCAGGAGCAGCTTTACAAGTAATGATGAAAGTCTCTGGATCCAGCGATGAAGCGGCCACTATTTTAAAAGATTGGCTGTCTAAAATGGGAGCCATGGAGACCCGTAGCCGTTATGAAAAGGTGGGGATTGATTACCAAGCCGTGATGCAGCAATTTATTCAGAAAGGCTGGGACCCACTACTAGCTTCGTTTAAGCTAGCACAACTCTACATCGAGAAGACCGATCCTCAGGAAGTAGCACGGATGTCTAAGACCTTGGTAGACATCGATAAAGAGAGCAATCAAGCGAAAAAGCAGCATATGCTAAAAGCCTTTGCAGAATCGATGAAAGCCGGCGATCTGTTCACCAATCAATATACCAAAGCGGCACTCACTGCTGCTATGCAAAATGAAGCGCTGTTACATCAATTGGTTAAGGGAGCCTCTGGCGTTAGTGGTAAATTGGATAAAGATTTACGTGATCGCCGCACGATGTCTAAACAGCTATGGGCCGAAGTGACTTATGCCTGGGATGAAGCTGCTCGCCAAGTGGGTGATGCCCTACGACCTTTGACCGATACCGTGGGCAGGGTATTGAAACAACTTGGCTTAGGACTGTCCACCATTGCCGCCAAAGCACCGTTAGCGCTAGCAGCCTTGACCACACTAGCCGGTGGCTTTATTGGTTTGAAAGCGCTACAAGCCAGTTGGAACCTTGGCTAAGGCGTGTGGTCCTTAGCTAAAGGTAGCCTATTGGGAGGAAAAGCTCAACCGGTCTATGTCACCAACCTGGGCAATGTTGCTGGTAAACTATTGCCCACTAAGCTAGGTAGAGCACTTGGCAAAGCAAGCAGTTACTTAGGAAGCACCTTAGCCATTGGCAGCGCTGCTTATCAAATTTATGATACTGCCAAAAATGCCAACAGTACCACTGAAAAAGTCGCTGGTTATGGCGATGCCATCGGCGGATTAGCGGGTGGTTTAGCGGGTGCTAAATTAGGTGCCTTGGCTGGCAGCTGGGGAGGTCCCATCGGTGTCGCCATTGGCGGTGTGCTCGGTAGTCTAGCGGGCAGTTTGGGTGGTGGGAAAATAGGCAGCTGGCTAGGGAGGTCGCTGTTTAACTCTGAGCCATCCACCAGTGGCTCGCCACCCGCGGTACTGGCAACAGCAAACCAACCTAATAATCGAGAGCTAACCCAAACCCTGCAATTCTCCCCTACGGTACAAGTCAACGTTCAAGGTGAACTCAAACAGCCTCGCCAGCTGGCAGAAGTATTAATGCCCCACTTACACAGCCTCTTCGAACAATTTCGTCAACAACAGCAGCGAGCAGTGTGGTACGATGCTCCACAGGTTTGAATTTCCATCTTTAAAGCTGCTCAATCGGGGTGTGCAAACTCTCAAAATCAATGGGGCGCCATGTATAAATTTGGTTTTGGCGTTTCAAAAAATCATAGGCCTGCCAGGGAATGGTATCAAAAGGCTGCCGATCGAAGGAAATGACAAAGCAAAAGTTAGCCTTGAAAGATTCCGGTAAAATTTCTACCCAACTGAAGGTGTTCAGGATTTGTATAGATTGGTGAAAATGTAGCCATGGCTGGCCATTCAGCTTAGCCGTTATTAATGCAGCTGTTTTAGCTCTTTTTTAGCTAATCCAGTTATTTGTATGATGTCATCGGCTGACATACCTTTTTCTAACAAACGTTGAGCAATCTCAAGGGATTTTTTATGTTCACCTTGTTGCAGACCTTGTTGCAGACCTTGTTGCAGACCTTGTTGCATCCCACGCTGTTCTAGTTGTTGCCCTGCGGTTAACATGGCCTCTTTCTCCTCTGGCACGGTTTGTATCAGCTCATTAATCACCATTTCAGGTGATTTTTCGCCTTTATAGGTACCAATTATATACCTAAGAAGTCCAAACTTAAAGTCAGGGCACTGCTCTAACTGATTACTATCAAGTAAAAGTCGAAGCTGACTTTTAGCTTTATCTAAGAAGTGTTCTCCTTGGTTGAAAGCATCTCGCAATGGCCATTCTAGCAGAGCAACTACCCCATGGGAGGCAATTTCTTGGTCGGTCATTACTGAAACGTCAACCAGTTGATGCCCCTGTGACAGCATTTTCTGAGCGTGTGTTGGATTTTTAAACAGATCCCAGATTTGCCTAGAATAGGGGTAAGGAGTTTCGAGACCGTGGTAGAGAACCAAAGGCCATATTAGTGGCAGTTTAGTGTGGCCCTGTTTTAAATGGTAGCGCATTAAAGCAGTTGTGTACTCATGGATTCTTAGCGGCATTAAGCGCTTAGCCGTCGATTGATGCTCGATAATGAGATACAGATAGTCCTCTCCTTGCTTAATGGTGCACCGAAAAACTGCGTCGCTTTGTAGTTTCCTAATCGCTGACGGCAGTAGTTCACTGTTAATTAACGTCAAGGTGGAAAAATCTATTAATTTCACCAGTTCTGGTGGCAAATGGATGTTCAAAAAAGAGATTGCCAGCGACCTTTCTTGAATAAAGGCTTTAAAAAAATGGTCGTGCGGCTGAGATTTTTTGGGCATCCATCATTCCTTACCGTGATAGCATTCTAAAAGACACTTCGGGTGCGAACTGGGAGGCTATCATGTTTCCAGTGATTTCACGAGATCTTATCAATTATAGACGATTAACCTAGCAGAAAATTGAATCCATCAGTCCAGATCACTACTAATTTTATTAAATTCTGGAGACTGAATTTGTCATCTTTTATTAACCTTATCGCTCAATCCACCACGGCTATCGCCAGTGCTGCTGGACAATCTTATCGATTTAGTCAACTGGTTACCCAGCCCTACACAGAAGGGAGTGCCCTTAGAGTGGCTGGTCAAAGCACTGCCGCCCTTTCCGGCGCTGCAGGTCAATTAGCTACCCTAGCTAACCTGGTATCCGCCGGTGGTACCACAGCTGCCGACCGCAATGCGCTCACGCGGGGGCTGGCTCATATGGGAGCCGGTTTAGCTGATATTGACCGTAGTCTACAGCAAGTGACCCAAGGAATTAATACTGCCGTCGATGCGAATAATCAATTGAGTGCTTCAGCACGCTCTCTCAGCACCGCTAAACAACAGGCCAGCGATAGTCTACAGACACTGCATCGCAAGCTGGGGAGTGGCCAAGAGTTAGGTAAGCGGCAGAACATTATTAAACACAGTTCTAATGCTATGCCAACGCTAACTGGTCCTCGCTCCCACTTATTGATCTTGATAGCTGAACAGGGGCAGCGCTACTTTTTTGGTTTAACTACTGCTGCTTTCGATAAATTTCAGCGAAAAATTAGCTATAACGTGATTGCACAGGAGCGTTTAGCAAGGCCAGATGCCTTACAAGCAATTAATCAGGGAGGTGAAACTATTATTCTGAGTGGGGTAGTCTTTGCACAATTTTCTGGTATTTCACAGCTAGATGAGCTGCGTGAAATTGGTTTCAAATGAAGCCTATTCAACTGGTTACAGGCTACGGAGATGTATTAGGACGCTGGTATCTCACCGCTATCGATGAAGAGCAGCAGGCATTACTGGCTAATGGTGTCCCGCGTAAACAAACTTTTAGTGTGGAGTTTAAACGTTATGGCGATGATTATACAAAGTTCTGACGGTGATCAATTAGATACCCTATGTTATGCCCATTACGGGCACCTAAATGGCACAGTAGAAGCTGTACTCCAAGCAAATCCAGGGCTCAGTGCTATTCAACAACCCTACTCAATAGGTACCACCATACGATTTCCTGATTTAAAACCAATGTCCACTGAGTCGATTAATCTTTGGAACTAGAGAATGCGTGCCTTATTTCAAGTCGTTGCTGATAATCGGGATATGACCTCTATTTTTCAAGATCGAATGCTCAGTTTACAATTGATTGATCGCGTTGCTTTAGCAGCAGATAGTTGTGAAATTAAACTTGATGATCGTGATAGCAAAATTATATTTCCACGCAAAGGCGTAGTATTAACACTTTCTTTGGGTTAGGAGGACCATGGTTTAAGCACCATGGGGAGCTATGTTATTGATGAAATTGAGCTCAGTGGCCCACCGCGCACCATAACACTGCGCGGTAAAGCGACAGCAATGGCAGGATCAGTCAAAAATAACCGTACCCAAGCCTGGATACAATTACCGTTAGCACAAATCATTCAAGAGATTGCGACTCGCCAAGGTTGGCAAGCCATCTGCCCGATTGAAACGATGGTAGCACGGGTCGATCAAGTTGGAGAATCTGATTTAAATTTCTTAAGCCGATTGGCTCGCCAATACAACGCCACAGCAACCCTTAAAGCAGCAAAATTACTGTTTTT